>JAODAV010000024.1 GCA_025463605.1 Rhodoglobus sp. | reverse complement strand
CGAAGAGATCTCGATCCGCAACCTCGGCGTGATCGGTGAGGCCCGACTGCCTCTGGGGCCGGGCTTCACCGCGCTCACAGGGGAGACCGGCGCAGGCAAGACGATGGTCGTGACAGCGCTCGGCCTGCTGCTCGGCGAGCGCGCCGACAGCGCCGCGATCCGTTCCGGCAGCCCCCACGCGGTCGTGGAGGGCCGGTGGCTCATCGACGCCGGAGGAGCGGTGGCCGACCGAGTGCGCGACGCGGGCGGCGACCTCGACGGCGGCGAGCTCATCCTCGGTCGATCGGTCTCCCAAGAGGGCCGCAGCCGCGCGGTCGTCGGCGGTCGAAGCGCTCCCGTCGGCGTGCTCAACGAGATCGGGCAACAGCTCGTCGTCGTGCACGGCCAGTCCGACCAGGTGCGCTTGCGCTCGGCGACCGCGCAGCGCGAGGCGCTCGATCGGTTCGCCGGTGCACCCCTCGCGGCAGTGCTCGACGAGTTCCAGTCGGTGTACCGCCGCTGGCAGGCCAACCAGGGCGAGCTCGACGTGCTCGTCGCCGAACGAGACCGCCGCTCGCGCGAGGCCGAAGACCTGCGCATCGCGATGACCGAGATCGAGGCGGCGGCACCCCGCCGCGGGGAAGACCAGGAACTCGCCGAGCGCGCCGATCGTCTCACCAACCTCGAGGACCTGCGGCTTGCTGCGGCGCAAGCGCACGACATCCTTTCGTCCGAATCGTCGGATGAGGCACGCGACGTCGTCGGATTGCTCACCACCGCGCGCCGCCAGCTCGAGCGCGTCGCCGACCACGACGCCGCGCTGGGCCCGATCGCCGAAGCGATCGCCGCCGCGTCATTCAGCGTGAGCGAGATCTCGGTGGAGCTTGCGGGATACCTCAGCGGCCTCGATGCCGACGGTGGGCGTGAACTCGAGGCCGTGCAGGAGCGCCGCGCGCAACTCAACGCGCTCGTGCGCAAGTACGGCCCGACGCTCGAAGACGCGATCGACTATCTCGATACCGGCTCCAGCCGCTTGCTCGAGCTCGACAACGACTCGACCCGCATCGAAACCCTTCGGGTGGAGGTCGAAGCCGACCGCGCACGCGTGGTCGAGCTCGCCGCGCGGCTGAGCGAGGTGCGGCGCGAGAACGCGATCCGACTCTCGGAGCGGGTGACGGCCGAATTAGCAGCGCTCGCCATGGCCGATGCGGTTGTCACCGTGACGGTCGAGGACCGCCAGGACTACTCCCTCACGGGCAAGGACCAAGTCTCGATCCTGCTCCAGCCTCATTCCGGCGCGGAACCACGCCCGCTCGGTCGGGGCGCCTCCGGCGGTGAGCTTTCGCGCGTGATGCTCGCCATCGAGGTCGTCATCGCCGGCAGCGATCCCGTACCGACGTTCATCTTCGACGAAGTGGATGCCGGCGTCGGTGGAGCGTCCGCGATCGAGATCGGCAGGCGGCTGGCCAGGCTCAGCCGAACGGCGCAAGTGATCGTCGTCACGCACCTCGCCCAGGTGGCCGCGTTCGCCACCAACCACCTGCGCGTACTCAAAGACAGCGACGGATCGGTGACGGCGTCGAGCGTCGAACAGCTCGAGGGTGACGAGCGCACCGCCGAGATGGCTCGAATGCTGTCAGGCCTCCCCGATTCCGAGAGCGGCCTCGCCCACGCCCGGGAGTTGATCGAGACCGCTCACGGTCTCGACAACTAGCTCAGCGCGTTACTGCACCGTCAACGTGTAGGTCTGGTCGGTCTCGAAGTCGAAGAGGAGTTCCACCGTGACCTCGCCGTCCACGTCGATGCCCTCCGGAATCTTGAACTCGTGGGTGGTGGGCCCGAGGTCGGCACTGCACGGGCTGTTGGGCGATCGCACGAACGTGAGCGCGATGGTCGAGGCATCCTTGGCGCTGATCGCGGTCGGCACCGGCGGGCATGAACCGCTGCCGACGGTGACGATCGCGAGGATGGTGCGGCCGTGGTCCCACACGGCGATGGGTTCCGCGCTGAAAAGGTTGATCCCCTCCGCATGGCCGTTCGGCACGTCGGGGTAGGTGTTGGTTGCGATCGACGTCGGAGCGCCGCAGCCGCTGAGAAACAGGGGCACGGCGGCGGCTAGAACAAGCATCGGGAATGCTTTCATGAGTGAACTGTAGCGATTGGGGCGTCCGTGATGGTTTCCGGCTCATTTCGCTTGCGGCGCAGCGAGTCGGGTCCGGCACACGGGCGGGCAGGATAAGATGAAACCCCGTGGTGGATATTACGGACTCGACGGTTACCAAGCACATTTTCGTCACCGGTGGGGTGGTCTCCTCACTCGGCAAGGGTCTCACCGCCGCCAGCCTCGGCAACCTTCTCACCGCACGTGGACTGCGCGTGGTCATGCAGAAGCTCGACCCCTATCTCAACGTCGACCCCGGCACGATGAACCCGTTCCAGCACGGGGAGGTCTTCGTCACCGACGACGGAGCCGAGACCGACCTCGACATCGGGCACTACGAGCGATTCCTCGACATCAATCTCAGCCAGGCCGCTAACGTGACTACGGGGCAGATCTACTCCGACGTGATCGCGAAGGAGCGCCGCGGAGAATACCTGGGCGACACGGTGCAGGTCATCCCGCACATCACCGACGAGATCAAACGCCGCATGCGGTTGCAGGCGAAGGGGCCGTTCTCCGACGACAACCCGCGTCCCGACGTCATCATCACCGAGATCGGCGGCACCGTCGGTGACATCGAGAGCCAGCCGTTCATCGAGTCGGCACGCCAGGTGCGTCACGAGCTCGGCCGCAAGAACGTGTTCTTCGTGCACGTCTCGCTCGTGCCCTTCATGAACGCCTCCGGCGAGCAGAAGACGAAACCAACGCAGCATTCGGTCGCGACACTGCGCTCGATCGGTATCCAGCCGGATGCGCTGGTGCTGCGCAGCGACCGTCCCGTTTCCGAGAGCAACAAGCGCAAAATCGCCCTCATGTGCGACGTGGATGAAGCGGCCGTCGTCAACGCGGTCGATGTGCCGAGCATCTATGACATCCCCACGATGCTGCACGATCAGGGGCTGGACTCGTACATCATCGACCAGCTGGGCCTCCGGGCGGGCGAGGTGAACTGGGACGGCTGGAAAGACCTGCTGCAGACGGTTCACGACCCCAAACACGAGGTCACGATCGGGCTCGTTGGCAAGTACATCGACCTTCCGGATGCGTACCTCTCCGTCACCGAGGCGCTCAAGGCCGGCGGGTTCGCGCAGCTGACGAAGGTCTCGGTGCGCTGGGTTCCGTCCGACGAGTGCGAGACGCCGGAAGGCGCCGCGCGGCACCTGGCCGACCTCGAAGGCATCGTCATCCCGGGCGGGTTCGGCGTGCGGGGCATCGAGGGCAAGCTCGGGGCGCTGCGCTTCGCGCGCGAGAACGGCATTCCGACTCTCGGCCTGTGCCTCGGACTGCAGTGCATGGTGATCGAGTACGCGAGGGATGTCGTGGGCCTCGTCGGCGCGTCATCCTCTGAGTTCGATCCCGAGACGCAGTACCCGGTCATTGCGACGATGGCCGAGCAAGTGGACATCATCGACCACGGTGACCTGGGCGGCACCATGCGCCTTGGCCTGTACGAGGCCGCCCTCGAGTCCGGCTCCATCGTGGAGGAACTCTACGCAGCGCCGAGTGTCGCTGAGCGCCACCGCCACCGCTACGAGGTCAACAACGCGTACCGCGAGCAGATCGCGGCGGCCGGGATGCGCTTCTCCGGTATCTCGCCGGACCGCACCCTCGTCGAGTTCGTGGAGCTGCCCCGCGAGGTGCATCCGTTCTACGTCGGAACGCAAGCGCACCCCGAGTTGCGGTCGCGGCCGAATCACGCGCATCCGCTCTTCCGCGGCCTCATCGGCGCCGCGCTCGAACGCCAGCAGGCGAGTCGCCTGTTCGAGGTGCCGGCAGCCGACGAAGAGCCCGAAGCCGACGTTGCCTGATCCCCTGCACGACGAACCTGTCGAACCGGATGTGCTCTCGAGCGAGATCGCGTTCGACGGCCGCGTCTGGGATATTCGGCGCGACACGTTCCGCCTCGACGGTCACGAGATCACTCGCGAGTACATGGATCACACGGGAGCGGTCGCGGTGCTCGCCATGGACGAGCGCGAGCGTGTTCTGCTCATCAAGCAGTACCGTCACGCCGTGCGTACCCGCGACTGGGAGCTCCCCGCAGGACTCCTCGACATCGCGGGGGAGTCGCCTTTGCTCGCCGCCCAGCGCGAACTCGCGGAAGAAGCCGACCTCGTTGCCGAGCACTGGTCGCTTCTGAGCGAATTCATGACCTCACCCGGCGGCAGCAACGAAGTCATCCGCACCTACCTCGCCCGCGGCGTGAGTGCGGCGCCCGGCGTGTTCGCCCGCACCGAGGAGGAAGCGGGCATCGAGCTGCGCTGGGTTCCCCTGGATGACGCGGTCGACGCCGTGCTGTCGCGGGACCTGCAGAACTCGATTCTCGCGATCGCCGTACTCAGCGCGCAGGCGGCGAGATCACGCAGCTGGGAGACGCTCGGCGCTGCGGATGCACCGTGGCCGCGGCATCCGATCGAGCGCGCCAGACGATGAGCTCGTCGCCGGTGAGCATGCCGATCGCCGTCGACCGGTACCTCAGGCACGTCTCGATCGAGCGCGGCCTCTCGGCGAACACACTCCAGGCCTATCGTCGCGACCTCTCCGCTTACGCGGACGTGCTCGCCCGCCGGGGAGTTGTGGACCCCGCCGCGATCACGAGCGCGGATGTCTCCGCGTTCGCCCACGAGCTGCGCACGCGACCCGATCGGCCGCTGACGGCATCTTCGATGGCTCGAATGCTCTCGTCGGTTCGCGGGTTCCACCGCTTCGTCGTCGAGGAGGGCATGGCCGAAACGGATGCCGCGGCCGAGATCACGCCGCCCAAGCTCGCCATGAGACTGCCGAAGGCGATCTCGATCGAGCAGATGGAGTCGGTGCTCGCGGCGACCGATGGCGACGACATCCAGCACCTCCGCGACAAGGCGCTGCTGGAGCTGCTCTACGCGACGGGCGCTCGCGTGTCTGAGGCGGTGGCTCTCAACGTCGACGATGTGTTCGAGGGCGACGTCGTGCGGCTGTTCGGCAAAGGCGGCAAGCAGCGGATCGTTCCCGTGGGCAGCTTCGCGCGTGCCGCCCTCGACGCGTACCTCGTGCGAGCGCGGCCGGCATTCTCGGTGCGTGGCACGGCGACGCCGGCGCTGTTCCTGGGTGCGCGGGGGCAGCGCGTCTCCCGGCAGAACGCGTGGCTCATCATCCGCGCGGCGGCGGAGAAGGCACAGCTGGGTCTCGAGATCTCTCCGCACACGTTCCGGCACTCGTTCGCGACGCACCTGCTCGCCGGAGGCGCCGATGTGCGAGTCGTGCAGGAGTTGCTCGGCCATTCGTCCGTGGCCACGACGCAGATCTACACGATGGTCACGGCCGATACGCTGCGCGACATGTACACGACGGCCCATCCGCGGGCACGCTAGAACCTTCAACCTGTGGTCGAACCGAACCCGCCGGTAGCGCGAGTCGGAGTCCGGGGGTGCGAAAATGCGCCGCGTACACTCGTTGCATGACAGCGCAACGGGATGATTCGGCAGTACTGCCGGGCCTCGAGGCGCCGCACCCGGGCCCTACCGGCCGACCGCGCACGGACTTCCCCGAACCTCGACCGCTACGGGGCCACGGTCCGGCGCGCATCATCGCGCTGTGCAACCAGAAGGGCGGCGTCGGCAAGACGACGAGCACCATCAACCTCGGTGCTGCGCTTGCCGAGTACGGGCGGCGCGTGCTGGCCATCGACTTCGATCCTCAGGGTGCCCTCTCGGCGGGTCTCGGCGTTCCGACCCACGACGTTCCGACGATCTACGACCTGCTGCTCGGCACCATCAAGAACCCCGCCGAGGCGATCATCCACACGGCGGTGCCGAACCTCGACATCATCCCCGCGAACATCGACCTGTCGGCCGCGGAAGTGCATCTCGTCAACGAGGTTGCCCGCGAGACGATCCTCGCACGCGTGCTCCGCAAGGTGAGCGACCAGTACGACGTCGTGCTCATCGACTGCCAGCCCTCGCTCGGCCTGCTCACGGTCAACGCTCTCACCGCCGCTCACGGGGTGCTCATTCCCCTCGAATGCGAGTTCTTCGCGCTCCGCGGTGTCGCACTGCTCGTGGAGACCATCGAGAAGGTCAAAGACCGGCTCAACCCCGCGATCGAGCTCGACGGCATCCTCGCCACGATGTTCGATGCCCGCACGCTCCACTCCCGCGAAGTGCTCGAGCGCGTCGTGGAGACCTTCGGTGACCGAGTGCTCGAAACGGTCATCGGACGCACGGTGAAGTTCCCGGATGCTTCGGTCGCCGGTGCGCCCATCACGACTTTCGCTCCCGAGCACGCCGCCTCCGACGCCTACCGCCAGCTCGCCAGAGAGTTGATCTCCCGTGGCGCAGTCGCCTAGCGGTCTCGCGGAGGGCACGGGCGAACTGGAGTCGGACTCGGCGGGGTTCTCCGTCAGCCTGAGCAACTTCAGCGGGCCGTTCGACCTGCTGCTATCTCTCATCGCGAAGCACGAACTCGACATCACCGAGGTCTCGCTCTCGCGCATCACCGACGAGTTCATCTCGTACCTGCGGGGGCTCAGCGCTTCCGCGGAGCCCAATGCAGCGTCCCCGGAGCTCGACCAGGCGAGCGAGTTTCTCGTCGTCGCCGCGACGCTCCTCGACCTCAAGGTCGCGGGTTTGCTTCCGCAAGGAGAAATTGTCGACGCGGAGGATGTCGCCCTGCTCGAGGCGCGCGACCTCCTCTTCGCCCGACTTCTGCAGTACCGCGCGTTCAAGGAGGCGGCGCAGTGGTTCTCCGGGCGGCTCGACGAGGAGTCGACGCGCCACTTCCGCTCGGTGCGGCTGGAGGAGAAGTACCGCCGCCAGACGCCCGAGCTCGTCTGGACGGTGACACCCGAGGATTTCGCCGCGCTCGCCGCCTTCGCACTGGCACCGCGCGCGCTGCCGACGGTGGGGCTCGACCACCTTCACGCTCCGCTTGTGAGCATTCGCGAGCAGGCCGCCCACGTCGTCGCGCTGTTACGCAGGGGCGAATCGATGACGTTCCGGCAGCTCATCGCCGGGGCCGATCAGCGGGGCGTCATCGTCGCGCGATTCCTCGCGGTTCTCGAGCTCTACCGTGGCGCGTTCGTGGGGTTCGAGCAGATCGAGCCGCTGGGCGAGCTCACCATTCACTGGTCCGCCGAGCACTGGTCGGACGACAGCCTCGCAAACCTGGGGAGCGACTATGGAAACTGAGACCGCCGAGCTGCAGGTCGAGGAGCAACCCACGAGGGTTGTGCCGGATCTCGAGCGCGCCCTCGAGGCGATCTTCATGATCGCCGACGAGCCGCAGAGCCTCGTGTCCCTCGCGACGGCACTGGGCGCGCCGGTGCCCGCCGTGCGGCAGACGATCGAGCGGCTCGTCGCCGACTACGACGGCGAGAGCGGCGGCGTCCGGCGCGGCTTCGAACTGCGGGAGGTCGGCGGCGGCTGGCGCATCTACGTGCGGCCGGAACACGACTCGATCGTGCGCGACTTCGTTCTCACCCAGAACCCGACGAGGCTCAGCCAGGCCGCGCTCGAGACCCTCGCGGTGATCGCATACAAGCAGCCGATCAGCCGGGGAGCTATCGCCTCCATCCGCGCTGTGAACGTCGACTCGGTCGTTCGCACGCTCCTCGGCCGCGGCCTCGTCACGGAGGCGTACACCGACAGCGAGACGGGCGCGATCCACTACGAGACCACCGACCTGCTGCTCACCCAGCTCGGCATCAACTCGATCGACGAACTGCCGCACATCTCCCCGCTGCTCGAAGACGGCTCCGCCGGTTTCGAGATCGCCGAGGTGCGATGACTGGGGATGCCGCGTCTGAGGGTGAGCGCCTGCAGAAGGTCATGGCCGCCGCGGGCGTGGCCTCACGTCGGGTCTCGGAAGACCTTATCGCCCAGGGACGCGTGACCGTCAACGGCGAGGTCGTGAGCGAGCCGGGGCGGCGCGTGATGCCCACCGATCGCGTGACCGTCGACGGCACGGCCATCCAGCTCGACACCACCAAGCGCTACGTCATGCTCAACAAGCCCGTCGGCGTCGTGAGTTCGATGGCCGACGAGAGCGGTCGACCCGACCTGCGGCAGTTCACGCAGGACTACGAGGAGCGGCTCTTCAACGTCGGCAGGCTGGACGCCAACACCTCGGGACTGCTCGTACTCACCAATGACGGTGAACTCGCGCACGTGCTCGCCCACCCGTCGTTCGGGGTCTCGAAGACCTACATAGCCAAGGTCTCGGGGGTCGTGAGCGCGCAGACCATCTCCAAACTCACCAAGGGCATCGAGCTCGACGACGGCCCGATCAAGGCCGACCGCGCGAGGTCGCTCGGGGGAGCATCCCAAGGGGAGTCGCTCGTGGAGATCACGCTTCACTCCGGTCGCAACCGCATTGTGCGCCGGATGCTCGACGCCGTCGGCCATCCCGTCACCGAGCTCGTGCGGCGCCAGTTCGGACCCCTGCACCTCGGCACCTTGGCCGTCGGGCGCACGCGTGATCTCACTAAGGTTGAACTCGGCGAATTGCTGACCATTTCGCGCACTGACCCGAACAACCCCGAGGAGACCGTGGAGTGACCAGCCGAATCGCCGGCCAGGTGCGCATTGTGGGCACCGGCCTGCTCGGGGCGAGCATCGGCCACGGGCTCGTCGCCCGTGGAGTCGATGTCATCCTGCACGACGCGTCGCGCGCGAACGTCTCCCTCGCCATCGACTACGGGGCCGGTCGCGCGCCGGTCGCGCGGGACGACCCTGTTCTCGTGGTTGTCGCGGTGCCCCCGGATGCCACTGCCGAGGTGGTCGCGGCGGAACTGAGGGCCTGGCCCGCAGCGACCGTCACCGACGTCGCGAGCGTCAAGGCGGGCATCCTGACCGAACTCGAAGCCGAGGGAGCGGACACGTCCCGTTATGTGGGCTCCCATCCACTCGCCGGGCGCGAGCGCGGGGGAGCGATTTCGGCTCGCGCCGACCTTTTCATCGGGCGTCCGTGGGTAATCTGCGTGGATGCGTCCAATCGTGGAGAGCTCGCACGCCGCCGACTGGTCGAGGATCTCGTGCTCGACCTGGGGGCTTTCCCTGTGGAGATGACGGCCGATGAGCATGACGCATCGGTCGCACTCGTCTCCCATGTGCCGCAGGTCGTGTCGACCCTGCTGGCGCGGCGGCTCGGCGGCGCATCCGAACCCGCGATCGGCCTCGCCGGTGGTGGCCTGCGCGACACAACGCGCATCGCATCGAGCGACCCGGAGCTATGGGTGCAGATTCTCGGCGCCAATGCGGAACAGGTGACGGCCATCCTCAAGGCGTACCGCGACGACCTCGACACCGTGCTCGCGGCGCTCGACGATCCGGCGGCCCCGGGCGCGAGGCGCACGATCGCCGAGGTGCTCGCTGGCGGCAACGCCGGAGTCGCTCGCATTCCGGGCAAGCACGGACAGGCGAACCACTTCAGCCAGCTGGTCATCATGGTCGACGACAAGCCCGGCGAGATCGGCCGACTGCTCACCGAGATCGGCGAGGCGGGCGTGAACCTGGAAGACCTCCGGCTCGAACATTCGCCGGGCGCCCAGATCGGGCTCGCCGAGATCTCGGTGCTCCCCGAAGTGGAGGAGCGGCTCGCGAAGGAACTCGAGGCTCGCGGCTGGAAGATCGCGGGGGCGTTCGCGTGAGCGCGCGTTCGGCGGGCGTCGTCGTCGCGATCGACGGGCCTGCGGGCAGCGGCAAGTCGAGCGTCTCCCGCGCCTCCGCCCGCGTACTGGGCTTCGACTACCTCGACACCGGTGCCGCATACCGCGCCCTCGCGTGGCGGTGTCTCGAGGAAGGCATTGACACGCTCGGTCCCGCGGATCTGATCGAGTCGCTGCCGAGCTTCGAGTACACGATCGGCGTCGACCCCGACAACTACTTCGTCAGGGTCGGGTCGGAGACGGTGACCGACGACATCCGCGAGCCTCGCGTGACGCACATCGTGAGCAGCGTGGCACGCGTTCCCGAGGTGCGGCAGTACCTCGTCGACGTGTTCCGCGGGATCATCGCATCGAGTTCCCGGCCAGGCATCATCGTCGAGGGGCGGGACATCACGACGGTCGTCGCGCCCGATGCGCCCGTGCGGATTCTGCTCACGGCATCGGAGGAAGCTAGAATGGGCAGGCGTTCGGCCGAACTCGCAGGAGAATCGGCTGCAGCCACATCGAGCGAACTCAGTTCCCGAGATGCGCAGGACTCGCGCGTCGTGGACTTCATGAACGCCGCGGATGGTGTCACCACCATCGATTCCACCGATCTTGACTTCGACCAGACCGTGCAGGCTGTCGTGAGTCTCGTGCGATCGAGCACGTAAACACGTAAGGAAACCACCATGGCCGACGACGACGCGAAGGATGACTTCCCGGAGATCGATACCGCTCTGGTAGAGCGCATCACCGGCATGGATGACGAGGAGGCGGCGCAGCGAACGAGTGCCCTGCGCCAAGGCCTCGCCGACTACGACCTCGACGACGAAGACCTCGGGATTCTCGAGGCGGCGACCGAGGACCCCGACGCGATCGTGTACCTGCCCGCGCTGCCGGTGCTCGCGATCGTGGGTCGCCCCAACGTGGGCAAGTCGGCCCTCGTCAACCGCATCATCGGTCGCCGCGAGGCCGTCGTGGAGGACACCCCCGGTGTCACGCGCGACCGCGTCAACTACAAGGGTGAGTGGAACGACCGCAAGTTCACCATTGTCGACACCGGTGGCTGGGAGCCCGACGCCAAGGGCATCAACGCTTCGGTCGCGGCCCAGGCGGAGATCGCGATCGATCTCGCCGACGCCGTGCTGTTCGTCGTGGATGCCACGGTCGGCGCAACCTCGACCGACGAGCATGTCGTGCGCATGCTTCGCGCGACCAGGAAGCCCGTGCTTCTGGTCGCCAACAAAGTCGACGACGTGCACCAGGAATCGGATGCCGCAGTCCTCTGGTCGCTTGGGCTCGGACAGCCGTGGCCGGTGTCCGCCGTGCACGGCCGCGGTGTCGCGGACCTGCTGGACGAAGTGCTCACGATCCTGCCCGAGGTCTCGGCCGTCGCGAAGGAGGAGGTGGGCGGCCCGCGTCGCGTCGCCATTCTGGGGCGCCCGAACGTGGGCAAGTCCAGCCTGCTCAACAAGACGGCGGGGGAGGAGCGCGTAGTCGTCAATGAGATGGCGGGCACGACACGTGATCCGGTCGATGAGCAGATCGAGCTCGGCGGCAAGTTCTGGCGCTTCGTCGACACGGCGGGCATCCGGCGTCGGGTGAATCTCGCCCAAGGCGCCGACTTCTACGCGACCCTGCGCACGTCGGCCGCGCTGGAGAAGGCCGAAGTGGCCGTCGTGGTCATCGACGTGAGCCAGCCGATCAGTGTGCAGGACCTCAAGATCGTCGATCTGGTGCTCGAGTCGGGCCGTGCACTCGTGCTGGCGTACAACAAGTGGGATCTGCTCGACGACGAGCGCCGCGTGTACCTGGAGCGGGAGATCGAGCAGGACCTGTCGCACGTCTCGTGGGCGCCGCGCGTGAACATCTCCGCGAAGACGGGTCGCCACCTCGAGAGGCTCGTTCCGGCGCTGGAACTCGCGCTCGAGTCGTGGGATACGCGCATTCCGACCGGCAAGTTCAACGCGCTGCTCGCGGAGCTCACGGCCGAGCATCCGCACCCGGTTCGTGGGGGCAAGCAGCCGCGCATCCTGTTCGGCACTCAGGCGGCGTCGCGTCCGCCGACGTTCGTGCTCTTCACGACGGGGTTCCTCGACCCGCAGTACCGCCGGTTCATCACTCGTCGCCTGCGCGAGATCTTCGGTTTCGAGGGCAGCCCGATCAACGTGAACATGCGGGTGCGCGAGAAGCGCAAACGCTAGTCGTTCACTCGCATGACGGGTTCGATGCCGGTCAGGTCGAGCCCGATGTCGATGAGTTGGATGCGCCCGGCGAGCGTTTTGCCCGGGTCGACCAGTAGTCCGGCTTTATAGCCGCCAAACGTGACCGTGAGGTCGGCGGGCAGCACGGGACCGTTGACGGCGCCCGTGTCGGGGTGGATTCCGCTGGGCAGGTCGACGGCGACGACGAGCGGTGCGTGCTCGACGCGCACGAGGGTCAGCAGCGCGGTGACGATGTCGAGCGCCCGGCCGCGCAGGGCCGGGTCGCTGCTTGTGCCGGTTCCGAGGATTCCGTCGACGATGATGTCGATGTCTATCGTGGGCGGGTCTATCGCGGCGGGGTCGTGCGTGTGCTCGACGATTTCGGCTCCGGAGGCGAGTGCGTGCGTGAGGCCGGCTTCGTGCATCCTGGTGCCGGTCGGCAGGATGCTTACGCGGTAGCCGTCGGTGGCGAGTTCGGCGCCGGCGTGGAGGGTGTCGCCTCCGTTGTCGCCGGATCCGACGAGCAGTAGCACGCGAGCGGGTGGGGGCCGAAGTTTACGGATGCCGGACGCGAGCCCTGCGGCGGCTCGCTGCATGAGCGGCACGCCTGCGGCGAGGAGCGGGGCCTCGGCGGCGCGGATCTGTGCCGCCGAGTACCCCGCGATCATCGGTTCAGTGCGCTTCTTGCGCCGCGAGCTCGTGCTGGGGAGAGAATTCCGAGGCGGGCTTGGGCACGAAGAACGCGGCGACGATGGCGAGCAGCGAGATGAACGCGCCCGCCATGAACGCGGTGTGGATACCGTTCGCGAGTGCCGTAACCGCACCGGCGCCCTCCGCGGCCGCGCTCACCTTGCCGATCGTGAGCAGTGCGATGAACAGCGCGGTGCCTGCGGCGCCGGCAAGTTGCTGCACCGTGCCGATGGTCGCGCTGCCGTGAGAGTACAGGTGCGGCTTGAGCGAGCCCAACGATGTCGTGAACAGCGGGGTGAACATCAGGGCGAGGCCGACGCACAGCACGATGTGAAGGGCCAAGACGAGACCCCAGGGTGTGCCCTCGCCGTAGAAGGTCATCGCCCAGAGCGCGGCACTCACGGTGATCGCACCGGGCACGATCAGCGGGCGCGGGCCGACCTTGTCGTATAGCCGGCCGATGAACGGACCGGCGAGGCCCATCATCAGGCTGCCGGGCACGAGGATGAGTCCGCTGAGGACCGGGTCGAGCCCCAGCACATCCTGCGTGTAAATCGGCAGGATGATGATCGTGCCGAACAGCGAGCCCATCATGATCACCATGAGCACGATGGAGAGCGTGAATCCGCGAGACGTGAAGGTGCGGAGGTCGAGGAAGGCCCGCTCGCCGCGCTGCAGCTGCAACTGGCGCAGCACGAATGCGACGAGGCTGACGCCTCCGACGGTCAGCGGGATCCACGGCGCGAGCACCGCGTGGCCGGCGGCGGATTCGCCGAGGCTCGAGAGCCCGAAGATGAGACCACCGAAGGCGAGGGCCGACAGCACGACCGACAGGCTGTCGAGCGGCACCTTGCGGGGTTCTGTCACGTTCTGAACGCGAGCTGCCCCGAGCACGAGCGCGACGATCGCAATAGGCAGGACGAGGATGAAGATGAAGCGCCACTCGAGGTTCTGCACGATGAACCCACCGATCGCCGGCCCGAGGGCAGGCGCGACCGACATGACAATGGAGATGTTGCCCATCGTCTTGCCGCGTGCGTGGGGCGGCACCAGGGTCATCACCGTGGTCATGAGCAACGGCATCATGATCGCGGTGCCACTGGCCTGCACGATTCGGCCGGCAAGGAGGATTTCAAAGCCGGGCGCGATGGCGGCGATCGCCGTTCCCGCGGAGAACAGGCTCATCGCGAGGATGAATACCGTTCTGGTGTTGAGCCGCTGCATGAGGAAGCCGGTAGTCGGGATGACGACCGCCATGGTGAGCATGAACGCTGTTGACAACCACTGCGCCGTGCTCTCCTGAATGTCGAGCGCGACCATGAGCTGCGGGATCGCGACACCGATGATCGTCTCGTTGAGGAAAACGACGAAGGTCGCCACCAGCATGAGGTTGATGACGAGCCGGTTGCGGGAGCTGTGGTCGGGTTGTTCTCCCGCGGCCGCGGGGGAGCTGTCGGTGTCGGTTTCGGACAGGGTTGCGTCAGTCAAAAGGGGTGTCCCGTCGATGAGGTGGCGGCGATGCGAGCAACCTGGCCCGCGCAGAAGTTAACGTTGTGAACATACTGTCTCATTCCACCGACATCGCGCATCCGAAAGGCCGCCATGATAGTTCGCCCCTCGCGAACACGCTAAGCTATTCGAGTTGTCACGGGCTGTGGCGCAGCTTGGTAGCGCACTTGACTGGGGGTCAAGGGGTCGCAGGTTCAAATCCTGTCAGCCCGACATGCCCCGGGGGTCCAACTTCCGCGGAAACACAAGGCGAGAGGCAGCGCGGGTACGGCGTTCGGGTTCACCGGCAACTGGGCGGACCCGGACACCGGGTTACTCTATCTGCGGGCCAGGGACTACGACGCGGGGACCGGGCAGTTCCTGACCGTTGATCCTGTGGCGGATCGCACCCGGCAGCCGTATGCGTATACGGGCAACAATCCGCTGTTGTTCACCGACCCCACTGGGCTGGACTGGCTGAGCGATTTCGGCGAGAACGCGGGCGCGTTCGGTCTCGGTGCCCTCGATGGCCTGACGATGGGCATCTCCTCGATGGTCCTCAGCGCGACCGTACCTGGATATGACTGCTTCGTTGAGCAGCACAGCGTGGCGTTCACGGCCGGCAGTGTCGTCGCCCAGGTTGTGCAATTCGCCGTCCTGACTGTTGGCACGCTGGGTGCCGGTACGGGTCTCGCCATTGGGATGGTCGCCGCCCGCGTGGCCATCAAAGAGGCCATGCATGTCGCGGTGGCGGCCGTGAAACGGGTGATCACCACCGGAGTCACCGCCGCAGGCCGCACAGCGTTGTCCGTCGTTCAACGAATCGGGATCAGGAGTGGGGAACGCATCGCAAGCGCAGGCATACCAACGCTCAAGATCGATGCCGCACGGATGCCAAACATCGCAGCCAACGTTCAATCTGCTTTGAAAGAGGGCCATCCGGGTATATTGAATCGGACAACCGACGCGGCGACAATTCGTTCGAACCGGGCGGCGGCTTGTGAGAGTTTCTGCGGTCGAGGAAGCCCTGATGAGTATCCGTTCGCGTCGACTTTCCAAGGGGGGCAGGGTGCGCGTGTTGCAGACGTTCCGCTGGCTGAACAACGTATACAGGGCGGCGTGATGTCGAGCTTTTACCAAAGGCATGGAATCGGTGACGGTGATTCGTTCCGAGTCTTGGTCGAGGGTCTTCTTCCGTGAACCATGTGCTCGCAGAGGTGAGTGCACTTCCGCTTTTTGGGCAGATTACCGTTCAGGACGTAGGCACTTCGGACCTGCCCGATTGGGAGACCGGGGAGGAACGCGTTGTGGCTACCAAACATGCGGTCGCGGTGGCCACCCGATCCGACGCTGACGGGGACGTAACAATTCGTGTCATCGAGGGCGAGGAAGTCGGAGAGCTAGGTCAGTTGGTGTTTGAGGGCGCACTCTCGCTAACGTCTCCGCTGCTCGAGGTTGGAAATTTTGTAGCCGCCACAGTGGCTCAGGTGAAAGTCGGGCGGATTGGACCCACCCACTTGAGGATCTTCGTAGAGCCGATCGATCTTCCCACCCAGGTCAACGTTCTCATTGACCCGTTGAACTGACTCAGTTCGCCATCAACTCCGGCCGGAACCCCCTGCTCGTCGAATCATTGAGCGCATTCGGCTAGAGGACGAGATGGGACCCGGTCTGGTCCCCACGACACCCCGACGCTGCGGAGCATGTCATCGGTATCCGGGGCGATCAGTCGATTTAGCTGCCGATGCCGAGGGCAAGCGGAGGAAAATTGCGTTGGGTGTGGAGGAAAAACCGGGATCGGCGATTACGTGTCGCCAGTGACACTCAGGGATCCTGGGGTTCTTGGAACAGCCCACCAGACGACGAGATGGACCGCCAGTTAACGGTGGTCCATTTCTCTTTGCAGGGCGGTCCATCTCGTCGGCTGGTCGGGCTGATTCGGACGCGAAGCTGCTCGTGGGCCCCCGCTGAGCAGTCCGGACTATTGCGAAACCGAGACCAGTTCTCGCCGAGCGACCAGCAATAGGCCGGCGGCTCAGTAGGGGAGTCAAATCCTGTCAGCCCGACTGACGATGAAGAGCGCCGCCTCGACAGCGGCCCTTTTTGTCGTTAGCCAGGCGGCGCTCTTCATCGTCATGGCGTGCTTATAGCGGGGTCCCCGCCGCGCCGGTTCCGGCGCATCGCACTCTCCCAATTCAGGACGCCTTCGGGTGACCGCGATGTGACGGCCGTGCCGGTGGGGCGCAGCCCGACCAAACCAACCGACCAGCTGAGTCTCGCTGCAAAAGTGCGGGCCCTTTGGGGCGTCGTAGTTGGTCGCTGAGGGTCCTCGCAAAATCAAGGACTCGTCCATGTCGGCATGCCCAGCGAGGTCAGACCATCACTGTTTCTAGTGATTTCCCGCAGGGGAACTGGAGCGGAGTCCAGAAGTCGAGTGGTCGCGTTTCAGAGCAAGTCATCGTGGGCTGCTGGTGTACTGTCGGTAAAGTTCAACCGCCACGGCGCGAAGACAACGGCGCCCAGAGCGTTGTTCGATGGCGGAACTAATGCTTCCCCATATGAAAGTTGCCCCGCTATGTTCCGTGCCCGCGCTGCTGCCTCCGGAACTCACAGGATCGGGTGGGCCCGACGGGCCGGGGCCGGCGCGCTCGCCTTGGCTGCGGCAGTCGCATTCGGTGTGGTGCTGGGGCCGGTATCGGTTGCGCGTGCCGACATCGCGGTCAGCTCGGCCACAGATTTGGCGCTCGCGTTCTCCACACAGGCATCCGGCTCGACGATCACCCTCAACGGTGACGCGACCGGCGATATCAATAGCCCAGCAGTCGAAGTACCCACCGGTATAACGCTGACGCTCGACCTCAACGGCCATCAGCTCTCACTTGTCGGCGACAACGGAGCGGCCGGGATCGGCGTTCCGGCAGGGGCCATCCTCACGATCATCGACTCCGCGCCGGGCGGGGCAGTTGGCACCCTGAATGCGACCGGCGACATCGGCGGCGCCGGGATCGG
>JAODAV010000037.1 GCA_025463605.1 Rhodoglobus sp. | reverse complement strand
CAGGTGTTAAGTCCGTAACGATTTTAGGAACAACCATTTCCACTCATGAACAAGTTTCACTTTTTTACCGCGCAATGGGTTTTGGGCTGTGCGCTGGCCGCGGCCCTGTTGTTGCCGGGTGCGTTGCGGCTCGAAGCCGCCACTACCACCGTGAGCGTGAGCAAGGACGACGGGGTTCCCGCTGCGACGCACGTGCATGCAGGATCCACGATCACTTACACCAACACGATCACCAACACGGGGGCGGCTGGCGCGGCCAACCTGCAGTTTGTGGATCCCGATGTGGCCCACGCGGCCTACAAGGCAGGCACGCTCAGCGCGACCCCGGTCGCAGTCGATGACACCTATGGCCCCACGGTGATTGCCAACAGCACCGTTGACACTTCCGTCAGCAGCGGATTCAACGTGCTGAGCAATGATTTTTATGGTTACGCAGGCGGGGCGGCTTTGGCGGCTGCCAATGCGGCGGTGACGGTGACCGTGACGGCGAGCCCGGCCCATGGCAGCGTCACTTTCAACAGCGGGGCGAACAAAGGAACGTTTATCTATACACCCACGGCCGGCTACACCGGTCCGGACAGTTTCAAATATACTCTGAGCAATGGTGTGACCGGAGCCCCCGTGGGCAGCGACCAGGGCACAGTGAATCTGACGGTGGGCGGACCCGTGATCTGGTATGTGGATGCCGTCAATGGCTCGAACAGCAACAGCGGCACGCTGGGGCACCCGTTCCAGACGCTGGCCAAAGTCTCCACGGTGGACGCGGTGAACCAGAAGATCTTCCTCCTCGGCACCAATACGGCCACTTACAGCGGCGGCATTGTGCTGAAGGCTGGTGAGTCCTTGGTGGGGCAGGCGGCCCAAGGCGGGAGCTTTGACACGGTGATGGGGCTTGGTTCACCCACGTTGGACACCTTTGCGCGTCCGACTCTCACACCTGGGCTCACCCGCCCGAGGGTGACGAATGGGTCGGGCAATGCCATCACCCTCGCGGAAGGCAATGTGGTTGTGGGTCTTGACGTGACCAGCGCTGCTGGCAGCGGCATCAGCGGCTCCAACGTCAATGCGGGAGTCATTGGCAATGCCAGCTTGAGTGATGTGTCCATTTCCGGCACGACTGGCAATGGGATCGCGCTGAACGGAGGGAGCGGCAGCTTTGCCGTCAACGCCGCCATCACCACCACCTCGGGAAATTCGGTGAACATCGCCAATCGCAGCGGGGGGACGGTGACGTTTGCCCAGGCCATTGGAGACACTGGCGCCGGCATCAATTTGACCAGCAATGCCAACACCACGATCACCTTTACGGGAGTGATCACCGCGAGCACCGCCGGCAATACGGCCTTCAATGCGACGAACAACGGCACGGTGACGGTGACCGCCGCCACAAGCACCCTGACCACGACAACGGGCATCGCGCTGAACGTGGTGAGCACCACCATCGGTGCCGGCGGGCTGACCTTCAAGACCATCAATGCGGGCACGGCTGCGAGCGGACCCTCCAGCGGCATCGTGCTCAACAACACCGGTGCCAGCGGCAGCTTGACCGTCACGGGGAATGGCAACACCTCCAGAGGCGGGGACAACTCCGGCGGGACGATTCAGAAGACGGCGGGTCCAGGCATCGCGCTGGCAAGCACGCTGAGCCCTTCGTTCACGAACATGAACATCCTCAACACGACACGCAGCGGCATTGCCGGTACGAGCGTGTCGAACTTCACGCTCGCGAACAGCAACATCGACACCAGCGGCAGTCAGAATGCGGATGCGAACATTGCGTTCAACTCCACGAGCTTCCTCGGAGCCCAGACCCTCGATGGGACCAACATCAGTGGTACCCTGTCCATCACCAGCAACACCTTGAAAAATGGTTTCGCTGCCGGCCTCGATGTGCAGGCGGACAATGGAACGGTCACCAATGCGACGGTCACGAACAACACGGTGACCAATCCCACTTCAGGCGGCAGCGGCGGCACTGCGGGCATCAGTTTTGTGGGCACGGGCAATGGCAGCACGGTGTTCAACCTCAACAACGCGAGCATCAGCAGCAACACGATCACCGGGCAGAAAGCGGGCGGCATCCAGGTCAGCATCGGCAACTCAAGCGCCGGCGGCGGGGCGGTGGCCCATGCGGGTTTTGTGACGTTTGATGGATCTGGCCGTCCGGTGAGCGACCCCAGCCACATCATTTCCATCACCGGGAATTCCATCACCTCGATCGACACGAACGCCACGCAGGCAATCGTGGTGGCGAATTCCACTGCCAACGCCTCCTTCCGCACGCAGACGAATTTTGAAATCAAGAACAACGGCACGGTCGGCACCCCCTTGGGCAGCAGTGGCATTGGCACGGTGATGCTCATTGGCAACAACGGCAATTCCGACATGGCGGGCGTGGTGGACAGCAACTTCATCACGGCGACCCAGACGGCCAATGGCGGCGGCGGCAATGGCATCGCGGGTGGCAACGGCGTCACCCATGGAAATACAGACACGCCCAAGCTGAATCTCGTGGTGACCAACAACACCGTCAGCGGGACTGATGGCAACGGGATGCTGCTGGTGGGCCGCGGAGTCAGCGGCCAGTTTTACCTCAAGGTCGCCAACAACACTGTCGGCGCTCCGGTCAATGCAGGCGGCACCTCGCGCGAGGGCATCCGCGTGGATGCAGGCAATAACAGCAGCGCAGACGACGCGGTCTTCCTGAACATTTTCGGCAACACCAGCGCGGGCAGCAACACGGCTTCAGGCATTGGCCTGCGCAAAAACGGCACGGTGGCCGCCACCAACGATTTCGCGCTCTACGATGCGGCGGGGGGCCCCAGTTTGCCGGCGACTCCGGTCAACTCTGACATCACCACCTTTGTCAATGCTTTGAATCCCGGCAGTGCCACGGGCGGCGGGTTTGGGACGGGCGGCACGGACATCATCAACGGCAGCAACTTCCTGAAGGATACCACGCTGGCTCCGCCGCTGATCTTTGCTGCGGGTGGCATTGAAAGAGCACAGGCGGACGCCACCAGCGGCACGCCAAGACCTGCGGCAGTGACCGGCATGCAGACTGAACCGGGCCCCGCCACGGGCAAGGCAACTGCGGAGAATCCAGCGGCAGCCGCTGCAGCGGCAGGGTCTTCCGCACGCATCCAGCAGAGCGATCTGGATGGCGTGGTGGCCGCCGCCATCGCGCGGTGGCAGGCCAGCGGCCTGACGGGGGAACAACTGGCGTCCCTGCGCGGCATGAAATTTGAGGTCGCCTCCCTCGGTGACAATCACCTCGGTGAAGCCGACGGTGGCACCATCCGAGTGGATGCCAATGCAGGTGGCAAGGGGTGGTTTACCGATGCCAGCGATGCGAGTGACGCCTTGTTCAATGCGGCGTCCGCGCCGACCCGCCGATACACCGTGCCTACGGCAGCTCCCGCCGGGCGCGTGGATCTGCTGACCACGATCATTCACGAAATGGGCCACGTCCTGGGCTTGAACGACACCTACAGCCTGATGGAGCGCAACAACATCATGTACGGCCATCTCACCCAAGGAGAGCGCCGGCTGCCCGCCAGGGACCAGGCGCGGGGAGCGACGCCCTTCAGTGGTGGCGTGACCCACTTTCTGACGAACGTGATTCCTGACCCGGTGGTCAACCCAACGGGGATCGACACGCTGATCAATCCGGTCAACATCGCGACCCTGCCAGCCGGCAAGGGGGTCGTCATCAAATACGACGTGCAGATTGAAAGCCCCATTGTGGGAGGCACCCAGCTCGACAGCCAGGCCACGGTGAGCAGCACTTCTGGAAGCATTGCAGCGACCACCTCGGTTGATTTTGCCGCAGGCGTGGCCACGGGACAGGCCCATACCTTCACGATCCTGGCCGTGCCGCCAACCGTGAGCGCCACCACGACAACGGTGGCCCAGAATTCTTCGGGTGTGATCATCACCGGCTCCTTCTTTGATACGACGGCGGGGAACAACACCGTCACGTTCAGCAACGGTGCCGCCGGCACGGTGACAGCCGCGACCAGCACGCAACTGACGGTGAGTTTCACGACCGCACCGGCCTCCGTCGGGTCGATGACGGCGGTGGTCACCACCCCTGACGGCACCAGCGGCGCGGGCGTCCAGGTGGCGACCGTCGTTCCAGCGCCGCTCATCACTTCGAGCACCGCCAGCCTCGGCATCACGGCGGCGACGGTCACGATCAACGGTGGGAATTTCTCCGCCACCCCGGGGCAGAACACGGTGGTGTTCAATGACGGCGCCGTGGGCACGGTGACGGCCGCGACGGCGACGCAACTGACCGTGACTCTCTCCACCCAGCCGACAGCGGTGGGCAGCCTGACGGCAAACGTCACTTCATTTGGCGGGGCGTCCGGCGCGATCCAGGTGGCTGCGGTGGTTCCGGTGGTCAACGCGAGCGCTACCACCATTGCGGCCAATTCGCCCAGCTTCGCCATCGGTGGTACGGGCTTCAGCGCTACGCCGGCCAGCAACAGCGTCACCTTCAGCGGCGCGGGCACGGGCAGTGTCACTCCGAGTGCCGCGACGACCACTTCGCTCACCGTCGCGCCGCCCGCAGGCCTAGTGGCCGGTCCCTTGAACGCCGTCGTGACCACCAGCACCTTCGCCAGCACCCCCGCCGTGCAGGTGGCCACCATCGCTCCCGTGGTGACCGTCGCCAACCCGCCCTTGGCGGCCAATGCCACCACGGTCACCTTTGCCGGTTTTGGCTTCTCCTCCACCCCGGCTAACAACACCGTCACATTCAATAATGGCGCGGTAGGCACTGTCACCTCCGCCTCCAACACCTCTCTGACTGTGACCTTCTCCACCGCACCGGTGACGGCAGGCGCTCTCTTTGCAAGGGTCACCACCAATGGTGTCATCAGCAGCGGTTCAACGCAGGTTGCCAGCGTCACACCTGTGGTCACGCTGAATACCGCCACCATCCAGAACACCGCGACTACGCTGGTCATCAATGGCTTCGGCTTCTCACCTACCCCGGCGAGCAACAGCGTCACCTTCTCGGGTTTTGCCACGGGTGCCGTGACAGCCGCCACTCCGACACAGCTCACAGTGACGTTTGGCACCGCGCCCAGCGTGGGCGATCTCAATGTGATCGTCTCGGCCGGTGGTCAGGCCAGCGGTTCCTTTGTGAAGGTGGCCACGGTCATCTCCCTCTCCATCACCTCAAGCACGACCAACCTGGTGCAGAGTGCCGCGACCCTCGACATCGCGGGCACGGGCTTCTCGACCACTCCGGCCAACAACACCGTGACCTTCAACAACGGAGCCGTAGGCACGGTCACGAGCGCCACTTCAACTCTGCTGACCGTGACCTTCTCCACGAAGGCCACCTCCCTCGGCGCACTCAATGCCACGGTGACCGTGGTCGGCACCGGCACTTCCGGACCTACCCAGGTGGCCACGGTGGTGGCGGGTGCGGCTGCCAAGCTGGCGGTGATCACGCAACCGACCAGCACCACTTCCGGGGCGACGATTTCCCCCTCAGTGACGGTGCAGATTCAGGATGCCAATGGCTTCCTCACCACGAGCACCGCCAACGTGACGATGGCCATCGGCACCAACCCCGGCAGCGGCACGCTATCCGGCACTGCGACGATTGCCGCAGTGGCTGGCACGGCCACGTTTAGCACGCTCAACATCGACAAGGCCGGCACGGGTTACACCTTGGGTGCAACCTCAGGTGTGCTGACTGCGGCGACGAGCAGCGCGTTCAACATTACGGCAGGTGCAGCGGCCAAGCTGGCGGTGATCACGCAGCCAACCAACACAGTTTCTGCCACCGCGATTTCTCCCGCAGTGACCGTGCAGATTCAGGATGCCGCAGGCAACCTGACCGCCAGCACGGCCAATGTGGTCATCGCCATCGGCACCAATCCAAGCAGCGGCACGCTCTCCGGCA
>JAODAV010000045.1 GCA_025463605.1 Rhodoglobus sp. | reverse complement strand
CTTGCGCGCTGCTAGCCTTGCGGCGCGCCGTTCCGAAAAGAGAACGGCAAAGGGAGACCAGCATGCTCGAGACGAATTTTCTGAAGAATGGCCTTCTCAAGACACTGCTCGTTGGCGCGGCGATCACGGCCTGCGCCGGCGCTGCCAGTGCACAAGGCATCAAGCGCACGCCGCTGCAGGACGTCAAATATCCTGCCGGCCATCGCATCGTGACGGTCGTGGCTGAGCTCGGCCCGAACCAGCTCGCCGGCCGCCATACCCATCCGGGTGTCGATACCGGTTACGTCCTCGATGGCGACGCGACGCTAATCGTCGAGGGCCAACCGGACCAGGTGCTCAAGGCCGGCGATTCCTATGCCGTCCCGGCCGGGATTCCGCATGACGTGAAGACCGGCGACAAGGGCCTGAAGATCATGGCAGTCTATGTCGTGGAAGACGGCAAGCCGGTGGCGACGCCCGCGCCGAAATAACAGGCTCCCAGGTGACGATGACGACCCCCGCGCCATTTCACGATCTCAAACAGAAATGGCGCGAGGGCCGCCCTACTTTCGGGGCCATTGCTACCATCCCGTCGATCCAGACCGTACGCATCATGGCGCAGACGCTGGACTGGATCATCGTCGATCTCGAACACGGCCCGATCGATCTCAACACGGCGCATGGCATGATCATGGCCACCGCGGGCACGCCCTGCACGCCGCTGGTGCGGATCGCCGCCAACGAGCCATGGCTGGCGAAAGCACCGATGGATTTCGGCGCGATGGGCATCAACTTCCCGATGATCAACAGCGCCGACGATGCCTACAAGGCCGCGCGCAGCCTGCGCTATCCGACCCAGGGCGAGCGGCTGTGGGGACCGTTCCATGCGCCGTTCCGCTGGAACGTGGGCATGCCCGACTATATGGCGCGCGCCGACGACAGCATGATCTGCATGATCACCATCGAGCATATCGATGCGGTGAACCGGATCGCCGAGATCATGGCCACGCCGGGCATCGACATCGCGGTAATCGGCGTCGGCGACCTCGCCACATCCATCGGCAAACGCGGCCAGCCGGGCGATCCCGAGGTGCAGGCGCTGGTGGCAAAGGCCGAAGCGGGAATCCTCAAGTCAGGCGTGCCGCTGGGCGGCGCGGCGCTGAACACGGTGATGGGCAACGCGATGATCGAGCGGGGCTATGTGGCCCTGGCGCTGGGATTCTACTGGTCACTATTCCAGAGCGGAATCGCCGCCGGATTCGAGGGCATCAGGCGGTGAAACTGCCATTTCGAGGCCGATTTTGCGCCAAAACTGGCGGGATTGGCGCTATAAGCCCGCAAAACGGCAAAAAGCCTGTCTTTCAATTGACATAACCGGGCCTTCCCCCTAGAAACCGCCTTGCTCGCGGGCCGTTTTCGGCCCGCGAAGCGTTTCGCACCCGTGGTTCTCCACCCAGCTTTGGGAATGAACCTGTCGGTGCCGAGATTTTCCAGACTCTGGACTGATCACGGTACACAGGAGGGCGCGTCTCCTCACATCCACCAAAAGAGCCGTCGCTTCGCGATGGCTGACAAAACCGAGGACGCGATGACAAAGCGTAGTGAAGCTAAATATAAAATCGACCGCCGTATGGGCCAGAACATTTGGGGTCGTCCCAAGTCTCCGGTCAACAAGCGCGAATACGGCCCCGGCCAGCACGGCCAGCGCCGCAAGGGCAAGCTCTCCGACTTCGGCACGCAGCTGCGCGCCAAGCAGAAGCTGAAGGGCTATTACGCCAACATTTCCGAGCGCCAGTTCCACTCGATCTACGTGGAAGCCGGACGTCTCAAGGGCGACACCGGTGAAAACCTCATCGGCCTGCTCGAGCGCCGCCTCGACACCGTCGTGTATCGCGCCAAGTTCGTCGCCACCATGTTTGCGGCCCGTCAGTTCATCAACCACGGCCACATCAAGGTGAACGGCAAGCGCGTCAACATCGCGAGCTATCTCGTGAAGGTTGGTGACGTGATCGAGATCAAGGAATCGTCCAAGCAGCTCGCTTTCGTGCTGGAAGCTTCGACCCTTGGCGAACGCGACACCCCGGATTACGTCGAAACCGACCACAGCAAGATGACTGCCAAGTTCATCCGCATTCCGCAGCTGTCGGACGTTCCTTTCGCCGTGCAGATGGAACCGCATCTGATCGTCGAATTCTATTCGCGCTAATTTCTGACAGCGCAGACGAGATCAAGGCCCCGGATTTTCCGGGGCCTTTTTTGTTTGGCCTCTGTCCCATCAGCCGTCATTGCGAGGTCAAGGAAAGTTGCATGCAACTTTCCCCTTAGCGTAGCGACGAAGCAATCCAGCCTTCGCTCGTTCACTCTGGATTGCTTCGCTCAGCAAAATTGCAAGACGATTTTGCGGGCTCGCAATGACGGGGTAGCTTGTGGTGTGTAACAACGTGGAATTCCCAATGCCCTTCACCCCTGCTCGCCCCGACCCATCACAGCCGCCGGTCCGCATCAACCTTCTGTCCGATACACAGACGAAGCCCACGCCCGCGATGCGCGCGGCGATGGCTGCGGCAGATGTCGGCGATGAGCAGGTCGGCGACGATCCCACCGTCAACGCGCTCTGCGACCGCGTCGCCGAACTGCTCGGCAAGGAAGCCGCGGTGTTCATGCCATCGGGTACCATGTGCAATGTCGCCGGCCTGCTGGCACACTGCCGGCCCGGCGACGAGATCCTCGCGCATCGCACCGCCCATATCCTCTCGCGCGAGGGCGGCACCCATGCCGCGCTTGGCGGCTTCCAGATTACCGGGCTCGACGGCGCCGACGGCAAATTCACACCCGACGCACTGCGCGCCGCATTGCATCCGCGCACGCGCTACGAGGCAGCGCAGACCGTGGTCAGCGTCGAACAGACTGCCAATATCGGCGGCGGCACCATCTGGTCGAAATCCGATCTCGAAGCGATCGTCACCATCGCGCGTGACCGCGGCCTTGCCACCCATATGGATGGCGCGCGACTGATGAATGCCTGCGTCGCCACCGGTATCGGTGCGAGCAGGATGTCCGATGGCTGGGACTCGGTGTGGATCGATTTCAGTAAGGGGCTCGGCGCGCCGATCGGAGCCGTGCTCGCCGGCACGCGCAACTACATTGATGCAGTGTGGCGCTGGAAGCAGGGATTGGGCGGCTCGATGCGCCAGGCCGGCATCGTTGCCGCCGCCTGCATCCACGCGCTGGACCATCACGTCGAGCGCCTCGCCGACGATCACGCCAATGCGCACGCGCTGGCGCGCGGGCTGGCCCAGATCGACGGGATCGCCGTGCAGCAGCCGGAGACCAATCTCGTCTTCTTCGATCCCGCGGGCGCAGGCATCAGCGGTGCTGCTATGGTGAAAGCCTTGCGCACGAAAGGCGTACTGCTCGCCACCATGGACGGCCGCATCCGCGCCTGCACGCATCTCGATGTGAG
>JAODAV010000044.1 GCA_025463605.1 Rhodoglobus sp. | reverse complement strand
CTGGGGCCGCCGGGCCTTTGCCACGATGACTTGGGGCATCACAGGATTCGCCGCCGCCGCTCCCGCGACGGATTGGGAAAAACCGGTCCCATCCGAATTCATCTACGAATCCGCGCCGTTCCCCAGCTGCCACGCCTCCACCATCGCGGAAACGCCGGAGGGCCTGGTGGCCTCATGGTTCGGCGGCACGGCGGAAAAAAATCCGGATGTGGCCATCTACACCTCGCGCCAGGAAAACGGAAAATGGCTGCCTCCCATCGAAGCCGCCAATGGCCTCCAACCCGACGGAAAACCACGCCTGCCCTGCTGGAATCCGGTCCTTTTCCAAGCCCCGCAAAACGGCCCCCTCGTCCTGTTTTACAAAGTCGGCCCCACCCCGGAAACCTGGTGGGGCATGCGCCGGACGAGCGCCCACCACGGAAAAAATTGGAGCGCCCCCACCCGCCTCCCGGATGGCATGCTTGGTCCTATCAAAAATAAACCGGTCCAACTTCCTGACGGTTCGCTGCTCTGCCCGTCCAGCAGCGAGACGGAATCCGACCCCAGCCTCTGGCGCGTCCACTTTGAACACACCCCCGACCTTGGCCTCACCTGGACGCGCTCGGAGCCCGTGAATGACGGCCAATCCTTCGCCGCCATCCAACCCGCCATCCTCTTCCCGGGGGGCCAGGAACTCCTCGCCCTGGGACGCACGCGGCAGGGAAAAATCTTCCGCATTTCCTCGCCGGACCTCGGAAAAACCTGGGGGCCGATGGCCGCCACGGACCTGCCGAACCCCAACTCCGGCATCGACGCCGTGACCCTCCGTGACGGCCGCCACCTGCTCATCTACAATCACGCTCGCCTCGGCCGCTCGCCGCTGAATCTCGCCATCTCCAAGGACGGCACCCATTGGCAGGCGGCGGCAGTTTTGGAATCGGCGCCCGGCGAATACAGCTACCCCGCCATCATCCAGGCCAGGGACGGAAAAGTCCACCTCACCTGGACATGGCGCCGCCAACGCGTCAAACACGCCATCATTGATCCTGACAAGCTTTCCCCACGCGACTTCGCCGCCGGAGCCTGGCCGCCCGCCGCGAAATAAAAACCCGCCCCCCGCGGCAACCGCCCACGCGTCACGGCCCGCGCCGCGCCCGCGGACCCTGCGCCTGCGGAACCTAACGGGCCTTGAGCGATTCCACCCGCAGCAGAACCGGAGGAGTCAGGACACATTCCAGCCCGCCGATGGCCGCCACCGCCTGCTTCATTTTTCCAAAGGTCGCCTGGTGCAGCATCAGCATGAGATCCGCCTCCGCGCCGGGATCGACCTCGGGTTGTTGCAGGGAAAGAATGCCGATGCCGTGGTCCGCGATGATCGTGGAAATGGAGGCGATTACCCCCGGCCGGTCGTCCACGCGGAGCCGCAGGTAGTAACGGCTGACCGTTTCATCCACCGGCAGGCAGGCGCCGTAATGGCCATGCGGGACGAATCCATTGTTGGTTCCAGCTTCGTTGGCCAGATTGTCGACCGCGTCCGCCAAATCACTGATAACAGAACTGCTGGTCGCATTCTGCCCCGCGCCGCTGCCGTAAAATAACGTTTCCCCCACAATATCACCATACACCGCGACGGCGTTCATGACGCCATGGATGTTCGCCATGATGTGGGATTGCGGAATCAGACAGGGCTGCACCCTGACTTCAATATGGTTCGTCGCATCCAGCCGGATCACCCCCAGCAGCTTCACCGCATAACCCATGCTGCGGGCAAATTTCAGGTCGGTTTGAGTAAGGTGCGTCACACCTTCCACGTGCACCTGGTCGGGCTTCACCCAATCGCCATAACTGAGCCACGCCAGAATGATGGCCTTGTGCCCCGCATCCCAGCCATTCACATCCAGCGTGGGATCGGACTCCGCATAACCCAATGCCTGGGCCTCGCAGAGCGCGTCCTCATAACACAACCCGCCATCGCTCATTCTTGTCAGGATGTAATTGGTGGTGCCATTGATGATCCCGTAAATCGCCTGGATGTGATTTCCAATCAGCACCTCCCTAACCGCCTTGATGATGGGAATGCCACCCGCCACCGCGGCCTCGAAATACAGCGGCACATCCTCACGTTCCGCCAAGGCCACCAGCTCGTGACCATGCATCGCCAGCAGCGCCTTGTTGCCGGTCACCACGGTCTTCCTGGCAAGAATCGCGCTCTTCACCAGGTCGTAGGCTTCCGTCACGCCACCGATCAATTCCACGATCACCGGAATGGAGGGATCACTCACCAGATCCTTCCAATCCGTGGTCAGCATGCCCTCCGGAATAGCAAGATCGGCATACTTGCCGGGACTGCGCACGGCGATGCGTTTCACCTGGATGCGGACCCCCGTGCGGTCGGTCAGAAGGTCGCCGTTTTTGAGCAGATTTTTATACACGCCGGCTCCGACGTTGCCGAGTCCGGCCAAGCCTACAAAAACTGTTTTCGGTTCACTGGTCATGGTTGTCTTGAAAAGGTTCCGCGGAGGCGGGACGCGCCATGATGCACGTGTGGCCCGCCCGCACAAGCGGACGACGCGGCGGGAACAAAAATCAACCAAACCGGTTATCTTGCTAGAACAGGGCCGGAAATCCTGACAAGACAAGGCTTGGATGACTGAATTTCAACGGATTGTAAAAATACCCTATCTGCGGAACCAACTCCATAAAACGGCGTTTTTCCGTGACGAATCGGGCCCACCGGATGACAATCCTGCAATGTCAATGCCCCCAAATGGGGGGAAAAAATTCATGACAAATGTGTGTGCTTCCCTATTGCACGTTGGAAATGGTGAGCGATTTTTACCCAGCAGCGGACCGGGTTCGATCCTGCTGGTGGATCGGTTGCCGGAAAGCCGGGGGGCTTTCCGACGGCTTTCCTCCAACAGGAAATCACCGGTCCGCTGCGTTTTTTTTCGCCCGGACGAAATGGCCTGGAATTCCGTCGAAATCCTCCCGCAAGCCAGGTCCATCGGGGAGATTTTCGCCCAATCCCCATCGCGGCCCCCAGCCCTCACACCGCCGCCAGGGCGCGGTCCAGCACTTCGATCATGAAATCGGCATCCGCGGGGCTGAGGCACATGGGCGGTTTGATGCGCAGGACGTTTCCATTCAGTCCGCCTTTTCCGATCAGCAGTCCCAATTCCCGCGCGGTCTCAAAAACCTGCGCGCACTCCGCCTTCGCCGGCTCCCTGGTCCCGCGGTCCTTGACCAATTCCACTCCCAGCATCAATCCCTTCCCGCGCACCTCGCCGATCAGGCTGTGCTTTTCCTGCAATCCCCACAGGCCATCCATCAGACGGGCGCCGGTGGTCA
>JAODAV010000054.1 GCA_025463605.1 Rhodoglobus sp. | reverse complement strand
GCCCCTGTGGCCCGACCTGAAGCAGTGGCAGGTCGCGATCCACACCGTCGCCAGCGTCCTC
This sequence comes from Rhodoglobus sp., assembly GCA_025463605.1. Classification (GTDB taxonomy): domain Bacteria; phylum Actinomycetota; class Actinomycetes; order Actinomycetales; family Microbacteriaceae; genus Rhodoglobus. Next base: position 2,963 of record JAODAV010000054.1, on the reverse strand, counting down.
TCCCTCCTGCTGCTGGTGCTCCTCGAGAACGCCAGCCGTCGAACAGAGGAGGCCGCGCAGGAGAAGCTCAACGTCCTCGCCGAGGCGATGGCCGAGCTGATGGAGTCCCAGTCGCGCACCGACCCGGAGCTCGAGGACGCCACCCGCAAGCTCCGGGAGGCGGTCGGCCTGGAGGAGCGGCACTGAGCCGGCCCGAGAACGAACAGGACCGGACCCAGAAGGATCCGGTCCGTCGCTGGTCGTCCGACCAGAATTTGGCGGTGGCGGTGGGATTTGAACCCACGGTGGGCTTGCACCCACACACGCTTTCGAGGCGTGCTCCTTAGGCCGCTCGGACACGCCACCGCCGGAGAGGTTACCGGACGACATCGGTGCCGTCGAAATCAGCGCTGGGTGCGGAAGAAGGCGTCCAGCAGGGCGGTGCTCTCGTCCGCGAGCACGCCTCCGATCACCTCGGGCCGGTGGTTGAGCCGGCGGTCGCGTACGACGTCCCAGAGCGAGCCGACCGCGCCCGCCTTGACGTCGTACGCCGCGAAGACGATGCGGTCCACCCGGGACAGGACGGCTGCGCCGGCACACATGGTGCAGGGCTCGAGGGTGACGACCAGGGTGCAGCCGGTCAGCCGCCACTGCCCGAGTGCGGCCGCGGCCGCGCGCAACGCGACGATCTCGGCGTGGCCCGTCGGGTCGCCGTCACGCTCGCGGACGTTGTGGCCGGCACCGAGGACGTCCCCGGAGCCGGAGAGCACCACCGCACCGATGGGTACGTCGTCCGCGGCGACCGCCTGGGCGGCCTCAGCGAGCGCAGCACGCATCGCGAGCTCCCACGTCGGGCCCCGGCCACCCGTGGAGCTCACCCCGAGAGGCCGACCAGCTCGTCGAACTTGGAGCCGAAGCCCACGTTGTTGGCGACGTCGCTGAGGATCTCCTCGGGGTAGAGGTCGTAGTCGTCGAGCAGCATCCCCATGTCCTGGGCCGACATCCCCATGTCCTCGAAGATCGCGAGGTCGCCGGCGGGAGCCTGGTCGTCCTCGTCGTCGATGTGTACGCCGATGTGGTCGACGGCCGACCGCGCCAGGCTCCAGTCGGTGGCCGCGGTGGCGTCCGAGAGCAGCACCCGCACCAGCGAGCCCTGGGCACGCACCATCAGCACGAAGTCCTCCGCCACCGAGATCATCGCCAGTGCACCGTTCTCACCGGGATAGCGGCGCAGCTCCTTGGCGATCGTCTCGACGTCGTCGAGGGAGCGGTCGGGCAGCTCAGCGAGGTTCCAGTCACCTTCGTCGCGGTAGGCAACGACGGCCAGGTCGATCTCCCCGACCTCGGCATCCGTGATCCCTGCCATCCCGCACCACCTTCCTGATGCTCGTCCCGCTCCCCGCATCGTCGCAGAACACGGCACGAAGAACCACCGAGATGGCGTCCCACTACGGTGTACGCCATGCGCCTGCAGGTTGTTGACCACCCGCTCATCTCACACAAGCTCACCACGCTGCGGGACCAGGGCACCGCGTCGCCCGAGTTCCGCCGCCTCACCGAGGAGCTGGTGACGCTGCTGGCCTACGAGGCGACCCGCGACGTGCGGGTCGAGCCGGTCAGCATCACCACCCCCGTCGCGCCGGCCGAGGGGGTCAACCTGAGCAAGCCGCGTCCGCTCGTCGTACCCATCCTCCGCGCCGGGCTGGGCATGCTCGAGGGAATGATGCGGCTGATCCCGACGGCCGAGGTCGGGTTCCTGGGCATGGTGCGCAACGAGGAGACACTCGCGGCCTCGACGTACGCCGAGCGGCTGCCGGCCGATCTCTCGGGCCGCCAGTGCTACGTCCTCGACCCGATGCTCGCCACCGGCGGCACCCTCGCAGCGGCGATCCGCTTCCTCACCGACCGCGGCGCCGACCACATCACCTGCATCTGCCTGCTCGTGGCCCCCGAGGGCGTGCGGAACCTCGAGCAGGACCTGGCCGGGATCGACGTCCCGATCACCGTGGTCACGGCGGCACTGGACGACCACCTCAACGAGAAGGGCTACATCGTCCCTGGGCTCGGCGACGCCGGTGACCGGCTCTACGGCCTGGCCCAGTAGCAGCCAAGCTGTCAGCCGGTCGCCGAGCCCAGGGAGGTGGTCCCGGCGACAGGGGTGGCGACCGCGACCCGCGGGAGCGTGACCGTGACGGTGGTGCCCTGGCCGTGGGTCGAGGAGACGCCGACCTTGCCGCCGTGCAGGGCGACGATCGCCTGGACGATCGTCAGACCGAGCCCGGTGCCCTGGACCGCCTGCTCGGTGGAGGAGTCGGAGCGGAAGAACCGGGTGAACAGCTTTGTCTGGTCCTCCTTGGTGATACCCACGCCGGTGTCGCTGACCACGATCCTGCTGAGCTCACCGTCGGAGTGGAGGGCCACCTCGACGTTGCCGCCGTCGGGGGTGAACTTGACCGCGTTGGTCAGCAGGTTGGTCAGCATCCGCTCGAGCTGGACGGGGTCGCCGTGGTGCACCACCGGGTCCCGGGGCGTCGAGACGCTCACGTCCAGCGAGCGGCCCGCGAGGCTGGGCGCGAGGCTTCCGTGGGCGTTCGTGACCACCGACCGGATGTCAGTGACCACGGGGTCGATCTTCAGCGCCGACGACTCGATCTGCGAGAGCGTGAGCAGGTCCTCCACGAGGAGGAGCAGACGGCGGCCGTTCCGGTCGACCCGGTCGATGATCTCGTTCTGTGCTGCGGTCAGCTCACCGACGAGGCCGTCCTCGAGCAGCTCGGTGTAGCCGATGATGCTGGTGATCGGGGTGCGCAGCTCGTGGCTCACCGTCGAGACGAAGTCACTCTTCACCCGCTCGAGCTCCTGCAGCCGCTCCACCGCCGTGCGCTGGTGCTGCACGGTGAGCAGCATCGCCCGGTGGGCGTGCTCGCGCTCGGTCACGTCCTCCGCGGTCGCCAGGTAGCCCGACAGCTCCCCGCTCTCGTCCG
>JAODAV010000057.1 GCA_025463605.1 Rhodoglobus sp. | reverse complement strand
AAGCCACTTTTCCTCGAAGACCACTTCCGCCTTTTCAAAAAATCCGATCAGTTCCACACGAAACGTTTTAGTCCGGTGGTGCTCCTCCTGATTGGCTATGTATTTCCTAACCGCAGGCCTCGCCGTGGCGCTGACAGTGAATCCGGAGGACCCGGCGATCTAACAAATAAAGAAAAGTCCCGTGAGCAGCCCGTGCGGGGCGCGGGGGTATTTTTCCCGGATGGTGAATAGAATGGCGAAAAGCAGCAGACCCTCCAACGCGGCGGCGTAAAGCTGGGAGGGATGGCGCGCGGTGAGCAGCGGACGGAGGCCCTCGGCGAATGCGTTGCTGCCGCGCGAGAGCGACATGATCTGTTCCGGCCAATATTCGGGATCGGCTCCATTTTCGATGGCAAGTCCACGGACGGCGGCGGCTTTCGCGGCGATGTCCGGGTCCGGCGAATCCAAGCGCCAGCGGGTGGCCTCCTCCGGGAATTTCATCGCCCACGCGACATGGGTCATCCGGCCGTAAAGCTCGCCATTGATGAAATTGGCGATCCTGCCAAAAAACAATCCGATAGGCGCGGCGCATACCAGATTGTCGCCGAGGCCGGTCCATGAGCGTTTGTGGCGGATAGCGAAATAGAGGGTGAAAAAGAACAGTCCCGCGATGCCGCCGTGGCTGGCCATGCCGCCATTGGTGATCTTGAAAAATGTCAGGGGATTCTCCAAAAACTCGGTGCGCGCATAGAGCAGCATATAACCAAGCCGGCCACCCAGCAGCACGCCGAAAAGCGCGGCATAGGTGATGAAATCGGCGACTTCGGATTCGCGGAGTTCGCCCACGCCTTTCCGGGCCCAGCGGACCAGCAGCCACCATCCGGCCATGAAGCCCATGACGTAGGCGATGCCATACCAACGGAGCTGGATGCTTTCCGTGAAGCGGATGAGGACGGGATTGAGACGGTGGAGGTATTCTGCCAAAAAGATCACGCCGCCATAGCAGCGCAGGGCGGAGCGGCTTGCAATCGCGGAGGGCGGGGCTGATTTGTTGGGATAACATGGGATTTTCCGTCGTAAGGAATGCGGGCCTGTCGTCAAAATTCGTTCCCGGCTTGCGCTTGCGCGGGCGGGCGGGTTCTCCTCCTTGGCGGGGCCCGGTAGTTTTATTTTTTCCAGCCATGCGCCCTGTTTTATATTCCGCTCTTTGTTGCTCCAGTTTATTGACGCTCACCGCCCGCGCGGTCCCGGGAGCGGCGGCGGCGGAGGAGGCGGCGGAAAAGGCGGCCGCTTTGAAAACCTCCGATCCGGCGACGCGGCTGCTGGGGATGAAAATCCACCCCTTCGCGAAAGCGCCCCAAGTGCAGAGCGGAACGGCGCTGACGGTCACGGATGATGGCCTGGTTTATGTATGCGAGACCTACCGCTTCGCCAATGGCGTGGAGGACAACCGGCAGCACACCAACTGGATCATGGACGATCTCGCGGTGAAAAACCTGGAGGAACGGCGGTCGATGCTGAAGCGTTATGAAGCGGAGTTCGCGCCGGGATATTTCACCGCGCAGGCGGACCGGGTGGTGCGGCTGGCGGACAAGGACGGCGATGGGACGGCGGACGAGAGCGTTGAATTCGCCGGCGGATTCCGCGACATGGTCGATGGACCGGCCATCGGGGTGTTGCAGGGACTGAATGATAACAATGATATTTACCTGGCCTGCTCGCCGAAAATCTGGCGTCTGATCGACGGGGATGCAGATGGAAAAGCCGAGCAGCGCGAAGTGCTTTTGGATGGGTTGGGAATCCGCACCAGTTTGTCAGGACACGACCTGCACGGCCTGGTCTGGGGGCCGGATGGGATGCTATATTTTTCAATGGGGGACCGGGGCTATCATTTCACCACGAAGGACGGGGCCACTTTTTCCAGCCCGGACACCGGGGCGGCCTTCCGATGCCGTCCTGACGGAACGGGAGTTGAAATGATCTACCATGGATTGCGGAATCCCCAGGAGCTGGCCTTCAATGAATATGGCGATCTTTTCACGGTCGATAACAACTGCGACCAGGGCGATGGTGCGCGGATTTGCTGGCTTATGGAGGGCGGCGAGAGTGGATGGCATATCGGGCATCAGGCCCTGACAACCTACAAGGCCTATCTGAAAGAGGGCGGTTTTTCCCGGCCGCCACATTGGCTCAGTGAGAAGCTGTGGCAGCCCGCGCATGCTGGCCAGCCCTTGTGGATCCTGCCTCCGCTGATGAATTTCACGGACGGTCCGTCCGGTTTGACATTCACTTCCGGTCTTTCGCTGCCGGATCGCTATCAAAACAGCTTTTTCATCGCCGACTACAAGGGCGCGCCCAGTCAGTGCTTTTTGTGGAACTTCAAGGTTTCGCGTGAGGGCGCGGGCTACCGGGTGACGGACGAACATCTTTTCCATACGGGGATTCCGAACTCGGATGTGGATTTCGGGCCGGACGGAAAATTGTATGTGGTGGATTTCGGCGGCGGCTGGGCTCCGTCCGGCGCCGGCGCGGTTTATACCATGGAATGGCCGGAGGGACAGGCGCGGCCTTTGGTGGCGCAGACGGCGGAGTTGTTGAAAAAGGGCGTGGGGAACTGGTCGGTCGCGGACTTGTGCCGGTTGTTGGGACACCCTGATTCGAGAGTGCGGCTGCGGGCCTCCGTGGCTTTGGGCGGGCGTGGAGCGGAGGCGGTGGAACCGGTTGCGGCGATGGTTCTGGCAAAAAGCGGGTTGCCGAAATTGCAGGGAATTTGGACGCTTGGTCAATTGAAAGCCGTGGAGAAACTGCGGCCGCTGCTGGCGGATCCTGACGCTGAGACGCGGGCGCAGGCGGCGAAAACACTGGGGCTTTTGCGGGACCGGGAGGCTGCCGCGGCGCTGCGCGGATTGTTGGCGGATGCCTCGCCGCGGGTCCGCGGGTTCGCCTCCATCGCGCTGGGCCGCGTGGGCGATGCCGCGGCGGTGGCGGACGGCCTGCGGATGATCGAGATGCAGGGCGCGGAGGATCCTTTTTTGCGGCACGCCGGGGTGATGATCCTGACAGGTTGCGCCAAGCCGGCGGAGTTGACGGCGCTGG
>JAODAV010000046.1 GCA_025463605.1 Rhodoglobus sp. | reverse complement strand
GGCAATATGGCTGCAGTGGTTTCGCTGATGGCCAAAGAAAAGAAAGGGCCGGAAATTAAATTGCAGGTACTTTTCTGGCCGGTAACCGATGCCAGCTTTGAAACCGGGTCTTATAACCAGTTTGCCACCGGGCGTTTCCTGAGCAAGAACATGATGATCTGGTTCTGGGATAATTATACAACAGATGCTGGTGAGCGCAACCAAATTTATGCCTCTCCGCTGCGTGCTACTGCTGATCAGCTAAAAGGCCTGCCTCCTGCATTGGTGCAAACCGCTGAAAACGACGTACTGCGTGATGAAGGCGAGGCTTATGCCCGCAAGTTGGACGAAGCCGGTGTACCGGTAACTGCTACCCGTTATAATGGTATGATCCATGATTGGGGCTTACTTAATGCGCTGGCTACTGTCCCAGCTACCCGTTCTGCCATGTTGCAGGCTGCGTCGGAACTGAAAAAGGCCTTGAAATAAAGAGATTTTCTTCGCAAAATAACCAATAAAGCCGTCCCGAAAGAACGGCTTTATTTTTGCTTTTTTCCGAGCTGAGCCTGTTTAAACTATGTTTTGATTAATGGCCTTTGCAACTACTTCAGTAAGGGATGCCACATGCAATTTTTCGTAAATTTTTTTGATATGGCTTCGTACAGTTTCATAGCTGATATTCAATTCATGGGCGATCATTTTATAACTCAGACCCTTAACAACGGCACTCAATACTTCTTTCTCGCGGGGTGTAAGATTATATTCTTCTGATGGCTGGCGCTTGCCCTGGTAACTTTGCTGCAGCATGTTTAATACCCTTCGCGCAATTGAAGGGCTCATGGGTGAACCGCCGGTTTGCAAATTCTTAATCGCATCGATCAGCGAACTATTTAACTGATTCTTTAATATATAACCCGAGGCGCCTGCGCAAATGGAGTCAAAAACACGCTCATCGTCTTCAAACACTGTTTGTATCAGAATCTGGATGTGCGGAAACTCTTTGGTCAAAAGCTTAACTGCTTCAATGCCGTTAACTCCGGGCATTTCAAGATCCATCAAAACTAAATCAGGCCTTGAAGTCAGCACATTTTCAACGCAATGCTGCGCTGTGCTAAAATTACCTACCACCTCAAAAGCCGGATCAGTGTTTAATAACAGGATAATGCTGTTACGGATATTTTTGTTATCATCAAATATGGCTATTCTGATACTCATCTGTTATGTCCTTTTGTAATTAAGTTATTCATTTACTGTACATATCGTTAAAAGCCGCTGAACATTAAACTGATATGAGTTCCTTTATAAACCTCACTTTTTATTTTCAATTTGGCATTCAACTCTTTGGCCCGTGATTTGATATTAGCTAAACCGTTGCCTCCGCGTGTTACCGGCGCAGACACTTCCGCATATTTAGGCGGAGGGGTAAAACCAACGCCGTCATCCTGTATCAGTACCTCAATATGGTTATTACTCAACCTGATGTCAACTGTTAAATTTTTGCAGCCCGAATGTTTTATAGCATTATTGATAGACTCTTTAAGTATCAGGAAAAAGTTTTTCCTGACAGCCATTTCAAGCGTGAGCTTTAGTACCTTGCTGTCACAGTTGAATTTAAATTGAATGTTTTGTACCAGACATAATGGCCTGGCATATGACTGTATCTTTTGTACAATATTGCTCATATGATCATTCTTCGGATTGATGGCCCAAACAATGTCAGACATCTCGGTTATTGTTTCATTGGCCGTTTCACCAATTGTATTCAGCAGTTCTTTTAGCTTTTCTCCGTTTTGCTGTTGCTGGTAAATTTTAGCCACCTTACTGTAAATGGATATGCTGCTTAAGGTAGAGCCTATATGATCATGCAAATCCTGCGCTATTCCATTTCTGATAGACTGGCGTTTAAGATATTCATTAAGTCTGAAGCGGTAAAGCATATAAATAACAGGTACAATAATGAGGAGCAGCAGGGCATAAAACCACCACTCCAGCCAAAACGGAGGGTTTATGGTAATCATAACAGAAGTATATTTTTCAACCATGCTACCCTTCCAGTTACAGGCCCTTACCTTAAACAGGTACTTACCGCCGGGCAGGTTTGAATAGCTGACAAAGTTACGCCTGCCGGCATCAATCCAACCCTTATCAAACCCGGCCAGCATATAATCATAGTGTATATGATTGCTGCTGTACTCCGGCGCCGAAAACTCCAGCGAAAAGTAATTCTGTTCGTGATTTAATTTGATGGTTTTATTTTCAAGCAGCTGATTATAGGAGGTGTTGAATATCTTAAAATCGGTAAAATACACATCAGGATCGTTCTTTATTTTGCTGATACTCCCCGGACTAAATGAAATGTAGAAATTAACTCCTCCCGCATAAAAATTGCCGTTTGTATCCTTATAAATATAGCCCTTAACGCCACCGTTCTTTTTCAGGTTTGGCAGGTCATAACAACTATATATTTTTTTTAAAGGATTATACTCATGCACATGACCATCACATATCATCCAAACATTTCCACGCAGATCTGCCTGCATGCCCTCGGTTAGATTGCTTGATTCCCCGATGTGTACAAACTTGCCGGCTCGTTTATTAAAATAATTGAGCCCGCCGCCATAGGTACTTACCCACAGGTTATCCGTTTTATCTTCCTCCATATCAAAAACATCATTGCTGCTGATAGATGAATTATCGGCCAGATCATTGGTAAAGTACTTTACGGGCATACCGTTCTGCCGCCAGGTGCCCAGGCCAAACTTATCTGTAGCCAGCCACAAACCGCCTTTTTTGTCTTTATAAAACTTTTTGACCAGATTGTCTTTTATGTTTAATTTCCCGATGATCTTTTTTACGGAATCAACTTGCGATACCCACTTATGCATAGCAAGGTCGTAATAGGTGATATATTGCCCGTAAGGCGAAACAACCAGCACCGGGTGGGTATCAATCGTGTCCCTGACTATAGATACAATCCTGGAGTTCACAAGCCTTTTCATTACGCTGTCTGATGTCGTATTGGGCAAAAGTGATAGCTGGTTGGTTTGCAGATTATACTTAAATAAAGTGTAATCGGTACCTAAATAAACTGTTTTATCTTTATCAATAAAAAATTTGGTAACAGCAAGGAGGTGCCCCTTGTAAACCAGTTTGCGGTGTTCATAACTATTGCTGCCTTCTGATTTGATATAGATACCATTGCTGGTGGCTATCCAGAGATTATCATCCCCGTCGCGATAAAAATCATAAATGGTAATATCTTCCCCGTCCGGACTTTTGGGGAGAAAATATTGTTGAAAGGGCGAATAAATGGGGTCATGTATACTCACCCCGTTATCGGTACCTATCCAAACTATACCGCTCCGGTCGGTAAAAACGACATTGACATGGTTATTAATTAATGAGCCATCACTGGCGTTATGCTGGTAGCTGCTAAATTTATGCGAGGCACGGTCATAAACGGCCACACCGGAGCTTTGGGTGGCCATCCATATTTTTCTGCTGTTATCCTCAGTAAACGATACAACTTCATCATTAGGCGCCCCGGTTACCGAAGACTGGTATGCCTTTTCGTTATGTATTATTGGGTCATAGCTATATAATAACTTATCCGATGTGCCGTACCACATGGTGTTGCTGCCATCTTTAAATACAGCTGTGACATAAGTATGAGGCGGTTTTTTTGTTAAATTATTGCAGTTGTTAACCTT
>JAODAV010000056.1 GCA_025463605.1 Rhodoglobus sp. | reverse complement strand
TGGGCTGATTCCCGTTCGCTCGCCACTACTAGGGAAATCGTTGTTTACTTTCTATTCCTCGGGGTACTAAGATGTTTCAGTTCCCCCGGTTACCTCCTGCTATTCTATATATTCAAATAGCCGTAATAAGACATGACTCTTATTGGGTTTCCCCATTCGGACATCTACGGATCAAAGGTTAGTAGGCACCTCCCCGCAGCGTATCGTCGCCACTCACGTCCTTCTTCGGTAATGTACGTCAAGGCATTCGTTGTATGCGCTTAATTAACTTTTTATCTTGTAAGACAACCCCTTCGGGGTTTTCTTAGGCTCCGGGACCTGGCAAAGCCAGGTACTCGGGCTCATCTTTCCCGAGGGAAAGACAATAGCTGCAGAAGACCATTTAGGAATTATCAAACATGATGTATTGGTCTTGACTAGTTATTGCTGATTTCAAATGTAGTTCACACATTTAAAACAATAACTGATTAGTTTCCAACATTTGTATCCAAATCTCATAGTCATTGCTGACTATAAAACTTCGATTAACTTATCTATATTTAATTGTTAAGTTACAAACCCGACGAGCCTTTAAAAGACGGTTATAACATAACCCTGCTCGACTTGAGTTTACTTGGGAAATTGCGGGTAAAACACAATAACTCAGCTAAATTCAAGCACCAATAGATAGTATCAAGTACGGGGGGCTTTGTAAAGCATAAAAGGTTGCTAAAATCACTACGGTTTAACAGAGATAAAAAAGACAAAAAATCTCGTTTTCGGTGTGAGCATAAGCTTTTTATGACACATTATGGCGCTATTTAGCAATAAAACGCTTATATAAGAATACCACGTAAGGAGTCAGATAAGAGGCGTATGTAGGTTATGTTACATATGTCTTGTTAGTAATCTCATAGCTACCCCGCCCGCTAAATGGGAAACTGCTTGAAGTTCACTAAGCGAGGGTTGAAGTTATGGGGAACAGTACTTTTAAGCAATCACACGTGGGACATTTTGCGAGGATGCCTCACCAGCACAAGATTTTGCTGGCCGCATCTCTTGTTGCATTTACTGTGCCTGCCACCACACTTGCCTTTTATGGACGCGCCGATTCGACGGCTGCGGTAGAGGTAACAAAGCATGCATTAACACCACTGCCCGACGCGCCTGGCGCAGAACCCACGCAGCCAAGCCCGGCCAGGCCAGGAGAACCAGACGTGAAAGAAGATTCAAAGACGATAGTAACAATCAATGGCCAGCAGGTCAGCGTGCCGGCCAACGGCTCATACGACAAAACGACTGTTAACGGCAACAATACCAGTGAGGTACACGTGCAATCTTCACAAAACCTAAACGGCACGTCGGCCAGTATTAGTGTTGAGTCGCACAGCAGCAGTACAGGCGGCAGCGTGCCGCAGTAGATGGGAATTCGGTCAGGGTAAGGCTAGCGAGAAAGCCAGTCTTTCCTGACCGGATGACGATCCGGAGAGTTTATAAATTTAAAAAGGGGTAATAACTTATGAAAAGACTCGCACGTCTCACAATTTCAGCGGTGACTGTTCTTGGTCTAGGTCTGCCAGCAGGCGTAGGCGCAATGAGCAGCATCACTGGTCCAACCGGTCCTGACTCTACAAACACTGTAGACACAACCGTAAGCAACTCAACAACTGCAGAGAACAACAACAATTTGAATGCATCAGCAAGCAACGGCCAAGGCGCAAGCACTGGTTCGGCAACTGCATCTGACAGCACAACTGCTGGCAGCGCGGCATCTGGCAGCGCCAGTGTCAGCAACGCCACAGCTTTTGGCATTAACGTCAACAACTCTGGCAACGGCGCGGGCGCGGGCAACGCTCCAGCTAACATGGGTGGTTCTATTACTGGTCTTACTGGCCCGGATTCAACCAACGAAGTTACAGAAACTTACTTGAACACTGTTGATGTTACAAACAACAACAACTTCAACGTTTCTAGCAGCAACTCACAGAGTGTAAGCTCAGGCTCAGCAACTTCTACGCACAACACCACTGGTGGTGGCGCACAGAGCGGCAACGCATCAGCTAGCAACTCTACTACTTACAACCTCAGCGTTACTAACTAGTACCGCTTCCCGGGTGAAGTAGACGGATCGTCGCGGTGGGAGCCGGCTGGCTCCCACCTCAAAGGTCCAATTATTATAAAGATTTAATACCTGAAAAGTGAGGACGGCATGTTAAGAACGACCCTAAAACGCAGCTTGATTATCCTTGTTACCCTCCTCCAAGTCGTTGCCTACTCACGATTAGCAGTTATGTCCGCCTATGCGGAAGATGCTCCCGCGGCCGAAACTCCAGCAGTCACCGCGCCGAGTAATGAAGCTCCTGCCGAAGAAACTCCTGCACCTGCGCCGGCCAACAACCAAGGCCCAACGACGCCTCCAGGCCCAGACGGCAAGACGTACAAATACAATCCTGCCACTGGTTTATACGAAAATGATTACTACACCTGGAACCCTACGACGGGCGAAACCGCGCCAAAACAAGAAAAGAAGTATAGCTACAATCCTGCGACTGGCGTTTGGGACACGACCGAATGGCGCTATGACGCTCCAAGCGGCCAGTATGTTGCCAACAAGGTTGCCCCTGCTCCAACTGTAGCAGCCGCTGATACAGCCAATCCTGCTGCACGCAGCTTGGCCGCTAACGCCGCAACCAGCCCGGACAGTACCAATGCTTTAAATGGCACATCAAGCAACGCCGGCGCCTTCAATTTGTTCTATAACGCAAGCATTAGTAACAGCAATATTAGCAATGCGACCACTGGTAACGCGACAGTAGCTGGCAACACGCTCGGCGGCAACGCCGGCACCGGTAATGCCAGCGACATGGCGACAATCATTAATATGCTGCAATCAGTCTGGGACCCTTCAAGCGGCCAAATCGCCACCTTCACCGCTAACATAGACGGCGACGTTACGGGCGACTTGTTTATTAACCCAGGCCCAGGCTCAAGCAACAGCGCGAATGGGCTTACCGACAATAAGCTCAAAGTAAACCAAGACGCCAACACTAACATTACGAATGACATCAATCTTGCAGCTACCAGCGGTGACGCGAATGTCGACAGCAACACAGAAGCTGGCGATGCCACCACCGGTACCGCCAATGCTGTCGCCAACGTCGTAAACATGCTCAACAGCTATATTACGACCGGGCAGTCGTTTGTAGGCACCGTTAACATCAACGGCAACCTCGACGGCGACATCTTGTTACCAGAAGATATGCTGACGACCCTGCTGGCCAGCAACGTTCCCCGCACGACTATTAATACGAGTAATCTCAACTCCAGCAGCATTAACGCGGCGTTTAATGATACGACGAACATAGTAAATAACGTCACGGCAAACGCCGGCACTGGTGATGCGACCGTGGCTGGAAATACCAGCGGCGGCAGCGCAACGAGCGGCAACGCCAACAGCAATGTCACGATTTTGAACTTAACTGGGCGCGACATAATTGGCAGCAACGCCATGCTGGTATTCGTAAACGTGCTTGGCCAATGGGTCGGCATGATTATGGACGCGCCGGGCGCGACATCGGCAGTACTCGGCGGCGGCATAACCCAAAACAACATTGTTACTAACGATGCCGACATACACTCAGATAACACCACGAACATTACCAACAACATCAAACTGGCTGCAAACACCGGCGACGCTAACGTCACGAACAACAGCAAAGGCGGCAATGCGAAAACTGGCGACGCGACAGCTAGCGCTAACATCGCTAACGTCAGCAACAGCAAACTCTCTCTCGGCGGCTGGTTTGGGCTGCTGTTTATAAACGTCTTTGGCAACTGGCACGGCAGCTTTGGGGTTAATACGGACGCCGGCAACAAACCCGTTGCTCAAAATACAGCCAATGCACCAAGCTCAGATGTACAAGTGTTCAAGTTCGTACCAAACAGCAGCGCGGGCGCTGGCAACAGCTTTGCCTTCGCAAGCGTCCCTACCTCCGGCAACCTCGGCACATCAGGTACGGGCACCGGTACTGCCGGAAAAGTCCTTGGTGCGGCAACCGCCTTTAAGCCAGTCTACAAAACCGTTCCAAAAGCAGCCGGAATGAGCGGCATAGCCCAATACTACATAGCCGTCGCTGTCATTGCCGCAGCAGCAACCATATTCGGCAAACTAACCCAGTTTATCCGCCGCACCCGCGCCCTGAACTTTAAGGTCTAGCCCCTATTAGTTCCTGAGCCCTAAATCGTACACGCATTGCCGCTTCACGATTTGCCAGAATTTCTATAATACTGTTTTCGACCGAGCGTGCTGCGTCTTCTATGGACGTAGCATGTCGGGGGCGATGTAGCTCAGGTGGAATAGCATAAGAATGAACTGATTCAAGCGCGCCACCTTCACCGTAGAGACGAGGAACTAAGATTGGATTAAGCTGCATGGCTTGAAGTAAATGAGCGGCAGCAAGTTCCATTGGCGAGAGCTCCAGCTCTGGAAGGCTCGGTTCTTGTTCCGCAAAATGGATAACGGTAGTTGTTTTAGCCATAGTCTTATTGTAATTTATCTGGTTGTTGCGAAATAGGTGGTTGTGCTGGCGGCTCGTCAACTGGTTGCATAGGTATCTTACGTAAGGCTATTTCACGGGTAACTTTGTCTTCATAGGCCTGCATAAAATCAACCTTGTTCGCCGATAGCTCATCTTGGGTCGTGCTTTCAACTATAGCGGTAGTAGCCTTAATCGACGGCGTAATCTCAGGTTTTAAGTCCTGGGTTGCGGCGGCAGCAGCATGCGCGACGGCTTCAGCCTTTCGTTGTTCAACAGCTTCTTGGTGCTTACGATTGTGACGACCACCTTTGCGCGTGTCAGGATCACGCATGTATTCTGGCTCAAGCATCTCAATCCTTACGCGGCTACCAGCGGGATGCCGCCAAGTATTTTTGAATGTTGGTTGAAGATAAGGGTTATCTTTCATTATGGTCATATCCTACCACATTTTGTCATAAAAAGCTAGTGGTTATGTTTCTTCCCCGCTCTACTCTTGTAAAAAGGCTTATTTTAAGATAGAATACCTCGGTATTTGCACGTCCTGGGGACATAGCTCAGTTGGCTAGAGCACCTGCTTTGCAAGCAGGGGGTCCAGGGTTCGAGTCCCTGTGTCTCCACCAAAATACATGGGGGTGCTGCGCTTAGCGCACAGCATCTCCACCATTTTTTTGTTTCCTACCCTCCCCAGTGAGGGCGATTAGCTCAGCTGGTTAGAGCGCGTCACTGATAATGACGAGGTCGGAGGTTCGAGTCCCTCATCGCCCACCAATTAAAAAAGCCCAAGCGAAAGCTGGGCTTTTTTAATTGGTGCTGGTCGAATGAGCGGACTCTAGGATACGACCCGTAGAGGTTGGAGGTGAGGACTGCCAGTGGCAGTCCGGAAACGAATCTTCCCCTGGCAACTTGTTGCCTTGGGCGAAGTTCGGGGGCCGCGGAACGTGGCCGAGTCCCTTAGATTTATCATTTGCTTATGCTTGCTCTTTTAAGTAGAAGGATAAATACTACTTAAATGATACTTACTACAGGAGAAATTGGATTATTCGCAGTAGCAGCAACGATAACCGGTGTTATTGCTACCCAGAGATTTGAGCGAAAAAGATATAAGACAACGCGCCAAGAAAGGTGGTTTACTGATCGCAAGGATGCTTATATAGACTTCTACGACACATCCATAAAGATCGATCCAGTCTGTCAGCGTATATATACGCTATGTGATACCGGTAACATTGACAAGATAGCCGACATCAAGACAGATAATTATACTGAAAGAGCAGAGACAGCGAACAAAGCACTCGCTGCAGTAGGATTTATCGGGTCAAATGAATCAAGATTGGCGGCGCAGAATATGGCAGATGCGCAGCAAAGGATACTGAGCTTACACCCGAATATTAATAAAGGTCCGGTTGACAGCCGAAATACCAGTCCATCTGATGTTAAAGAATTATACGAAAAATATAGGACCGCAAGAAAAGCGTTTGTTAATATTGCACGAGAAGAACTAGGCGCCAATGGTCAGCAAACCAATCTGAATGGAAGCTTACCAGATACCGGCTTAGTTTTAGCTACTAGGTGGATTAGAAAAAAGTTTTATCTCTCATATCTTAGAAATCAATAAAACCGCCTTTTTCCAAAGACGGCCTAGTCACTACAAGAGATACCTACCCAACCTAAGGCTGCTCAGGTGCTACGCCCATGGCTTGCGGGTCAGCCGCTGGCTCGGGCGCAAAGTTAGCTTTCTGGTCACGATGACCTTCCACTCTGTTAAGAAGATACGATAAGCCGCTGAACACGACGACGCCAGCCGTAAAGGCTATTGTCAAAGGAACACCCGGCCAAGCGTCATACGTTTTATGTGTTGAGTCTGCTGCAATTTCGAGTAATGTATTGTGATTCATGCAGTTACTATACAACAAAAAACCGCCTCGCTGTGGAGACGGTCTTTAAATAAGACTTTAAAACCTAGATAGTGCAAATCAAACATCAGTTCGTAATTCAGATTTGGTATCTTGTCCGAGCCGAAGCTTGGAGGAATGAGCTATCAATACTGATAAATAACTCATCAAGATCGACCTAGTTCACAACAGATTGCTCGTATTGTGACTAGTTTTCTCCCTAGAAAGGAGGTAATCCATCCGCACCTTCCGGTACGGATACCTTGTTACGACTTAACCCCAATCATCCCCCCT
>JAODAV010000047.1 GCA_025463605.1 Rhodoglobus sp. | reverse complement strand
GTGGTCTATGTCGGCGCGGTCGCGGTGCTGTTCCTGTTCGTCATCATGATGCTCGACGTCGACTTCACGCAGTTGCGCGAAGGCTTCATCGAATACCTGCCGTTCGGCCTGCTGATCGGCGTGATCTTCCTCGCCGAACTGCTGCTGGTGGCCGGCGGCTGGGTGATGAACCCGGCGGTGACCAAGTCGATCACCGCGGCGATCCCGACCAATGTCAGCAACACCGAGGCGCTCGGCCTGGTGCTGTACACGAAGTACATCCATTACTTCCAGCTCTCCGCCATGGTGCTGCTGGTGGCGATGATCGGCGCGATCGTGCTGACGTTGCGCCACAAGTCCAGCGTCAAGCGCCAGGACATCAATGTGCAGAACGCCCGCACGCCGGCGCTGGCCATGGACGTGCGCAAAGTCGCCGCCGGGCAGGGCCTGCAGGATGCGGATGCCGCGGAGTGGGTCAAATGACGATCGGTCTCGGACATTATCTGGCGGTCGGCGCGATCCTGTTCACGCTCGGCATCCTCGGCATCTTCCTGAACCGCAAGAACGTCATCGTCATCCTGATGTCGATCGAGCTGATCCTGCTCGCGGTCAACATCAACCTCGTGGCGTTCTCGACCTTCCTCGGCGACATCGTCGGCCAGGTGTTCGCACTGCTGGTGCTGACGGTGGCCGCAGCCGAAGCCGCCATCGGCCTCGCCGTGCTGGTCGTGTATTTCCGCAACCGCGGTTCGATCGCGGTTGAAGACATCAATCTGATGAAGGGCTGAGCCAGCTATGATCCAGGCTCTTGTTTTCCTGCCGCTGATCGGCGCGATCCTCGCGGGCGTGATTGCGCTCATGGGTGCGCATGCGCGCAATCCGAGCGGCGACGTACTCGATCACCATCACGACGATGCGCACGGTCATGCCGACGCGCACGCGGCGCATGCCCATGACGACCATGCCGACGATCACGGCCACGACGACCATCATGCCGTGGAGCCGGCCGCTGCCGGGTCGCGCGCGGCCGAGCTGATCACCGCCGTGCTGCTGGTGGTTTCCGCCGCTTTGTCGTGGATGACGCTGGTCGATGTCGGCTTCATGCACCATGACGCCCGCGTCGTGCTGATGCCGTGGATCACCTCCGGCGACCTGCAGCTCTCCTGGACGCTGCGCGTCGACACGCTGACCGCCGTGATGCTGGTCGTGGTCACCACGGTGTCGGCGCTCGTGCACATCTATTCCATCGGCTATATGGAAGACGATCCGAACCGGCCGCGCTTCATGGGCTACCTGTCGCTGTTCACCTTCATGATGCTGATGCTGGTGACCGCCGACAACCTGCTGCAACTGTTCTTCGGCTGGGAAGGCGTCGGTCTCGCCAGCTACCTGCTGATCGGGTTCTGGTACCAGAAGCCCACGGCGAATGCCGCGGCGATCAAGGCCTTCGTGGTCAACCGCGTCGGCGACTTTGGCTTCCTGCTCGGCATCTTCTCGATCTTCATGCTGATCGGCTCGACCGATTTCGATACCATCTTTGCAGGTGCCCCCGGCCTGGCCGGCAAGACCATCAACTTCTTCGGCTGGCACGCCGATGCGCTGACCCTGACCTGCCTGCTGCTGTTCATGGGCGCGATGGGCAAGTCGGCGCAGTTCCTGCTGCACACCTGGCTGCCGGACGCCATGGAAGGCCCGACCCCGGTGTCAGCGCTGATCCATGCCGCGACCATGGTCACCGCCGGCGTGTTCCTGGTGGCGCGCATGTCGCCGCTGTTCGAGCTGGCGCCGCATGCGCAGGCCGTCATCATGCTGGTCGGCGGCACCACGGCCCTGTTCGCCGCCACCGTCGGCCTGGTGCAGAACGACATCAAGCGCATCGTCGCCTATTCGACCTGTTCACAACTCGGCTACATGTTCGTGGCGCTGGGAGCAGGGGGCTCTTCGATCGCCATGTTCCACCTGTTCACGCATGCCTTCTTCAAGGCGCTGCTGTTCCTGGGCTCAGGCTCGGTGATCTATGCCATGCATCACGAGCAGGACATCCGCCACATGGGCGGGCTGTGGCGCAAGATCCCCTTCACCTATGCGATGATGGTGATCGGCACGCTGGCGCTGACCGGCTTCCCGCTGACCGCCGGCTACTTCTCCAAGGACGCCATCATCGAAGCCGCCTTCGTCTCGGACAACCCGTTCGCGCTGTACGGCTTCCTGATGACCGTGATCGCCGCCGGCCTGACCTCGTTCTATTCCTGGCGCCTGATCTTCAAGACCTTCCATGGCGAGCCCCATGACCAGAAGCATTACGAGGCCGCGCACGAGGCGCCGCTGGTGATGCTGGTGCCGCTCGGCGTGCTCGCCGCCGGCGCGATCCTGGCCGGCTTTCCGTTCAAGGAACTGTTCGTCGGCCACGGCGTGGAGGAGTTCTTCCGGGAATCGCTGAAGAACCATCCGCATCTGATCGAAGAAATGCACCACATCCCGGCGACCATCGCCAACCTGCCGACGGTGATGATGGTGGTGGGCTTCCTGGTGTCCTACCTGTTCTACATCCGCCGGCCGTATTTGCCGGTCGAGCTCGCCGGCCAGCACCCGCTGCTGTACAAGTTCCTGCTCAACAAGTGGTACTTCGACGAGCTGTATGACCTGATCTTCGTGC
>JAODAV010000038.1 GCA_025463605.1 Rhodoglobus sp. | reverse complement strand
TTGCGACGGCCGGACGCAAGGCGGTGATCGAAGCCGTGCGTGCCGCCGTGCCCATCGTGCTGGAGCCCATCGTCAACGTCGAGATCACCGCGCCCGAGGCCAACATGGGCGACATCACCGGTGACCTGTCGGCGCGCCGCGGCCAGGTCAGCGGCACACGCGGGTTGCAACTGGGCATTTTGGCGGTATTGGGTCAGGTTCCGCTGTCGGAACTGAGCAGCTACCAGTCACGGCTCAATGCCTTGACCGGCGGGCAAGGTCGTTACACCTTGGCCTTCAGCCACTATGAAGCCGTGCCGCCGCCTGTGCAGCAGCAGCTGGCTGGCCAGTTCAAGGTGCGTGACGAGGACTGATTTTCCACAATTTTCCGACGGACCGCCCCTAAAATGCCCCCCCTCGGGGGCAGCGCAGTACGCGAAGCGACAAGCGTGGGGGTCTAGAAACAGGCCCAGATCTGGTCGGCCAGGGTCAGCAGGAAGTCGGGCCGGGTGTAGAGCGCAAACACGCCCAGCACGGCCGCCAGGGCCAGTGTGTACAGCGCGATCTTGCGGGCCATCATCTCAGACGCCTTGCAACTGGCCAGTCCGGGGTCGCTGGATGGCGGTTTCACGCACCGGCAGGTTGACCAGCGCCGCAAACACGCCCAGGCCGATGGCGATGTACCAGACGATGTCATAACTGCCGGTACGGTCGTACAGGTAGCCGCCCAGCCAGACCCCCATGAAGGAGCCGATCTGGTGGCTGAAAAACACAAAACCGCTGAGCATGGATAAATGCTGGATGCCAAAAATCTGCGCCACCACCGCGTTGGTGGGTGGAATCGTGGACAGCCACAACAGCCCCATCAGGCTGGCAAAAATGTAGACGCTGGTCGGGCTCAGCGGTGCCGCCAGAAACACGGCAATCACAATGGCCCGGGCGAAATAAATAAAGGCCAGAATTTTTCGTTTGGCCAGCCGCTGGCCCAAGGTGCCGGCCGCGTAGGTGCCAAACACATTGAACAGGCCGATCAGGGCCAGCGCATAACTGGCCACTTGCGGTGACAGCCCTTTGTCCCGCAGATAGCTGGGCATGTGCACGCCGATAAACACGACCTGGAAACCACAGACAAAATAACCGGCCATCAACAACTGGAAACTCGGGTACTTGAAGGCCTCTTTTAAAGCCTGCAAGATGGTTTGTTCACGCGGAGGCGCCTGGCCGGCACCGAAACGGTTCTCGCGCAGGCCAAAAGCCAGCGGTGCGATCAGCAACACGGCGCCGCTAAGCACCAGCAGCGCTTCTTTCCAGCCCAGGCCGCTGATCAGAAAACCTTCCACCGGCACCATCAGGAACTGCCCGAAAGAGCCCGCCGCCGCCGCCACGCCCATGGCCCAGGAGCGTTTTTCGGCCGGGATGTTGCGGCCAATCACGCCATAAATCACGGCGTAAGTGGTGCCGGCCTGGGCCGCACCAATCAAGATGCCGGCGGTCAGCGTGAACAACAAGCTGCTGGTCGAGAGCGCCATGCCGACCAGGCCCAGCGCATACAAGACGGCGCCGCCTATGATCACGCGGGACGCGCCAAAACGGTCGGCCAGCATGCCGGCAAAAATACCGAACACGCCCCAGGACAGGTTTTGCACGGCAAGCGCCAGCGCAAAGGTCTGGCGTGTCCAGCCCTGCTCCTGGGTGATGGGCAGCAGCCACAGGCCGAAGCCGTGGCGTATGCCCATGGACAGGGTGACAATGGCGGCGCCGCAGATGAGCACCTGCGCCATGGAAAGAGATCGGCTGGAAGATTGCATGCGGTGAATGTACCCAAACACGCGTGTTTCTGCTTTTCAAAATATTCAGCGCATTGATGCGTGCCAGGAATGAATACCGGTGAACGTCGAAAGACTGTATATTTATCCAGCCTTAGAATCATCCAGGTCTACAATCCACCCTCCCATGGCGACCAAACTACCCAACGAATATTCCGAAGGCTCGATCCGCGTGCTCAAGGGCCTAGAGCCCGTCAAGCAGCGCCCGGGCATGTACACCCGCACCGACAACCCGCTGCACATCATCCAGGAAGTGCTGGACAACTCGGCCGACGAGGCGTTGGCCGGCCACGGCAAGAAAATCAAGGTCACCTTGCACAGCGACGGTTCGGTCAGCATCGAGGACGATGGCCGCGGCATTCCCTTCGGCATGCATCCCGAGGAAAAAGCGCCGGTGATCGAGCTGGTGTTTACCCGCCTGCACGCCGGCGGCAAGTTCGACAAGGGCAGCGGCGGGGCCTACAGCTTTTCCGGCGGCCTGCACGGCGTCGGTGTCAGTGTGACCAATGCGCTGTCCAAACGCCTGGAAGCCACGTCCTACCGTGATGGCATGGTCGCCACCCTGGTGTTTGCCGGCGGCGACGTTGCTGAGAAGCTGCAGCTGCGCAAGGCCGCCGAAGGCGACCGCAAGTCCGGCACCACGGTCCGGGCCTGGCCGGACGCCAAATATTTTGAAGCCTCGGCCCTGCCCATGGCTGAACTCACGCATTTGCTGCGTAGCAAGGCCGTGTTGATGCCTGGCGTCACGGTGACGCTGGTGGTCGAAAAGACCAAAGAGGTGCAGACCTGGATTTACAAGGGTGGGCTGCGCGACTATTTGATGCAGACACTGAGCGCCGACCCGGTGATTCCGCTGTTCGAAGGCGAAGGTTTCGCCGATGCCGCGCACGACAGTTTTGCCGAAGGCGAGGGCGCGCAGTGGTGTCTGGCCTTCACCGAAGACGGCCAGCCGGTGCGTGAAAGTTACGTCAACCTGATCCCGACCAGCGCCGGCGGCACCCACGA
>JAODAV010000028.1 GCA_025463605.1 Rhodoglobus sp. | reverse complement strand
CGTGTAGCGACTGATGCCGTCGTGGCGCGGGAACCGCACGAAACGGCAGTCGAAGATGACCTTCACGCGGAGGCGTTCCCGTCCCGCGGCAGAGCGCCGACGAACTCGCCGATCGCCTCGGCGGCGAGCACGGGGACCTCGTAGTGGATGAGGTGGCCCACGCCGGCGAGCTCGGTGAGCCGGGCATCCGGGAACGCGTCCTTCAGGTCGCGCACCGCCTGGATCGGCGTGATGTCGTCGAGCTCGGCCGCCACGAGCAGCGTGGGCACCGGGATCTGCGCGGCGAACTCGCCCACGTGCGCGCTGATGGATGCCTCGAAGGCCTCGACCACGACATCCCGGTTGGAGAAACCGCTGAAGTACGTGTGGTGCTCGCTGTGGATCCAGCGGCGCAGGTCTTTGTCTTTCGTCTTGGCGAGCGAGACGCTCACGAACTGGGTGACCAGCCAGTGGCGCAGCAGGTAGTCGCCGATGCGGCGCGGCAGGCGGCCGGCGAGGCGGTAGAAGCCCACCGTGACGGCGGTCGCGACCCGGTTCGGGCCGTCGAGCCCCGAGATGGCGATCGGGTTGACGAGCACCAGGCCACGCGGGCGGAGGCCCGACGCGATGGCCTGCGAGGAGATGATCGATCCGAAGGAGTGCCCGAGCAGAACGGCCGAGCCGGTCGCCCCGACGCCCTCGATGAACTCGGTGAGCCAGCGGGCGTAGCCGGGGATGCTGTGCGGCGCCTCCGTCATCGGCGTGGACTCACCGAAGCCCGGCATGTCGGGCCCGATCCAGCGCACGTTCGGCAGCTGCGCGATCACCGGTTCGAGCCCGTGGTGCTCGCCGCGGTAGCCGTGCGCGATCACGATCGTGACCGCCGCATCGACCGGTCCGTACACCCAGTACTTCGTGGTGCTGCCGAGCACCTCGATCGACCTCGACTCGACCGGGATGCGGGCGAGCAGTTCTGCGTAAGGCGAAGGGATGCTCATCGTCTCCCAAGTCTACGGAAGCCGAAAGCACCACAAGCGCTTGCAGCGCGAGCCTAGACTCATACACGGCACGAATCGCCCCAATGTCGCTCTCGGAAGGAGCCTCGTGAGCTTCACCGCCCCGATCCAGTTGCCCGGCCTGACCCTCGACCCGCAGTGGTATCGCCGCTCGGTGTTCTACGAGGTGATGGTCCGGTCGTTCGTCGATTCGAACGGCGACGGATCGGGCGACCTGCAGGGCCTGCTCTCCAAGCTGGACTACCTGCAATGGCTCGGCGTCGACGCCCTGTGGCTGCCGCCGTTCTACCAGTCGCCGCTGCGTGACGGCGGGTACGACGTCTCAGACTTCCGCAGCATCCTGCCGGAGTTCGGCACGCTGGACGAGTTCAAAGACCTGGTGACGAAGGCGCATGAGCGAAACATGCGCATCGTGATCGACTTCCCGCTCAACCACACCAGCGACCAGCACGAGTGGTTCCAGCAGTCCCGCAGCGACCCGGAGGGTCCCTATGGCGACTTCTACGTCTGGAACGACGACGACGAGAAGTACCCCAACATCCGCATCATCTTCGTCGACACCGAGGAGTCCAACTGGGCGTTCGACTCGGTGCGCCGCCAGTTCTACTTCCACCGCTTCTTCTCGCACCAGCCCGACCTCAACTTCGAGAACCCGGCCGTTCAGGATGCCGTCATGGACATCATGCGGTTCTGGCTCGACCTCGGGGTCGACGGCATCCGCCTCGACGCCATCCCCTACCTGTTCGAGTCTGACGAGGGCAACGGCGAGGGCGAGGCGCCGACGCACGAGTACATCAAGCGCATCCGCCAGATGTTCGACGACGAGTACCCCGGCCGCATCATGGTCGCCGAGGCGAACCAGTGGCCGCGCGAGGTCGCCGCGTTCTTCGGCACCGAGGAGGAGCCGGAGTGCCACATGGCGTTCGACTTCCCGGTGATGCCGCGCATCTTCTACTCGCTGCGGTCGCAGAACGCGGCCGAGCTCACGCGCATCCTCTCGGAGACGACGGACATCCCCGAGGGCGCCGGCTGGGGCGTGTTCCTGCGCAACCACGACGAGCTCACCCTCGAGATGGTCTCCGCGGAGTACCGCCAGGCCATGTACGGCTGGTACGCCTACGACCCGCGGATGCGATCCAACATCGGCATCCGGCGCCGCTTGGCACCCCTGCTCGACAACTCGCGCGCGGAGCTCGAACTGGCCCACGCGCTGCTCTTCAGCCTGCCGGGCAGCCCGTTCCTGTACTACGGCGACGAGATCGGAATGGGGGACAACATCTGGCTCCCGGACCGGGATGCTTCGCGCACGCCCATGCAGTGGACCCCCGACCGCAACGCCGGGTTCTCCTCCGCCGATCCCGGCAAGCTCTACCTCCCGGTCGTGCAGTCGCTCGTCTACAACTACAACCTCATCAACGTGGAGTCGCAGCTGGCCCAGTCGCGGTCGCTGCTGCACTGGGTGCGCAACGTGATCCACGTGCGCAAGGCGCACCCGGCGTTCGGGCTCGGCAGCATCACCGTGCTCGAGACGAGCCATGAGTCGGTGATCGCGTTCGTGCGGTCGTATGCCGGTTCCGGCACGCAGTTCGGCGACTCGGCCGAGGACGTGCTCTGCGTGTTCAGCTTCGCGCACAACCCCGTGGCTGTGACCATCACGGCGCCGCAGTTCGGCGGCTCTCACCTCTTCGACCTGTTCGGCGGCGGCGAGTTCCCGGCGTTCTCGGACGACGGTGAGCTGACCCTCACCCTCGGCACGCAGAACTTCTACTGGTTGCACGTCGGGTCGCCGAGTTTCGCCGGTGGTCGCCAATAGAGTTGCCGTGTGAGCACGCCATGGTTTGATCGTCTCGGCGTCTTCGACCTCGAGACGACGGGCATCGATACCGACA
>JAODAV010000034.1 GCA_025463605.1 Rhodoglobus sp. | reverse complement strand
CTAGACGTAAGCGAGCATGTGGTGGCCGAAGGTAATCGGTTGGGCCACCTGCATGTGGGTAAAGCCGGGCAGGATGGTATCCGCATGTTGCTCGGCCAGCTTGACCAGAGCGAGGCGCAGGTCGCGCAGCAGGACGTCGATGTCGTCGATCGCGGAGCGCACATACAGGCGAATGTCGGTGGCGACCTGGTCGTTGCGCGAGCGGCCGGTGTGCAGGCGTTTGCCGGCGTCGCCGACCAGTTCGGTCAGGCGTTTTTCGATATTGAGGTGGACATCTTCCAGGTCGAGCAGCCATTCGAACTGTCCGGCCGCGATTTCCGAGGAAATTTGTGCCATGCCGCGCTGGATTTCGGCATAATCGGCAGCGGTGATGATCCCCTGCGCGTTGAGCATTTCCGCATGTGCAAGGGAGCCTTCGATGTCGAATTGTCCCAAACGCTTGTCGAAAAACACCGAAGCGGTGTAACGTTTGACCAGATCGGAGACGGGTTCGGAGAAACGGGCAGACCACGCTTCGCTTTTTTTGGAGAGTTGTGCTGTCATAATTGGGTTCCGGTGAATTACAAGATTATATAAGACAAGCTTACCTATTTAGTCATTGATTGCGACAATGCCGACCCCTGCGGACCCTAGAACCGAGCAATTCGAAATAGTTATTCCCGATTGCTGCAATATCGGTGTAATTTTTCGCACGCTGCTCATTGTCAATGCCAGCGTTGCTGCGGCCATATTTTTGCGCACAGTCGGGTTCCAACGCGCAGCCCTCGATTTCATCGAAGCGACAATGCTGATCGAATGGGTCTGCCTGCTTTCGTTGTTCATGCTCTGCGGATTTCGGCGGTTGCTGGATATTTCCAGGCGGTTTTCCGTTTCGAGCCGCATGCAGCGCAGTATCTGCGCCCTGGTACCGGCCGTCATCACTGCAGTGATGATGCGCTTCCTGGCTTCTTTTGACTGGTTCATGAATAGCTTTCCCAATCTGACGATGCTGCACGGCGTATTGCTGGCCGCGCTGTTCGGGCTGGTCCTGCAGCATTATTTTGAATTGCGCACGAGCGCTTTTTCGCCGGCATTGATGGAGGCGCGTTTGCAGGCCTTGCACGCCCGCATCCGCCCGCATTTCCTGTTCAACAGCCTCAACGCGGTATTGTCCCTGATTCGCCCGGAGCCGCTGCGGGCCGAGGCGGCGCTGGAAGACCTGGCCGATCTGTTTCGCGTCCTGATGCGCGACTCTCGCGACATGACCAGCCTGGAAGATGAAATTCATTTGTGCAAACAATACCTTTCGATTGAAAAAATTCGACTGGGCGATCGCTTGCAGATTCAATGGGACACCATGAATATCTCCGACAGCGCATTGCGCAAGGCGCAGATTTCGGCGTTGCTGCTGCAACCGCTTTTGGAAAATGCCGTGCATTACGGCGTTGAGCCCGCACGCGAAGCGGCTTTGATCAAGATTCGCATTTCGCGCTCAAGCGACCGCATCGAGGTCGTCGTCGTCAACCCCATGCACGGCGATGTGCTGGTGGAAGGCGGAAATCAGATGGCGCTCAAGAACATCCGCGAACGGCTGGCCTTGCTGTACGACGTCGAGGCGCATTTGACCGCGCGCGTGATCGAAGGGCACTTCGAAGTGCGTTTGCGTTTTCCCTATGTAAAACTGCCATCAGCGGAGAGAAAAAAATGAGCTTGCGACTGTTCATCGTGGATGACGAAGCACCGGCCCGCGCTCGTCTCAAGACCTTGCTGTCCGATATCGCGCACGAGTGTCCGTATGAGGTAGTGGGCGAAGCCGACAACGCGCAGGATGCGCTTGACGGCATCGTCACAAGCCAGCCGGACTTGGTGTTGATGGACGTTCAAATGCCTGGCATGACAGGCATAGAACTGGCTGCGCATCTTGCCAACAATATGATCGGCGCCCCAGGCGTGATTTTTGTGACGGCTTTTGATGAATATGCGTTAAAGGCTTTCGACGTTAACGCGCTCGATTACTTGCTCAAGCCGGTGCGCGCGACTCGCCTGGCGCAAGCGCTCAAGCGCGGCATGCTGATGCGCAATCCGCCGGACACATTGCAGCAGGCGATCGCCGCCACTGCCGCCACCTTGCAAACCAGGCGTCAATATTTCTCGGTGCAGGAGCGCGGGCGCCTGCTCCTGGTGCCGGTCGGCGACGTCCTGTATCTCAAGGCCGAATTGAAATACGTCACCTTGCGCACCAAGAACCGCGATTACCTGATCGAGGAATCGTTGGTATCGATCGAAGAGGAACTCGGTGCCATCTTTGTAAGGGTGCACCGCAATGCCCTGGTCGCGCGCAGCGCGATTGTCGGGGTAGAACGGGCGCATTTTGTTCCCGATATCGACGGCGAAAACAGCAAGGCCGGAGACATGTGGCAAGTGCTGGTGCGCGACGTCGATGAACGCCTGCCGATTTCGCGCAGGCAGTGGTCCGTGATCAAGGCGCTGGTGAAGTAGTTCTGCAGCGAGGATCGGCTCTGCGACGGCGCAGCGGTTATTGCTTCTTGAACGGGAACAGTTGCTGCCTTACAAACCCCTCGGGCATATAGTCGCCCTGTACTCCATAATTTTCCGGGAATTTTCCATCCGTTTTTACCACTGTCCGGAACAGGTGGTCGAGGAAGGAATAGTGGGCGGCATAATTCTTATCGATTGCCGCTTCGTCCGAAGAGTGATGCCAGTGATGAAAATCCGGCGTCACCACCAGGTATTTCAATGGTCCCCAGGGCAAATGCACATTGGCGTGATTGAATACCGCCTGGAAGCCGACCACGATGATGTAGGCATCCATGACCGATTTTTCAAAGCCGAATACGTACAGCGGACCGAGTACGCAGACACGGGTGAACACCAGTTCCAGCACGTGCATGCGCGATCCTGCTAGCCAGTCCATCGTCTTGGTGCTGTGATGGACGGCGTGGAATTTCCACAGATAAGGCACTTCGTGATATGCACGGTGCGTCCAATACTGCATGAGGTCGGCCACCAGGATGCACAGGAGCAGTTGCGGCACAAAGCTGACGGCC
>JAODAV010000013.1 GCA_025463605.1 Rhodoglobus sp. | reverse complement strand
CCCCGATCGCCTCGTGCTCAAGAAGTACGACCCGGTGGTCCGCCAGCACGTCGAATTCCGCGAGGAGCGCTAAACCATGGCCAAGAAGAGCAAGATCGCCCGCAACGAGCAGCGCAAGGTCATCGTGGCCCGCTATGCCACCAAGCGCCTCGAACTGAAGAAGGCGCTCGTCGACCCGAACGGTACCGACGAGTCTCGCGAGGCCGCGCGCCTCGGACTGCAGAAGCTTCCTCGCAACGCCTCGCCCGTCCGCGTACGTGGTCGCGACGCCATCGACGGCCGTCCGCGTGGTCTTCTCAGCCAGTTCGGCATTTCGCGGGTTCGTTTCCGCGATATGGCGCACCGGGGCGAATTGCCCGGAATTACCAAGTCAAGCTGGTAGATTCCTAGCGGTTCCGGGGGTTTTTCACCTCGGTCCCACCTACCGCACAAGGTCCGAGGAGGACATCCCATGGCTGACAAGTCACTAAACCGTACTGAGTTTGTCGCGGCAGTCGCCGCAGAGTCTGGCCAGAGCCAGGCTGCCGTCAGCGGCATCGTCGATGCTCTCTTCACCGTGCTGGCCAAGTCGGTCGGCGAGGGCACGAAGGTGTCGATCCCAGGTTGGCTCGCTGTCGAGCGCAACCACCGTGCCGCACGCACCGGCCGCAACCCCCAGACGGGCGAGGCCATCGACATCAAGGCGAGCTACGGCGTGAAGGTCAGCGCCGGCAGCAAGCTCAAGGCCGCGGCCAAGGGTTAGAACCCAGCATCAACGAGACGGGCGGTGACCGAGAGGTCGCCGCCCTTTCGTCTGTGGGGCCGCGGCATCAATCGAACCGTCGCAAACGCACGGTTAGCGCGGCTGGAGCATGCGTTTGAGGCGGCTCGGCGAGGAAAGCCGCACGGGAGGCCCCGTCGAATGGCCAGTCGGCAGCGAATAGGCTCATATGGTGCCGCGCATTACCCGGGTCGCCAGCCCCGCGATCCTGCTCTTCGTGGCATTGCTCGCCCTTTTCGCGGCTCTCGCCTACGGTGGCGGAGCCGATCCGCTTCTCATCGCTGACGCCGGCCCGGTCACGCGCTACGGCCTCCCGATCGCGAAGCTGTTCGTGAATGTCGGCGCCGCGGGCGCGGTCGGTGCCCTCGTGCTGTCCTGCTTCGCGCTCGACTCCGCCAAGCCGGAGTTCCCCCGGGCCCTCGATGTCGCGGCAGCGTCGGCGGCCGTGTGGACGGTTGCGGCCGGTTTCACGGGCTTCTTCACGTTCTTGTCGGTGCTCAACCAGACGATCACGTTCGACGATCGATTCGGTGACGCGCTCGCCTACTTCCTCACCCAGACGGAACTCGGGCAGGCCTGGCTCGCGACGACACTCGTCGCCGCTGGCGTCACGGTGCTGTGCTTCGCGGTGCGCAACGTGACGATGCTCGCGTTCGTGGCGGTGTTCGCCGCGGTCGGCCTGCTACCGATGACGCTGCAAGGCCATCGCGGCGGCACCGCGGATCACGACTCGGCGTCGAGTGCCCTGTTCCTGCACGTGCTGTTCGCGGGAGTGTGGCTCGGGGGGCTGCTGACGCTCGCCATCATCCGTTCGACTCTCGAGGCGGGCCGCATCGGGATGGTGTTCCGCCGGTACTCGAGTCTCGCGCTCGTGTGTTTCGTCGTCGTGGCTGCATCCGGCTACTTGAGCGCCGAGATCCGCGTCGGCACCTTCGAGAACCTCCTCACGCCGTACGGCATCCTCGTGCTCGTCAAGACGGCGAGCCTGCTTGCGCTCGGTCTGTTCGGAGCCGCGCACCGTCAGTTCGTGATCGGCAGGATGCAACGCCCCGGCGCCCGCGAGAGCCGCTGGTTCTGGTGGGTCGTCGCCGCCGAGCTCGGGTTCATGGGAATCGCCTCCGGCGTCGCCGCGGCCCTCGCGCGAACGCCGACACCGCAGCCGGAGGTCGCGGTGTCCGAGCTGCAGAACCCGACTCCGGCCGAATTGCTCACCGGTCGCCCGCTGCCTCCCCCGGTGTCGTTCGAGAACTACGCGACGTTGTGGAACTTCGACATCATCTGGATTCTCGTGTGCGCGTTCGCGATCTTCTTCTACGTGGCGGGCGTGATCCGGTTGCGCAAGCGCGGTGACTCGTGGCCCTGGTATCGCACGGCACTGTGGATTGCGGGCATGCTCGTGCTCTTCTATGTCACCAACGGCGGCGTCAACGTCTACGAGCGCTACCTGTTCTCGGCGCACATGCTCGCGCACATGACCCTCGGCATGATGATCCCCGTGCTGCTCGTGCCGGGCGCACCGATCACTCTTGCCCTGCGCACGATCGCGAAACGCACCGACGGCAGTCGTGGCCCGCGCGAGTGGCTCATGATCGCTGTGCACTCGCGGGTATTCACGGTGCTTGCCAATCCCCTGGTCGCGGCGGGACTCTTCGCGGTGTCCCTCTGGGTCTTCTACTACACACCCCTGTTCAGCTGGGCGACGACGAACCACATCGGCCACGAGTGGATGATCGTGCACTTCCTGCTCACCGGCTACCTGTTCGTGCAATCACTGATCGGCATCGACCCCTCACCCGCGCGACCGGCCTACCCGATCCGGCTCATCATCCTGTTGGCGACTATGGCATTCCACGCGTTCTTCGGGCTGGCCCTTATGAGCGGCACGGGACTGCTGCTCTCCGACTGGTACGGCGCCATGGGCTGGGACACCGGGGTCACTGCGATAGCCGACCAGCAGGCCGGCGGCGGAATCGCGTGGAGCGTGGGCGAGATCCCGACCGTCGCTCTCGCAATCTTGGTCGCGATCATGTGGTCGCGCAGCGACGCGCGGGAGTCGAAACGCTATGACCGAAAAGCGGATCGCGACGGCGACGCCGAACTCGAGGAGTACAACGCGATGCTCGCGAAGCGGGCCAAACAGCGCTAGACCGCGGGAATCGGGCTAAGCGCGATCACTCGTATTGTGCGGTGATCAGCAGCTCGTTGTTCGACAGGAACGTCACGAGATAGCTCGAGGTGAACGGCACATCCGAGTCGAACGTCGACACCGTACCGTCGAACAGCGACCGCACGTCGACGACAAGGTGCGCGCGGGCGTTCACGGGCGGCATGAGCCAGCTCCCGGCCTCCGGCCCCGGCACGAGTGACACCGCGGGATACTCGGCGATCGACCACTGCGGAGTGTTGACGATGCGGTTGCCGATGCTCTGGCCGAAGGGGCATCCGGTGGGCAGCAGCACTGTCTGGGTCGCGCACTCGTCGAGGTAATCGTCGATCTCCTTCTGCACCTGCTCGACGAAAGCCTCATTGGCCTCGATCTCGAGGGCCGCCTCCACGACCCCACCCGGCTCGGTCGTCGCGACCTTGATCGGCGGACCCGTAAGGAACATCGAGGAGTGTGAGATCTCGTAGGTGCCGGGCGTGAAGACGAGGTAGGGCGAGGGCTGGTTCGGCTGGGGAGCGGTCAGGTCGATCCCGTTGGCGGTGAAGTCGCTGTCGTTGCGCACGGTGAGCTGGATGACCCCGAGCGGGCTCGCCGTGAACGACCAGGTCGGGAAGAGCCCGAACAGGGCTCCCGACTGGCGTACGTCGAAGGTGGACTGACCCTGAACCCCGTCCGCCGAGTACTCGAAGACGACGCTCTGCACGCCGTCGAGGCCCGTGGTCTCGCTGACGAGGCGGATGTCGGTGAGGTCGCTCATCGCCGAGGACTTGAGCAGTTCGTCGGAGGCATCGCCCACGACGGCGGTGCCCGCGAGTTCGAGTGCCCCGTCGGCGTCGTGTCGCGCGAGGGAGTCGAGATAGCCGCGCACGAAACCGCTCGCGCTGTAGAGCGTCGCGTTGAGGATGAGAACGGTACCGGCGAAGGCTGCGATGACGATCGCGAATACGACCGACCACGTGATCATCTCGCGGCGCACACGGCTCCTCTCCAAAGAACTAGGCACATCCTAAGCCGCGCGGACCGAACGCGAACTGGGGCGCGGGTACAGTGAAGCGGTGATCGACTCGCCTCCCCTCGCGCCCGAGCAGCAGGCGGTGTTCGACGCGATCGAGACGACGATGGACAACCTGTTCGTCACGGGCCGCGCGGGCACCGGCAAGTCGACCCTGCTCAACCACCTTTCATGGAACACCTCGAAGCAGGTCGTGATCTGCGCGCCGACCGGTGTCGCGGCGCTCAATGTCGGCGGGCAGACCATTCACTCGCTCTTCCGCCTGCCGATCGGGGTCATCGCCGACAACGACATTGAGCAGAGCGCAGAACTGCGCAAGCTGCTCAATACGATCGACACGCTCGTGATCGACGAGGTGTCGATGGTCAACGCGGATCTGCTCGACGCGATCGACCGCTCACTGCGCCAGGCCCGCCAGCGCAAGAACGAGGCGTTCGGGGGTGTGCAGGTCGTGCTCTTCGGCGATCCGTACCAGCTCGCGCCCGTGCCGGGCGAGGGCGACGAGCGCACCTACTTCGGCGACAAGTACCGCTCGATGTGGTTCTTCGACGCCAAGGTGTGGGATGACACCGACCTCACGATCTATGAGCTCACGACCATCCACCGCCAACACGAGGAGGAGTTCAAGTACATGCTCAACGCCGTGCGGCACGGCATGGTGACGGCGGAGATCGCCGCCCGCCTCAACGAGGTGGGAGCGCGACCCGCTCCGACGGATGGCGCCATCACTCTCGCGACGACCAACGGCACCGTAACGCGCATCAACGCGACCGAGCTCGCGCGACTGCCCGGCAGGGTGCTCACGGCCAAGGCCGAGGTGAGCGGCGACTTCGGCGGCCGCGCCTACCCGGCCGACGAGGCGCTCGAGCTCAAGCTCGGCGCGCGAGTGATGTTCCTGCGCAACGACACCGGCGGCGAGGGCGCGCAGCGCTGGGTCAACGGTTCGGTGGGCACGGTCACGAAGATCGAGTCGACGGTGTGGGTGGACATCGACGGCGAGCGGCACGAGGTGCGGCCGGCCGTGTGGGAGAAATTCCGTTACAGCTACTCGCCACTGACCAAGTCGCTGCGCAAAGACGTCGTCGCAGAGTTCACCCAGTTTCCGCTGCGGCTCGCCTGGGCGGTCACGATTCACAAATCCCAGGGCAAGACCTACGACCGGGCCATCGTCGACCTCGGGCAGCGCTCGTTCGCGCCGGGACAGACATACGTGGCGCTCAGCCGCATCAGCGAGTTGGACGGCCTCTACCTCACCCGGCCCCTGCGCCCGAGCGACATCATCGTCGACGACGACGTGGTGCGATTCATGGCACGCGCGAAGCCCATTCCCGCTATTCGGGCCTAGCGGCGACAAGTCCGCGCAGGTAGTCGGCTGAGCGGCGGGTGTCTTCGACCATCGTGCGACTCGGTTGCAGCGGCTCCGGATGCCACAACTCGAGTGTCAGCCAGCCGGTGAAGCCCGCGTCATCCGCCGCAGCAATGAGCGCGGGGATGTCGAGGTCGCCCTCGTCCACCGACTCGGTCGGCAGTCGGTCGGCCATGTTGCGCAAGTGGAAGCCGCGCACGCGTGTCGGATACCGCCGCACCCACTCGATGGGGTCGTGGCCGGCGAAGGCCGCCCACCCGGTGTCGATGAACAGCCCCACCTCGTCGGATGAGTGCTCGATCACCGAAGCGAGGTCGAGCCCGGCACCGGCGGGCTCGTGGGCGTGATTGTGCAGTGATACGCAGAGGCCGAGGTGGTGCACCCGCTCCGCTATCGCAGCGAGATTCTCGCCCTGACGCTGCACATCATCCGTCGTCTTCGCGACCGGATTCGACCAGTCGGCCTGGTCGGCGTTGAGCACCAGGTCGCTTCCGCCCGCCGCGGCGAGACGCTCGGCGTACGGGAGCACTGAGCGGTCGATATCGAGCTCGGCGAGCGGCAGATGCAGCGGAATGCCGACGTATGAGGCCGAGATCCGCAGTCCATGAGCGCGCGCGATGGCGAGCTTCTCCGGAAGAGCATCGGTCTCCACCGCGTCGACCCCGGAGTCGGCGCACGCACCGTAGAGGGAGTCCCAGTCCCACGCGATGCCGTCACGCGCGAAGCGTTCCATCCAGCCGTATAGCCCCGTCGAGATGCCGCGAACTCTCATGCCGAGGCTCTCGCGAAGCTCACGCGATGCGTGCCGCCGTCGGCAGCCGCGTCGTAGAAGGCCCGGATCCAGCGGAAATGGTCAACCGCTCGCTCGCCGAGATTGGCCCGATTCGCAAGCCCGCGCACGGCGTTCGTGAAGTGGAACAGCGGATAGTCGAACACCGAGTACGGCTCGCGCGGCTCCGGGTCGACGATCTCCTCCACGACGCCGTCGCCGCGGTCGATGCGCAGGATGACGGGGGCCTGGGAGTCGAACGCCTTCCACCGCAGTGAGGCGTCGGTGCCCTCCAGTTCGGCGCGGAACATCTCCTCGCCTTGGGTGCCTGACGCTCGTTGGAAGTCGACCGCGAGTCGTCGCCCGTCGCCGTCGATGAGAGAGAGGGATGCGCCCGCCGCCGTCTCGACGTCGAACACGACTCCGTCGGGGTCCGCGGTCGTTCGCGGGCGGGCGACGAACGCGCCGGAGATGTCGATGGAGACCGGGTCGAACAGATCGGTAATGGTCGCGATGTCGTACGGCCCCCAGTCCATGAGCACGCCGCCGCCGCTGCGCGAGGAGTCGAGAAACCAGCGGCTCTGCGGCTGGTATTCGATGCCCGAGCGACTGCGGAACCACTTGTTGACGAAACTCGCGTGATACAGCTCCCCGAGCACGCCGCTCTCGATCACTCGTTTCACCGTCTCGGTGTGGGGCAGTCCGCGAAAGCGAACGCTGCAACAGCCGAGCAGCTTGCCGGCCTTGTTCGCGGCTTCGAGCATCCTCTCGGCCTGCGCGACGTTCATCGCGAGGGGTTTCTCGCAGAGCACGTGCCGCCCGCTTGCGAAGGCCGCGAGCGTCGGCTCCAGGTGAGCGAACGGGGGCGTAGCCACGATCACGATGTCGTCGTCGGCCGCCGGCTCCGAGGCGAGCATCTCGTCGACACCGTCGAAGGTCGGGATGCTCGGGTACACGGCCGCGAAGTCGTCGAGCATCGCGCGGCTCACGTCCGCGACGCGGAACTCCACGTCGACATCGAGTTTCGCCGCCGCCTCGACGTGCGTGCGCGAAATAACGCCCGCCCCCACCAGGTACACCCGCATCGCTGTCCTTCGATCGATGTGGGTACGTTCCCACAGCGGTCAAGCGTAGTCATTCGAGGTGCGATTGGGAACGTCTGGCCTACGCGGCGGCTTTCGCTTCAGCGAGGTCGACGAAGAGCTCGGTGTTGAAGCGGTACGCGGTGAGCACCTCGTCGATGACGCGCTCGCGTTCCGCGGCGTCCCATGCCACGGCGTCGAGCTCGTTCCGGTAGGTCTCCTTGAATTCCTTCGGCTTGGCGATCTGGTCGAACAGGTAGAAGCCCACGCCGTTTGTCTCGAACCCGAACTGGCGCTGCATGAGAGTGCGGATGACCTGCCCGCCGGACAGGTCGCCCAGGTAGCGCGTGTAGTGATGAGCGATGAACCCGCCGGTCCAGCCCTCGGTGGCAACCTCGTCGATGCGCTTCACGTAGGCGTCCGTGGTGGGCAGCGGACTCACCCGGGCGCGCCAGTCCGAGCCGAGCAGAAACTCGAGGTCGTCTTCGAGGGCGGGGAGCCGCGTCAGTTGAGGAGCGATGAACGGCACGGCAACGGGGTCATCGGCGAACCGGACGGCGGCGCGCTCGAGTGCCTCGTAGATGAAGTAGTGCTGCGCGACGAGGGCGATGTAATCCTCGCGGGTGCCTTTGCCTGTCATGAGGTCGTTCATGAATGTGGCACCCTCGCTGTCGCCGTGGCTGGTCCAGGTGCGCTCACGCAGCGCTTGCGAGAAGGAAACGACGCTCAAGTGTGCTCCAGACGGCGGCAGGTAAGGTGAGCCTAAGTGTATCGGCGCGGGTCGCTCCGCCATAGGTCTCGGGCGCGGCGGAGCGTCAGTGCCCGTGACCGGGAAGGAACAACTCCTCGCCAGGCGGCGCCTGCTCCCCGTGCGGCTGGGCGAAGGTCCCCACCCCGGTTGCAGCGAGGGCCGGCGTGGTAAAGCCGGCGACCGCCAGCCCGCCGACGACCAGGCCTACGAGGTAGCGACTGATGCTCGGAGGCCGCGGAGGTTGCTCCGGGTCGGATCGACGCAGGTGCACCGCGAGCACTCCGGCGATGAAGAGCTCGAACAGCGTCGCGATGCCGAGCGGAACCAACCCCAGCGAGCCCGCGAGTTCCGGAGTATCGGAGATGGCAGAACTGACGAGCAACAGACCCCACAGCACGACCGGGGCGATGGCGAGAACGAGAGCCACGCGCGGGAAGGCGACGGTTTCACGGGCGAACGCCAGAACGCCCCAGCCGAACTCGACAAGACCGACCACGGCCAGAACGATGCCGAGCGGCAGGGGAGAGCCGATCACGAGCGCCACATGGATCAGGCCCGTTCCGATCGCCGCGAAAGCGACCCAGGTGCGGGTGATCGTCGGCATCGTCATCGCCTCTCCTCCTCGCGCCCTAGACCGTCGCCGGCCTGGCGCGCTTGTCGGCGCCGAGGCCCACGGCGAGCAGCACGGCGGCGCTCGCGAAGTGCAGCACGTTGTCCGGGACGTTGAGCGCAAGGATGTTCAGCGCCGTACCGACGAGGAACAAGCCGGCGAGCCCCAGCACGAGATAGGCCGCGCCCGCCACCGAGTTGAACGTCTTGGCGGCGCTCACGCTCGACAGGCCGCCGAGCAGCAACGCCGCGCCGATGACGAGGTGGGCGACGTTGTGGAGGATATTCACCTCGAAGATGCCGAACAGCAGGCCGCCCTCGGTGGCGGTGAATCCGACGCCAGCGGTCACCAGGAAGCCGAGAGCTCCGATCAGAACGTACGCCGCGCCGAAGACAACTCCGATCAGGCGGTTCGGGGACTTAGTCATTGCCGTGCCTCCAATGCGCGATCAATGCGGTCGGGGGGCGAGACCGAGCCGCCCGCAAGCCTGTTCGTAGAGGCGAACGATCTCGCGCCGGATCTCCGGCCGTTCAGCGATCTCGGCGCCCCAGGGCACGGTCACCTCCCGCTTCTGGCCGTCTACCGTGTACACCCACGTTCCGCCGAGGTGGTCGAGCGTCGTCATCGTCGCGGACGTGGCATCCGGGGCGGCGAACGCACGAGCGATGAGCAGACTGTCGTCATTGTGGTCGTCGTTCATGTGCGCGAGCACCGCGCTTACGACGTCATCGCTGAAGGTTGGCACGAAATCTACGGTACCCGCTCCCGTATTGGCAGCACGATGGACGCATGCCCATCACGCCCGACACCAAGAACTGGACCTGGGTTCTCGAGAAGCCCTGCCCCGAGTGCGGCTTCGACGCGTCGACTTTCACCGCGAAGGATGTCGCGGGGCTCGTCCGCGAGAATGCCGCCGCCTGGCCCGCCACCCTCGACCGAGCCGACGTGCGCGAGCGCCCCGACGATGCCACGTGGTCACCGCTCGAGTACGGCGCGCACGTGCGCGACGTGCACCGCATCTACCTCTACCGGCTGGGACTCATGCTCGAGCAGCACGACCCGCTCTTCCCGAACTGGGACCAGGACGAGACGGCTGTCGAGGAGAAGTACAACGAGCAGGATCCCGATGTCGTGACGCGCGAACTCGTCGAGGCGGCAGAGGCGATCGCGAGCGGCTTCGAGGCGGTGCCGGATGACGCGTGGCAGAGGCCGGGGCGCCGCAGCGACGGAGCGGGGTTCACGATCGAGACGATCGCCAAGTACTACATTCACGACCCCGTGCATCACCTGTGGGACGTGAACAAAACCCGCTAGTCGACGAGGTTCTGCTCGAGGAACACCGCTGTGCGGGCGTACGCGAGCGCGGCCGCTTGGGCGTCGACCGCATCAGGCAGGCTCGCGTTCGCGAACGAGTGCCTGGTGCCGATGTAACGGTGCTCCGTCACGGGAGTGCCGTGGTCTTTAAGGCGGGAGACGAATGAGTCCGGCTGTTCGTCCTCGTCCCACTCATCCACTTCGGCCCAGTGGAGCAGCACGGGGCAGGGGATTACACCGTGATCGCGAGGGGCGAGGCTTGCGTAGTACGCAACGACGGCATCCGCAGCGCCGGCCTGCGCGTGCAGGAGGCCGAGCCATCCGCCCAGGGAGAAGCCGACGAGACCGATGCGCTCGACGCCCGTCTCCTGGGCTGCGGCCATCGCGTCGTCGATCTCGGCGAGGGCAGTGCCGATGTCGAGGTCGGCCATGAGCGTCTTCGCGGTGGCGGTATCGACAGTGCACACGCCGTTGTAGAGATCGGGCACAGCGACGCGGAATCCACGGCCCGCGAGGGCCATGGCGAACGGCTCGAGTCCCGGAAGGCGCCCGTACATATCGGGCAGCACGATCACGACCGGATTGCCCGGCTCGCCGTAGAAGAGCGGCACGCCGGGCGACGGGATGGGTACCAGCTCAGTCATGTCTTCCCTTCGGCGGCGGAGGGCGCGGGGCGTCTGTTCCCAACCTAGATGAGACTTCTCACCCGACTGGGGGTACAGAGCGATCGCACCAGCTCGCCGTCGCGGGGACAGCCCCCTCTAGTCGCTGCATTGTGGGCACATAATGAGCGCTAATCAGCTCTATTTGCCCAGTTCGAGCATAAAGTTGACACGAGCCCTGAGGCAGCCCTACTGTCTCCTTGAAGATGTGATCGAGTTGATCACAAAATTACTCCTCGTCACACACGTCAACGGACCTGCAAGGATGCAGTAAGGAGCTAGGAAAATGGGAGAGCTCGATGCTTTTCTGCGTAACAAGAGCTATTCGCGCCGTGAGTCACTCAGGATCTTCGGAGGGATAGGCGCGGCGGTCGCCATTGCCGGCGGCCTCGCGGCGTGTGCGCCGACATCGGGCGGTGGCAATACCAGCAACACGATCCGGTATTGGACCTGGCTCACCTCTGGGGAGAGTGACGACCCCCGCACCCTAGCGCAGCAGAAGATCCTCGATGCGTTCCGTGCGAAGTATCCCAAGCTCACAGTGGTCGAAGAGGTCATCCCGTGGAACGAGCTTCAGCCGCGTCTTCTGCGGGCCGCGGCAGCCGGACAGGCCCCCGACGTTTCGCTGCAGCTGGACCAGTACATCCAGCCGCTCGCCAAGGCCGGATCGATCGTTCCCATCGACCAGTTCGCCGACGACTGGTCCGCAGATATCAAGGCGGACTTCCTGTACCCCTGGGAAGACGGCGCGGTCGCGGGTGAGAAGTACGCGCTCCGCAACTCGATCCGCGTCGCCAACCTCAACTTCTACCGGCCGAGCCTGCTCGCGGCGGCGGGCATCCAGGCACCCTCCGAGCTCTTCACCACGAGCGGTTCCGTGCCGCCCAGGGAGTTCGGCGCATTCACCGACTTCTCGAAGACCCTGACGCGGGACCAGACGATCGGCTTCCTCATGCCGTTCTCGAAGTCCGACAACCTGAACCGCTTCATGCAGACCTGCCCGCCCTTGTTCTGGGCGCTGGGCAGCGACCTTGTGGATGCGAAAACCGGCGCGCCGACCTTCCACGAGGCGGCAGGACAGCAGATCTTCCAGTGGTTCCAGGACATGGTGTACCAAGACAACATCGCACCAGTCGGTGAGGTCACGATGGATAGCGAGATCGCGGCGACCATGTTCCAGGCCGGCACCCTGGCGCAGACGTGGCATCACACGGGCCAGTGGGCCGAGTGGTACGGCTCGCTCAACGGCGACCTCGCTACTGCGACGATGCCCTCGCCGTCTGGCGATCCCGTACCGGCGAGCACGGAAGGCGGGTGGACCCACGTCATGTCGAAGGGCGCTAACCAAGAGGCGGCTTGGCAGTTCATGGAGTTCATGGTCAGCGAAGAGGCAGAGGTCATTGCCGGAACGGTCGCCGGGCAGCTGCCGACCCGCCGCAGCACGCTCGACGCCGACCCGTTCTTCTCCTCGGATGACTTCTCACTCCAGGCCCAATGGCTCAACTACCTGGGAGAGAATTCGCACCCGGCCACGTCGATCAATATCGACAAGCGCCGTGAGTTCGCGGACATCCTTGCGGACGCAGCGCAGCTGATCATCGCTGAGCAGGCGGACGTGAAGAGCACGCTCTCCTCGGCCGCGGACCAGTACGCGACACTCATCGGTGCGTAGGCCGTGATGGGTGCGCGCCCTCGCGGCGCGCACCCATTCCCATGAAGAAGGGCAAGACAATGCAGGAGGCCAGCACTCAGATCCTCATCGTGGGGGGAGGGCTCGGCGGTGTGGCGGCGGCCCTGAGCGCCGCCGATAGGGGCATGACGGTCATCCTCACCGAGGAGACCGATTGGCTCGGCGGGCAGCTGACCACTCAGGGAGTTCCCTTCGACGAACACCCGTGGATCGAAGAGACGGGATGCTCGCTGAGTTACCGACGCCTGCGCGACGGAATCCGCGACTACTACCGCAACCACTACCCGCTTCGGGCGGAGAGCAGGGCAGACCGGCGCCTCAATCCGGGTATGGGCTTCGTGAGCCGACTCTGCAGCGAACCCCGTGTGGGTGTGCGGGTCATCGACGAGCTGATCGCTGCGCACGTCGCGAGTGGCCGCATCCGCGTTCTCTACTTCCACGTGCCCGTGGCCGTGACCGTGGACGCGAACAGCGTCGGTTCGGTGACCGTGGAAGACGTTCACTCCAACGAGCAGACCGTCATCACCGCGCACTATGTACTCGACGCGACCGAACTCGGCGACCTGCTTGAACTGGGCGGCATCGATCATGTGACGGGTGCGGAGAGCCGTGAGCACACCGGCGAGCCGCACGCGCTCGAGGGTGCGCCCGATCCGCTCGAACAGCAGGCGATCACCTGGTGCTTCGCTATCGACTGGTCACCGAACACCGACAACGTGATCGAGAAGCCGCGCGACTACGAATTCTGGCGCAGCTATCGTGCCGACTTCTGGCCCGGTCCCCAGTTGGGCTTCGAGGTGAGCGACGCGATCACGGCGAAGCCTCTCACCCGCAACCTGCTCGCCGGTCCCCGGGAAGCGCGCACCATCAACGACCTCTGGCACTTTCGCCGACTGCTGTACAAGGAGCACTTCAGCGAAGGCGCGTTCTCCAGCGACATCGTGCTCATGAACTGGACCGGCCTCGACTACTGGCTGAAGCCGCTCGTGGGCGTGACCAGGCAGGAGCGGCACGTGGCGCTCGACGAAGCGCGCCAGTTGAGCCTCTCCATCCTCTACTGGATGCAAACGGAGGCTCCGCGTTTCGGCGGGGGCCAGGGCTACCCGGAGGTTCGATTGCGGGCCGACGTCATGGGCACCGCCGACGGGCTCGCCAAGGTGCCCTACTACCGCGAGGGTCGGCGGCTCAAGGCCGAGTTCACGATCCTCGAGCAGCACATCGGAGTGCAGGCCAGAAACGGAGTCGGATACTCGGAGCCCTTCGTCGACACGGTGGGGGTGGGCTCGTATCGCATCGACCTTCATCCGAGCACGGCCCCTCGCAATTACATCGATGTCGAGTCGTACCCGTTCCAAATCCCCCTCGGCGCTCTGCTACCGATACGCGTGCAGAACCTCCTTGCCGCCTGCAAGAACATCGGAACCACCCACATCACGAATGGCGCCTACCGGCTCCATCCCGTCGAGTGGGGCATCGGGGAGGCCGCGGGCTCTCTCGCCGCTTACTGCCTCGTGAATGGCGTGTCGCCCACCAGCGTGCGCAACGAACCGGAGCTGCTCGCGGACTTCCAACGCACGCTCGTGGATGCGGGCGTGCAGCTCGAATGGCCGACGTTCGGCGCCCTCGGCCCGGACAAGCGCTTCGGCAGCCCCAGCGCCATCCACGGTGGTTCCTGGGTCAAGGAGGCCGCCGACGGAACGCTCGAGGCCGGCGCCGCCGACGAGGGGCGCTGACTGTGTCGACCATGACTCCAACCACTCCGGCGGCGCTCGACAGCTCGCCGGCCCGCAAACGAGCGCGTCGGAGCGCCAAGGGGGCGACAACTTTCGCCTGGGGCTTGATCCTTCCCGCATTCGCGCTGGTGCTCGCGGTCACCGTTCTGCCGGTTGCCCGCGCCTTCGAATTGAGCCTGCACGCGACGGAGTTCCTGAACGCGGGAGAGTTCGTCGGTCTCGACAACTACATCTCGTTCTTCAGTGACCCCTCCGGCCTGGCCGGTATCGGACGCACGATCGCATTCACCGTCGGGTCGCTCGCGCTCACCATGCCCATAGGCGTCGGGCTCGCCCTGCTGCTCAACCGCCGGTTCAGGGGGCGCACTCTCGTGCGCACGCTGCTGATTCTTCCCTGGGTGGTCTCGCAACTGCTCGCAGGCCTGATGTGGCGTTGGAGCGTGAGCCCCGATATCGGACCGTTCGGCTTCATCCTCAGCGCCATCAACGGCGAACGAACGGATGTGCTCGCAAATCCGACGACCGCCATGCTCACGCTGATCGTGGTCAATGTCTGGCGCACATACCCGTACGCGATGGTGCTCGCGCTCGCGGCACTCCAGTCCATCCCGGAGGAGATCCGCGAGTCGGCACGGGTGGAGGGGGCAAGCGCCTTCCAGGAGCTCCGGCTCATCACGTTGCCGCTCATCCGCAGCACTCTGCTGATCGCGACGATCGTGCTCACGATCAACGCCGTCAACATGGTCGATCTTCCGCTGGTCATGACCGGAGGCGGGCCGGTCAACGGCACTGACCTGCTGGGCCTGCGTGTCTATCGCGAGGCGTTCACCCTGGACCGGATCGGATTCGCGTCCGCGATCGCCGTAGTCATGTTCATCATCAACGTGCTCATCAGCATCGTGTACGTGCGTGTGCTTCGCGGGGACAGGGAGCCGAAACGATCATGAGGAAGAAGTCTCGACTCACCGGGATGAGCGTCGTACGCGGGGCCATCATCGCCCTCGCCCTGCTCTTCGCCATCGCGCCGATCTACTGGACGATCAATACCTCTCTCAAGGGCGCGACAGAGGTCATCTCCTACCCGCCGACGTGGTTTCCCACGCAGCCGACGATCGAGAACTGGCTCGGGGTGCTGTTCGGCAGTACGTTCCCCCGCGAAGTGCTCAACAGCGTGCTGCTCGGGTTGGGCACGATCGTCATCGTGCTCGCGCTCGGCGTCCACGCCGGATACGCGGCCGCGCGACACGAGTTTCGCGGCAAGCAGTCGGTGCTCCTGATTCTGCTCATGTCGACGATGATCCCGGGCGTCGTGACGATCATCCCGCAGTACTTCCTCGCGGTTCAGCTGGGGCTGTTCGACACGTACACCGTGCTTCTGCTCGTGTTCAGCGCCTGGCAACTGCCCATGGTGGTCTGGATCATGAAGGGCTTCTTCGAAGGGTTGCCGCGCGAACTCGAGGAGGCCGCTCGGGTCGACGGATGCTCCCGCCTGCGTGCTTTCTACACCGTCATCCTCCCGCTCTCATGGCCCGGCCTCGCGGCGAGCGCGATCATCGTGTTCGTCTGGGTCTGGAA
The DNA here is from genome assembly GCA_025463605.1 of Rhodoglobus sp. GTDB lineage: Bacteria > Actinomycetota > Actinomycetes > Actinomycetales > Microbacteriaceae > Rhodoglobus. The sequence continues at coordinate 29,792 of JAODAV010000013.1, read as the reverse complement.
CGAATTCATCATCGGACTGACGCTCACCCAGAGCCCCTACGTCAAGCCGCTCACGGTCGGCATCTATGGCTTCGTCGGTGAGACGGGCATCGACTGGGGCCGCATCACTGCAGGAACCGCCATCGCCCTGATCCCCGTTGCCATCTTCTTCATGATCTTCCAGCGCAAGTTCGTCGAAGGTCTCACCAGTGGATCGACCAAGGGCTAGCGGCGCGGTGGCGGTTCACGAGGGGCGCGTGGTGGGTCTTGCTGCACTCATCACGATCCTTACCAACATGCCGCTATTCGCGATCGGCGCGCTCGGCCCCAGCATCGAGGCATACGGCGTGACCCCCAGCCAGCTGGGAATCGCCGTTGCTGCCTTCACATGTGCGCAGGCGGTCGCGGCGGCGGCGCTGGGCCGGGTGACCGACCGGGCCAGGTTGTCCACGACACTGAGGTGGTCGCTCCTGATAGCGGCGATCAGCCTCATCGCGATCGGCACTGTGCAATTCGGCTGGTACCTTCTCGTCGCGGCCGCCGCCATCGGGGGTGTCGGAGCTGCCATCGCCCAGCCCGCTTCGAGCGACTACATCGTTCGATTGGTCTCCCCCACCACCTACGGCCGAGCGTTCGGCATCCTTCAGGCGTCCAAACCGGTCACTGTGCTCGTGCTCGGTCTCGCGGTGGGACTACTCGCCTCGCTCCGCGCGAGTTTCCTCGTGCTGCTCGTGATCGCCGCCGTGTTGTGCCTGGGGCTCATCCTCGTGGTGCCGCGCTCGGAGTCGCGCACCCAGCACGAAGGCTCAGTGAACGTGCAGCCGCTGGTTCGCATGCCGGTGATCATGTTGAGCGCGTGCGCGGCGCTGTCTCTGGGGGCTGGCACCACAATGGTGTCCTTCCTGCCGCTGTCGGCCGTCGACGCGGGCCTCCATCCGGGTGAGATCGCACTGCTCCTTGCGCTGGGAAGCGGGATCGCGATCATCATGCGCGTGAGCGTCGGGATCTTTGCCGATCGCCAGCGCAGGCACCCGATGGTGCTCGCGGCTGTGCTTCTCGGCATCGGTGCGGTGGGCTTCGCCCTTCTCGCAGGAGATAGCAAACCATTCGAGTTCGTGGGGGGTGTGCTCGCTTTCGCGGGCGGCTGGGGCTCGACGGGCCTGCTCTACCTCGCCGGCGCGGCCACGGGGATGGGTGCACCGGCACGCGTGACCGGCATCATGGTGACCGGCGGCGGCCTGGGCAGCACTGTGCTGCCGATTCTCTTCGGCATGACGGCAACGGCATTCGGCTACCCGCTCGCATGGTTCGGACTTGCCGCCATTGCCGTCATCGCGACTCTCGCCGCAGTGCTCGCCGTGATCAGCGGTCCAGCGCCCCGGCTGGGGGTGGAATCGAATGGCGCCTGAATCCGGCTTCTCCCACGTAGTCGGTCTCATCGCCGACGATCTCACAGGAGCGCTCGATGCGGCGGCCCCGTTCGCGCGCCTCGGGCTCGCCACCCGCGTGGTGCTTGTCCCCTCGGCCGACACCGCCGCGCAAGTGGTGGCGCTTTCCACGGAAACGCGCGACGATGCCCTTGCCGGGACCGAGCGCGTTGCTCACGCCTTTCAACAACTGGAGGGACTCGGGGTCGAGCTGGTGTTCAAGAAGATCGACTCAACACTGCGGGGCGACTTCGGTGCCGAAGTGACTGCCGTACTGGACCGCCTGCCTCCCGGAGCCATCGCACTGATCTGCCCCGCGCATCCGGCGACCGGTCGCACCGTCGTCGATGGCGCCGTTGTCGTTGCGGGCGAACCGGGGCGACTCGAGATCGCTCGACGCCTTGCCGAGCCCACCGCCCGCCTCGTGATCGACGGCCAGGACCGGGTTGTGCACCCGCACGGCCCACGGCTCGTCATTGCGGACGCCTCAAGTGCCGTCGACTTGCTTGAGCTGGTCGACTGGGCGCTGGCCTCCTCGCATCCCGTGCTGCTCGTCGGGTCGGGGGGCCTCGCCAGCGCCCTCGCACTCCGGATGTCTTCGCGCGTGGAGCAACCTGGCGCCACACCTGACACGCGAAGTCACCACCCCGGTCCCGTGCTCGTCGTCGCGGGCTCCCGCCATCCCCGCACCGCGGCGCAGTTGGCGGCGCTGCCTGCGAATCTGCCGGTCGTCGCACTGCCGCTCGAATCGATCGATGAGCCGGATACCTGGGAGAAGCTGGCCGACGCCGCCTACGGTTCCGCTGTGGACGCTCTGGCCCTCACCGCCCCCGCTGACCGCGCGATCGATGCCCATCGACTCGAATCCCGTCTCGCGGACGTGGCCGCGGGGATCGTGCGGCAGGGTATCGCCGGGCTGGTGCTGACGGGCGGGGCCACAGCGCGCGCAGTTCTCGACCGGCTGGGTGTCGTGGCGGTGGATCTCGAAGGAGAACTGCGCCCGGGCGTGCCGATCGGCCACGCCGTGGGCGGCGGATGTGATGGCCTGCTGATCGTTACCAAGGCCGGTGGATTCGGCGAGCCCGACACCATCGAGCTGGCAATCGTACAGATACGTGAGAAGACGAGGGAATACACATGACTGAAAGGCCGACCCTGGCACTGACCATGGGCGATGTAGCCGGAATCGGGCCGGAGATCATCGCAAAGGCGATGGCGCGACCCGACGTGTTCGACGTTGCCCGCGTAGTCGTCATCGGCGATGAGCAGGCACTACGGCGCGGCATGGCGGCGACACACGAGGTGCTCGACGTCAGGCGCATCCATGCCATCGATGAGATCGTCGACGAGTTCGGCGTCATCAACATCGTGCAGCCCGGCGAGACCGTCTATGCGCCGATCGGCGAACTGTCCGCGGCAGCAGGCGGCGCCTCGGTGGACTTCGTGCGCGAGGCCACGCGCCTCGCCCGCCTCGGGCTGGTCGACGGCATCGTGACCGCTCCACTCAACAAGGCTGCCATGCATCTCGCTGGTCACACCTATCCCGGCCACACCGAGCTGTTGGCTGACGAGTTCGGCGTGAAGCAGTTCTCGCTCGTGCTCGCTGCGGAGGACCTGGCGGTATTCCACATCACGACGCACGTCTCGCTTCGGCAAGCGTGCGACCTCATCACGGTGGAGCGCACGCTCGAGACCATCCGGCTCGCCAACGCGTTCGCGATGGCATCGGGAGACGGCGGAACACCCATCGGGGTTGCCGGCCTCAACCCGCACGCGGGAGAGGGAGGCATCTTCGGCAGGGAGGACGTCGACATCATGGCCCCCGCCGTGGCACTCGCGATCGCGGAGGGGATCGATGCTCGCGGACCGCTACCCGCGGACGCCCTCGTGCCTCAGGCCGTCGCCGGAAAGTGGAAGTACATCGTCGTCGCCTACCACGACCAGGGTCACGTGCCATTCAAGAGCGTCTACGGCGATAGTGGAGTGAACATCACCGCGGGTCTGCCGGTTGTGCGGGTTTCCGTCGATCACGGCACCGCCTTCGACATCGCCGGTATGGGGGTGGCACGTGACACGAGTCTGGTTCTGGCGATCACCCGGGCGGCACAGCTCGCCCCCGGCTGGGCCCACATCTGGGGCGGCCCGGTCGCGGCGACGTGATCGCGGGGAGCGCGCCGCGATGTGCGCTGGAGTAGCTTGTGGGTGATGAACTGGTGCAAGCGAGGAGGCAGCCCCTGATGCGCGCACAGCAGTCTCGTGTCGGGCGTAACTCGGCGAGCGAAGTTCTCGCTCGGCAAATGGCGATCCTTGAAGAGATCCGCAAGGGCAACGGAGGAATCGAGCTGCTCAGCGAGCAATTCGAGGTGTCCCCCGCGACCATCCGCCGTGACCTCGAGCAGCTGGCGCGCTCCGGTCAGATCACCAGAACCTACGGCGGTGCGGTCGTGCAACCCGCAGCAGAGGAACCTCCATTCCGCGAGCGAGAGCACATCAACCGTCCGCAGAAGATGGCACTTGCACGTGCAGCGGCGGAGCGAGTCGCGGAGGGTGACCTCATCATCCTCGACGGAGGGTCGACAACGGGCCACATCGCGACCCAGCTCCGTGGCATGCCGATCGTGGCGGTTACGATCGGGCTCAACGCGCTCCTGACGTTGTACGACGCCCTGCCCACCGAGGTCATCGTGCTCGGCGGCTCCTTTCGAGAGCAGACCAAGTCGATGCTGGGGCCGATCGCGGTTGAGAACCTGCGACGGTTCAGCCCCGATCGTGTGTTCGTCAGCGCGGCTGGTGTCACGGCGGGCGGACTCCACTCGCCAACGCTGCAGCAGGCGCAGCTCAAGGCCGAGATGCTGCGAGTGAGCAGGGAGTCGTTCGTGGTCGTGGACGCGACGAAGATCAACGTGTCGGCCCTGCCCTATCTCACCCCGCTCGACTCGCCGGTGACGATCATCACCGACGACAGGGTCACCCAGGAGCAGGTGGACGCATTGCGCACCAACCCCTGTATCGAGGTGCAGATCGTCTCGGCATGACGTGCGCTCGGCGCGTGCTGACCCAGCGATCAGTCCGCGGTCGAGATCCGAACCGTGTCGCCCTCCACGCCCGCGATCTCGTCCGCGGCGAAATACCTGTTTCTGCCGAGCCCAGGCGGGTCCACTTCGACGTAGCCGGTTCGGAACAACTCCTCGGCGCGCTCGCGCGGCACGTCGTCGGACCCGCGGAACGCCTCCCGGACACCCTCCAGAAAGCTCGGTGTCTCGAGGTAATCCTGGCCGGCCGGGGTGACCGCGTCAGGGTCGCCGAGCTTCACAAAGACGACCTTTCCGACGTGCTTGTCGGTCAAGTCGACGACATTCATTCCTTCGCGAACATTGTCGATTGGATGCATCGAACCGGCTCCTCTCGAGTGCCAGAGTTTCGCCTACCTCTTCCACGGTACGCCTCTGGCGCCGATAACTCGCGGCGAATTCACTCTCGGGGGGCAGCACCCTGCGAGAGGTTCCGAAGCACGGCAACCGCGCGGTGGGCATCCGGACTCGGAACGAGGATGTGGTCGTGGTAGTAGCCGGCAAAGACATTGCAACTGATGCCCGCGTTGCCGAGCGCCGTTGAGAAGGCGGCAGTAAGGCCGACGGCTTCGAGGGCCGAGTGCACCTGAAGCGTGATCCATCGACCGACGAACGCGTAGCTCAGACCGCGAGCATCCGCATCCTCACGGCGCACCACGACCGTCCAGCCTTCGAGTTCCCGGATGACGGCAATGGGCGACAAAGCCGCGACATCGCCCTCACCAACGACGAGGACGACGAACTCTCCGTCGAGGAGCCTGGCCTCGAGCGTCTTGAGCATGAGATCAAGGTCGGTCAGTCCTGACACGATTCCTCTTCTCTGTAGCTGCGAAAGGCTTGTGTACCAAGAGGCGATTCTCAGTTTAGATGAGTGATTCTCCCTTACTGTGTAGGCCATGACCACGCAAAGATCGCGCAGGGGCACGTTAGTGGCGATCGTGGGGCTGGCCGGAATGAGCGCCCTGTCCGGTCTGCTGGTCACAGTCATGGTCGCCCCGGCACTGGCCGTGACGGGTGTGGCGGCCTCGAGCGCGATCGGTGTGTTCGACAACCTCCCCGAATTCATGGAACTTGGAGACCTGCCGGGCCGCAACGAGCTGTACGCCAACTCGGCCGCCGGTCCTGTGCTGTTCGCGACGATCTACGACCAGAACCGCGAAGAGGTTGCCTACGACCAGATGTCGGAGCATGCGCTCAACGCCGCGATCGATGGTGAGGATCGCCGCTTCTTGGAGCACGGCGGAATCGATCCGGCCGGCATCATCCGCGCGGTAGTAGGGAACGTGGGGTCCGGTGACATCGAGTCGGGTGCTTCGACGATTTCCATGCAAGTCGTGAAGAACACCTTTGTGCAGGCGGCACTTGAACTGCCCACCCAGGAGCAGCGCGACGCCGCCTACAAGGAGGCCATCGCACCGAGTTTCGACCGCAAGCTCAAGGAGATGAAGCTCGCGATCGGTTTGGAGAAGAGGTACACGAAGAAGGAGATCCTCACCGCGTACCTCAACATCTCCAACTTCGGAAACGCCACATACGGCATCCAGGCTGCGGCGCAGAGGTATTTCGGCATCACGGCGGCGGATCTCAATCCAGCGCAGGCGGCGAGCTTGCTTGCGATCGTGCAGGCGCCAAGCGACCGTCATCTCGCGGATCCCGAGAATTTCGCCGCGAACGAGCAGCGACGAGACCACATCCTGGGCGAAATGCTCGAAGCGAGTCACCTCAGCCAGGCCGAGTTCGACGAGGCCTACGGCACGCCGGTTGACGAGAACTTCGTGACCCTTCAGCCCGCGACGAATGGGTGTCGCACGGCCCTGATCGAGGCACGGTGGTTCTGCGACTACGTCAGAACCAGCGTGAAGGATTTCGAGTTCCTCGGCGCAACGGAGGAGGCGCGTCTCGAGAATTGGAAACGAGGTGGCTACACCCTCTACACAACGCTCGACCTGGACATCCAACGCGTGGCCCAGAATGCGGTGTGGGCGTACGCGCCCAACTCGGAGACCGGATTCGCGCTGGGAAGTGCGTCGACATCCGTGCAACCGGGCACGGGTCGTGTGTTGACCATGGCGGAGAACAAGATCTTCGACGATGACCCCGAGCAGACCGGCGTCGAATTCTCCGCAGTCAACTACAACACAACCGGCAGCTACGGGGGATCCAGCGGCATCCAGCCTGGCTCGACGTACAAGCTCTTCACCCTGCTCACGTGGCTTGAGGCCGGTAAGGGCGTCAACGAACGCCTGCTCGCTGACTCCGGTCGCCTCAAGTTCAGCGCGTTCCGCGCGTGCGGCCAGGCGCTCGGCGGCGCAGACTTCCCGTTCAACAACGCAAGTAATGAGCGCGGCATCTATACGGTGCGGGCCGGCACCGTGCAATCGATCAACGGCATCTACTTTCGGATGGCGCAGCAGCTGGACTTGTGCGCCATCAATGACATGGCGGCTCGGCTCGGCGTACTGCGCGCTGATGGCGCAGAGCTGGAGACCAATCCCACTTCGGTGATCGGCACCAACACCGTGAGCCCTCTCAGCATCGCGTCGGCATACGCCGCGGTCGCTGCATTGGGAAAGTGGTGCAAGCCGATCATCATCGACTCGGCGATCGGCCGGGACGGCGAGCAGCTGCCAGGGCAAAAACAGGACTGCCACCAGGAGATCTCACCGGAGGTCGCGGCGACAGCCATCGACGTGCTCAAGCAGGTCATGAACGTCAGCAACACCGCCTACGCCAACCCGGACGACGGAGTGCCGATCTTCGGAAAAACCGGCACGACCGACCGCTCCAACCAGACCTGGATGGCGTCGGCCACGTCAAACATCGCCAACATCGTGTGGGTCGGCAACAGCATCGGCGAGCGCGACATCACGACGACCAGTTACAACGGTGTACGTGGCATCCTGTTGCGTCACTACATCACCCGCGACATCATGGCGACAGCGAACGCCAGGATGGGCGGCAATGACTGGCCCGCGCCACCTTCCGGCCTCCTGAACGGCTCCGGGGTCGAGGTGCCCGAGCTCCGTAACCTGACGCCTGAGGTCGCTAGACAGGCTGTGGAGAGCCTCGGGTTCGAATACGCCGACGGCGGTCAGGTCGACTCGGACGTGCAGGCGGGGAGAGTCGTCATGCAGGACCCCGCTCCCGGTACGCAATCCGCCGGAGGCGCGAGGGTCACGGTGTTCACCAGCAAGGGCAATATGGTGCCATTCCCGGATGTGGTCGGCGACGGTAGCACCTACGACGCGAGCACGGCAGAGAACCTGCTGAGCGCCGCAGGCTACGCCAACGTCGACCAGGCATGCACCGTGCTAGCGAATCCTGGATCAATGCCCGTGGCGCCGTCGGATCCGCGGATCGGCAAGGTGCAGGCGTCCAACCCCGCACCGGGCACGATCGTGGTACCGGGCGGCCACGTAACGATCTCGATCGGGCAAGCCACCTGCTGAACGGCTCGCATGACTGCCTCAGGCATCCGTGTCACAAAACCGTCCCCTCTCCGGTCTTAACTAGTGACCCTTCGAATTGTTCACACGGCGATCTCGACGTGGTGGCTCCCGACGATGTGAGGTGCTGAAGCAGGGCAATCGGGTCGGACTGGAGATAGATGATGACCGCCACCCGCGTCACGCCCATTCATCCCTTCCACGTGACCGATCGACTTTCCGAGTCGCTCAAGCGTTCCGCGGCAGGAAGGGCCGCCGCGAGACTGGCAACTCGAGCGGTGCCGACCCACTGGTCGTTCATGTTCGCCGAGGTGGCGCTCTACAGCTTCATCGTCGTGTTGGTCACGGGTGTCTTCCTCTCGTTCTTCTTCGATCCGTCGAGCACGGTCGTCACATACCAGGGTGCCTATCAGCCGCTGTCGGGCATCGACATGTCCAGGGCACTCGACTCGACCCTTCATATCTCTTTCGAGGTGCGTGGCGGGCTCCTCATTCGGCAGGCGCACCACTGGGCATCGCTGCTGCTGCTCGCGGCGCTCGCGATGCATCTGCTGAGCATGTTCTTCACCGGCGCGTTCCGCCGGCCACGACAATTGAACTGGTTCGTCGCCTTCGCCGTGTTCGCGCTGTGCCTCATCGCGGGGTGGACCGGTTACGCCCTGCCCGATGACATGCTCTCGGGCACCGGCCTGCGGATCGTGCACGGCGTGATCCTGGGGATCCCGGTCATCGGCACGTGGCTGGCTTTCCTCGTCTTCGGCGGCCAGTTTCCCAGCCAGATCATCGCGAACTTCTATCCCGTGCATGCCATCGTGGTGCCGCTGGTGATCGTTGCGCTGATCGGTGTGTACGTGGCCCTGCTGATCTCGCAGCGGCCCGCTCAGTTCGCCGGTCCGGGGCGCAGCAACGACAACGTCGTAGGAATCCCGCTGCTGCCGCGGTACGCCGCACTGAGCGGCGGGCTGTTCTTTCTCGTCTTCGCCGTCATCCTTCTGATCTCGGCGACCGTCACCATCAACCCGATCTGGAACTACGGGCCGTCGTCGCCGGGCGACGCGTCGGCAGGCAGTCAGCCGGATTGGTACATGGGATTCCTCGACGGTGCGCTGCGCCTTGTCCCCCCGGGGTGGGAGTTCGAGCTGTTCGGGCAGACGGTGACGGTCGCGGTGCTGGCCCCGCTGGCAGTGGTCGGTGGTTTCATGGCGGTTGTCGCCCTGTACCCCTTCATCGAGGCGTGGATCACGGGGGACCGGCGCGAGCACCACATCCTCGACCGCCCTCGCAACGCTCCCACCCGCACGGGAATCGGCGTCGCCGGCGTGATCTTCTACGCCACCCTCTGGGGTGCCGCAAGTTCCGACATTGTCGCCACGCAATTCCGGGTCTCGATTGAAGCGGTGACTCTCCTCTACCAAGTGACCCTCCTCATCGGGCCGATCGCGGGCTTCCTGATCGCTCGGCAGGTCGCGCTCGCGCTGCAGCGCCGGGACCGCGAGTTGGTGCTCCACGGTGTCGAAACAGGACGGATCGTGCGGATGCCCGGCGGCGAGTACATCGAGGTGCACCGCCCCCTCGACGCGTACGAACAGTGGCGCCTCGTCGACTTCGAGGAGCATGCTCCCCTGATGCTGCGACCGGACGCCCAGGGCCGCATCACCGTGTCGCAGTGGCTTCGCGCGCGTCTGTCGCGGTTCTTCTTCGAGGACCGCGTGAGGCCGGTCACCCGCAAGGAGCTCCGGCGGGGCCGCGGAGTAGAGTCGAACCGCGATCATCTCCTTCTGTGAGGTGCCGAGCCTGGAGATAATCTCAATGCCGCAGCCCGACATCGACTCCGCCGCCGCGGAGTTCGAGACGGTGCGGCCGAAGCTGTTCGGAATCGCCTACCGCATGCTGGGCACAGTGGCCGACGCCGAAGATGTCGTGCAGGATGCCTGGATCCGCTGGCAGGGCACCGACCGGTCGCAAGTGCGAAACCCGACAGCGTTCCTGTCCACCGTGATCACTCGGTTGTCGATCAATGCGTCCGATTCCGCGCGTGCACGACGTGAGGTGTACACGGGCCCCTGGCTGCCCGAACCCGTGCTCACCGAGAACGATCCGACGTTGGGGGCCGAGCGCAAGGAGGCGCTCGAGCTGGGGCTCCTCATGCTGCTCGAGCGCCTGACTCCGAACGAGCGCGCCGTCTATCTGCTCAGGGAAGCGTTCGACTACGACTTCAGCGACATCGCCGAGGTGCTCGAGATCAGTGAAGCAAACGCTCGGCAGTTGGCGAGCCGCGCACGCGCTCATCTCGAAGAGCATCGCACCAAGCGCGTTGCGACCGCCGAGCGAGACCGTCTCCTGCGCGCCTTCCTGCTCGCCGCCCAATCCGGGGATCTGGAACCACTGGAGAGCGTGCTCGCCGAAGACGTCGTTCTGTACGCCGATGGAGACGGAGTGGTAACTGCCGCGCGGCGCCCGATCGTGGGGCGCGATCGAGTTACGAAGCTTCTCGCTGGCGGTGCGTCGACATTCTTGGGCGACGTGTCCCTCTCGTTCACCGAGGTCAACGGCGAGAACGCCGCGGTTCTGTACCGCGACGGCGAGCCGTTCGCCCTCCTGTCGATCACCGCAGGCGCGCACGGCATCGAACAGCTCTACGCGGTGCTCAACCCCGGCAAGCTGGCCGGACTGCGTTTACCGGCCGGTTAAACACGGCTACAGCTCGCGCAACGCCGTCGTGACCCGCTCCTGCCCGCGAGGGTCGCGATGGGTCGTGATAGCGGCCCAGCCGTCCTGCTCCAGCAACGCGGCGACCCGCGGCGCCTGCGAGATGCCGTGCTCGAAGGCGAGAGCGCCGCCCGGCCGCAGCAGTCGGAGCGCTGCTGTGGAGAGCGCGCGAACGAGATCCAGGCCATCGGTACCGCCGAACACCGCGACGCCCGGGTCGAACAGCTGCACTTCGGGCGCGGCCGGTTGCACGTCATCCGGCACGAAGGGTGGATTGCCCGCCACCACGTCGACCCGGCCATTCAGCTCGGGAAGCGCCTCGGCCATGTCGGCCAGCACGGCCCGAGCGTTATGCGGGGCGATCTGCTCGAAGTTGCGGCGGGTCCACTCGAACGCCTCGGCCGCGACCTCGACGCCGAACACGGTCGCGTGCGCAACCTCGGTCGCCATCGAGAGGGCTATCGCCCCGGCGCCGGTGCCCAGGTCGACGGCGATCGGCTTCTCGGTGCCGGCGGCACGCAACGCGTCGATCGCGAGCTGAGTCACGAACTCGGTTTCCCGCCGCGGAACGAACACCCCTGGCCCGACCGCGAGCTCGAGCTGCCGGAACAGCGCCTTGCCGGTGAGGTACTGAAGCGGCTCGCGGCGCGCCCGGCGCTCGGTGAACGACAGCACCTGGGCGAACTGGCCGGGGGTGAGCCTGGTGTCGGCCACCTCTCCGCCCTGCACGTCAGCCCGCCGGAGCCCGAGGGTGTGAGCAATGATGATCTCGGCGTCGCCTGCCGCCGTCGGCACGTCCGCCGCGGCCAGCTTCTCCGTCGCGAGCGCGAGCGCCTCCCCTGCCGTCGGCACCCCGATGTGTTCCGACTTGATCTCATGCTCGCCTAGCTTCATGTTCAGACACGCTAGGGAAGAGTCGACATCAGCGCTACCCCTTCCCCCGGCGCCCCCGCATCGGCTAGTCCTCCGGCGGAACCACAGCTCCTGCGCGCTCGTCACGATCCGCCCACTCGAGCAGCGGTGCGATGTCGAACACGGCACGGTCGATCCCGGCGTGCAGGTCGCCGAGTCGGTCGAACCGCTGGGGCACGGTCGCGATGGTGAAGTCTGCCGGCTCCACGGCATCCACCTCGTCCCAGCGGATGGGCGTCGAGACGGTGCCCTCCGGGTTGCCGCGCACCGAGTACGCGGCCGCAATGGTGTGGTCCCGTGCGTTCTGGTTGTAGTCGACGAACAGGGCGGCCGGGTCGCGGTCCCGGCGCCACCATGCCGTCGTGACGTCTTCGGGCGCCCGACGCTCCACCTCGCGCGCGAAGGCAAGGGCGGCACGGCGCACGTCATCGAAGCCGTGCTCCGGTTTGATCCGTACGTAGATGTGGATGCCGCGCCCACCCGATGTCTTCGGCCAGCCCACCGCGCCCAGATCGTCGAGCACCTCGTGAGCCACGTGCGCAGCCTTGCGCACCCGATCGAATCCGCATTCCGGCATCGGGTCGAGGTCGATGCGCCACTCGTCCGGCTTCTCCGTGTCTGCACGGCGGCTGTTCCACGGGTGGAATTCCACGGTCGACATCTGTACCGCCCAAATCACCTGGGCAAGTTCAGTGACGCATAGCTCGTCGGCGGTGCGCTTGTAGCGGGGGAAGAACACCCGCACCGTCTGCATCCACGGCGGGGCTCCCGACGGCAGTCGTTTCTGGTGCACCTTCTCGCCGCTTACGCCCTCGGGGAATCGGTGAAGCATGCACGGCCGTTCCCGCAGGGCGTTGACGATACCGTCGCCCACCGAAAGGTAGTAGTTGACCAGGTCGAGCTTCGTCTCACCGCGCGCCGGGAAGTAGATGCGGTCGGGGTTGCTGACCCGCACCGTGTGCGGGCCGACGTCCACTTCGATCGCGGGCGTGCTCGCCTTCGCCATACTTCCGACACTAGAGCCGAATGCTCGTCGGTGACGGCTATCCGCCTCGGGCGAGTCAGTGGCGTGCACCAGAATGAGGGTGTGACTCGCCGCGGCCTCATCCTCTTCGCAGCGCTCGGCATCGCATGGGGCATCCCGTACCTCTTCATCAAGGTCGCGGTCGGTGAGCTGGAACCCTCAATGGTGGTGCTCGCTCGCTCGGCGCTGGCGGCGATCTTGTTGATGCCGCTGGCGATCTTCCGCCGGGAGGTGCTGCCGGTGCTCCGGCGGTGGGGGCCCATGCTCGCCTATACCATCGTAGAAATTGTGCTCCCGTGGTACTTCCTCAGCACGGCTGAACAGCGTTTGCCGAGTTCCACGGCGGGGCTGCTGCTCGCCGCGGTGCCGCTTGCGGGCGTCGCCGTGGCTTTCGTGATGGGCCGTCCGGCGCGGCTCTCCGGCATCAACTGGCTGGGCATTGCAATCGGGATGCTCGGGGTCGCCGCGCTTGTCGGGCTCGATGTCGGCGGGTCCGACCTTGTAAGCGTCGGGCAAATGGCAATCGTCGTTGTGGGATACGCGCTGGGACCAGCCATCCTCTCGCGATGGATGTCTGACCTCCCGGGCGTCGGGGTGGTCGCCGTCTCCCTCGCGGGTGCCGCCATCGCCTACCTGCCGCTCGTCGTGCTCACGGACGCCTGGCCTGATGTCTGGCCCTCGGCCGCCGTCACCGTCGCGATCATCGTGCTGGCCGTGGTGTGCAGCGCACTCGCGTTCTTGCTCATGCTCGGCCTGATTACGGAGATAGGTCCGGTGCGGGCGACAACGATCACCTACGTCAATCCGGCCGTCGCAATCCTCGCCGGTGTCGTCGTGCTGGGTGAGCGGGTGACGGTCTGGACGATCGTCGGTTTTGTTCTCGTGCTCGCCGGCTCCTACCTCGTCACACGCCACCGGCGGGATCCGGTTGCCGCGACCGGGCCGGAGGAGGCGTCGGCCGAACTGGCGCGTTAACGGGCGTGTCGAGGTGCATTCACGTGAAGCATTCTCCCGGGATGCCCGCCTACCCTGACGGTATGACGGACAAACGGTCGAGAGCCGCGCGGGCCGGAGGTGCGGTCGGTCGCGCCGCGGGCAGCGCTGCGAAGGGCACGCGAGCCGCGATAAGGAAGAACCCCACCGCGAACCGCGTGTACCGCACCACCATTGGAGTAATCGGGGGCGGCACTGTCGCGCTCGGTGTCGCGCTCATCCCCTTGCCCGGCCCCGGCTCGCTCGTCGCAATCGGCGGCCTCGCGTTGCTGGGTACCGAGTTCGAGGGCGCGAAGCGCGTGAGCGTCAAAGCCAACGCCACCGCGAAGAAGGCATTCACCGCGGCGAAGGCCGCCCGGGAGCGACGACGGGTCCACCAGCCGAGCGAGTGACGGGGCCACCGGAGTTTCACCTTGGATGAGATAAGTGTCAAGTTGCTTGAGAACTGACAAGGACACGTCGCGACAGCGGATGTGGGCCATCAATGGTCTTGAGCCTGAATCTGGACTTGAACCGGAGAGTGCGGCGCACAATGTCCGTGGTGCTGGGCGAGCTTGTGTCGACCATCGATATTGAAATCCAGATGCAGTACGACCTCTAGCGCGGCAAATAAACTAGTGTGCCCAGTTCGAGGTCTGGAGCGCGGCAAGGCATCGCAACTAGGTTGGGCGCATGAGAGCTATCCGGGGGATTCTCGTTCTTGGCCTACTGGGCGCCTTGGCTGGCTGCGCCGGAACGCCAATAGCCACCGAGCTCGAGCTTCAAAGACTGCTGGTGTCCGATGTCGACCCGTCCTCCGCGCCCGCGTTCCTTGAGACCGAGCAGCAGGCCTCGGATCTCCTTCCCGTCGATCTCGAGGGTTTCAGCATGGACCCGGAGACGACCCGTTATCAGGGCGAATGGGAGGGTCGCGACATCTACCTCGGTGTCGGCGGAACGAGCACCGTCTACGTGATCAGCATCAATCCAGAGGAACCATCCGACTGGGGCGCGGGCTCCTCCATCGGAAACACGCCGATCGGATCCTCGTCGTGGATCGACGGCGTCGAGGTCGGTTTATCTACCTTCCTCAAGGGTCCACGCCGACGCCTGATGGCTGGGAGGCGTTCTCCGACTTCATGATTGTCCGCAGTTAGGCGTCTTTCCAATGGACTAGAAGGCCCACGGTTCGCCAACGGTTTAATCTTGCCTCACCCCCCGACGGGCGGCGCGCTTTGGTCGATCAGGTAACTTGGTCCATCCTGCACGCCCTGCTCAGAGAGCGGACTCAAATAGGCTCACGTCCGCGAGAGCTCAAAAGTCTCATCTTGGATGAGACAAGTCTTGAGTTGCTTAAGAATTGACAATGGAGCGAGTGACGGGAATCGAACCCGCGCTACCAGCTTGGGAAGCTGGAGTTCTGCCATTGAACTACACTCGCGCAACAGCCGAGGCTGCGAAACCGAGCCTACAACGTGCGCCGCGACCCTATCGAGTCCGCGTATCGCGGACTACGCTGCTGCACATGGGGCCACAGCTAGCTCTCACATGCGCAGCCGCGATCGTCATCGCGCTCTCCGGTTGCGGTTCTCCCGCGCCGGAACCCACACCGAGCGTCACGGCGGAGACGTCGCCGTCGCCGACCCCGACCCCGACGCCGACAGTGGAGCCGGTCACGTTGTCGGGCTGCGAGGAGCTGCTTCCTCTCGCCCTCGCCAAGTCGCTGTTCAGCGAGAACACCGAGTTCTTCGGCGAGTTCCCGCCGGCCGAGTTCGGCGGTCACTTCGAGATACCGGAGATCGCGACCGCGATCGCTGCCGCACCGCAGGCACGCTTGTGCCGGTGGGCCGTGCCGAACTCCGACGGGGCGTTCGCTCTCGTGGTGGCCGAGCTCGATGCATCCGATCAGGCGCCCCTCATTGCCGCGCTCACAACGGCCGGCTTCTCGTCGACGACCATGGGCACGGTGACGGCGATGGAACTGGAGCGCGACGGGGTGGTCTCGCTGGAAGGGGCGACCCACCTCTTCACTGGTGACGTGTGGATCCTCTGCGACGGCACCTCGGTCGCCTTCACAGGCGAGGTCGCGGCTTCGGCCCTCGACGCACTCCGCACCGACAACCCGACCCTCGGACTCTGACCCCCGCGGCTCGCTAGTCTGGTCAGCATGCTGCTCTCCGACCGCGACATCCGGGCCGAACTCGACACGGGGCGCATCGGCCTCGAGCCTCTCGATCTCGACATGGTTCAACCGTCGAGCATTGACGTGCGGCTCGACCGCTTCTTCCGGCTGTTCGACAACCACAAGTACCCCTTCATCGACCCCGCGGAAGACCAGCCCGACCTGACTCACCTGGTCGAGGTGGATGCCGACCAGCCGTTCATCCTCCACCCCGGCGAGTTCGTGCTCGGCTCGACCTTCGAGCTCGTGACCCTGCCCGACGACATTGCCGCTCGACTGGAGGGCAAGAGCTCACTCGGACGACTGGGACTCCTCACCCACTCGACCGCCGGTTTCGTCGACCCGGGCTTCTCCGGGCACGTGACGCTCGAGCTCAGCAATGTTGCGACGCTTCCCATAAAGCTCTGGCCGGGCATGAAGATCGGCCAGTTGTGCTTCATCAAGACGAGCTCGCCCGTCGACAACCCCTACGGTTCGGGCCAGTACGGCTCGCGCTACCAAGGCCAGCGCGGACCGACTGCGTCCCGCAGCTTCCAGAACTTCCACCGCACCGACGTGCGCTCGACCGATGCGGGCAAGGCCGGCGCGTAGCGTGCGGTGGTCCGTGCTGCTGCCGACCCACAACCGGCCGGACACTCTCGCCCTATCGATTGAGAGCACCCTGCGGCAGTCCGATGACGACTGGGAGCTTCTCGTCGTCGGCGACGGCTGCACGGATGACACGGCCGATGTAGTGGCGTCGTACGACGACCCGCGCATCCGCTGGTTCGACCTGCCGAAGGCACCGGGTCTGGGTTACGCGAACCGTCGTTTCGCGCTGGAGCAGGCGTTAGCGAGTCCCGCTGCGACGAACACCCGCCTGAGTGCCGCCCCGGTGCCCCCGAGCCGGATGCGCACGCTCGAGCCGAACGTCGGGCTCTCCGGTCGCACGTCCGCGACCACGCACAACGCGAGCCCCCGAACGACGTACAGCAGCTTGTCCCACGGCTCCGCGTGGAAGCCGCGAAGCACGCCGACGCGCGAGCGCGAGTGATTGTTCTGGCGGAACACGACCTCGCGCCCGACAGCCGTCGTGAGCTCGGAGAGGCGGAAGGTCTCGCGGAAGAATCCGCGTTCGTCGTGCAATCGTTCGCCATCGACGACGAAGCACCCGGCGATGCCGGCGGGAGTGACGCTAGTGGGCACGACCAAGAGCGTAGTGGGCGTGCCGCCATCGTCAATCGGGCAGCAGGTGGGGCACGAGCGCCGGCGGCGGGCAGCGCGCAGCGATGAGAGGCCAGTCGCCCTCAGCAGGTGTTGGTTCGAGTTCCAGGTAGGGGTTCCAGCGCGGATAACCGGCGGACTGGCTGACGAACAGGTCGCGCGCCGGGATCTCGCCGATGGACAAGCCGAGCAGGCGCAGGCACGGCAGCAGCCGGTTGGTGAAGTCGTCGTACACACCGGATAGCTGCTCGTCAGAGAGGAAGAGCACAGGCGGTGGTGGCGTGGCCGAGCACCCGCCCAGCAGCGTCACGGCGGCAGAGACGGCGAGGCAAATGGTCCCCGCCCGCAGCAACATCAATACTCCCGGGGTCCTGGGATAAGGGAAGGCGTCATCGGCGGCGGCGGACATTTCGACAGGATCGGCACCCACTGTCCAGCCTGGTTGGGCATCGGCGTCAGCTCATAGTAGGGGTTCCACATTGGCGTCGAAATCGACTCCGCCATGAAGGTGTCGCGAGAAGGCATGGGGTTGACGTCGAATCCCTCGAGGCGCAGGCAGGGAACCAAGCGCGCGGCGAAGTAGTCGAACACATAGTCGAGCTGCGCCTTGCTCAAGTACGTGGACCGGCGCTCGTCGGTCAGCTCGAGCGGGTACTGCTGGTAGCACGTCCATTGGATCCGCTGGAACGCAGCGACCGTTTCGCTGTCGTTGACGTCGAAAACCCAGCCCCCGCCCTCAAAGAATTGGATGCCCTCGATGTCCTGCGCCTGCAGGCATGCCGTGATCACGGTCGCATGCTCTTGCGGGCTTACGCGCCGCTCCACCGGCACGTACTGCGGGTTCTCGTTCGGAAACATCGAGTTCCACCACATCACGTTGCCCTTGGCCTCAATGAGCGATATCTCCGCGTCGGTGGGAGGAGGCGGCAGCGTGACGGCCGAGCACCCACCCAACAGCGTCACCAAGGCGAGAGCGACGAGCATCCGGCGCATCACGGCGCGCCCAGCTGCTCCAACTGCCACCCGAGCCACGGGCTGAACGCGTAGGGAGCCGACACCGCGGCGTCGTGCAGTGATCCCGGATCGACCCAGGCGAATTCGGCGACCTCGTCTGGATTGGCAACCACGGCATCCAGGGTCACGGCCCTGAAGACGGGGCATAGTTCGTTCTCGACGATGCCCGAAGCGTCGACTGCGCGGTAGCGGAAGTCGGGAAGCACGAGCTCGAGGTCGGTGATGGTGATGCCCAGCTCGAAGAGCCCGCGACGAGCGATGGCCTCCTCGAGAGATTCGCCGGGGGCAGGATGCCCGCAGAATGAGTTCGTCCAGACACCGGGCCACGTGGGCTTGCCGAGCGCGCGTCGAGTGACGAGCACCTCGCCCGCGGGGGAGTACACGTGGCACGAGAACGCCAGGTGCAGAGGCGTCTCGGCGGAGTGCACGGCGACCTTGTCGGCGGCGCCGATGGGGTGGCCCGCGTCATCCACGAGCACGACCTCTTCGGGAGATGCCATCGCGTAGTCTGCCTCGCGTAGTCTGCATAAATGGATGGTTCGGGCCTGCTCGACGTCTCGCAGGAGAGGCAAGTGCAGGTCGACGCCGTGCTGGCGCGCTTCTTCAGCCTAGCCAAGAACCGCGCGGCGGCCTTCGGCCCCGAGTACGTGCAGCTCTGGCAGACGCTCGAGGCCAACACGATCGGCGGAAAACGTTTTCGGCCGCGGATGGTGATGACCGCGTACCAGTCGCTGGGCGGCACGGACCTCGAAGCGGCTGCATATATCGGTGCGGCGTTCGAGCTGCTTCACACCGCGCTCATCGTTCATGACGACGTGATCGACCACGACTTCACCCGCCGCGGAGTGCCCAACATCTCGGGCACGTATCGGGACCTCGCGGCCGCCGCGGGAAGAACGGAACGCGTCGCCGAGCACAGCGGCATCTCGGCCGCCGTGATCGCCGGCGATCTCGCACTCTTCAACTCGTACCGCCTCATCGACCGCAGCGGCGTCGGCGATGTCGTGCGCTCCCGCCTCATCGAAGTGATGGATGAGGCGCTCTTCGCCTCGGCGGCCGGCGAGCTCATCGACGTCGATTTCGCCATGGCCGCCGACGTGCCGCGGGTCGACGACATCCTCATGATGGAGCGCTACAAGACCGCCGTCTACTCGTTCGAGTGCCCCCTGCAGGCGGGAGCGATCCTCGCCGGCGCCGGCGAAGACGTGGTCTCGACGCTCGCCGAGTTCGGGCGTGAGATCGGCATCGCCTACCAGATCGTCGACGATCTGCTCGGGGTGTTCGGTCTCGAGGCGGAGACCGGCAAGACGACGATCGGCGACCTGCGGGAGGGCAAGCGCACCGTGCTGATCGCCTACGCGACGAGAACGAGGGAGTGGGACGACGTCAAGCACCTCATCGGCGATCCCGACCTCAGCGAAGAGCAGGCAGCAAGAGTGCGGGAACTGCTGACCGGATGCGGCGCGCGCTCGTTCGCGGAGGGCCTTGCCCGCTACTACGGCAACCGCGCCCTCGCCCGACTGGCCGAGCCGCACATCCCGTCCGCCCTGCGGACGGAACTGCATCCCGTCGCCGACGCCGTGCTCGGAAGGGTCAAGTGAGCCTGTACGACCGGGTCGCCAGGGAGACGGCGAGTATCGTCATCCGGCGGTACTCGACCTCGTTCGGTCTCGCTTCGCGACTGCTGGGGCGTGGCGTGCGACAGCACGTCGAGAACATCTACGCGCTCGTGCGCGTCGCAGACGAGATCGTCGACGGCGGTGCGGACATCGACCTCGTGTCGGCCGCGCGCGCCCTCACGGACCTCGAGGCGGAGACCGATCTCGCGATCGGCACCGGGTTCAGCGCGAACCTCGTCGTGCACGCCTTCGCGCTCACCGCCCGCGAGGTGGGCTTCGGCTCCGATCGCACGGCGCCCTTCTTCGAGTCGATGCGCATGGACCTCACGATCAAGCAGCACGACCGCGAGAGCTTCGAGCGCTACGTGTACGGGTCGGCCGAGGTCGTGGGCCTCATGTGCCTCCGGGCATTCCTCAACGGGGAGACCGTGACCGACCTGCCGCGCTTCGAGACGGGAGCGCGCGCGCTGGGCGCCGCCTTCCAGAAAGTGAACTTCCTGCGCGACCTCGCCGCCGACTTCGAGGCGCTCGGTCGCAGCTACTTCCCGGATGTCGCCGTCGCGACCTTCACGGAAGAAGACAAGGTGCGTCTGCTCGACGACATCGACGCCGACCTCGCCGTGTCGGCGGCCGTCGTGCGCGATCTGCCGAGGAGTTCCCGTCGCGCGGTCGCCCTCGCCCAGTCCCTCTTCGCCGAGCTGTCGGCCCGACTGCGGGCAACCCCCGCCAGTGAGCTGGTGCGCGCGCGAGTGCGCGTGCCCAACCCGGTGAAGGCGCGGCTCGCGCTCGCGGCCGCGATGGGTCGGCGATGAGTCGCGTGGTGATCGTGGGCGCGGGAATCGCGGGACTCGCGAGCGCCGCCCTGCTCGCCCGGGAGGGACACGAGGTCACCGTGCTCGAGGCTCGAGCCGAGATCGGAGGGCGCGCCGGGCTGTGGGAGCACGACGGTTTCCGCTTCGACACCGGACCGTCGTGGTACCTCATGCCGGAGGTCTTCGACCACTTCTACCGCCTCCTGGGCACCTCGACAGAGGAACAACTCTCCCTCGTCACCCTCGACCCCGGCTACCGCATCTACTTCGAGGGTGAGGCCGAGCACATCGACATCTCGGCCGAGGTACGCGACAACATCGCCCTGTTCGAGCGCGTCGAGAAGGGTGCCGGGGCGCGGCTCGAGAAGTACCTCGAGTCTGCGCGCCAGACGTACGACCTTGCGAAGCTGCACTTTCTCTATACGACCTTTGCGGACATCCGCACGCTGGCGACCAAGGATGTGCTCGCTCGGGCCGCACGCTTCGTGCGCCTGCTCGTCGAGCCGCTGTCGTCGTTCGTCGGGCGCAGATTCCGTGACACCCGACTGAGGCAGGTGCTCGGTTATCCGGCCGTGTTCCTCGGCTCGTCGCCGTACACGACGCCGAGCATGTACCACCTCATGAGTCACCTCGACCTCGAAGACGGCGTGCTCTACCCGATGGGCGGGTTCACGCGCGTGATCGAATCCATCGCCGACCTTGCCCGGCTCGAGGGCGCCACGATCGTCACACGCGCGGCGGTGTCGCGCATCGTCGTCGAGCACGGTTCCACGACGGGCGTCGAGTACGTCGACGAGAGCGGACGGGTGCAGTTCGCGGACGCCGAGATCGTCGTCTCGGCGGCCGACCTCCACCACACCGAGACGCGGCTGCTCGGCGAAGGCGAGCGCACCTACCCCGAGGAGTACTGGCAGCAGCGCATACCCGGACCGAGCGCATTGCTGCTGTACCTGGGCGTGAAGGGCGAACTGCCCGAGCTCGAGCACCACACCCTGTTGTTCACGCGTGACTGGCAGCTGGGGTTCGAGGCGATCTTCGGCAATCCGTCGGCAATCCCGGAGCCAGCATCGCTCTATATCTGCAAGCCGAGTGGCGTCGACCCGGATGTCGCGCCCGAGGGCTTCGAGAACATCTTCGTGCTCGTGCCGATCCCCGCCGATCCGACGATCGGGCGCGGTGACGCCGACGGAGACGGCGACACCCGCATCGAGGCGCTCGCCGACCGGGTGATCGCGCAGATCGCGGAGTGGACGGGCATCCCAGGCCTGGCATCGCGCGTGACGGTGCGACGCACGGTGGGACCCGCCGACTTCGCCGACGAGCTGAACGCCTGGCGGGGCACCGCCCTCGGGCCGGCGCACACGCTCAAGCAGAGTGCGTTCTTTCGCGCGGGCAACGTGTCAAAGAAGGTCAGGGGCCTGTATTACGTCGGCGGCTCCACCATTCCGGGCATCGGACTGCCCATGTGCCTCATCAGCGCCGAAGTGCTCGTCAAGCGCTTGCGCGGCGACACCTCGACGGGCGCTCTGCCGGAGCCCCTGTGAGCACCCTCTACCTCGCCGCCCTGCTCGTCGCGATCACGGGCATGGTGGTGCTCGACCGCCGCTTCGGGCTGTTCTTCTGGCGGGATGCCCGTCGAGCCGCGATCGTGCTCATCGTCGGACTCGTGTTCTTTCTCGCGTGGGATCTCTGCGGGGTCGGGCTGGGCATCTTCTTCCGCGGCGAGACGGACTTCATGACGGGACTGCTAGTCGCTCCAGAGATTCCGGTCGAGGAGGTGTTCTTCCTGACGCTGCTCTGCTACCTCACGATGAACGCCTTCGGAGCGGCCTGCTCGATCCTGGATCGGCGCCGATCATGACCTACTGGGCGCTCAACGGCATCTTCCTGGCGGTCGTCGCCATTGTCGTCCTGGTTGCAGCCCGACGCGTGCGGGGGGCCGCGATCGGACTCACCGCAGCCGTCCTGCTCGTGATGACGGCCGTGTTCGACAACGTCATGATCGCCGTCGGCCTCGTCGACTACGAGCCGAGCCGCATCAGCGGGGTGTTCCTCGGCCTGGCCCCACTGGAGGACTTCGCCTACACGATCGCGGCTGTCGTCGGGCTGCCCGCGCTGTGGTCGCTTCTGCCGGGAGGGCGTCGGAGCAGTATTCCGGTGCCCTCAACAGGAGCGGAGCATCCGGATGCTTAGAGCGCTCCTGCTGTCGTCACGCCCGTTGAGCTGGGTCAACACGGCCTTCCCGTTCGCCGCCGCCTACCTCGTCACGACCCGCGAGGTCGACGTCGTGCTCATCGTGGGCACCTTCTTCTTCCTGATTCCGTACAACCTCGCGATGTACGGGCTCAACGACGTGTTCGACTACGAGTCCGACCTCCGCAATCCGCGCAAGGGGGGAGTCGAGGGCGCGGTTCTCGATCGACGGATGCACCGGCCGACGATCATCGCCGCTGTCGTGTCGACCGTGCCGTTTCTCGTGTACCTCGTCGCGATCGGTAACCCGCTGTCCTGGCTCGTGCTCGCGGTGGCGATGTTCGCCGTGGTGGCATACTCGGCCGCGGGCCTTCGCTTCAAGGAGAAGCCGTTCCTGGATTCGATCACGTCGAGCACCCACTTCGTCTCGCCCGCGGTCTATGGACTCGTTCTCGCGGGCGCGACCTTCACACCGCAACTGTGGCTGCTGCTGGCCTCCTTCTTCCTGTGGGGTGCCGCGTCACACGCATTCGGTGCCGTTCAGGATGTGATCGCCGACCGCGAGGGCAACATCGCCTCCATCGCGACGGTGATCGGCGCGCATGCCGCCGCGCGGTTGTCGGTCGTGCTCTACCTGCTCGCCGGAGTATTGCTGCTCTTCACGCACTGGCCGGGCCCGCTCGCCGCCGTGCTGGCCCTACCGTATGCCGCGAGTTGCGCTGCCTACTGGAACGTGTCCGACGAGACCGCCGAGTCAGCCAACCGGGGCTGGAAGCGATTCCTCTGGCTCAACTTCGCGGTCGGTTTCCTCGTGACGATGCTGCTCATCTGGTACGCGCTCATCACCTAGGAACGTCGAGATCCGGCGGAGCACCGCCGCGTCACCCAGGATGCGCGAGTGCCCGAGGCCGCGCGTGAGCACCGTGGTCACTTCGCCGGTGTGCGCGTCGGCGATGAGCTCGGCCTGGCGGGAGTCGACGACCGTGTCATCCTCGTCATGAATGATCAGCACGGGGATGTGGGTGTCTGTGGGCTGGAGTTCGGAGACGAAGCGCCGCCAGGGGTCGGCGACCTGCGGGAAGAAGCCGCGTGCGATGCGCCGTTTGAGACTTGTGCGGGTTCGCGGAGGCAGACCGACGGTGGCGGAGAATCCGTCGACGAGCTGGTCGGCGTTGTACATGCCCGAGACTGCGACGATGCGACTGGCTCGCACACCCTCGCGCACGGCGAGGAACGCCGCGAGTACGCCGAATGAGTGGCCGATGATCGCCTCGAAGGGGCCGTACCGTGCCTCGAGTCGACGGATCGCCTCCGCATAGTCGAGCACGGTCACCCGACCGCCAGTCGAGTCGCCGTTGCCCGGAGCGTCGAACGACACGATCGTTCGGTCGGCCCGTTCGAGAGAGCGGATGAGAGCGCCGAACCGCGAGGCCCTGCTGCGCCAGCCATGAACGAGCAGGATGACCCGCGGTCCGGTTCCCCAGGAGTAGGTGACGACGCGCTCGCCGCCGAGCTCGAGCACACCCGTGTTCGCCGCCTCGTGCACGGCGCGATCGCGCTCGCTCACAACGGCCGGATTGCCGAGGTAGCCGAACATGCGGTACCCGATCCCGCTTGCGAGCGGCGGCGCGATCGTTCCGATGGCGCCCATCGTGCGCTGCAGCGCTGTCATTCCAACCTCCAACTAACAATACGATCGTTCGTATAGTAAACTGAAGAAGACGGAAAGGGCAAGGCGCGACGAGAATGGCACGCATGACGATCGACGGACGCCGCGCTCGTGGCGAGACGTCTCGGCGCGCGATCATGAATCGCGCGGTCCACATCGCGTCCGTGGACGGGCTCGGAGGACTGTCGATCGGCGGGCTCGCGACCGAGGCATCCATGAGCAAGGGCGGAATCGTCGCGCTCTTCGGCACGAAAGAGCAGCTTCAGCTCGCGACGATCGCCGCCGCGGCCGACATCTTCCGCGAGAGCGTCGTGCTGCCGGGGCTCGCTGTCGAAGGCGGCCTGACTCGCCTGAGAGCACTCACGGATGCGTGGCTCGCCTACAGCGAGAACCGCGTGTTCGCGGGCGGGTGCTTCTTCGCCGCCGCAAACGCGGAGTTCGGGTCGCGACAAGGCCCGGTGCGCGATGCAATCGCCGCGAGCATGACGGAGTGGCAGGAGTTTCTGCACGGAACGATCGAACGTGCCGTCGCTCGTGGCGAATTGCCGGCGCACACTGACGCCGGCCAGCTGACCTTCGAGATCACGTCGGTGCTCGACGGAGCGAACTCCACGTCCCTGCTGTTCGGCAGCTCCGAGCCATACGCCCGGGCGCGCGTGGCTATCGAAAAGCTGCTGGCTCAGTCCTCGTAACCGAGGTTTCGAGCCATGCGCTCGAGCACGCCCACGGTCTGTTGGTACTCGTCGGGGCTCACGCCCTCGGCCATGAGCGTGCGCTGCTGGGCCACGACCTCTTCGAGTTTCTCGAATGCGGTTCGACCGCGCTCGGTGAGCTCGTAACCGTCCGCCGTCGCCGCAACCCAGGCACTGTCGATCAGCTCGGTGAGGTGCTCGGCGGAGGACTCGGCGGGAGAGTCGTCAGTCGCGGCCGACAGGAACGGCGCCACCGCGGCATCCAGTTGCTCCACCGTCGCGTTCTCGCGGGCGAGAACGTTGAGGAGTTGCCACTGGCGCCTAGTGACGCCGTGCTCGTCGAGAGTCGCAGCGAACTGCTCGTCGATCAAGCGGTCGACGAGCTTGAGCCAGAAGCCGATCGGGCGGGTGTCCATCTTCCGAGGTTACGACGCGGGCGTCTCGGGCGCACCGTTTTCGTCGTGCCCGTGCTGGTGGTGCTCATCGTGATGCCGACGACTGTGGCCGAACCCGTGACCGCGGCCGAAGTGGCGGTGGTCCATTCCGGGATGGCGCGGGCGGCCACGACCCCAGGGGGCGTCGTGCTGCTGCGTCTCGTCCCATCCGAGGTTGCGGGCCATCTTCTCGAGGGTCGCCATGGTGGTGGCGTAGTCCTCGTCGGAGATGCCCTCACGGGCGGACGTGCCGAGCGACTGGCGATACTCGCGCGTCAGTTCGTGCTTGCGGTGCTCGATGGCGCGCAACCAGAAGTGCGGGCGGGGTATGTGTGTTTCATTGGGGCTCTTCACGGGGGAATCCTTCTTTTCGTAGATACATGTCATATGACAATAAATGTAGGATTACATACATGCATCAGGGAAGTCAAGACGAAGATCCCGTCGCGGCCATCGAGCAGGCGGTGATCGCCTTGCGCCATTCCCGGCACGGCCCCGGCCACCGGGGTGCGCCGCCGTGGATGCAGGGCCCCCCGATGCACCACCGCGATGGGTCGGCCGAGACGGAACACATGCCCATGATGCGCGGCCATCGCGGCCAGCACGACCGTTCGTTCGGAGGAGCCGCACGATTCCGGCTGCTCGGCGCGCTACGTGCTCGCGGAGGGATGAGCGTGTCGGAGATTGCGGAGATGATCGGTGTGGATCAGCCTCGCGCCAGCCGGCTAGTGAACGAATCCGCCGAGCATGGTCTGGTGACCCGTCGCGCCGATGAGCGGGATGCCCGGCGCAGCGTCGTCGACCTCACCGAGGCCGGGCGCGCAATGCTCGACACGGCGAACGCGACTCGCCGCTCCGCGGTGACCCGGGCCATCGAGGGTTTCACGCCGGAGGAGACCGCCACCTTCGCCGACCTGTTAACGCGCTTCGTGAACAACTGGCAGCGCTGACCGCGACTCAATACTCGAAACCGAGCTCGGCGGGGTAGTCGCCGAGCGCCGTGAGCTGCGCCGCGGCGGCCTGCAGGTGCGCGAGGGTCAGCCCCATCGTGCGCGGACCGAAGCTCACCCGCGAGACCCCCAGCTCCGCGAGGCGCTTGAGCGGCACGGATGATGGACTCGAGATCACCGAAACCCTCCCCTCGATCTCGGCGACGGCCCTCTCGACCAGGGGCTCGTCACGCAGCCCGAGCGCGAAGATGACATTCGCTCCCGCCGCGAGGTACGCGTTGGCGCGAGCCACGAGGTCGCTCCAATCGCCGCCGCGCACGAGAGAATCGGCCCGTGCGTTGATGACGAGGGGCACGCCGGCGGTCTCTGCGGCCGCTCGCACGGCGGCGATGCGCGAGACCTGGGTCTCCAGGTCGAACAGCGGGCTCGACGGATCCCCCGTGCTGTCCTCGAGGTTGAGTCCTGCGGCTCCCGCCGCGATCAGGCGAGCGATGTTCATAGCCAGCCCGTCGAGGTCGGTGGCGTAACCGCGCTCGAAGTCCACCGAGACCGGGAGGTCGACGGCATCCACGACGATGCGCGCCGTCTCGAGGGCCTGGTCGACGGTCATCCCTTCGCCGTCATCCACGCCGCGGGCGAAGCTCACCGCGTGGCTTGCGGTCGCGATGGCCTTCACCCCGGGCACGGCCGCGACGATGCGAGCGGTCACGGCGTCCCACACGTTGGTGACGATGAGCGGATCGCCCGGTACGTGCAGGGAGTCGAGCAGGCGGGCCTTGGCAGCGGTGATCTCGGTCATGGCCCCAGCCTGACGGCCCGCAACGACATCCGCCAGTGAGAAACGGACAGGGCCGTGGCTAGCGGTCGCGCACGTACTTGGGCATCCGCACAAGCAGCATGAGCACGAGACCCAGCACCAGCACGAGCACGATGCCGAGGATGCCCCAGTACTGGTATCCGAAGATCGTGATGAAGAGTGCCCACAGCCCCGGGGACAGGAAGCTCGCGGCCCGCCCGGTAGTGGCGTACAGCCCGAAGATCTCGCCCTCTCGACCGGCGGGCGTCACGCGTGCCAGGAGCGAGCGGCTCGCCGCCTGCGTCGGTCCCACGAAGACGCACAGCAGCAGTCCGAAGATCCAGAAGATCGTCTTGCCCGAGTCGTGAAGGAAAAAGGTGATCGTGCCCGCGACGACGAGCCCGAACAGGGAGAAGACGATGACCGCGCGGGGACCGAAGACGTCGTCGAAGCGACCGGCGATGATCGTGGAGACCCCGGCGATGAGGTTCGCGGCGATGCCGAACAGCAGCACCTCGTTGCTCGTGAACTGGAAGGTCACCGCGGCGATGATCGCCCCGAACGCGAACACTCCGGCGAGCCCGTCCCGGTAGACGGCACTCGCGAGCAGGAACCAGAACGTCTCGCGGCTCTCGCGGAAGAGTCGGCGAATGTCCTGGATGAGCACCACGTAGCTGCGCAAGAACGGCACCTGCTCGCGCCGACCCGACGGCTGAACTTCCGGAACATTGAGGAAGATCGGGATGCTGAAGATCACCGTCCACACCGCGCAGCCGAGTGCGATGACCCGGAACGCCATGCCGTTCGAGGTGTCCATGCCGAGCCAGTCCAGTTGCGTGAGCACAACGACGATTACCAGTGTCAGGATGCCGCCGATGTACCCGAGTCCCCAGCCGAGACCGCTCACCCGGCCCACGGTCTTGCGGCTCGAGACCTGCACGAGCATCGCGTTGTAGTTGACGCCCGCGATCTCGTTGAAGACGCTCGCGATCGACACGAGCGCGATGCCGAGCACGAAAAAGGCGGGCGCCGCCTGCACGAAGAACAGCAGCGCCATGCACACCACGACAATGCCGGTGTTGATGCCAAGCCACAGTTTGCGCCGCCCCGAAGCATCCGTGCGCTGGCCCATCACTGGCGCGAGCAGTGCGATGAGCAGGCCCGCGATGAAACCGGCGACGCCGAAGCTCGCCGAGAGCCCCGAGAGAGCGCGATCGTATGTGTCATTGCCCGCACCTAACGCGGCGATCTCGGGATCGATGAAGGTGTCTGTCGTCAGGTACAGGGCAGTGAAGACGAAGGTCAGAATCACGGTGTTGAACGGCTGTGTGGCCCAGTCCCACAGCGCCCACGAGACGACCTGTTTGCGCGGGATGACGACGCCGTCCTGCAGGTCGAGGGCCACCACCCCGACCGCACCCGTGTTGGCCGCAGTGGGGATGCGCAGATCCGCCTGCCGACCGGCTACGGCGAGCGCATCCTCGTTTCCCGCGAGGAATGCCGTCTCGTCGGAGATGCCGCGGTCGACGTCGTTGTCGGGTGTCTTGTCCGTCATGCTGAGAGGCTACTGGCTGACCGTGAACAATTGGGGGATACTTCGCCTTGAGCCGTCGGCACTCAAGTTTTGGGCCTGTGACTTGACAGGGCTATCCGCAATCCGCAAACTTGATAAGTCGCGGCTCAAGTTGCCGCAGCGGTACTGAGAAGGAGTAAGAGCATATGGCTCGAGCAGTAGGAATCGACTTGGGAACCACGAACTCAGTGGTCTCTGTTCTCGAAGGTGGGGAACCCACCGTCATCGCGAACGCCGAAGGCTTCCGCACGACCCCGTCGGTCGTCGCATTCACCAAAGACGGCGAGGTGCTCGTCGGTGAGACCGCGAAGCGCCAGGCCGTCACCAACGTCGACCGCACCATCGCATCGGTCAAGCGCCACATGGGCACCGACTGGAAGGCGGACATCGACGGCAAGAAGTACACGCCGCAGGAGATCTCGGCCCGCATCCTCCAGAAGCTCAAGCGCGACGCGGAGCAGTACCTGGGCGAGCCGGTTACCGACGCAGTCATCACCGTTCCCGCGTACTTCAACGACGCCGAGCGCCAGGCCACCAAAGAGGCCGGTGAGATCGCGGGCCTCAACGTGCTCCGAATCATCAACGAGCCGACCGCTGCCGCACTCGCGTACGGCCTCGACAAAGGCAAGGAAGACGAGCTCATCCTGGTCTTCGACCTCGGTGGTGGAACGTTCGACGTGTCCCTGCTCGAGGTGGGCAAAGACGACGACTTCTCCACCATCCAGGTGCGCTCGACCGCCGGTGACAACCGGCTCGGTGGCGACGACTGGGACCAGCGGGTCGTCGACTACCTGATCACCCAGTTCAAGAATTCCACCGGTGTGGATGTATCGGGCGACAAGATCGCGAAGCAGCGCCTCAAGGAAGCCGCCGAGCAGGCCAAGAAGGAGCTCTCGAGCTCGATGAGCACGAGCATCCAGCTTCCCTACCTGTCCCTCACGGAGAACGGGCCGGCCAACCTCGATGAGACGCTCACCCGCGCGAAGTTCGAGGAACTGACCGCCGACCTGCTCGAGCGCACCAAGAAGCCGTTCCAGGACGTGATCAAGGAGGCCGGCATCAAGGTCGCCGACGTTGCACACGTCGTTCTCGTCGGTGGCTCGACCCGCATGCCA
>JAODAV010000007.1 GCA_025463605.1 Rhodoglobus sp. | reverse complement strand
CGCCGATGTGGCCTCGACTGTCGGGGCCAGAAGAACGCTCCTGGAGGAGTTTTACATGGCATTAGGCACCGTTAAGTGGTTCAACGCGGAAAAGGGCTTTGGTTTCATCGCCCCTGAGGATGGAAGTCCTGACGTGTTCGCCCACTACTCGGCCATCGCAACTGGTGGCTACAAGTCACTCGACGAGAACCAGAAGGTCGAGTTCGACATCACACAGGGACCGAAGGGTCCCCAGGCGGAGAACATCCGCCCCCTCTGATCTTGATAGTTCAGTAACGGAAACGCCCCGGTCCATACCGGGGCGTTTTCTCTTGCCTGCTAGCTACGCAGGCCGCGGCGCAGGTAGTCGATGCGGGCCTGCAGCTGAGTAACCGTAGCCTGCGCGACGGCGGGCCCGCCGCAGACGCGTCGCAACTCGGCGTGGATGAGCCCGTGCGGTTCGTTCGAGATCTTCGCCCGCATGCCCACGAGCGAGTTCAGCAGTGTGCGCTGCTCCTTGAGGGTGCGGTACAGGGGCTGCGGCTTGTCCTCTCGCGGACGAGAGGCGGAGCGCCGCGACTGGCGCGCCTGCCGCGCCTTCAGCAGCTCGCGCAGCTGTTCGGGCTCGAGGATGCCAGGGATGCCGATGAAGTCGAGTTCCTCGTCGCTGCCCACCTCTGCTGCGAATCCGAACTCGTCCCCGTCGTAGAGCACGCGATCGAAGTTCGCGTCGGACTCGATCGCCTCCCACACGAACTCCTCGGTGAGCTCGTCGGATGCCGACTCCGAGCGATTCTCCGCGTCGAGCATCTCGTCGTCGAGGAGCTGGTCGTCGTCCCGCTCGCGGTCGAGCGCGTGGTCGCGCTCGAGTTCCAGTTGTGTCGCAAGGGACAGCAGCGGCGGCACGCTGGGGAGGAAGATCGACGCGGTCTCGCCTCGGCGACGCGCGCGTACGAATCGCCCCACGGCTTGGGCGAAGTACAGCGCCGTGGACGCTGACGTCGCGTACACGCCCACCGCGAGTCGCGGCACATCCACGCCCTCTGACACCATGCGCACCGCGACCATCCAGCGCGCCTCCCCCGCAGCGAACGTCTCGATGCGCGCCGAGGACTCCTTCTCGTCCGAGAGCACGACGGTGGGCTGCTCCCCCGTGATCTCGTGCAGCAGCACGGCATACGCCCGCGCGGATTGCTGGTCGGTCGCGATCACCAGGCCGCCCGCATCCGGCATCGAGTGCCGCACTTCGCTCAACCGCCGGTCGGCGGCGCGAAGCACCGAGGGCATCCACTCACCCTTCGGGTCGAGGGCGGTGCGCCAGGCCTGCGCCGTGACGTCCTGTGTGTCGGGCTCGCCGAGCCGCGCCTCCATCTCGTCGCCCATGCGCGTGCGCCAGCGCATCCGGCCCGCGTACGCCATGAAGATGACGGGTCGCACGACGCCATCAGCGAGGGCGCGGCCGTACCCGTAGGAGTAGTCGGTGAGGGAGGTGCGGATGCCCTTCTCGGTCGGCGCGTACGTCACGAAGGGGATGGGAGCGGTGTCGCTGCGGAACGGCGTGCCGGTGAGCGAGAGTCGTCGCGTCGCGGGCTCGAACGCCTCGCGAATCGCGTCGCCCCAGCTGAGCGCGTCACCGCCGTGGTGCACCTCGTCGAGGATCACGAGCGTGCGGGAGGATTCGGTGATCTCCCGGTGCAGGGATGCCTTCATCGCGACTTGCGCGTAGGTCACCGCCATGCCGTGGAAGCGCCGCCCGCCCCAGGCTTCGCCGTTGGAGTAGGCGGGGTTGAGGCGCAGGCCCACCTTGTGCGCCGCGTCAGCCCATTGCCGCTTGAGGTGGTCGGTGGGAGCGACCACGGTCACCCGGTCGACGACTCGGCGCGCGATGAGCTCCACGGCGAGGCGCAGCGCGAATGTGGTCTTGCCTGCGCCCGGCGTCGCGGCGGCGAGGAAGTCGCGGGGTTCGCGTGCGAAGTACTCGTCGAGAGCCTCGGCCTGCCAGGCGCGGAGTTTGTCAGCCGTGCCGCGGGCGGCGCGCTCCGGGTAGGACGGTGAGAGATGCTCTGCCGCGAAGGTGCCGACGGTAGGACCGGGGAGGGTGCTCACTTGATGGAACTTTACCGGGTGGCACCGTCACCGGCCGCGCGGGCGTCCACCGTTCAGTCGCGTTGGCCCAACCTCGGCCTCTCTGTGGCGGAATGCCCGATGAGGCGGGCTGGGGTCACCGCGCCGCGCCCGAAACGGGCACTAGCGGCGTCCATTGCGTCCTCTGCCTCCCTCCACCCCTCCGACTCGTCCCACAGCCCCAATTGGGCTGTGGCGGCGTCCTGGAGCTGTTCGGCGCGCACGCCTACGAGCCGGATGGCGGCGTCTTGCTTGCCGACAGCCTCATAGATCTCGCGCACCTCCTCGTAGATGCGGCGCCCGAGGTCGGTCGGCTCGCCGATCGTGCGGGAGCGGGTGATGGTCGTGAAGTCGCCGAATCTCAGTTTGAGCACGACCGTGCGGCCCACGAACCCGGCCTTGCGCAGCCTGACGGCGACCATGTTGGACATGCGAAGGAGTTCGCGGCGGATGATCGCCGGATCGGTGATATTCGTTTCGAAGGTCATCTCGTGCCCGATGCTCTTCTCGGCGATGCCCGCGTGCACCGTTCGGTCGTCGATGCCCCAGGAGAGATCGTGGAGCTTCTGCGCCCCCGCCTCACCGATCGCCCGGCGCAGGGCGTCGAGCGGGGCCGCGGCGAGATCGCCGATGGTGTTGTACCCACGCGCCCGCAGGTTCTCTTCGGTCTTGCCTCCCACGCCCCAGAGTTTTGCGATCGGGAGGGGGTGGAGAAAACCGATGGTTGCGTCGCGGGGCACGACGAGCAGCCCGTCTGGCTTCGCGACCCCGGATGCCACCTTCGCGACGAACTTGGTCGCGGCGGCGCCCACGGAGCACACGAGCCCGGTTTCTGCCTGCACACGCCGGCGGATGTGCTGCCCCACCTCGAACGGCGTGCCGAACACCCGCCGTGCTCCGGCGACGTCGAGGAACGCTTCGTCGATTCCGAGTCTTTCGACGAGTGGGGTGACGTCGTCGAAGATCGACATGACCTGCTCGGAGTAGTGCTGGTACCGCTCGAAGTGCGGCTCGAGGATGATCGCCTGCGGGCACCGACGCAGCGCTATCGCCATGGGCAGGGCAGAGTTCACACCGAACTTGCGCGCCTCGTAGGTCGCGGCGGTGACAATGGAGCGGGCCGACCGGTGGCCCACGATGACGGGCTTTCCGCGAAGCTCCGGGTAGTCGAGCAACTCGACGGAGGCGAAGAAGGCGTCCATGTCCACGTGCAGGATGGTCGCGGTCGAGTCATCGAGGGGCACGCTCGTGACCTGCCGGTCGCGTCCGTCCTGCTTGCCCATGCAGCAATTGTCGCAGTGCGCACTGACGTGGGGGGAGACACTGATGCGCGGCGAGACAGGGCGGATGCCGACCTGGCCGGTACCCGCCCTTCCGAGCGTGCCGGGTTACCTGGCTGCGCGTCGCCTCGTGACGAGACCGAAGAGCAGGAGCACGATGACCGCCCCCGCTATCGCGACGAGCCACGACTGCCACGCCCAGAATCCGTTCGCATCGTAGATGTTGATGCCGAAGATCAGGGACGACAGCCATCCTCCGATGAGAGCCCCGAGAACACCGAGCACGATCGTGAGGAACCAACCGACCTTCTGGCGAAGGATCAGCTTGGCGATGACTGCGGCGATGATGCCGAGAATGAGAAACGCGAACCAGCCCATTGAACGACTCCACAACTGTCCGTAGGGGAGCGCGTCTCGCCCCCGCGATGTCAGCTTGGCACCGGTGGGATGAGCGCGTGGGTCCGACACGCGTGCAGAAGGGCGGCCCGCTCGCGCGTGCCGCCCTTCCGCGAAGCCGGGTTATACCCGGCGACTACCGCGGGTCACGAGGCCGTAGATCAGCAGCACGACGATCGCGCCACCGATGGCCAGCAGCCACGTCGTGATGTCGAAGAAGCCCTGAAGTCCCACGCCGAAGATCACGCTTCCAAGGAATCCGCCGAGCAGTGCGCCGACGACCCCCAGGAGCAGCGTGATGATCCAGCCTCCACCCTGCGTTCCCGGAAGAATTGCCTTCGCGATTGCGCCGGCTATCAGACCCAAGATGATCCAAGCGATGATACCCATGACGACCTCCCAGTCGGTCATATGTCCGACCCCGGGTCTCGGGGCCGATATCGAGTCAAGCATTTCCCCCAAAAAGGGGGCAAGGCCTTGTCCCGGCGTTGCGGGTCTGGTAGTCGATTGCGCCGAAAATGAGCAAAGCTAGTCGTATGGGACAGCAGCATCCGTGGAGCAGATATGTCGCAATCGGCGACTCGTTCACCGAGGGAATCGGCGATCCCGAACCGCAGAGCCCGGGTGGACATCGCGGCTGGGCGGACCGCGTCGCCGAGGTGTTGAGCACCCAGACAAACGATTTCGCCTATGCGAACCTCGCGGTGCGCGGTCGTTTGCTGCAGCAGATCTCAGACAGCCAGGTGGATGCCGCGCTCGAGCTCAAGCCGGACCTCATCTCGGTCTCGGCGGGCGGCAACGACATCATCCGCCCGGGCACCGACGTCGACGACGTCTCCCGGCGGTTCGAGGAGATGATCGTGCGGCTTCGCAGCGACGACGCAACGGTCGTGATGTTCAACGGCCCCGACATCGGCATGACTCCCGTGCTCAATCGGGTTCGCGGCAAGGTGGCGATCTACAACGAGAACCTGCGGGCGATCGCGCAGCGCCACGATTGCATCGTCGCCGACATGTGGGCGTTGCGTGAGCTGGCCGATTCCCGCATGTGGGCGCCCGACCGACTTCACTTCTCCCCCACCGGCCACCACACGATCGCTCGAATGGTGCTGGATGCTCTCGCGGTCGAACACGACCTCGAGCCGTTCAAGCCCGAACCGCTACCGCCCCGCACGTGGCGCCAGGCGCGCGTCGATGACATCGGCTGGGCGCGCGAATACTTCGTGCCGTGGGTACTGCGTCGCGTCAGGCACCGGTCGTCGGGCGACCACGTGGTCGCCAAACGGCCGGGCTTCTAGGCTCCGTATCCCCCGCGAGCGGCGGCCGGGCAGTCGAACGGGTCGCCCCCGATGCCGAGCCCTACCTCGTTGAGGTGGCGCACGACGATGCCGTACGAGGTGAAGAGGCCCACCTCGGTGTAGACGATGCCCTTGCTCACGCAGTACTCCCGCACGATCTCTGCGGCGCGCCGCAAGTGGGGGCGCGGCATGTTCGGGAAGAGGTGGTGCTCGATCTGGTAGTTGAGCCCGCCCATGAAGTGGTTCATGAAATGCCCGCTGCGGATATTGCGGCTCGTGAGCACCTGGCGGCGCAGGAAGTCCACCTTGGAGTCCCGGGGCAGGATGGGCATGCCCTTGTGGTTGGGAGCGAACGAGGCGCCCATGTAGAGGCCGAAGATCGCCAATTGCACGCCGATGAACGCGAACGCCATGCCGAGCGGCAGGAACGAGAACACGACGGTGAGGTAACCCACGTTGCGCACCGTGAGCAGGACGATTTCGAGCGCTCGCTTGTCGACCTTGCCCTTGGAGAAGACGGTCTTGAACGCGTGGATGTGGAGGTTGAGTCCTTCGAGAAGCAGAGCGGGGAAGAACAAGTACCCCTGGCGGTTGGCCATGAACTTCGCGATACCGGTCAGGCCCACGGCCTTCTCACGCTGGAAGATGATGAAGTCGGTCTCGACGTCGGGATCCTTGTCGATGACGTTGGGGTTGGCGTGGTGCCTCGAGTGCTTGCTCATCCACCAGGAATAGGAGATTCCGACCACGAGATCCGCCATGATCCGCCCGGAGAAGTCATTGAGCTTTCCGGAGGCGAAGACCTGCCGGTGTGAGAGCTCGTGAGTGATGAAGGCGTATTGCGTGAAGATGATGCCGAGAGCGGCCGCGATCAGCAGCAGGTACCACGTGCCCTGAAGCATCGCGAAGCCGTACCAGGCGCCGATCATGGCGATCGTGATGATGCCGAACGTGATGCCGTAGAACCGCTTGCTGCGCCGCAGCAGCCCTGCTTCTTTGACGGTGGTGAGCAGCGCGGCGAACTCGGACACCGGGTTCGTGACACCGCGCGGCCCCGTCTTGATGATGCGCGTGGGTTCGGCAGTAGTCACGTGACCTCAGAAGTTCAAATGACTTCACAGCCACGATGAAGAGGAGCAGTCGCTCCAGATACGGAGAGCCTAGCGGCGAAGGCTGGGAACGCCGTGCGATTCGTTGGCGAAACTTCAGAACAGCTTTTCGGGATTGGTGAGCCGCCACCACGGTCCGGGGTCGTCGATCGTCGCGTCGAGTTCGAGGGGCACCGTGAGCTCGCGGTCCCCCACCGTGAATCGCACTTCGCCGACGCTCGAACCGGTCTCAGCGAGCCGCACCTCGCCGGCATCCATCGAAACGGTGATGGGAGCTGGGGACCACACGGCAAGGGCGAGATCCTCGGCCGCGACCGCCTCCGCTTCATCACCCCACGCGGTGTCGTAGGTCGCGAACGGCTCGCCCGCGGTGGTGAGCTGCACTTCGCGAAAACCGCTCGTCGCCTGGGCGATGAGGCCCTGGATAGCGGCGTTGATCGTGTCGTGGTCCGGTCCGCCGAGCACGACTCCCACGATCGTGACCGTCTGCGAGCCCACCGTCTCGTCAGCCGAGAACAGCAGGCACGCGCCAGACTCGTCGAGGGTGCCGGTCTTGATCCCGTCGATCCCCGCGATGCCGAGCAGTTCGTTTCGATTGGTGACGACTCCGACGTCGGGCACGTCCGCAGTCGTGGTGGCGACGATCGTCGAGAGCACGGGGTCGGCAATGACCCGTTTCGCCAGCTCGATGAGGTCGGGCACGGTGCTCGTGTTGCTGGGCAGAATGCCCGAGGGTTCGGTGACCGACGTGCCGGTGAGCCCCTCGCGGTCGAGCCATGCTCGCGCGGCCACGAGGTAGGCCTCCTCGGACCCGAACGCCCAGGAGGCGAGCGACTGGGCGTAGTTGTTGGCGGATGCCAGCAGCATGACCGTGAGCGCGTCGCGCTCCGAGATGACCTGGCCCGCATACACGGACTTCACCGACCCGCCCTGCGCGATCTGGTCGGCATAGAACTGCTCGTCGAGCTCGCCGAACGTGATGGCAGGACCGGCGTCGTTCTGCGCGAGGGGCTTCACGTCGAGCACGACCAGGGCCGTGACGATCTTGGTGATGGATGCGATCGGCTGCGGGTCTACGGAGCCCGCGCTCGCGAGAACGCCCGGATAGCCGATCGCGCCGATGCCGGCCGATCCGTATCCAGGGAAGTCGAGGGCCGCAGGCACCGCGGCTGGTGCCTCGTAGGGCACGACGTGAGCTTCGACCGATTGCAGCGGCGCGAGAAGGGTGAAGGGCAGGTAGAAGCCCGTCGCGAGAACGAGGCCGGCGCCGCCGAACACCACGATGCGTCTGCGTCGGTAGACCTGGCGTCGGGTCAGTGGCACCCGACAAGGATAAGCGGTGCGTATGGTCGAGGAATGGACAGCGTCGCGTTCGAAACCACGGCGATCGGCGCATACCCGTCACGAGTGCAGTGGGATGCCTCGGCTGTCGACCTCGTCGCGACGATGCTCGAGCGCTGGCACCTGACCGCAGGCGAGGCGTTCGTGGGAGGCGAGGCGGCTTCGGTGCTGCGAGTGACGACGCGCGACGGCCGGCCGGCCGTGCTCAAAGTGGGCTTCCCGCACGTCGAGGCCGTCTGGGAGGCGGTGGCGCTGGAGAGCTGGGGTGGGCGGCTCGCGCCCGAGGTACTGCGGCAGGACCCGTGGACGTGGAGCATCCTGCTCGAACTGGTCGAGCCGGGCATCCCTCTCAGCAGGCACGAGCTGCCGGCCGAAGAGGCGCTCACGATCGCGGCCGGGCTCTACCGCGAGCTCCTGCTGACGAAGCCGCCGCCCGGTCTCCCCACCCTCGCGGACATCGTCAGCGAGTACGCGCGTGACGCTCAGGCGCGGCTACCTGGCCAGCGCCACGATCTCGTCAACCTCGGAGTGCTGGATCTGGTGGAACGGGGCCTGTCGCTGTCCCGCGACCTCGCCGCTTCCGATGGCGCGAGCACGATGCTGCACGGTGACTTCAACCCGGGCAACCTCATCTCGGCCGCCGATGGCGGCTGGCGTGTCATCGACCCGAAGCCCATGCTGGGCGACCCGGAGTTCGAGCTCTTCCCGCTCATCGAGCAGCTCGGGTCGCCGTGGACTCGCCGTGATCCAGCAGCGGCGCTCTGGGCACAACTCGAGCTCGCCTCGAGGATCGCGGGCGTCGACCCGGTCAGGACCGCGCGCTGGGCGTTCGCGCGCGCCGCCTACAACGTGTGCTGGTATCTCGACGACGCGAACGATGCGGCAGCGACCGCGGCGGCGCGCGAACTGCCCGTCTGGTTCGAGATCAGCGGATCCTGAGAGCGTAGAGCGCCACGGCACTCGCCGAAGCGACGTTGAGCGAGTCGACCCCGTGCTGCATGGGGATGGTCACGACGGTGTCGGCCGCCTCGAGTGCGGCTCCGCTCAACCCGTCGCCTTCCGTGCCGAGTACGAGTGCGATGCGCTCGGGCGGGCTGGCAGCGAAGTCGTCGAGTTCGACGGC
This sequence comes from Rhodoglobus sp., assembly GCA_025463605.1. Lineage (GTDB taxonomy): Bacteria > Actinomycetota > Actinomycetes > Actinomycetales > Microbacteriaceae > Rhodoglobus. The sequence goes on along the minus strand of JAODAV010000007.1, from coordinate 19,371 downwards.
CGTGGGTGAGAGCGCGAGGGCGGCGATGTGAAACCCGGATGCGCGCAATTGCTGCGCACCAAGCGGCCAGTCCGCGAGACGCGTCCACGGCACCTGGAGCACGGTGCCCATGCTGACGCGCACGCTGCGCCGGTAGAGAGGATCGGCGCAGCGCGGAGTGATGAGCACTGCATCCGCTCCCAGACCTGCGACGGAGCGGAAGATCGCACCGACGTTGGTGTGGTCGACGATGTCTTCGAGCACGACCACGCGGCGGGCATCCCGAAGCACCTCGGAAACGGGCGCGAGCGGCGGCCGGTGCATTGCCGCGAGGGCGCCACGATGAAGGTTGTAGCCCGTGAGGGACTCCAGCAGCGCGGCCGGGGCGACGAAGACGGGCACGTCGAAGGAGTCGAGCATTGGCGCGAGGTCGTCGAGCCATTGCTCCTGCAGCAGCACGGATCGCGGGGTGTGGCCCACGGCGAGGGCGCGAGCGAGCACCTTCGACGACTCGGCGATGTACAGGCCACCCGCGGGCTCCGACACGCGCCGAAGGGCGACGTCGGTGAGATTCGAGTAGTCCGCGAGACGGGGATCCGTGAGGTCGGTGATACGCAGAACGTGCACGTGACGGTCCTTCCCCGCGCGTCGGCAGCGAGAACCTGCCAGCATTCGGAAACATATCGGAAAACTAGGGCGTTTACTCTGGGGATGCACGAGGAGGGAGAGCCGATGTCGCCTGCGCAGTCTGCGACCGCCGCGCCCGTGAGCTTGCCCGCGCTCGACCAAGCAGTCGGTGCCCTTCGGGGTCGCACGATCGCCGTGCTGACGGGGGCCGGAGTGAGCACCGATTCGGGCATCCCGGACTATCGCGGCGAGGGCGCACCCCTTCGCACACCCATGACGTTCCAGCAGTTCCTCGGGGATCTCGACTACCGCAAGCGGTACTGGGCCGGTAGCCATCTCGGGTGGAAGCGGTTCGACTCGGCCGAACCGAATGCGGGACACCGCGCACTCGTGCAACTGGAGCTCGCCGGGATCGTCGATGGCGTCATCACGCAGAACGTCGATGGCCTGCACCTTCGTGCTGGATCCCAGCGGGTGGTCGACCTCCACGGCGCCATGGACCGCGTGCGCTGTCTCAAGTGCGGCCAGTTCTTCGCACGCGGCGGGGTCGCCGATCGGATCGCTGCGGACAATCCCTGGCTCGACGCGCCCGAAGCGGTCGAGCTCTCCCCCGACGGCGACGTCGAGATCGCGAACGTGGATGCGTTCGTCATCCCGGACTGCAGCGTGTGTGGCGGGGTGCTCAAGCCCGACGTCGTCTTCTTCGGCGAGTACGTGCCCAAGGAGAAGTTCGACGAAGCGAGCGCGCTCATGCAGGCGGCCGACGCGTTGCTCGTCGCAGGCTCATCCCTTGTCGTGAACTCGGGTATCCGCCTGCTCGAACAGGCGTACCGCCGCAGGCTCCCGATCGTGATCGTCAATCGGGGCATCACCAAGGGCGACAACCGCGCGACGGTTAAGATCGACGCAGGGACCTCCGAGACGCTCACGGCACTTTTGGAGCGGCTCGGCGACTGACGCCGCGTCCCGAGAGAGGGATGCGTGCTGCTCTACCTAGTCCGCCACGGTGAGACCGACTGGAATCTCACGCACCGAATCCAGGGCAGCACCGACGTCCCGCTCAACGACACGGGCAGGCAACAGGCGCGCACTACGGGCCGACTGCTTGCCCGCCGCCAATGGGATGCCATCATCGCGAGCCCGCTTTCCCGTGCCGTGGAGACGGCGTCGATCATCGCTGAGGAAGTCGGGTTGCCCACCCCGACGACGCTCGACGCGATCGTCGAACGCAACTACGGCGAGGCTGAGGGCCTGTCGGATCCGGAGATCCGGGAACGGTTTCCCGACGAGACTCCCGTTCCCGGGCGCGAGAGCCGCGAAGAGGTTGTTGCCCGTGTGATGCCCGCGCTCATGGGCATCGCGGAAGAGCACCCCGGCGAATCCGTTCTCGTCGTGAGCCACGGCGGCGTCATCCGGTCGATCCTCAATGCCGTCGACCCCGACAACCGTCACGGGTTGATCACCAACGGATCGATCCACAGCTTCAGTCACGAGCACGGTTCGTTCGCGCTCATCGCCTTCGACGATCCGATCGAGGTCGAATCTCTCGGGCTCGCGACGGAGGACATCGAGGCACAGAACGCGGTCGAGCGCCGCGACTCGGCTGCCTCCCGATGACCGACTCCAGGGCGGCCGCATACGCCGCGCGGCTCGGCGAGCTCGGCGTCGTGATCGACGTGCGCGAGATGGACCAGAGCACGCACACCGCCCAGGAGGCCGCTGCGGCGGTGGGATGCCCGGTCGAGGCCATAGTCAAGAGCCTGCTGTTCGTGGCCGGCGCGCGTCCCGTGCTCGTGCTCGCTTCCGGTCCGAACCGAGTGGACGCCGGGCTGGTAGAGCAGGTGCTCGGCGAGCCCGTGACGATGGCTGACGCGAAGACCGTGAAACTCGCGACGGGCTACTCGATCGGCGGCGTGCCGCCGATCGGGCATCCGCAACCGCTGCACACGATCATCGACGAGACACTCCTCGTACTTGATGAGGTCTGGGCCGCCGCCGGCAGCGCCAACTCGGTCTTCGCCATGGAGCCGAACCGCCTCGTCGAACTCAGCGGCGGGACCGTCGCGCGGATCGCCTAGCCGCGGTCTCCTCCAGCACAGCGAGCAGCGCCTTGGCGGCATCGGGCCAGTTGTAGCGCTTCGCCCACTCGACAGATGCTGCCGACCGTCGTGCCCACTCGGCATCCTGCTCGAGTTCGCGCACGGCACTCACGAACGAGTCCACGCTCGACGGGTCGAAGTAGCCGGCGGGCTCTCCCCCGATCTCGCGGAATATCGGGATGTCGCTGAGCAGTACGGGTGTGCCGAGGGCTTGCGCCTCGACGACGGGCAGTCCGAACCCCTCGTCGCGTGACGCCGAGACGAGCGCCGTCGCTGACGTGAGGGCCGCCTCGTACTGCTCGTCGGTCGCCCCATCGAGAAACTCCAGGCTCCCTTCGGGCGCCAATGCGATGAGTCGTGTTTTCTCCTCGGGAGCGACGCGGCTCATGAGGCGCAACCGGTATCCGGGCAGGCTGGTCATCGCGCGCACGAGCAGGTCGACGTTCTTGTACCGCATGAACGAGCCCATGTAGACGAGATCGCGGCGCTCCGGCGCCGTGCGACGAGGCGGCAAGGCCGGTTGCTCGGTGCCCAGCAGCACGACGTGCATCGGGTTGCGCGTGAGCCGGTGGCGTTGCATGAGCTCGCGTGTCGTCTGCGAATCCACGAGATGGGCATCCGCCCGGTTGAGCAGCGCCCGCTGGAACCCCCACCACAAGTGATATCCGCGCCAGACGAGCCGCAGGGCCCAGTGCAGGTCCCTCGGCGGTGTGCGGTGCGTGTAGTAGATGAGGTCGTGAACGGTCGTCACGAGACCGTACTTGCGGAACGCGGGGCCCATCGTCTGCATGGGTGTGAAGACGACATCGGGGTCGTGCTTGTTGACGCTGAGCGCGACGAACGGCTCGCCAGGCGACGTGTACGAGGGGCCGAGCACCCAGGGCAGGTGCGGCAGCATCTCGAGCTGCCGCTCGTCCTGGATGAGCATCGTGACGGGATGCAGCTTCGCGAGCTCCTCGACGAGTCGCGCGCCATAGCGGCTGATGCCGTCGTGCCTGCCCAGCCGCGTGTAGCGGCAGTCGAAGATGATCTTCACTTAGGTCGTGCCCAGCACGCGTCCGGCACCGAGGAACGCGACGATCGCGCGCGCGGCCTCGAGCGGCTTCTCGTAGTGCACGAGATGGCCGACACCTTCGAGGATGACGAGCTGGGCATCCGGGAACAGTGTCGCCAAGTGCCTCTGGGCTGCAACCGTCGTAATCGGGTCCCGGTCGGAACCGATGAGGAGGGTCGGCACCGTGATGCGCTCGGCGAACATGCTGGCGTCGGCGCTGATGGATGCCTCGAATCCCTCCACGACGCTGTCCCGATTCGCGTAGCGGCTGAAGTAGGTGTGGTGCTGGTCGTGGATCCAGCGCCGCAGCGCCGGGTCCTTCGACTGGGCGAGGAACACGCTCATGAACCGCACGACGAGCCAGCTGCTCAACAGCCGTTTGCCGATCCGCTCGGGCAGGGCGCGACCGGCACGGTAGTACAGGAGCGTGACGCGACTCATGAATCCGTTCGGGCCCTCGAGGGCGGGGGCGGCGATGGGGTTGATGAGCACGAGACGAGGCGTTGCGAGTCCCCCCGCCACTGCGGCCGACACCACGATAGAACCGAATGAGTGCCCGAGGATGACCGCGCTGCCCGCGATTCCGAGCTCCCCGACGAACGCCGCGAGCCAGGCCGCGTAGCCCGCGATGTCATGGGCTCGACCCTCGAGCGGCGTCGACTCGCCGAAACCGGGCAGGTCGGGGCTGATGATGCGGATGCCCTCGAGGTGGGCGACGACGGGCTCCAATCCGTGGTGCTCCCCGCGGTACCCATGCACGACGACAACGGTCGTGGCGGCGTCCTGCGGGCCGTACTCCCAGTACTTGGTATCGCTTCCGAGCACCCGCACGGAGTGCTCGCGCACGGGCGCCTGTGCAAGCAGGTCGGCATACGGGGAACGGACGGTCACGCTCGCAATTCTAGGCAACGCCAAGTGCACAAGCGCTTGCATAGCGGCCATAGACTCTGACGGTGACCTTCACTGCGCCCATCCAGTTGCCCGGTCTCGCGCTCGACCCGCAGTGGTACAGACGCGCGGTGTTCTACGAAGTGATGGTTCGGTCGTTCTACGACAGCAACGGAGACGGCTCCGGCGACATCGCGGGGCTCATCTCCAAGCTCGACTATCTCCAGTGGCTCGGCGTCGACGCGCTGTGGATCCCTCCGTTCTACAACTCGCCCCTGCGTGATGGCGGTTACGACGTTCAGGACTTCACGACCGTGCTTCCCGAGTTCGGCACACTCGACGAGTTCAAGGAGCTCGTCACGAAGGCGCACGAGCGCAACATGCGTATCGTCATCGACTATCCGCTCAACCACACCTCCGACCAGCACGAGTGGTTCCAGCAGTCCAGGGAGGATCCCGAGGGGCCGTACGGGGATTTCTACGTGTGGAGCGACACGGACGAGAAGTACCCCAACATCCGCATCATCTTCGTCGACACCGAGGACTCGAATTGGGCGTTCGACCCGGTGCGGCGCCAGTTCTACTTCCACCGCTTCTTCTCCCACCAGCCCGATCTCAACTTCGAGAACCCCGCGGTGCGGCAGGCGACCGTGGATGTCGTGAGGCACTGGATGGACCTGGGCGTCGACGGCATCCGGCTGGATGCGATCCCCTACCTGTTCGAATCCGATGAGGGCAACGGCGAGGGCGAGCCGAAGACGCACGAGTTCATCAAGGAGATCCGCGCAATGGTCGACCAGGACTACCCCGGTCGAGTGCTCATCGCAGAGGCCAACCAGTGGCCGCAGGAGGTCGTCTCGTTCTTCGGCACCGAAGAGGAGCCCGAGTGCCACATGGCGTTCGACTTCCCGGTCATGCCGCGCATCTTCTACTCGCTGCGATCGCAGAATGCCGCCGAGCTCGTGCGGGTGCTCGCCGAGACCACAGAGGTGCCCCCGGGCGCCGCGTGGGGGGTGTTCCTGCGCAACCACGACGAACTCACCCTCGAGATGGTGAGCGAGGAATACCGGCAGGCCATGTACGGCTGGTACGCCTACGACCCGAGGATGCGCTCCAACATCGGCATCCGCCGGCGCTTGGCGCCTCTGCTCGACAACTCCCGCGCCGAGCTGGAACTCGCGCACGCCCTGCTCTTCTCGCTGGAGGGCAGCCCCTTCCTCTACTACGGCGACGAGATCGGCATGGGCGACAACATCTGGCTGCCCGACCGCGACTCTTCCCGCACGCCCATGCAGTGGACGCCGGACCGCAACGCGGGCTTCTCGACGGCAGACCCCGGCAAACTGTTCCTGCCCATCATCCAGTCGCTCGTGTACAACTACAACCTCATCAACGTCGAGTCCCAACTTGCGCAATCGAGGTCGATGTTGCACTGGATCCGCAACGTCATCCACGTGCGGAAGGGCCATCCCACGTTCGGGCTCGGCTCCCTCCGCGTGCTGCCGACCAACCACGAGTCGGTGCTCGCATTCGTGCGGGAGTACGAGGGTTCCGGCACGCAATTCGGTGACTCCCCCGAATCGGTGCTGTGCGTCTTCAGCTTCGCCCACAACCCCGTTGCTGTGCAGGTGCAAGTCGAGGGCCACGCCGGGGCGACGGTGTTCGACCTCTTCGGCGGCGGGGAATTCCCCTCGGTCGGCGGCGACGGCACCCTGACTCTCACCCTCGGCACGCAGAGCTTCTACTGGCTTCACCTCGGCGATACGCACTTCGCCGGCGGGCGCACATAAGCAGCGAGCCTCCGACGGCGTGTCCTCGGGTCGCCATACCCTGATGCCATGCACAACTGGGGTCGGCTCGCGGTCTTCGACCTGGAGACGACAGGCGTCGACACCGAAACGGCTCGAATCGTCTCCGCGTGCATCGCCCTCCTCGACGTTGATGGTGATGTGATCGCCCGGTGGGACTGGCTTGCCGACCCCGGCATCGAGATTCCGCACGGGGCTGCCGCCGTCCACGGCATCACGACCGAACGGGCTCGCGCCCTGGGCCGCCTCTCCGCGCACGTCGTGGCCGAGATCGCACAGTCACTGCGCATGGTATTCGGGCTCGGCATGCCGCTCGTGGTCTACAACGCGCCCTACGACCTCACGCTGCTCGACCGCGAGTGCCGCCGCCACGGCCTGCCGGCGCTTGAGTCGGCTGCTCCCGTGATCGACCCTCTCGTGATCGACAAGGCCGTCGATCGCTACCGCAAGGGCAAGCGCACCCTCGAGGTAACGGCGTCGCTCTACGGCATTCCACTCGACGATGCGCACGACGCGGGCTCAGACGCGATCGCAGCGGGCCGTGTCGCGCAAGCACTCGGTCGTGCTTATCCCATCGAGCTCGACGTGCCACTGCTCGACCTGCACGGGCTCCAGCAGGGGTGGTACGCCGAGCAGGCCGCGAGCTTCGCCGACTACATCCGGCGAGTCAAGGGCGACGAGTCTTTCGTTGCGGACACCGATTGGCCGGTGCGCCCGGCCGAGTTCCCGTCGAGTCTCGTCGACACACTCCCGCTTCCTGCGCCGGCCCCGCGGCCGAGCAGCAGGGTGCCGTCGCTCGATTTCGCCACCGGTCGGCTCGAGCTCGAGGGCCGCGCCGTGCCGCTCATCGAACTCGACGCCCTCGAGCACGCGGCACCCGCTCGCGAGCTCGCAGCTCCGTCGGCGGCGAGTGCCTACGCGACGGCACCCCCGCCCCGGCGGCAATCGGTGCTGCGGGTCGCTGCGGGCATCATCACCGACGCGGCCGGCCGCACGCTTCTCGTGCGTAAGCGCGGTAGCACCGCGTTCATGCAGGCGGGCGGCAAGATCGAGCGCGGTGAGAGCGCCCTGGATGCCCTCACGAGAGAACTCCGGGAGGAGATCGGCCTCGAGCTCGACCCCGATGTGACCGAGTACCTCGGCAGCTTCCGGGCAGACGCGGCCAACGAACCGGATACCGTCGTTCGCGCCGAGGTGTTCGCGCTGACTACGGCGCTCGACGTCCACCCCTCCGGCGAGATCGAGGAGCTCAGATGGATCGCATCAGGCGATCCGTTCGACATCGAACTCGCGCCACTGACGAGAGACACCGTGCTCCCGCTGTGGATGTCGCGCCGCTCGGCGCTGTTCTAGCCGATCGTGTGGGCTACTTGCTGTCGCTCTTCGTGCCGAAGCCGGCGTAACGCGAGTTGAACTTCTCGACGCGACCCGCGGAGTCGAGGATGCGCTGCTTGCCCGTGTAGAACGGGTGCGAGGCCGACGAGATTTCGACGTCGATCACCGGGTAGACGGTGCCGTCTTCCCACTCGACGGTCTTGTCGCTCGTCGCGGTGGAGCGAGTGAGGAACATCTCACCGGAGGCGAGGTCGCGGAAGACGATCGGCGCGTAGGCGGGGTGGATCTCGGACTTCATGGTGATTCCTTGTGTTGGTGAGGAGAGAGGAAGACTGGATGGCGCGGAGGCCGACTTGAAAGCTTACCAAACCCGCGGCTGAAAGCGTACTACGCGGCGCGAGCCGCGAACCGCCCGCCCTCGGCGGTGACGACGAGGGGCAGCCCGAACGTCGAAGTGAGGTGCTCGGAGGTGATGACCTCGTCGATCGGGCCGGCTGACTCGATGGCGCCGTCTGCGAGCAGGAGGGCGTGAGTGAAACCCTGCGGGATCTCCTCGACATGGTGAGTGACCATGATGATGGCCGGGGCACTCTGGGCGCTCGCATATCCGCCGAGTAGCGCGAGCAGTTCTTCGCGGGCCCCCAGATCTAGGCTCGCGGCGGGCTCGTCGAGCAGCAGCAATTCCGGGTCGGTCATCACGGACCGGGCGATCTGCACGCGCTTCTGCTCGCCGTCACTCAGGTCGCCGAAGCGCCGGTTCTCGAGCGAGTCGAGCTTCCATTCGGCCAGCACCCGCTGCGCGCGCTTGAAGTCGATCTCGTCATACGCCTCATTCCACCGCCCTGTCACCGAGTACGCGGCAGTCAGTACGACATCGATGACGCGTTCCTCCCGCGGCACCCGACGGGCGAGCGCGGTCGACGCGAACCCGATGCGCGGGCGCAATTCGAAGACGTCGGTGCGCCCGAGGGTGTCGTCGAGGATCTGAACGTGACCCGAACTCGGGTGCATCTGTGCGGCCGCGAGTTGGAGGAGGGTCGTCTTGCCCGCACCGTTGGGGCCGAGGATGACCCAGCGCTCCGCGGCATCCACCGACCAGGAGACCGACTTGAGGATCGGGTTGGCGTCGCGCACGACGGAGACATCGGAAAACTGGAGAACGCTGGCCATGATGAGTCCAGCCTATGCTCTGACGCTGGCCACCTAGACGAGGCTCGCGTAGATCTCGCGCGTTCTCGTCGCGATGCTCGTCCAACTGAAGTGCGTTTCGGCCCTGCGCCTCCCCGCCTCCCCCATGCGCTTCGCGGCAACGGGATCGCTCACGACCTCGGTGAGGGCCGCTGCAAGGTCAGCGACGAAGCGGTCAGGGTCGACGGGAGTGCCCGTGCCATCGTCGAGCTGCTGAATGGGCACGAGGCGGCCGGTGACGCCATCCTCGACGACCTCGGGGATCCCTCCCGTTGCCGTACCGACAACCGGAGCGGAGCACGCCATCGCCTCGAGATTCACGATGCCGAGCGGCTCGTATACCGAGGGGCAGACGAAGGTCGTGGCTTGCGTGAGAACGGCAGACAGCTCGTGCTGGCTGAGTAGCCGGTCGAGCCACACGACGCCCGAGCGCTGTGCTTGCAGGCCCGCGACACCCGCCTGCACCTCGGCGAGAATTTCGGGAGTGTCAGGCGCACCCGCGCACAGCACCAGCTGCACGTCCGGCGGCAGAAGCGCGGCCGCTCGCAGCAGGTAGGGAAGCCCCTTCTGCCGGGTGATGCGGCCCACGAACACCACCGACGGGCGGTCCGGGTCGATCCCGAGGCTCCGTACGAGTTCCGGGTCATCGATCGCCTTCCAACGCTCGAGGTCGATGCCGTTGTGAACGACCGTCACTCGCTGCTCGTCGAGCGTGGGGTATGAGCGCAGGATGTCGCGGCGCATCCCCTCGCTCACTGCGATGATCGCGGCCGCACCCGAGAAGGCGGTGCTCTCGATCCAGCTGGAGACCCGGTAGCCGCCGCCCAGCTGCTCGGCCTTCCACGGGCGCAATGGCTCGAGGCTGTGCGCCGTGACGACGTGCGGAATTCCGTGCAGCAGCGACGCGAGGTGGCCGGCGGCGTTTGCGTACCAGGTGTGGGAGTGCACGATGTCGGCACCCGCGACATCCTGAGCGATCTGGAGGTCGACGCCCAGGGTGGCGAGCGAAGGGTTGGCCGTGGTGAGCTCCGGCGGAACCAGGTAGGAGTACACGCCCATCTCGTCGCGAGGCATGCCGAAGCAGCGGACAACGACGTCGAGGTCGCCCCTCAGCGCTCGCACCAGTTCGGCCACGTGCACGCCTGCACCGCCATAGACTTCGGGCGGATACTCGCGGCTGATCAGGTCTACTCGCATTCTCTAGACGCTAGTACAGCCTGTCGCTAGTGCGGTCCCAACGGCTCGCCTACTGTTGCACTATGGCGTCCCCGAAGATCTTTGGCATCGTGCTGGCAGGTGGAGAGGGAAAGCGCCTCATGCCGCTCACCGCGGATCGAGCGAAGCCCGCGGTGCCGTTCGGTGGCGGGTACCGACTCGTCGATTTCGCGCTCAGCAACCTCATCAACTCGGGCTTGCGCCAGATCGTCGTTCTCACCCAGTACAAGTCCCACAGCCTCGACCGCCACGTGTCGCAGACCTGGCGCCTGAGCGGGCTCCTCGACGCCTACATCGCGTCGGTGCCGGCCCAGCAACGGCTTGGCAAGCGCTGGTTCAGCGGATCGGCCGATGCCATCCTGCAGAGCCTCAACCTCCTCCGCGACGAGAAGCCGGACATCGTCATCGTGGTCGGCGCCGATCACGTTTACCGCATGGACTTCAGCCAGATGGTGGATGCCCACGTCGCGTCGGGGCTCGGCGTCACCGTAGCCGCAATCCGGCAGCCGATCGCTCTCGCAGACCAATTCGGCGTCATCGAGGTCGACAAGAAGGATCCGACGCGCATTTCGGCCTTCCACGAGAAGCCCCAGAAGGCAGTCGGCCTCGCGGACTCCCCCGGCGAAGTTCTCGCTTCGATGGGAAACTACATCTTCGATGCCGACGTGCTCATGGATGCGGTTCAGCGAGACGGTGAGCGCTCCGACTCCAACCACGACATGGGCGGCGACATCGTGCCCGACTTCGTCTCGCGCGGCCTCGCGAGCGTCTACGACCTCAACCGCAACGATGTGCCAGGCTCGACGGAGCGTGATCGCTTTTACTGGCGCGACGTCGGAACGATCGAGTCGTTCTTCGACGCCCACCAGGACCTCATCTCGGCGCTGCCGATCTTCAACCTGTATAACCGCGAGTGGCCCATCTTCAGCCAGCAGCTCAATTCGCCGCCCGCCAAGTTCGTTCGTGACGCGCGCGGCAACCTCGGAACGACCATCGACTCGATCGTGTCGCTCGGCTGCGTGATCTCGGGCGCGCATATCGAGCGCAGTGTTCTCGGCCCGTGGGCGATCGTCGAATCCGGTGCCTCGGTGACGAATGCCGTCGTCTTCGAGCGGGCGCGCATCGAGCCGAACGCCGTAGTGCGCCGCGCTATTCTTGACAAGGATGTCGTCATCAGCGAGGGAGCATCCGTCGGTGTCGATCACGAGGCCGATCGCGCGCGCGGCTTCACGGTCACCGAAACCGGGATCACCGTCGTGGGCAAGGGAGTCGTCGTCTCCTAGGCGGATCTTTTCAGCCACCAGCCAAGGACGAACCCGCATGCCCCGTTTTCTCGTCGTGCTCGACGTCGACTCAACCCTCATCGAGAACGAGGTGATCGAGCTTCTCGCGGAGCGCGCCGGATCGCTCGTCGAGGTCGAGGAGATCACGCGCCGGGCGATGAACGGCGAGATCGACTTCGAGGCAAGCCTTCGCGCGCGAGTCGCGACGCTCCAGGGTCTGCCCGGGAGCGTGTTCGAGACGGTCGGCGCGCTCATCACCGTCACGGCGGGGGTTCCCGAAATGATCGCGGGCGTGCACGCGGCCGGCGGGCGAGTCGCTGTGGTGTCGGGGGGTTTCCACGAGGTGCTCGACCCCGTCGCACAAGCGCTCGGCCTGGACTACTGGCGCGCCAACCGGCTCGAGGTCACCGACGGGTTGCTCACCGGCGAGCTCGACGGCACGGTGATCGACGCCGAGGCGAAGGCATCCACTCTTCGCGAGTGGGCCGAGGATTTCGGCGTCCCGCTCTCGCGCACCATCGCGGTCGGGGATGGCGCGAACGACCTCCCCATGATGGCGATCGCGGGACTCGCGGTCGGATTCGACGCCAAGGCGCCGGTGCGCGACCTCGCGGGCGTGCTCATCGACGACCGCGACTTGAGCCAGGTGCTGCCGCTGTTGGGGCTGCGGGGCTAGCGGCAAGCCCCTAGTGACCCATTCCGAGACCGCCGTCTACGGGGATGACCGCACCCGAGATGTATCCCGCGTCATCCCCTGCGAGCCACGCGATGACCTTCGCGACCTCCTGGGCGCTCGCGTAGCGTCCAGCCGGAATCTGCTTGAGGTAGGCATCCTGCTGCTCCTGCGGCAGCTCCGCGGTCATGTCCGTTTCGATGAACCCCGGCGCGACGACATTGGCGGTGATGCCCCGGCTGCCGAGTTCGCGGGTCACCGAGCGGGCGAGACCCACGAGACCGCTCTTGGAGGCGGAGTAGTTCACCTGGCCGGCAGACCCGAGCAGGCCGACGACGCTCGAGACGAGGATGATTCGGCCGAAGCGAGCCTTGAGCATGCCCTTCGACGCGCGCTTGACGACTCGGAACGCTCCGCTGAGGTTCGTGTCGATGACGTCGGTGAAGTCCTCTTCACTCATCCGCAGCAACAGCGTGTCGCGCGTGATCCCGGCGTTCGCGATGACCACCTCCACGGGCCCGAGCTGTGCCTCGACCTCGGTGAACGCGGCGTCGATGCTCGCGGCGTCCGTCACGTCGGCAACGACGGTGAGGCTGCCGTCCGGCCCCGATCCAGAGCGCGCGGTAACCGCGACTCGATGGCCCTGAGCGACGAATTCCTCCGCGATGGCCCTGCCGATTCCCCGGTTGCCTCCCGTGATCAGAACAGTGCGCGGGATGCTGGCTCCGGTAGTCATGCGGACCAGCCTATAAGTCCGTGCGAGCGACGTAGGCTTAAGGTCGAGGAGTCGCAACGACCCTCTCCACCCGTGTGAGCGCATGAAGCATCCGCAGTCGATCACCTCCCTTCCGGAGTCCCCCGACGACGAACGTCGCCGCCGCATGATCCGCTATGCCATCGCGATGAGCATCCGGGTGGTCTGCATCATCGCGTGTCTCTTCGTGCAGGGCTGGTGGCTGCTACTGCCCATCCTGGGCGCCGTGTTTTTGCCGTACGTCGCGGTTGTGCTCGCGAACGTGCACTCCAGCTCGGACGGGCTCGTCGAACGGCCCGGGTCGATCGTCCCCGCGCGCGAGCAGGACCGACCGGGGGGCGCGGAGTGATCGGGGCGCAAGGTCCTGCATCGATCACCTGCTCGAGGGCGGGCTGCACCGAGACGGCCGAGTGGAACGTCAACTGGCGCAACCCGCGCATCCACCCAGCCGACCGCGTGAAGGTGTGGCTGGCCTGTGGGGAGCACGTCGGATACCTGCGTGATTACCTCGCGAGCCGCGACTTCCCCGTCGTGGTCACTCCCCTCGGCGAGTCGGTCGCCCGGGTGCCGGACGGGGTCACGTCGTGAACGGTTGGCGCTTCGCCCTCTCACGGCGCTGGATGGGCTACCTCGCGCTCGCCGTCGCGTTCGCGATCGCCTGCACGTGCCTCGCGCTCTGGCAGCTCGCGCGGCGTGACGAGGCACGCGCCGAAATCGACCGGGTCGAGACCAATTGGGCGAGCGCGCCCAAGCCTGTCGATGAAGTGCTCCCGGCCCTCGACGCTTTCGACGACGACGCCAAGTGGACCCCGGTGACCCTCACGGGTCGCTATCTTGCCGACGAGCAGCTGCTGGCCCGCGGTCGGCCCTTCGACGGCAAGCCCGGCTTCGACGTGCTCGTGCCCTTCCGGCTGGACGACGGAACCGTCTTCATCGTCGATCGCGGCTGGCTGCCGGCCGGAAACGAGCAGGATGCGCCCGACGTGGTGCCCGACCCGCCATCGGGCCAGGTGACTGTCGTCGCGCGGCTCAAGGCGGGCGAGCCCACCGTTGCGGGTCGCTCCGCACCGGAGGGGCAGATCGCGACCATCCACCTGCCGACGATCGCGGCGCTCGTCGACCAACCGACGTACACGGGTGCCTACGGATTGCTCGCGTCCGAAGATCCCGCTCCCGCCACTAGTCCAGCGGCGACACCCAAACCGATCCCCGATGAGGGCCCCCACCTGTCGTACGCGTTCCAGTGGATCGTTTTCGCGCTCATGGGCTTCCTCGGACTCGGCTGGGCGATCCGCCAGGAGTATCGCGTGCGCAACGCCGACGACCCCGACGAGCGTGAGCGCGCGGCCGAACGTCAACGGCGGGCTGCGGCCAAACCGCGAAGCGACGCCGAGATCGAGGATGCGATTCTCGACAACCGCTGACCAGGCGGTGGCTCAGGCGAGGCTGATGAGCTCGGCGTAGTCCTTGTTCCAGTGGTCCTCGACCCCATCGGGCAGGATGAGCACTCGCTCCGGGTTGAGCGCCTCCACCGCGCCCTCGTCGTGGCTCACGAGCACAACCGCGCCCGTGTAGCCCGCGAGAGCCCCGAGGATCTCCTGGCGGCTCGCCGGGTCGAGGTTGTTGGTCGGTTCGTCGAGAAGCAGCACGTTCGCCCCGCTGACCACGATCATGGCGAGGGCGAGCCGGGTCTTCTCGCCGCCCGACAGCACGCCAGCGGGCTTTGCGGAGTCATCGCCCGTGAAGAGGAACGACCCGAGCACCCGGCGCGCCTCGGTCTCCGTGATGTTCGGCGATGCCGAGACCATGTTCTCCAGCACTGATCGCTTGACGTCGATGGTCTCGTGCTCCTGGGCGTAGTACCCGATGCGCAAGCCGTGACCGGCCTCGACGATTCCCGTGTCGGGCGCATCCACGCCCGCGAGGATGCGCAGCAGAGTCGTCTTGCCGGCGCCGTTGAGCCCGAGCACGACGACCTTCGATCCGCGGTCGATGGCGAGGTCGACGGCCGTGAAGATCTCGAGCGAGCCGTAGCTCTTCGACAGGTTGTGTCCCATCAGCGGCGTGCGCCCGCACGGCGCGGGGTCGGGGAAACGCAGTTTCGCTACACGGTCGCTCACGCGCACTTCGTCAAGTCCGGCGAGCAGCTTCTCGGCGCGCGCGACCATCTGGTGGGCCGCGGCCGCTTTCGAGGCCTTCGCTCCGAACTTCGCCGCCTGGAGCGTGAGCA
Source organism: Rhodoglobus sp. (assembly GCA_025463605.1). Lineage (GTDB taxonomy): Bacteria > Actinomycetota > Actinomycetes > Actinomycetales > Microbacteriaceae > Rhodoglobus. Next base: position 4,238 of record JAODAV010000007.1, on the reverse strand, counting down.
CGGACGCCTTCTTCTCCGCGTTGGCGCGCTCCTTCTTGCGCCGCTCCTCGTCGGCCTCGCGCTGCTTGAGATAGTTCTTCCAGCCCATGTTGTACTGGTCGATCTGCTGGCGGTTGGCGTCGAGGTAGAAGACCTTGTTGACGGTGTCCTGCACGAGTTCGACATCGTGGCTGATCACGATGAGGCCGCCGCCGAAGTTCTTGAGGAACTCGCGCAGCCACACCACGGAGTCGGCGTCGAGGTGGTTGGTCGGCTCGTCGAGCAGCATGGTGTCGGCGCCCGAGAACAGGATGCGGGCCAGCTCGATGCGACGACGCTGGCCGCCCGAGAGAGTCGACAGCGGCTGGTCGAGGATGCGATCCGGCAGGCTCAGGTTGCTCGCGATCGACGCGGCCTCGGCTTCAGCCGCATATCCCCCCAGGGCGAGAAAGCGGTCCTCGAGCTTGCCGTAGCTCGCCATCGCCGCGGCGCTGGTCGCGGCATCCGCGCTCCCCATCTCCTCTTGCGCCTTCGCCATCTTGAGCACGATCGTGCCGAGACCGCGGGCATCGAGGATGCGCGTACGCGCGAGATCCTCCGGATTGCCGGACCGTGGGTCCTGCGGCAGGTACCCGATCTCTCCGGTGCGTTCGATCTTGCCGCCGGCCGGTGGGAGCTCCCCCGCCAGCGTCTTCGTGAGAGTCGTCTTGCCTGCGCCATTGCGGCCCACGAGGCCGATCTTGTCTCCGCGGTCGACCCGGAACGAAACCTCATCCATCAGCAGGCGCGCGCCGACGCGCAACTCGAGATCGTGCACAGACAGCACAGGAGAAGTCCAGTTCTATGGAAGGGAGGGCGGCGCGGATCTGGTGGCACCAGCCAGCAAGTCTACTTCGTGGGCACGCGAGCCAATGCGGCCGGTCAGCGCAGGTTAGATCGAGAACCCGAGGGCGCGCATCATGTCGCGCCCGTCTTCGGTGATCTTCTCCGGGCCCCACGGCGGCATCCACACCCAGTTGATGCGGAATGCCTCGACGATGCCGTCAAGAGCCTGGGCGACCTGCTCCTCGATCACGTCGGTGAGCGGGCATCCGGCCGACGTCAGCGTCATGCTGATGATGAGCGCGCTATTGTCGGGATCCCAGCTCAGGTCGTAGATGAGGCCGAGGTCCACGATGTTGACCCCGAGCTCGGGGTCCATGACGTCTTTGAGCGCCTCCTCGATCTGATCGAAGAGCGCAGGCGCGAGTGCTGTTGCCATACTTCTAAACTACGCTCGCCGACGCGGATTCGCTCGAATTCGGCAGAAAGCGGTCGTAGCCCTCGTCTTCGAGTCGCTCGGCGAGCTCCGGGCCCCCCTCTTCCGCGATCTTTCCGTCGACGAAGACGTGCACGAAGTCAGGCTTGATGTAGCGCAGGATGCGCGTGTAGTGGGTGATGAGCAGAACGCCCAGTCCCGTGGCGGCCTTCGCCCGGTTGACGCCCTCGGAGACGACCTTGAGAGCGTCGACGTCGAGGCCGGAATCGGTTTCGTCGAGGATCGCGAAGCGCGGCTTCAGAAGTTCGAGCTGCAGGATCTCGTGGCGCTTCTTCTCGCCGCCGGAGAAGCCCTCGTTGACGTTGCGCTCGGAGAATGTCTTGTCCATGCGCAGGCCCTTCATGGCCTCGTTGACTTCCTTGATCCACGGGCGGAGGGCGGGGGCCTCCCCGTCGAGCGCGGTCTTCGCTGTGCGCAGGAAGTCCGCTACTCGAACGCCCGGGATCTCGACCGGGTACTGCATCGCGAGGAAGAGGCCGGCGCGCGCACGCTGGTCGACGCTCATCGTGAGCACCTCGACGCCGTCGAGCGTGACCGAGCCGCTCTCGACGTGGTACTTGGGGTGTCCGGCGATCGAATAGGCAAGGGTCGACTTTCCCGAGCCGTTGGGGCCCATGATCGCGTGGATCTCCCCTTGGTTGACCGTGAGGTCCACGCCCTTGAGGATCTGCTTGGTTCCCTGCTCGGTCTCGACGCTGACGTGGAGATCCTTTACTGCGAGTACTGACATTGCTCTTGTTCCTTGGTGGTCGGGGGTAGGCGGCCGAGATGGTTCAGACGGCTACGGTCTCGTTCGGGTCGATGTGAACGACGCCATCGGCGTCGACGGTCACCACGAACACCGGCACTGGTTCGTAGGCGGGAAGGCTGAGTGGCTTGCCGGTGCCGAGCGCGAACATCGATCCGTGTGCCCAGCACTCGATCGCGTCATCCTCCACGAAGCCCTCGGAGAGCGAGATGTCGCCGTGGGTGCAGGTGTCGCCAATCGCGTGCACGATGCCGCTCGAGTCCTTGACGACCGCGATTGCGATTCCGTCGAGCACGACGCGATAGGCCTTGTTCACCTCGAGTTCGTCGATCGTGCCGATGCGCTGCGCGGTCACGCCGCTCCCCCCTGGCTCGCGCTTGCGCTGAGCTCCCATTCGATCTTCTCGTGAAGGTAGGCCTCGAGGGCGGCGTCGCCGATCTTCTGCACGATCTCGCTGAGGAACCCGATGACGACGAGCCGCCTGGCCTCGGCCTCCGTGATTCCCCGAGCCTGCAGGTAGAACAACTGCTCATCGTCGAATCGGCCGGTCGCGCTCGCGTGGCCGGCACCGAGGATGTCGCCCGTCTCGATCTCGAGATTGGGGATGGAGTCGGCGCGAGTGCCCTCGGTGAGCACGAGGTTGCGGTTCTGCTCGTAGCTGTCGGTGCCACTCGCCTGACGACCGATGAGCACGTCACCGACCCACACGGTGCGTGCGCCCGCGCCCTGCAGGGCACCCTTGTAGTTGACCCGGCCTTTGGTGTTGGCGGCCTCGTGGTGGAGGTACACCCGCTGTTCGAGGTGCTGGCCCGCATCGGCGAAGTAGAGGCCGTAGAGCTCGGCACTCGAACCCTCGCCGCTCAAGTGCACGGAGGGATTCACGCGAACCACCTTGCCGCTGAGCGAGACGATGATATGAGTGAGCTTGGCGTCCCGGCCGACTTGGGCGAAATGGCTCGCCAGGTGAATGGCGTCGTCGTCCCACTCCTGGAGAGAGACGAGCGTGAGGTCTGCGCCGTCTTCGACGACGATCTCGAGGTTCTCGACGACATGGGCCGCTCCAGTGCTGCGGATGACGACGTGCGCCGAGGTGTGTTTCGTGGCAGTGATGACCGTGTGGGCGCCGCGGGGTGTCGAACCGAAGCCCGTGCGATCCACGCCGAGTGCCACCGGCGTCTCGCCCGACAGTGTGATGGAGAGCACCTTCTGCGTGCTCGACCATGCGTTCGCGGATGCGCGATCCTCGGGCTTGCCCGCCGACCCGACCCTGGCGTCGTCGCGCGGGACCCACTCGACGACCGCACCGACCGCATCCGGCGCCGCGAGTTCGTACTCCGAACCATCGAGCTCGTCGTCGATGAGAGGCCGGAGAAGGTCTACGGGCGAAAGCTTCCAGTCGACCTCCTGGCCGGTGACGGCCGGGAAATCGTCGTGGAGCACCGACGAGAAGCGCTCAGAGCGCGTCTGCACCGGGATGAAGCCCTTTTCGGACGCGTCCCAGCCACCATCGCTGTGAGCCTTCGCGCCGTGCTGTTCGAGTGTGGCCTTCTGAGGGGCGGGAATCTGCGGGGCGACGGACATCTAGCCGATAGGTCCTTTCGATGACAGGAGAGAGGTCATCCGACGCTGCCTTCCATGCTCATCTCGATGAGCTTGTTGAGTTCGAGGGCGTACTCCATGGGCAGTTCGCGAGCGATGGGCTCGATGAATCCGCGCACGATCATGGCCATGGCTTCGTCTTCGGGCATGCCGCGTGACTGCAGGTAGAACAGCTGTTCCGCACTCACACGCGAGACGGTCGCCTCGTGCCCGAGCTGCACGTCGTCGACACGGATGTCGATCGCCGGGTAGGTGTCGGACCGGGAGATCGTATCGACGAGCAGGGCGTCGCAGCGCACGGTGTTCGCGGAGTGGTGGGCGTTCTCGGCGACCCGCACCTCGCCCCGGTAGCCCGCTCGACCTCCACCGCGGGCGATGGACTTGGAGACGATCGACGACGTCGTGTACGGCGCCATGTGGATCATCTTCGCGCCCGCGTCCTGGTGCTGGCCGGGGCCCGCGAACGCCACGGAGAGAGTCTCGCCCTTGGCGTGCTCGCCGACGAGGTAGATCGACGGGTACTTCATCGTGACTTTGGATCCGATGTTGCCGTCGATCCATTCCATGGTGGCACCCTCGTGCGCGATCGCGCGC
>JAODAV010000055.1 GCA_025463605.1 Rhodoglobus sp. | reverse complement strand
GAAATCGCATCGGCGATCGCGGCGGCGGTGGAAGAACAAGGCGCCGCAACCCGGGATATTTCGCACAACATCCAGTTGGTGGCGCAGGGCACCAGCGGCGTGGCGACCAATATCGCCGGCGTCAACGAAGCCGTCGAAGAAACCGGCAGCGCGGCTGCGGAAGTGCTTACGGCCGCCGACGATCTCAGCCGTCAGGCGGACAAGCTGCGCGCCAACGTCACCGGGTTCCTCGACAAGATCCGCGCCGCCTGACGCGCGCGCGGATCTTCAACGTCCGATCGTGTAGGGCCCGCCTTTTTCAAGCGCGCGGTTATAGGCCGGGCGGGCGTGAATCCGGTCGAGGAATGCCATCGCCCGGGAGTGGCCCTGCTCAAGCCCGCCGCGCGCAGCCGCGGCTTCCAGCGGAAAACTCATCTGGATGTCGGCGGCGCTGAATTCAGGGCCGGCGAACCAGTCGCTCTTGCCGAGTTCGCTTTCCCAATACGCCATGTGCTGCTTGAGCTGCGGATTGACCAGCGTGGTCAGCGCCTGGTTGGAGACCTTGCGCACCAATGGGCGCAGCAGCGCCGGCGCGCGCTTCGGCATCAGCGTGAACAGCAATTTCAGTAGCAGCGGCGGCATCGCCGAGCCTTCGGCGTAGTGCAGCCAGTAGGTATAGCGCAGCCGCTCCGGCGTCTTGGGTGGCGGGATCAGCCGCCCCTCGCCATAGCTGTCGAGGATGTATTCGGCGATCGCGCCGGACTCCGCGATGGTGTTGCCATTATCGGTGATGACAGGGGATTTTCCGAGCGGATGGATCGCGCGCAATTCCGCCGGCGCGCGCATGTCGGGCTGTCGCTGATAGCGGACGATCTCGTAGGGAATCCCGAGCTCTTCCAGCAGCCACAGCACGCGCTGCGAGCGGGAATTGTTGAGATGATGGACGGTAAGCATGGTGATTCCCCCGGGGCGTGCCGATCACTTGACGTGCTGATCTCGTAGCAGCGCACCACTGGATTGGCGATTGGGCCGGTGGCAATGGGTGGGGGTGCTTTCCACTCCATTATTACCCGGATGTTATTGACGTGACCAATTTACCCGGGTAAATTAGCCGTTGAAAAAGATATCCGGGATTATCCAAATGATTCAAGCCGCGCCCCAGTGCGTTACCGCCTTTATCGGCCAGCAGCGGCTGGCCTCGGGCCCGCTGGCCGAGGTCGCGCTTGCCGTCATGAAGGCATCCAGGGGCGCCGCCGAGGCGTCTATCCTGATCTTCGACGATGCCAATGGCCGCCCGCTCGATCTGGACCTGCGCGGCACCGAGCGCGACATCGTTGCGCGCTTGCCGACGCCCGCCCCGGATTCCGAAACAGCCATCGACGGCCCGGCAGAACCGCGCGGACGCGGTCGGCCCAAACTCGGCGTGGTCGCCCGCGAGGTGACGCTGTTGCCTCGGCATTGGGAATGGCTCGGCGCGCAACCCGGCGGCGCCTCGGTGGCGCTGCGCAAGCTGGTGGAGGCGGCGCGCCGTTCCTCAGGCGATCTCGATCGCAGCCGCGCCGCAAGGGACGCTGCGTATCATTTCATGTCGGGGATGGCCGGAAATCTGCCGGGCTTCGAGGAAGCATCGAGGACATTGTTCGCCGACGATCGGCGAAGCTTTGTCGGCCTGATCGCCGGCTGGCCCGGCGATATCCGCGACCACATCGTCAAGCTCGCCTTCAGCGATCGTGCCGACGGTTGATCGCGCGATTGCGGCACGCTACGGTGATTGGAATGATAAAGATCATATAAGTAAAACGTCAGTTCCAGGAGAGACCGCCGTGAGTTCAGGCCCGCAATTCATGTTCGATTTCGGCAGTCCCAATGCGTTCCTCAGTCACGAGGCGATCCCCGCGATCGAACAGCGCACAGGCGTGAAATTCGAATATGTGCCGATTTTGCTCGGCGGCATCTTCAAGGCCACCAACAACAAGTCCCCCGCCGAGACGCTGGCCGGCATCAAGAACAAGCGCGAGTTTCACGCCGTAGAAACCGAGCGTTTCATCAAGCGGTTTCAGGTCAAGCCGTACATCTGGAATCCGTTCTTTCCGGTCAACACTCTCAATCTGATGCGCGCCGCGGTCGCCGCACAGCTGGACGGCGTGTTCGAGAAATACGTCGATGCGGCGTTCCATCACATGTGGGTCGAGCCGAAGAAGATGGACGATCCGGAAGTGGCGGCGAAGGCGCTCACGGCCTCGGGCCTCGACGGGACAAAATTGCTGGCGCGCTCCCAGGAGGCCGACGTCAAGGCAAAATTAATCGAGAATACGCAAAGCGCGGTCGAGCGCGGCGCGTTCGGCTCGCCGACCTTCTTCGTCGGCAAACAAATGTTCTTCGGCAAGGAGCAATTGCGCGAGGTCGAGGAACTGATCTCGGGCAAGTAGTCCCACCGTCATTGCGAGCAAAGCGAAGCAATCCACCTTCTTTCTTTGTAGCGAACTGGATTGCTTCGTCGCGAAGCCTGTCATCGGGCCGGCCGAAGGGCCGGACCCGTTGGCTCCTCGCAATGACGCGGCATGGAGTACGTCAATGGAAAAGCGAAACGCAACCGTCGCGGTGATCGGCGCCGGCGACTATATCGGCGCCGAGATCGCCAAGAAATTTGCCGCCGAGGGATTTACGGTGTTCGCAGGGCGCCGCAATGGCGCCAAGCTCGAGCCGCTGGTCCGTGAAGTCGAGGCGGCGGGTGGATCGATCGTCGCCCGCACGCTCGACGCGCGCAACGAAGACGAACTCACCGCGTTCCTCGGTGACGCCGACAAGCACGCACCGCTGGAGGTGTGCATCTTCAACATCGGCGCCAACGTCAACTTTCCGATACTGGAGACCACCGAGCGGGTGTTCCGCAAGGTCTGGGAGATGGCCTGCTATTCCGGCTTTCTCGCCGGGCGCGAAGCGGCGCGGCTGATGTTGCCGCGCGACAAGGGCCATATCTTCTTCACCGGCGCCACCGCCAGCCTGCGCGGCGGCAGCGGCTA
>JAODAV010000010.1 GCA_025463605.1 Rhodoglobus sp. | reverse complement strand
GCCGAGTCGCTCGCGGCGATCTACGCGCGCATCGGCGAGGACCAGCGCCTGGTGCTCGAGTACAAGTTCTTCGAGCCGGCTTTCTACCACACCGACGTCCCGGACTGGGGCACGTCGTACGTCCAGGTGGCCGCGCTCGGCGACAAGGCGTTCGTGTGCCTCGACACGGGTCACCACGCGCCCGGCACCAACATCGAGTTCATCGTGGCGCAGCTGCTGCGGCTCGGGAAGCTGGGCTCCTTCGACTTCAACTCGCGGTTCTACGCGGACGACGACCTGATGGTGGGGGCGGCCGATCCGTTCCAGCTGTTCCGGATCCTCGTCGAGGTCATCCGGGGCGGCGGCTACGGGGCGGACAGCGGCGTCGCGTTCATGCTCGACCAGTGCCACAACGTCGAGGACAAGATTCCCGGCCAGATCCGCTCGGTACTCAACGTGCAGGAGATGACGGCGCGCGCGCTGCTCGTCGACGGCGACGCGCTGAAGGCCGCACAAGACTCGGGCGACGTGCTCGGCGCGAACGGCATCCTCATGGACGCGTTCTACACCGACGTGCGGCCGGCTCTTGCCGGTTGGCGCGAGTCGCGGGGGCTTGCGGGCGACCCGATGGCTGCGTACGCGGCATCCGGGTACCAGAAGCAAATCGCGGAAGATCGTGTCGGCGGCGTGCAGGCGGGATGGGGAGCCTGAGATGACGAACAACACTGCTGCTGAACTGATCACCCGCTCCAACCGGCTGGGCAAAGACCCGCGCGTCACCAACTACGCGGGCGGCAACACCTCCGCCAAAGGGACCGGGATCGACCCCGTGACGGGTGAGCCCGTCGAACTGCTCTGGGTCAAGGGGTCGGGTGGCGACCTCGGCACCCTCACGGAGGGCGGCCTGGCCGTGCTGCGGCTTGACCGGTTCCGCGCTCTCGTCGACGTCTATCCCGGCGTCGAGCGCGAAGACGAGATGGTTGCCGCGTTCGACTACGCCCTGCACGGCAAAGGCGGCGCCGCACCCTCGATCGACACGGCGATGCACGGTCTCGTCGATGCGGCGCACGTCGACCACCTGCATCCGGATTCGGGCATCGCGTTGGCGACGGCGAAAGACGGCGAGAAGCTCACCAAGAAGGCTTTCGGCGACAAGGTGGTGTGGGTGCCGTGGCGTCGACCCGGCTTCCAGCTCGGACTCGACATCGCAAGCCTGAAGGAGGCGAACCCGAACGCGATCGGCTGCATCCTGGGCGGTCACGGCATCACGGCGTGGGGCAACACGAGCAAGGAGGCCGAGAAGAACAGCCTCTGGATCGTCAAGACCGCGGAGGACTACATCGCGGCGAAGGGTAAGAAGAACCCGTTCGGGCGCACCGTCGCGAAGAACGCCGCGCTGCCGGTGGCGGAGCGCCGCGCGAAGGCCGCAGCCCTCGCGCCGACGATCCGGGGAATCGCGTCGCACGACCACCCGATGGTCGGCCACTTCACCGACTCCGACGTCGTGCTCGACTTCCTGGCCTCCGCAGACGCGCCGGGGCTCGCCGCCCTCGGCACGAGCTGCCCCGACCACTTCCTGCGCACCAAGGTCAAGCCGATGCTTCTCGACCTGCCCGCAAACGCGACCGTCGAGAAGTCGATCGCGCGTCTCAAGCAGCTGCACGAGGCGTACCGCAAGGACTACACCGCCTACTACGAGAAGCACGCGACCCCCGAGAGCCCGGCCATGCGCGGCGCCGATCCCCTCATCGTGCTCGTGCCCGGCGTGGGCATGTTCAGCTACGGCGCCAACAAGCAGACGGCGCGAGTGGCGGGCGAGTTCTACGTCAATGCCATCAACGTCATGCGCGGCGCTGAGGCCCTCTCGACCTACGCGCCCATCAGCGACGCGGAGAAGTTCCGCATCGAGTACTGGTCGCTCGAAGAGGCCAAGCTGCAGCGGATGCCGAAACCGAAGTCCCACGCGACGCGCATCGCCCTCGTGACCGGCGCCGCGTCGGGCATCGGCAAGGCGATCGCCACCCGGCTCGCGGCGGATGGCGCATGCGTCGTCATCGCCGACCTCGAGCTCGCGAAGGCTCAGGCCGCGGCCGCCGAGATCGGGAACACCGATGTGGCGATCGGCCTGCAGGTCGACGTCACCGACGCCTCCGCGATCGAGCGGGCGGTGCAGGATGCCGTGCTCGCGTTCGGCGGCATCGACATCGTCGTCAACAACGCGGGCGTGTCCCTCTCCAGGCCGCTGCTCGAAACGACGGAACGCGACTGGGACTTCCAGCACGACATCATGGCCAAGGGCTCCTTCCTCGTTTCGAAGGCGACCGCGCCCGTGCTCATCGAGCAGGGTATGGGCGGCGACGTGATCTACATCTCGTCGAAGAACTCCGTGTTCGCCGGCCCCAACAACATCGCGTACTCGGCGACGAAGGCCGACCAGGCCCACCAGGTGCGGCTGCTTGCTGTTGAGCTGGGCGAGCACGGTGTGAAAGTCAACGGCATCAACCCCGACGGCGTCGTGCGCGGCTCCGGCATCTTCGCCGCGGGCTGGGGCGCGAACCGGGCCAAGACCTACGGCATCGCGGAGGAGGATCTGGGCAAGTTCTACGCTCAGCGCACCATCCTCAAGCGCGAGGTGCTGCCGGAGAACGTCGCCAATGCCGTGTCGGTGCTCACCGGACCGGACCTCTCCCACACGACTGGGCTCCACATCCCGGTGGATGCGGGTGTCGCGGCCGCCTTCCTGCGATGAGCACCACCCTCCCGCCCGCGACCTGCGCCCTCCCGCCCGCGACCGGCGAAATGAAGGAGTCGGCGCCGAGAGTGGCCGACCATCGGCGGAAGCGTGTGACAGACCGCGCCCAACTCCTTCAGTTCGCAGGAGGTCGGGCATGAGCGGGGTCGTTGCGGCCGTCGACCTGGGGGCAACGAGCGGCCGGGTAATGCTCGGGCACGTCGGCGCGGGCCGCGTCGGACTGCGGGAGGTCGCCCGCTTCGCGAACGGACCCGTGCAGCGCGCCGACGGCTTGCACTGGGACATCGGTACGCTGCGCTCGAGCGTGCTCGCGGGCCTCGCGACGGCGATCACGCAGGAGCCCACCGTCGCGAGCGTCGGCATCGACTCGTGGGCGGTCGACTATGCCCTCCTTCGCGACGGCCGGATGCTCGGCACCCCGTTCCACTATCGCGACGAGCGCACCGGTCCGGCGGTCGAGCGCGTGCATGCCCTCGTCAGCCCGGCGGAGCTCTACGCCGCGAACGGGCTGCAGTTCCTCACCTTCAACTCCCTCTACCAGCTCGCCGCGGAACCTCACCTCGATGAGGCCGAGTCCCTGCTGCTCATTCCCGACCTGTTCGCGTTCTGGCTGACGGGCGAGATGGTCGCCGAGCGCACCAATGCGTCGACGACGGGACTTCTCGACGTGGCCGCGCGAGAGTGGGATGACGCGCTGATCGAGCGACTCGGCTTTCCGCGCTCCATCTTCCCGCCGCTCGTCAACCCGGGCACGGTCATCGGCACAGCGGCGGAGTTCGGCGGCGTGCCGGTCACGGCGGTGGGCTCCCACGACACCGCCTCCGCTGTGGTCGCGGTGCCGGCGACGAGTGACGACTTCGCCTACATCTCGTGCGGAACCTGGGGTCTCGTGGGGGTCGAGCTCGAGCATCCGGTGCTCACCGAGGAGAGCCGCGCCGCGAACTTCACTAACGAGGGCGGCGTCGACGGTCGCGTGCGGTTCCTGCACAACGTCATGGGGTTATGGCTGCTCACCGAGTCGGTGCGCGAGTTCACCCTTGACCTCGCCGAGCTGCTCGCCGCCGCGGCAGAGCTCACCACTGGGGTTCCGATCTTCGATGCGAACGACCCCGTGTTCCTCGCGCCCGGCGACATGCCCGGTCGCATAGCCGAGTGGTGCCGCTCGCACAGCCAGCCGGTGCCCCAGTCCCCCGTCGAGTTCGTGCGCAGCATCATCGAAAGCCTCGCGCTCGCGTTCGCAGCGGCCGTGCGCGCCGCGAGCGAGTTGTCGGGCAAACCGGTGTCGGTCATCCATATCGTCGGCGGTGGCTCGCAGAACGAGCTGCTGTGCCAGCTCACCGCAGACCGATCCGGCATGCCCGTGCTCGCCGGCCCCGTGGAGGCGACCGCCCTGGGTAATGTGCTCGTGCAGGCTCGCGCGCAGGGTTTGGTGAACGGCTCACTCGAGTCGCTGCGTGCGCTCGTAGCGCAGGCATACTCGCCGCGGCAATTCCTGCCGCGGTAGCTCATGCCCGCTTCTCCCGACGGGAAAGCCGAAGTCGCGACATTGTCAAACAATCTGCTAGATTGTTTGACAATTCACAATGGAGCGGGGGCAGCATGTCGATCGAACCGGGTGCCGTGCTCCCCGGGGCCATCGCCGAGCAGTTGCGCACGAGCATCATCGCCCAGGCCGAGCCGCCCGGCTCCACGGTCACCGAGTCCGCGGTGGCGCTTCGTTTCGGAGTAGCGCGGCCCACCGCCCGTCTCGCGATCGACCGGCTCGTCGCCGACGGGCTGCTTCGCCGCGAGGCTCACCAGGCTGCGCGCGTTCCCGAGCTGGGACGCGCAGACATCATCGACCTCTATGACAACCGCGCGGTGGTGGAGTCGGCCGCGGTTGCCGCCCTCGCTTCTGCTGGCGTCGTTCCGGCCGCTGCGGTGGAGGCCCACCGCTCGCTCCTCGCGAGCGACGACTTCGCGCATCACGACATCGCCTTCCACCGCTCGCTCGTGGCCGGCCAGCCGAGCCCACGCCTCGCGCACCTGCACGGCCTGCTCATGGGCGAGATCGAGCTGTGCATCGGGCAGGTGCAGGCCGCCCACCTTCTCACGGCGGCCGAAGTCGGCACACAGCACCAGGGCATCCTCGATTCGATCATTGCAGGCGACCCGGATGCCGCGGCTCGCCTCACCCGCCAGCACATCGAGGGGGCGCGCGACGCCCTCCTCGCACATGTCGACAACAAGCACCGTGCCAGAGAGAGCTGAATACATGGTCAAGCGCCAATTCCCCAAGCCCAAAGACCTGCTGCCGCTGATGCAGTTCAAGAAGCCGACGCTGAGCGCGAAGAAACGCCGCCTCGACCGGGCCCTCACGATCTACGACCTGCGTGACATCGCTCAGCGCCGCACGCCGAAAGCGCCCTTCGATTACACCGAGGGGGCGGCCGAGGGTGAGCTGTCGCTGGCGCGCGCGCGGCAGGCGTTCGAGGACATCGAGTTCCACCCCGCGATCCTGCGGGATGTCTCGGCCGTCGACCTCTCCTCCACCGTGCTCGGCGCCCCCGTGAGCATGCCCTTCGGCATCGCGCCGACCGGTTTCACGCGCATGATGCAGACCGAGGGCGAGATCGCCGGGGCTTCCGCGGCCGCGGCGGCGGGCATCCCGTTCGCGCTCTCAACGATGGGCACGACCTCGATCGAAGACGTGAAAGCCGCCAACCCCGACGGGCGCAACTGGTTCCAGTTGTACATGTGGAAAGACCGCGACCGCTCCATGGCGCTCGTGGACCGCGCCGCGAAGGCGGGCTACGACACCCTGCTGGTCACCGTCGACGTACCCGTCGCGGGTGCGCGCTTGCGCGACAAGCGCAACGGCTTCTCGATTCCTCCGGCCCTCACCCTCGGCACCGTCATGAATGCCCTGCCGCGACCCGCGTGGTGGATCAACTTCCTCACGACCGAGCCGCTCGCGTTCGCATCGCTGAGCAAGTGGTCGGGTACCGTCGCGGAACTGCTCGACACGATGTTCGACCCCACCGTCACCTACGACGACCTCAAGTGGATCAAGGAGCAGTGGCCCGGCAAGGTCGTCGTCAAGGGCGTGCAGACGGTGGAAGACGCCAAGCTGCTCGCGAAGCTCGGCGTCGATGGCATCACCCTCTCGAACCATGGCGGGCGACAGCTCGATCGCGCGCCCATCCCATTCCACTTGCTTCCGGATGTCGTGCGCGAAGTCGGCAAAGATACCGAGGTGCACCTCGACACGGGCATCATGTCCGGCGCGGACATCGTCGCCTCGATTGCGCTCGGCGCCAAGTTCACGATGGTGGGCCGCGCCTACCTGTACGGGCTCATGGCAGGCGGGCGTGAGGGCGTCGACAAGACGATCGAGATTCTCGGCAACGGCATCGCGCGCACCATGCGCCTGCTCGGCGTGAAGAACCTCGCCGAACTCGAGCCCAGTCACGTGACGCAGCTCGAGCGGCTCGCACCCCGCCGCCGCTAGCCGAGCAGGTCGCGCGCCACGGTCGAGTGCACTGACTCGGTGTCGCTCGGATGGTAGATGCCGGCGAGCACGTCCCTCTGCAGGCGCGACAGTTCGCTTGACGAGCGGTAGGCGCCGCCCCCCGCCGACCGCATCGCCTGGTCCACGACGTAGCGCGCGGTCTCCGTGGCGCGGTGCTTGGCGCCCGTAAGCAGGCGGAACCACGCGGAGCCGTGGTCGACGAGGCCGTCGACGTCGGAGGCGAGGGTATCGAGTTGCGGGGCGATCGCGTCGAGGGCGAGTGCGGCATCCGCGATTCTCCACCGGAAGTCCCCGTCATTGTCGTACGTCTCGCCCGTGCGCAGCGAGGTGCGGCGCTTGACCGCCTCGACCGCGAGTTCGAGCGCGCGATCCGCGATGCCGGCGTAGACGGAGCCGATGAGCAGCAGGAAGTTGGCGAAGATGCCGAAGATGAACGGGTCGGTGTTCGGCCCGACCGGCAGGATGCGCGCGACCCGCTCGGTGGGTACGACCGCGCCCTCGAGAACCGTCGAGTTGCTCTGCGTCGCCCGCATCCCGAGGGTGTCCCAGTCGTCGAGGCTGCGCCATCCGGGGGTATCGCGAGTGATGAACCCGTGGATGAGTTGGTCGCCCCGTTTGCCGAAGATGCCCAGGCGCGTCCAAGCCGGTGACAGCGAGGTGAAGATCTTGGTGCCCGTGAAGGCGTAGCCGTTCTCGACTGACTCGACCACCGTGGTCGAGTCCCACAGAACGAGGTCGTTGCCCTGCTCGCTATTGCCGAATGCAAACAGCTCGCCGGCCGCGGCATCCTCGAGCACCCAGTCGAGCGAGCTGTCGCCCTGGGCCTGCAGCACGCGCGCGACGCCCGTCCAGACGAGGTGCATGTTGATCCCGAGGGCGGTGGCGGGCGCGTGGGCGGCGAGCAGGCGCTGGTCCCGCGCCGTCTCGAGCAGTCCGCGCGGCACGAGGTAACCCGCCTCGCGCAGGTCCTCCAGATCCTCGGTGAAGAATGCATTTTCGCGGTCGTAGCCTGCTGCGCGCGAGCGGATGCGGTCGAGCAGTTCTGGCGTGAGCACGGACACGCTTCAAGGCTACGCTGAGTGAAGATGTGACGACGGGAGTGCACGTGCCGCTGAGACTCATCCATGTCGGTTTGGGCGGCTGGGGCACGAACTGGGAGACCTACCCGATCCCCCGCGTGACCGAGGTCGAGCGCGTCGCGATCGTGGAACCGTTCGAGCCCGCGCTCGTGGCGGCGCAGGAGGCGCTCAAACTCTCCGACGCCGAGTGCTTCCGAACGCTCGAGGAGGCCCTCGCCGCGGTGGAGTCCGACGCGGTACTGGTGACGACGCCCATGGAGAACCACGTGCCCACGGCAACGGTCGCCCTGTCGGCGGGCAAGCACGTGCTCGTCGAGAAGCCGTTCGCGGGAAGCGTCACAGAGGCTCGCGGCGCGGTGGAGCTCGCCGAGGACCGCGGCCTCGTGCTGCAGGTGTCACAGAATTACCGCTTCTACCCGGGCGCCCGCACCGCCGCACGTCTCATCGCCGAGCGCTCCCTCGGGGAGGTGGGTTCGGTCGCCGTCGACTTCAGGCAATACGACAACGGTCGGCCCCGGGCGACCCATCCGCATTACCAGTTCACGCATCCCGTGCTCATGGACATGGCGATCCACCACTTCGACCTGCTGCGCATGATCCTCGGCACCGAACCCGTGACGGTGTACGCGACCTCGTCGACCCCGCCATGGAGCAACTACCGCGATGAGGCCGCGGCCACCGCGACCGTGACCATGAGTGACGGGGTGGTGTTCAGCTATCGAGGCAGCTGGATCAGCGCGGGGCAGCCGACGCTGTGGGCGGGCGACTGGGTGATCGAGTGCGCGGATGGCGAGCTGGCCTGGACGGGCCGCGAGAACGACACGGTCGAGTTCGATCGAGTGAGTGTGAAACGGCCGGGCGGACCTGCCACCGCGCTCGGGCTCGATCCGGTCGAGTTGCACGGACGCGCCGGCTCCCTCAAGGCGTTCGCGCGGGCGATCGAGACGGGCACGCAACCCGAGACGTCGGGCCGCGACAATCTCGGCAGCGTCGCGCTCATGGAGGCGGCGGTCGAGTCGGCGAGCTCCGGCCGGGTGGTGACGATCGCACTCGGTTAGGTGCTGGCCGACGCGAGCCGGTGCCGATGCGCGCCCACGCCGAGCGCTATCACGAGCAGCGCGACGGTGACGCCCGTGGAGAACAGGGTCGCGCCGATGACGCCGATCACGCCCACGGTGAGCGGCGACAGCAGCACGAGCGCCACGGCCGCGACGGTAGCCGTCGGCGGAATCGAGACACGGTCGACGATGGGCGCGTGCAGCAGCCAGATCAGCAGCAGGAACACCGCGAGCGGCAGGGCGAGCGCCCAGGCGACGATCGTGTCGCTCGACTCGACGTGGTGCGACACCGCCTCGACCGCCACCTCGAGCCCCGCGCCAATTGCGGCGAGCGCCGCGAAGATCAGGTAGTGCCCGTAACCCCAGATGTACGAGTGGCTGCGGCGCTTCTCGAGCCCCTCTCCCGCGGGTTGCGAGAAGTACAGCCACCAGAGCGCGAACAGCAGCACGAGCCCGGCGACCGCGACGATGACGAGCGGCGCGCTGACGCCTTCGTCGCCCAGGGACGCCTGCACGGCCATCGTCACCGCGAGCACGCTTTCGCCGAGCAGGATGATCGTGAAGAGCCCGTAGCGCTCAGCGATGTGGTGCGGATGCCACGCGAGCCCGCCTTTGCGATCCGCCCACGGCGCGACCACGAGTTCGGATGCCGCGAGCAGCACGAACGCGTACCAGAATGTCTCGGGCGGCAGCAGCAACCGCACGAGCCAGCCGGCCTGCACGACGGTGATGCCGATCACGTACCGCCACGCGGTTCCGCTCGTGGCGGGATCCTCGCGAGCGGCGCGGATCATGAGACTCACGAGCCCGATGCGCATGATGAAGTAGCCGAGCGTGATCGCCCCGAAGTTCTCGCCGGTGAACGCTGGGGGCACACCCGCCGCGAGCACGAGCACGCCGCCCATCTGCACCATCGTGAGCACTCGGTAGAGCACGTCGTCGGTGTCATACGCGGACGCGAGCCAGGTGAACTGGTTCCACGCCCACCAGATCGCGAAGAACACCGCGAGGAACGGCCCGACCACCTCGCCCGCGTGACCGGCCACGATGGCGTGGGCGAGTTCGACAACGAGTTGGGCGATCGCGACGACGAAGGTCAGGTCGAAGAGCAGCTCGAGCGGGCTCGCGGAGCGATGCGGCTCAGTGATGCTGCGAGCGACCATGCGCTGGTGGATGGGCTTCATGCGGGCGACATCGTTCGGAACCCGAGTTCGCTCGCGGCCGTCAGCATGCGTCGATCGTAGGCCAGCACGAGGTCGACATCGAAGAGGGAGGCCGAAGCGAGATGGATAGCGTCCAGACTGCGAAGACTTGCCGGGCCGAGCCTGCGAGCGATGCTTGTCACCTGTTCGGTCATCGGGCACTCGATCACTCCGGAGAGGGCCGACTCGATAAGATCAACGACTCTCTCGGGGGCATCGGAGTCCAGTCGCAATCGCACGACTCGTGAGACCTCGACAAATGAGATCGTCGACGAAATCACCATCGCGCCTCCAGTCGCCAGCCGATTCAGCTCGGCGAGCAGGGCGGGACGCTCGGGTTCATCGACGGCCCGCTTGAGAAGGGCACTGCTGTCGGCGTAGACGCGCACTCAGAATCGATCTTCGCGATCGAGAAGCTCGAGCGAGCTCACGCCGGGCGGAAGCTTGATCGGGTTGTTGGCGTGCCGCATCGGCTCCTTCGGGGGGATGAGAATGCCGCGTGCGTAAAGGTCCTCGAGGCTTCCGGGGGGAACTGCAGGAGTCTCGACGAGCCCGAGGAAGCGGTCGACGGATTCCCTTATGAGCTCCTGTTGGGATCGCCCGGTGCGTTCGGATTCTTTACGAAGGGCCGCCTCGGCGGCAGGCTTCAGTCGAAGGTTGGTGGCCATACATGTAATGGTACCACGCACGGTACTGGAGCGGTACTACCGTCAGTTGTCCGGCCTAGGATCGAACCATGGCCGACTACGAAGTGCTGGAGTTCGCAAGCGAGGCCGAGTGGGAGCAGTGGCTCGCCGCCCACCACGACTCGGCGGCGGGCATCCGTATCGCGCTCGCGAAGAAGGGGAGCAGCCTCGAAAGCGTCACCCAACCTCAGGCCCTCGACGTCGCGCTCTGTTACGGCTGGATCGACGGCATCCGGCACGCGCTCGATGACAAGCGATACGTGCAGACCTATACGCCGCGCCGCTCGCGGAGCCTGTGGTCGCAGGTCAATCGCGACAAGGTCGCCGCGCTCATCGCCGCCGGCCGCATGCAACCGGCCGGCCAGGCCGAGATCGACCGCGCGAAAGCGGACGGGCGGTGGGATGCCGCGTACGCTCCCGTGAAGAACAGCGAGGTTCCCGACGATCTCGCCGCCGCCATCGCTGCAAGCCCCGCGGCCGCAGAGTTCTTCCCGACCCTCACCAGTCAGAACCGCTTCGCGCTCATCTTCCGCACGACCACCGCGAAGCGCGCCGAGACTCGCGCGCGGCGCATCGCCGGCTTCGTCGAGATGCTGGAGAGGGGCGAGACGATCTACTAGAGCAACTCGGCGATCGCCCGCACGCCCACTTCGACCTCGGAGAAACTCGTCGACATGGGCGACAGCCCCAGCCGGATTCCGCGGGGCCGGCGGAAGTCGGGGATCACGCCGGCCGCCCACAGCCCCGGCATGAGCGACTCGAAATCGGCGTGGTCGACGGTGATGTGGCTGCCGCGCTGGGCGGGATCGCGCGGGCTCGCGAGCGCCGCCTGCGGCAGCAGTTCGTCGACGAGCTGGATGGCGAACTCCGTGAGGGCGACCGACTTCGCGCGTACTGCGTCGATGCCCACTTCGCCGATGAGGGCGATCATGTCACGCATCGCGAGCATGCCGACGATCGGCGGGGTGCCGCTGAGGAATGCCCGGATGCCCGCCGCCGGCTCATAGCCCTGTGCCATCTCGAACGGGCGGGCGCTGCCCAGCCACCCCTGAACGGGCTGCCGCAGCTCGCCCTGCATGCCGGACCTCACATAGAGGAAGGCGGGGGAGCCGGGCCCGCCGCCCAAATACTTGTAGGTGCAGCCCACGGCGAGGTCCACCCCCCACGCGTCGAGCCGCACCGGCACGACCCCAACCGAGTGGCACAGGTCCCACACGACGAGTGCACCGGCCTCGCGCGCGATGCCCGTGAGCGCCGGCATGTCGGCGAGGTATCCGGACCGGTACGAGACGTGGCTCAGAACCACTGCTGCGGTGTTCGGCCCGACCGCGTCGGCCAGCAATTGCGGGGTTACGCCGGCGGCGGCATCCGTGTCGATCCAGCGAATGCTGAGGCCACGGTCGCGCGCGACGCCTTCGACGACGTAGCGATCAGTGGGAAAGTCGGCGCGATCGACGACGAGTTCGGTTCGACCAGGGCGAGCCTCGACGGCCGCGTGCACGAGCTTGTACAGCAGCACGGTCGTGGAATCACCGATCGCCACCTGGCCCGGCTCCGCACCGAGCGCCACGCGCGCGAGCTCATCGCCCACGCGCAGCGGCAGGTCGAGCCAGCCCTCATCCCAGCCGCGAATGAGCCGCCCACCCCACTCCTCACCCAGGAATCGCTCGACCCGGTGCACCGAAGCCTCGAGCGGACGCCCCAGAGAATTGCCGTCGAGGTACGCGACTACGCCGGGAGCCCTCACGAACAGGTCTCGATGCGGCGCGAGCGGGTCGACCCCGTCGAGCTCGGCGGATCGGGCCAGTGGCGTCACCGTGGCGGGTAACCGAGTTGCGTGCGCGCGTCGTCGATCGTCTCGAGCATGGCGATCGTGCGATCGAGAGGATGCTCGGGCGCCTCGGTTCGACCGTCTGCGATGTGCTGCGCGACCGCCGCCGCTTGCCAGGCCAACCCGTCTCGCCACCACTGCGACACGAAGTCATGCCGGAAGTCGAGCCGCTCGTCACCCGCGACGAGGGAGAAGCCCTGCGGGGTGATGAACATCGGCTCCACCTCGATGCGCGCATCCGCGCCAGCGATCACGGCGCCGTTGCGAGCCTGGCCGTGCATCGAGACGACGAGCTGCGCTTGCGCCCCACCCGCATAGTCGAGCGTCAGGGCTGCCTGCTCGTCGACCCCGGTCGATCCGAGCGAGCCGGTGGCGTGCACGGCCGCTGGCGTACCAAGCGTGAAGTGGCTGAACCAGACCGGGTAGACGCCGAGGTCGAGCAACGCTCCGCCGCCGAGGGCCGGGTCGAGCAAACGATTGGCGGGATCGGCAGTGAACCGGAATGTCAGTTCGGCGCTCACGAGGCATAGTTCGCCCAGAACGCCGTCGTCGAGCAGCCGCTGGATCACCGTCGACTGGGGCAGGAAGCGACTCCACATCGCCTCCATCGCGAACACGCCGGCCGCGCGCGCCGCCGAGGCGATGTCGCGGGCTTCTGCTGCCGAGAGCGCGATGGGCTTCTCGACGAGCACGTGCTTGCCCGCAGCAATCGCCAGGAGCGCAAGGGCACGGTGCTCGCTGTGGGGCGCGGCGACGTAGACGACGTCGACCTCGGCATCCGCGACGAGAGCGTCGTAGGAGTCATAGCTGCGGGAAATGCCGTGCTTTGCGGCAAAAGCGGCCGCGCGATCGGCGGAGCGGGAGCCCACCGCGACGACCCGCTGGTCGGTGTTGCGGTGCAGCGTTGCGACGAAGTCCTCAGCGATGCCGCCTGGCGCGAGAACCCCCCAACGCACGGTTGCCCCGCCGCGAAGAGGTACGGCGGTGGACTCGGGAAGCGTGGTGGGGAACGACGTCATTGCTCGACCCTAGCGCGCGCAAACGAGCGGTTTCAGCCTCGCAGATCGTCGAGCACGGCCGCGAGCTGCTCGACCGCCCAGTCGAGGTCTTCGGGGCTCACCACGAGTGGCGGAGCGAAGCGGATGGTCGAGCCGTGCGTGTCTTTCGCGAGCACACCGCGCTCCATGAGCCGCTCGCACACCTCGCGACCCGTGGCGAGAGCCGGGTCGATGTCGACGCCCGCCCAGAGCCCCGCTCCGCGCACCCCCGTCACGCCGCGCCCCATGAGACCGCGCAGCCCGGCGTGAAGACGATCGCCGAGTTCGCTCGCGCGCCGCTGCATCTCGCCCGTCGCAAGCAACTCGACGACGGCGAGGCCGACCGCCGAGGCGAGTGGGTTGCCGCCGAACGTCGATCCGTGCTCGCCAGGGCGAAGAACACCGAGAATGTCCCGGTTGCCGACGACCGCGCTCAGCGGCACGATCCCGCCCCCGAGCGCCTTGCCGAGCAGATAGAGGTCGGGCACGACCCCGGACAGTTCGCACGCGAGAGTGGTGCCGGTGCGCCCCAGGCCCGTCTGGATCTCGTCGGCGATGAAGAGCACGTTCGCGCGCGACGTCGCCTCGCGCACGGCCTGGAGGTATCCCTCCGGGGGAACGACGACACCCGCCTCGCCCTGTATGGGCTCGATGAGCACCGCGACGGTGTTCTCGTCGATCGCCGCCTCGAGGGCCGCGGCATCCCCGTATGGCACCGTCACGAAACCGGGCGTGAACGGACCGAAGTCCGCGCGAGCCTGCTCATCGGTGGAGAAGCTGATGATCGTCGTGGTTCGCCCGTGGAAGTTGCCCTCTGCGACGATGATCTTCGCCTGCCCCGCGGCAACTCCTTTCACCCGGTAGCCCCACGCGCGCGCGACCTTGACGGCCGACTCGACCGCTTCGGCGCCCGTGTTCATCGGCAGCACCATGTCTTTGCCGACGAGTGCGGCGAGCGCCTCCGCGAACGGCCCGAGCCTGTCGTTGTGGAACGCGCGACTCGTGAGCGTGATGCGATCGAGCTGGTCGCGAGCAGCCTGAACGAGGCCCGGATGCCCGTGCCCGAAGTTCACCGCCGAGTACGCGGCGAGGCAGTCGAGGTACCTCCGGCCGGCCACATCGGTCACCCACGCGCCTTCTCCCGACGCGACGACAACGGGAAGCGGGTGATAGTTGTGGGCTACGTGGTGTTCTTCACGGTGGATCGCGGCGGCTGCGGCGTCGGTCTCCGCCCAAAGATGCCCGCCGAACCCCGAGACCGACGGCGCAGCCGCCGCTCTGCTCTCGTCGAAACCCACGTCTTTCGGGGTCATCGGCGCAGCTCCAGCGTGCAGCACTTCACGCCGCCGCCGCCGAGGAGCAGCTCCGAGAGGTCCACGCCGATGGGGTTGTAACCCCGCTCGCGCAACTGGCGCTCGAAGTCCTTGGCGCGGCTCGCGATCACCACGTTGTAGCCGTCGCTGAACGAGTTGAGCCCCAGCACCGCGGCATCCTGTTCGGTCACGATGACGGCGTCGGGAAACAGCGTGCGCAGCTTCTCGAGCGAGGACTCGTCGAAAGCCGAGGGCAGGTAGGCGATGTTGTTGTCGTCGAGCACGGCGACGGCCGTGTCGAGGTGGTAGAAGCTCGGGTTGACGAGGTTGAGCGACACGACCTCCCGGCCGTAGATCGCCGCGACCTCGCCATGGCTGTTGGTCGCGGTGCGGAATCCGGTGCCGGCCAGGATCTTTCCGGCGACGAGCAGGAAGTCGCCTTCGCCCTCGTTGACCTCTTCGGGCACGCGCACGTCGAAGCCGTTGGCTTCGAACCAATCCATGTAGGCGGGGCCTTCGGGCTGGCGTTCCGGGTAGGTGAAGCTTGCCCCGTAGGCGATGTTGTCGATGACGAAGCCACCGTTCGCCGCGTAGACCATGTCGGGCAGGCCGACGATGGGCTCGATGAGGTGCACGTCGAAGTCGAGATCGAGGTAGATCTGGTGCAGCACATCCCACTGCTTCACGGCGAGGCTCGTGTCGGTGGGGTCTTCGGGGTGCATCCAGGGGTTGATGCGGTAGCTCACGGTGAAGTAGTCGGGCCGGCACATGAGCACCGTGCGCTTGGATGCGGTGCGGGCGGGGGCGGCCGCCGAAGTGTCGGTCATCGTCATCCACCCAGTGTTTCACGCACCTATCCGCAATGTCAGAGCGTCCTGCGCACGGAAATTGCGTCTCCCGCTGGCTTCACACAGCTTTTCGCCATTAGGGTGGTCGGATGGACAGCCTCGACTACGGCATCATCGACCTCCTGCGGCTCAACGCGCGGGCGGGTTACGGTGACATCGGCGAGAAGATCGGGCTGTCAGCGTCTGCGGTCAAGCGCCGTGTAGACCGGCTCGTCGCCGATGGTGTCATCCGCGGTTTCACCATCCAGGTCGATCCAGCGGTCGACGGGATGGCGACCGAGGCCTACGTCGAGTTGTTCTGCCGCGGCACGGTCGCACCGGAAGAACTCAAACGCATCCTCTCCGGCGTACCCGAGGTCGTCGACGCCGGCACCGTCACCGGCTCGGCCGACGCGATAGTGCACATGCGCTCGCGCGACATCGCATCCCTCGAGATCGCTCTCGAGAGAGTACGCATCGCTCCCAACGTCGACCACACGCGCAGTGCCATCGTGCTCTCGCGCCTCATCCACAGGACCCACGACTGATGTTCGCCGTCGACCCCGAATCGCCCGTCACGCTCTACGAGCAGCTGCGAACCCAGATCATCGAGAAGGTAACGTTCGGCGACCTCATCGCCGGAACCAAGATGCCGACCGTGCGACAGCTCGCGGCCGACCTGGGTGTGGCACCGTACACGGTCGCTCGTGTCTATCGCACGCTCGAACAGGACGGTTTTCTCGAGACCCGCGGGCGCAACGGCACGGTCGTCAGCGCCGGACAGGACGCCGCCGAGTCGAAACTCCAGCTCGCGGCGAGCGAGTACGCGGCCAGGGCGCGCGAGCTCGGCATCCCGACCGCGGAAGCCCTGCGTTACGTGCGCTCGGCGCTCGGAGACTGATCGTCGGGCTGTCTCAATAGCCGCCGAGCGGCCAGCCCGATGACGGCGCTGTAGGTGGGGTAGGCGAACTTGACGTTCGCCAGAGTGGCGAGGTCGATTCCGGCCGCCATCGCTGTGGTCACCGACTGCACCACCTCGATCGCATTCTCGCCGACCGCATGTGCCCCGAGGATGAGCTCGCGGCGGCGATCGGCGATCAGTTTGAGGAAGCCGGTCTCGCGATCGTCGATCACCGCGCGATCGAGTTCCGTGTACGGCACCACCGCGACGACGCAACTCGGATCACGCTCGCGCGCTTGCGCCTCCGTGAGCCCCACGCCGGCGTAGTCCGGATCCGTGAATCCTCCCGCCGGCAGCAAGTGGTGCGGCGTGCGACGATTGGCGTCGAGCACGGCGTTCTCCGCGGCAGCTTCGCCCTCGAATGTGGCGGCCTGTACGAGCATGTCGCGGCCGATTGCGTCCCCTACCGCGAAGATGTGGGGCACCGAGCTGCGAAAGTACTGGTCCACGGGCACAGACGACCGCACCGTCTCGACCCCCGCGCCGGCAAGGCCGAGGTCGTCGACATCGGCGGGCCAGCCCGTGGCCATCACGACGGCATCGAAGACTTCGGTGACAGGATGCCCGGCGTCGCGCCACGTCAGCGAGATCGAGCCGTCCGCCGCCTTCGTCAGGCGCTCCACGGTCTCGATGCCCGTGTGCACGGCGACGCCCTGCGCGCGGAACGCGGTCGCGACGGCTTCGGACACCTCGTGGTCGGACGCCGCGAGCACTCGCGGCGCGACGTCCAGGAGCGTCACGCGCGAACCGAAGGCGTTGAACACCGTGACGAGTTGCGCGCCCGTGTTCCCGGCACCGATTATCGCGATCCGCCCAGGCAGTGCGGGCAGATCGAGCACGTGCTCCGGTACGGTGGCGAACTCAGCCCCCGGGATGGGAAGCCGGCGGGAGTGCCCGCCGACGGCGATGATGATCGATTCGGCCGTGATGCGTCGACCGCTCCCGAGCACGAGGGTCGTGGCATCCTCGAACCGCGCTCGTCCCTCGATCACGAGGTCGACGCCCGCATCGGCGAAGCGTTCGGCCTCGCGCTTGATGCCGCGCACCCGATCGACGGTGCTGCGCACTCGCGAGACCGTCGCGCCCCAGTCGATGCTCTGCTCGCCCACACCGATGCCGTACTCACTCGCGATGCGCACCTCGCGCATGAGGCGGGCGGTCTTAGCGAGAACTCTCGTCGGCACGCACCCCGTGTTGACGCACGTGCCGCCCGTGCGTTCGGCCTCCAGTACGACGACACTCGCACCCAGCTCGGCGGCGCGCAGAGCGGCAGCGGTTCCCGCGGGACCCGCGCCGATCACGGCGACGTCGTAGTGCATCAGTGGCCGGAATGGTCCGAGTCGACGCCAGCGGAGGGCCCGCGATCGAGTGCCGCGATCTCGGCGAGCGCTGCGTCGTCGAGCTCGAAATCGAACACGGCGAGATTGGTCGCCATGCGGTCAGGGTCAGACGACTTGGGAATGGCGACAAGGCCGTTCTGTACGTGCCAGCGCAGCACGACTTGCGCGGGCGTCTTCCCCAGACGGTTGGCGATCGACTCGATCACCGGATCGCGCAGCACCCCCTTGATGGGCGTCCACGACTCTGTGACGATTCCGTGGGCCTCGTCGTACGCCCGCTGCTCGGCGCGCGTGACGACCGGCGACAGCTCGATCTGGTTCACGGCCGGCACCGAGTCGGTCTGCTCGCGCAGAACCTCGAGGTGGCTGGGCTTGAAGTTCGATACGCCGATCGACCTCGTGAGACCCTCCGCCTTCAGGCGCTCGAACGTGCGCCAGGTCGAGACGAACTCGCCGCGCTTCGGCAGCGGCCAGTGAATCAGCAGCAAGTCGACGTAGTCCATGCCGAGGCGCTCGAGCGAACCGGCCAAGCCGGCGACCGCGCGGTCATCCCCCTGAAACTCGCCGTCGAGCTTCGTCGTGACGAACAGCTCGGCGCGATCGACACCGCTGCGCCGGATGCCCTCGCCAACGGCCTGCTCGTTCTCGTACCGCACCGCCGTGTCGATGTGACGGTAGCCGAGGCTGATCGCCGCGTCGACGGCCGCGGCTCCCTCCTCGTTCCAGAGGCCGTACGTTCCGAGTCCGATTTGCGGGATCGAGTTGCCGTCATTGAGAGAGAGCGAAGGAATCATGATTCAACGCTACTCGTGTGGGGTCGACCGCCAGACACCCAGACTTTCAGACCCTCAGGCACTCAGGCACTCAGGCACTCAGGCACTCAGACGCGCAGGCCGCCCAGCTCGCGGTCCGGGTTGCCGAAGCGGTGCGCCGTGATACTCACGGCCTGCTCGTGCAGGAAGGGCAGCAGCTCGATGCGACCGGAGGTCGTGACGGCACCAGACCAGACCGCGACATCCGCCCCGATCACGTTCGCAAGCGCGAGTCGATCGCCGCCGACGAGCCGCACTCGGTGGGTGCGCAACTCGCCTGCTCGCACGCGTGCGAGCCACGCGGCATCACTCTCCACCGCCGTACTGCGCACGCGCACGGGGGAGTCCAGCTGGTCGAACGACTGCACGAGTTGCGTGGGCAGAGGCGTGGGGGAGCTCACATGCACGGGCGCGCCGACGAGACTCGCGGCAGCCAGGAGCCGCACGAGGTGGCCGAGGGGTTCGCCCTCCGACAGCCGGATCGTGACGGGCACCGCGCGATAGCGGAACACGTTGCGCTCCACCTCCAGGTTCGACACGTCACGGCTCTGCCCGAACTCGGCGACCCACGCGGCCTCATCGCTGAGTGCAGCTCGGCGCACGCGATCGAACTCGGGAAAGTCGATGCCCGTCTGCGCCTTCTTGATGACCGACGCGACCCGGTCGGAGATCCCCTCGAGACGGATGTCGCTCACGGGCTCGACCTCGATGGGCAGCCAGGAACCGAGCGTGAGCAGGTAGTTCGGCCCGCCTGCCTTGGCACTTGCGCCCACGGTCGACCGCTTCCACCCTCCGAACGGCTGGCGGCGCACGATCGCGCCCGTGATGCCGCGGTTCACGTACAGGTTTCCCGCTTGCACCTTCTCGAGCCAGAGGGCGACTTCGTCGGCATCCAGCGAATGGATGCCCGCCGTCAGGCCGTAGTCGACGGCGTTCTGCAACTCGATCGCCTCGGCGAGGGTACGAGCCGTCATCACGCCGAGCACCGGACCGAAGTACTCGACGCGGTGGAACTCGCTGTCTGGTGCGACGCCAGTGCGCACACCGGGCGACCACAGCCGGCCCGCCTGTGCCGAGCCCGTCGCATCGTCGAGCTGGCGCGGCTTGACGAGCCAGCTCTCTCCCTCACCGAGTGTCGTGAGCGCGGTCAGCAGCTTGCCCTGTGCCGGCTCGATGAGTGGGCCCATCTGGCTCAGCGGGTCCTGAGGGTAGCCGACGCGGAGGGTGCGCACGGCATCCACGAGCTGCCGCTGGAAGCGCTCGCTCGAGGCGACCGAGCCGACCAGAATCACGAGGGATGCGGCCGAGCACTTCTGGCCGGCATGCCCGAAGGCACTGCGCACGACGTCGGCGACGGCGAGATCGAGGTCGGCACTCGGCGTGACGATGATCGCGTTCTTGCCGCTCGTCTCCGCGTTGAGCGGAAGGTCGGGCCGCCAGGAGCGGAACAGTTCTGCGGTCTCGTACGCCCCCGTGAGGATGACTCTGTCGACGGTCGGGTGCGAAATGAGCTGGCGCCCGAGATCCCGCTCCTCGATGTCGACGAGAGTGAGCACGTCGCGCGGAACCCCGGCCTCCCACAGCGCCTCGACTAAGACGGCTCCCGTGCGGCGAGCCTGGTGAGCGGGCTTGATGATCACGGCGCTGCCTGCCGCCAGTGAAGCGAGCACCGATCCGGCGGGGATGGCGACCGGGAAGTTCCACGGCGGCGTCACGACGGTGAGGCGCGGCGGCCGGTACGTGGCATCCTCGATCCGCGCCAGGTCGAGCGCGCGCTCGGCGTAGTAGTGGGCGAAGTCGATCGCCTCGCTCACCTCGACGTCGCCCTCGGCGATCGTCTTTCCGGTCTCACTGGCCATGACCTCGATGAGCCGTGCCCGGAACGCCGCGAGCACATCCCCCGCGTCGTGCAGCACCTTCGCGCGCTCGGCCGCGGAGTGCGCTCCCCAGGACGTGCCCGCGCGCTCGGCAGCGGCGACGTGCTTCAGGAGGGTGCCCTCGTCTGACACCCGCGCAGCCGCGATCGTGTCGGCACCGAGTGTTGAATCGGCGCTGCGCTCCAGAATTCGCTTGGCCCACACGCGATTGCTCGCAATCGAGGGATCGGTGTCCGGTTCGTTCCGGAAGCCGGTGCGGGGCCGCAGCTCGAGTTGCGCGCCCCGGTTCTGCGACCGGTGCGACGACGGCACCTCGCGATCGAGCGCGGCTAGGGAGGCCAGGAAGCGGTTGGCCTCGCGGTCGAACACCGCGATCTCGTCGAGCTCGAAGACGCCCGACATGAAGTTCTCGCTGCTCGCGTTCTCCTCCAGACGGCGGATGAGGTAACTGATCGCGGAATCGAACTCATCTGGGTGCACCACGGGCGTGTAGAGCAGCAACCCACCGACATCGCGCTTGACGGCATCCGCCTGGCCGGTGGCCATGCCGAGCAGCATCTCGAATTCGACGCGGTTCTCGACGCGGCGCTGCTTGGCGAGCAGCCAGGCGAACGCGACGTCGAAGAGGTTGTGACCGGCGACTCCGATTCTCACGGCGTCGGTACGCTCCGGCGTGAATGCCCAGTCGAGTAGGCGCTTGTAGTTGGTGTCGGACTCGACCTTGCTGCCGTAGGTCGCGAGCGGCCAGTCGTGCATTATCGCGTCGACGTGCTCCATCGCGAGGTTCGCGCCCTTCACGACGCGCACCTTGATGCCGGCCCCGCCTGCTGCCCTGCGAGCGATCGCCCATTGGGTGAGCCCCTGCAGGGCGGCGAGCGCGTCGGGCAGGTAGGCCTGAAGCACGATGCCGGCCTCGAGATTGACCAGCCGGGGCTGCTCGAGCAGTCTCTCGAACACCGCGACGGTGAGATCGAGATCCTTGTACTCCTCCATGTCGAGGTTGATGAACTTGGCGGTGGGGGATGCCGCGGCAAGCTCGTAGAGCGGAGTGAGCCGCTCGACCACGCGATCGACCATGTCGTCGAACGCCCACATCGACAGCTGGCTCGCGACGGACGATACTTTGATCGACACGTAGTCGACGTCATCGCGCTCGAGCAGCTCTCGCGTGCCATCCAACCGGCGGTCCGCTTCCTGGTCGCCGAGCACTGCCTCGCCGAGCAGGTTGAGATTGAGCCGGATGCCCCGCGTGCGCAGTTTCATGAGCGTCGTATCGAGCTTCTTGGGAGTCGCGTCGATCACGAGGTGTCCGACCATGCCGCGCAGCACTCGTCGGGCGATGGGCACGATGGGCCACGGCAGCAGGGGTGCGAATCCGCCGCCGAGCAGAATCGCGAACCGGAGATACCAGGGCAGGAAGGCCGGGATGCGGTGGCTCAGCCGCTCGAGATTGCGGCCTGCGACGCGCAGGTCTTCGGGACGCACGACGCGGTCGACGAAACCGATGGTGAACTCGAGGCCCCGTGGGTCTTTGAGCACCCCGGCGAGCCGTTCTGCGCTTGCGTCGGCCTTGACGTCCGAGCTCTCGGCGAGCCATCGCCGCACCGTCGCGATGGTTTCATCTGCCAGTTGCGCGAGGTCGGTGGGGCGAGCGGGCGCTGCGGGGTCGTACTCCGGCGAGAGCATGAATCGAGCTTAATCGCGCATCCGCGGCAAGGAGCGCCGTTGCACGCACGGGATCAGCGTGCGTGCCCGGCCGAACGCAATGAACCCGCGCCCCGGCCCCACCCGCCCGCCGGCCCCGCTGCGAGCCCCGCGGTGGTTTGTCGCGGGCGCGGCCGTACAAACGGACGCGCAGAGCACAAACCACCGCGGTGCCGGGCGATTATGCGGCGGCGAGCACTCCCGCACGCACGCTGCGCATAGCGCCCGACCACGACACGAGCTGGTCGAACATGACACCGAGCGGAGCCTCGTGGTGCGGAATGGGCTTGAGAACGCTGTATCCCTCGAAATCGGTCAGGAGGGAGATGCCGACCGAGGCGCGAACGTCGGCCATCTGCAGCTCGCCCACGATCTGGCGCAAGTGCTCGACGGCACGCAATCCGGATGCCTGGGCGCCGTAGCTCACAAAGCCGACTGCCTTGTTGTTCCACTCCTTGTACAGGAAGTCGATGGCGTTCTTGAGTGCGCCGGACGGGGAGCGGTTGTATTCGGGAGTGACGAACACGAATCCGTCGAATCCGTCGATGGTCTCCGACCAGGCCCTGGTGTGGTCGTGCGTGTACTGGGCCATCGACGGGGGTACTTCTTCATCGAGGTGCGGGAGGTCGAAGTCGGCGAGGTCGAGGAGTTCGTAGGTAGCGTCATCCCGCTTGCGCGCCTGCTCGAGCACCCACTTCGCGACCTGATCGCCCTTGCGTCCGGGGCGAGTGCTGCCGAGGATGATTCCGATTCTGAGCTCTGACACTGGTGACCTTTCAAAGAAGTTGACGTGTCACCTTATCGCCACTATTGATGACGTGTCAACCAACCGGTACGATGGTGAGATGGCGTCACAGTTAAGCGGGAGCGAGCGCGAAGTCTGGCGCGCCTTCTTCGTCATGCGACGCCAGCTGGATCTGACGCTCGAGCGACGTCTGCAATCGGATTCGGGCATTTCCGCCGCCGACTACGAGGTGCTCGCCTCACTGTTCAGCGACCCGGACAAGCGCCTTCGCGCCGGCCGGATCGGCGACCTCATCGGGTGGGAGAAGAGCCGCGTATCCCACCAGCTGACGCGCATGGAGTCGCGCGGCCTCGTCAAGCGCGAGGAGTGCGGCGATGACGCGCGCGGTGTGTGGGTCGTGCTCACGCCCGACGGCAGCCGGGCGGTGCTCGGCGCCATCAGCGATCACACGGCGGCAATCCGCGAGCACTTCTTTGATGCGCTGACCGAGGAGCAACTCGAGGCACTGGGGGCGATCTCGCGACAAGTACTCGACACCATCAATCCGCCCATTTGCGCCGAGGAGAACGCGACGACCGCAGCATCGGCCTGACCCGCCGCTAGGCTCTCGCCCATGCATGACACACGCGACGTCGTCATTGTCGGCGGCGGCCACAACGGGCTCACGGCCGCCGCATACCTCGCGCTCGCGGGAAAGCGCGTCACGGTACTCGAGCGCCTCGATCACGTCGGTGGTGCTGCCGTCTCCGCGCAAGCGTTCGAGGGGGTGGATGCCCGGCTCTCCCGCTACTCCTATCTCGTGTCCCTTCTTCCCGCGAGCATCATCCGCGACCTCCGTCTCGACATCACCCTCGCCCGACGGCGCTACTCCTCCTACACCCCCGAGCCCGGAACCGACCGGGGACTGCTCGTCGACAATGCGGACCTCCCGGCGACGGCCGCCGCATTGGGCGCCGACTCCGCGGCGTGGCAGGAGTTTTACTCGGGCACCGCGCGCCTGGCCCGCAGCCTCTTTCCCACCGTGACCGAGCCGCTGCTGACGCGCACCGAGGCACGCACCGCGCTCGGCGATGACCGGCTCTGGCGTGACCTCGTCGAGGCGCCGATCGGCGCCACCATCGCCGGGGCTTTCACGAGCGATCTCGTGCGCGGCGTCGTGCTCACCGACGCGATCATCGGCACGTTCGCGCCCAATGTCGATGAGACCCTCGCGGGCAACCGCTGCCTGCTCTACCACGTGATCGGCGGCGGAACGGGGGACTGGGACGTGCCGATCGGCGGCATGGGAGCCGTCACGGGCGAGCTCGCGCGCGCAGCCCGGCTTGCCGGCGCGGAGATCGTCACGGGAGCAGAGGTGACCGGCATCACGCCCGACGGCGAAGTGACCTACCGCGCGGGTGACGACGAGCGCGCGATCGCCGCAACGTGGGTGCTCGTGGGCATTGCGCCGCTCGAGCTGGCCCGGCTCATGGGCGAGTCGGCTGAGCCCCCCGAGGGCGCCCAGGTCAAGGTCAACCTGCTCGTGAAGCGGCTGCCCCGACTCAAGGATTCCGCAGTCGACCCCGTTGCGGCATTCGGTGGCACGTTCCATATCAACGAGGGGTGGTCCCAACTCGACGCGGCCTACGACACCGCGGCTCGCGGCGAGATTCCGGGCCCGCTGCCCTGCGAAATCTACTGTCACTCGCTCACCGACCCGAGCATCCTCTCGCCCGAGCTTCGCGCGAGCGGTGCACAGACGCTCACCGTGTTCGGACTGCACACACCGCATCGGTTGCTGACCGAGGCGAACAACGACGAGATGCGCACTCTGCTCGAGCGGGCTGTGCTCGACTCCCTCGATTCGGTGCTCGCCGAGCCGATCGAACCGCTACTGCTCGAGGATGCCTCGGGCCGCCCCACGATCGAGACGAAGACGACCCTCGATCTTGAGCACGCCCTCCACATGCCCGGCGGCAACATCTTCCACGGGCCCCTGTCGTGGCCGTTCGCCGAGAACGACGCGCGCCTGGCCTCTCCCGCCGAGCGCTGGGGCGTGGCGACGGCCCACTCGCGCATCCTGATGTGCGGGGCCGGAGCTCAGCGCGGAGGAGCGGTGAGCGGCATCGGCGGGCACAACGCGGCGATGGCGGTGCTCGAGGCATCCTGAGTCAGCTGAACTCGCTCCACGGAATGAGCAGGAACGCCCAGGCCCGGAACTCCGGAAGCTCGAACGACACGCTCGACTGACTTGCCGTGAGCGCATCGGCGTGGCTCGATGCCGA
The DNA here is from genome assembly GCA_025463605.1 of Rhodoglobus sp. GTDB lineage: Bacteria > Actinomycetota > Actinomycetes > Actinomycetales > Microbacteriaceae > Rhodoglobus. The sequence goes on along the minus strand of JAODAV010000010.1, from coordinate 116,792 downwards.
ACTTCCCGACACCCTCAGCGGCACCAGGTCGGGTGCACCCACCGAAGCGAAGTAGACGGTCGCCCCGGCGCCGATCGGAGCGACCTCGGTCGCGATGCCGGCGAGAGTACCAGGGTCGCTCTTGCCGGCGTGCCACACCGTCTCGGTCTGCGCGGTGAGATCGATGAGGTGCACCACGAGACCCGCGGTCGTGCGTACGACGCGTGTCCAGACCGTGCCGGCCTCGGCTTTGGTCGAGAAGGCGGCGCCGGAGAACACGATGTCGCCGTTGATGCCGCCGGTGAATGACTCGGTGACGTCGACTTGGGCTGGGTCGTAGAACAGGTCGCCGTAGCGCACCGGGAAGTCGTACCACGGCACGAAGAAGTCGATGCTCGCAGGAGACAATCGGTGGTTCACCGGGTAGTACGGTCCGGTCAGGGCGTTGCCATCCTCGCCGACAAGCAGGTGGCTCGCCCCGTTCGAGAATGCCGTCGCCATCACGAGGGCCGCCGCGTTGTTCGCCCGGCTCTCGTCGCCGTCATAGCAGGGCAGGTAGGCAGACAGGATCAACGGATGCTCCGGCCTCAGCGCCCGTGCCGCGGCCGCGAGTGCGGCCAGGTCCTGTAACTCCGAGTGCGGATCCCAGACCTCCACATAGGTCGCGTCTTGTCGCGTCGTCGCCGTCGCCCACGTGGGAAAGTCGTTGACGTTGTTGAACATGAACCGGGCCTCGGGCAGCCGGTCGCGCACGGCCTCCAGGAGGGTGACGAAACTCGCCGCGAGGTCGACGAATGCGCCGTCGGACCGGTGCGCGAATTTGGGCCAGCCGTACTGGTCGAGATGGAAGCCCTCTATCGCGGTCTCCCGAACTACGCGCTCGAGTTCGCCGAGGTAGTGCTCGAGCCACTTCGGCTCGGCGGGATCCACGAGCACGAGGAAGTCGTCACCCAGCCGGTACCGCTCGCCATCGGACCGCAGCAGGATCGATCCCTCCCAGTCGGCCACCTCGTCGTGGCCGATGGCGTACACGGCGGAGTAGCCGAGAGGCACGGTGCCGGAGCTGGACAACGCTCCCGCCATCCGCTGCACGGCGGAGAGGGTGCGCTGCATGCCGAGCGGGTCGAGATAGCTCTCGGTCGGCGGCATGAGCGTCGAGTGCCGGTACGCCCAGTCGTAGAGTTGCGCGAGGTTCAGGTGCAAGCGGCGGAAGTTGCGCGTGACCGCTTGCACGTCGACATCGTCGGTGAGCCGGGCTATGAACCCGTAGCGGGGCCGGTCGAACGGGCTGTCCGAGACATCGAACGCGGTCGCCGCGACACCCAGGCGCACGCCGTAGCCGCCCGGCTCGAAGGTGCCGAGATCGACCGACCTACTGCCCGCAGGCACGGAAAGTGTCAGCACCTCCCGCTGCAGGCGAGTGACGATGAGGGCTGCGTCAGCGTCGATGGCCGAATCGAATTCCACCCTGACGCTGGCACCGGGCACATAGTGCGCACGATCCGGGATCAGTTCCATACCCGACCGACCGCCTCAGACTCCATCAGGATGAACTTGGCGTGCGACCACAGCAACGGGTCGGCCACCGGACCCCAGCGATCGAGCCACTCCTGCACGAAGGGTGCGGACTGCGGTTCGTGCAACACCTGCTCGGCCAACCGCCCCCCGTCGGACACGTTGCTGAGCACCCAATGCCGCGCACTACTGAACCCCTCCTCGTTGCCGGTCACTCGATCGTGCCAGCCCAGCCACGCCGTCAGGAGCAGCCACGGGTTGCCGCCGTAGTAGGTGTCCCCGCGATAGCGGTAGATGCCGCCGCTCGGGCTCGAGAGCTCGGAGCGGATGCGAGCGATCGTCGCCCTCATGACAGGGTCGCTCGCGTCGACGAGCCCGAACGGCACCGTCAGGGAGATCAGGCTCGCATCGACCCGCGGGTCCTGGGGCCCCTTCACGAAGCTCCCGTCGACGACGCAGTGCGCCCGCACATAGTCGAGCACCTCTTCCGCCGTCGAGGCGAGGGACGTGTCATCGAGAAGCCGGCTCGCCGAACGCAATCCGGCCGCGATCGCAGCGAGGGTGGACGTGTGCTGGCGATCCCCCTCCTCCTCCCAGTAGTCGAAACACGGGAGCCGCCACGACGCGGACAAGTACCTGGCGGCAAGCTCCACGGCCGGCCGGAACTCCGGCAGCAGTTGCGCGTCGAGGTGCGAGAACAGGGCGAACAACCAGGATCCGTAGCCGTCGAGCTGGAAGTTCGGCCACGCCTCCCCGACGACTACCTCCGGCTGGCCGAGGAGCGTGTATCGCGTGGGCAGCATGTCGTCGCCACGAATCGTTTCGCCGCGCTCGATCAGCCCGATGATCTTCTCGATTCGGGGTCGCTGGGCCTCGATGACCATAGCCGCCCACCTATGGAAGGCGCGGCTCGATTCGGGGCGGCCGGCGGCATCCATCGCGAGTGCGCAGTATGCGCCGTCTCTCAGCCACGCGAAGTTGTACTCGGCAAAGTTGGGGCTCGCTACGTAGGCCCCTGAGGGAGCCTGGCCGTCCGCGATCACGCGCAGGCCTTCGGCGACGATGTCCTGCGCTGAGGTTGTGGTGGTCATTAGCTCTTGATTGCTCCGGAGGTCAGGCCAGCGACGAAGAAGCGCTGGAACACGATATAGACGATGAGAACGGGGATGATGGCGAGCAGCGACGCCGCGAACACGAGCCCCCAGCTCGTGCTGTGCTGCCCTTGGAATAGGGCGATCGCGATGGGGAGGGTGCGTACCTCGACGTCATTGAGCACCGTGAGGGCCCACGCGAACTCGTCCCACGTGCCGAGGAAGGCGAAGATCACGCACGTCGCCAGGGCGGGCTTCGACAAGGGCAGGGCGAGGCTCCAGTACCGTCGCCACGGCCCGGCGCCGTCGATGAGCATCGCCTCATCGAGTTCCTTCGGAATGGTCTCGAAGAACCCCGACAGGAGGAAGGTGTTGAAGCCCAGCGCCGTACCGACGTAGAACGGCACGAGGCCCTGCAGCGAGTTGAGCAAGTGCAAGTCCCGCGCGAGGAGAAACTGGGGAATGATCAGCATCATCGTCGGGATGGTGAGACCGACGATGATGAGCGTGAACAGGATGCGCTTGCCCGGGAACCGAAGGCGGGAGAACGCGTACGCCATCATCGACGACAGAGCCACGATGAGTACCGTGCTCACGACGGCGACGGCCGCCGAGTTGAGGAAGTACCGCAGAAAGTTGTCGACACCGAGCACCTGGATGTAGTTGTCGAGGGTCGGATCCTCCGGGATGAGCTGGGTGGGGTCACCGAGCACGAGCGACCTGGGCTTGAACGAGGTCGACAGCATGTACAGGAACGGGTACACCAGCAGGAATGCCGCGATCGCCAGGAGCACGTACCGGATGGCGTAGTTGAGAATCCGCCGCCGCGGGGATGTCACCATGTCAGTTCCTCATCGATCGACGCGTCCACCAGTACTGCGCTGCCGAGACCACCAACACGAGGGCCGTGAGCGAGAACGAGATCGCACTGCCGTAGCCGAAGTCGAGGAACTGGAACGCCTGGTCGTACATGTAGGTGAGCGGCACCTGCGTGTCGTTCGTGCCGCCCGTGATGAGCAGCACCGAGATGAATACGTTGAATCCGCCGATCACGAGCAGGATGACGACGACGGAGAGGGCGCTGCGGATGGACGGCAGCGACACATAGCGGAACCGCTTGAACACTCCTGCGCCGTCGATGGCCGCCGCCTCGTGGAGATCCTTCGGCACCGCCGTGAGTGCGGCGAGGAAGATGAGCATCGACCAGCCGACGCCCTTCCAGATGCCCAGCGCGCAGATGGCGATGAACGACGTCCACCGCTCCTGGAACCAGCTGACGTTGTCGCTGGCCAGGTGAAGGAGGTCGACGGTCACGAAGTTCGCGAGTCCCTCGTCGGAGGAGAAGATGTAGCGGAAGAGCAGGGACACGACCACCCAACTCGTGACGACCGGGAGATAGAACAGCACCCGGAATGCCACTCGGCCCGGCAGCTTGCTGTCCAGGAGGATCGCGAGGAATAGGCCGATCACGATCTGCATGGGCACGGTGACGAGCGTGTACACGACCGCGTTGACGAGCGAGTCGAGGAAGGCCGGATCGCTGAAGGCCCTGATGTAGTTGTCCAGGCCCACCCATGGACTGTCCACTCCCGGAGTGATCTTCCAGTCGCGCAGGCTGAGGAGGAACGTCTGCACGGCGGGGTAGAGCATCACGAGGGCGTAGAGGATGAAGCCGGGAAGGACGAACGCGTAGGCCGCGAGGGCCTCGCGCCGGCCACCTCCGGCGGCGGCTCCTCGCCGCCGCCGGAGTAGCGCCGACCGAACGGTCACCGCTGGCGGCGCCGCGGTCGGTGCAGTCATGTCCGCGTATCCGGTTACTTGTACTGCGCGAGAAGCGCGTCGGATTGGCTGGCCGCCGAATCGAGGGCTTCCTGCACAGTCTTGTCGCCCTTGATCGCCGCGCGGATCTCGTCCTGGAGGATCGCGTCGATCTTGGTCCACGCGGGCGTCACCGGACGCGGCCTTGCCGTCGCGAGCTGCTCGACGAACGGGGCGTAATACTCGTTGATGTCCGCGAGACCGTCGCCGAGGCTCGAGAGCACCGACATCTGGCCGACCTTGGCCATCTCGAGTTGCGCGTCCTCAGAGAGGAGGTAGCGCAAGAACTCGGCGGCTGCTGCCTTGTTCTCGGAGGACTGCGTCAGCACGATGTCCTCTCCACCGACCACCGAGATGCTCCCTCCGTCGCCGGCCGGAACCTGTGCGGCCGAGAGCGTGAAGTCAGGATACTGACCCGCGAAGATCGGATACATCCACGGACCGTCGAGGATGGTCGCGTATGTGCCCTGCGCGAGCCCGTCGCTCGTCGCCAGTCCGCCGGAGTCGCCCAGGATGATGTCGGGCATGTAGCCGCCCTGGTACAGGTCGACGAGAGTCTGGATGCCCTGCACCGACTCGGGGCTGTTCAAGTATCCGGTGGCCTCGGTGACATCCTCATTGGTGATGTCGCCCCCGGCGCTCCAGATCCACGGAAGCACGTTCCAACCGCTGGCGCCGTTATCGGCGAAGGCGTACGAGCCGGCCGCCTTAAGCGCGGGCGCCGCAGCGACGAGGTCCTCGACCGTTGTCGGCACGTCGACCCCAGCGGCATCGAGGGCGCCCGAGTTGTAGAGCGTCACGCGAGTGTTGGTGTCGAGCGGCAGGCCGTAGTAGGCGTCCTTCCACTTGTTGGTGGCGAGGCTGCCGGGGTAGGTGGCGTCTGCGAGCGCCTGGAAGTCGGGCATCTCTTCGCTCAGGGGAACGAGCACGCCGAGGTCCGCGAGCTCGGGGACCCAACCGATGTCGGCTCGAACGAGGTCGGGCAGCTGGTCGCCGGCCACCGCGGTGATGAGCTTCTGGTGGAGGTCGTCGTAGGGCACGGGCACTGACTTGACCGTGACGTCGGGGAACTTCTTCTCGAACGCCGGGATGATGACGTCATCGAGCGTGGCGACCTCGGGCGAATCTGCGCTGTAGGCGTGCCAGAACGTCACCGTGCCCGAGATGTCGGTCGCGCCCGGTTCGCCGATTCCGTTCTCGGGAGCGCCGGCGCTGGCAGTGCAGCCGGCGAGGGCGAGCGCGGTCACGGCGGCTGCTGCGACAGCCAGGGATTTCAGTGGTCTCACGGTTCTTGCCTTTCACTCGAACTTCATCGTCCGACATGCCACATCGCATGCCCTGGGTGCTGGAGTTAGTTTTACGGCAAAAGTAATTGATTGTCAACACGGCCCGATACTTGCCCGATAGACTCTGTTTGCTTCAGCAACGGAACAAACTCAGAGAGGAGAACAGTGCGCATTCGGACGCCTCCGTGGACTCCGGGTTCTGGTCCGTCCAACGCGGTGGCTCTCGAGGTTCTCATCAATGGACCCATCTCCCGCAGTGAGATCGCACGCAAGCTCGACCTGTCCGCCGGGTCGCTCACGCGGCTCAGCACCCCACTCATCGAATCCGGCCTGCTCGTCGAGGCCGGGGAGCGGGTGGATGGGCGCGCTGGACGCCCCTCGCGCCTTCTCGACATCGTGCCCGAATCACGTCATTTCATCGGCCTCAAGCTCACGGGCGACGAAGTGCTCGGGGTCGCCACCGACCTCAGGGCGAGCGTGCTCGCCTCGGCTGAGGTCACACTGTCGTCTCGTGAGCCGGCGTCCGTTGTGGGCGCCATAAGCCAGGTGGTTGCGGCACTGCGGGAACGCGTCGCATCGGTCACGGCGGTCGGGGTGGGCATCGGCGGACTCGTGGCAGAGCATGGGGTCGTGCGGAATGCTCCGTTTCTCGGCTGGGCGGACATCGAACTCGGCGCGATGCTCGAGACCGCGATCGGGCTGCCGACGGTCATCGACAACGATGTGACTGCGTTCACCGAGTACGAGCGCTGGTTCGGCGCCGGCAGGAACGCCGACCGGTTCGCCGTGCTGACGCTCGGTGCCGGCATTGGTTACGGCCTCGTGGTCGGCGGGGACGTCATCGTCAACGAAGACTCCGGCATAGGACTCGTCGGGCATTGGCCGCTCGACCCGTTCGGGCCGGTGTGCGCATCCGGCCATCGCGGCTGTGCGCAAAGCGTGCTCACGCTTTCGGCCATCGTGCAGGGCGTCTCCACAGCGCTCGACCGACCCGTGAACTACGACGAGGCCCTCGACCTCGCTATCGCAGGGGAGCCGGCGGCGCGGCGGATCGTCGACGACGCCGGCCGCGGTCTCGGCAAGCTCATCGCGGCGGTCGCGAATCTTGCGATGCCGCAACTAGTGGTACTCGGCGGCGAGGGAGTGAGGCTCGTGGATGTCGCGGCCGACGCCGTGCAGGAGGGCATGCGTCTCGACCGCGACCCGCGCACCACGCCTCTCCCGCTCTTCACCACGTCGGGGGATAACACCGAGTGGTGCCGCGGAGCGGCCGTCATCGCGATCCAGACCTACGTGCTCGGGAGGCACACCGCCTGAACGACCTTCGCCTACTGCCAGCCACGTAGGTAGGGTCGTTGCATGGGAGTGCAGGCGACTGGGCGCGTGGTTCGCGACCGCGAGGGACTCGAAGTCATCATCGAGCGACGCATCGCCGCGCCCGCGGCCGAAATGTGGGAATGGCTCACGGTCTCGGCTCGACTTCGCAAGTGGATCGGCTCGTGGAAGGGGCAAGCCGCGGTCGGAGCCACGGTCGAGTTCACGATGCTGTTCGAGGAGGGCTCGGGCAGCGAGAAGGTCACGATCCTGGAGTGCGTGCCCGGAGAGCGGCTCGCACTCGAATGGCGGGTGGAGGCCGACACCTGGCGCGTGAGGGTGTCGCTCGCCGACGTCGACGGCACCACGGTCGTGTATTTCTCCCAGCGCCTGTCGGAGGCGCGGCAGGCCGGCAGCATCGGACCGGGCTGGGAGTACTACCTCGACCGTTTGATAGCGGCTCGCTCCGGCTCGACGCTCCCGGCTTTCGAGGACTACTACCCGGTGCAGCGCCCCTACTACGAGCGGCTGGCCATGGATGGCGATCCCGTCGGCTGGCCTGCCACCTAGACCGGTGCGCCGGGCCACTCGCTCGGGGCAGCATCCCGCGTCGATGGCAGAGTGACATCGGCTGCCCAGCGCGCCACCCACGCGGGCGGCGGCATCGTCGAGATGTCGATGCCGACGAGGTCCGCGAGCTCGGCCACGCTCACCGTGCCGCCCGATTTCTTGAGGAACCTGCCGCGCGTCATCGCGTTCGCGTAGACCTCGCCGTCGACCACGAAACGCTGTTCGACGTACACCGCCTTGGCGTCGTACCCGACGATGCGCGACTCCAGCCAGTACGCCTGCCACGGCTGCAGCGACTTGCGGAAGGTGATGGTCTCGTTCGCCATCACCGGGTAGAAGCCCTTCGCCCGAAAACGCGCCCACGCACCGCTGCGGATGAGGAGGTCCATGCGACCAAGATCCATGATCGAGAGATACACGCCGTTGTTCAGGTGGCCGAGCACGTCGAGGTCGGTGGGCAGCACGCGCAAGCGCATCCTGCCGACATCGTGAATGTCGAGGCGGCTGGCGCGACGACTCAGCAGGAGGTGGAGAACGGTTCGGAAGAACATGTGCACCGCCGCAGACTAGGACGTGGTGCGGGCCCGCGCGACTCCTTTGGAGAAACCCTCAATGCGAGCGGTGGTCCTGCACGGTCATCCTTGGGCCGAATCGCGGCTTAGCGAATCCGCTCGACTCGATGAGGCGCATGATGCGCTGGCGCTGCCCGGTCCACGGTGCGAGAAGTTCGAGCATTCCGTCGTCGTCGACGGGTTTGCCGATGAGTGCCCAGCCGACGACCGCCGGCAGGTGGTAGTCGCCCACGCTCGGTGCGTCGGGGTCGCCATGGGCGCGCTGGGTCGTCTCGGCCGAGGTCCACACGCCGACCCCGGGGATGCTGCGCAGCGCCCGTTCGACCTCCGGACCGCCTCGACCCTTCTCGAGAGTGCGTTCGAGGGATGCCGCGACGACGGCAGCGCGCATGACCGTCGCCGATCGATCCGGACCCACACCGGCCCGATGCCACTCCCACGAGGGCACGCGTCGCCAGGTCTCGGCCGCGGGGAACACCCGCATGCCGCTCGGCGCGGGACCCGGAGCCGGTTGCCCGTGCTTCGTGATGAGCACGCGCCAGGCGTGACGCGCCTCTTTACCTGTCACCTTCTGCTCGAGAATCGCGGCAAGCATCATCTCGAACACCTGCCGAGTACGCAGCAGGCGCAGTCCCGGGTTGCGGCGCAGGGAATCGGCGAGGAGCTCGTTGCCCGAGACGTCGAGACCGCTCCAGTCGTCGCCCGCGCCGAGCAGCTCGGGCACGCCCTCGATCGCCCACTCGGCGCCCGGCCCCCACGCGGTCGCCGCGATACCGGATGCCGTGCGCGCCAGATGCAGCGTCGCCCCGCCGTTCGGAGTGCGCAAGGTTCGCCACACGCCGGACGGGTCGGTGCGGAAGGTGGGATCGAAGCGTCCACGCCGCAATGGGCCGAGGGTGTGCGACAGGCTCACCCGTTCGGCCGGCGCGTAGGTCGTGACGATCATCGCCACGAGACTACGCGCCGGAGCCGACGACGTCACACGGTGCGCAGCGCGATCGTCGGTGACAGGCGGGCGGCGCTCATCGCGGGGTAGAGCCCGGCGACGACCCCGACCGCGAGCGCGATGAGCGGGCCGCCGACAAGCACCTCGAGCGGCACGACCGCGACCTGGGCGCGCCAGGCCGCGTAGCCGATCACGGCCAGCGCTCCGCACGCCGCACCGACGATTCCACCGAGACCGCCGAGCACGATCGCCTCGCCGACGAACTGGCTCGCCACCTGTCCCGGCCGTGCGCCGAGCGCCCTGCGCAAGCCAATCTCGCCGCGGCGCTCGAGCACCGCGACCACCATGGTGTTCGCGATGCCGATGCCGCCGACGAGCAGGGCGATGGCCGCGAGGCCGATCGCGAGCCCGGAGAGGGAGTCGTCGGTCGTCTCGCGCGCTCCGGCGAGGTCCGAGAGTTGCCCGACGTTGACGTACGGCGACTCGGGATTAGCCGCGAGCGCGAGCACATCCCGCACCGCCGCGACCTTGTCCGGCGCGATGCGCACGAAGATCGCGGCGATCGTGTCGTCGTCGGCGGCCGAGACGCGAGCCCTCGCCCACTCGTCACCGAGGAACGCCGTCGCATTGATCTCCTCGGCGAGTCCGGCCTGCTCGAGGATGCCGATGACGGCGTACCACTGCCCCCCGATCCACACCCGCACGCCGGGCTCCGTGATCCCGAGCCTCGCCGCAGCCGCCGCGCCGAGCACGGTGACGGGCAGCCCCCTGGACGCCTCGTCGAACCACGTTCCCTTCGCGACGGATCCCTCGACGGCCGAGAGGAAGTCCGGGTCGACCGCGTACGCCGTCAGCCCGTTGGTCTGACCGGACGGAATGAGGTCGTTGCGGTACACCCCGACGCCCTCCGGGACATTCTCGAGCACGCCCACCTCCTCGACGTGGTCGACCCGCGAGATCATGCCGGCGGCTGTGTCGGGCAGCGGCACCGGCACATTGTCCGGGCCATTGCCCGGCATCACCACGACCATGTTCGCGCCGAGGTCGTCCAGCTCGGCGAGCAGCTGGGCCTGGTTGGATGCCGCGATGCCGGTGATCGCCGTGAGTGCGGCGATGCCCACCGCGACGCCAAGTGCCGAGAGCGCGGTGCGCAGCTTGCGGCTGCGCGGGCCGACGAGAGCCGTGCGGAGTTGATCACCCAGGGACAGCCGGATCATGCTCGCGCCGCTTCCAGCTCGACGGACAGCGTATCGCTGACGATACGGCCGTCGTGGATACCGACCTGCCGTCTGGTACTCGATGCGATGTGCGCGTCGTGCGTGATGATCACCACGGCCGTCCCCCACGCCGCGACCGCGGTGAGCAACTCGAGGATGCTCTCACCGGTCGTCGAGTCGAGCGAGCCGGTCGGCTCGTCGGCGAACAGCACGGCGGGGTCGCGAACGAGCGCACGGGCGATCGCCACGCGCTGCTGCTCGCCTCCCGAGAGCTCGCCGGGGCGGTGGTGCATTCGGTGCCCGAGGCCGACTCGGTCGAGCGCCTCGGCGGCACGCCGCGTCCGTTCAGTGGCGTGCACGCCCGAGTAGAGCAGGCCCAGTGCCACGTTCTCCAGTGCCGGGAGCGCGGGCAGCAGGAAGAACTGCTGGAACACGAACCCGATACTGCGGGCGCGGAGTGCCGCACGGTCCCGCTCACGCAGGGCCGCGACATCCGTGCCGTCGATGAGCACCCGGCCGCTCGTCGGGTCGTCGAGCGTCCCCATGATCGAAAGCATCGTGGTCTTACCCGACCCTGACGCGCCGACGACGGCCACGAGCTCGCCCGCACCGATGGCCAGGTTCACGCCGTGCAGCACGCGCAAGGGCGGAGTGCCGGGGTACTCCTTGACGACGTCCACGAGCTCGACCACGGCGCTCACGGAGCGACCACCACGATGTCGCCCTCGGCGAGGTCACCGCCGGTGACCTGCACGCGGGCATCCGCGATAAGTCCGACCTCCACCGGCACGCGAATCGTCGTTCCCGCGCTGACGACGTCAACCGCGTAGCCGCCGTCAAGGGTCGCGAGCAGGGCCGTGACCGGGATCACCAGGGCGTCCTCGACCTCCGCGCTCGCGAGGGCGACCTTCACCGCTCGCAGGCCGATGCCCTGCGCGGCGACGGGATCATCGAATTCGACCGTCGCCGAGGGCGACGTCGTCTCGTCATCCTTGCCCGTCGGCTGGCCGCCGGGGTCGATCGAGGTGATCGTGCCGGGCAGCTCGGTGCCGTCGGGCAGGGTCACGGTGACGACGGTCGCCGGCAGGATCTCGCGAGCCTGCCCATCCGTCAATTTCACCACCGCGCGCAACATCGTGCTCGTGTAGGTGAGCGGGCTCCCGCCGCCGTCGCCAAGCTTGGAGGTCACCGAGGCGATCCGCACGGATACCGCGTTCACAGCAACGATGTCGCCCAGCCCGACGACGCCGGTGCGCTCGAGGCCGAGCGACTCCTGCCAGTTCTTGACTGCCGCCGCGGTCGTCCAGGTGAACTCGGTGTCGACGACGACGTCGCCGCCGAACCCGGCATCGACGAGGAACTGCTCGAGCTGCTGCACGTCGGCCCCGTTGTCGACCCCTTCGCTGAGGGCTCGCCAGAACGGGCGATCCCCGCGGACTGCGATCACGGGACGGCCGTCGACCTCGTAGAGTGCCTGGCCGACCGCGATCTCGTCGCCGGCCTTCGGAAGGCGAGTGATGGTGCCTCCCCGGCCAGGCAGGTCGATCTCGTCGCCGTAGCTGAGGTTGCCGTTGAGGATGAGGTCGGCCGTGAGGGTCGTCCTCTCCACCACGACAGTGGCCGCCTCATCCGCGCCCCCAGCGAGGTCGGCGGCCGGACTGCGCCACGGCTGCAACACCACCGCGACGACCGTTGCCGCGACCAGGAGCACCCCCACAGCGATGCCGCCCCCGGTGAGGGCGCGACGCCGGCTCAATTGGAGCCCGATTCAACGCCGCCGGTACCCGACGCCGGGCCGGCAGGGCCCATGAACTCCTGCATGACGGCCATCAGGTCGAAGTCGAGCTGGTCGGCATTCTCCTTGGCGATCCCGAACCCAATGCCGCTCTCGGTGTCGAAGCAGGCCTCAAGCAGGGAGCGGAACTCGTCCTCGGTGAAATAGCTCGGAATGGTCATCATGCCGTTCGTGTCGGGGTCGGCGAAGTCGGCGTAGCCCTCGTCGCGCGCACACGCCGCGAAAGCGAGACCCACTTCGATGGCCTCGTCCTTCGTAACCGAGGTCGCACCGGACATGTCCGGCTCCGGCTGCTCGAAGTCGGGGATCTCCTCCTCGCAGGCCGCCCATGCGTCGCGCATGCCGCCCTCCTCCGGGAAGCCTGCCGCCTCGGTGGAGACCTGCCACCGGTTGCCGTCCTCATCCATCATCACCATCACGGGCGCGCTCGAGCCACCGCCATCCTCGGAGTCGCTCGGCCCGTCCTGGGACGACATGAACCCGTCCTCGTTCTCGACGCCGTCGGGCACGAGCAGTCCGACCATGCCGCCGTCGACGATCTTGGCGGTCTGGCCCTCACCCTCGAGGCAGGCCACGAACTGTGCGGCGAGTGCGTCGTTCGCCGCATCATCCGGCTGTTCTGTGGCTGCGGGGCTGCAGCCTGCGAGGACGATCACCGCCCCAAGCAGGAGAGAAAGCGCCGCAATCGGGCGCCGGGTCGTGGAGTTGAACATCGTGGTTCCCTTCTCACCGGCCACGGACTCCCCGCGGCACGAAGACAGTTCTACGGATGCCGTGGTTTGCTACCGGTGTGAGCGCACCTAACCGGAAGCTAACCGGGCCTGATCCAGGCTCGGACCATGGAGCCACCATGCGACTGCTGATCGTGGAGGACGAAACCGACCTCGCGGATGCCCTCGCCGACGGCCTGCGCCGGGAGGGGTACCTCGTGGATGTCGCCCGGGACGGCGCGAGCGCCCTCGCGATGGCGGGAGCCGCGGATGTCGACGTGATCGTGCTCGACCGCGACCTTCCCGTGCTGAGCGGCGATGCGGTCTGCCGCGCGCTCGTGTCACAGCAGTACCCGGCGCGCATCCTCATGCTCACCGCGGCGGGAACGCTCGGCGACCGGGTCGCCGGGCTCGACCTCGGTGCCGACGACTACCTCGCGAAGCCGTTCGCGTACGTGGAGCTGCTCGCGCGCATCCGGGCCCTCGGGCGGCGCGGCGGCATCCGGGGCTCGAGTCCCGTGCTCGAACACGCCGGGGTGCGGGTCGACACCGTGCGGCGGGTCGCCGAGCGAGACGGGTCGCCCGTGCGTCTCACGCTCAAGGAGTTCGGCGTGCTCGAAGTGCTGCTTGCAGCGAATGGCGGGTACGTGAACGCGGATGAGCTTCTGGACGAAGTGTGGGAGGAGCCGGACGAGCGCACCCGCGGCGTCGTGAAGATCGTGGTGCACACCCTCCGGCGCAAACTCGGCTCACCCGCGGTCATCCACTCGGCGGCCGGCTATGGCTACCGGATGGGAGCTTCATGACCGCCAGAACGCCGATGCGGCTGAGCTTCCGCACGCGGCTCGGGCTCATCATCACCATGGTGTTCATCGCCGCAGGGGCCGGTCTGCTCACGGTGCAGTACTTCGTAGTGCAGCAGCTGTTCGCGACAGCGATGTGGGTGACCACGGTGAGCTGCGCCGTCGACGGCGACGAGCCGCCCGTCGTCCACGAGACGATCGAAGAAGCAACCGGCTGCGGCCTGATCGGTTCGTCGGGGTACCCTGGCCCGCCCCCGCTCGATGGCTCGGGGCCGACTCAGTTCCAGGGCTCGGGGGCAGACGAGTTCACGGCCGGTGCGGTCATCCGGCAATCAATCTTCCTCTCCAACGAGGTCGGGGGCGGCCTCTTGATCTGGTCGATCGTGCTACTCGTCGTGTTCGCCGCCATCGCCGCGGCCATCGCGTTCTGGCTGTCGCGACGCTCGCTCGACCGCATCGGCGAGGTGACCGCGGCCACGCGCGACATCTCCGAGCGCGACCTCGGCCGCCGACTCGACCTGCCCGGTCCCCACGACGAGATCAAGGAGCTCGGCGACACCATCGATGGGATGCTCGACCGGCTGCAACTCGCATTCGCAGCCCAGGACCGCTTTGTCGCCAATGCATCGCACGAGCTGCGAACCCCGCTCACGACGACCCGCGCGGCCCTTGAGATCCCGCTCGAGCAGGGCGCAGTTCCGCGCTCGCTCGAGCCCAACGTGCGGCGCGCGCTGCGGGCGACCGAGCAGAGCGAGCGGCTCATCACTGCCCTCCTCGCTCTCGCCAGGTCGCGCGCGGGCATCGACGGCGCCGGGCCGCTCGACCTCGCCGAGGTGACGCGCGGCGAACTCGATGACCTGTCCGGGGCCGCGCGCGAGTGGGGCATCGAGGTGCACGCCGAGATCTCGACCGTGAGTGCTGTGGGCGAGCCCGTGCTCGTCGCGCGGGCCGTGCGCAACCTGCTCGACAACGGGATCCGGCACAACATCCAGGGTGGTGAGCTCCACGTGCGCGTACACCGCGAGGGTGCGGATGCCGTCGTAGAGGTCGCCAACACGGGCACCGCGGTCACCCCCGCCTCGCTCGCCCTTCTCGCCGAACCCTTCTATCGCGGCGATGCGAGCCGCACTTCCCACGGCGAAGGGGTCGGCCTGGGCCTCGCGATCGTCGAGAGTGTCGCCGCCACCCACGGCGGTCGGCTCGAGCTCACCGCCCGCGACGGCGGCGGCCTCATCGCGCGCCTCACTCTCCCTGCCGAGCCGACGTAGCATTGCCGGGTGGCCGTTGCGAAGATCCTGCTCTTCTACGTCTTCACACCCCTCGCGGATCCGGAGGCGGTGCGGCTGTGGCAGCGCGACCTGTGCGAATCGCTGGGGCTCGGCGGTCGCATCATCCTCTCGAAGCAGGGAATCAACGGCACCGTCGGCGGCGAACTCAAGGCCGTCAAGAGGTACCTGCGCAAGACGAAGGAGTACCCGGCCTTCAAGAATCTCGACGCCAAGTGGAGCGAGGGGCGCGGCGGCGACTTCCCCCGATTGAGCGTGCGAGTGCGCGACGAGCTCGTGAGCTTCGGGGCACCCGGCGAACTCGAGGTCGATGAAACGGGCATAATCGGCGGTGGCATGAAGCTCACCCCCGGCCAGCTGCACGAACTCGTTGCGAGCAAGCAGGTCGCCTTCTTCGACGGGCGCAACGCCTTCGAGGCGCAGATCGGCAAGTTCAAGGATGCCGTCGTGCCGGCGGTCGCGAACACGCGCGACTTCGTGGCCGAACTCGACTCGGGTCGGTACGACCACCTGAAACACCAGCCGGTCGTCACGTACTGCACGGGCGGCATCCGCTGCGAGGTGCTCTCGGCGCTCATGGTGCAGCGAGGTTTTCGCGAGGTGTATCAACTCGACGGCGGCATCGCGCGCTACGGCGAGGAGTTCGGCGACTCCGGCCTCTGGCAAGGTTCGCTCTACGTCTTCGACAAGCGCATGGCCGTGCGGTTCAGCGACTCCGCTGCCGTCATCGGCCGGTGCTCGCAGTGCGATGGAGCTACCGACCGGATGCAGAACTGCAGCGACCTCGCCTGCCGCGAGCAGCTCGTGGTGTGCGCCGGTTGTGCGGAGTCACCCGTCTACTGCGGGACTCACGCCACATTGCAGCGGTAGGTGACACCATCCACGACGTGGGTACCGTCGCCGAGTTCGCTGCAGACGCGGAACAGCTCGCCGAAGAGCCCGCCGAAGACGTTGACGCCGAGCACGATCACGACGACCGTCACCGCGACGATGAGCACCGTGAGCACGAGCCCCACCCAGAATCCGGCTTTCGCAAGGGTGTTGTTGGCACCCGCCTTCTTCGCCTGCGACATCGCGATTCCGCCGAGGATCGCACCCGCGAGCGGGAAGACGATCGCGAAGATCAGGCTCATGAGGCCCAGCACGTTGCTGGTCTGGTCCTGGCGGACGGGCGCGGTCGCCGTGCCGGGCGCGGACGGCGCCGTGGAGATGTCGGGCGTCTCGATCGGTTCGCCGTTGAGCATCGTCATGCGGTCTCCTCTCTGATGGCCGTCAGTCTAACGACGAGGCGCCCCGGCGGTACCGGGGCGCCTCGTGTTGCTAAGCCGAGTACAGCTAGCTGCAGGTGTAGGTGACGCCGTTCAGTTCGTGCACACCGGGGCCGAGCTCCGCGCAGGCCGCGAACAGCCCGCTGAACAGGGCAGCGCCGCCCAGCACGAAGAACAGGATCTGCCCGATCAGGAAGATGAACCCGAGCACGATCGCGACGGTCGCCGGGGTGTTCTTGACTCCAGCGGCTTTCGACTGGCTCCGCGCGACGAATCCCAGGATGAGGCCGATCAGCGACGCGAAGAACGTCACGATGAGGGCCACGATGCCCAGGGTCTTGCCGGGTACGGAGGCAGGCGCCGGCGCGGCAGCCGGAGTAACGGGTGGTGCGTCTGTCATGAGTTCACTCCCTGTGAGATGGGGACGTCCGCCCGGATGGACACGTCGGCAAGACTCTAGCGGCGGCGCGGGCCATCGGGCTACGCCTGACGACGTACACGCCGATCGCGCCGAAACAATGGGCCATGATTGAACAATGAAGATCGGAATCCTCACGAGCGGCGGCGATTGCCCCGGACTGAACGCCGTCATCCGCGGTGCCGTGCTCAAGGGCACGCAGATCTACAAGCGCGAGTTCGTGGGGTTCCGGGACGGCTGGCGAGGCGTCGTCGAGGGTGACGCGATTCCCCTCGAGCGCAAAGACATCCAGGGCATCGCCAAGCAGGGCGGCACCATCCTCGGCACCTCCCGCACGAACCCCTTCGAGGGCGAGGGGGGCGCCGACCGCGTGCGCGAGAACATGGAGCGCCTCGGGGTCGATTCCCTCATCGCGATCGGCGGCGAGGGCACGCTTGCCGCCGCGAAAAGGCTGACGGATGCCGGCATCAAGATCGTCGGCGTGCCTAAGACCGTCGACAACGACCTCTCCGCGACCGATTACACGTTCGGTTTCGACACGGCGGTCGAGATCGCGACCGAGGCGATGGACCGCTTGCGCACGACGGGCGAATCGCACGGTCGCTGCATGCTTGCTGAGGTCATGGGCCGCCACGTCGGGTGGATCGCCCTTCACTCGGGCATGGCGGCGGGCGCCCACGCGATCCTCATTCCCGAGCAGAAGACGAGCATCGAGCAGATCTGCGAGTGGGTGGAGTCGGTGCGTGATCGCGGCCGGTCTCCTCTCATCGTCGTGGCGGAGGGCTTCAAGCTCGACACGATGGATGACGCACACTCCGAGCGGGGGCTCGACGCATTCGGCCGACCGCGGCTCGGCGGCATCGGCGACCTCCTCGCGCCCGAGATCGAGGCGCGCACGGGCGTCGAAACCCGTGCGACGACCCTCGGCCACATCCAGCGCGGCGGAACCCCGACGGCCTACGATCGCGTGCTCGCGACCCGCTACGGTCTCGCGGCGGTCGACTCGGTCATCCACGCCCGCTGGGGTCGCATGGTCTCCCTGAGCGGAACGTCCATAACGCATGTCGCGTTCGAAGACGCTCTCGGCAAGCTCAACACGGTGCCGCAGTCGCGCTACGACGAGGCCGCGATCCTCTTCGGTTGATCCAGGGCCGCGCCTAGGCTGGCAGCATGTGGCGTGGATGGCGGGTATCGAGAGCGACGGATGCCCCCGCTCGAGTCGAGCTGATGACCGACCTCGACGACGACATGCTCATGCCGGGTGACGTGACGATCGATGTCGATCACTCGAGCATCAACTACAAAGACGGCCTCGCGCTCACCGGACGACCGGGCGTCGTGCGCGCTCCCAGTCTCCTCGCGGGAATCGACCTCGTGGGCACGGTCTCCGAATCGCAATCGCCCGAGTGGGCTCCGGGTGCTCGCGTGCTCGTCAACGGGTGCGGTCTGGGCGAGACCCACCACGGCGGCCTGGCCGAGCGGGCGCGCGTCGACTCCGCATGGCTCGTGCCCGTGCCCGAGTCCATGACGCCACTGCAAGCCGCCGCGATCGGCACTGCCGGTTATACGGCGATGCTCGCGGTGCTCGAGCTCGAGGATGCGGGCGTCGCGGGCGACATCCTCGTCACTGGCGCATCCGGGGGTGTGGGCTCGATCGCGATCGCCCTGCTCGCGAAGCTCGGCCATCACGTGACTGCGTCCACCGGCCGCGCCGAGGAGCACGACTACCTTCGCTCGTTGGGAGCGGCTGAGATCATGGATCGCGCCGAACTGTCCGAACCCGGTAAGCCGCTGCAGTCGCAACGCTGGGCGGGAGCGATCGACTCCGTGGGCGGTGTCACCCTCGCCAGCGTGCTCTCACAGGTCGCCTACGGCGGCACGGTCGCCGCGTGCGGCAACGCCCAATCGAGCGAAATGACCGTGAGCCTCATGCCGTTCATCCTGCGCGCGGTGAAACTCGCGGGCATCAATTCGGTGAGCACCCCGCGACAGCAGCGCCTTCGGGCCTGGCAGAGAATCGCGACCGACCTCGATCTCGAGCTGCTCGATTCGCTTACCGAATCGGTGCCCCTGGCTGACGCTACCGAGGTGGCCGAGCGCATCCTCGCGGGAAGGATTCGCGGCCGCACGGTCGTGGACGTGCGCGCCTGATCACATGAGTGCCACACTTGCGACCATGAACAGCGCACTCGCCGTAACGGGATCCGTCTTCGTCTTCATTGCCGCCGTGATCCACTTGCTCATCTTCTTCATGGAGAGCGTCGCCTGGTCGAAGCCGACCACCTGGAAGCGCTTCGGCCTGAAGACGCAAGAAGAGGCGGACATCGTGCGCCCCATGGCGTTCAACCAGGGCTTCTACAACGTGTTCCTGGCCATCGGCGCGGGCACGGGCCTCGTGATGCTGGGCTCCACCAACTGGCAACAGGGTGGGCTCACACTCGCGATCTTCTCGGCGGCGAGCATGGTGCTCGCTTCGATCGTGCTCATCACGTCGGCGCCCAAGCTCTACCGGGCCGCACTCGTGCAGGGCGTAGCGCCGCTACTCGGAATCATCTTCCTCGTGCTGGCGGCCCCCGCCGGGTGAGGTCAGGCTTCGCGCGCTCGCTCCGCGTGCTCGACGAGAGCCGCAATGAGTGAATCGGCGGAGCGCTGCTCGGCAATGAGGTCGACCGCAAGACCGGCAGCGCGCGCATCGAAAGCCGTGCGAGGGCCGATGCACGCCACCACCGTGCCTTCGGGCAGCGGCGCGAGTTGCGCGGCGATCTGGCGGGCGACCGAGCCAGAACTGACCAGGAGCGCGCCGATGCGGCCGGATGCGACATCCGCCCGAACCGACTCGGCGACGGGCACCCCCACCGTTCGGTAGGCGGTGATGAAGGTGGCCTGCAGCCCCAGGGTGCCGAACCCGGCGACGAGGTTCGGTTCGGCGAGGTCGGATTGGGGAACCAGCACACGGGCCGCAACCCCCGGCTCGGGCCACTCCTTGACGAGGCCCCGCGCCGAGTTGTCGTTCGCGGGCACGAAGTCTGCGCGATACCCGGCAAGAGTGAGGGCTGCAGCAGTTGTCTCGCCGACCGCCGCCACGCGCGTAACCGTGGGGAGCGTGACGCCGTGCCCAACGAGCACATCGACGGTCGTAGCACTCGTGACCACGAGCCAGTCGAACTGGCCGTCCTGCAGCTCATGTAAGGCGTTGGCAAGGGCCGCGCCGTCGTCCGCGCTCGCAAAGTTGATCATCGGCGCGATCACAGGGATCGCGCCGTAACTCCGCAGAGTTGCTGCGATGCCGTCGCCCCACTTGCCGCCTCGGGGCACCAGCACGCGCCACCCGTCGAGCGGTTTGGCTGCCATGCGCCTATCCTCCCCTGCTCGGGGAGGCGGGCCCTAATTGATGAAAGCTCAGTCGTCGCTGAGAATCGCCCACGCAACGATTCCGGCGACCGCGATCGCCGCAACGGTCGCGCCCACGATCCACGGGATGGGGTTGGACTCGTACGATGCCCTGGCGCGATCGGTCAGCTCGCCGAACCGCTTGGGAACGTCGAGCTTGTCCTCGATCGCGTCGAGGGTGGCCTCCAGGTCGGCGCGGGTACCGGCCACGCGTGATTCGATATTGCTCATGGTGTCGCTCACTTTCCGATGCCCTTGATAACGCGGACATCTCTCTTGAGACTCTTGATGGTTTCGGTTGGGGCCGGGGGTACGCCCTTGCGCAGGCTCGCCACCCCCAGGGCGATGAGGATGCCCGTGATGAGCAGCAGCACGGCGCCGATGATGAGCGCAGACGCCCACGCCGGCAGCACGAGGGCGAGGGCGAGGATGGCCGTGGCGATGAGTACGCCGACCGCGAAGAAGGCGAAGGTCGCGGCAGCGGCGAGCAGGCCGAGGCCGATACCGGCATGCTTGAGCTTCTCGGCGATCTCCGCCTTGAGTTGCTCGAGTTCGCTGCGAAGCAAGTCGACGAGCAGCCCCGGAAGGTCGCCGATGAGCCTGAACAGCGAGCGCTTGGGCGTCATGCCCGGTCCGACGGACATGGTCGGCCTAGTGTGACGCGGCGGGCTTCGCGGGAGTCTTGCGTGCCGCGGGCTTCGACGCGGGCTTGCTCGCGGACGGCTTGGAGCCCGAGACCTGCGACACGACCTTCTTGGCGCCGTCGGCGAGGAACTCGGCGACCTCTGGCGCCTTGTCCTTCACGAAGTCCTCGGCCTGGTTGACCTGGCGCTGAACACGCGGGTCGTTCCACAGCCTCTGGGCCGCTGCCTTCATTTCGTCGTACTTCTCGCGACCGGCGCGCGTGCCCAGCACGTAGCCGATACCGACACCGACCAGCAGGAGGATCTTGCCTTTCATGGGGCTCTCCATTCGTTCCGTCTACTTCCACCATAGTCCGGGCCCGCACGGCGGACTCGGGGTTCCGCGGCGTCTTCGGCGCGAGTACAGTTCATCCTCGCTCATTCATTCCGAAAGTGGAATACATCAGCCGGCGGATGCCGCGGCGCGCGCTGCGGCGGGAAGAGCGTCGAGAATTTTGCCCACCGCCACCTCATCGTGAGCCGCGGAGACGAACCACGCCTCGAACACGGAGGGCGGAAGCGAGACCCCTGCATCGAGCATGGCGTGGAAGAACGGCGGGTAACGGAACACGTCCTGTGCCTTGACCTCGGCGTAGTCGCGCGGCGGTGTCGCGCGAAACGCGACGGAGAACAGGTTGCCGGCGTGCTGCACGCTGTGCACGACTCCCTCGGCGGTCAGCGCCTCCGAGAGGGCGACCTGGATCGTGACGGCCGTCGCGTCGAGGTGCTCGTAGACCGAGGCATCCGCCGCCCGCAGAGTGGCGAGGCCCGCGGCTACCGCGACCGGGTTTCCGCTGAGGGTGCCCGCCTGGTAGACCGGGCCGAGAGGTGCCAGGAGGTCCATGACCTCCGCTCGACCGCCGAGCGCGGCGAGCGGAAGCCCGCCGCCGATCACCTTGCCGTAGGTCACGAGGTCGGGCCGGCCGTGCGAATGGGGATCCAGGCCCCACCACCCCGCGGGCGAGACCCGGAACCCCGTGAGCACCTCGTCGAGGATCAGGAGGGCGCCGTGGTCGTGGGCGAGCTGTGTGAGTGCCGCGTTGAAACCGGGTTCGGGAGGCACGACCCCCATGTTGGCGGCGGCTGCTTCGACGATGACGGCAGCGATCTCGCTGCCGCGCTCAGCGAAGACCGCGCTGATCGCCTCGAGGTCGTTGTAGGCAACGACGATCGTCTGGGCGGCGATGGCCGCCGGTACACCCGCCGAACCGGGGAGCGCGAGTGTCGCCACTCCCGATCCGCTCTCCGCGAGCAGGCCGTCGGAGTGACCGTGGTAGTGGCCCGCGAACTTCACGAGCAGGTCTCGCCCGGTCGCGCCGCGCGCCAGGCGGATGGCCGTCATCGTCGCCTCGGTTCCCGTCGAGACGAGGCGCAGCTTCTCGACTATGGGCCCGACGCGGTCGCGCACGACCTCCGCGAGGTCCGCTTCGCCGGGGGTGGATGCTCCGAAACCCAGGCCAAGGGCCGCCGCCTCCTGCACGGCGGCGATGACGGCGGGATGCGCGTGCCCGAGGATCGCGGGACCCCACGCGCTCACCAGGTCGACGTACTCCCTACCCTCGATGTCGGTGACGTAGGGGCCGCGTGCCGACACAATCGACCGGGGCGAGCCGCCCACCGAGCCGAAGGCACGCACGGGTGAGTTCACTCCGCCCGGCAGCACGGCGCGAGCGCGCTCGAACGCTTCCTCGTTTGTAATTCCCCACGGCACGGCCGTCACATCGCTCCGCGCTGCGCCGGAACCGGCGGCGTGGGCCCGGCCCTCAGCCAGGTGGCCAGCTCGATCGCGAAATAGGTGAGCACGGCATCCGCACCCGCCCGCCGGATGCTCGTGACCGACTCCTCGATCGCGCGGCGACGGTCGATCCACCCGTTCGCGGCCGCGGCCTCGATCATCGCGAACTCGCCGCTCACCTGGTAGGCCCACACGGGCACGGGGCTCGTGGCGGCCGCGTCTGCGAGCACGTCGAGGTAGCTCATCGCCGGTTTCACCATGACGATGTCGGCGCCCTCCTCGACGTCGAGCAGCACTTCCCGAGCACCCTCGCGAGCGTTGGCCGGATCGAGCTGGTAGGTTCGGCGATCCCCCTCGAGCGACGACTGCACCGCCTCGCGGAACGGCCCATAGAAGGCAGACGCGTACTTGGCCGCGTAACCGAGTAAGGGAGTTTCAGGATGACCCGCAGAGTCGAGCGCGTCGCGCACCGCTGCGACCTGGCCGTCCATCATGCCGCTCAGCCCGATGAGCTGGGACCCCGCCTCGGCCTGCGCGACACCCATCTCGCGGTATCGCTCGAGGGAGGCGTCGTTGTCCACGCGCCCCGAGGAGTCGAGAACACCGCAGTGGCCGTGGTCGGTGAACTCGTCGAGGCACAAGTCCGTCTGCACGACCAGCGCGTCGCCCGCCTCGGCAACGGCCGCGCGCGTGGCGACGTTGAGGATGCCGTTCGGATCCGTCGCACCGGAGCCCACGGCATCCTTCACCTCGGGAACACCGAAGAGCATGACACCGCCGATGCCCGCCTCCGCGGCCGCGGCGATCTCGCGGCGCAGTGAGTCGAGTGTGTGCTGCACGACGCCCGGCATCGACGAGATCGGTGCCGGCTGGCTCGCGCCCTCCCGCACGAAGAGCGGCAGGATGAGTTGCGCCGGGTGCATGCGCGTCTCAGCGACGAGGCGGCGCATGGCCGGGGTCGCTCGCAGTCGCCGGGGTCGGATCAGCGGGGGTTGCATCAGGATCGTGCTCCAATCAGCTCGGCCGCGCCCTGGTCGAAGAGCTCCTTCGACACGCGCGCTGCGACATCACCGGCGGGATCCTTCGCGTCTGACACGTACAGCGCGTGGGAACTGGTGACATAGCTCGACGGGCCATAGACCCGAGCCGAGAGGAACAGCATCCCGTCGTCGATGAGCGCGTGTGCCCCAACGGGAGCTGAGCAGCCCGCCTCGAGCAAGGCCAGGGTGCGGCGCTCGGCCTCGACGACGATGCGCGAGGTCGCGTGGTCGAGCGCCTTCACGAGCTTCTCGTCCCCAGAACGCACCTCGATCGCGAGGGCGCCCTGCCCGGGCGCCGTGGGCCAGTCATCGAGGCCGAGGTGCTGGGTGATCGCGTCGAGCCGGCCCAGGCGCTCGAGCCCCGCCGCGGCGAGAATCACAGCGTCGAGTTCACCGTCCGCCACCTTGCGCAAGCGAGTGTCCACGTTGCCGCGCAGGTCGACGATCTCGAGGTCGTCGCGCCGCGAGCGCAACTGGGCGGCGCGGCGCGGGGAGCCCGTGCCGACCCGAGCGCCCGCGGGCAGCGTGTCGAGAGTGAGGGCGTCGCGCGCGCACAGGGCGTCGCGGGCATCCGCCCTCTTCGGTATTGCCCCGATCGCGAGCCCCGGGTGGGCCGCGGTCGGAAGATCCTTGAGCGAGTGCACCACGACATCCACCTCGCCGGCGAGCAGCGTGTCGCGAAGTGCCGTCGCGAAAACGCCCGTACCGCCGAGGCTCGCGAGCGACTCGGTCGAGCGGTCGCCCACCGTCGAGATCGTGACGAGCTGCACCTCGGCGCCACGTGCGGCGAGAGCGTCCGCGATCGTCTGGGTCTGGGCGAGGGCGAGGGCGCTACCGCGAGTACCGATGCGCAGGGCATTGCCGCGCGGCTCCCGGGGGGCTGGGCCCTGAGGCTCTCGAACGGTCATGGCGCGATCCCCGCGAGCGCGGGTTTGAAGCCCAGCCGCACGTTCTCGCAGCAACCGGGGCGACACACGTCGAACCACGGGCCCAGCTCGGTGAGCGCCGGGCGCTCGCTCGTGGGAGTCCCGTTCAGCCGCTCGAGCACGAGATCGACGAGGCCGCTCACGAACGCAGCGTGCACACCGGGCGTCGGCACGCGCACCGCGAATATGCCGTGCTGCTGCGCCGTCTCCATGGCTTCGGTGTCGAGATCCCACTTCACCTCCATGTGGTCGGAGATGAAACCCAGCGGAACGATCACCACACCCTTCACGCCCTCGGCCGCGAGTTCGGCGATGCGGTCGTTGATGTCGGGTTCCAGCCACGGTTGCGTTGGCGGGCCTGACCGGGACTGGTACACGAGGTCCCATGCCACCGCACTCGGATCCTCAGTCGCAGGCTCCTTCGGCGCTGGGGTCGCCGGATCGCTGGCGCGATCGGTCATGGCTCCACCGCGCATGACGACCTCGGCAACGGCGAGGTGCTGCGCCTGGTACGCGTTGCCGTCGGGTCCGCTGCGCTCCGCGTCAGCCGTGGGGATGGAGTGGGTCGCGAAGAGCACGCGAGTCTGCTCCACGGGGATGCCGTGCGCCGCGACATCCTGCAGCCCCGCACGCACCCCGTCGATGAAAGGCTGCACGAAGCCGGGGTGGTCGAAGAACTGCCGTACTTTGTCGATCTGGATCACCCCACCGAGGCCCGTCTCCTCGAGGGCGATGGCGTAGTCCTCGCGGTATTGGCGGCAACTCGAGTACGAGCTGTAGGCGCTCGTACCGATCGCGAGCAGCTTCGTGAAACCGCGTTCGTGGGCCTCCGTGAGGGCGTCGCGCAGGTACGGCGCCCAATTGCGATTGCCCCACAGCACCGGCAGCGCGATGCCGCGGCCGACGAGCTCCGCCTCGAGGGCCGTCTTGAGCTCGCGATTCTGGGCATTGATGGGACTCACGCCGCCGAACGCCCGGTAGTGGTGGGCGACCTCCTCGAGCCGCTCCTCCGGGATGCCTCGGCCGCGCGTGACATTGCGCAGGAACGGGATCACGTCGTGCTGTCCCTCGGGCCCGCCGAACGACGCGAGCAGAATCGCGTCGTAGGCGACCGGCACCTCCACGTGCTCCGGGCCGCTCTTCGCCGCGTCCGTGGCACCCGGGACATTCACGAGAGCACCTCCGCGATCTCCTCGAGCGAGATGCGTCGCCCGGTGTAGAACGGGATCTCCTCGCGAACGTGCCGGCGCGCATCCGTCTGCCGCAGGTGGCGCATGAGGTCCACGAGATCCACGAGCTCTGGTGCTTCGAGCGCGAGGATCCATTCGTAATCGCCGAGGGCGAAGCTCGCGACCGTGTTCGCGAGCACTTGCGAGAACTCGGCGCCTTTGCGTCCGTGCTGTCCGAGCATCGCCCGCCGCTCGTCGTCGGGAAGCAAGTACCACTCGTAGGAGCGCACGAACGGGTAGACCGTCAGCCAGCCTGAAGGCTCTGTGCCCCGCATGAAAGCGGGCAGGTGGTTGGCCGTGAACTCGGCATCGCGATGCACTCCGAGTGCGTTCCACGTCGGCAGCAGGCCTGGCAGCGCGCGCCGCAACTCGCGCAGGGCCCACTGCAGCTTCTGCGGTTCGGCGCCGTGCAGCCAGATCATGAGGTCGGCGTCGGCCCGGATCGACGACACGTCGTAGAACCCGCGAACGGTGACCCCGGATGCCTCGACTGCGGCGACAGCGTCAGCCAGGTCGCGCATCTCGGGCTTCAGTTGAGGGTCGCGGCGCAGCACGGACCAGAGGGTGTAGCCGAGGTTTTCGGCGTCGTCAGGCATGCTTCCATCCTTGCTTGTGCGGTCGTGGTTGGCGAATCCGTGGGCCCAGCCGCCGTCGCTCAGGGATGCGGCCGCCGTAGCGGCCGCCGTAGCGGCTTCCGCGCAGCAGCTTCCGCGTCGCCGCCGCGCATAACTCCTGCAATCTCGCCGCCGGGCCGCCGACGCGGGCCGCGAATGCTGGGGTGAACCGGCGAGGGTGGGACGAATTGCAGGAGTTATGCGCAAGCGCCGGCAATTGCGCCCAGTAGGGCGAGCAGTGCGGCCGCAGCGGCTGCCGCCGGGGTTTCCGCGTCGTCGCCGCGCACAACTCCTGCAATCTCGCCGCCGGGCCGCCGACGCGGGCCGCGAATGCTGGGGTGAACCCGCGAGGGTGGGACGAGTTGCAGGAGTTATGCGCGGGCGCCGGGCGAGGTGGGCGACGGGTGCGGGAGTTGTGCGCGCGGTAGGCGGGGTGGGGCGCGGGGTAGGCGCGGTGGCGGCGAGGTGCAGGAGTTGTGGGCGCGGTAGGCGGGGTGGGGCGCGCGGTAGGCGCGGTGGCGGCGAGGTGCAGGAGTTACGCGCGGCGGGCGGGGGGTCGGCCCGCTCAGCGGTCGAGCAGCTGTTCCGCTGTCGAGTTGGAGTGGGCGACGATGCCGGCGATGCCGCTGCCTCCCACGGTCTCACCCACGACGACCGGGCCGCCGGGCGGCGGGGTGAGCGGCGCGGGGCGAGTCCATTCGACGCGAGCGAAATCGACGATGCTCTCGGCCGGGAGGTCGACGCCCAGGAGCGCGGCGGCATCCGACCTCGCGACCTCGGAGAGGCGTTCGGGCTCGTGGTCATAAGAGAGCCGCAGCACGTGCCGGCCCGCGGCGCGCTCGCGCAGCCACTCCCACTTCGCGGTCGAGTGGGTGAGCGCCCGGGCGCGCACCGCTCGTGCACCCGGTGCGACGAGAAGGCCGGAGCCGCGCGGCGCGGCATCGAGTGCGGGGCTCTCCACTACGAGGGTTGCCAGCACGACGCGGCGGCCGCCGAGGGGCGCGAGCACTCCGGGAGCCGCGACAACCACTGTTCCGTCGAGCCCTTCGAGGGAGGTGACGGCGCGGCCGAGCTGAACGTCCACGCCGAACCGCTCGAGCTCGGCGAGAAGTTCGACCACGAGTCGGTGCACTCCGCCTCGAATGCCCTCCACGGCCGAGCCGGACGGCGCCGCCTCGCCCAGGTAGCGCACCGCCGCGGAAAGCGAGCCTTCCTGCGCGAACGCGGGGCGCAGGCCCGCGACCCGGTCGAGCGCGAGGTCGTCGGGATGCACGGAGTAGACCCCGTGCACGACCGGCGCGACGAGGCGTTCGAGCACGGCAGAACCCATGCGGCGCCGCACTAGCGCGCCTAAGGTCTGCGACTTGCGCGCCCACGACGACGGGATGACGGCGTCAAGTTGCGCCCGGATTGCACCAGCGGTGCCCACGACTGCAATCACGTCCCTCGCGAGCGGTGTGCCGGGGATGCCCAGAATGCCCGCCGCGGGAAGTGGCACGGGGTGCCCTGCCACGGGTTGCAGCCACGCCCCGCCCGTCGTCGGCGCGACCACGTCACCGCCGAGTCCCAGCTCGACCGCGAGCGCCGCCACGGTACCACCGCGCCGCGCGAAGCTTTCCGCGCCGGCGTCGAGGTCGAGGCCGCCCACACGGTGGGATGCGACCGTGCCGCCGAGCCGGTCGCTCGCCTCGAGGAGGGTGACGGACCGCCCCGCACCGGCGAGGCGGTACGCCATCACGAGTCCGGCGATTCCGCCTCCGACGATGGTGAAGTCAGTGCCCACCGACACCATGCACCAACTCCACGATGCGCGTCAGCACGTCGGGATCGGTCTCGGGCGGCACGCCGTGACCCAGGTTGACGACGTGCGACGGGGCGGACATGCCCCGCTGCATCACGTCGCGCACGTGGGCCTCGAGAATGTGCCAGGGCGCACCGAGGAGCGCGGGGTCGATATTCCCCTGCAGCGGAACGCCGCCGCCGAGTCGGCGCTCCGCCTCGTCGAGCGGGATGCGCCAGTCGACGCCCATGACGTCCGCCCCGATGTTGTGCATGGCTTTGAGCACCTCGCCGCTCCCGACGCCGAAATGCACCTTCGGCACATCGAGCCCGCGCAGGTGCGAGAGGGCGCGCTTCGAGTGCGGGGCAACGCGGCGTACGTACTGCTGCTCGGAGAGGGAACCCACCCACGAGTCGAAGAGCTGGGCCGCCGATGCGCCCGCGACCACTTGCGCCCGAAGGAACTCGCCCGCGACATCCGCACACCAATTCAGCAGGGTCGCCCAGGTCTGCGGGTCCGAGTACATGAGGGTGCGCGCGCGCTGCTGGTCCTTCGAGGGCCCGCCTTCGACGAGGTAGGAGGCGAGCGTGAACGGCGCGCCCGCGAAGCCGATGAGGGGTGTTGCGCCGAGCTCTGCGACGGTACGCGCGACGCCCTCGATGATGGGAGCGAGCGCGTGCGGCTCGAGTGGCCGCAGGCGCGCGACATCCGAGGCGGTGCGAATCGGCTCCGCGATCACGGGGCCGCGGCCCGGCACGATCTCCACCTCGACCCCGGCGAGTTTCACGGGAATGACGATGTCGCTGAAGAAGATCGCGGCATCCACACCGTGCCGCCGCACCGGCTGCAGGGTGATCTCGCTCGCGAGTTCGGGTGTGAGGCAGGCGTCGAGCATCTCATTGCCGACCCGCAACTCGCGGTACTCCGGCAGGGAGCGGCCGGCCTGACGCATGAACCACACGGGTGTCGTCTCGGGTCGATCTCCGCGATACGCGCGAACCAGATGGGAGGTGCCGGTGCGGCCGTCGACGAGCGGATGATCGATGGGGAGTGGCACGGGTTAACATTAGGTCGTGCTCCTGTGCCTTAGCTCGAACCACCGAAACGCGAGCTTCGAGCTTCTCGAGAGCCTCTCGGTGGCCGCGCCGGGAGCGACCGCGTCGCTCGTTGCCTCGAGCGACTTCGTCAGTGGAGCCGTCGTGCTCGCGACCTGCAATCGTTTCGAGGCCTACCTCGACATCGACGAACCGCTCACCGCCGCATCGGCCGTTGCGGTCGCGTCGACCCTTGCTGCCCTCAGTGAGGCGAGCGGTGTTGCGGTGGATGACCTGCGTGCGTCGATAGCAGTGCACGAGGGCCCGGATGTCGCGGCGCACCTCTTCGCGGTGACCTCCGGCCTCGAATCCCTCGTCATCGGCGAGGACGAGATCGCGGGCCAGGTCGGGCGCGCTCTCGACCGCGCGCGAGCGGACGGCACCACGAGCCGGGACCTCGAGCGCCTGTTCCAGCGGGCGACCCACACGAGCCGGGGCGTGAAGAACACCACTGCGCTCGGCGGGCGTGATCGCTCGCTCGTGCGACTCGCGCTCGAGCTCGCGTCGAGTCGACTCGGCGATTGGGCGCAGACGCGAGTACTCATCGTGGGCACCGGTCGCTACGCCGCGACGACTTTAGCCGCGCTTCGCGACCTCGGCGCGAGCGATATCCGGGTCTTCTCGCCGAGCGGCCGTGCCGCTGCGTTCGCGGCCAGGTACGGCATCACGGTGAGCGACGACTTCGACGTCGATGTGGTAATCACCTGCACCGCGAGCACCGTGCTCGGTGTCGAGCGCTTCGGCGGCGAGTCACGGCGCATCGTGATCGACCTCGGCCTGCCCCGCAACGTGGATCCCGCTATCGCGGACCTACCGGGCATCGAATTGCTCGACCTCGAGACGATCAGCCTCCACGCGCCGCTCGAGGAGCTCGCCGCGCACGACACGGCCAGGGCGCTCGTGCACTCCGCCGCCGCCGGCTTCGCCGCCGAGACCGACGCCGAACCGGCGATCGTCGCCCTGCGCACGCACGTACTGGCACTGCTCGACGCCGAGATCGCGCGGGCTCGTGCCCGGGGCGCGGGCGACGAGACTGAAGCGGCCCTCCGGCATCTGGCGGGGGTGCTGCTGCACGGCCCGTCGGTGCGGGCCCGCGAGCTCGCGGCGGAAGGCCGGCTGCACGATGTCGTGACGGGTCTCGAGGCGCTCTACGGCATCCGGCCCCCTTCAGCCGAGCGTGATGACGATGCGGCAACGGCGTGAACCCCTTCGAGTTCAGCGAACCGATTGCCACTGAGCGACTCACGCTGCGACTCATGACGCACGACGACACGGATGCCGTGCACGCCTGGATGTCCGATCCCGAGGTGGTGCGATACCAGCTGTACGAGCCCCGCGACCGGGAGGTCGTCGCCGAGAAGGTGGCCGAGATGGCTGCCCAGTCGACCCTGGCCGACAGGGATGACTGGATCCAGCCGGGGGTCGAGCTGGCAGGTCACGGGATCATCGGCTCGATCTACTTCAAGCTCGCGAGCCTCGACGATGAGACCGGCGAGATCGGCTGGGCGTTCACTCGCGCCTACCAGGGCAAGGGGTACGCGGCGGAGGCGGCGAGCGCGATGCTCGACCTGGCGTTCGGCCCGCTCGGGCTGCACCGCGTCTACGCCGAACTCGATCCTCGCAACGACGCGTCGGTG
Source organism: Rhodoglobus sp. (assembly GCA_025463605.1). Taxonomy (GTDB): domain Bacteria; phylum Actinomycetota; class Actinomycetes; order Actinomycetales; family Microbacteriaceae; genus Rhodoglobus. The sequence continues at coordinate 86,076 of JAODAV010000010.1, read as the reverse complement.
GCCCTCTGCCTGCGCCTGGGGATGCGCCACGAGGCCCACTTCGTGGAGCACATGATGTTCAAGGGCGCGTGGGCCGACACGGGCATGTACGGCATCCTCGATCGCGAGTGGAGGGCGCGGTAGCGCCGAGCCGGGTAAGTTCGACCGCATGGCGAAGACGGCTCTCCTTATCGGCGGTACAGGGCAGATCGGCTGGGCGAGCGCGGAGAACCTTCTTGCTCACGGCTGGGATGTCACCGTCGCGTCCCGCACCGAGCGCTCAGTTCCCGAGGGCGCGCACGGCGTGACGCTCGACCGGGAGGACACTGACCGGCTCGTCGCCGAGAGCGCCGGCAAAGACCTCGTGCTCGATACCGTCGCATTCACACCCGCCCACGGCGAGCAACTTGCCCGACTGGCGGGGCGGGTGGGGTCGCTCGTGGTGGTCTCGACGGCATCCGTCTATCTCGGTGACAACGGCACGTACCTCGACATCGCGACCGGCGCCGACGACTTCCCCGTCTTCCCCGAGCCCGTGACCGAAGACCAGCCCACGGTCGACAACGGCGAGCAGACCTACTCCCCGCTCAAGGCGGCCCTCGAGCGCCTGCTGCTCGGCACTGCCGAACTTCCGGTGAGCATCCTGCGGCCGGGGGCCATCCACGGGCCGCACAGTGAGTTCGTTCGCGAATGGTTCTTCGTCAAACGCGTGCTCGACGCTCGCGAGCGCGTCGTACTGTCGTGGAACGCCTCGAGCCGATTCGGAACGAGCGCCACGGTGAACATCGCCCAACTCGTGCGGCTGTGCGGCGAGCAGCCCGGCAGGCGCGCACTCAACGCCGCCGACCCGGTGACGCCTTCGACGCGGGAGATCGGCGAGACCGTGTTCCGCATTCTCGGGCACGAGGCCGAGATCATCGGCATGCCGGGCGAACGCGAGGGCCTCGGTTCGAGCCCGTGGGGAGTGCCCACTGACTTCGTGCAGTCCATGGAGCTCGCGCGGGCCGAACTCGGATACGAGCCTCTAGCGGGTTACGCCGACGCCATCGTGCCGACCATCGAATGGCTCATGGATGCCGTGGCTCGAGCAGAGGCATCCGGCAAGTCATTCGACGACCTGTACCCCCGCTACCTGCAGCGCTACGGGGCGGACACGTGGTTCCCGTACGAAGCCGAGGACGCCTACTAGCGCCCACGCACGCGAGCCCACCACGACGCGATGCCGCGCACGACCGGGTTGTTGGCGACCGCGATGAGGGTGCCGATCCGGCTGAAGGACTCACCGACGCCGGGAAATCGCATGAGCCTGCGCATCGGCATCGACGCGACGAGTTCAAGCACGTTCGCCGTTCCCTCGCCACCCGCCGCCCGAGCGAGGATGGGCCCCGTCACCGGATGCCTGAGAAACTCATCGACGCGAGAGTCGAGGGTGAGCATGCCGGGTCGCGGTGGCGCCAGCCGAACGGTCGCACTCGTCACGATGTCGTGGGCGGAGCGGCCGAGTTCCACGACGTAGTCGCCGCCGGCGACGACCCAGCGGGATGCGCGCACATCCCAGTGGCTGTACGCGCGGCGGTCGAGAGCGAACTCGACCCGCCTCGACTCTCCCGCTTCGAGCACGACCTTGTCGAAGCCCTTGAGCTCGCGGCGCGGCACCACGAGGCGGTCCCGTGGCGCCGAGATGTAGAGCTGCGGAACGTCCGCTCCGGCACGTGCACCGGTATTGGTGACCGTCACGGCGGCTCGCGATCCGTCGCGCGCCACCTCGAACGCCGAATACTCGAAAGTCGTGTAGCTGAGGCCGTGCCCGAACGGATAGCGCACGGCTACCTCGGCCGTCTCGTAGTAGCGGTAGCCGACGAAGATGCCCTCGCCGTACCGAACGACATCGTTCTCGCCCGGGAAATTGAGAAAGGAGGGCGTGTCCTGCAGGCGCAAGGGGATGCTCTCGGCGAGGCGACCCGAGGGCGAGGCGCTGCCGAACAGCAGGGCCGCGAGCGCGGAGCCACCGGCCTGGCCGAGCAACCAGCTCTCGACGATCACAGGCACCGAATCGTGCCACGGTTCGAGGGACACCACGCCGCCGTTGCTCAGGATGACGACCGTGCGCGGGTTCGCGGCCGCGACCGCCGCGATGAGCTGCGCGTGAACAAGTGGAAGGGTGAGGTGTTCGCGGTCGTAGCCCTCCGACTCGTCCCCCTCCGGCAGTCCGACGAAGAGCAGTACGGTATCCGACCGCTGTGCGACGGCGACCGCCTCCGCGATGAGTGGTGCGGGGTCGACACCCCGGCCGAACGCGTATCCCGGAGCGAACTCGACGGGGGCGACCGCCGAGATTGCCTCGAGCGCGGTGTCGACGCGGGTGGGGTTCACTTGCGAGCTGCCAGCGCCCTGGAAGCGGGGGGTGCGCGCGAACTCACCGATGACTCCGACGGCCTGCGCCGTGCGCAGAGGCAGCAGCGATCCCTCGTTGCGAAGCAGCACGATCGACTCGGTCGCCGCCTCGCGGGCGAGGGCGTGCGCGGTGGAGGTGTGGTGACCGGGCGAGCCCGGTGCCGATGCCGGTTGTGGTCGAGCCGCTTTCTCCACGAGCGCGAGCACGCGCGCGACAGCGGCGTCGAGCACCTCCTCGTCGAGTTCACCCGAATGCACCGCCGCCACGATCGCCTCGGTGCTGTCGCGCTGCGGCCCCGGCATCTCGAGGTCGAGGCCTGCCTCCAGCGCCGGCACCCTGCGGTCGACGGCACCCCAGTCGGAGACCACGAGACCCTCGAAGCCCCAGTCCTCGCGCAGCACCTTGGTGAGCAGCCAGTGGTTCTCCGAGGCGGGCACGCCGTTCACGCGGTTGTACGAGCACATGACCGTCCACGGCTCCTGTGTGGTGACCACTCTCTCGAAGGCGGGAAAGTAGATCTCGCGGAGAGTGCGCTCGTCCACCTCGGCGCTCACCGTCATCCGGTTGGTCTCCTGGTTGTTGGCGGCGAAGTGCTTGAGCGACGCCCCCACACCGCGCGACTGGAGCCCCTGCACCCAGGCCGCGCCGAGTTCGCCACTCAGCAGCGGATCCTCCGAGAAGTACTCGAAGTTGCGGCCGCACAGCGGCGAACGTTTGATGTTGACGCCGGGTCCCAGCACCACCGCCACATTCTGCGCGCGCGCCTCATCGCCGATCGCTGCGCCAACGCGCTGCAGGAGGGTCGGGTTCCAGCTCGATGCGAGGCCCGCGGCCGGCGGGAAGCAGGTCGCCGGCACGCTGTCGCCGATGCCGATCGCGTCACCGCCGTCCCGCGGCTTGCGCAGACCGTGCGGTCCGTCTGTGACGGTGATCGATCGGATGCCCGCCCGCCCGATCGCCGCAGTCTGCCAGAAGCCCGCCCCGACGACGAGCGCCGCCTTCTCCTCGAGCGTCAGGACTGCCGGGCCCTGAGGCTCTCGAACGGTCATCCGGCTACTTTACGGCGCGGATGGGGGCGATGAGCAGCGCACCGATGAGCGCAAACACTCCGCCCGCAATGAACAGCGCGGTGTAGTTGCCCCCACCGCCGATGAGAAGAAAGATCGGGGCGATCGCGGGCGCGACCGATTGCGGCAGGGAGTTGGCGATATTGAAGATGCCCATGTCTTTCGCGGCTTTGTGCTCTTTGTCGGGCAGCACGTCGGTGATGAGGGCGAGGTCGACGGCGAAGTACGCGCCGATCCCGACACCCATCACGGCGGCCGCGACGTAGAACACCGGGAGCGTTGTCGTGAGCGCAAGCATCGTCAATCCGACTCCGACGACCGCGGCGGCGCCGAAGACGAACGGCTTGCGGCGCTGCGTGCGGTCGGAGAGCCGACCGCAGACGACGGCGCTTGCCGTGAGCACGACCGCGAAGATGATGAGCGCGATGAGTTGCTGCAGCAGCACGCCGTCTTCGGGCACGCCGAGCCGATCGGCGATGAAGTAGGGCTGGTACGTCGTGTAGACGGCGAAGCCGAGAATCACGAAGAAACGGCCGAACCAGGTCCAGCCGTAGTCGTAGCGCTTACCCCTCTCGACGGCGAACGAGCGGATGAACTCCCCGAGCGAGAATGCGCCGAGCGTCTCGTGCGGCACATCCTTGACCTTCCACGCGAGCAGAAGCAGGAGCAACGCGCCGACGATCCCCGGAATGAGGAACATGAGGCCGATGCCTCCTCCGGCCGCCTGCACACCGTAGGCGAGCCCGATGCCGAGCAGCGGCGAGACCTGCTGCGAAATGCCCAGAACGGCGCTCACGCGACCCCGCTGCTCGAGGGGCACCTGGTCGGGAAGGAGAGCCTGTAATGCCGCGAGCACCATGTTCAAGGTGAGCTGCGAGAGGATCCAGCCGATGGTGACGACGACGAGATTGGGCGCGAAGCCGACGATACTCAAGGCGACTACGCCGCCGAGCGCGCCTGCGATGATCCACGGGCGACGACGACCGAGGCCGGAACGGGTACGGTCGCTGAGGGCCCCCGTGAGCGCGTTCGACACGATCGCCACGAGTGCGCCGATCGCGGCGATGAGACCCAGGCTCGTCTCCTTGCCCTCGGGGTCGAGTTCGCCCACCTTGAAGGCGAGCGTCGCAGCGACGGGCGTGATGAGGGCGATGTACGAGCCCACGTAGCCGATCGCGTAGAGAGAGATGAATGCCGCACGCGCGGGCGGGAGGGACGTCATCGTCATGGTGGCTCCGAGCGTAGGGGATGACCGAGCGGAAAACACAACGCCCCGGGCACCCTAATCAAGGGATGCCCGGGGCGTCACGATGTGTTTACTCCGCGGAGCCTTCCTGGAACCTGCGGCGGAGAATGAGCACTCCACCGATCAGCACGAACAGGATGCCGCCCACGAGCGACTGCACGCCGAGCGAGATCGCCCCACCGGTGAAGGCGAGGGTCGGCAGCTCACCACAGTCCACCGCGGTCGGCTTCGTGAAGGTGAGCGGCGCGGGCTGCGCCCAACTCGGCTCGAGGCCGTTCGGGGCGACCGCCACTGCGACGATCGTCACGACCTGTGACGAGGTCACGGCGTAGGTGCCCGAGGTGACGTCCGGCACACCATTGACGGTCCACTTGAGGTGGCTTGGGTCGAAGCCCGTCTCCGCGGCCAGCGTGTACGACCCGTTCGCCGTGCAGCTGAAGGGCGTCGACGTGACCTTCGGCAATACGAGGCCGAGCGTGGGCTGGCAGTCCTCGACATCGGCCGCGGCCTCGATCGTCACCGGGATCGACTTCGTGGTGGCGGTTCCGTCGAAGGTGTAGCCGGCCTCAGCGGTCGCCGTCACCGTGTAGCTTCCGGGCGCGGTGGGCAACGTGGCATTCCAGGTGGCGTGCTCGAGCACGATCTGGGTGTTGTCGATGCTGCCATCGAACACGCATGTCGCGGGAACGGTGCCGAGTGCAGCCTTGGCAAACGGCTTCGCGCAGTCAACCGGCGGGTCGACGGTGATCTCGTATGGCCAGACCGTGTCGCCGCCGAGGATGTGGCCGGGCTCGGCCACGACTGTCACCTCGTACGTGCCTGCGGGCACGGCGTTGTCGGCGGTCGTCACCGGGGTGATGAGCGTGGTGTTGCCGGGGTTGGTGCCGGTGATCGTGTACACGAGCCCGGGGATGAGGTCGACCCAGATGTTGCCGGGGGTCTGGTCGCCCGCGACACAGCCGGCCGGGGTGGCCTTCGGGTCGCCGGGCTTGCTGTCGAGGCATCCGACGAAGGAATCGACCGCGATGTTCTTGAGCAGGCTGCCGTTGGCGAACACGTCATAGTTCGCGCCCAGCTTCGATACCGGGTTCGCCTGCACCGTCGCGGTGCCGCCGGCCGGAACGACGACGCTTATCGACGGCTTCGGGTCGAGCGGCGACAGCAGGTCGGTCGCGCCGGGAACCGTGAAGGTCACGTCGACGGTCGAGCCCGTGTTGTCGAACAGGAAGGACAGGGTCTTGAAAGACGAGCCGTCTGCCGGGTAGCAGCCGCCCACGTCAACGGTCACCGTGGGCTTGTAGCAGTCCTCGTAGTCGTTGAGGTCGTACGTCCAGCCTCCGACCGGGTAGGTCGCATCGAGAACGGCCGGGCTGATCGCGACGGCCGTGACCGTGTACGAGCCCTGCATGTTCACGAGGCCCTGGCCCTCGTTCGGCGTGATCGTGTAGTCGATGAGGGCAGTGTCGGTCGCGGTGATGGAGCCGTAGACGCCGCACTTCTCGATCGTCGTGACAGTGGGCTCGACGACGGGCACCTCGTTGCAGCCGGGGTCGTCGACGGTCCAGGTTTCACCGGGCGTGCTCGTCGCGAAGCCCATGTTGTGCAGGAACGTCTCGATGAAGGTGCCGCCGGGCGTCGTCGGGCCGGTGCCGGGCTGGTTCGAGCCGAGCAGGTACGGGCTCGGGTCGGGCTGGGCGATGAAGGACGCGTAGATGTCACCCTGGCCACACAGCACGGCGGCCTCGTAGGGGTATACGCCCACGGAGGTGATCTTGGCGAGCTTCTGCACGATGTCGAGCTTCTGCGGCCACATCGAGTCACCCGCGAGGAACTTCCAGCTCGTCGCCGTCACCCAGAATCCGTCGCAGAGGTCGTTCGAGTACTTGGTGGGGTCGGGGTTGACGACGGTGATCGTACCGCTGTTGGTGAGCTTGGAGTAGGTGTAGCTCACGGTCGACTTCGGAAGGCACTCGGGGATCGTGATGCACGAGCCGCCCGTGAGTTGCGCGGCAAGAGTTCCCGTGAAGGTCTTGGTCTTGCCGTCACCCGACACGGTGATGTCGGGGTTAGCGGGAATGGCAGCGAAGATGTGACCGGATGTCGCGGTCGCCGTGACCGAGTACGCACCAGTGACCGGGCCCCAGACTGCGTTGGTCGCGGTGCCGAGCACGAGCTTGGCTGGTGCCTCACAAGTTGCGGGAGTGATGCTGATCGCGGCTGCCGCATCGTTGAGCACGGGCATAGGCACCGTACAGAAGATGATGTGGCTGATGTTCTTGGTGCTCACCGTGGTGATCACCGCTCCCGTTGCAGGAGAGTTGAACACATCGTTGGCGTCGACCGAGCCGTCCTTGTCGCTGCCCGACTTCAGAATGATCTTGGAGTAGACACGACCCGCCGCGGGCGCGACGACGGTGTACGCCGCCGTACTACGCGACGTGTCGTCTTTGACGCAGGTCTCGCCTGTCGCCCACTCCCAGTTGCTGGCCTTGTTGGCGTCGCTACCGGTTGGGGGACTGCCGGCGTCGTAGGCGAGTGCGGGGCTCGCGGCGCCGACGACAAGGGCCGCGGCGAGAAGCGAAGTGCTGAATAGGGCAAGGAACTTCTTGAACAAGGTCGATCTCCTGGGTGAGGGAGTTCGGGCACAACCAGTTCACGCGGGCGTTCGGGTGCACGCGGGTATCGGGTAAGGCTCGACGCATCGATTTTCGGGGTACCGGACGAATTTTCGGGTTCAGTCCAGTTCGACGCACGCTCACACTACCCTGTCGGCAGAAATGCCGACAAGGTACAGATCCGCCCCAGATCAGGGGGCAGGACACGCGTGCCCCGGACTCCCTGGGGGATGGGAGCCGGGGCACGCGTGCCGGGGAATTACTACTCGGAGCGCGACACGAGGCGTCGGCGAGCGTAGACGCCCGCGATACCCATGAAGAGCAGCCCGCCCGCAATCAGCAGTCCGGCATCAGAACCCGATGTCGAACCCGTGAAGGCGAGGGTGGGCAGATCGTCACACGCTGCTGAGCCAGGCACGGTGAATCCGATCGGCGCAGGCTGCACCCAACCGAACTCGAAACCGTGCGGCGCAACCGGAACGGCCACGATCGTCACGATCCGCGAAGTGGTGACCGCGTAGGTGCCGGACGGGACATCCGTCACGCCGTCGACAGTCCACTTGACGTAGGCCGGGTTGTAACCCGCCGCTGCGCCGAGTGTGTACGAACCCGCGGCCGTGCACGTCGGCTGAACCGAGCTCACCTGAGGCATCACGAGATCGAACGTGGGCAGATCACACGCGGGGTCGTTCGCCGGAAGGGGTCCGTCGAGGCTGCCCTCGAAGGTCTTCACCGTCGGGTCACCCGGGTCGCCGTCCGCGAACTCAGCGCCGGCATTGGCCGTCGCCGCGAACGAGTACGCCTGCGGTCCGGTAAGGTCCGTCGCCGAACCCCACGATGCGTTCGAGACAGCACCGAGGATGAGCTTCTCACCGGCGACACACGTCGCGTCGATGAAGCTCACCGCCGCGGTCGCAACATCGGGATCAGGATTGTTGCAACCACCCGCAAGGATCTGCGCTCCAGTGAGATTGCCCTGCTGCGGATAGACGGTCGTGAGGTTCTGGCCGTTGGGGAACTCAGGGTTGATCACCGGGATGATGTCTCCTGAGTGGTTCTCGTGACCGCTGACGATCGCGCTCACTGGCAGCGGCGGAAGCGCGAGCCAGCCGTTCTTGGCGTTCACAACCTCGGTCGCGTGACAGATGCTGTACTTGACCTGCTCCTCGTCGGTGCAGGTGCCGGGCGAGACGAACGTGAAGCTCCACGTCGACGGTTCGGCAAGCAACTGGCTCGGGTCGATGGCGAAAGCCGTGATGACGATGGCCGTCGGGAACGTGTCCACCTCGTACGTGCCCGGCAGGACGTCGGTCGCGGTAGCGCCGTCGACGGAGACCTCGTAGCGCACGCCGGTCGCGGCGACCACCGTGTAGGTGCCAGCGGTGATGCCGGAACCTTCGACCGCACACACGGCGGGTTCGAAGGTCGGATCGCCAGCCGTCAAACACGGAAGCGTGCTCGAATCAACCGCGGACCACGGCCACGAGCCGACCGTCACCGCGAACAGGTCGTTCGGGTCGAGGTCGATGAGCGAGAGGTCGTAGGTTCCGTATCCGAGCGGCGGGGCGCCGGCGTAGGAGGTGTACTGGGTGTTCTGCACACCGAGTGTGACCACCCAGGCACCACCGGTGACGGCGGGAAGGGTAACCCAGTTGCGCGAACCGTCGAGACACGTGAGCGTCTCTGTGGTCGGTACGCCGCTGGTGATCTCGGGGTCGGGCTCATCCACCGTGCACTCGGCCGGGTCGGACTGGTAGCCCTCGTCATCGAGGCACACATCCGTCGCGGTCAGGATCGAGTAGTGCGAGATGTCCTTGTCAGCGAGCGGGTAGGAGAACGTGATGGAAGTTGTCGGATCGACCGATACCTCGACCGGGCCGAGCTCCTGTTCGGCGCTGCCTGCCTTGACGCAGTAACCGATGATGTAAACGGGGGCGACGGTCGTGTAGGTGACCTCCTTGATGCCGTCGCCGGGATCAATGTGGTCAGTGGAGTTGACCGGACAGACGCCGTCGTTGCCAGCCATCGCGGGAGCCGCGATGCCGACCATCGCGCTGGCCATGAGGCCAATCGCGGCGAGGGTCGCCAAGAACTTTTGCTTTTGCATTTCGGGTAGCTTTCTACGTTCGGGTACGTGGGGAACTTGCACGGCGCACGATGAAGACTCGGGATGCGTCGCACGGGGGAGGCGCCCAACTCAACCGACCATGGGGCGGGAGCGATGCGCACGGGTATGCGGCTATCGGGTTAACTGCAGTACATGCCGGAGCGTGGGGGGACGCTCGGGTGTGGGCCACCTCTTACGCACTTGGTCGGGTTAGAACCGTTCGGGCGGCTCTCCAGTGCAAGGTCACGGTAACAGTCCTCCATTAGGTGGACATGAGAAAATGACGGAGGCTCAGTGCACGTATTCGAGCAGGTCCAGACCGACTGTGCGCATGGCTTCCAGCACCCTGAGCCTGGACGGCAGCCCGTCGTCGTTGAACTGCACTGACACCGCATATGAGACGGCCCGGCTCCCGCCGCGAAGCGCGCCGGCCTCCGCACGCACGCCGGCATCCGTGCCCGTCTTGTTCACGAGCAGGATGTTGTGATCCGCGCCGCGGTGAGAGAGCGGATCGAGTCCGAATGCGCTCGCGACCATCGACAGGTCGCTGTTGAGCGAGAGCCAGCCCATCACGCGCTGGCTCGTGAGGGCATCCACGATCTCGTTGCGAGCCAGGGCGCCGAACAGCCAGCTGAGTTCGGCAGTGGACCCGACCGAAAGCTGCGGAGCGTCGTCGGGGCCGCGGCTGTCGCGCACGAGGTCGAGCAGGGCCGTGCGCATGAGACCGAGCGACTCTGTGCGGGCGCGCACCGCGGCGAGACCGACCTGGCGCAACAGCACATTCGTGGCGAGATTGTCGCTGGATGCGCCGACGATCGTCGCGAGGTCGGCGACGGGCAGCGACGGCGCCTGCAGGTGCTGCCAGATGCCGGAGTCCCCGACCGCGTCGCGCGGGGTCTTGTCGAGGATGCCGAATCCCGAGAAGTCCCTGCTGGTGAGGCGTGCCGACACTTCGATGATCAGCAGGATCTTGCCGATACTCGCGGTCGGAAGCACGATACGGTCGTCGATCGCCAGCAGGGTCTTGCCCGAGCTGAGATCGACGACGCTCGCCGAGACCTGCGCGCCCTCGTACGCGAGCTTTCCGAGCGCGGCGAAAGTGCTGGAGAAGTTCTCGGTACCCCCAGCCCCGGAGTGTCGGGCCGCTCTCGGCGTGCGGACCCGCTCCCAGCGTTCTCGAGTGCGTGCTGTATCTACCAAATGGTGACGCGGTCTTTCGGGTCTAGCCAGAGGGAGTCGTTCTCAGTCACACCAAATGTCTCATAGAACTCGTCGATATTCCGCACGATCTGGTTGCAGCGGAACTCGTTGGGCGAGTGCGGGTCGATCGAGATCAAACGGATGACCTCCTCATCCCGACCCTTCATCTGCCAGGCCTGCGCCCAGGAGAGGAAGAACCGCTGTGCGCCGGTGAGACCCTCGATCACCGGGGGCTCCTGGCCTCCGAGAGAGAGGAGGTACGCCTTCCACGCGATGCTCAAGCCCCCGAGGTCGCCGATGTTCTCGCCGATGGTGAGCGCGCCGTTCACCTGGTGGTCGGGCGCCTGCTGGGGCGCGAGTGCGTCGTATTGCGCGATGAGCGACTTGGTGCGCTCCTCGAAGGCGGCACGGTCGGTCGGCGTCCACCAATCGAGCAGCCTTCCGTCGCCGTCGTACTTCGAGCCCTGGTCGTCGAAGCCGTGCCCGATCTCGTGGCCGATCACGGCACCGATAGCGCCGTAGTTGGCCGCGGCGTCGCGGTTCTCGTCGAAGAACGGAAACTGCAGGATCGCCGCAGGAAACACGATCTCGTTGAAGCCGGGATTGTAGTACGCGTTGATCGTCTGGGGCGTCATGAACCACTCGTCGCGGTCGAGGGGCTTGCCGATCTTGCCGAGTTCGCGCTGGAATTCGAACTCGCTCGTCGCCCGCACGTTACCGATGAGATCGGTCGCGTCGATGTCGAGGTTCGAGTAGTCGCGCCACTTGACGGGGAAACCGATCTTCGGGGTGAACTTGCCGAGCTTGTCGATCGCGCTCTTGCGCGTGTCTTCGCCCATCCATTCGAGGTTCTCGATCGACTGGCGGTAGGCCTCGACCAGGTTGGCGACGAGTTCGTCCATCGCCGTCTTGGCGCCGGACGGGAAGTGCCGCTCCACGTAGATCTTGCCGACAGCCTCGCCGAGTGCGCCCTCCACGAGGGAGACCCCGCGCTTCCAGCGAGCGCGCAGCTCGGGCGTGCCGGTGAGCGTTCGGCCGTAGAAGTCGAAATTCGTCTCGACGAAATCCTGCGAGAGGTAGGCAGCATTCGATCGGATGACCTGCCACGCGAGCCAGTCGCGCCAGGCCGGCAGGTTGTCGGCTCTCAACACGGACTCGAGTCCTGCCAGGAAACTGGGCTGCCGAACCACGACCTCGTCGAAGGAGCGTTCCGGAACCCCGAGCGCCTCGAGCCAGATGTCCATGTCCACGTCGCCCACGAGCGCGTTAGCCGCGGGCCACGCCATCGGGTTGTACGTCTTCTCGCTGTCACGGCTCGCCACGTTGTCCCAGTGGTGGCTCGCGATCTCGGTCTCGAGGGCGACGATGCGTGCGGCACGCGCGGCCGGGTCATCGAGACCGGCGAGCGCGAGCATCCTCTCGAGGAATGCTTCGTACTTGGTGCGGATCTCGGCGAACTTCTCTTCGCGGTAGTACGACTCGTCGGGCAGGCCGAGCCCGCCCTGTTCGACGAATACCAGGTAGCGCTCGGGCTCGCCGGGGTCGTTGTCGACGAAGAGCTGGAAGAATCCGCTTGCGCCGCCGCGCTCAAGGCGGCCGAGGCTGGAGAGAAGGGTCTCGATCGAGTCGACGCGCTGGGCCTCCTCGATGAGGGGTTCGATAGGCCCCGCCCCGAGCGCCTGCACGCGCGCCTCATCGAGGAAGCTCGCGTAGAGGTCGCCCACTTTGCGAGCCTCCGTGCCGGGCTCGGCGGATTGTGCCTCGACGATGATGTCGCGCACGGCCTTCTCGGCCTCTTCGGCGAGAACGAGGAAGGAACCGTAGCGGGCCTTGTCGCTGGGGATCTCGGTGCGCTCGATCCACTTGCCGTTGACGTGACGGTATAGGTCGTCTTGCGGGCGGATGGCCGGATCGAGGTCGTCTGCTGCAATTCCGGAGGGGAGTGTCTGTTCGGCGCTCATGAAGATCAAGACTAGTTCGCGCCGTCGCCGCTCTCGCGAAGTGTGTTCCACTCGTCGAGCAGTGCGGGAAGACGCTCCTCGAGGAACATGAAGAACCCAGCCATCTCCCGCACCCGCGCGGCGCCTCGCGGCCCGAGCTCCTTCGCCGTGGACTCGGCGATCCGCGCGATCGTGGGATAGAGCGCGTTCTTGGAGATCGACGCTGTGTACCAGGCGTGCTCAGGCAGGTCATAGACGTACCGACGTTCGCCGGGCATCCGGTGCCGGTGGATCATGCCCACCGTGGAGAGGTACCGAACGGCGCCCGAGACCGCCGCGGGGCTCGCCCCGAGTCGTGCGGCGATCTGTTCAGCGGTGAGGGCGCCCTCCTCGCTCACCATGATGGCCATGAGCACGGATGCCGGCATCCGCGGAAATCCGTTGGCGGCAAACGCACTGACGAGCTGGGCGGCATGGCCGTCCCCGGTCGGGCGAGCGTCGTCGGTCATGAGGTCAATTGTCTCCTGCGCGAGAGAACGACCGAGGCGGCGATCACGAGGGCGGAGATTGCGAGCAGCCAGAACGCGCCGCTCCAATCTGCGCCATCCAGCGGCGGGATGCCCGGGGTGTGAGTGAAGGGACTCGCATCGCGTACCGACTCGGGGAGCTGCAGGAGCCCGCCGAACTGGCCGATGATGAACCCCACGGCGACCGCTGCCCAACCGACCGGCACCGTCAGCCTGGGGATCACGGCGAACAACAACGTCGTGAGCGCGATGAACGCTAGCGCTGCAGGAAGCTGCGCAGCCGCCGCGACGACGCTCGACCAGAAGCGGTCGCTCTCCCCGAACGACAACCCCGCGGCCAGGCCGGTGGCTAGTGCGACCGCTGTGGCCGAAACAACCGCGACGAGAACGTAGCCCAGCAGCCAGCCCGCCCGCGTGACCGGTGCCGCGAGCAGGAGCTCGGCGCGCCCGTCGCTCTCCTCTCCGCGCGCCCGCATGACCGCCTGGGCGCCGGCCGCCGCCGCAAGTATTCCGGAGATGCCGAAGATCGCAGCGACGAGCAGGTCGACGAGCTGGCCGCGGCCGCCCGGAACGAAGGTCGAGAGCAGGTCCTGGAGGGTCTGCTGCAGGTCGCTCACCTCCGCGATGCGGCTCGCGAGGCTTCCAGCGAGGGCGCCGAGGAGCGCACCACCGATCGCCCAGCCGACGACGCTCGGCCACTGCTGGCGCCACGCGAGCCCGACGCTCGAGCGCAGCGTCGCGCCACCGGTGGCCCGGCCGAGCCGTTCCGGCAGCAGGCTCGAGCCCATGTCACGGCGGCCCTGCAACGCGAGTGCCACCACTGCGGTAGCGACGCCGAGCCCCGCGGAGAGCAGGAGCGGGCGGAGGTCCTGCTGGGTGAAAGCAAAGACGTGCTGGCCCCAGCCGATCGGCGAGAGCCAGCTCGGCCACGCACTCGTGACCGAGAGCAGGTCGTTGCGGGGGGTGCCGGCCGCATCGCCGGCGGCTCGCAGGAGGAATGCGGCACCCACCGCAGCGGCCCCGATGCCATTGGCCGCGCGCGATGTCGGCGCGAGTTGCGAAGCGAGCGCCCCGAGACCGAGGAACGCGATGCCCGTCGCCCCGGTGGCGAGGCCACCTACCCAGGAGCCGAGCGGGTCGAGGCCACCGCCCATGAAACCGAGTGCCACGAGCGTTCCCAGCACGGCATTGGCTGCGACACCCAGCACGAGCGTTGCGACAAGCGGCGACGTACGGCGGATGGGGGTTGCCCCGAGCAACTCGGTGCGACCGCGTTCCTCGTCCGCCCGTGCGTGGCGAGTGACGAAGAAGGTGCTCATGAGGCAGGCCATGACCGCGAGGTAGGTGAACACCTGGAAGTAGACGTAGGCGCCGAGACTGCCGCCGTCGGGTAGTCCCCTGAGGGCGAGCAGCGACGGCGTCGCCACGGCAACCTGGATGACAGCCTCGCGTTCGGCTTCGGTGGGGAACTCGACCTTCACCCCTGATGCGCTCGCGTACGCGAGCAGGGCGGTGGCCGCGATCCAGATCGGCAGCACGACTCGGTCTCGCCGCAATTGCGCGAGCAGCAGTCGACGCATCAGACAGCCGCCTCAACGGATTCGATGCGATCGCCGTAGTGCCGCAGGAACAGCTCTTCGAGCGAGGGCGGCGTCACGGTGAGCGATGTCACGGTCGATCCGGCCAGGGCGGTGATGACCGTGGCGACGGCATCCGCCTCGGCATCGAAATAGAGCGTGTCGTTCTCGCGCCGCACGTGGGCGACACCGGGCAGCGTCGCTATGGCGGACTCGTCTGCATCGGTGACGACCTTGAACGCGCTGCTCGTGAGGTGGCGCATCTGCGCGAGCGTTCCCCGCTCGACGGCGACACCGGCGCGGATGATGGTCACCCGGTCGCACAGCTCCTCCACCTCGCTGAGGATGTGACTGGACAGCAGCACGGTCGCGCCGAGCGCCTGCACGCGTCGAACCTGGGCGCGGAATACCGACTCCATCACGGGATCGAGCCCACTCGTGGGCTCGTCGAGAACATAGAGGGATGCCCGGCGCGCGAACGCGGCAACCAGTGCCACCTTCTGCCGGTTGCCCTTCGAGTAACTGCGGGCCTTCTTGCGGGGATCGAGCTCGAAGTCACGGATGAGCTCGGCGCGCAGCTGCGGGTCCGCGCCGCCGTGAAGGCCCGTGAGCAGGTCGATCGTCTCCCCGCCGGACAGGTTCGGCCAGAGGTTCACGTCGCCCGGCACGTAGGCGAGCTCACGGTGGATCGCGACGGAGTCGTTCCACGGATCGCGATCGAGCACGGTGACATCGCCGCCGCTCTTGCGCACGAGGCCGAGCAGCACGCGAAGGGTCGTGGACTTTCCTGCGCCGTTGGGACCGAGGAAGCCGTGCACCTCCCCGGCGTCGACGCTGAGGTCCAGCCCGTCGAGGGCGCGAACCCTCCCGAAGGTCTTGGTGAGGCCACTGGCCTCGATCACTCCAGTCATGAGGGCGAGCATACGCCAATTCACTAGTTTGTGAATCATGTGAATTAGCGGCGAGTCGTAGGCTCGGTCCATGACTTTGCGCATCCTCTTCATCGGCGGCAACGGCACGATCAGCTCGGCAGTGAGCAGGCACGTCGTCGAGCTAGGACACGACCTCACGCTGCTCAACCGGGGCAGTTCGTCATCGAGGCCGGCAATCGAAGGAACGAGACACCTGACGGGAGACGCTGACGACGCCGCGTCCCTCGCTGCCGCGGTGCATGGCACTGCATGGGATGTCGTCGTCAACTTCCGCTCGTTCCTGCCGAGCCAGGTGCGCACCGACATCGATCTGTTCGCGGGACGCACTTCGCAGTACGTCTACATCAGCTCGGCCTCCGCGTACCAGAAGCCTGTTTCCCGGCTCCCCATCACGGAGTCCACTCCGCTGCGCAACCCGTACTGGGAGTACTCGCGCAACAAGATCGCGAGCGAAGACGCCCTCGTCGCGGCCTACCGCGACACCGGGTTTCCGGTGACGATCGTTCGCCCGTCGCACACCTATGACCGCGCGTCGATACCGCTCAATGGCGGATGGACCGTTATCGATCGCATGCGCAGAGGCGAACCGACCATCGTTCACGGCGACGGCACCTCACTGTGGGTGCTCACTCACCACGAGGACTTCGCGCGCGCATTCACCGGGCTGCTCGGGCATCCTCAAGCGATCGGCGACACGTTCCACATCACGTCGGACGAGGTGCTCACCTGGAACGACATTGCCAGCACCCTCGCGGCAGCCGCGGGCGTCGAGCCGCGGATCGTGCATCTCGCGTCGGAACGCATCGCCACCGAACTGCCGGACTGGGGCGCCGGGCTGATCGGCGACAAGGCGAACTCGGTGATCTTCGACAACTCCAAGATCAAGTCGCTCGTGCCCGGATGGAACGCGACGATCCCGTTCTGGCAGGGTGCGCGACAGATCATCGACTGGTACGACGAAGACGAGTCCAGACGAGTCGTGGATCCCGATGTCGATGCGGCCCTCACGAGACTCGCTGCGGGCTAGCGGGGGGCAGCCGCCGTGGTGTTGCCGATCCGCAGCTCGCTGCGGAACCCGCTGGGAGCGGGCGTACCGCCTTCGAGCAGCTCGACGATGGCCCTGCCGGCCGCGCGGCCCTTGGCGACCGAAGGCTGAACGAGGGTCGTGAGCTCATAGGCGTCCGCACCCTCGATTCGCACGCCGTCGAAGCCGACCACGCTCAGGTCCTGTGGCACCCGGATGCCCCGCTCCTCCGCCGCGCGGATCACCCCGAGTGCCAGCAGATCGCTCTGCGCGATGATCGCGGTGGGCCGGTCGGCGGACGAGAGCAACTCTCGGCCCGCGATGAGCCCCTCCTCGACGAGGCTCGCGCTCGCCACGACGCCCGTCACGCCGGGAAACACCTCACGCGCGCCGCGGATGCGCTCGCGAACGGTGTACGCCGTGCTCGCGGCCTCGCGCTCCGCGGTGAGCACGCCCCGCGCGTGCGACGGCTCGAGAGGCAGCGTGACGAGGGCGACTCTCTCGTGGCCGAGTTGCCGCACGTGGCGTGCGGCGCGAGCGGTCGCATCCCGGTTGTCAAGATCGATCGCGAGCACGTCGGGCATCGGCTCGGCCTCGATCGCGACCACGGGGATACCGCGCTGGCGGAACACCACGACCGCCTTGTCGAGTTGCGTGCTGCAGCCCACGAGGATGACCGCGTCCATGGGAGCGATCGAGAGGTCAACTCCGCCCTGGCCGGGCTCCGTGAGCAGAAGGAGGCCGAGGCTCGCGGTGCCCAGTTCATCGGAGATGCCGTCGAGCATCGCGATGTTCACGGGATCGCGGAACGCGTCGCGCAAGCGGTCCTCCATGACGACGCCCACGATGCCCGAGCGGCCGCGGCGCAGCGATTGGGCGCGGGGATCGGGCCCGGCGTAGTTGAGCTGTTCGGCGGCGGCGAGCACCTTCGCGCGGGTCGTCGCAGAAACCGGACCGGCGCCGCTGAAGGCGAGGGATGCCGTGGAGGCCGATACGCCGGCGAGCGCCGCGACCGCCGCGAGATTGGGTCGCGCGCGGGCCGGCGGTGGCGCGGAAGTTGCCTCGTCCTGCATGAGTTGGTAGCTTAGTCGAATCGAATCGATCGAATCGATTCGAGAGTTGTTCAGCTGACCCTGTTCACCGCCGCTTTCATGAGGAACACCATGCCGAAGAAGCCTGTCCCGACGACCTATGCCGGGGGACTCTCGCGAGCTCAGGTGGTGGCGTGGCGCAACGCGGTGTTCGTGGTCTTCGCGTTGCCGGGCCTGGCGTTCGCGAGCTGGGCATCCCGGCTTCCCGCCGTACGCGACGCCCTCGACGTTCGAGTCGACCAGGTTGGCATCCTCATCTTCGGCATGGCCGTCGGTTCCATCGCCGGCCTTCTCCTGTCGAGCCACATCGTCGCCCGTCTGGGAGCGAGAACGACGATCGTGTGGGGCCTCGTCGTCACGGCGGTCGGACTCGCGCTCGCTGGTGTCGGAGCGACCGTCGGGCCGGTGTTCGCCGTGACGTTCGTCGGACTCGCCGTCTTCGGCTTCGCATCCGGCATCACGGATGTGGCGATGAACGTCTCCGGCGCCGCCAACGAGCGGGTGCTCAAGCGCTCGATCATGCCGATCTTCCACGCCTTCTTCAGCTTCGGCACGATGCTCGGCGCGGGCCTCGGCGCCCTCGCGGAACTGGCCGGAGTTCCGATCGTCGTGCACTTGGGGATCATCGCGGTTGTGGTCGTCGTCGTGATGGTCGTGACGGTGCCTCGACTGCAGTCCGAGCACGTGATCGAGGAGGGTGCAGAACCCGTTCCCGACGATGACCACTCCAAGACGTGGCGCGGTCGGCTCTCGATCTGGAAAGACCCGCGCACGCTCCTCATCGGAGTGCTCGTGCTCGGAGCCGCTTTCGCGGAGGGCTCCGCCAACGACTGGATCGGCCTGGCCATGGTCGACGGCCACGGCGTCGACAACGCCACCGGCGCGCTCGTCTTCGGCATCTTCGTCACCGCGATGACCGCGGGCCGCCTCGGCGGTGTGCTGCTGCTCGATCGCTTCGGGCGCGTGCCCGTACTCCGAGGATCGTTCCTGCTCGCCGCCGCGGGCCTGCTCGTGATGATCTTCGTTCCCAACGCCATCGTCGCAACGCTCGGCGCGATCGCGTGGGGCCTCGGATCCGCTCTCGGGTTCCCGATCGGCATGTCCGCCGCGGCGGACGACCCGCGCACGGCCGCCGCGCGCGTGAGCGCGGTCGCGACGATCGGCTACTTCGCGTTCCTCGTCGGGCCGCCCGTGATCGGACTGCTCGGCGAGCACGTGGGGCTGCTCAACGCGCTGCTGCTCGTGCTCGTGCTCTGCGGGGTCGGCTCAGTGGTCGCCGGTGCCGCGCGCGAGCCGAAGGGGCGAGCCGCGGCATCCATCGACCCCCTCGCCGACCCCGCAGACATGCAGCGCTGAGCGGCGCGAGGCGGGCGCCTCTTTGTCGACGACGCGCAGGTAGCAACGGCCGCGTGGTCCACGAACCGCAGCGCGGTCGAGCTGCTCGGGCTACCGCCGCGCTTAGACTCGACGCCGTGCGACTCGTCATTGCCCGCTGCTCCGTCGACTACGCCGGACGGCTCAGCGCGCACCTCCCGCTCGCAACGCGACTGCTCGTCGTGAAGGCCGACGGCAGCGTGCTCGTGCACGCCGACTCCCTCTCCTACAAACCGTTGAATTGGATGAGCCCGCCCTGCACTCTCGCGGTGATCGAGCCCGACCCGGAGCAGGCCGAAGCCGGTGTCACCGCGATCTGGAAGGTCGCGCAAGCCAAGACGGCGGACCTGCTCGTGATCTCCATCCACAAGATCGTGCACGACACCTCCCACGACCTCGGCGTCGACCCGGGCCTCCAGAAAGACGGCGTAGAGGCGCACCTGCAGAGGCTGCTGGCCGAGCAGATCGAGCTGTTGGGCGACGGGCATCGGCTGGTGCGACGCGAGTACATGACGGCGATCGGTCCCGTCGACATTCTCGCGACGGATGCCCGGGGCGCGAGTGTCGCCGTCGAGATCAAGCGGCGCGGGGATATCGACGGCGTCGAACAGCTGACCCGCTACCTCGAGCTCATGAACCGCGACCCGCTGCTCGCCCCCGTCACGGGAATCTTCGCAGCACAGGAGATCAAACTACAGGCCCGCACGCTCGCACAGGACCGCGGCATCCGCTGTCTCGTGCTCGACTACGACGCGATGCGCGGCCTCGACGACTCGCACAGCCGCCTGTTCTAGGCCGGCGAGTCCGTCGAGGGACCGAGTGCTACGCCGTGCGGCGGCGGCGCAGCACCAGCAGGAGCGCACCGACCGTTGCCAGGAGGAACCCTGCTGCCATGAGCGGTGCGGGGTCAGAGCCGGTCACGGGGAGTCCGGCCGGCACAACGGTGGCGAGCGCGGGAATCGCGTAGCCTCCGGTGACGCCAGCCGTCATGCTCATGATGTAGCGGCCACCCACCGCGCTGTTGAGGGAGTTCAGCACGAGCGGCGTGGAACCACCGTCTACGATGTCGCTCACCGGGGCGTTGGCGAAGAGTTCGAACTCCTCAGCGGTGTCGGTGCCCGAGTCCCACCGGGCCCAGCCCACGGACCAGCGGCAGTCCTCGGGAGTGTCGGAGTCACAACTGCTGGCGGGATTGGCCGGATCGTATCCGTCGTTCGAATCGGTGAGCGTGCCGAAGTTGAACTGCGTGGTGAAGTCGTAGCCGAGCGTCACCCCATCGGTCGTCGGCTCCTGCACGAAAACGATCTGGAACGTGTTGGACAGCACCGGCGAATTCAGGGCGTCGTTCGTGGGGATGCGGTACCAGGTCACAGCGAAGGCCGGCTTGCCCTCGAACGTTGTGGCCCCCGCGTAGACCTGCTTGACCGCGCCGAACCCGTCATCGGCGAGGCCGTCGGCGTCGGAGTCGTCGATCGTGTCGTCGTAGAGCCGTCCGACCGCGCCAGCGAGGGCGGTGTCCGCGAAGTCGGCGATACCGGAGCCCGTGTCATCGATCGTGAACTGGGTGGGGCTGACGACGGTGGCGACAGGGTCGGTCCATCCGTGGTACAGGTCGGGGTGTTCCTCGACGAGGAAGAACGACGCTTCGTCGCCCACCAGATACCCGTGAGGCGCGGACGTCGTGATCGTGATGATCTCCGACGCGACGGACACCGACGCAATCGGGATGGAGCTGGGCCACATCTCTTCGCTCGGGTCGATGTCGGCGAGAAGTGCGCCGATGACCGACTCGTCGTTGTCGACGGCAAAGTTGGCGAGGTCGACGTCGTAGTCGTCGCCGCAGCCGTCGAGGGCGGTCGGAACCGGCACGACCGTGCCGTTGGTCGACACGCAGAGAGCGTCGTACTTCGACCCGAAGAAGTTGATGGAGAAGGGGAGGGCAACCGTCGTAGATTCGTCGTCGTCGTCGGTCAGGTCGGTGAGCACCGTGCCGATGGGACTCGATGCTTCGTACAGAACCGCCGAGGACTGGTCGCCGACGCCTGCGGCGCTTGCTGCGAGCGGGAGGGTGAGTACGGAGATCGCGACTACAGCGGCGATGCTGGCGCCCGCGATCAATCGGGGAGAACGAGAAGACATGAGGAACCTTTGATATATCGGACGGTGCCCAAAAGATAGCAGAGACGAGGACCGGGGGGCCACCACAAAGCGCGGCTAGGCTGAACCGGTGAAATACGAGTTCAGCGCCATCCTGTTCGACCTGGATGGAACGATCGTCGACTCGGCTCCCGGCATCACGGCCACGCTGGCTTACACGTTCGAGCAACTCGGGTTGCCGATCCCCACACCCGCCGAGCTCGTCGCGTACGTGGGGCCGCCCATCCTCGACTCATTTCGCGACCTCGCGGGCTTCTCGCGCGAGCTGTCGGACCGCGCCCTGTCCATCTACCGGGAGCGATACCTCACGACCGGCGTGTTCGACGCGACCGTGTACCCGGGTATCTCCGGGGTGCTTCGCGACATCCACGAGGCGGGCATTCCTCTATCTCTCGCAACGTCGAAGCCTGAAGCGCCGGCCTCGCTCATCCTCGAGCACTATGACCTCGCCAAGTACTTCGACGTGATCACGGGCGCCTCAGACGATGAAGTGCGCAGCGCAAAGAAGGATGTCGTGGAGGAAGCCCTGCGCCGCCTGCAGGCGATAGGCGCCGACACTTTGCATCCCGTTATGGTGGGGGACCGCGAGCACGACGTGCATGGCGCGGCCGAACATGACGTGCCCACGATCTTCGTTCGCTGGGGCTACGGCTCGCGAGCCGAAGAGGTCGGCGCGCTCGCTGTCGTGGAAGACGCGACCCAGCTCGGGTCGCTACTGCTCAGTCGCCGGGACTCGGTCACCGAGCCCCTCGAAGCCTCCGGGCCCCTCGAAGCCTCCGGTCGCTGAGGGTCTGGCTGCGCTCTTACTGCTCCGGCACGACGCCCGGTACGCGCACCGTGCGCCCACTCGGGCAGTGCATCCGGGTCGCCGTGTGATCCTGGCTGCGTTCGAACGTGTGGTCGCCCATCGGCTGGCCGCACAGGGGGCAGGGCTTGTCCGCCGTGGGCGGCAGCGGCGCCTCGTTGTACGGGCCGAGTGGGGGCGGACCGATATAGGGGAACAGCGATCGGTTCAAGCGATCCCACCATGGGCGTCGCGACTTCATTAGTATCCTTATCTTTAGTGGACTAATCATTAGTATACGTTACGATCGAGCTATGCCGGATGACCTTCTCGCGTTAGAGAGCCAGGTGTGCTTCGCGCTCGCCGCGGCTTCCCGCAGTGTTATCGGGCTCTACCGGCCGGTGCTCGAGCCGATGGGACTGACCCATCCGCAGTACCTCGTCATGCTCGCCCTGTGGCAGAGGAGCCCGCGCACGGTCACAGACATCGGTCGCACGCTCGCCCTCGAGCCCGCGACGCTCTCGCCGCTGCTCAAGCGACTCGAGACGACCGGCTATGTCACGCGCGGCCGCCGCGTGGAGGACGAGCGCTCACTCGATGTCGAGCTGACCCCGGCGGGTCGCGCGTTGCGGGCACAGGCGCAGAAGGTGCCGCCGTACATCATCGACAAGCTCGGCGTACCGCTGGCCGACCTCGAGTCGCTGCGCGACGACCTCACTCGACTGCTCGCGGCGGCGCGCACTAGCGCCTAGGGGCGAACTACCGACAGTATTGGCGCCATGGGATCAGCGTTGACCACCATCGGGCTGCCCGTCGCCCTAGGCATCATCATGCTGGGGCTCGGACTCAGTCTCACGCTCCGCGACTTCGCGAGGATCGCGAAGCACCCGAAAGCGGTGATCATCGCCCTCGCCTGCCAGCTCATCCTGCTGCCCGCGCTCTGCTTCGGGCTCGTGCTGCTGTTCCAGCTGCCGCCCGTGCTCGCGGTCGGCATGATGCTGCTCGCCGCATCCCCAGGCGGCACGACCGCCAACCTATACAGCCACCTGTTCGGCGGCGACATCGCGCTCAATATCTCTCTCACCGCCATCAACTCGGTGATCTCCGTCGTCACGCTGCCGTTCATCGTCAACTTCGCGATCGGGTACTTCGAGCCCGGCGGCGGCCAGCTCGGAATCGACTTCGTGGAAGCGCTCAAAGTCTTCGCGATCGTGCTTATCCCCGTCGCGATCGGCATGCTCGTGCGCTGGTGGAAGCCCGCCTTCGCGAAGGCAATGGACAAGCCGGTGCGCATCGCGTCGATCATCATCCTCGTGATCGTGATCGCGGGTGCCGTGGTCGCCAACCTCACGCCGCTCATGGAGAACATCGCCGCCCTCGCCGGCATCACCGTGCTGTTCTGCGTTCTCAGTCTCACGATCGGGTTCTTCATTCCACGGCTGTCCCGGGTCTCGAAGCCGCAGTCGATCGCGAGCTCGTTCGAGATCGGCATCCATAACGCCACGCTCGCGATCGTGATCGCGCAGTCGGTGCTCGACAACTTCGAGATGTCCCTGCCAGGAGCGGTGTACGGCGTGCTTATGTTCTTCGTCGCGGCGGCATTCGGGTTCCTGATCCGAAGTCGCAAGCCCGCACAGGTGCCCGCGGCCGCCTGAGCCTGCGCCCCGGCGCGCGGCGCCGCTCGCCCCCGCACCCCTCGCCCCCGCGCGCGGAGGTTTGTCGACGGCGCGCAGGTTTGTCGTCGGCGCACCCTTGTGAACACCCGCGTGGTCGACAAACGCCAGCGCCGTGACAGCGGGGCGGATGCCGCGGCCGCGCCCTACCGCGCGAGCCGCTCCACGACCGAGCCGTAGAACCCGGGCAGGGCGGCGGCGAGCGGCACGATCCCGGGGCGCAGCGGCGAGGTAGCGGCGCGCACCAGCCGTGAGGTGAGCACTCGGAAGTCCCGCGTCGTTCGCGTCCAGGCCCGGTCGTAGTCCGTGCCGTCCACGACTCGCGAGACCGCGAGCCGCGCCTGGTCGAACCCGAGCCGCAGCCCCTCTCCCGTGATGGCGTCGACATAGCCGGAGGCGTCCCCCACGAGCAGCACGCGACCGGTCGACGGTCGTGCGGCTCGCTGCCGGAACGGGCCGGCCCCCTTGAGTCCCGTCGAGGAGGAGAGCCCCGCCAGCCGGGACGCGAGCTCCGGGATGCCCGAAATCGTCTGGTCGAAGTCGACGCGCGGGGCGCTCAGCATCGAGACGCCGACGAGGCGCGGCGCGAGAGGCGTCACGTACACCTCCGCGCGATCCGCCCAGTGGATCTCGATGAGGTCGGTCCACGGCTCGAGCTCGAAGTGTCGCGTGATTCCGAACCTGCGCCGACGCTTCGGCGACCCGCGCTCGAGGCCCGCGAGTCCCCGCACCGTCGAGTGCAGCCCGTCGGCTCCGAACAGCCACCCGGCGCGCAGGTCGTTGACCGTGACCCCGCTCGCGTCGTGCTCCAGGGTCTCGACGCGGCCAGCCACGCGCTCGATGCCGAGCTCCGCCGCGCGGTCCGCGAGCGCCGCGTGCAGCGTCGTGCGCCGCACTCCTCGCCCGACGCCCGTGCGGAACAGGTGATCTGCCCGCCGCGATGGGGTGCTGTAACTGACGCCGCGCAAGGGCATTCCCTCGGGGTCGACACCGAGCCGGGCAAGCAGGGGCAGGGCGCCGGGCATGAGTCCTTCGCCGCACGCTTTGTCAATGACGCCCGTGCGCGGCTCGATCACGGCGACCGTGAGTCCGGCGAGGCGAGCCTCTATCGCGGCAGCGAGCCCAACCGGTCCGCCGCCCGCGACGACGATGTCGACATCGGTCATGAGAAGGCGACGTCGTTCATGCCAGCTGGCGCAGTGCTCGGTCCTCCGTGGGAATGCGGAATCCGACCAGTAGCACGGCGTTCAGCACCGTGAAGGCGATCGCCGTGATCCACGCGGCATGCACGAGCGGCAGCGCGATGCCTTCGACGGCGACGATGACGTAGTTGGGATGCGGCAGCCAGGTGAACCGGTACGGCCCGCGACCGGTGACGCGCTTCGCTCCCGGCACGACGATCACGCGCGTGTTCCACTGCTCGCCGAGAGACGCGATGATCCAGTACCGACCGACCTGGCACAGGAGCGCGATCACGAGCATCGGCCAGCCGAGCGCCGGGATGAACGGCCGCTCGAGCAACACCACCTCGGCGATGCACGCGAGAAGCAAGCCGGTGTGCAGTGTGACCATCCACGGAAAGTGCCGCTGCCCGTACTCGACACCGCCGCGCGCGAATGCCGCCGCGGCATTCCGCTTCGACACGGTGAGCTCCCACAGGCGCTCGGCACCCGTCGCAAGGATCAGGCAGATGTAGAGCACAACGCTGAGCGTCACGGCCACTCCAGCAGCACGAACTCCGCGCTCACGCCGGGGCCGAGCGCGAACAGCAGCCCGGATGACC
Organism: Rhodoglobus sp.; assembly: GCA_025463605.1. Classification (GTDB taxonomy): domain Bacteria; phylum Actinomycetota; class Actinomycetes; order Actinomycetales; family Microbacteriaceae; genus Rhodoglobus. The sequence goes on along the minus strand of JAODAV010000010.1, from coordinate 60,605 downwards.
CGGCCTCTGGCTCGGCATCCATGAAGTCGCGCAGCACATGAAGCACCGCTGCCGAGGAGAGGTTGCCGACACGGTCCAGCGACGCCCACGACAGGGCGAACGCGGACTCGGGCAGATTCAGGGAGTGCGCGAAAGCCTCGAGCACGCGCGGCCCGCCAGGATGCGCCACCCAGCTCGCGACATCCGTCACCGCCAGCTCGTGGTCCGCGAGGAACGCCGCCACCTCCGCGGGAAAGTGCCGCTCGATCACCTCTGCGACTCCCGCGGTGAGCACGATCTCGAACCCCGAGCCGCCGATGTGCCAGCCGATCACATCAGTGGTGTCGGGGTAGAACGAACTGCGGGTGTCGATGATGCGGATGCCCGGCTCCGCCCGATCGTCGCCCACGAGCACCACGGCCGCGGCGCCGTCGCCGAACAGCCCGGTCGCGACGAAGTTCGCGATCGTCTCGTCATCGCGCTGGAGGGTGAGCGAACACAGCTCGACGCTGATGAGCACGCCAACCTCATCCGGATGCCCGACCAGATAGTCGTTGACGCGCGCAATGCCTGCCGCCCCACCGACGCAACCCAGGCCGAACGAGGGCAGGCGTTTCACGTCGGGGCGCAGCCCGAGGCGGGCAACGAGCAGCGCGTCCACGGACGGCGCCGAAATTCCGGTAACCGAGGTGAACATGACGAAGTCGACATCGGGCGGTTCCAGGCCCAGGTCGGCGAGCGCTGTGCGCAGGGCGCGCTCCGCGAGATCGGTGGCCACTTGGATGAACGTGTCGTTGGATTGCCGGAACGTGCCGAGGTCCCGGTAGCGCTCGATCGGGAGGGCCGTGTGGCGGGTTCCGATGCCGCTCGCGGCGTGCATCCGCTCCAGAACCGCCCTGCGCGCGGGTACCGACGAGATGAGCGGCGCCAGCTCGCTCGTGATCTCAGCCTGGGTGTATGCGAACGCGGGAAGCACTGGTGCGACCGCCGCAATACGGGTCATTTGCTGAACGTAGCACGGCGACCTTCAAGGGCCGAGGGGTAACTAGCGCCCCGACCCGCCGAGGTTGCTGCCCGCAGGCACCGGCACCACCTTGATGGTGAACTGGAGGGGCTCGATGCCGCCCTGCTCGTTCGTCATCGTCACGTCGGTCTCGCCCACCTTGAGCGGCTTGAAACCCGGGTTGTAGATGGCGTCACCGCCTTCGCGGCCCTGCAAGAACTCGGCGATCGACCCGTCGGCGATCTCCGCCGTGTAGCTGTCGGCCGGAAGGTCGCCCGTATTGATATTGAGCACCGCGTTAAGAGGAACCTCGACGGTCTCGCCCTGCAGGTCGTTCGCGCTGACCGTGATGGGTTCGACGGCGGGCGTCACCCCGCAGGCGGACAGCGCCAGAACAGCGGAAACAGCGACGACTGCAGCCCAGGCGCGAAGAGTCTTCATGCGGCCCAGTATGTCCGCGGGCGGTGCGACGGACAAGCCCTCTCTAGAGGGAACGCTCGAACACCACTCGCCACTCGCCCGGCCCGTCGTAGTCGGGATAGGCCAGCACGCCGTTGATGTCGCGGTCGCCGTGGGCCGTGAACCCCATCGCCGCGTGGAACTCCTGCGAGCGCCGGTTTGACGGTCCCGTGATGGCGTGCACCTCCGTGCATCCGGCCGCCTTCATCTCCTCGAAGAACAACTCGTAGAGGCCGCGCCCCAGCCCGGCGCCGCGCAACTCGGGGTCGACGCCGACGAAATGGATGTACGCGACCTCCGGGTCGTCCTGCGACCGGAACCCGATGAGAAAAGCGCCGATCTCACCCGACTCGGATTCGACGATCCAGCTCGTGCCCGAGAAATGCTGCACGAACAACCGCGGCAGCAGCCTGCCTACCGTCCCGGCGTTGGGGGTGTCCCACCAGCGGCCGATCGCGTCGACGATCGCCCAGTGGTCCGACTCGGTGGGGTGGCGGATGCTGTGCGCCGGCGGTAACTCGATCATGCGTCGATCCTATGAGGGGCCCGCTACCGCATCCACAGGTCGAACCGTCGCAAATGCAGCGACCATTGCGCCGATGCCTGCTTTTGCGACGGTTCGGCACCATACCGGCGCGGTTAACCAAAGAAGGCGGAGTTTAACTGAAGAAGGCGCCCCCACGTGGGGGCGCCATTCCTGCTCGGTGCGCGAGGGGGGACTTGAACCCCCATGCCCTCACGGGCACACGGACCTGAACCGTGCGCGTCTGCCAATTTCGCCACTCGCGCTCACCAGCCGAACCCGGGAGTCCGACGGAGCGAGATTATCACAGCGGGCTGCACCACTAGCATCGGAAGAGCCATGGCCACCAGCACTCGCGGCGTCGCGCTCAACAGCACGCTCATCGTCGTGGCACAGAGCACCCAGGCCATAGCGGTCGGCGCGATCGCCCTGTTCCTTCCCCTTATTCGTGCCGACCTCGGCATCACCTTCGCCCAGGCAGGGCTGCTCGCGGCGGTTTCGACGGGAACCTACGCCCTTATGCAGGTTCCGTCGGGCGTGCTCGCCGACCGGGTGAGCCCCAAGCGAGTGTTCGCCGTTGGTGTCGTCGGGGCCAACGTCTTCGCGATCCTCTTCGCCGTGAGCGACTCCTTCGCGATCATGCTCGTGACGCAGGCAATCGCCGGGATTTTCCGCGCACTCATCTTCGTGCCCGGCATCATCCTCATCTCCCGCCACTTCTCCGCGGCCCGGCGAGCGACCGCGATGGGCCTCTTCGTCGCCGGCGGGTTCTCGTCCAACATCGTCGTCAACCTGCTCGGCCCGCTCTTCGTGGATGCGATCGGCTGGCAGGGCATCATCGTCGTCTCATCGACGATCGGCCTTGTCGTCACTCTCGCCTTCATCCTGCTCGCGGACGACGGTCCGCCGCGGGAGCACACCGACGCGGGCTCCGTTCGGTGGGTGTGGCGAACGCGGGCGTGGTGGCTGCTCGGGCTGATCCAGTTCTGCAGGCTGTCGGTGGTCATGGGATTCGGGCTGTGGCTCCCGGCGTTCCTCGTGGTCGACCGCGGCCTGCCGATCGCGACCGCGGGGCTCATCGTCGCGGCGTCCGCGGCGATCACGGCGCCATCGAATATCGGCGGAGGCATGCTCTCCGACCGCCTTCACCGCCCACTGCTCGTGATCGGCGTTTCGCTCGGCGCGATGGTCGTCCTGTTCGCGCTCATCGGAGAGATCATCGACCTCGTACCGCTGCTCGTGGTCATCGGCCTCATCTCGGTATTCATCCAGCTGTACTTCGGCCCGTTGTTCGCGGTTCCCGGGCAATTGTTCGGTCCCGGTGTCGCCGGCCTCAGTTCCGGATTCGGCAACCTGTGCGCCAACATCGGCGGTTTCACGTCGGCCCTCACGCTGGGCGTGCTCAAGGACGTCACCGGCTCCTTCTCGCTGGGCTTCCTGTGTCTGGGCGTACTCGCCCTTCTGGGCGTTGTCGCCGTGATCGCGCTCTCGCGCTCAAGTCCCGTACGGGCCGGCGGATGATAGCGGCCCGTCATCCCCCCGGTGTATTTGCGACGGTTAGCAGCCCCGTTGCAACCCCAGCAGCTAACATCGGATAGTCGGTACGGCCAACCACAGGGAGCGTCTTGGGTCTTCTGGACAACTTCGAGAAAGGTCTTGAGCGAGCCGTCAACGGCGCCTTCGCCAAGACCTTCAAGAGCGGTCTGCAGCCCATCGAGATCACGAGTGCCCTGCGCAGGGAACTCGACACGAAGGCCGCCGTCGTCGCGCGCGACCGCATCCTCGTGCCCAACAAGTTCACGGTGCGATTGAGCCGCACGGATTACGAGCGCATGGCCGGCCTCGGCCAGACCCTCATCGACGAGCTCGTGCAACTCGTGCAGCAGCACGCCACCGCGCAGCACTACTCCTTCGCGGGCGGCATCTCCGTTGCTCTCGCCGAGGATCCGGCGCTCAGCCAGGGCATGATCGACATCGATTCGGTGAACGTCAAGGGCGCCGTCGCCTGGACGCCGGTGCTCGACGTCGGGGGCAAGCGCTATCCGATCACGCAGTCGCACACGGTGATCGGGCGCGGCAGCGACGCCGACATCACCGTCGACGACACGGGCATCTCGCGCAAGCATGTCGAGATCCTGTGGGACGGCACGCGAGCACAGGTAAACGATCTCGGCTCGACCAACGGGTCGCTGCTCAACGGCAACTCGGTCACCAAGGCCCCACTTCCCCCCGACTCCGTCATCGACATCGGTCGCACCCGCATCGTCTTCAGGGTGCTCGCGCAGTCCGCCGATGTCGACCAGTTCGCCGACCTGCGCACTGACCGCGACGACCCGCGGAGGAACGACAGGTGAGTGAACTCACGCTTCTCGTGCTGCGGCTCGCGTTCCTCGTAGTGCTCTGGGGCTTCGTGTTCGCCATCGTCTACGCGCTGCGGTCCGATCTCTTCGGCCAGAAGGTGCGCCGGATGCCCGCACCGGCCGCGAGCGCGCCGAGCGCCCCTGCCCAGGCAGCCGCTCGCCCGGCACCGGCAGCTCGTGCTGCGGCGCCCCGGCCCGAGCCCGCTGGTTCGCTCGGGGCACGGCGCCTCGTCATCACTTCGGGCGCCAAAGAAGGACTCGAGATCGATCTGCCCGATGAGCAACTGACGATCGGCCGCTCCAACGAATCCGATCTTGTGATCCGAGACGACTACACGTCGACGCATCACGCGCGGTTGCTCAAGTGGCCGGACGGCTGGGTCGTTCAAGACCTCGATTCGACCAACGGCACGTTCCTCGACGGCGTTCGCGTCATCGTTCCCACGCACGTGCCGCTCAACACCCCGGTGAAGATCGGTACGACGAGCTTCGAACTCCGGCGGTAACTGGATGGCAACGACGGGCAAGAGCGCCGCTGTCTCCCATGTCGGGAAGATTCGCTCAAACAACCAGGACAGCGGCTATGCCGGCCAGTACCTCTTCGTCGTCGCTGACGGCATGGGCGGTCACGCGGGGGGCGATGTCGCCTCGGCCATCGCGGTCAAGCGCATTACCGAGACCGATCGGCTCTACACCTCGGCGAACGACGCCGAATTCGCGCTGCAAGCGGCACTGCTCGCCGCCAACTCACTGCTCGCCGAGACCGTGTTCGAGCACGGTGAGCTGACGGGCATGGGCACGACGGTCAGCGCCATCCTGCGGGTGGGCGATCACGTCGCGCTCGCCCACATCGGCGACTCGCGTGTCTACCTGTACCGCGACGGCGAGCTCAAGCAGATCACGAGCGACCACACGTTCGTGCAGCGGCTCGTCGACAGTGGCCGCATCACGCCAGAGGAGGCGGCCGTGCATCCGCGCCGCTCCGTACTGATGCGCGTACTGGGCGACGTGGATGCCTCGCCCGAAATCGACACGACCGTGCTCGAGACCAAACCCGGTGACCGGTGGCTGCTGTGCTCCGATGGACTGAGCAGCTACGTCAGCGAAGACAAACTCCTGAACACTCTCAGCACTGTGCCGGCCGCGCAGGCCGCGGCCGATCGGCTCGTCAAGGAGAGCCTCGACCAGGGTGCTCCCGACAATGTCACCGTGGTGCTCGTCGACATCGACGACTCCGACGACTCGTCCACGACGCCGCCCCTCACCGTCGGGTCGGCCGCGTCCCCTCTCGTGTTCGAAGCCGACAGCGTGCGGCGCCCGCTGAGACTGCCGAGCCTGCTGCTGCATCCGCTCAAAGCGACGCAGACCGACGACAGCCACTTCGAGCCCGAGTCCGACGAGTACCTCAATGCCCTCATCGCCGAGGATCGGCGGCGAGCGCTGCGCCGCCGCATCTGGTGGCTCGTGTTCATCGCCATCGCGGTCGCTGCCATCACGGCTGCGGTAATCCTCGGTTACCAGTACACGCAGCGGCAGTACTTCGTCGGGGTGAGCGACGGTCGCGTCGCGATCTTCCAGGGAGTGCAGCAGGACATCGGGCCGATCTCGCTCTCGCACGTCTACAAGCAGACGACGATCGACCTCGACGACCTTCCTCTCTACCAGCGAGACACCGTGACCGCGACGATCAACGCCGACAGCCTCGCGGACGCCCAACGCATCGTGGACCAGTTGTCAGATGACCGCCAACCCTAGCGCCGCCAACGCCCCCGTCGATGCGGGGTCCCGCGCAACCTTCACGTCGACTATTCGACTCAAGCTCAAGGTGCCCGCTCGCCTGCGCAACCTCGAGTTCGTTCTCGTGCTGCTCGCGATCGGCATCAACATCGGCGCGATCGCGCTCGTGCAGCTCGGCGTGATGGGGCACGTGGGCTTCACGGTCATCAGCTTGTCCGCGATGCTCGGCGTGCTCGTGCTTGCCATGCACTTCACGATGCGCATCGTCGCCCCCGATGCCGACCCGCTCATCCTGCCCATCGTCACCGTGCTCAACGGGCTCGGAATCGCGATGATCTACCGCATCGACCTCGCAGACGAGGCATACGGATGGGAGAGCGGGGGGATTCGCCAGATCGTGTGGACCGGCATCGCGATTCTGCTGGCGATCGGCGTGCTCCTCGTCGTGCGCAACCACCGCGTGCTGCAGCGTTACCGCTACATCGCCATGCTGATCGGTATCGTGCTTCTGCTCCTGCCGATGCTGCCCATCATCGGCGAGACGGTCAACGGCGCCCGGCTGTGGGTGCGATTCGGACCGTTCGCGTTCCAGCCGGGCGAACTCGCGAAGGTAGCGCTGGCGATCTTCTTCGCCGGTTACCTCGTGAGCGCGCGCGATTCCCTCTCCATGGTGGGTCGAAAGGTGCTCGGGATGACCTTCCCGCGCGCCCGCGACCTGGGACCGATTCTCGTCGTCTTCGCCGCCTCGATGCTCGTTCTCGTCTTCCAGCGGGATCTCGGCACCGCCCTGCTCTATTTCGGCCTGTTTCTCGTGATGATCTACGTGGCGACGGGCCGGTCGAGCTGGATCCTTCTCGGCCTGTCGATGTTCTTCGTCGGCGCCTTCGTGGCGAGCCGGCTGCTGAGCTATGTCGGCGGGCGCGTGGATGCCTGGCTCGATGCCTTCAACCCCGACATCTACGACGCCGACGGGGGAAGCTACCAGCTCGTGCAGGGTCTCTTCGGTCTCGCCGACGGCGGCATCATCGGCACGGGCCTCGGTCGGGGCAGCCCCGAGATCACCCCGCTCTCCGAGAGCGACTACATCATCTCCGCGCTCGGCGAAGAGCTCGGCCTCGTCGGAATCTTCGCGATCCTCGCCCTCTACCTGCTCTTCGTGTCGCGCGGGTTTCGCATCGGCTTCGCGGGCCAGGATGACTTCGGCCGTCTGCTTGGCGTCGGGCTCTCGTTCGTCATCGCGCTGCAGATCTTCGTTGTCATCGGCGGTGTCACGCGGGTGATCCCGCTCACCGGGCTTACGACACCCTTCCTCGCGGCGGGCGGCTCATCGCTCGTCGCCAACTGGATCATCGCGGCGCTGCTGCTTCGACTCTCCGACACAGTGCGGCACCAGCCGCTGCTCGTGATCGAGGCGCCGTCCGAGAATCGTCTGGTGGTGGGTCAGCAGTGAACAAGGAGCTCAAGCGGATCAGCACGGTCGTGCTGCTCATGTTCATCACCCTGTTCGTGTCGAGCTCGGTCATCCAGGTCGTCGCCGCCGACGGCCTCAAGGCAGACGGCCGCAACGCTCGTACTCTCTACGCGAGCTACTCCGCGGAGCGCGGACCGATTCTCGTCGACGGCCAGCCGATCGCGTACTCGACGCCCGTCGACGACGAGTTCAAATTCCAGCGGGTGTACACGAACGGCGTGCTCTACGCTCCCGTGACCGGGTACCTCACGCTCAACCAGGGCAATACGGGCCTCGAGTCCGAGCTCAACAGCGTGCTCAGTGGCACGTCGAACAACCAGTTCTTCGACCAGGTCAACGCCATCATCACGGGACAGAACCCGAAGGGCGCATCGGTCGAGCTCACCATCGACCCGGTCGTGCAGCAAGCCGCGTGGGATGCGCTGGCCGGCTATGAGGGCGCCGTCATCGCCATTCGGCCCAAGACGGGCGAGATCATCGCGATGGTGTCGACGCCGAGCTACGACCCCAACGCGCTCGCCGTGCACGACACGCAACAGGTGATCGACACCTACAACACGCTCCTCGACGACCCGACAGACCCTCTCATCAACCGCACGATGAACGGCGACCTCGATCCGCCCGGCTCCACGTTCAAGCTCGTGGTTGCTGCCGCCGCGCTCGAGAGCGGGGCGTACACCCCCGACAGCGCATTCCCGAACCCGTCACGGCTCACGCTGCCGCAGACCGACTTCGAGATCAGCAATGCCGACCTCGCAACCTGCGGCCCGGGCGATACGGCGACGATCGCCACGGCGATCCGCCTCTCGTGCAACATCCCGTTCGCCCAGCTCGGGCAAGCGCTCGGCGCCAAGGCGATCCGCGATCAGGCCAACAAGTTCGGCTTCAACGAGAGCGTCTCGGTTCCGCTCGCGTCCGAGCCCAGCGTCTACCCGAGGGCACTCGACGAGCCGCAGACGATGCTCTCGGCGTTCGGGCAGGCGAGTGTGCGCGCATCCCCGCTTCAGATGGCCATGGTGTCGATGGCTATCGCGAACAGTGGCACGATCATGCGGCCCAACCTCGTCGAGAGCATCGTCGCACCGGATCTGACGCCGATCAAGTCGTTCCAGCCGGAGCAGTTCAGCCAGGCGATCAGCCAGCCGACCGCCGCGGCGCTGACCCAGATGATGGTCGCCTCGGTCGCCAATGGAGCTGCGAGTAATGCCACAATAGACGGGGTCACGGTAGCGGGTAAGACCGGCACAGCCCAGAACGGTGATGGTGAGCCCTACACGCTCTGGTTCACCGGTTTCGCCCCCGCCGAAGACCCTGAGGTCGTCGTTGCAGTCGTCGTGCAGAACGGCGGCGGGCTCGGCCAGGACGGGACGTCCAGCGGGATCTCGGCTCCCATCGGCAGGAAAGTACTAGAGGCGGTGCTAAACAGATGAGACCCACCAGCGGGCTCACCTTTGGGGGCAGATACCAACTCTCCAGTCGGGTCGCCATCGGCGGCATGGGGGAGGTCTGGCAGGCCACCGACCTCGTGATCGGCCGTACGGTTGCGATCAAGATCCTCAAAGACGAATACCTCGGCGACCCGGGGTTCCTCGAGCGCTTCCGCGCGGAGGCCCGCCACGCCGCCCTCGTCAACCACGAAGGCATCGCGAACGTCTTCGACTACGGCGAGGAAGAGGGAAGCGCCTACCTCGTCATGGAACTCGTCCCGGGTGAAGCACTCAGCGCGATCCTCGAACGCGAGCGCGTGCTGTCCACCGATCGCGTGCTCGACATCGTCGCCCAGACCGCATCCGCGCTGCAAGCCGCTCATGCTGCCGGGCTCGTGCACCGCGACATCAAGCCGGGAAACCTCCTCATCACCCCGGATGGCCGGGTCAAGATCACCGACTTCGGCATCGCGCGCATCGCCGACCAGGTTCCGCTCACGGCAACCGGACAGGTGATGGGCACGGTGCAGTACCTCTCGCCCGAGCAGGCGAGCGGGCATCCGGCGTCCCCGACCACCGACATCTACTCGCTCGGTATCGTCGCGTACGAGGCACTCGCCGGCCGGCGGCCCTTCACGGGCGAGTCGCAAGTCGCCATTGCGATGGCCCAGATCAACGAGACCCCTCCCGAGCTGCCGGTCTCGGTCGCCGAACCGGTGCGCAATCTCGTCTACGCGTGCATCGCCAAGAACCCGGCCGACCGTCCCGCTTCCGCCGCCCACCTCGCGCGCGCGGCGCAAGCCCTCCGGCGCGGGGACGTTGCCGCCGCCGCCGCCGCGGTGCCGGGCATCCTGGGTGAGGGCTCACTTGCCGCCACGGTCGGGCCGAACTACGGGCAGAACACCCAGTCCACCCGGTTGCTCCCCGCCAACGGCGCCGTCAGCACTCCACCGATCCCGACAGACACCCGTAAGCGCAACCCGTGGACCTGGCCGCTCATCGCCCTCATCTCGTTGTTGGCGGTAGTGCTCATCGGTACGATCATCGCTTTGCTCGCCAACCCAGACGACCCGGCCGGCGCGCCGACGAGCAGCACGCCGACAACCGCTGCGCCGTCGTCCCCTACTCCGACTCCGACGAGTGACCGAGTGCTCCTCGACGAATCGCAGATCATCGGCCGTACCCAGGACGTGGTGGAGCCGTACCTCACCGGCCTCGGCCTGCGACTGGATGCTCGCGAGGGAATCGTCGCGCCGAGCGAGGAGCAAGTCGGTCTCGCCTACAGCGTCGACCCCAAGGGCAACGTGCGCGTGAACGAAGTGATCCGGGTGAGCTTCTACCAAGCCATTCCCGAAACGCCCGTGCCGACCAAGCCCTCGGCGATCACGGCCCCCGACGGACCGTGGCTCGCCGGCGACGAGGTGACGGTGAGCTGGGCGACCTACGCGGGATGCCCAGCAGGCCACGATCTCAGCGGCTTCAGTTTCCTCGTGCAGAACGGCGAGATCGTCGACGCAAACCCCACGCGCGGGCCGGAGGAGAGCTCGCTCGTGATCAAGCTCTCTGAGACGGCCGGCGAGACTACCAACGTGAGCTACACGGCGCTCTGCACGGACATCGAATCACCGGCATCCGACCCCGTCGGCATCACCGGAAACTGAGGAAGCTCCACAGACCGAACGGCTACACTAACGGGATCAGTGTCCAGCCGCAGCCAGGAGACAGCTTGTGATTGAAGGCGTTGCTCAGAGCGTGCGCCAGTTCGCGGGCAGATACCAGGTCGGCGAACTCATCGGGCGCGGCGGCATGGCCGATGTGCACGTGGGCATGGATGCTCGCCTCGGTCGCCGCGTCGCCATCAAGCTTCTCAAGCCGTCGCTCGCCAACGACCCCGCATTCCGCAGCCGGTTCCGGCGCGAGGCGCAGGACGCAGCCAAGATGGCGCATCCGACGATCGTGCGCATCTTCGACGCGGGCGAGGAGTCGGTGCGCGAGCCCAACGGTACCGAGACGCTCGTGCCTTTCATCGTCATGGAGTACGTCGACGGGCGATTGCTGAAAGACATCGTCGCCGACGGCCCGCTCGACCCCGCCGAGGCCTGCCGCATCATCGAGCAAGTGCTTACGGCCCTCGAGTACTCGCACCGCGCGGGTGTCGTGCACCGCGACATCAAGCCCGGCAACATCATGATCACCGCCAACGGCCAGGTGAAGGTCATGGACTTCGGTATCGCCCGTGCGATCTCCGACTCCTCCGCGACCATCGCCGAGACGAGCGCAATCGTGGGCACTGCGTCGTACTTCTCCCCTGAGCAGGCGCGGGGCGAGACGGTGGATGCCCGCACCGACCTCTACTCGACGGGCATCGTGCTCTTCGAACTCCTCACCGGTCGTGCGCCGTTCCGCGGCGACAACCCCGTCGCGGTGGCCTACCAGCACGTCAACTCCGATGCCGTGCCGCCGAGCTCGATCAACCCCAGGGTCTCGCCCGCGCTCGACGCCGTCGTGCTGCGCGCCCTCGCGAAAGACCGGTTCGAGCGCTACCAGAGCGCGAGCGAGTTCCGCCAGGACGTCGAGTCGGCAGCTGCAGGCGAGGTGCCCGCCCGCAAGCAGCTCGCGGTGAATGACTTCAACGCCACTCTCTTCGGGGTCAACCCCAGTGCGGTCGCGGGGTCAGAGGCGACCTTCCGCCAACTGACGGTCGACGAAGACGATCGCGCGCGCCGCACCCAGAACCGCCCGCCGGTCGCCTGGATCTGGGCCGGCATCGCCAGCATGGTGGTCATCGTGGTAGCCGTGATCTTCTGGGCCTTCAGCCTGTCGCCGGCCCAGTTGAGTTCGAATACGTCGATCGATGTGCCGGATGTCACGGGCCTCCCCTTCGCGGATGGATCCGACCAACTCACCGAGGCCAAACTCTCGCCGAAGCGACTCGACGAAGAGAACGAGACGATCCCCCCGGGCACGATCCTCCGCACCGACCCCGGACCGGGCATCGCCGTTTCCCCCGGCCAGGAGATCAAGGTCTACGTCTCGAGCGGGCCGCCGTCCACGAGTGTTCCCGACGTCGTCAACATGCCTGAGGCAGCGGCCATCGCCGCGATCGAGGCGGCCAAGCTCAAGTACGGCGTGACGACCCAGTCCTATTCGCCGAGCCTCGCCGCCGGCATCGTGATCGGATCCACGCCCGAGTCGGGCGCCGATCATGTGAACGGGCAGCCCATCCGCGAAGGCGCCACCGTCGACCTCATCGTCTCCAACGGGCTCGTCGAGGTTCCGGATGTCACGGGCAAGCTGCTCGCCGAGGCGAACCCGATCCTCACGGCCCTGCAGCTCAACGTCAAGCTCAACGCGGACTTCGGATGCACCGGCGGCGGTGTCGCTTCGCAGTCCATCGTGGGGGAGAACCCGCAGAAGTCCGCGATCACACTTCGATACTGTGCGGGCTGATCCGCTGGCACGCGACTAGCGCGGTCAGGACAGTTTGACGAGGGGCGTGAGCCCCTTGGCCACCTCGGCAGCCTCGGGCAGACCCGCCACTGCCAGCCAGTTGCCGAGCATCCGGTAGCCGCCCTCGGTGAGCACCGACTCGGGGTGGAACTGCACCCCGTAAAGCGGGCGGTCTACGTGCCGGAGCCCCATGATCACGCCGCCTTGCGTGCGCGAGGTCACCTCGAGCTCGTCGGGCACGGTCGAGTCGACGACCGCGAGCGAGTGATAGCGCGTCGCATTGAACGGCTGGGGCACACCGTCGTAGAACGCGCTGTCGTCGTGAGTAATGAGCGACGTCTTGCCGTGCATGAGCTCGTCGGCATGCGTGACAGTCGCGCCGAGCGCCTCGGCGATCGCCTGGTGTCCGAGGCACACGCCGAGCAGGGGCTGACCCGACTCGAGTGCGGCGAGCACGACCGGGATGCTCACTCCCGCTGCGGCGGGAGTGCCCGGGCCCGGCGAGAGCAGCACGGCGTCGTACTCCCGGATGACGCGCGCGGAATCATCCGCGGCGAACGCATCGTTGCGCATCACCTCGGTCTCGGCGCCCAGCTGCAGCAGGTAGCCGTTGAGCGTGTAGACGAAGCTGTCGTAGTTGTCGACGACGAGTACGCGAGTCACTGCTGCACCGTTGCATCCTGAGTGGAGACGAACGGCAGCACCCACGGGAACACCCACAGCATGAGCGCGGCGACGGCTGCAGCGATGAGGACGAGCGCGATGATGAGCCGCAGCCACACGGGCCCGGGTAGGATCCTCCACAGTGCGGCGTACATCAGCCCGCTCCTCCGGCTTGCGCCGCGATTCCCGCGATCTCGGGCGGGGCGCCGCCCGCGCGCGGCCACCAGGTGTCGTAGACCCCATAGGCGACGATGCGCTCGTCGGCCGTGTAAACCGGATTGCAGCTCGTGAGGGTGATGATGCGATCGGTGGGCTGCACACCCGTTAGCTGCGGCACCTGATCGAGCACGCCGACGCCCGACGCGAGCACGTACTCGAGACTGCGGAACACGTAGCGATACCAGCCGTCCTGGGTCTCGACGTAAATGCTGTCGCCGACCTGGAGTTTGTCGATGTCGAAGAAGGGCGAGCCCCAGCCGGTGCGGTGGGCGGCGTAGGCGGAGTTGCCGACGGCGCCCGGCATTTGCGTGCCCGGATAGTGCCCGACGGCGTGGGTGTTGAGCACATCCTCGAGACCGACGCCCTCGGCGACGGGCCGCGCGTAGTCGGCGCCCAGGCGCGGAATGATGAGGGTCGCGAAGGTCTGTGCGTTGCCGGGAGCCACGGCGACAATCGGCTCGCCCGGATCGACACGGTCTGGCGGGGCAACTGTGACGCCTTCGCCTTTGCTCCAGGTCTGACTGAGCCCCTCGGCTTCGTCGCGCTGGGCATGGCTCGCGAAGAGGTCGTTGATCCACAACTGCCAGCCGAGAAACAGCAGCACGACAACGCCGGCAGTAATGAAGAGCTCGCCGAGCACGCCGATCACGCTCACGCGGCGGCGCTGACGCTCACGCTTCCGCGGACGCCCGCGCGTCGGCTCTGCGTGCTCGACAACCATAGGGACGATTCTAAGCCTCCGCGCGGCGGTCTCCGGTCGGGTCGATGGCACGCTCGCCCGCGAGAGCATCGGCCATTCAGGCTAGAATCCCTGCATGGCTCGTACTCCCGCGAAGAAGACCGAAATTGTTGCCGAGACCCGTTCGGGCGAGCAGGCGCCGAACCCGGTCTGGTTCAAGCCCGTCATGTTCGGTTTCATGCTTCTCGGGCTCGTCTGGATCATCGTCTTCTACGTGAGCAACCAGCAGCTGCCCGTGCAGTCTCTCGGCAGCTGGAACATCCTCATCGGCTTCGGCATCCTCTTCGTCGGTTTCCTCATGACGACGCGGTGGCGCTGAGCACGACGCGATAACTACAGCCGTGTAGTTATACCCACTGTGGATGGCCTGTGGATAACTTTCATCGGGCGCCCGGGAGCTAGAAGCTCGTCGAGCTTCTAGAAGCTCAGGGCCCTCACTGCCGTAATTGCGATGAGCGCAATCACTATCCCGGTAACCAGCAGCACTTGCGTCCATCGCTGCGCCTCGCGCCTGGTTTGCAGGTAGACGAAGGCGACGGCGGCTCCCGCCAGCAAGCCGCCGACGTGCGCCTGCCACGAGATGCCTGGGATGACGAAGCCGGCGACGAGGTTGATGCCGATCACGATGATGATCTGGATGTTGTTGCCGCCCAACCGGCGCTGGATCACGAAGAACGCCCCCATGAGCCCGAAGATGGCGCCGGATGCCCCGAGCACCCCTCCAGCCGGATTCAGCAGCAGCACGGCCACAGAACCACCGAACCCGCTGATCAGGTACAGCGCAACGAACCGGCCTCGGCCGATAGCCCGTTCCAGGATCGGTCCGAAGATGAACAGCGAGTACATGTTGAACAGGATGTGCAGGATCGACGCGTGGAGGAACACCGAGGTGATCATCGTCCAGGGCAGCAGCAGCGTGAGCACCGGACGGTAGACGCCGAAGGTGTTCACCGGGCTGCCCGGGATGTTCTGCAGCGCGAAGACGAGCACGGAGACGGCGATGATCGACCACGTCACGACGGGCCGTCCACTGCCGGAGCGGAAGGCTCCCGCGATACGCGGCTTAGTGCGCGGCGCGGAACCCCTGGCCTCCTTCACGCACTCGGGACAGTGCACGCCGACGGCCGCCTGTGTCTGGCACTGGGGGCAGATCGTGCGCCCGCAGCGCTGGCAGAGCACGAAGCTCTGGCGATCGGGATGCCGGTAGCAGTAGTTGGCCGACCTATCCGGCGCGCTCGTCACCGGTGGGTCAGGCTTCGTCGATCGTGATGCTCTCGATCACGACGTCGGTGACCGGCTTGTCGCGACCATCCGTCTCGACCGCTTCGATGGCGTCGACCACGCGCTTCGACTCGTCGTCCGCAACCACACCGAAGATCGTGTGCTTGCCCTGGAGGTGTGGGGTGGGCACGGTCGTGATGAAGAACTGCGAGCCGTTCGTGCCCTTGCCTGCCCGGATACCTGCGTTCGCCATCGCGAGCACGTACGGCTCCATGAAGTTCAGCTCAGGGTGGATCTCGTCGTCGAACTCGTAGCCCGGTCCGCCGAAGCCCTGGCCCAGCGGGTCGCCGCCCTGCAGCATGAAGTTCTTGATGATGCGGTGAAGCACCACGCCGTTGTAGAGGGGCTCGGTCGACACCTTCCCGGTCTCGGGGTGCGTCCACTCCTTCGTGCCGCTGGCGAGCCCGGTGAAGTTCGCAACAGTCTTCGGCGCGTGGTTGCCGTAGAGGTTGAGCTTGATCGATCCGAGGTTGGTCTTCATGGTGGCTACCGCAGTGTGCATGGGCTCAATTCTTGCACGCGCCCACCCCCGAAACTCATGGGGCGGCCCAGCCCTCTCCCAGCCCTATTGCCCCGGGCAGGCGTCCCGTGTCAAGGGCAGTTCCGGTGCGGAAGGGGGCGTGACAGTATGAAGAGAACGGTTCGATACCCACACGGAGGTTTCCATGGCACTATCGCGCAAGCGCCGCAAAGAACTCAACCGCCTCAAGAGCCAGGCGGAGGACCTGTGGGAGGACCAGAAGGACGTTCTCGAGCACGCGTCGAAGGTGCTCAGGGCGGCAAGCCGCCAGGCTGCAGGCTACGCCCGCGAGGAAGTGTCTCCTCGAGTGCGGGAAGCCGCCGCGGGCGTGGGTCCGGCCGTCGCATCCGGTCTCTCCGGAGCCCGCAGCGCGGTGCACCACACTCGTGAGCGGTTCGCCGAAGATGTGCTCCCCGCCGTGACGTCCGCGATCGGCAGCGCCCTGGCAGCGGTCGAGGTGGCGAAGAACAAGCAGGTTCGGGATGCCATCCGCAACGCGTCGAGGTTCGGCACGGATGTGGGGCGCAAGGTCGGGATCGTGAGGCCGGAGCCCGCAGGCCCCGGCCGCTACATCCTCATCGGCCTTGGTGTCGTCGCGGCAGCTGTCGTCGCCTACGCCGCGTGGCAGACGCTGCGCGCCGACGACGACCTGTGGATCGACGACGAGATCGATCAGCCGATTCCCGACCTCGCCGACGAGAGCTAGCTAGGCCCTCGCGACGGCGATCACGATCTTGCCGCGCACGCGCCCGGCACGAAGATCGCGGATGGCGTCGGGAACGCCCTCGAGCGGATATGTGCGATCGACCGCGGGGCTGACCTTGCCCTCGTCGATCAGCGTGGCGAGGTACTCGAGGTCGTCAGTGCTCTCCGAGGACATCAGCACGGTGAGCTTCTGACTCACGAACGATGACAGCATCGCCGCGCGCACCATGCGACCCATGCCAGCGAAGACCTTGCCGTCGACTTCCGCCCCGGCAAGCACGAGAGTTCCCCCGCGCTTGAGCGCGCGGCGCAGCACCGCGACCGGCCTGTTGCCACCTGTGTCGATGATGACGTCGAACGTGTTCTCCGGCAGGCCCTCCCGCTCGTAGTCGATGACCGTCTCCACGCCGAGGCCGCGCACGAACTCGACCTTCGCGGAGCTGCACACTCCCGTGACGGTCGCACCGAGCGCCCGCGCGATCTGCACGGCAAAACTGCCGACACCGCCGGCCGCGCCGATGACGAGCACCTGCTGTGCTTCGCGCACGCCACCAGCGTCACGAACGGCATGCAGCGCCGCGCACGCGGAGACGGGCACCGCGGCCGCCTGCTCGAACGTGAGCGTCTTCGGCTTGAGTGCGAGGTTCTCGACGCGCGCGACCGTGAACTCCGCGAAGGAACCGTTGGCGCATCCGTACACTTCGTCGCCCGGTCGGAAAGCCGTTACTCCGGCACCGACGGCCTCGACGGTGCCCGCGACGTCGAGGCCGCGGATGCGGTTCTTTGGCGCCTTGCGGCCCGTCCCGAGGCGGATCAGGTAGGGCACGCCCGCCATGAGGTGCCACACACCCTGATCGACACCGGCTGCACGCACCCTCACGAGCACGTCGCCATCGCCGACCGTCGGGATGTCTGCTTCGCCGACACGCAGCACGTCGGCTTCGCCGTACGCATCCTGCACTATGGCTCTCATCGTGACTCGTCTCCTGCCGGGTACTGAAACACGTCGTCGAGCGGAACGCCGAAGACGCGCGCGATCTGGAATGCCATCTCGAGTGATGGCGAGTAGCGCCCCTGCTCGATGGCGATGATGGTCTGCCTGGTGACGCCGATTCGATCGGCCAGGTCGGCCTGAGTCATCTCGCCTTGCGCGAAACGCAACGCCCGGATCGAGTTGGTGACCTGGGTGGGCTTCACCATGGCTGGAATCCACGACGGTAGGCGACGACCTTGACGATCGTGCCGAGGATGGCAGACAGCACGAACGAGAGGTAGAGCACATTCGCGATCCAGAAGTGGTCCAGCTCGAGGATGGCCATGAGAAGAGCCGTGATCGCACCGGCGACGATGGCGCCTCGGCCGATGTACTCGCCGAAGCGGTAGATCTGGCGATCGCGGGTGTCTTTCTTGTCGGGTTTCGTGGATCGCATGCCACTCACGATCCCAATAAGGATGTTGATCACGATCGCGGTCACGATCGACGCGGCCACCGTCCACAGCAGGGGTGCGACATAGTCGACCTGCACCAGGGGGGTCGTGGTCGCCTGGCCGAGCACGATGACGAGATACGCCGCGTACGCGCCCAGCGAGACGATCCCGTACGTCCAGGCGCTCTTTTCTTCATATGACATGGGATATCTTTCTGATGTAAAGGAATGTTGACATTGTCCAATGTAAAGCGGAATGAACACTGTGTCAAGTTTTCTTTACTCATGCCATGGAGGGCGATCAGATGGTGAAGATCCCCGCCGGTGCCGTCAGGTGCGCCAGGGAGAGGCGCTCCTCGACGGCCTCTCGCGTCATCAGCCCCGCCTCGACCACGAGCTCGGCCACCGGCCGAGACGTAGCCAGTGCGCTCTTGGCGATCGATGCGGCAGCCGCGTAGCCGATAACCGGGACGAGCGCGGTGACGACCCCTACGCTCGACGCGACCATCTCCGCCAGTCGCTCGGTGTTCGCCGTGATGCCGTCGACGCAGTTCACACGGAGGGTCGCGCATGCCTCGCGCATCCACGCGACAGACTGGAGAAGCGAATGGGCGATGACCGGCTCGAAGGCGTTCAGCTGCAACTGCCCGGCCTCGGCCGCCATCGTCACCGTGACGTCGGCGCCCGCGATCGCGTACGCGACCTGCGACACCGCCTCGGGAATGACGGGGTTCACCTTTCCCGGCATGATGCTTGATCCGGCCTGGCGCGCGGGGAGGTTGATCTCGGCTATTCCCGCCTGCGGGCCGGAGGAGAGTAGCCGCAGGTCGTTGCAGATCTTCGACAGCTTGATCGCCGACCGCTTCAATGACCCCGAGAACGACATGAACACACCCGTGTCGCTCGTGGATTCGATCAGGTCGGGCGCGGCCTGAAGATCCAGCCCCGTGATGTGGTTGAGATTGCGGATCGCAGCGGCGGCGAACCTCGGGTCTGCCGTGATACCGGTGCCGATGGCTGTGGCACCGATGTTGACCTCGCACAGGAGCGGGATGGTCTCGGCGAGCCTGGCATGATCTTCCGCCAGCGTCGTCGCGAACCCACGGAATTCCTGGCCGAGCGTCATCGGCACCGCGTCCTGCAATTGAGTGCGCCCGATCTTCAGAACCGCGGCGAACTCCTCTGATTTGCGATGGAACGATTGCCGCAACAACTCGAGTTCATCGAGAAGCCCGCGAACCGACAACACCAGCGCGATCTTCACGGCGGTCGGGTAGGTGTCGTTCGTCGACTGGCTGCGATTGACGTCGTCGATGGGATCGAGGATGTCGTAGCGGCCCTTGTCATGGCCCGCCGCTTCGAGGGCGGCGTTGGCGATGACCTCGTTCGCGTTCATGTTGGTCGAAGTGCCGGCGCCGCCTTGAATGACACCGACGACGAACTGGTCGTGCAGCTCACCGTCGATCACGCGCTGGCAGGCGACATCGATCCATCCCGCTTTCTCGGCCGCGAGTACCCCCACTTCCCGGTTGGCCCGGGCCGCGGCCTGCTTGACCGACGCCAGCGCGACGACGAACTCCGGGTACACCGAGATCGGGCGCCTGGCGATGGGAAAGTTCTCGAGGGCCCGCATCGTGTGCACCCCCCAGTACGCGTCGGCAGGAACGTCCAGGTCGCCCAGGGAGTCCGTTTCGGTGCGCATCACGAGGGCGAGTCCGGTCTCACTCTCCGGTGAAGAGGCGATTGAGTCCCACGTCCGCGTTCCACGTTCGGCGATGCGCCTCGAGAAGGTACGGGCGCAGTTTCTCGGTTCTCTGCCTGACGACCTCGAAGTCCGCAAGGTATTGCGGTGCCAATTCCCTTACTCGCTCGATGAGCGCCTGCGGGTCCATGGTGGTCAGCGTCCGATCCTTGATGACCGTTCGGCCGTTGACGACGACGTCGATGACGCCCCTGCCGGACTCGGCGTACACGAGCTGCCGCACGGCACTGTTCAATGGCACGAACGTCGGGTCGGAGAGATCGATCGTCACCACGTCGCCGACGAATCCGACCTCGATGTGCCCGATGCCATTGTCCCTGCCCAAGGCATGGGCCCCACCCCTGGTTGCAGCGTGCCATGCCCGATCGGCTTGGGTCGGGCCGGGGTCTGGCCGGCTTATCGCCGTCATCGCGGTGAACATCTTCATGGCCTGGAACATGTTCTGCGCATCGCTGCACGACGAATTGTCGCACCCGAGACCGAAGCTGATCCCGGCCTCCTCGATCGCGTGGATGGGCGGGATGCCGCTCTTGAGCTTGACGTTGCTCAGCGGGTTGATGACGACGTTCGTTCCGGTTTCCGCGAGGATGCCGATCTCCTCGTCGAGCAACCACACGCTGTGGGCGAGATTGAGTCGGGGACCGAGCATCCCTTCGTCGGCGAGTCGCCGGATGAGCGAGCCGCCGTACTGGGTGTACTCGAGACGGGCCTGCAGGGCCATGGCGCGGGACTCGTAGATATGGGTGAAGATCTGCAGGTCGTACTTCTCGGCGAGCGCTACCGTGCGTTCGACGAGCGCGGGCGAGCAGCGCTCGGGCGCGGAGGGGCCCAGTGCCCACGTGACGAGCTCGCGCGGCGCGCCAGTGAGATACGCGTCCTCGAGGTGCGCGAGCTGGTCGACTTTCGCGTCGGGCTCCGCCGCCGTCGAGAGGCTGCCGTGCAGCTCCGCGGGAAATATCTCCTCCCAATACGGGATGGTGGTGATTCCCTTCTTATCCGCGTACTGCAGGCCCACGACGGCGCGCAGGCCGATCTCTTCATAAGCCTCGACAACCGCGTCGAGGTGGTCGGGGTCGAAGGGGAAGAGCGTCACCATGTCCTGCACGGTGGTGATGCCCGCGCGAAGGTTCTCGTACGCACCGATGAGAGTGCGGGCCTTGATTTCGTCCCGACTGCGAGGCGGGAACTGCGGGGGCAGCGCGAGCAGCCGCCAGTACTCGAGGGGCTCTTCCTCGAGCGTTCCCTTCGCGAGCGTGTCGTGGGAGTGATAGTGCGAGTTGATCATCCCGGGTATGACGAGCTTCCCGGTCGCCTCCAGCACATCCGCGCCGTCGGGAGCGTCGACTCTCGCGCCGAGCTCGACGATGACGCCGTCGCGGATCAGGATGTCGAGCCGTTCCGGCTGGCTGTCGACACTGGTGCCGCGAAGTACGTGTCCGCCTCGAATGAGGAGCTCTCTCGCGGGCAGGCCGGAATGGTTCTCGTGCATGGGCAATATCTCTTCCAGTGGGGAGGGGGTTGATTCGGCGCTACTCGTGTTTGGCGCGCAAGAACCGTTCCATGATTCGTTGCAGTACTACCGTGACGAGGATGAGGAGGGTGACGGTCGCGTACGAGTCGGGGATCTGCAGCCTGCTGGATGCCCTCTCGATCTCGTGGCCGAGACCCTGGTTGGAGCCGAGCAGCTCAGCGAGCACGACGTAGATCGTCACGATCGATGAGCCGATCCGCAGGCCCGCCAGGATCAGCGGCCTGGCCGCGCCGAGTTTGATGTTCAAGTCGATTTGGAGGCGGGATGCTGCATACGCCCGACCGACTTCGAGGTACTTCTTGTCGACGCTGCGGAGACCTCGGATCGTGTTGAAGGCGATCGGGAAAAACGCACCCAGCGCCGCGTAGAGGATCTTGGATTCGACGCCGACGCCCACCCAGAGCAAAAACAGCGGATAGAGCAGCGCGAGGGGGAACATGTACCCCCACGCGAGCAAAGGCTCTGCCGCGCGCGCAAAGACCGAACTGCGCGAGAGCAGGAATCCCGCAGACAAGCCGGTGACGGCGGCGAGCGCGAATCCCGCGAGCATCTCGAAGACGGTGACCCCCGCCTGCATCCAGATCTCCGGGTCGACGACTACACCGACGAATGCCTCGATGACGGCCGGAATGCTGGGGAGGATCAGGGGCGAGACCCCTCCGATGGTGTTCGCGTAGAGCCACGCCCCGATAACGACGACCGCGAGCCCCGCTCGAAGCGCCCAGATGGTCGCGCGACGCTTGTGAACGCGCCAGCCGGACCGCGCGATGGTGTCGGTCATCACACCACCGTCGCAGCTGATGCGCGTTCGGCGGCCTCGCGCTGGTGGATCTCCAGCTGCTCGAAGAGGTGCACCCGGATGTCCTGGAACTCGGGTGTCGTCATGAACTCCATCTCTCGCGGACGAGGGGCGCTCACGGTGATCTCTTCTGCGATGCGTCCGGGGCGCGCACTCATAACAACGATGCGATCTGCCCAGAAGATTGCCTCGTCGAGGCTGTGGGTGATCATCACGACCGCCTGGCCGGCCTCGCCCAGGATGCGCGAGAGCTCGGTTCCCAGATTGCGACGCGTCTGCTCGTCCAGGGCACCGAACGGCTCGTCCATGAGCAGCATCTTCGGCTGCAGGGCGAGCGCGCGCGCGATGGCGACGCGCTGCTGCATTCCACCGGACAGCTCGCGCGGATACCTGCCGCCGAAGTCCTTCAACCCGACGAACTCGAGCTGGGCCTTGGCCTCTCGGATCGACTCCGCCTTGGATGCGCCCGCGAACCGCAGACCCATGCCGGCGTTCTCCTCGACGGATTTCCACGGGAAGAGGCTGTAGTCCTGGAATACGAATGCGGCATCGCGGGGGTTCGGTTTGGTGACATCTGCGCCATCGAATCGGATTCGGCCCTTGGTCGGAGCAATGAGTCCGCCCATGGTGTGCAGGAGTGTGGACTTCCCGCATCCGGATGGACCGATGATCGTGACGAACTCGCCCTCCTTGATGGTCAGGTCGATGTTCTCGCAGGCGACGAGTTCGCGGGTCGTGTTCGCACCGTACGTGACGGTGAGGTTCTCCACGGTCAGCTGAGTCACTGTCGTTCCTTTCGTAGGTGCCGTAGTCGCTAGTCGCGCCAGCGGGTCAGACGTCGCTCCAGCCGAGACCACAGCGATCCGGTCACGATGACCAGGGCCGCCATGACAAGCGTGAGTGCCATCGCGTTGTCGATCTGGAAGTTGTTGCTGTAGATGCGCACGAGGTAGCCGACGCCCGCAGTCGATACGAACAGCTGGGCGATCACGACCCCGATGAATCCGTTGCGGATGCCGTGCCACAGTCCTGCGAATATTCCGGGCGCGGCACCGGGGAGTATCACGTCGAGGAACAGTCGTGCAGGCTTCGCGTCGTATGCCCGGCCGACGTCGCGATACTTCTGGTCGACGAGATCGAGACCGGCCACCACGTTCACCGTGACATGCACGAACGCGAGGAGAGCACCGAACGCAACGCCTGCGGCCGTGCCCAGCCCGAAGAAGAGCACCAGCAGGGGCAGGAACACCGACTTGGGAACGACCATCAGAAGCATGATGATCGGGTAGAAGGCGTCGCGCAGCAGGCGGTTCAAGCCGAAGGCGACGCCCAACAGGATGCCGGCGCTGGTTCCGATGATGAACGCGGTAGCGAATGCGAGGAGGGTCTCCCCGACGGCGCCCAGTGCCTCCGGGTTGACGGCAAGGCCGCCCAGCGCCTGCACGATCGCGGAAGGCTTTGAGGCGAACCGGGCGTCAACCGCTCCGGTATTCGCGAGAAGTTCCCAGAGCAGGAGGACGAACACGAGGAACGCGATCCGCAGCCACAGGGCTTTGCGAATCTCCAGGTGGTTCGCCGCGCGCTCCGCCTTGGGAGGAGGTGCTCCCGGTGCCCCGGTGGGGCGGCCGGAAGCCGCCCCACCGATGACGGTCGACACTACTTGAGGTCTTTCCAGTAGCTGTAGGCGATGTCGTCAACATCGTCGAGGGGAACATCGAGCGTGAACGAGACGGAGTCGCGGATGCCTTCGAGCTCGTCGTCGGTGATCACGCCATCCGTCGACAGCTCCGGGAGGCTCTCTTCCGCGAGCCGCTCCGCAACAGCCGGTTCGACCTCCCACTCATCGACAAGGATGTCGATGAACAGCTGCGGGTCGGCCTGGATGCGCTTGACGGTCTCGAAATACGCCTCGAAGAAGGCCCGCACCGTGTTCGGATTTGCTTTCGCGAAGGCATCGGTCACAGAGAAGGCCTGCAGCACGTTGTCGCCGACGTAGTCGGCCGCGGCTGCGACGACGACGCCGTCGCCGCTCTCCTCGAGCTGGAATGCCGCCTGGCTGCTCCACGCGAAGGCGTCGATCGATCCGGCCGTGAGGGCTGCGACCAGTGCCGGAAGGTTGCCGAGGCTCGTCACCGTGTAGTCGGACTCTGCCCAGCCGAGTTCCTCCGCCATCTTCACAACGGAGTACTCGCCCGGCGAGCCTGCTCCGGTTATTCCGAAGTTGCCGCCCTTGAGTTCCTTGACCGAGTCCGTGCCCGGTCGCGCGATGATGCGCTGGTCCCAGTAGGAGAGGTTGCTTGCGACGACGGTCATAGGCACACCGGACTGGATGCTTGCGGCCTCGCTGCTGGCACCGGCCAAAGCAATGTCAGCCTGGCCGCCTGCCATGATCTGGCCGATGGTGGGGGTCGTGCCTTCGATGACCTCGACGTCGAGTCCCGAGTCTTCCCATGTGCCGAGCGCTTCGCCGGCTTGGACGACGATGAACGGGAACGAGTTCGAGACGGATGTCGCCACGCGCACGGTCGTCACCTCAGGGGCGGCGTTGCCGCCATCCTCGGCGGCGGGCGCTGGCGCGGCTGCGGCACACCCGGAGATCAGGAGCACGCTGACGGCCGAAGCCATGAGTGCGATAGTCGGGAACCTGCCTGCGGTCTTCTTCATGTGTTTCCCTTTCTGATGCGTAATTGCTGCAAGGGACACGAGACGTCGCCTTGCATCCTCATTGATGCGCTTCCGTATTTTGAAATATAGTTTCGTGCTGCGGTATCGATGACATTACCCAGCGGCCTAGGCACTGTCAATGCATCTCGCCCGCGATGTCGTTACGGTCGTGTAAACAGATCGTGCGACCCAGGTTGGCGGCGAGCGCCAGCCGCGTTGCGGCGCGGGCGGCGATGAGATCCGCAGCTGCGAAGCCCACGGTCTTCAGCATTCGCGGCCCCTCGCGGTCGGCGTGCGAAGCCGGGATGCCGTCGAGAATCTGCCCCAATTCGAGCACGTCCTCGCGCTCGAGACGCCCTTCCGCGATGACATCGGCGATGTCGCCTGCGCCGTCGATTCCGCCGGGTTTCGTGTCGACGACGACCACGCCGCAGCGGGCCACCGTGTCTCGCGAGATCTCCGCAGAGTCGCGATCGTGGCTTCCGACACCGCAGACGAGCGCGTTATCGGCCACCCACGCGTCCTCGATGACGGGCGCCCGAGCCGTCGTGGCAGCGACGAGGATGTCGGCGCCGCGGCAGGCATCCTCAGGAGAACCGACGGAACGGACTGCCGCAGAGCTGCCGGCGTTCGCGAGTTCGCGCGCGAGAGCTGACACGAATGCATCGCGCCGACCATCGTTCCGCGAACTGATCCGCACCTCTGAGAGGGTGGGGATCGCATGGATGAGCGCGAGCACTTGTGCACGCGCCTGGATCCCCGCGCCCAGAACGGACACGATCGACGCGTCTCGGGGGGCGAGCTGTTGCGCTGCAAGACCGGTCATGGCTCCCGTGCGCAGGTCGGTGATGAGTTCACCGTCCAGGAGCACTTCACCCAGGGTCGGGTCGATCAGCACGATGATTGCAGAACTGGTCGGCAGTCGCCCGGGGTCGTCTCCTGCGGCGTACCAGATCTTGGCGCCCGTGAACGTGTCCTCCACAGTGCCCGGCATAACGAGCGTCTCGACGCCCGTCGCTCGTGCGCGCAGTGCGATTCGTGGGGGCACCATCACCGTCCCTGAGCTCCACGCGCGGGCGGCCTCCGCCACCGCAGCGAACGCGTCGCTCATCCCGAAGACGTGGTCGAGGTCGCTTCGACTGATTACCAGCATGATGTTGTTCCGATCTCCCGCGGCATCCGGATCACCAGATCGTCTGCCCGCCGTCGATGGACAGCGAGGCCCCGATGACGAACGACGCATCGTCGGACGCGAGATAGACAACCGCCTCCGCGACCTCGTCGAGGTCTCCGTAGCGTCCGGCCGGTATCGTGGCGATCCGCTTGTCCCGGAAGTCCGGGTCGGTCAAGTAGTGCCGGTTGAGCTCGGTGACGAACGTTCCTGGTGCGATGCTGTTCACTCGCACACCCAACGGGGCGAGCTCGAGCGCCATCGAGCGCGTCAGCATCGCGATGCCGCCCTTTGACGATGCATAGGGAAGGCTGCCCGGCCACGCTTGAACCTGCCGGGTGGATGAGACATTGACGATCGAGCCGCGACCCTCCGCGACCATGATGCGCGCCGCGGCTTGCCCCACCAGGAAGTATCCGGTGAGGTTCGTGTCGATGACTCGGCGCCACTCCTCTTCCTCGAGCTCGAGGAAGGGCGTGGTCGAGATGATGCCCGCGTTGTTGACAAGGATGTCCAGCCCGCCGATGCCCGACACGGTCTGGCGCATCATCTCGGCGACGTCGGCCGCGCTTGTGACGTCGCCCGTCACGGTTTCTGCCACACCACCGTTGGCGCGGATGGCATCGCGCACGACATCTCCGGCGGCGGCGCGGCGCGAATGGACGGCGACTGCCGCCCCTGCGCGCGCCAATCCGATCGCTATCGCGGAGCCGAGGCCCCCATTGGCGCCTGTGACGAGTGCGCGCCGGCCGGCGAGACGTGTCATGAGGCGCTCGGCTCGTTCGACGCGACGGCCACATCGGAGGGGTCGGTGAGCATGCGACCGATGCCGATATTGGGTTCGTGGATGCGAAGCGTGCGCAAGCACCACCAGAGGATGCTCTGATTCGTCGTGATCACGCGCTTGCCGAGATCGGCTTCGAGTCGCTCGATGATCTGCAGGGTCGCGAAGTTCGTCGACACGATGACGACGGTGTCTGCGTCGGGAGTGTCGACCGATTTCGCGATGCCGTACGCAAGCGTCGCGGGCTGCCGATTGGTCAAGTACCACACGCGTGGGTCCTCGGACTCGAGACTGAAGTCGCGATGCAACGACGACGTGACGTGATAGCCGTGCTCCGTAAGAGTGGCCTCGAGGAGGTTGCCCGACTCCGACGAATACGGTGTGGCGAGCGCGAGTCGCTCGGCGCCGGCGTGCTCGAGGGCCGCCAGCAGCGCATTGGTTGCCGTCACAACCGGTACGCCGCACTCTCGTTCGATCGTCTCGGCGAGGCTTTCGCGCACGCTCGCTCCGCCGTTGAAGCTGGTTTCCGCGCAGGCGTACACAGCCGCGTCGAGCCCGAGCTCGCGGATCGCGATCGCCTGATCGACCGCTTGGCGCCGCATGGCCTCCGGTTCGGTCGCCGTGAGGCGCAAACCGTGGAAGCTCACTCCGGGCAGCGTGAGCGAGTTCAGCTCCGGCTCCATCAGAACGTTGTCGGCCGGCAGGATGAGGCCGATGCGTGCGCGCCATCCGTATGCCTCGGTGTGAGGCGAAGGTACTCTCATCGGGCGCCGCCGTCGAGGTAGCGATCGAGAGCAGGCATCGACCAGTTCGAGGCAGACAGCACGGCGCTCAGCGGCCACTTCTCGATACCGACGACGTGCGGTGCCTCGTACATCCGTCGCTCCTCGCCCATGGGCGCGGTCGCATCGATGCCCATCTTGGCGCTGGTTCGCGCGGCGGGCGCAGAGGGATCCAGGGTCGGGCTGTAGAGGTTGGAGACGATCACGATGTCGCGGTCGGGCTGCATCCGGGTGTTGACCGCCCACTCCACCTGTTGCATGTCGTATGGATCGACGTCTTCATCGACGATCGTGACCATCTTCGCTCCGAGGGTGCTCGCCATCAGCGCGAGCATCACGTTTCGCGGCTCGGAAGGATGCCGTTTCTTCATCGAGACGACGACGTGGTGACGCGTCGTGCCGCCGGGTGTCACGTGTACCGCCTTGATCTCGGGGGTGACGCGCAGCGCCTCTCGGTATGCGAGCGCGGTCGCGCTCGGCTGCATCATCCAATGGTTCTCGGTCATGGGCGTACCCGTGAGCGTGTTCTGGTAGAGGGCGCCCTTCCTGTGCGTGATCGCGGTTACCCGCATCACCGGGGCGGGTTTCGCTTCGCTGTACGTTCCCGGGTACTCGCCGAACGGTCCATCCGATTCGAGTCGCCCGATCTCGATGACCCCCTCGATGATGATCTCTGCCGTGGCCGGCACGTTCACGTCGATGGTCGTGCACTTCACCATCTCCACTGCCTCACCGCGCATTCCGCCGGCGATGGAGAACTCGTCGACTCCATAGGGCGCGCGCGCCTGGGAAGCGATCTGAGTGACGGGGTCAGCACCGATCACGACGGCGATCTGCGCTTCTTTCCCCTGTTCGTGCCACCGCTCGATGATCGTTCGCAAGTGGCGTCCCATCGGGGCGAACACCGTCAAGTGCGTTCGGTCGATGGGGAGCTGACGGTGAATCGAGACATTCGCCACACCGGTGTCGGGGTCATGTGCCACCTGAAGTCCGGCCGTGAGGTAGCGACCGCCATCGAGCTCGAAGTGCCGGAGCAGCGGTAGCGAGAGCACATCGATGTCGTCCCCGGTCACCACGACTTCCTGGCACGGCGCGGCCGAGTCCGTGAGTTCAGGGGCGATCATGAGCTGCTCGAGCTCGCCGAAGTTTCGAAGGAGGTAGTCGTAGTCGTGCCCGAGCGCGAGCGCCACCCGGCGAGAAGAGCCGAATAGCCCGCTGACGCAGGCGAACTCGCTGTCCCTCATACGATTGAAGAGAAGAGCGGGCCCATCGACGTCGGACGACTGGCGAGTCAGCCCGACTGCCTGGTACTCCCAGTCGACCTCATCGTCGATGGTGACAAGATCGCCGCGGTCTTCCAACGCCGACAGAAACTCTCTCAGATCCCGCCATGCAGTCTTCATTCCACCCTCATTCGTTCTACGGAAGTCACTTCCGTGTCGTTGAAGACCATGTAATAATGCCAAGGATGCCCGTGTCAAGCGCAGACGACCGCGGCTTCCGTAGAGTGGTAGCCGGCGAAACCTCCCACCGCCAGATCTCGAGGAGACTTACATGAATGTCGTCATCCGGACGCTGCATGCTCTCACGTTGATCGGTGAATCCGCAGACGGCATCTCCCTCACCGAGGCAAGTGAACGACTCGGCTACCCGCTGGCGACGACGCACCGACTGCTGAAAGTGCTCACTGATGAGGAATTCATCCGGCGCGACCCCGTGACACTCCAGTACTTCTCCGGTCGTCGCCTCCTCCGCCTGTCGTCCGTGGCCCGCCGGGAAACCCTTGCCGCGACCGCCGAATTCAACCTGAAGAAGCTCAGCGAGCGATTCAACGAGACCGTCATGCTCACGCAACTCATCGACGGGCGTGCCGTGTGCGTTGCGCTTGTGGAGAGTCGGCGCCCCCTACACCTTTCCGTCAAGATCGGTCAGGCCGTTCCCCTGCACGCGGCCGCCAGTGCCCGAGTGCTCTACAGCGGACTCGACGACGAGGCGATTCGGGCGCTGCTCCACGGGCATCCGTTCGTGCAGCTCATGCCGGGCACTCCCGCGAACATCGAGGAGGTGCTGACGCACGTGGAGAACATTCGACGCTACGGCTACGACGTGTGCGACAACGAATTCGACTTCGACATCTGGGCGAGTGCCGCTCCCGTGCGTGACAGTTCGGGGGCCATCGTCGCCGCCGTCACCCTGACGGCGTCCCAGGAGCGCAGCCTCCCGCAACAACTCCGTCACGAGATCGTTCAGGCGGTCGTCGCCACCGCGGACGACATCACCCTCGCGATCGGCGGCAGCACGGCGATCGTCGACGGGGCGGTGCCCGCATGAACGAGTTCGACGGCCCGCGACGTCTGATCGTTGCGATCACGGGCGCTTCGGGTGCGGCCTACGGCACGAGAATTCTCGAGCTGTGCGCCGAGCTCCCGGACGTGGAGACCCACCTCGTGATCAGCAGGGGAGCCCGCAGCACGATCCAGTCGGAGACGGGCATGACGGTCGCCGAGGTCTCTCGAATGGCCGACGTGGTCTACTCCGATGCCGACCTGGGCGCGGCGATCTCGAGCGGCTCCTTCCCCACCGCCGGGATGATCGTCGCACCATGCTCCATCAAGACCCTGTCCGGTGTCGCCAATGCCTACGACGACAACCTCGTCGTGCGCAGTGCCGATGTCACCCTCAAGGAAGGACGCCCTCTTCTGCTGCTCGTGCGCGAAACCCCCTTGCACGCGGGGCACTTGAGGCTCATGTCCATGGCGACCGAGAGCGGCGCGATCATCTACCCGCCGGTCCCCGCGTTCTACACGTCGCCGGCCACGGTCGAGGACATCGTCGATCACACTTCCCGGCGCGCGCTCGAACGAATCGGTATCAACACAGCGGGAACCATTCGCTGGAACGGACTCCGAGCGGGCGCCGACGTCAGGAGTGGGTGATTCGTCCCTCGAGCATCGTCAGGATGACCCGATGCCGCACGGAGTACCCGGCGAACGGCGAGTTGCGCGAGCGGCTGTGATGGTCGTCCACCGATAGCTGATACTCGGGCCCCGATTCGATCACGCACAGATCCGCGCTCGACCCTACGGTGATCGACTCCCGCCGGAGGCCGCCGATGCGTGCCGGTGCGACCGACATCACCTCCGCGACTCGGCTCCACGACGTGCGGCCCGCCGTCGTCAGCACCTCCGCGACGACGGGCAGGGCGGTCTCGATCGCGGTCATGCCGAATGCAGCGTCTCGCCACGATTTGCTCTTCGTGGCTTCCGGATGCGGCGCATGGTCGGTTGCAACCACGTCGATAGTCCCGTCGGCGAGCGCCTCACGCAACGCGCTCACATCCCCCAGTGATCGCAGTGGCGGGTTCACTTTGAGTGCCGGCCCGCGCTTCACCGCGTCCTCGTCGCTCAGCGCGAGGTGATGGGGGGTCACCTCGGCGGTCACGGGAGCGTGAACGCTCTTGGCCCACCGGATCAGATCGACCGACCGTTTCGTCGAGACATGGCACACGTGCAGGTGTCCGCCGGTCGCGCGAGCGATCGCGATGTCTCGCGCGACGATTGCTTCTTCGCCCGCCTCCGGCCATCCGTGACAGCCGACCAGATCGGCAACCCGGGCGTTGATAACCCCCTTCTGCACGATCCGCTGGCTTTGGGCATGTTGCGCGAACACCCCGCCACTCTGTGCCAGGCGCTGGAGGAGCTCGTGTACGAGACCCTCGTCGTTGACGCAGTGGCCGTCATCGGAGAACAGGGTCACGCCGCCATTCCTCAGCGCGCTGATGTCGACCAGCGTCTGGTCGGCCTGACCGATGGTCGCCGCGGCCACGACATGAACGCGCGCGTGGGCATCCCGGGCCAACTCCCGCATCGCGAGCACACGCTCGAGGGTGTCGGTCACCGGTGTGGTGTTAGCCATCGCAAACACGTCGACGTAGCCGCCGGCGGCGGCCGCTCGCGTTCCGGTGGCGATCGTCTCCGACACCTCGCCTCCGGGCTCGCGCAAGTGGGTGTGCAGATCGACGAACCCCGGCAGCACGACCCGTTCCGATTCGGCCGACGAAAGTGCGGGCTCGATGCGAGCGATTCTGCCCTCGTGCACCGTCACATCCACGCGCTCCGTCCCGTCGATAATGCGCACGTTCTCGATGATGACGGTGTGGTCGTCGATGACCTTCACGCCGTCCACGCGGCGGCGGGCCCTGGTGCTCCTGACCCATCGAGGGCGATGAGCGTGTCGAGCAGTACTTGCGCTCCGAGTGCGATGTCGTCGAACGCGGTGTTCTCCTCGGGAACGTGGCTCAATCCCCGGATGCTCGGAACGAAGATCATCCCCGTGGGGGTGACACGACTGATCTGCTGGGAGTCATGGCTCGCACCACTGGAGAGCAGTCGATATGTCAGGCCGCGTTCGCGTGCCGCGGAGACGATGCTGTCCACGATCTCCACCGGCAGGAACACGGGTGACGTGTCGCCTATCACCGAACTCCGGATTCCTACGCCGCGTGCGGCGCTTATCTGGCGGAACTGGGCGTCGAGCAGGTGGGCGGTGCGGCGCTGGCGCTCGCTGTCGAAGTCTCTGATGTCGATCGTGAACGAGACCTCGCCGGGGATCGTCGTGATCGAACCGGGTTGCACCTCGAGCCGACCCACTGTCACTCGCGTTCCGTGGTGGGTCGCGTCGTTGGCGATGCGCTCGCATGCAAGCACGCACTCGGATGCAGCTGCCAGCGCATCCCGTCTCTGGTGCATCGGGGTGCCGCCGGTGTGCGAGGCGACGCCGTCGAGATGAACGAGGAGCCGCGTGCTGCCCGATATCGCGTCGACGACGCCGATGCTGGTGCCGGATGCTTCGAGCACTGTGCCTTGTTCGATATGGAGCTCCACGAACGCGAGCCAGTCCTCGCTGCGCCATCGTGACTCCGCAATGCGCGCGGGGTCGAGGCCCACTGCGGCCATGGCGGCGGACATGGACACACCGTGGCTGTCCTTCACCACGGCGAGATCGCCAGTCGACACCAAGCCGGCCGCGGCGCGGCTGCCGTTGCAGGCCTGCCCGAACCGCGCACCCTCTTCGGTGGCGAAGGCGACGAACCGCCAGGAGTGCCGTGGACGCCATTCGCTCTGAACGACCGCGCGCGCGACCTCCATCGCGGCGCACACTCCAGCGATGCCGTCGAAGCGGCCGCCCTGGGGAACCGAGTCCAGGTGGGATCCCGTCCCGAGGGCCGGGCCATCGGGCTCCAGGCCGGATAGTTCGGCGATGGTGTTGCCGGCGGTGTCCCCGCGCACGGTCAGCCCGAGGGCTGACATCTCCGCGCCGAAGAGGGCGTGCGCTTCCCGTTCGAGCGCGCTGTACCCGAGTCTTGTGACACCAGGGCCTTCCTCGGTGAGGGCGGCGAACTCGCCAATCCATCGTTCGATGCGGGCGACGTCGACCGGCATGTGCGGCAGCGCCACCGCCGAGTCGGCAGGTATCACGGGCGTTCCATGACGATGGAGGGAAGGCCCTCGCGCTCGTCATGGTCGCTTGCCAGTATCGATACGGCCACCACTGCTTCGAGGCCGTGGTTGGTGACGAGTCCGGCCAGCGGCTCTAGCGGGCGGTATTTTCCCCAACGCGTGGCCACGAGCGCCACGCGCGTTCGCGGACTGGATCCGTGATTGAGGGTGAGTAGGCCCAGGCTCTCCTCCGCGCGAATGACAGGCACGCCGAGGTCTGCGCCGACCACTTGTGCGAGTGCCGATTCGTCGTTGCCGTCCCAACAGACGAGCGCCCCGACGGAATAGGCATCGAGTACCTGCGCGAGAGCCGTGCCCACCTGGTCGACGGCCCGAGGGTCGACGCTCGTGTCGATCGTTCCGTCCACCGTCAGTCGCGCAATTGCGTCCGCGATCATGGGGCCACTCCCTCTTCGACTCTTCCGTAGTCACCGTTCAGGAACAGCGATCCCTGGCCCGTCTGGCCGAACACACTCAGCGCGGCGGTGACCGCGATTCCGCGCTGCTGGCACCATGTGATCAAGCCCGGGAGATCGGAGTGATTGACGGCAACCAGCATGACGTCCTCGCCCGCGTGCGCCTCTCCGAATTCGAATCTCTCGTCGTTCCACACGGCGAACGACAGGCCCGCCGTCAGGGCAACGGCTGTTGCCAGCACCATCCCGCCCTCACCGGTCGCGATGACTCGCGTCGCCTCGGCGGGAATCCGGGACGACGTCATGAGAGCGACGCGGCGAAGGACTGCTGGTCGGGAAGCCCACAGCGCTACCGATCCGGGGGTTCCCGCCTTGAGCGCTGAAAGGTCATCGGCCAGCTCGGAGATCGAGCCGACCCCTGTTGGCAGCATCGAAAGCTCTTCGCGCAGCGAGCCGCTATTCCGTTCCACGGAACTCGTATCCATAACACGGATACTACCGAGTGCGGGTTCTTTTGGGAAGCCGCGTCGGGCGTCGGGGACGGTAGCGCCAGTGATGGTGGTGGGAGCGTTGCTGGAGACTAGGGGAATCGACGCCCCACCTGCACGGCCGTCAGATCGCGCGGTTTCACACGAAGGTTCGGGTAGAGAGCGGGCGCGCTCCGTCGGAACCGGCGCGGCGGGGACCCCTAGGGGTTCGGTTCCTGACCAGGCTCCACGAACCATACTGTCGCCGGAGTTAATCAAGGATAGCCGCCCAGGGTTGGCGGCGTCAGCATGGTTCGTGGAGCCTAGGGGAATCGAACCCCTGACCTCCTGCTTGCAAAGCAGGCGCTCTACCAATTGAGCTAAGGCCCCGTGCTGGTGAACAGCAGGAGAAGTGAAGTTAAGGAATCTCTTGTGGAGATTCCAGTGGGGCTACCAGGACTTGAACCTGGGACCTCTTCGTTATCAGCGAAGCGCTCTAACCGCCTGAGCTATAGCCCCCTAGACCGAATAAGAACTTACCTTACGCGGCTGCGAATGTCGTAATCGATCAGTTGTTGGTGAAGCCGACCAGGAGCCCACCGGTGAGCCGCACGCTGAAGTTGTACAGCATGCTCGCGATCGCGCCAAGAGCCGTCCCGACGATGATGTTGAGGATCGCGACGACGAACGCGAAAAGCGCAACCTGCGGCAACGAGAACGAGCTCGAGACGCTGAAGTTCTCGTCGCTCAAGATGTCCTGGAAGATACCGTCGAGGTCGCCGAAGATGCCCGTGGAGTTGAGCACGATCCACACGAGGATGGTGGCGACGACGAGCACGATGCCGAGAGACGCAGCGACGAGGAACGACAGCTTGACCGCCGACCAGAAATCGATGTAGACGAGCTTGAGGCGAACCTGCTTGACGGCCACCTGGCGCTGCGATTTGCGCTGCAGCTTCTCCGCGACACTACTCATCGGCTGATTCGTCCTTCCCAGCGGGCTCGGCGTCGTGCTGGTCGGCGTCTACCGCCTCGTCGAGTTCCTGATTGTCTAGATTTCGTTCACTGTTTCTGGCGATCGCGATGATCTTGTCGTCGTCGGCAAACCGGGCGAACACGACACCCATGGTGTCACGACCCTTGGCCGGAACCTCAGCGACAGAAGAGCGTACCACCTTGCCGCTGGCAAGAACCACAAGCACCTCATCCTCGTCGCCGACGATGAGAGCACCCGCGAGATCGCCCCTGTGGTCGTTCAACTTGGCAACTTTGATGCCCAATCCGCCGCGTCCCTGCACCCGGTACTGGTCCACCGAAGTGCGCTTCGCGTAGCCGCCCTCCGTGACCACGAACACGTAGCCGCGGTCACCGAGCACGCTCGCACTCAGCAACTGGTCGTCGTCGCGGAAGTGCATCCCGATCACACCGGACGTGGATCGACCCATGGGGCGCATCGCCGAATCGGATGCCGTGAACCTGATGGACATGCCCCGGCGGGAGACGAGCAGCACATCCTCGTCCTCCTCCACGAGCATCGCGGAGACGACCTCGTCGCCCTCCCGCAGGTTGATCGCGATGATGCCGCCCGTGCGATTGGTGTCGTACTCGGTGAGCCCCGTCTTCTTCACGAGTCCGCCACGGGTCGCGAGCACGAGGTACTTAGCCGCCGCGTAATCGCGGATGTCGAGGATCTGAGCGATCTGCTCGCCCGGCTGCATCGCAAGAAGGTTGGCGACGTGCTGTCCCTTGGCGTCGCGGCCGGCTTCCTGGATTTCGTAGGCCTTCGCCCGGTACACGCGCCCGGTGTTCGTGAAGAACAGCAACCAGTGGTGGGTCGTGGTCACGAAGAAGTGGTCGACGACGTCATCCGCTCGCAATTGCGCGCCCTTGACACCCTTTCCGCCGCGGTGCTGGCTGCGGTAGTTGTCGCTGCGCGTGCGCTTGACGTAGCCGCCGCGCGTGACCGTGATGACCATCTCTTCTTCGGGGATGAGGTCTTCGACGCTCATGTCGCCGTCGAAGCCGAACATGATCTCGGTGCGGCGGTCGTCACCGAAGCGATCGACGATCTCCTCGAGCTCGTCTTTGACGATCTTGCGCTGCTCGGATGGCGTGGCAAGGATGTGCTGGTACGTCCCGATCAGTCGCTCGAGTTCGTCGTGCTCATCGATGATCTTCTGGCGCTCAAGCGCGGCGAGGCGACGCAGCTGCATGTCGAGGATGGAGCGGGCCTGAAGGTCGTCGACGTCGAGGAGCTTCATGAGACCCTCCCGCGCGTCGTCCACCGTCTGCGATGCGCGGATGAGGGCGATCACCTCGTCCATCGCGTCGAGGGCCTTGAGGTAGCCGCGCAGTATGTGCGCGCGCTCCTCGGCCTTGCGCAGCCGGAAGGTGGTGCGCCGCACGATCACGTCGACCTGGTGCTCGATCCAATGCGTGATGAATCCGTCGACCGGGAGCGTGCGCGGGATTCCGTCGACGATCGCGAGCATGTTCGCGCCGAAGTTGTCTTGCAGCTGCGTGTGCTTGTAGAGGTTGTTGAGCACGACCTTCGCGACGGCATCCCGCTTGAGCACGATCACGAGCCGCTGGCCGGTGCGGCCCGAGGTCTCGTCGCGGATGTCGGCGATGCCGCCGATCTTGCCCTCCTTGACGAGGTCCGCGATCTTGAGCGCGAGGTTGTCGGGGTTCACCTGGTACGGAAGCTCCGTGACCACCAGGCACGTGCGCCCCTGCAGTTCCTCGACGTTGACGACCGCGCGCATCGTGATCGAGCCCCGACCCGTGCGGTAGGCGTCGAGGATGCCCTTCACCCCGAGAATCTGCGCGCCCGTGGGGAAGTCGGGCCCCTTGATGCGGTGGATGAGCGCCTCGAGCAGCTCCTCGCGAGTGGCATCCGGGTTCTCGAGCGCCCAGAGCGCACCGGACGCCACCTCCCGCAGGTTGTGGGGCGGGATGTTGGTGGCCATGCCTACGGCGATGCCGACCGAGCCGTTGACGAGCAGGTTGGGGAAGCGCGCCGGGAGCACGGTCGGCTCCTGGGTCTTGCCGTCGTAGTTGTCCTGGAAGTCGACGGTCTCCTCGTCGATGTCCCTGACCATCTCCATGGCGAGGGGCGCCATCTTGGTCTCGGTGTATCGAGGGGCGGCTGCGCCGTCGTTGCCGGCGGAACCGAAGTTGCCCTGGCCCAGCGCGAGCGGGTAGCGCAAGCTCCACGGCTGCACGAGTCGCACGAGCGCGTCGTAGATCGACGTATCTCCGTGAGGATGGAACTGGCCCATTACCTCACCGACGACGCGCGTGCACTTCGAGAAGCTCTTGTCGGGGCGGTAGCCGCCGTCGTACATCGCGTAGATCACGCGACGGTGCACTGGCTTGAGCCCGTCGCGCACGTCAGGCAGCGCCCGCCCGACGATGACGCTCATCGCGTAGTCGAGGTACGAGCGCTGCATCTCCAGCTGGAGGTCGACCTGGTCGACCTTGTCATGCCGGTCGTCGACCTCGGCGTTCTCGAATGTGGGCTCGGTGGGAGTCTCGTCTGCCATCGTCAGTCCTTAAATGTCCAGGAAGCGAACGTCTTTGGCGTTGCGCTGGATGAAGCTGCGCCGCGACTCGACGTCTTCACCCATGAGAGTCGAGAAGATCTCGTCGGCGGCGGCAGCGTCATCCAGAGTTACCTGCAACAGGGTGCGTGTTGCGGGGTTCATCGTGGTCTCCCACAACTCGCCGTAGTCCATCTCGCCGAGACCCTTGTAGCGCTGGATGCCGTTGTCTTTCGGGATGCGCTTGCCCGCAGCGATGCCGTCCTCGAGCAGGGCATCCCGCTCGCGGTCGCTGTAGACGAACTGGTGCTCCGCGTTCGTCCACTTGAGCCGGTACAGCGGGGGCTGCGCGAGATACACGTAACCGAAGTCGATGAGCGGTCGCATGTAGCGGAACAGGAGGGTCAGGATGAGCGTGGTGATGTGCTGGCCGTCGACGTCGGCGTCGGCCATGAGCACGATCTTGTGATACCTGGCTTTCTCCGCGTTGAAGTCCTCACCGATGCCGGCGCCGAACGCCGTGATCATCGCCTGCACCTCGTTGTTGGCGAGAGCGCGGTCGAGTCGCGCCTTCTCGACGTTGAGGATCTTGCCGCGCAGCGGGAGGATGGCCTGGAACTCGGGGTTGCGTCCCTGGACGGCGGAGCCGCCGGCCGAGTCGCCTTCCACCAGGAAGATCTCGGAGAGCGACGGGTCGTTGCTCGAGCAGTCGCGGAGCTTACCGGGCATGCCGCCCGACTCGAGCAGTCCCTTGCGGCGGGTGCTCTCGCGCGCTTTGCGCGCGGCGATGCGTGCCGCCGCGGCCTGTTGGGCCTTGCGGATGATGTCGCGGGCCTGGGTCGGATTGCGGTCGAACCAGTCGCCGAGCTGCTGGCCGGCGACGCGCTGCACGAACGCCTTCGCCTCGGTGTTACCGAGCTTGGTCTTGGTCTGCCCCTCGAACTGCGGTTCGGCGAGCTTGACCGAGATCACCGCGGTGAGACCCTCGCGCACATCGTCCCCGGAGAGGTTCTCGTCCTTCTCCTTGAGGATCGTCTTGTCGCGCGCGTACTTGTTGACGAGCGTCGTGAGCGCGGCGCGGAAGCCTTCCTCGTGGGTTCCCCCCTCGTGGGTGTTGATCGTGTTCGCGTAGGTGTGAACGCTCTCGGTGTATCCGTTCGTCCACTGCATCGCGACCTCGAGTGAGATCTTGCGCTCCGTGTCCTCCGATTCGAACGCGATCACCTCGGCGTGGACGAGCTCGTTCTTTTTCGTCTTGTTGAGGTACTCGACGTAGTCGACGAGGCCCTTCTCGTACATGAAGCTTTCGACGACATCTTCCTCGTCGCGCTCATCGGTGATCGTGATCCGCAGGCCCTTGTTCAGGAAGGCGTACTGCTGGAACCGGGAGCGGAGCGTCTCGTAGTCGAACTCGACGGTCTCGAAGGTCTCCGGGCTCGGCCAGAAGGTCTGGGTGGTCCCGGTCTCGTCGGTGGCCTCGCCCTTCTCCAGGGGGCCGGTCGGGACGCCGTTCTTGAAGCTCATGCGCCAGACGTGGCCCTGGCGGCGCACCTCGGTATCAACTTCCTTCGAGAGCGCGTTGACCACGGAGATGCCGACGCCGTGCAGGCCGCCGGAGACGGTGTAGCCGCCGCCGCCGAACTTGCCGCCGGCGTGCAGGATGGTCATGACGACCTCGACCGTCGACTTCTGCTCCTGCTGGTTCAGGTCGACCGGGATTCCTCGGCCGTTGTCCGAGACGCGAACCCCGCCGTCACGGCGGAGGGTGACGACGATGTGGTCGCAGTAACCGGCGAGCGCTTCATCCACCGAGTTGTCGACGACCTCGTAGACGAGGTGGTGAAGACCACGCGGACCCGTCGAGCCGATGTACATGCCGGGCCGCTTGCGTACCGCCTCAAGGCCCTCGAGGATCTGGATCTGGTCTGCGCCGTAGCTGTCGGCTGCGACGTGGCCGTTGGAGATGATGTCCGGCTTGTCTTGGGGCGTGGCTGTCATGTGAAGTTGGGCTCCTGCCGGTCGGTACGCTCGCCATTCGGGGCAGGATCTCCACGGGTGGATGGGCGCCCGACGGCACATCCGATTCTAACAAACCGATCGGTCGGAAAGGGCCGATTTCGCCATCTGCGGAGTTTTCGTGCCGCACTTGACCTGATTTGCCTACCTAGCCGTAAGTATCGCGTGGACCGCGGCCTGGAATTGATTTGGGGCCGCGTTTCCAGGAAGGGGCGTTCGGCCCCTCAAAGCGCACAGACTCGATGCCCGCAGACGGATAGCGCTGCGCAATTGTCGTCGTCACTTGCGATCGCATGAGCCTCAACTGCGTCGCCCACGCCGTCGAATCGCAGCGCACCGTCAGAACGCCCTCCTCGATGCCGGTCGGCGTGCAGTGCTCGGCCGTCTCGACGCCCACGATTCCGGGCCAGGACAGGAGCAGTTCGGACCTCGCGAGAGGGGAGGTCCAGCCCATCTTCGAAGCCAAGCCGTCGATCACCTCCCCCAGCCCGTGGGGATCGCGACCGGCACCGAACGGCACGCTGCCGCCCTCCTTCTTCTTCGCCGCGCGCTTGCGCGCTGTTGCCGACCGGGTTCCGGCGTCACCGAAGACCCGGCGGAACCGCAAGTAGACGGCGAGGTGCTCGTCGGGTCCGGTCTCTTCGGCAGGCGTGCCGGCCTCACTCATCGGTCACCACCCTTCCGGCGCTGATTCGCACGACATTCGCGGCCAGGCTCTCCGGTACATCATCGAACACCGCAGCCGTTATCAGCACCTGCTCGAAGTCCGCCACCGCATTGGCGAGCCGGCCGCGGCGAGACTCGTCGAGCTCGGCGAACACGTCGTCGAGGATGAGCACAGGATCGCCCGCGGATGACTCCCGCCGCAGAACCGCGGCCGACGCGAGCTTGAGGGAGAGGGCGAACGACCACGACTCGCCGTGGCTCGCGTACCCCCGCGCCGGCAGGCCGTTGAGCTCGAGCACGAGATCGTCGCGATGTGGCCCCGCGAGGGTGACTCCCCGATCGAGTTCGGCGCGCCGCAGGCGCGCGAGAGCACCGCGGAATGCCTCGGCCGCGACCGAAGCCGTCACGAGGCCCGCGCGAGTCGCCGCGCCGTCGCCGGCCTCGTCATCCGGAGTCGAAGCGAACACACTCAGGTAATTCGTCAGGTGGGCCCCGTGATCCGCGCCCGCGATCGCAGAGTACGCGGCCGTCAACTCGGGAGTCAGCTCCTCGACCAGGGCCGTGCGAGCGGCGATGATCTCCGATCCGAGTGCGACGAGCCGTTCATCCCAGATCTCCAGGGTCGTCAGCTCGCCGCGAGCGTTGCGTGCCGATTTGAGGAGCGTGTTGCGCTGCCGGAGCACCCGTTCGTAGTCGGCGATCACGGAGCTCATGCGCGGGGTGCGCAGCACGAGCAGCTCGTCCATGAAACGTCGCCGGCCCGAAGGCTCGCCGCGCACGAGCGCGAGATCTTCCGGCGCGAACAACACGCTCGAGAAGTAGCGCGGAAGCTCGCGTGTCTTGATCGGTGAGCGATTCACCTGGGCACGATTGGCGGCACTGCGATTGAGCTGCACCTCCGCAAGCACCTCGCGGCCGCCGTGGGAGAGGCGCGCGCGGATAATCGCCGACTCCTGATTCTGGCGGATGAGCGCGTGGTCCACCGAGACCCGATGAGAGCCGAGTGTGCTCAAGTAGCCCAGCGCTTCGACGAGATTGGTCTTGCCTTGGCCGTTACTGCCGACGAAGAGGTTCGGCCCCGGGTGGAGGTCGACGTCGAGTGTCTCGTAATTTCGGAAGTCGCTGAGACCGAGGTGTGTGACGATCACGTCGTCAGCTC
The DNA here is from genome assembly GCA_025463605.1 of Rhodoglobus sp. Taxonomy (GTDB): domain Bacteria; phylum Actinomycetota; class Actinomycetes; order Actinomycetales; family Microbacteriaceae; genus Rhodoglobus. The sequence goes on along the minus strand of JAODAV010000010.1, from coordinate 19,385 downwards.
TTGCGGACGGCGTGCCCACCAAACTGGTTGCGGAGGGCGGCGACTGCCTTCATGGACGGGGAGTCCTCTTGACGCGACACGAAGCGCGCGAAGATCGCCGCGCTGATCGTGGGAACCGGAACCGCCAGGTCGAGCGCTTCGTGCACCGTCCATCGCCCCTCTCCCGAGTCCTCCACGTATCCCGCGATCTTCTCGAATTCGGGATCTTCCTCGAGCGCCTTCACGAGAAGCTCGAGCAGCCATGAACGCACGACCGTACCGCGCTGCCAAGCTTTGAATGTGCCGGAGACATTGGCGACGAGATCCTTGCGGGTGTCGAGCAGTTCGTAACCCTCGGCCCAGGCCTGCATGAGGGCGTACTCGATGCCGTTGTGCACCATCTTCGCGTAGTGCCCGGCGCCGACCGGGCCCACGTGCACGAATCCCTCTTCGCGGGGGCCCTCTGGGCGAAGGCCATCGAAGATCGGCATCGCCAGCTCGATGTCGGCTGCGTCTCCGCCGGCCATGAGCCCATAGCCATTCTCCAGGCCCCAAATTCCGCCGGAAACGCCCACGTCGATGAAGCGCAGTCCCTTCGTCGCGAGGAACTCCACGTGGATCGCGTCATCCGTGTAGCGCGAATTGCCGCCGTCGACCACCAGGTCGCCCGGGCTCAGCGCCTCGGCGACGTTGTGAATGACGTCGTCGGTGATCTTGCCCGAGGGCACCATGACCCAGATGACCCGCGGCGCGGGGAGTGCTGCTGCGAGCTCTGCGAGGGAGGCCACATCGGTCACGTCGGGATTCGGGTCATAGCCCGTGACCTCGACACCGTTCTTCTTCAGACGGGCCCGCATGTTGTTGCCCATTTTGCCGAGGCCGACGATCCCGATGTGCATCTCGAGTCCTAACGAGCGGTGTGACTAGCGCAGCAGCAGGTTCGGCTGCAGGAGGTACCTGTAATTGTCTGCGCCCGGCTGGTCTTTCGAGGACTGGCTTGTGATGAGCACGGGACCCGGCTTGTTTGGGTTCTCCGTCTTGGTGAACGAGATGCGCACGAACTCCGAGTGCACCGATGCAAGACCATCCAGCAGAAACTGCGGCTTGAGTGAGACGACAGTGTCACTGCCCGTGAGAAACGCGTCGATCGACTCGGATGCCTGTGCCTGCTCTGATCCGATCGCTTCGAGAGTGACCCCCTCGATCGTGAACGTGAAACGCAGTGCCGCCTCCCGCTCGAGGACGAGGGAGACGCGTCGGACGGCTTCGATAAGTTCGGCTGTGTTGATGACGGCGTAGTTGTCCACGGTCTCGGGGAAGAGGCGCTTCACCGGAGGGAAATTGCCCTTGATGAGCAATGACGTCACCGTCTTCTTGTCCGCCTGGAAGGCGATGAGCTCTCGGTCGTCTGTGCTCGTGATCGCGACGGAAATCGTGCCGCTGTGTCCGAATGTCTTGCCGATCTCGATGAGCGTGCGCGCCGGCACGAGGGCGGTCGCCGACTCGAGGCCGGAGTTGCCGGCATCCCAGGCGATCTCGCGCACCGCGACGCGGTATCGGTCGGTCGCGACGAGCGACAGGTTGTTCTGCGAGACCTCGAGCTGCACACCCGTGATGACCGGTGTGACGTCATCGCGGGATGCTGCGACCGCGACTTGTGCGATAGCAGCTGAGAAATCCTCAGCCTGCAGGACGCCGGCTTGGTCGGAGACCTGCGGCAGTGTGGGATATTCCTCAACCGGCATGCTCAGAAGGGTGAATTGCCCCGAGCCGCATGCGACGGTTATTCGGCCCTCATCGGTCGAGAAATTCACGGGAGCATTGGGGAGTCGGCTTGCGATTTCGGCCAGAAGGCGGCCGGAGACGAGAACCTTGCCGGTTTCTTCGACCTTCGCGCTGATCTCCGTGCGGGCCGAAACCTCATAGTCGAATGAGGAAAGCGTGAGTCCGTCGTCGGTTGCCTCGATGAGGACGCCACTCAGAATGGGCAGGGTCGTGCGCTGGGGAAGCAATTTCACAGCGAACGAGACCGCCTCACTGAAGACGTCACGATTGACCTGGAACTTCACGAATTCACCCCTTACACATTCAGTCGTCTGGCCGGTTAATACTGGCACAGGCGGGTCAGGCGCGGACTACGGGTTATCCCCCTTCAATTCATCTCTCTTTAAGGGATCACATTCTTAACCGCTGTGGAGACTGTGAGTAACCTCGCGCAGGTGGCTCGACTGTTGGGAACTACAACGGTGTGAGATGTTGAGGAGCGGTGGTGAAACGGTGGGACAACGTGAAGCGCTGAAATGAATCCCGTTCGGATTCCACAGAAACTCGTGCGAATTCAACAGGACGTCCGGCGCGTCGGGAGAGTTATCCACAACTTATTCACACAGTGTGAAAACTCTAGTTCTTGTTGAACCTATGGTTTTGCTTGATGCGACTTGTGAGCTCCGTGACCTGGTTGTAGATCGAGCGCCGCTCCTTCATGAGCTCGGTGATCTTCTTGTTGGCATACATCACCGTGGTGTGGTCCCGATTGCCGAACAACTGGCCGATCTTAGGCAACGACAGATTGGTCATCTCACGGCAGAGATACATCGCGATTTGCCTGGCCGTGGCCACCGCTTGGGAACGCGACGAGCCGTAGAGATCGTCGACCGTGAGCTTGAAGTCGTCCGCGGTGTGATTGATGATGTCGACCGGCGCGATGACATTGTCTTCGTCGAGGGTGATGAGGTCTTTCAGCACGGTCTGCACGAGCGCCAGATCCACCGTCGTGCGATTGAGGCTCGCGAAGGCGGTGACGCGGATGAGCGTTCCCTCCAGTTCGCGGATATTCGACGAGACCTTCGACGCCATGTACTCGAGGATTTCATTGCCGACCTGGAGCTTCTCGCTCTGGGCCTTCTTGCGAAGGATGGCGATGCGCGTTTCGAGGTCGGGCGCCTGAACATCGGTGATGAGTCCCCACTCGAAGCGCGACCGCATCCGGTCCTCGAATCCGGTGAGGTGCTTCGGGGGCAGGTCGCTCGTGATGACAACCTGCTTGTTGTGGTCGTGGAGCGTGTTGAACGTGTGGAAGAACGCCTCCTGTGTCGAGTCCTTGCCCTGGAGGAACTGGATGTCGTCGATCAGGAGGATGTCGATCTCGCGGTAACGCGACTGGAACACCGAAGCACGGTTGTTGGCGATCGAGTTGATGAAGTCGTTGGTGAATTCCTCTGAACTCACATAACGCACCCGGATGCCCGGATAGAGACTCTCGGCGTAATGGCCGATCGCGTGCAGGAGGTGGGTCTTGCCGAGCCCGGACTCGCCGTAGATGAACAGTGGGTTGTACGCCTTGGCCGGCGCTTCAGCGACCGCGACTGCTGCAGCGTGGGCGAACCGGTTGGATCCGCCGATGACGAAGTTGTCGAAGCTGTACTTGGGATTGAGTCTCGAGTCGGATCGCCGTGGCTGGTCCGCGGTAGCGACGACCGTGGGCTCGATGTACGACTGCTCGGCAGGGTCGACGGTCTGCTCGAGAATGTCGTGCTGGATCTCGGGATTGACGACGATCGCGAAGTTCGAGACTTCCTGGTCGTCGGTGAGGCCGGCAATCGCATTGAGGAGCGGAACCCGGATGCGCTGCTCGAGCATGCCGCGAGTGAGTTCGTTGGGCACCTCGAGGTAGAGGGTCCCCGCCATGACGCCCTTGGGCTCAACGAGGTTGACGAAGCCGAGCAGCTGCGGCGTAATGCGCTCGTCTGCCATCAGGCGCGACAGAACGGACTGCCAGATCTCTCGGGTCGGGTCCGGTGTATCCGACATCAAAAGCCTCATCCTCATTTGCTGTAATCCACAGGGTTATCCACCGCTCGGGTGCGGGCAGGGCAACAGCTATTCGCCTATTGCCCCCGCCAATCGGCTGGCTTTTACCTTAGTTGTCCACAGCATGTCGTTACCAACCCCAGTTATCCCGATGTGGATAATGCACCGACGATGCTCCCAAAGTTTGACCGCGCTCGATTAAGGCCGTACTTTTAATCAGTTGACTTCCAGCCTTCCGGCTACTTACTTCTTTCCGGCCTTCAAAGCTGGGCTTTGGAGATACCACTATGAGCAAGAGAACCTTCCAGCCGAACAACCGTCGTCGCGCCAAGGTGCACGGGTTCCGGCTTCGCATGCGCACCCGTGCGGGCCGCGCCATCCTTGGTGCGCGCCGCCGCAAGGGTCGCACCGAACTGTCCGCGTAGTCCGAGACAAGCAGCCCGAAGGTGCTCGCCAGGGCGAACCGTGTCACCCGGCCGGATGATTTCCGGCTCGCGGTGCGTCGGGGTCGCCGAGTGAGCACACCCAACGCGATGCTCCACGTCGTCGACCGCGGAGCTGAGAATCCGACCCGGTTCGGGTTCATCGTCGCTAAGTCGGTCGGTGGCGCGGTGACCCGCAACCTCGTTCGTCGACGACTGCGTGCCGTCTGCCGCGACATCCTTTCCACAGTTCCTGTCGGTGCCGATGTGGTGATCAGGGCTTTGCCAGGGTCGGAAGGCGTGGACTGGGCTACCCTGCACACGGAGATCGCGATCGGCATCGACCGGGGCGTGAAGAGAGGATGAACCACGCAATGGCGTTTCTCCTACTCCTTCCGCGCAACCTGTGCGTGCTCGTGCTCAAGGTGTATCGGGCCGTAATCTCCCCTCTCTACGGTGACGTCTGCAGGTACTACCCCTCGTGCTCGCACTACGCGCTGCAAGCCATCCAGCAGCACGGAGTGGTGCGCGGGGTCTGGCTCGGAACGCGGCGCATCGCCCGCTGTCACCCTTGGGCGGAGGGTGGCATCGATGACATCCCCGAGCGCAGGCACGATCGCATCGCTATTACCCGCTTCGGCTTCGTCGTGCCGAACACCGGTCCAACGACAACCCTCGTCCACAGCCACGGAAAGGCCTGACCCGCACCCATGGACATAGTCGGTTTCTTCAATACGCTTCTCTGGCCCATCAAATGGGTCATCGAGGCGATCCTCGTGGGGTTCCACACGATGTGGACCTCCCTGGGGCTCGACTCTGACGCGGGCCTGACGTGGGTGCTGTCGATCGTGGGCCTCGTACTCGTGGTGCGTGCCGCGCTCATTCCCATTTTCGTGCGCCAGATCAAGAGCCAGCGGCGCATGCTCGAGGTCGCGCCGCAGCTGAAGAAGATCCAGGACAAGTACAAGGGCAAGAAGGATCAATTCTCGCGCGAGGCGATGTCTCGCGAGACGATGGCGATGTACAAGAAGACGGGCACCAACCCGCTCAGCTCATGCCTGCCGCTGCTGCTGCAGATGCCGATCTTCTTCGGTCTGTTCTCGGTGCTGAGCAACGCGCAGCACGTCAACCCCAACGGCAGCCGTAATGCCGGCGTGGGCCTCCTCAACCAGGATCTCTCGACGTCGTTCGGCACCTCGTCACTCTTCGACATCGCCCCGCTGCACCTCGCGATCAGCACCGCAGGCGGCAACGTTGCCGTGATCGTCATCGCGTCGATCATGGTCGTGCTGATGACCGGGTCCCAGTTCATCACCCAGCTGCAGATCATGTCGAAGAACCAGACGGCCCAGTTGAAGGCCCGCCCGATGTACCGCCAGCAGCGCATCCTGCTCTACCTGCTGCCGCTTGTGTTTGCGTTCTCCGGTTTCACCTTCCCGCTCGGCGTCATGTTCTACTGGCTCGTCTCGAACTTCTGGACCATGGGCCAGCAGTTCCTCGTGATCCGCAACATGCCCACACCCGGCAGTGAGGCCGCGCTCGCACGCGAGGCGCGCCTGGCGAAGCGCAAGCAGCGCAAGGGCATCGTGGAGGAGACCGCGGAGGGCCCCACGATGGTCATCGAACCCGTCAAGCCGCAGCGGCAGCAGCCGGTCGGCAAGAACAGAGCCAAGAAGAAGAGCGGAAACAACAAGAGGTGAGTGACGTGACCGAGACCCAGGCTTCCGAGACGCAGGCTTCCGAGACGCCCGAGGCCGAGATCCTCGATGCCGAGTTCGCTGCAGTCGGTGAGGATGCTCCGAGCGCAAGCCAGCTCGAGGAAGAAGGCGACATCGCCGCCGACTACATCGAGGAACTGCTGGACATCACAGACCTGGACGGCGACATCGAGATCGACGCTCGCGGAGGCCGCGCATACCTGTCCGTGACGTCGAGCGAGGACACCAACCTGCGCCTGCTTTCGCGCCCCGACACGGTGAACGCCCTCCAGGAACTCACTCGCATCGCGGTGCAGACCAAGACCGGCGCATTCTCCCGTCTCATCCTCGACATCGGCGGGTCCCGCGAGGCGCGCGTCGCGGAGCTCGCGCTTCTCGTCGACAAGGCGGCCGAGCGCATCGAGGCCGGCGCCGAGTCAGCGGCTCTTCCGCCCATGTCGTCGTACGAGCGCAAGCTTGTTCACGACATCGTCGCCGAGCGCGGATTCTCTTCGGAGTCCGAGGGCGAGGGACGCGACCGTCACACGGTCATCACCCGCGCGTAGTTGTTTCACGTGAAACATTGAGCGCCTCGGTGTTGGCAGGTGTGCGTGCAGTGCATCCTTCCCCTGGTTCGTATGGGAAGCGATGTTTCACGTGAAACATTCGTCGGGGGAGGCCTGATGCTCGAGCCGGAACCGGCCGTCGCCGAGCAGCTCTTCGGCAGCCGCATCGAGCTTGCGCGTGACTACACGGCCGAGCTCGCTCGCCGCGGAGAAGAACTCGGTCTCATTGGACCGCTGGAGCTTCCCAGGCTGTGGTCGCGGCACATCATCAATTGCGTGCTCGTCGCTCCGCTGCTGAAGCCGGGTCGCACGGGCGACGTGGGGAGCGGCGCTGGGCTTCCGGGCCTCGTGCTCGCGATAGCGCGTCCAGACACTCACCTCGTGCTCATCGAACCAATGGAACGTCGCGTCGACTGGCTCCTTTCGGAGTCCGCCCGGCTCGGCCTCGACAACGTGACGGTCGTGCGAGCCCGAGCCGAGGATGCACGCCTCCCGGATCCGCTCGACCAGGTCACGGCGAGGGCAGTCACTGCCCTATCGAAGCTCATTCCGGCGACAGCTCCCCTGCTTCGACACGGCGGCGAGATGCTCTTCATGAAGGGCTCGCGGGTCTCTGAGGAGATCGAAGCGGCCTCGAAGGGCATCCGAAAGGCGCGTTTGCGCGACGTTGAGGTCCTCGTGCTCGGTGAGGGTATGGCGCCCGAGGTGACACGGGTGTTTCGGGCTACAGTGGACTGACCACGATCGACCCCAGGGCCTTCCGAAGCCCGAGCCATTCAGAAGGTTTCACGTGAAACATCCAGAAGGCGACGTCGCAGATTCGACCACGAGCGTCGCAGACTCGAGCACTGACTTCGACGAATCGAGCACTGACGTCGACGACTCGATCACCGACTTCGACGAATCGAGCATCGACTTCGACGAGTCGACCATGGACGCCGAGTCGACTACCAGTCTCGACGAGCCAACGTCGACCGTCGAAGACCCCGGCACGAGCTTCGACGAGTCGACGCCCCTTGCACGCGAGCTCGCCGACATAACGCGCCGTCGCCAGGCGCTCGCGGCTGAGACTCTCCCCCTCCCTCCCTCCACACGCGTCTTCACTGTGGCGAACCAGAAGGGCGGCGTGGGTAAGACAACGACGACGGTGAACCTCGCGGCAGCTCTGGCACGGGCCGGCGCGCGGGTGCTGGTCATCGATCTCGATCCGCAGGGAAATGCGTCAACGGCCCTGGGTGTCGAGCACCGATCGGAGACCGCGAGCGTCTATGACGTGATCATCAACGACGAGCCCATGGCAGGTGTCGTGCAGAAGAGCCCGGAATTCGAGGCCCTGTACTGCGTTCCCGCGACGATCCACCTCGCGGGGGCGGAGATCGAGCTCGTCTCGCTCGTTGCCCGCGAGCAGCGGCTCCGCACCGCGCTCGAGCTGTTCCTTGCGGAGTCCGAGGATCTCTTCCACTACGTGTTCATCGACTGCCCGCCGTCACTGGGGCTTCTCACGATCAACGCGTTCGTTGCGGCGCGTGAGGTTCTCATTCCCATCCAGTGCGAGTACTACGCGCTCGAGGGCCTCAGCCAGCTGCTCAACAACATCCAGCTCATCGAGCGCCACCTCAATCCCGTGCTCTCGGTGTCGACCATCCTTCTCACGATGTACGACTCGCGCACCAATCTCGCCAACCAGGTGGTCGAAGATGTGCGCCAGCACTTCCCTGACCAGGTGCTCAACACGTTGATCCCGCGCTCCGTGCGCATCTCGGAAGCCCCGAGCTACGGCCAGAGCGTCATCAGCTATGACGGAAACTCCCCCGGATCCCTGTCGTACCGCGAGGCGGCCGGCGAGATCGCCCGGCGCGGAGCCCCGCAGTAATGGCGGCCCCCAAGCGCACCGGCCTCGGCCGCGGAATCGGCGCACTCATTCCCGGCACCGACGCGGACGACTCCCAGCGTCCCGTCGACGTGTTCTTCCCCTCCGGAACCGGCGACAGGCAGGGCCTCCTCGCTGTTCCTGGCGCGCGGCTCGCCAATCTCGCTCCCGCCGACATCGTCCCGAATGCCAAGCAGCCCCGCACGGACTTCCGGCAGCACGAGCTCGATGAACTGGTCAGCTCCATTCGAGAGATCGGTGTCCTCCAGCCCATCGTCGTGCGGCCCATCCCCGGTGCAACGGTGGGCGAGCCGCATTTCGAGCTCATTATGGGGGAGCGGAGGCTGCGGGCATCCAAGCAGCTTGGTCTCGCGACGATCCCCGCGGTGATCAAGAGCACTGCTGACGAGGACATGCTGCGGGATGCTCTGCTCGAGAATCTCCATCGCGCCGACCTCAACCCGCTGGAGGAGGCATCCGCCTACCAGCAGTTGCTCTCCGACTTCGGGATCACTCAGGACCAGCTCGCGGGCAAGATCGGTCGCTCGCGCCCGCAGATCACGAACACTTTGCGATTGCTGAAGCTGCCGGCGAGCGTGCAGAAGAGGGTTGCCGCGGGCGTGCTGAGCGCGGGCCACGCGAGGGCGGTGCTCTCGGCGGGCGACAGCGACGCGATGGAGCGGCTCGCCGACAAGATCGTCAATGAGGATCTCTCGGTTCGTGCGGCGGAAGCCGCCGCGGGGCAGTTGACCACGAAGGTTTCTCGGGCGAAGCCCGCGGCCGGGCGGAAGCAGGGCCAGCTCGACGAGATCGCCGAACGACTGGGTGATCGGCTCAATACGCGAGTGAGGGTGTCGCTCGGTGCGAGTAAGGGTCAGATCGTAATCGACTTCGCGACCGTCGGAGACCTCAACCGCATCCTCGGCGAGCTCGGGGAACCGGGCTTCACGAGGTAGGGCGGCGCGCAGGGCTCCGCCACAAGAGGGGCTAGGAGCGCGACTCGGCGATGGCCGCGTCCGCGAGGGCCGAGTAGACCCAGCCCAGGTCGTGGCCTGCCGCCTCGAGCGCTTGCGGAAGGATCGACGTCTCGGTGAGGCCCGGCAGCACGTTCGCCTCCAGGAACCACGGGGTGCCTGCGCCGTCGACGATCAGGTCCACGCGGGAGAGGTGTCTGAGCCCCAGCGCGCGGTGCGCCGTGAGAGCGGCCTCCGCGGCGCGGGCGGCGACATCCCCATCGATACGGGCCGGGACATAGAAGCGGGTCTCGCCGGCGTTATAGCGCGCCTCGAAGCTGTACACGCCCGCGAGCGGCTCGATCTCGACGGCAGGAAGCGCCACCGGTCCGTCTCCGCTGTCGATGATTCCGACGGCGATCTCGGTGCCCGTGATGCGTTGCTCAATGAGAGCGACATCCCAGTAGGTGTAGGCGTCGACCATCGCGCGGGGGAGGAGCGAGCGATCATCCACCATCGTCACGCCCTGGGCGGAACCACCCTGGGCCGGCTTGACGACGAGCGGGCCCGAGAATTCGTCGGAGATCTCCTCGAGGATGCTGTTGGCGCCGAGCTCGCGGAAGGCATCACGCGGGAGCGTTATGGATTGCGGCGTGCGCACACCCTCGCGCGAGACGAGCGTCTTGGCGGTGGGCTTGTCCCACGCCAGGCGCGAGGCGTCGGCGCGCGAACCCACGTAGGGCACCCCGATGAAGTCGAGCAGGCCGCGGAGCGCGCCATCCTCACCGCTCGCACCGTGAAGTGCTGGCCATACGACGTCGGGCCGTGTCTCACGCAGGTAGGCGAGGAGGGTGGCATCCGGGTCACGCAGCTCGACCTCGATGCCGTGCTCGAGCAGACTGTCGGCGACACGTCGTCCGGAGCGCAACGACACGTCGCGCTCGTGGGAGATACCGCCAGCGAGAACCAGAACCTTTGACGCGGTCGCCATCAGCCGAGGTTTGCCGGCGGGCTGTTGATCGAGTCAGAGGGCTTGACGGTCTTGAGCGGCGCCGTCTGCGCGAAGGTCGTGAGCAGCTCGAGCTCGCCGTTGATCACGGTCGACAGGCGTCGAATTCCCTCACGGATGAAGTCAGGGGTGGGGTAGCAGAACGCGAGGCGCATCTTGTTGCGCCCGCCACCGTCGGCGTAGAACGCGGTGCCCGGCGTGTAGGCGACGAGCTCCTTGACGGCGCGCGGCAGCATCGACTTCGAGTCGATGTTCTCCGGCAGGGTCACCCAGACGTAGAACCCGCCCGTGGGATGGGTCCAGCTGAGGTCGGGGAGGTAGTCGTCGAGCGCGGTGAGCATGGCGTCGCGGCGCTCGCGGTAGACGCCGCGGAAGATGTCGATCTGGCCCTTCCAATCGGCGGTCGTGAGGTACTCGCTGACGATGTGCTGGGTGAACGAGCTGGGTGAGAGCACTGCGGCCTCGTTCGCCAAAATGAGCTTTTCTCGTATGGCGTGCGGAGCGATAGCCCAGCCGAGGCGGAACCCCGGGGCAAGCGTCTTCGAGAACGTACCCAGATAGATGACGCCATCCTCTTCGACCGAGCGCATCGCATGCGGGGGCTGGCCTTCGAAGTACAGGAGGCCGTAGGGGTTGTCCTCGAGCACGAGGATTCCGTTGGAGCGAGCGATCTCCAGGATCTCCAGCCGCCGTTCCCATGGCAGGGTCACACCTGCAGGGTTGCTGAAGGTCGGCACGGTGTAGAGGAACTTGATGCTCTTGCCCTCGGCGCGAAGGCGAGCGATCGCGTCGCGCAGCGCCTGGGGGATGAGTCCGAACTCGTCCATCGCGACGTGTGTGACCTGGGCCTGGTAGGACTTGAAAACCGTGAGCGCGGTCACATAGCTGGGCGCTTCAGCGATGATCGAGTCACCCGGGTTGACGAAGAGCTTCGTGACGAGCTCGAGGGCGTGCTGGGAGCCCGTGGTCACGACGATGTCGTCGACACTCCCGCGGATTCCCTCGAGCGCCATGACCTCCAGGATGTGCTCGCGGAGGGCGGGCATCCCCTGTCCGGAGCCATACTGCAGGGCGACCGGCCCACTGTCGCGCATAACGCGCTCCATGGCGTCGATAACGAGCTCGCGGGGCAGCGCCGAGACGAACGGCATGCCGCCGGCGAGAGAAACCACTTCGGGGCGCGAGGCGACGGCGAAGAGGGCGCGCACCTCGGAGGCGGCGAGACCGGCGGTGCGGTCGGCGTAGTGGTCGTACCACTGGTCGAGGTTGTTGCCATGGTTGGTCATGCGCGTCCCTTTCGCAAGCTTCAAGGATAGCCACAGGCAAGCGAAAAGCCCTGCCCCGGATGAGGGGGCAGGGCCAGCCGATGCGAATTGGCTATCCGGGGCTCAGACCAGGAACTCCGCGAGGTCCGCCTCGATCGCGGGCTTCGGCTTCGCGCCGATGACCGTCTTGACGACCTCTCCGCCGCGGAAGACCTTCATCGCGGGGATCGACGTGATCTGGTACTTCATCGCCATTTGCGGGTTGTCGTCGACGTTGAGCTTGACGATCTTGATCTTGTCGGAGTGCTCGGACGCGATCTGGTCGAGGATCGGCGACACGGCGCGACACGGGCCGCACCACTCGGCCCAGAAGTCCACCATGATGGTGTCCTTCGAGTTGAGTACCTCGTCGGCGAACGTGGCGTCGGTGACGTCCTTGGCTGATGACATTGGTTCCTTCTTCTTCTCTTGGTGGGTCAGACGGCCGCGGGCTGGGTGTCAGCCTGCGCCACAACTTCTTTGGGCAGAGCTTCTTTGGGCAGAGCGGCGAGGTAGTGCTCGGCATCGAGGGCCGCAACGGTGCCCGATCCGGCCGCGGTGACGGCCTGGCGGTAGGTCGGGTCGATCACGTCGCCCGCCGCGAACACGCCCACGATGTTGGTGCGCGAGGAGCGGCCCTCGACGGCGATCGTGCCGTCCGGGTTGAGGTCGAGCTGGCCATGCACGAGGTGCGTGCGTGGGTCTGCGCCGATCGCCACGAACAGTCCACTCACGTCGAGAGTCGTCTCCGTGCCATCCTGCGTGTCGACCATGCCGATGCCGGTCACGAGTTCGTCGCCGTAGACGTGCTTGACCTCTTTGTTCCAGAGGAACTCGATCTTCGGATTGCTGAACGCCCGCTCCTGCATCGCCTTGGATGCCCGAAGCGTATCTTTGCGGTGGATCAGGTAGACCTTGTCGGCGAATCGCGTGAGGAAGGTCGCCTCCTCCATGGCGGAGTCCCCGCCGCCGACGACGGCGATCGTCTTCTGGCGGAAGAAGAACCCGTCGCACGTGGCGCACCATGAGATGCCGTGGCCGCTCAGTCGCTCCTCGTCTTCGAGACCGAGCTTGCGATAGGCCGAGCCGGTCGCGAAGATCACGGTCAGCGCTTCGTGTACGTCGCCGTTGCCGAGGGTCACGCGCTTGATGTCGCCCTCGAGCTCGAGCTTGACGACGTCATCGAGGATGATCTCCGTGCCGAAGCGCTCGGCCTGCGCCTGCATCGCGATCATGAGCTCGGGGCCCTGAATGCCTTCTGCGAAACCGGGGTAGTTCTCCACCTCGGTGGTCTTCATGAGTTCGCCACCGGCCTCCACCGAGCTCGCGATGAGCACAGGGCTCAAGCTCGCGCGCGCCGCGTAGATTGCCGCCGTGTACCCGGCGGGACCCGAGCCGATGATGATGACCTGGCGCACGTCAGAAGTCTCCTCTGGGGTAGTCACAGCCGATACAACACGTCCACGCTACGCGGTATTCCGCGCTACCGGGCGCGACGCAGCCGTGCCAGCACGGGCTCGGCGAACGACCGCAGCTCCGGATTGCGAGTCACCCAGAGCACTCCGGCGTACACCACCGCCATGGCGCCACCTGCGAGAACCATCGCGAGGATGCCCCCGCCGACGCCGCGCACAGGGAGGGAGCCCTCGTCGACCCCGCCGAGCAGTGCGAGCACCCCGATTCCGACCGCGGCGGCAGGTATCGACGCGCCCAGGAACCACAGCGCCTGCAGGGCGACTCCGCGCGTGCCCAGGGGTCCGAGCCGCCGCCGCAGGAACACGCCTGACAGGAGCGCCTGCAGGGCGAGGGCGGTGCCGAGGGCGAGCGCGAGCGCGAAAGCCGTGAACTCTCGCGGCACGAGCTCCCCGATGGCGATCGCGGCCGCGCTGTAGAACACCGTCTGCACGACCTGGATCAGGAACGCGGTGCGCGTGTCATCGATCGCGTAGTAGACGCGCAGCAGCACGAAGAAGATCGTGAAGGGAACTAGACCGACAAGGTAGGCCATGAACACCGGTGCAGTGGCGGACGCGCTCTCGTAGCTGTTGAGCACGACCGTGCTGAACGGGTATGCCAGCACGGCGAGCCCGACGGCGGAGAAGACCATGATGAGCAGGATCGTCCGCAGCGCCGACTCGAGGTCGTCCCGCACTGCACGCAAGTCGTTGTCGCGAACGTGGCCGCTCATCCGGGTGAAGTAGGCGGTGACGATCGAGACGGTCGCCACCGAGTGCGGAAGCATGAACATGAGCCATGCGTACTTGAGTACCGCTGCCGAGGCGTTGTCGCCGGATGCCCGCAGCGCGACCTGGGTCTCCACCACACCGCCGATCTGGCTCACAAGGAAGATTCCGAACACCCACGCCGCGGCGCGGCCTGTGGCCCCCAGCCCGACGCCCCGCCAGTGGAAGTCCGGCCGGTAGCGCAGGCCGGCACGCCGCCAGAAGAAGAACAGCGAGAACGCCTGCACCGCGATGCCGAGCGTCATGGTGCCGGCGAGAACGGTGACCTCCGTGCTGCTCCAGCTCGCGGCATCCGCATGCTCCGACGCACCGCCGAAGAGGGCCATGAAGGCGAAGAGGCCGGCGATCACGACGATGTTGTTGATCACGGGAGCCCAGGTGAACGGCCCGAACACGCCTCGCGCGTTGAGGGTCTCCCCGATGAGGCTGTACAGGCCGTAGAACAGGATCTGCGGGAGGCACCAGTAGGCGAAGAGGGTGGTGAGTTCGAACGTCGCCTGGTCGATGTCAGCGCCGTACAGCCGCACGAGCAGGGGCGCGCACAACACGGCTAGCACCGTCACGGGCACGAACACCGCAACGCCCAGGGTCACGAGCCGGTTGATGAACCGCGCGCCGCCGTCATCGTGCAGGCTCGCCTTGACGATCTGCGGCACGATCACGGCGCTCAGGAGACCGCCGGCGACGAGCGAGTAGATGTTGTTGGGCAACTGGTTGGCGACCGTGAACGCATCGGCTCCGGTGCCCTTCACTCCGATCGCGTACGACAGCACCGCCGCGTTGACGAAGCCGAGAACGCGAGAGACGATCGTGCCCGAGGCGAGGATGGCACTGGCACGCGCGATGCCTCGCGGGCTGCCGGACGGTGATGCAGCCGCCGTGGCGGCTGCCGCATCGGTGTCTTCGACGCCCGGATTAGACATCCGCCGTCTTCCTCCGTCGCAGGATGTTGCGCACGATCCCGACGCCGAACACGGCGACGACGATCACGGCGATGACCACGACGATGGGAGTCTCCCACCCGGCTTGTACGTTGATCTCGGCCACCGTCGGCGCACCGATGGGCACGCCCGCCACGCTCGCGATGGTGACCTGCACCTCGACGACACCATTGGAGATCGCCTGAACGGGGATCTGCGCTTTCGCCTGCGCTCCCGGTTCGATCACGAGCTGCACCCGTTCCTGCCCGATGGCGAGCAGAGCGGTTTCGGGCCGGACGGTGACATAAACGGTGACGGCCTGGGTGAGCTCATTGCTCACGGCGATCGGCAGAAATCCCCGGTCGGCCAGCAGATTGAAGCTGCTGCTCTCGACGACGGTGATGGCGCTGCGCAGCTCGGTCGACACCGTCAGGAAGTCGAGCGACGCGGTTGACCAGGCATCCGGGCTGCTCACCCACGCGGCCGACAGCAAGCCGAGCAGGTGCAGTCGCCGATCGGCGGTGATCGCGATCGGGTCGTGGGCGACGGTCGCGAACCGGCGTTCGGCCGCTTCGGCGTCGAGCAGCCTCGTCACCTGGAGTATCGAGTCGGCGGACTGCGGCATGTCTTCGACTGTGGCCGCGGCGGGCGGGGTGACGAGTGCCTCCGAGATCGGGATGAGCGTCACGGCCGGATTCGATTGGAGCGCGCTGAGTGCCTCCGCCAGTTGACTGCCGCTCGCGGGGATCGTGCGATCGAGCGTGGCGAAGACCGTGGCGCGGTCTCCCTGCTGCGCTGCTCCGGCGGCGGCTACCGATTGCGCGAGGGCTGTGATGGTGGACTGCTGCTCCTCGACCGTCACCGCGTGAGTGGCGTTGCGAAGCGCGGCAGACACCGAAGCATCTGACACGAGGATGCGCTCGCCGTCAACCTGGGCCGTTGCGCCCGCCCCAGGGGAGAGTGCGAGGTTGGAGGAGGACATTATCGTCGTCGTGAAGTCGCTCGCGGCGATGGTGCGCAGGTCGGAGGCAACGACGGTGTCGTCACGCGGCCAGGCGATGCCGGTGACCGAGTACGGCCACTCGAGCAGGTCCTCCGTAGTGGGAAGCGGGGGAAGCACAGGCTCAGCGGGGTTTGGCGTAGGCGCCGGCGTAGCCGTTGGATCGACGGGCGGCGCGAAGAGTGCGGGGTCGATCGCGAAATCGAAGGACTCCGGCCCCAGCACGCGACTGCCCACTTGCGTGGCGAGGGTGATGTCGGAGTCGGCGTACGCGAGCGCGAACACCGGGTTCGAGGCGGACTCGAGGCGTTGCAGCCACGCGAGAGCTGACTCCGGGGCGCTCGTGCCGAGGATTCGAATCGAGACGATGATCATGGGATCGATGCCGATGGCGACGGGACGGTCTATCACGGCGTCGAGCTGCCGGGTGAGATCGCCGAGCGGACGCGTGTAGGCCTCGAGGGCATCGCTCGTGATGAGCCCCGTGGTGCCTTCGCGCACCACGATCGGTACGGCGATCGCCAGTCGTACCGGCCCGTCCCCAGTGACGGCGGCTGAGGGCGTGACACCGGCGGTGACGGCAGCCAGCCCGAGTCCGAGCGCAAGCGCAGCGCGCAGGGCTTTCAGTGACATGGGCCGACCCGGTGAACTCGCGCGGCCAGCATGCGACGAGTCTATTCACTCGTGCCTGTGAGCTCTCGGCAGGCGAGGCGCGTCAAACGCGCTGTGCCAAGCTTGTCGCACTATGGAGAACGTCGCGACGGCAGTGCAGCGGCTCGGCGAACTTGCCGAATCGCGCCCCGTGGTGACCCTCGCGAGCGCCTTCTCTGCCGCCGGAAAGGAACTCGCCCTCGTGGGCGGTCCCGTGCGCGACGCCTTCCTCGGCAGACCGGTCACCGACCTGGATTTCGCCACCAATGCGACGCCAGACGAAGTGCTCGCACTCGTCACACCGGTCTCCGACGCCCAGTGGGATGTCGGCCGCGAATTCGGCACGATCGCCGCTCGCATCGGTGGCCAGACCGTGGAGATCACGACCTACCGCGCCGACGCCTACGACGGTGCGACGCGCAAACCCGTCGTCGAGTTTGGCGACACCCTCGAAGACGACCTCAAACGCCGGGACTTCACGGTGAACGCCATGGCGCTGCGCCTTCCCGAGCGCGTGCTCGTGGACCCGTGGGGCGGATTCGAGGATCTGCTCGCGCGCCGCATATCGACTCCCGGAGCCCCGGAGACTTCCTTCGGCGATGACCCGCTCAGGATGCTGCGTGCCGCCCGCTTCACGTCGCAACTGGGTTTCACCGTCGCCGAGCCGACCGTGCAGGCCATGCGCGACCTGGCCTCCCGGCTCGACATCGTGAGCGTGGAACGCGTGAGCGACGAACTGTCGAAGCTGCTGCGCACGGATGACCCGGTTCCGGGCATCCGGCTTCTCGTCGACACGGGCATCGCGCAACTCGTGCTTCCCGAAGTTCCGGCACTCCGGCTCGAGGTCGACGAGCACGCCCATCACAAGGATGTCTACGAGCACAGCCTCATCGTTCTCGAGCAGGCCATCGACCTGGAGAAGTCGCGCGGTCACGAGCCGAGCCCCGATCTCGTGCTGCGGCTAGCGGCCCTGCTGCACGACATCGGCAAGCCCTCGACCCGCAAGATCGAGTCGGGAGGAGTCGTGACCTTCCACCACCACGATGTCGTGGGCGCGAAACTCTCGACCAAACGGTTGAGGGCGCTGCGATTCGACAACGACACGATCGCCGCCGTGTCGCGTCTCATCGAGCTGCACTTGCGGTTCTTCGGTTACACCGACGGCGCGTGGACCGACTCCGCGGTGCGGCGCTACGTGCGCGACGCCGGCCCGCTGCTCGAGCGCTTGCACATCCTCACGCGTGCCGATGTGACGACGCGCAATCGCAAGAAGGCCGACCGCCTCTCGTTCGCGTACGACGACCTCGAGGATCGCATCGCCGCTATCGCCGAGGCCGAGGGGGTCGCCGCGCTTCGCCCCGACCTCGACGGTGAGCGCATCATGCAGATCCTCGACCTGAAACCCGGGCCAGAGGTCGGGCAGGCCTACCGATTCCTGCTCGAGTTGCGCCTCGACGAGGGGCCGCTCGGCGAGGAGGAGGCCGAGCGCCGCCTCCTCACGTGGTGGGCCGCGCGTCGCTGAGCCTTGCGGCGCCCGCGGGGTTTCGCTCGGGTGCCGAGTTTGACGCGCGCTGAGCCTTGCGGCGGCCGCTGAGGTTTGGGGCGGGCGCGGCTGTGCGAACGGGCGCCGATGCCACAAACCACAGCGGGGCCAGGGGTTGGCCCTGCGGCGCGGGGAGTGGCCCTGCGGCGCGAGCGGGCTAGGAGTTGGCGGCGATCCACTCGTCGAGGCGGGCGCGCGCGATCGGGTCGGGCAGCTGCTCGGGCGGCGACTTCATGAGGTAGGCGGATGCCGCGACCAGCGGTCCTCCCAGACCCGCGTCGAGGGCGACCTTCGCCGCCCGCACCGCGTCGATCACGACGCCGGCAGAATTGGGCGAGTCCCAGACCTCGAGCTTGTACTCGAGACTGGTGGGGGCATTGCCGAATCCGTGTCCCTCCAGGCGCACGAACGCGAGCTTGCGGTCGTCGAGCCATGGGATGTGGTCGCTGGGCCCGATGTGCACGTTGCGTGGATCGATGTCGGCATCGATATTGCTCGTGACGGATTGCGTCTTCGACACCTTCTTCGACTGCAGCCGAGAACGCTCGAGCATGTTCCTGAAGTCCATGTTGCCGCCCACGTTGAGCTGGTACGTGCGGTCGAGTACCAGTCCGCGCTCCTCGAACAGCCGAGCCAGAACGCGGTGGGTGATGGTCGCGCCGAGCTGGCTCTTGATGTCGTCGCCGACGATCGGCACGCCGGCCGCGGTGAATCGCGCCGCCCATGCGGGGTCGCTCGCGATGAACACGGGCAGCGCGTTGACGAAGGCGACGCCGGCCTCGAGCGCCGCCTGCGCGTAATGCTTGGCGGCGAGTTCCGAACCGACGGGCAGGTAGCACACGAGCACATCGGCCCCCCTGTCGCGGAGGGCTTGGGCGATGTCGACGGCGGGGGCATCCGACTCGGTCACGATCTCGCGGTAGTACTCGCCGAGCCCGTCGAGGGTGGGTCCGCGCTGCACGGTCACGCCGGTCGGTGCGACCTCGGCGAACCGGAAGGTGGCGTTCTGGCTGGCCCACATCGCTTCGGCGAGGTCGCGACCGACTTTGAGCGCGTCGACGTCGAATGCAGCGACGAACTCGATGTCCCCGACGGCGTAGGGGCCGAGCCGGTTGTGCATGAGGCCAGGGATGCGCTCGTCTGCGGGCGCATCCCCGTAGAAGGTCACTCCCTGGATGAGTGAATTCGCGCAGTTGCCCACGCCGACGAGGGCTACCCGAACGGTCATGCGGTGGTACTCCTTGAGAGTTATGACTACACTGGGCAGGTTGTCTGGCTCCCTGTGGAGCGGGACAACCGTCAACACCCTCCTGTTGCAGATCGTCTGCAACCGTTCTAGTCCGAAGGAGGTGGGTTTGTGACGCACCAGTACGAACTCATGGTGATCCTCGATCCAGAGATCGATGAGCGCACCGTGG
>JAODAV010000003.1 GCA_025463605.1 Rhodoglobus sp. | reverse complement strand
ACTTCCATCCTCAGGGGCGATGAAACCAAAGCCCTTTTCCGCGTTGAACCACTTAACGGTGCCTAATGCCATGTAAAACTCCTCCAGGAGCGTTCTTCTGGCCCCGACAGTCGAGGCCACATCGGCGCACTCCTAAGAGAACGCTGACGATGTGCCTAGGGTATAGCAGTACTGGCCTGTGACCGCCATGTATTTTCAAATCGGTAACTGTTCGTCACTTACTGGAAATCGCGCGATCGGGTGCGCGGAGCCATTGCCAGCACCTCGAAACGGTCTGCGAGCACGTTGGTCACACCCTCTGGGGAGCGCTCGAGGATGCCCCGGATGATCATCGCGGGTGCCTCGCGCGCGACGCGGCGGTAGCGGTTCCACACGCCGACGCTGCAGATCACGTTCACGAGTCCCGTCTCATCCTCGAGGTTGATGAAGGTGATGCCGCTCGCGGTGGCCGGCCGCTGGCGGTGGGTCACCACGCCGCCGATCTCGATGCGACGCCCGGTCTCGGCCGTGGCCAGGTCGTGTGCTGTGAGGATGCCCCGCTCCCGCAGCGCGGGGCGCAAATGCTCGACGGGGTGACTGTCGGGCGAGATGCCTGTCGCCCACAGGTCGGACATGAGTTCTTCGACGGGTGTCGGCATCGCGAACAGGGGCGGTTGCACCGCGACGATGGTTCCGGCGAGAAACTCCTCCCGGTCTTGTGCAGCGTTGCCCGCGTTCCACATTGCCTCCCGCCTCGTGAGCCCGAAGCCGTCGAAGGCCCCCGCGGCGGCGAGCACTTCGAGTTGCGCAGACGTGAGGCCCGTGCGGCGCACGAGATCGTTCATGTCCCGGTAGGGACCCGCGGTGTCGCGCTCGGCGACGATGCGTTTCGCGACGCCCTCTCCGATGCCGCTCACTTCATCCAGCCCCAATCGCACGGCGTACGCACCGTCGCGGCGGTGGTCGGCGGGGTCGAAGGGGGCCGTGCGGTCGAACACCTCCGGTACGGGCGGTTGCTCGCGCTCGAGGCAGGAGTCGAGACCGGTGATGGGGACTGCGCCCTGCACCGGCTCGAGCCCCGCGTTCACTCCCGACTTGAGAATGTCGGGATGCCGCACCTCGACGCCATGGCGCCGGGCGTCGGCAACAAGGCTTTGCGGCGAGTAGAACCCCATGGGCTGGGCGCGGAGCAGGGCGGCGAGGAATGCGGCGGGGTAATGCAGCCGCATCCAGGCGCTCGAATAGACGAGAAGCGCGAAGCTCAGCGCGTGGCTCTCGGCGAACCCGAACCCCGCGAAGGCCTGGATGGCGCCGTAGATCTTGTCTGCATTCTCACCCGTAATGCCGTTGCTCTCCATGCCCTCGTAGAGCTTGGAGCGCAATGACTCGATCTTCTCGATACCGCGCTTCGACCCCATCGCCCGTCGCAGCAGGTCGGCGTCGTCAGCCGTGCAGCCACCGACGGCGACCGCGATCTGCATGAGCTGCTCCTGAAAGATGGGCACCCCGAGAGTGCGCTTTAGCGGCTTCTCCAGGTTGGGGTGCAGGTAGCTCACCTTCTCCTCGCCGGTCTTTCGCCTCACGTAGGGGTGCACGGCGCCGCCCTGGATGGGTCCGGGGCGGATGAGGGCGATCTCGACGACGAGGTGGTAGAACTCGCGTGGCTGCAGCCGGGGGAGCAGCCCCATCTGGGCCCGGCTCTCCACCTGGAAGACGCCGATCGCATCCGCGAGGCACAACTGGTCGTAGACGCCCTGCTCCTCCTTGGGGATGCTGTCGAGATCCCACTCCTCACCGAGCGTCTCCCGGACCATGTCGAACATGTACTGCAGAGCGGAGAGCATGCCGAGTCCGAGCATGTCGAATTTGACGAGGCCCATCCACGCGCAGTCGTCTTTGTCCCACTGCACGACCGTGCGGTCTTTCATGCGTGCGTGCTCGATCGGCACGACCTCGCCGACCGGGCGCTTCGTGAGCACCATGCCGCCCGAGTGGATGCCGAGGTGCCGCGGCAGCTTCATCACCTGTTTGGCGAGGTCGATGACGATGCCCGGGATGTCGTGGTCCTGGCTCGAGATCACCGCGCCCCAGCGCTCCACCTGTTTCGACCACGCATCCTGCTGCCCCGTGCTGTGGCCGAGGGCTTTGGCCATGTCGCGCACGGCGAACTTGGGACGGTACTGGATGACGTTCGACACCTGCGCGGCGTTCTCGCGCCCGTACTTCGTGAACATGTACTGGATGACCTCCTCCCGCCGGTCGGAATCGAAGTCGACATCGATGTCGGGTTCCTCCTCGCGCATGCTCGAGATGAACCGCTCGAACGGCAACCCGTACTTGATGGGGTCGACGGCGGTGATGTTGAGCAGGTAGCACACGACCGAGCTCGCTGCCGAGCCCCTGCCCTGGCAGAGCACGCCCAGCTCCCGCGCTTTGCGCACCATGTCCCACACGATGAGGAAGTAGCCGGCGAAGTGCTTCTGCTCGATGACCTTGAGCTCCCCGCTGATGCGCTTGCGGTTCTCGGGGGTGAGGGGGAGCTTGCGGCCGGCCGCGCCCATCCAGGTGAGCTTGCGCAAATAGCTCATGGGGGTGAAGCCCTCGGGCACCTCCTGGTCGGGCAGGTCGGGCTTGGCCTGCCGCAGCTCGAAGCTCAACTCATCGGCGATGGAGACCGAGTTCTCGATCGCCCCGGGGTAGCGGGCGAACCGCGCCGCCATCTCCGCCCCGGAGCGCAAGTGCGCACCACCGGCGGCGGGCAGCCAGCCGTCCATGTCGTCGAGGCTCCTGCGCGCTCGCACCGCTGCGAGTGCCGTGTGCACGTGGTGCTGCTGCGGTGTCGCGTAGTGCACGTTGCCGGTCGCGACGATGCGCAGGCCTTTTTGCGCGGCGAGGGCTGCGAGCACGTCGTTATGAGTGCTGTCGAGAGGATTGCCGTGGTCGAAGAGCTCCACGACGACGTTGTCGGCGCCGAAGAGCCCCACGAGTTCATCGAGCTCTCTCCCTGGATCCCCTCCGTCGAGCGCCAGGCGCACGGCGCCCTTGCGGCAGCCGGTGAGCACAAGCCAGTGCCCGCCTGCCTGCTCCGCGAGTTGCTCGAGGTCGTAGACGGGCCGACCCTTCTCCTTGCCTCTCAGTTGCGCCGTGGTGATGGCCGTAGCGAGGCGGTGGTAGCCCTCCTGCCTGCGGGCGAGTACGAGCAGATGAGTGCCCTCCGGGTCGGGAATACCATTCTGCGGGCCGCGAAGCCCCAGCGAGAGCTCGGCCCCGAAGACCGTCGCGAGTCCATGCAGTTCTGCGGCTGCCTCCGCCATGCGCGCGATCCCGTAGAACCCGTCGTGGTCGGTGAGGGCGAGCGCGTGCAGGCCAAGGCGCGTCGCCTCCTCCGCGAGGCTCTCCGGCATGCTGGCTCCGTCGAGAAAGCTGAAACTCGAGTGGGCGTGCAGTTCGGCGTATGGCACGATGTCGGCCTCGGGGCGAGCCGCGGCATCCGGGGGTGCTTGGTAGGCCTTTCGCTTGTACGACCACGCGGGACTGTCACCGCCGTCGGCGCCGACGGGAGGCGCTGAGCCGGGACGGGATGCGTCGGAGAGCCTCTTCTCGAACTCCGACCAGGGCACGGGAGGGTTGTTCCAGCCCATCAGTCGTACCGCGCTTCCGCCCACCAGCCGCCGCCGTCGAGTACGAGCAGCCACGCGCATCCGGTGGAGTCGACGGCTTGCACCCGCCAGGCCTTTCGCGCATCGGATGACCACCAGCGTTCATCGAGCGGCCACGGCCCTGCCCAGGCGGTGAGTTCGAGCAGTTTCGCTCCCGCCGCGAATCGTGCCGGAGCAGCGCTGAGCGCGCCGCGGTCATCCACTCCGACGCTCTCCTGTCGCTCGTCGAGCACTTGCACGGGATGGCGGGGGGAGAAGACCGTGCCGGGGAACGGTGCCGGCAGTGAGCCGGGCCACGGCTGCTCGGACGGTTTCGCAGAGACTGCACGGTCGCCCCAGGCCACGAGCTGCTGCCGGTCGGACAGGGTACGACCGCCCCCGACGCCCGGCATGAGCACCGCGCCGTGGCCGAGCATGCTTTGCACCCGGGAGAGCGCGTGGTGGATGCGCTCGTCAGGACCTGAACCCCACAGCCCGCTCTCGTGGTTGCCGATCGCGTCGACGGCCTCCGGCGAGACCCGCACGCGCGTGACACCCGAGCTCAGCTCCGCCCCGCTGACCTGCCAGCGCACTCGGTCCACGACATCCCCAGGGCTGAACGAACGGGGATGCAGCCAGACTCGTTCGGACAACTCCCCGGAATCGGAGTGAAGCTCCACCCGGATGGCAGTGCAGACGAGTTTCGACGCGGTGAGCCCGTCGACGAATCGCTCCGCAGCGGTTCGCACGCCGAAGGCCACCTGCTCGACGATGTCGAGGGCGGGCTCGAAAGACACGACGAGGTCGTGGTCGCTCGGGGGAGTGCGCGGTGTGAGCGGCCAGCTGTCCCGACCGCGGGCGAGGGAGTGGAGCCGAGCTCCCGGCTCCCCGAACCGGGTGCGCACATCGTCGGCCGCGAGTTCGGCGAACCCCGCGAGGGTGCGGATACCCAGCCGCCTGAGCAGGGTGACTATCCCAGGGTCGTCGAGCAACCCGATGTCGAGCGGCGCCAGGAAGCGCTCGGACTCGCCCGCAGGAACGATACGCACACGCTCCCGGCCCGTGAGGCGGGCGGCCTGGTCCGCAGTGAAGATGCCGTCCGCCACCCCCACCCGCGCATTGCGGCCGCCCGCATCGGCGGCGCAACCCGCAAGGGCGAGCGCCGCTGCCTTCTCACCCCCGTAGTACCGAGCCGCGCCGCGGATGCGCACCGCGCACACACCCGGTCGCAGAACTTGCACGCCCGGCGTGAGCTGCTCGATGGCGGCGAGCACGGGTTCGAACGCCCGGTTGTCGAGCGAAGGATCGTAGTCCAGAACGATGAGCTCGGGGCAGCGCGCCTGAGCCTCCCGGAGCCGCAGCCCGCGAGTGACTCCCTCGGCGCGAGCGAAAGCGGATGACGCGAACACGAGGTTCTTCTCGATGAGGGCGACTGCGGCATCCGCCCCCAGGTTCTCGGCTTGGACTGCTGCCGTGACGGGCCAGTCCGGACACCACAGCACCATGACCCGCGGCGGCTCTGCGCCCGCAAGTTCACGACCGGCGTGCGAGCGACCCGGTGCGGTCGTGTCGGTGAGCGCGCGACGGAGCGCCGGCGCGCGCTGGGTACGAGGACTCATCCTGTCGCCGCCCTGAGCGGAATGACCTCGCTCTGCGCCGGCCGAGCCTCGCGACGATCTGCACGTCGTACGTTCTGCGACTCATCCGGTAGCCACAAGCGGGCGCTGCGCGGCCTGCCCGCGACTCGGGAGGTGACCGTGACGGTGACCTCCCGCGAGACCAAATGCCCGCGGCCGGCGCCGATGCCGTGCCATTCACTGCGGGACAGGGAGAGCATCGCCTCCGTCTGCGGCCAGGTGCCGAGCACGAGCAGTGTCGTGCCGCGCTGCCGGAGGCGGGCCGAGAGCCGGGCGATGCTCGACTCGGTCGCCCTGCTGGGCGGTCGGGTGACGACGACTCCCATGACGTCGGCGATCGCCGCGGTGACGGCGAGCCACTGGTCGCCCGGATGCGGCACGAGCACGAGGCGGTCGAGGTCGATGCCGAAGCCCCGCGCCGCTTCGACGCCGAACTCGGGGACTCCCACGACTCCACACCACGAACCGGCCGCAGAGGGTGCGGCAAGGAGAGTCATGAGCAGCATCGCCGAGCGTTCGACCGAATAGCTCGCGCCCTGCTGCAGGCCCCCGCCCGGAAGTAGTTCCGCGATCGCGGGATGCGTCGGGATCCGCCTGGTGTCGAGCTTGGTCGCCTGCATTTGCCGGATGCGCGACTGCAACTCGCGCACCCTGTCGACGGCGACGTCGTCGAGCGCACCGACCTCGGCGGTCAGTGTCGCAGTGGCAGTAGGGGACACTTGTTCATAGTCGAACATATGTTCGATTGTGTCAATTACAGACGACATTTTCGGGCGTGTCGCGGCTGGTCGCGACCACTGCCGACGACGGAGACTACGCCCCTCAGCGGCCCACGCAAACCCCCAGCACGGGCCCCCGCTGCCTGCCTACGATCAAAAGGGAAATGGAGGGAGTAACGCAATGGCTGAGGCCTTCGACCCTCGCAGGGCGATTGTGACGGCATCCGACTCGGGAATCGGAAAAGCGACTGCGCTGGCCCTCGCGAGAGCGGGAATGGATATCGGCATCACGTGGCACTCGGACGAGGCGGGCGCGCAAGGCACCGCCGAGGAAGTGCGTTCGCTCGGGCGCACCGCGTTCGTCGCCCGGCTCGACACGACCGATCTCCAGGGGTGCGGCACTGTGGTCGATTCCCTCGCCGACCAGCTGGGCGGGCTCGACGTCTTCGTGAACAACGCCGGAACGGGCCAGAAGACCCCCTTCATCGACGTCACGGTGGACGAATGGCGCGAGATAGTGGCAACCAACCTCGACGGTGCTTTCGTGTGCCTGCAGCGGGCCGCTCGCCGCATGATCGAGGCCCGCCGGGGCGGAAGGCTCATCGCCGTGACCAGCGTGCATGAGCACCAGCCGCGCGTCGGCTCATCGGCATACGACGCCTCCAAACACGGTCTGGGTGGTCTCATCAAGACCATTGCCCTCGAACTCGGTGAGTACGCGATCACGGCGAACGCCGTCGCTCCCGGCGAGATCGCCACGCCGATGAACGACCTTGAGGATGTCGACCCGCACGAGATCCATCGGGCGGGCATCCCGCTCACGAGGCCGGGCGATCCGCGCGAAATCGCGGACGTCATCGCATTTCTCGCGTCGCCGGCATCCAGCTATGTCACAGGGGCGTCCTGGGCCGTCGACGGCGGGATGCTGCAGATGGGGCCGCAGGGGGGCTCCCACATCTCAAGCGACGACTGGCGCAGGGCGGCCGAGGATTGAGCGGGCGAACACTGCGTAGGCGCGCCAAGCTGGGAAAGCAACCCCTAATTTCCGGCGCCGCGGGCAACATAGCGTCGAAACATGAGCGACGACATCGAGAAGGACACCAACTACAGCCCGGCAAGCGATACCGACACCGACAGATTGCAGGATGCTCCAGCCGCGAGCCCGGCGCTCGACGACCCCGACATCGACGAGTCGGCCGTGAAGGTGCTGCCCGGCACGGGTGGACCCGACGATGAGGGCGACGTGACCATGGACGAGAAGGCCTGAGGGGAAACGACGATGGCGCAAGTAGTGGAGACGATCGACGTGAACGTGCCGGTGAGCACGGCATACAACCAGTGGACCCAGTTCGAGAAGTTTCCCCAGTTCCTGAGTTTCGTCGAATCGGTAACGCAGATCGACGACACGCACCTTCACTGGCGGGTCAACATCGCCGGGGGAGAGCGGGAGTTCGATTCCGTGATCACCGAGCAGATCCCGGACGATAGGGTCGCGTGGACGAGCACGGGGGGTGAGGTCGACCACGCCGGCGTCGTGACCTTCCACAGGCTCAGCGACACTTCGTCACGGGTGGCCGTGCAGATCGACTGGGAGCCGGAGGGCTTCGTCGAGAAAGCCGGTGCGGCGCTCGACATCCCTGATCGCGCGGTGCGGGCCGAGCTCGAGAACTTCAAGAAATTCATCGAGTCGCGCGGTGCCGAGGACGGCGCCTGGCGGGGAACAGTAGAGAACTAGCGATCGACCGGCCGGGTGCCGCCCAGTGGGTGCCCGGCCGGTTGTCCGTTGCCGCTACGCGCGGTCGGGGTGCTTCTGCGTCTTACGCAGTTCGCCCTCTTTGTCGTAGTGCTTCCACTCGCCCGAGCGCTGCCCGTCGACCCATTCGCCCTCGTCCATGAGGGCGCCCGTGTCGTGCCAGCGCCGCCACCAACCGACCTGCATGCCCTCGACGAAGTCGCCCTCCTGCAGAAGTTCGCCGTTCTCCCGCCACCAGATCCAGCGCCCCGTGAACGTGCCCGCGGCGAACCTGCCTTGCGACTTCTTCTGGCCGTTGCGGTACCAGTATTCGCACAGCCCGCTCTTCTGCCCGGCCTCGTAGTGCTCGATGCCGCTGAGCTTTCCGTCACTGAAGTAGATGCGGTGTTCGCCGTCGGCCGGGGGAGGCGAGGTCTTCATGCCTCGAAACTAGCCCCCGTATCGGCAGCGCGGGCCTTTGGCAAGCCCTCTCGGCGAGAACACCGTTTCCCTATCCTGTAACCAACACAGCAGCAGCAGGGAGGTGTGATGCCCCAGGAGCCCGCAACTCACGCAGACGCAGAGAGCATGAGCACCGAGACCGCGGACGCGGAGATCATCGACGAGCCGTCGCACGCGCGACACCCGCCGAAGTTGCGCAACCGGTACCAGCTCAACTCCCTCATCGCCGAGGGAGGCATGGCCACCGTCTATCGCGCCCACGACGAATTCCTCGGTCGCGATGTCGCCGTCAAAGTCTTTCGTTCGAGCGCGAAGGCCGTGGCCGACTTCCAGCGCCAGGAGGATGAGATCACCGTACTCGCGCGGCTGAATCATCCGAGCCTCGTCACCTTGCTCGATGCAGCGATCGACCGCACGGATGCCGACAACCCCCGCATCTACTACGTCATGGAACTCGTGCCGGGAACCGACCTGAAGCGCCATCTCGACGAGTCGACCCTCGTGCCCAGGCAAGTGGCGCAAGTGGGATACCACGTCGCCGCGGCACTCGAGCACGTGCACGGGCTCGGTATCGTGCATCGCGATATCAAGCCGGCCAACATCCTCATCACCGCCGATGACGACGGCTCGCGAATCAACGCGAAACTCGGCGACTTCGGTGTTGCGTCGATCGGCGCCTCTGGGCCCGTCGCCGACGGCGAGACAGTAACGGGCACCGTCGCGTACCTCAGTCCCGAGCAGGCGCGGGGCGCCGAGGTCGGCCCTCCGAGCGATGTATACGCCCTCGGCCTCGTGCTGCTGCAGTGCTTCACCGGCGAGCTCGCGTTCCCCGGACCGCCGCAGCACTCGGCCATGGCGCGACTCATCGACGATCCGGTCATCCCTGACGCGGTGCCGTCCGAATGGGCGCCGTTGCTCAAGGCAATGACCTCGCGCGACATCGCGGAGCGACCGGACATCCACGACGTCGCGATCGCCCTCCATCAGATGTTCGCGGCCGAAACGGGTCGGCATAAGGCTGTGCTGGACCCCGAGCAGCGGAACGACGAGAACGCTCGCATGGAGGCCGTGCATCGGTACGACCTGCTCGACACACCCCCCGACGGCACGTTCGATCGCATAACTGCACTCGCAGCACGAGTACTTCGCACGCCGATCGCGATAGTGAGCGTCGTCGACACCGACCGCATCTGGTTCAAGTCCCACCATGGACTCGAGATCGACGAGATCACGCGCGATCCGGGTCTGTGCGCATCGGCGATCCTCAGCGGCGAACCGTGGATCATCGAGAATGCCCGTCGCGACCCACGCGCGCTCGCCAATCCCCTCGTGGCGGGAGAGTTCGGCCTGCAGTTCTACGCCGGCGTGCCGCTGACCACGTGGGACGGCTACAACCTCGGTACGTTGTGCGTGCTCGACTTCGAACCACGCACGATCAGCGACGACGAGATCGCGACCCTCGAAGATCTTGCCGCCATGGTCATGCGGGAGCTCGAGTTGCGCCGCGAAGCGCGTCGCACCCTCGATGCGGCGTTCGCAGTGGACAGCGAGGAATCCCTCGACCCACTCGATTCAGCGACGGCGACCTGAGCCCTTACGGGGCGGTGTGCGATTCGGCTGGCGACCCGATTTCGCGGGCGGTTTCACGGGCGGGGGTGCTGCAACCGTTCCACGCGAGCTGTTGGCCGTGCGCCCCCGCACGATGCCGATGAACTCCTCCACGGCCGGTGTCGTGCGTGCCGTGAGCCAGGCCAGGGCGATTCGGGTCTCAACGGCATCGGTGACGGGGCGAGCGACGACATCCCGGCGGCTGAGCGCGCGCGCCACAGCCTGCGGCATGATCGCGAGCCCGACATTGGCCGCGACGAGTTCGACGGCGTCCGCCCACTCCTGCTCGAGCAGGATCTCCGCGGCTAGGTCAGCGAGTTCGAGCGAGGCGAACGCCGCGACGGGGTGATCCTTCGGCGCCACAACGACGGGCTGCTCGGCGTAGAGCGGGATGGCGGAGAGCGACTCGTCGTCGATGGGAAGGCGCAAGAGCGCAGCATCCGCGTCGCCGGATCGCAGTGCGGCGAGCGCATCGGCTTGCGATAGGGACTTCAGTTCGAGTTGATGCCCGGGCAGTCGCTCAGCCCACACTCGCGCCCACTTGCCGGGGGTGACTCCGACGACGAACGCGACGACGAGTGGACCTGACACAGCCACAGGCTACCCTTGACGAGTGCCGGACCAGACTATGAAGCCCGCGACCGCGGCGAAGAAACTCGGGATCTACCTGCCCGCGACCCCCGCCGAGTTTCAGGATGGGGAGGTCTCGCGGACCCAGTTCCTGGAGCTGCAATCCGCGCCGCCCGAGTGGCTCGTCGCGCTGCGGCTCAACGGTCCCCACCCGCGCCAGGTTGTCGCGCAGAAGCTCGGCATCTCCACCTCGGGCCTCGCTCGGGCGGGCGCCGCCGACGTCATGACGACCGCGGAGATCAAGTCACTGCTCGAGCGCATGCCGGAGTGGCTCGTCGTCGAGCGGGCGAGCCAGGCACGGGTGCACGAGGAGAATGCCCGCATCAAGTCGGAGCGGGCCGCCAAAACACAGCAGCGCGAGAGCGGTGGCGGGCGCGGCCGCTAGACCGTCGACACCTTCGGGCCAGCGCCCGTACCGCCGGTCACGGCGCTGCGCACCTGGATGGCAGTCGCAATGAGCATGATTCCGAAGACAATGGCGTAGATCCCGACGACCCAGACGAGTCCGAGCAGCGTCGCCCCCGGCGTGAGCAGGATGAGCACGCCGAGCACGCCGCCGAAGAGGATCGTGAGCACGCCCGCCACGATGCCCCAGGTCTTCGCGCGCCCCTCGCTGGCTCCCGCGGCGGAGCGGATGCCCGCGACGCCGTGCATGATGTTCCAGATCACGATCGTCCAGAGCACGAAGAGGCCACCGACGGCGCCCGCGATCCCGGGGAGGATGAGCGCGAGGAGTCCGGCGAGAGCGGAGAGGATGCCCTGCAGCAGTAACCAGCCCCATGCGGCGAACCGGTCGCGCATCCGAATCGCCTGCACGATAGCGATGATGCCGTCGACGAGCGCGTAGGCACCGAACACGATCGCGATGGCGGTGAGTGCGGCGCCCGGCGCGAAGAGGGCGATGATGCCGAAAGCGATGGCGAGGATGCCACGAATGAGCACCCACCACCAAATACCCTTGGCGAGCGGGGCTAGGGTATCGCTGATACTGCCGGTCTCAGTCATAACTTCACCGTATGCCCCGCGCGAACTCAAAGGAAGGTCACTTTCGGCTGTCGGAGCACGATGCAAGACTTGGTGGATGACGTCCGCCACCGTTGCCGATCCCCAAGCGTTCTCCGATTTCCGCCAGAGATTCTCCGGCCCGATCCTCGAGGCGGGTGACGAGGGTTACGACCTGGCGAGCACCGCGTACCGCACGGTCGGTTCGCCGTTGTTCGTCGCCCAACCCGCCACTGCCGATGACGTCGCCGAAGCGGTGCGGTTCGCGGTGGGCCAGGGAATCGTGATCTCGGTGCGCGGGGGCGGGCACCATGCCTCGGGGCTCGCGACCAACGACGGAGGCATCGTCATCGACCTCACACTGCTGTGCGGCATCGACGTGCTCGACAATGCAGTGGTGCGCGTCGGCGGGGGCGCACGCTGGGGTGACGTCGCGCGAGCACTGCAGCAGCACGATCTCGTGCTCACGTCGGGTGACACCACGACGGTGGGCGTGGGCGGACTCACGCTCGGTGGCGGCATCGGATGGATCATCCGGCAGTACGGGCTGGCTCTCGACAGCCTCATCGCGGCCGATGTCGTCACGGCAGCCGGCGAGACCGTGCGCACGAGTGAGGAGCAGGAACCCGATCTGTTCTGGGCGCTCCGCGGCGGTGGTGGCAATTTCGGGATCGTGACGGCTTTCACATTCCAGGCTCGCCCGCTCAAGGGCGTGTTCGCTGGTGCGATCGTGCTGGATGACGAAGACCTCGAGCTCGCGATGACCGCCTGGCGCGATGTGATGAGGACCGCACCGGAGGAACTCAACTCGACATTCGTCTCCTTTCCGTCGTTCGGCGAGGAGATGCCTGGCGGAACCTCGATCCTCGTCTGCTACGCGGGCGACGACGAGGCCGCGGCGCGAACGGCGATCGAGCCGCTGCTGCGCATCAAGGCAGTTGTGAGCAGCGACATCCAGCCGAAAGCCTATGCCGACGTACTCGACGACCCGCACCCGCCGGAGGGTGAGATCACGATCGTCGACAACAACGCGTTCGCGCCCGAGTTCAACGACGAGACGATCGCGACGCTCGCGGCCGTGCACCGCGGCATCGGCGGGGCCGTGCTCATGATCCGCAGCCTCGGCGGCGCGTTCAGCCGCATCCACCCGGATGCCACGGCCTTCCCTTGGCGCGACAGCGAGGTGCTGCTTCTCATCGCCGCGTTCCTCCCGCCTGGCGCGACCGATCAGGACATCCACCGCGTGCGCGACCTGTGGTCTACGCTCGCACCGTTCACGACCGGCTCATACGGCAACTTCGTGAGCCGGGCGGACGAAGTCGCTCTGTCAGCGATCTACCCCGTACACACGCGTGCCCGGCTCGCCTCTGTCAAACGCCGATACGACCCTCACAACGTGTTCCGCCAAAACCAGAACATCGCGCCGACGGAGGGCCCGCCGAACTAGCACTGTCGCGCGAGCACCCGGCCTCTCTACAATTGGTGCCGGGGGAGTGGATCACGGGGGGTGACCATGCTCGAATATGTGCGCAACGGCATCACGCGTCCTTTCGTGCGCCTGTGGCTCGCGTCATCCCAACATTCCTGGCGTCAGCTGCCCACTCCCACGGATGCCCCGATCGCCCACGCGGGGGGAGTCAATCCCGACCGCATCCTGCTCGTGGGCAGCGGCATAGCTGTCGGCTACGGGGTGCTGTCCCATGAGCTCGCGCTCGGGGGCGCGATCGCGCGCGCCGTAACGGC
The DNA here is from genome assembly GCA_025463605.1 of Rhodoglobus sp. GTDB lineage: Bacteria > Actinomycetota > Actinomycetes > Actinomycetales > Microbacteriaceae > Rhodoglobus. The sequence continues at coordinate 107,683 of JAODAV010000003.1, read as the reverse complement.
GGGCACTGGCCGCGGCACGGATGTCGAAACGATCGCGGCACCAGAGCTCTCGCCCGCGTCGGCACGAACGGCACTCGAGGGCGTAGCGCTCTCGAGGTTCGACGCCGTCGCGATCGCTCTCGGCGGACCGGAGGCCCTGTACCTGACGCCGCGGTGGGTTTGGCGAGAGCAGATGCGCGAGCTCTTCGACTCGATTCGCGAGAGCGCACCAGATGTGCTGGTGTTCGTCATCGGCCTGCCCCGGCCACCCCGCATTCTCACGCTGCCACCGGTGTACCGAGAGGTCGTCGCGCGTCACGGTGAGCGATTGAACCAGGATGCGCGCGCCCTCGCCGCCGCTCGGCGCGGCTTTCACTACATCAAGTTCGTGCCCGACCGCGCCGACCTTGCAATGATGGCCAGTCGCCAGATGTATGAGGATTGGGCGTCTCGCATCGTGCCTGCGATGATCGGGCCCCTCGACGATCAAGTGCCGAGCGTCCCCGAGAAGATCGACGAGAGTGCGCGTCAGAGTGCGCTCGTGTCACTCGAGCTCCGGCAGGAGCCCGACGAGAGATTCGACCGCATCGTCGAGACGGCTCGCGACCTCTTCGAGGCGAGCGGTGCATTCGTGCACTTCATCGACGGCGACCGGCAATGGGTGAAGGCCGCGGCGGGAATGCCGAAGCGAGACCGGCCGCGCAGCGAATCGCTGTGCAACATCACGATCCGTAGGGCCGGCCTGTTCCTCGTCGAGGATCTCTGGTCGGATCGGCGTTTCTCGGGATCGTCGTGGGCGCACAGCCCGACGGCTCCGCGCTTCTACGCCGGGTATCCCGTGGCCGCACCAGACGGCCATCGCATCGGTGTGCTGTGCGTGGTCGACCGTCGGCCGCGCAAGTTCGTGGATGCCGAAGCGGCCCTCTTGCGCGAACTCGCGCTGCGCGTGCAAGCCCTCGTGTGGGAGGACGCTCGGGGCTGAATCTGGGTGGCGGGCGCATCCATCGTTCTCGCCCGTCCGTGAATTGCGCGTACCGTAGAAGGGTAGCGACCATCTCGGTCGCCGCGAAAGGATCAACTGTGGCGGAGTGCATCCATGGGTTCGAAGGCGAACTCTGCGACAGTTGTTACCCCAAATCGGTGCCGGAAAGACCGCGATTGAGCAGGGTCGGCGCGAGCCCCCCCACCCGGCGCACGCCGACCGTCACCACCTCCCGCAAGTCGATCAACGTCGGCGAACAACGCATCTACCACGTCACCCACGTGCGCAATCTCGATGCGATTCTCGACGCCGCGGAGCTGCGTGCCGACGCCAATCCGGTGGTGGATGTGAGTTCGGACCTCACTCGCGAATTGAGGCTCAGCGCCGAAGTGATCCCGGGCCAGAGCGTCGCGGAGTACGTGCCCTTCTATCTTTCCCCGGACTCCGCCCTCTGGGAGGACCTCAGGGGAGGAGCGCATGACGAGACCCGGTGGTCGGCTGCCGCGCGAGCATCCGCATCCTCCGACTTCGTCGTGCTCGTGAGCACCGCGAAGCAACTCGGCGACGATGCCGTCATCACCGACGGCGATGCGGCGGGCTCCCTCACACGATTCGCGAGTTCGCCCGACGAGTTCAAGAGGATGCTCGTGGGCCTGCACGACGCCGACGGGCTGCGCAGTGCCGAAGCGCTCGCCAAGGACTCATTCCCGTTCAGCGCCGTGCAGCTTGTCGGCGTAGCCAACGAGCCCATGCGCGAGCGCGTGCGTGATCTCGTCGGCGACACGAAGGTCGTCGTCTACCCGCCGTGGTTCGTTCCCGCCTGACAGGCGGGTTGGGACCTATGCGGCGAACCGGCCGATGAGGTGCCAGACGGTGCTCGTGAGTGCCGGATGCTCGAGCGCGATCTGGCGCAGCACACGGTATTCGCGCGCGGGTGTCGGCTGGATTCCGTCGTTGAGAGCGATCGCGTCGGCCCGAAGCAGGTAGACGACGAGTTCGTCGACGGTCGGCAACTCCTCCATGAACGCCCACGGATCTTCGCCGGACCGCAGCCTCTCGCGGATGACCGTGTCGAGCTCTTCGCACGCCTCTGCGCGCAGCACCTCGAGGCTCTCGCGCCTGCGCACCCGGAATTCGCTCACCCTTCGACCCTACGACGAGCCGGTGTCACGACGCACGTCGAGCGTCAGCTGACCAGCCGGATGAATCCGCTCAGCTCGGCGAGACCCGCGGGGGTGACGGGCAGGTAGTCCCGCAGCGCGGGGGAGTGCACGAGGTACGCCGCCCACTTCGCGCGGGAAATCGCCACGTTCAACCGATTGCGCAGCAGGAGGAAGCTGATCCCGCGCGGCACGTCGAGGGCCGACGAGGCGGTGAGAGACACGATCGCCACGACTGCTTCCTGGCCCTGGAAGCGATCGACCGTTCCGACCGGGGTCTGCGTGAGTCCCGCGGCGTCGAGCGCAGAACGCAGCAGGTCGACCTGGGCGTTGTAAGGCGCGACGACGATGATGTCGGACGGGCGCAGCGGATCCCGTACGCGACCGAGGGAAGGGTCGGTCCACTCATGGGTGAGATGCGCGAGCACAAGGGCGACAACGCGCTCGGCCTCCTCGGGCGACTCTGTCGAGTTTCCGGCGTGCGCGACGGGCACGGCGTGCAACCCGGGGACGACGCCTGAAAGCAGACGATCGGTGGTTTCGGGCACACGCGATTGCAGGCGGTTGTCATAGGCGAGATCGGAGACCGCGGCGCATAGCGCCGGGTGCATCCTCCAGCTGGTGGCGAGGAAGTAGCCGAACTCATCGGGCAGCACGTCGTGCCCGTGTGAGAGCCAACCCAGCGCTGAGCGGTCGACGGGCTCGGGGTGGAGACCCTGGCTGACCTGGGGGAGCTGCTGCGGATCGCCCAGCAGGAGTAGGTTGCGTGCGCCCATGCCGACGGCGATCGTGTTGGCGAGGGAGAACTGCCCGGCCTCGTCGATCACCAGCAGGTCGAGTTCGGCGCGGGGCACCTTCGCGGCGTTCGCGAAATCCCACGCCGTACCGCCGAGCACATAGCCCTGCTCGCGACCGCCCTCGATGAGATCGACGAAGTCCTGAGGGGAGTCGAGCACCGCCCAATCGGGCGGCACCGCATACCCCGACGACGGGGCCTTCTTGGCGATTCGTGCCACCGGCAGGCCGGCCGAGACGACACCACGCAGCAGGTTGTCGACGACCTCGTGGGATTGGGCCACGACGCCGACCCGCCACCCGTGGTTGCGCACGAGCTCCGCGATCACGTGAGCGCCCACATAGGTCTTGCCCGAACCGGGAGGTCCCTGCACCGCGAGGTAAGAACGATCGAGGCGAAGGATGCTGTCGACGATTGCTGCTGCATCGTCGCCTCCGCGAACCAGGCCCCCCTCGCGCATTCTCGGCGGGATTCGGCGAAGGAGGTCGAGGCTCGCCCCGCCGGGCAAGTGGGGCAGCGCATCCACAATGTCACGACCCCATTCGAGGATCGCCTGCCGCTGCGCCTTCGTCGGAATCGGCGCACCTGGCGTGAGCGCCACAGGCAACATGGGCCAGCCGGCGTTGCCCATGCCCGTGCCTTCGTCGAGCAGCACTTCGGCAGTGTCGCCCCGCATGCTCACCTCGAGCACCCTGCTTCTGGCGTGCTCGCTGCGCTGGCCCGACGGCACTGGATCGCAGGCATCGGGGATGGGCTCGGCGTACATCGTGTGCGGGGTGTCTCCCGGGGCGAGCCTGCTGCCGGCGGCAAGGCGCCCGCGCAGTCGAATCACCCGGCGGTCCATGCGCCCGTTGGGCATGCGGGACCAGTCGGTGACGACCTCTGCCTGCTCAACCGTGAGCACTCCGCGCTGGTCGGCCCAGTCCTCCAGCGGGGCGACGTGGCGGTTGAAGTGCTCCCACCAGTAGCTCTTGTCCTCACGCCGGTGGTATTCGATCGCAGCGGCCGCAAGAGCAAGAGCAGTCTCATCGGGGTTGCGCTGCGCCGCGGGAACGCCGTCGATCTGCGCGTACAGCTCGTTGCGCACAGCATCCTCGGCGCGATCGAGCTGGCTGTCATCACTGGGCTCGACGGGAAGCACCGCCCGGCGCGGCACGCCGGCCTCGTCGGCGCGCGCGAGCAGCCAGTCCCTCAAGCGCAGCGTGGACACGCAGTCGTACCGGTTGTAGTCGGCGATCTCGGCGAGGGCGACCTTCGCTTCGTCTGCCCGTCCAGCGGCGACCAGGAGCGTGTACTCGACATAGGCCTGGATCGAGTCCGCCGCGTTGGTGACCGAGCTCTCGCGCAATTCGTCGCCCATGTAGAGGGGCTCGAGCTTCTTGAGGCTGTACGACCCTTCCGAGATACGGATGCTGCGCTTGACGACCGGGTACAGATCGACGAGCACGTGCTCCCGCAAGAGGTCGTCGAGCACGGTCTCTCCCGTGCCGTAGCGCGCGCAGAGGGCCTGCAGGTGACTGCGCTCGTAGTCGGCGTAGTGGTAGATGTGCATGTTCGGATACGTGAGGCGTCTCGCTCGCACGTATTCGAGAAAGTCGACGAGGGCCTGGCGCTCCTGCGCCCGGTCGTGGGCCCAGAACGGGAGGAAGTGCTCGCGCTCTCCATCGTGGTCGATGACGCCGAACAGGTATTCGAGCCCCCAGTCGCGCGCGGAGGCGTCTGTCCACAGCGGGTCGCCCTCGAAGTCGAAGAAGATGTCGCCCGGATCGGGCTCGGGCAGCGCAGCCAGTCCGGCAGGATCGTGCACACGGAAACTCACGACGGGCCGCTCGTCGGGTGCGTGGGGCACCGCCGCCAACTGCATGCGGGCCTGGTCGCGCAGCTTGGCGAGCGCTGCGGTGCCGATGCCCTCCACCTCCCCTTCACTTGCCGCGAGTTCATCGATGGTGCGGATGCCGGCTTCCGCCAGGCGAACCCGCTGCGTCGAGCGCATGCCCGCCACGAGCAGCACGTCGCGGGTCTCGGCCACTTGCTCTGCACATTCGGCACATCGACCGCACGCCGCATAGCCCTCGATGCCCCACGGCAGCGGCTCGGCGGCACGAACGCGCTCGTCGAGCATGTGGCGCAGCCGGGCAACCCGATCCTGAAAGACGGGGGAGATGTCGGCGAGCCGGTGCGTGGACGTGGTGCCGTCCCCGAGGAGAAGGTGCACCGATGGCCCGATCGGGATGCCCAGACGCTCGAGCTGGTCGGCATACGCCGCGACCTGGAGCAGCGCGGTGATGCGCGCCTTTCGCGCGAGCTTCGTGTCGTAGACCTCGTAGACCGGTTCGCCGCCGTTGTCGGCACGGATGAGGAAGTCCGCGAATCCGACGAACCCGTCTGCGAAGAACGTGCCCTGGAACACGACGCGAGCCCCGTCGCGGAGAGCGGCGACGGTAGCCTCCATGGCGGCTGCGAGCGCAGTCGGGTCGGCTCGTGGCTGTGGCTCTGCGATTATGGCGACGCCGCCCGGACTGCCGGGCGTGTGCGTGCCGTATTCGGCGAGAAAGCCCGCGAGTGCCCGGGCTTCGTGCTCACCACCGAGGATGCCCGCCCGCGCGAGCATCGCATCCTCGGGTTCCTCGACCGCGGGAATGCGGCCGAGTTTCGCGTCGAGTCGCCGCATGAGCGACCACTCGCACTTGACGGCGTTGGTGAGATCGCTCGCGCTGTAGTAGACGACGCTATCGCGAACGAACATGCACGACCTTTCTTGACCACCGGGGCTGCTCCGACGCGAGGAGGCTACCAGTGGCCACGGACAGCAGGCGCCGGCCTTGCCGTTCTAGCGCCCGGCCGCGTACCCCTGGTTGCCTCGCGGATTGGCCGCAGCCCAGAGGGAGCCGGCACCGTCCGTTCCGACTGCCGAGATGCGCCCGAGCGACCAATCGCCCGCGCGAGTGACGCGATGGCCGCGGCCCTCGAGTGCCGTGATGACGGCGTCGCCGAGGCGGTCCTCGACAACGGCGCCCCCGGGTTCCCACGAGCGCGGCCAGAACGAGTCAGGAAATGACGTCGTGTGCAGGGCGGGTGCGTCGATCGCCTGCTGCGGGCTGTATCCACCGACGATCGTTCGCAACAGGTAGAGCAGCTGCCACTGGTCCTGCTGGTCCCCGCCCGGCGACCCGAGTGCGACGATCGGTCGGCCATCGCCCAGCACGAGCGTGGGCGTGAGGGTGGTTCGTGGCCGCCGACCGGGATGCAGCGATGAGGCCGACCCCGGCACGAGCCACGTCATCTGCAGTCGCGTGCCGAGGCTGAAGCCCAGCTCGGGGATCGCGGGGGAGGATTGGAGCCACCCGCCCGAGGGCGTCGCCGACACGATGTTGCCCCAGCGGTCGATCACGTCGAGGTGGCACGTGTCGCCCGTGGTCACGCCGCTCGCGTCGACCGTCGGCTCCCCGAGTCCGCTCGACCCGACGGTGAGCGGCGGCGCGAACGGCTCGACGCCGGGAACGGTGCCCGGCCGGAACTCGCGGGAGGCGGCATCCGTGACGAGGCTCCGCCGCTCCGCAATGTACTCGGGGGAGAGCAGCACGTCGAGCGGCACCGATCCGTCACCGAAGTAGGCGTCGCGATCGGCGAGCGCGAGCTTCTCGACCTCGAGGATGGTGTGCGCGCCCAGCTCGGAACTGGGATCGAGGTCATCGAAGCCGTCGAGCATCGCGAGCATCTGCAGCAGGGCCGGGCCCTGGCCCCACGGTCCCGACTTCGCGATCGTGACACCGCGGAACTCGCTCGTGACGGGCGACTCGAAGCTCGCCCGGAATACGGCCAGGTCGTCGGCGTTGAGCACGCCCGCATGATCGCCGCCGGTCGAGTGCCGGTGCGGTGTGCGCACGAATCCGTCGATCGCCGCGGCGACGAACCCGGTGCTCCACTCCTCGCGAGCGGCGTCGATGCGAGCCTCCCGTGTGGCGCCGGACGCGGCGGACGCCAGGCGTTCGAAGGTGCGGGCCAGCGGGAGGTTGACGATGACCGAGTCCGGCGTCGGGGGCCGGCCGCCGGGCATCCAGAGTTCCGCCGACGATGGCCAGTGCTCGACGAAGAGGTCGGCTACCGCGGCGATGGTCGCGCAGACACGTGCGAGAACAGGATGCCCGTCCCGCGCATACCCGATGGCGAAAGCGAGCACGTCCGCGAGCTCCCACGAACCGTGATCCCGCAGAAGGAGGAGCCAGGCGTCCACCGCTCCCGGCACCGCGGCGGCGAGCGCGCCCGCACCCGGAACCAGCTCCAATCCGGCGGCGCGATAGTGGGCTATCGTGGCGCCGGCGGGCGCCGGTCCCTGGCCCATGAGCACGGTCGGCTGCCCGCCCGAAACAGCGAAGATGCCGACCATGTCACCGCCGGGACCGTTCAAGTGCGGTTCGACGACGTGCAACACGAAAGCCGCTGCGACCGCGGCATCGAAGGCGTTGCCTCCGCGCTCGAGCACGGCCTGCGCCGAGGCGGTCGCCAGCCAGTGCGTAGATGCGCTCATTCCGAAGTTGCCCCGCAGCGTCGGGCGAGTGGTGAATGCGGGGGGAGGCGTGAAGATCATCCCCCAATCATGCGTCGCCCACCCCTAGACTGGGGCCCCGAACCGACGTCTGGAGTGTCAATGGCCGCCATTTCCCGTTCTCGCCGATCACTAGCCGGAATCATCCTCATCGTGGCGGGCGCGCTGTTCGTACTCGCCGTGCTCGTGCCGCTCCTCGGAGTCTCGGCGCCGTGGCTCTCGCTGCTCGCCTACCTCGCGATGGCTGTCGCGTTCGTCGTGCTCGCGCTGGGCGCCGTGAACAGCACCGTCGCCAAGATCGCACTGTTCGCGGGCGCCCTCGGATGGCTCCTTCTGGCCCTGGTCGGCGTCGGGCTGGGTCTTCCGGCGGGTGTGACCACCTTCGCCGCGATTCTCGCCGGCCTCGGCGGCCTCGTCGGTGCGATCGTGCTGTACGTGGGCAAGGAGATCACGAACATCGCCGCGATCGTGTTCGTCGTCGCCACGATCCTCGGGCTGCTGTTCCTGCTCCACCTCATCGCCGTCTTCTCGCTGGGTGCTCTTGCCCCGGTGATCATCGTGCTGTTCGGCGTCGCTCTCATCGCGACCGGGGTTCTCTTCCGACGCGTTCAGCGCGGACGCTAGCAGTGGAGAGCGGGGGCCGAGAGGTCCCCGCTCGTCTCCCGGCTCAGCTCTACGACTCGGTGTTGCTCGCGTCGATCTCGGACTGGGTGGGGTAATCCTCGACCGGAGTCGCTTCTTCCCGCGCATCGTCGATGCCGGGCCCCTCTGGATCGGTAGCGAGCGCGCCGCTGTCCGCATCCGTGCGCTGGTCGATCAGGTCACGCTCGTCGGCTTCCGTGCTGGATCCGATGTTCTTGGGGTCACTCATGATCCTTGCTCCTCTCGTCGCGTTCAGGATGATTCTCGAGCAGGTCCGCACGAAGGCCGGGGGTCGCAAGCGAGCGCGTGCCGCGCGACGGTCGTGCATGCACGTGTGGCGGAATCAGGGTGTCTCTCGAGGTCACCGAGCGGTCGACACTCGAGTCCCCGCCGTCGGCGTCCTGCACGAGACCGGATCCGATGCGCGACGGATCGACGGATGTCTCGTGACCGTGCCGCGGATCTCGGTCGGCAGAAGCACGCATGATCGCCCCGTTCGCTCTGCTCAAGCACACTCCGGCGACGGCGAACAGGCAAGGGGTTGATTCGACCCCCGATCGTGCTAGCGGGCGCGGCGGGACGCTATCTGGTCAACAGGCGCTTGCGCTCAGGATGCTCGTCGAACCACTCGGCGACATACCAGCACATCGGCAGCACCCGACGATCGGAATTCTTCTCGACGTCGTCTATCGCGTGCTCGACCACCTCGCGCGCGTATCCGTGCCCGCGCAAGTGCGGTTGGGTGTAGGTGTGGGTGAACGCGACCGAATTCCCATTGACGCGATAGTCGGCGACTGCGGCGAGCTGGCCGTCGAGGCGAAGGGTGTATCTCGTGGCATCAGGCTCGTGAGCGAACTCCTTGCGCATTGATTAATGCTAGGGCATCGGAGGGTGCCCCTGGACCCGAGTGCCTTCTGGCAGCACGTCATCCAAGATCCCGGGCTCGATGTCGTTCTCGACCTGATCGGCTAGCGAGTGCTCTCGAGTTGGATCCGCCTGCGTCGGATGTGTTTCTTCGGTGACGAGGTCGGGGTCCGGCGTGGCGTTGGTGTCGCGATCGTTCTCCATGTTTTTGACGCTAGGCCGCGCACTGAAGCCATTCAACCGGTTGACAGTGGAATAGGGCGTTGCCCTCCTACGCTGAACGCACTATGAAGCGCATCGGTTTTCTCTCCTTCGGGCACTACCAGGATGTTGCGGGATCGACGGCGCGAACGGCGCGTGATGCCCTCGTGCAGTCCATCGACCTGGCTGTCGCTGCCGAGGAACTCGGTATCGACGGCGCGTTTGTTCGCGTGCATCACTTTGCGCCTCAGCTCGCTTCGCCCTTTCCCCTGCTCGCGGCGATCGCCGCCCGCACGGGCCGCATCGAGATCGGCACCGCGGTCATCGACATGCGCTACGAGAACCCCCTCTACATGGCCGAGGAAGCGGCGGCGACCGACCTCATCAGCGACGGACGCCTGCAACTCGGCATCAGCCGCGGGTCACCGGAGACCGCGCTCAGGGGGTACGAGGCCTTTGGGTACGTGCCCGACGAGGGAGGCACCGACGCGGATGACGCCCGAACGAAGGCGGCGATCTTCCGAGCTGCTATTTCCGGGGCGGGCATCGTTCCGCCCAATCCCCAGATGAGCCGTTCGACGGGACTGCTGCCCATCCAGCCGCACTCGCCGGGGCTCCTCGACCGCATCTGGTGGGGTTCCGGTACGCGAGCCACTGCCCAGTGGGCGGGGGAGCAGGGCATGAACCTCATGAGTTCGACCCTGCTCACGGAGGATACGGGAGTGCCTTTCGACGAACTGCAGGCCGAACAGATCGCCGTGTACCGCCAGGCCTGGAAAGCCGCAGGGCACGAGCGCCAGCCCCGCGTGTCGGTGAGCCGAAGCATCTTTCCTCTCACCTCGGATCTCGACCGGCGGTACTTCGGCGGCGAGCGCAACAGCCAGGATCAGGTCGGCCATCTCGACGGCGGCCTCGCCCGGTTCGGCAAGAGCTACGTCGGCGAGCCCGATCGCGTCGCCGAGGACCTCGCGAAGGATGCCGCCGTGCGTGAGGCCGACACCCTGCTCGTCACCGTGCCCAACCAGCTCGGGGTGGAGTACAACGCACACCTCCTAGCCGCCATCGCGGAGCACGTGGCGCCGTCGATCGGCTGGAGCCGCGCGGCCTAGTCGAGCGCCTCCTCGAGCGTCTCGCCCGTCGGGTCTTCTGCCGTCGCATCCGCGAGTTCGGCCCCGCCCACGGGTGTGCCCTGCCACGCAAGAAGCCGCCAGCCCGTTGACGGCGAGCCCTCGAGTTCAACGACGCCCGTATTGTCGAGCTCGTGATCGCCCGCATAGGAGGGCGGCACATTGCTCGCACGCATGGCGACCCACACGCGGATCGCGGCGCCGTGGCTGACGACCACGGCTGTGTCGGACGTGCGCGCGGCGCGCGTTATCGACTCGTCGTAGCGCTCGAAGAACTCGTGCCCGTTCTCGCCGCCCGGCATGCGCCCGTCGAGTCGGCCGAGGCCCCAGGCAAACGCCGTTTCGAGATAGGTGCGCACTGAAGTCCGATCGGACTTGAGCTCGAGCGCTCCCGCAGCGATCTCGTGGACGCCGGGAAGTTCGATCGGATCGAGACCGCGCTCCATCGAGAGCGGCTCGGCCGTGAGGCGCGTGCGCACGAGAGAGCTCACGAAGATCGCGTCGACCAACCTGCCCGCGAGGCCGTCGGGAAGCTCGGCCGCCTGCCGGAGGCCCAGGGGAGTCAGGCCCGGGCCAGGAACTGCAGTGTCGAGCAGCCCCCGCACGTTCGAGGGCGTCTGACCATGGCGGACGAGGAGGAGGCGCACGGCGGTCAGGCGGGCAGGGCGCCCTCGATGACCGACAGGATCTTCGCGTCATCCGGCTCCACGTCCGAGCGGAAGCGGTGTACATCACCCCGCGGGGTCACGACGAACTTCTCGAAGTTCCACTTGACCTTGCCGGCTTTGCCGTTCTCGTCCGCGGTCTTCGTGAGTTGCTCGTAGAGCGGGTGCGCACCGCGGCCGTTGACCTTGACCTTCGCGAACATAGGGAATGTGACGCCCCAGGTCATCGAACAGTACTCCTTGATCGAATCCTCGGTACCGAGCTCCTGCAGGAACTGGTTGCTCGGAAAGCCGAGTACGGTGAAACCGCGGTCGGCGTACTTCTTCTGCAGTTGCTCGAGCTTCTCGTACTGGGGAGTGAGGCCACACCGGGAGGCGACATTGACGATGAGCATCACCTTCTCGTCGTAGCCCGCGAGACTCGTCGGTTGGCCGTCGATCGTGGTCAGGGGGATGTCAGCGATAGTGGTCACGTCTACAACCTACGCCCGATATCCTGAGCTTCGCCTTACGCCACCTCCTGGAGAGCGAGCCGATGCCCGAGAGTCCGATGTCGGCGAGCCCCTATGAGGTGCTGGGCGTGCCGACATCCGCAAGCGAAGCCGAACTGCGAAAGGCCTTCCGTCGGGCGTTGCGTGAGACCCATCCCGATACGGGAGGAGATCCGCGGCGATTCACGGCCGTGCAGCTCGCCTGGGAGCGCATCGGCACGCCCGACAAGCGCCGCGCGTTCGACGCCGGCCGCGGTGCGCAGCAGGAGCACGAGACGTTCACAGCCAGGGCCGCCCGACCGCGAGCGGATTCCCGACCGCGCTCTCGTTCGTACGGGCACCCGGGCGGCTGGCGGCGCGAGCGTTACCTCGCCCAGATGCGCGAGTGGGTCGGCCGTGGGGTTGCCCTCGACGACCCATACGACCCCGCCCTCGTCCGCAGCGCGCCCCGCGAGATCCGACACACGCTCGCGGATGCCCTCGCCGAAGAATCGACCGCGCGCACGCTCAGCGAGCTGGGTATCGGGTACACGGTCTGGCATGACGTCGCGACGGGAAGGCCGGAGGACAAGCTCGACCACATCGTGCTCGGCCCCACCGGTCTGTTCGCGCTGCTGTCCGAGGACTTCGGCGGGCCTGTGCGCACGCGCAAGGGCGAACTCATCGGGGAGGCGCTTGCGGGCACGCGACCGGTTCATGACCTCGCAGCCCGCGCAAAAGTCATCTCGCGTCAGTTGCGGGTGAAATTCACATGCCTTGCCGTCGTGCTGCCCGACGAGGCGCTCGACGAGCCTGTCGCGCAGCTCGGAACCATTCGCGGGGCGACCGCCGTGGCTGTGCGGAAGTCGTATCTTCCGGCTCTCCTGCGAGGGGGCGCTGGTGCGGCGGAACCGATCGGCGGCAACGAACTGTTCGACGTGCGCACGCGCTTGCAGGACGGCGTGCGTTTCGTCTGAGACCGGGTCAGTCGAAGCGCACGAAGGCGCGCAGGGGATCGCTCACCTGCTGGTAGCCCAGGGACTCGTAGAACGCCTTCTGGCCCGGCTCGTCGTCGGTGAGAAGCACCTTCTGACGCACGTTCTCACAAGGGGCCAGCGCGCGGGTCACCAGTTCGCGGCCGAGACCGCGGCGCTACCCGGCCATGAGCCGGGCGGATGCCGATCCCGCGAGACCCGACGCGGCAAGACTCCACAGCTCGGGTGCATTCTCGGCACTGAGCTGCGGGAAGAGCTCCTTGTCGGAGCCCACGTCGGCCGGCAGTCCCGCAAACGTGAGCAGGGAGTTCGCCGAGTGGTAGCGCACGAGGTACTCCTCGTCGAGCACTCCACGCATGAGGGCGGCGATGAGCTCGATGGTCGGCGTGAAGTGACCCAGGGCCATCGCGGCGTCGATCCTGTCACCCCAGTGCTCGCGGCCGACGAGCACATCGACGATGTCGGAGGACCACGTCTCGCTGCCCGTGAGCTTGCGGAGCGTCTGGGCTACCCTCACGCGAAACGTACCCGTCGACGTGTCACGCGTTGCCAGCAGGAGTGGGGTGAACGCCGCAATCGACTCGGCAGGCATCGGCAGTTCCCCGATCGACTCCGCGGCGAGAGCATCGCTCTGGGCGAGACCCTCGCGCAGCATCCCCTCAACGCCGCCCGGGTCGACTTGCCAAGCCTGTGTGAAGGCGTAGAAGTCGGGGCCGTCGTGCCAGACCATGTAGGGCTCGCCGAACGCCTCCAGCCGGAATTCATCCCACGTTCGCCCTGTCATGCAGCAAGGGTAGGGGACGGCGCGGTACTGTGCGTGAGCCGTCGAAAGGGGCGATGGCGACGAACAGTCGGCATGCCGCATAGGCTGGGGTCTCCGTTCGGAAGAAGGTACACAGGTCCGTGATCCGAGTAATCAGCTACAACCTCCGCAAGCACCGCGCAATCGGGGAGCTCGCCGAGCTGGCGAAGACTCCCGACCTCGACGCGCTCTGTCTTCAAGAGGTCTTCGCCGCTGAACTGCCCGCCGAGATCGGCGACCTGCACCTCGCGGATTCCACCAAGCGCAACCGCCTCGGGCTCGCGGTGTACTACCGCAAGGATCGCTACGAGCACATCGCGAGCAGGTCGTTCGAGCTCAAGAAGTCCCTGCACGACCTGATCTTCTCGCCCACGCCGGAGCGCCTCGTCGGATCGCGACTCGTCGACCGCGAGACCAACCACGAGCTCGTGCTCGCGTCATTCCACGCCGCCCCGCTCACGGCGCTCAACTCGCTGCGCCGCAACCAGATCAAGGCAGCGCACGAACTGCTTACGGAGCTCGGCTCGGGCGTGCCCATCCTCATGGTCGGCGACTACAACTATCCCCTCTTCAAAGACAACCTCACGGAACGAGTCAAGAAGCGCGGGTACGACCTCTCCCTGAGCGACCGCCGCACCTACACGGCATATAAGTTCTTCCGCGGGCACTTCGACTTCGCGACCTCGCAGGGACTCACGATCGAGGGGGTCGAGACGCTCGCGCGGGGGTCGTCTGACCACATCCCGATCCTCGTGACCGCATCGTACGGCGCGGCCGTTGCAGGGGCCGCAGACGCCGCCTGAGGATCAACCCATGCCGCAACGACACCTCAAGACCGATGTCGTCGTCGTCGGTGCGGGGCCGACGGGCCTCATGCTCGCGAACTGTCTCGCGCGACTCGGGGTCGGAGTGGTCGTGCTCGACGGTAAGGCGGCACCGACGCGCGAATCCCGGGCGCTCGTTCTGCAGGCCCGCACGATGGAGGTCTACGACCAGCTCGGCATGGGCGACCGGGTGCTCGCCGCGGCCGAGAAGGCCGGCGCGATCGTGCCCGGATTCGAGAAACGGCGGTTCCGTGCCGTGAATCTGCGACGCCTCGCCGAAGGAGTCACGCCCTACCCGCACCTCTATGTGCTCGAACAGAGCGAGAACGAGCGCCTTCTTGTCGAGAATCTCAGCGCCCTGGGCGTTGAAGTGCAATGGAACCACGAGTTCGAGTCTCTGACTCCGCAAGCCGGCGGGGGTGTGGAGGTGCGGTCGAGCGGCGATGAGCTGATCATCTCCGCGAAGTACTGTGTCGGTGCTGACGGCAGCTCATCGCTCGTCAGGTCCATCGCGGGCATCGCCTTCGAGGGCGTGACGAACCTGCACACCTTCTACGTCGCTGATGCCGTCGGCGTGCGAGGGCTCGCGCTTGATTCGATCAACCTGCGGTTCGGGGAGCGGGACTTCCTGCTCACCTTCCCTATGGGCGCGCACGACCACGAGCGCCTCCTCGGTGTCGTCCGCACGCCCGAGAACGAGCCGGTCCCCGAGGAAGCCGTTCGAGAGATGCTCGACCGCGTATTCTCGGTCACCTACGCCTCGACGCGCTGGTTCTCCACCTATCGCGTGCATCATCGCGTGGCCGCCCGGTTCCGTGCCGGCCCGGTGTTCCTCGCGGGCGATGCCGCGCACGTGCACTCGCCGGTCGGTGCCCAGGGCATGAACACGGGGCTTCAGGATGCGCACAACCTCGCGTGCAAACTCGCCGATGTGCTTGCGGGGCGCGCTCCCGAGAACTACCTCGACCGCTATGAGGCCGAGCGCAGGCCCGTGGCAAGGCGACTGATCGGCACGACCGACACCATGTTCGGGATCGTCACGTCCGACAAGCGCGCGGCGCGCCTGTTTCGCCGGTGGTTCATACGGCTGCTCGCCCCGATCGGCACTTCGGTGATCCCGCGCTTCGGCGCCTCATCGCGCCTGTTCGAGTACGTCTCCCAAACGCGCATCCATTACTGGATGAGCGACGAGGCCAAGCGCGCGGCGCATGGCCGACGGGGCAAGGTCGTGGGCCGTCGACTGCCTTGGAACGGGGACAACTACGAGAGCCTCCGCGCGATGTCCTGGCAGGTGCACGTCTACGGCACGTTCGACGAGGCGGTCGCCAAGCGGCTCGAGGACGAGCTGGGCCTGTCGGTAAGCACATTCTCCGAAGCGCGTCACCGCCGGTTGGAGTCGGGGAGGTTCTACCTCGTGCGCCCCGATGGGTTCGTCGCCGCGAGCGCTCGGCCGCACACCGCTGTCGTCGCGCTGGCCGCCGCACTGCCATGGGTTTCGATCTGAGTACCTACCGTCACTTCACGCGCGTCGCTACCCTTGAACAATGGACGGGAAAGAATCCCGACTCGACGGCGAAGTCAGCCGCGGCGGCGTACTGGGTTTCATCGATTGGTTCAACGAGAAGGTCTACAAGGTGGTCGGCCCGCCCCCGTTGGGCCCATACGATCCTGTGGTGGAGCGCGTCGGCGCGGCGGCTTGTCCTGTGTGCGGACGACCGATGTCGGAGCACACCATCGACCACTCGACGAACAACGCGATCCTCAACTGCCCGATCGAGCCCCCGCGGCAACCATTCGACGCCAGTCCGCTGAACGAGCTGGGAATGCCTAAGCAGCCCAACAGGGGTTGAGCACGGCGTGAAACCCCTCGAGTGCGGCACGAGAGCCGAGAAGGCCCCGAAGAGCAATCTCCGGGGCCTTCTCGATATGTATGTGCGCGAAGGGGGACTTGAACCCCCACGCCCTATACGGGCACTAGCACCTCAAGCTAGCGCGTCTGCCATTTCCGCCATCCGCGCGCATCGGCGGTTCCTTCGCAGGACCACCGGGTTACGAGAATAGCACGCTGATACCGTGGTGGAATGACGCCGCCAGAGGAGCTCGAAGAGACTGCCCGCATCGCGCAGGAGCTCATCCGGTTCGACACCACCAACTACGGCGAGGGCCGCTCCAACGGCGAGACGGATGCCGCCGAATATCTCGGGGAGTTGCTTGCCGGCCTCGACCTCGAGCCTCGATACGTTGATGCGGCCACTGGCCGCACGAGTGTCATCGCGCGCGTCGAGGGCGCCGATCCCAGCAAGCCCGCGCTCGTCGTTCACGGCCACACCGACGTCGTCCCGGCCGATCCGACCAACTGGACCGTCGACCCGTTCGGCGGTGTCATTCGAGACGGGCTGCTGTGGGGCCGTGGTGCGGTCGACATGAAGAACATGGACGCGATGATCATCACCGCGCTGCAGGACATCCTGGGTGCCGGCAGGCAGCCCGCCCGTGACCTCATCGTGTGCTTCTTCTCCGATGAGGAGAACGGGGGAGTGTTCGGGTCGCACTACCTCGTCGATAACCACCCGGGCCTCTTCGCGGGCGCAACCGAGGCCATCAGCGAAGTGGGCGGCTACTCCGTGCACCTCAACGGAAAGCGCTCGTACCTGCTCCAGACAGGCGAGAAGGCGCTGGTGTGGATCAAGCTCATCGCGCGAGGCACAGCCGCGCACGGAAGCCGGGTCATCCGCAACAACGCGATCACGAAACTCGCCGAGGCGGTGGTCACACTCGGTCGCCAGGACTGGCCCTTGCGTCTCACCGCGACGACGGAGCTGCTCATCGCCGAGCTCGCACGCATCATGGAGGTCGACCCCGCGAAGGTGGGTCCGGATGAGCTCGTGCTGTCCACGGGAAACGCGGCTGGGTTCATCCAGGCCACGCTTCGCACCACGAGCAACCCGACGCTGCTGAAAGCCGGCTACAAGCACAACGTCATCCCCGACACCGCCGAGGCGCTCATCGATATCCGCACACTGCCGGGCGAAGAGGATGCCGTGCTCGCCCAGGTGAGGCAACTCATCGGCGACGAGGTGGAGATCGTGGTCATGCACCGCGACATCGGGCTGGAGAACAGTTTCACCGGGCCGCTCGTCGACGCGATGGTCGGAACGCTCGGCATGCACGACCCCGGCGCTCCCGTTCTGCCGTACCTGCTCTCGGGAGGAACCGACAACAAGGCTCTCGCCAAGCTCGGCATCAAGGGCTACGGTTTCGCGCCGCTGCAGCTGCCGCCCGAACTGGACTTCCCCGGCATGTTCCACGGGGTTGACGAACGGGTGCCGCTCGACGCACTAGTGTTTGGCAGGCGGGTTCTCGCAGACCTGCTGCTCAACTACTAGGAGTTATCTCGTGGGCTTCATCGAGGCGATCATCCTCGGCCTCATTCAAGGTCTCACCGAATTCCTCCCCATCTCCTCGAGCGCCCACTTGCGCATCGCGGGGGAGTTCCTGCCTTCGGCAACCGATCCGGGCGCGACGTTCACGGCGATCACGCAGATCGGCACCGAACTCGCCGTGATCCTGTACTTCCGCAAAGACATCACTCGCATCATCGGGCGCTGGTTCCGGCACTTCCGCAAACCCGGGGGAGCGCACTCGGATCCCATTCCGAAGAACGATCCCGACGTGCGACTCGGCTGGCTCATCATCATCGGCACCGTACCCATCGTCATCATCGGGTTCCTCGCCCAAGACACCATCCGGTCCGTGTTCAGGTCGCTGTGGCTCATCGCGATCGTGCTCATCGTGTTCGGCATCCTGCTCGGGCTCGCCGACCTCATCGGTAAGCGCGTCCGTGCCCTCCCGGAGATGACCTACCGGCACGGCATCCTCATCGGGGCTGCTCAAGTCCTGTCGCTCATCCCCGGTGTCTCGCGCTCCGGTGCGACCATGACGGCGGCGCGCTCGCTCGGATACACCCGGCCCGCGGCGGCCCGATTCGGCTTCCTGCTCGCGATACCGGCGGTGTTCGGCAGCGGGCTGTACGAGCTCGTGCACAGCTTCGGCGAGCCCGACGGTGCCTACGGGTATCCGGAGACCCTCGTCGCGACCGTCGTCGCGTTCGGAGTCGGCTACGCCGTGATCGCGTTCCTCATGCGCTACATCGAGAAGCGGTCGTTCCTGCCATTCGTGATCTACCGCCTTCTGCTCGGCGGCACATTGCTCGTGCTGCTCTCCCTCGGCATCCTCAACCCCCTGTGAGAGCCTGGCGCCGACCATCGGTGCCCCGGCTGCCGGGGCACGGACCGCTCCCGCGCATCCACGACACAGCTCTGGACCGCGTGGTGGAGACCGACCCGATAGCCCTCGCGGGGCTGTACGTCTGCGGAATCACACCGTACGACGCCACCCACATCGGGCACGCGGCGACGTACATCGCCTACGACACGCTCATCCGGTTGTGGCTCGACGCCGGCTACGACGTCAGCTATGTGCAGAATGTCACGGATGTCGACGAGCCGCTCCTCGAGCGCGCCGCGGCGACCGGCGTGGATTGGCGCGTTCTCGCCGGCGAGCAGGTGGAGCTGTTCCGCAGCGACATGCAGGCACTCGCGGTCATCCCGCCCGACCACTACGTGGCGGTGACGGAGATGATCGAGCCCGTCGCCGAGGCCGTTGCCCGCATGCTTGAGACCGGAACCGCCTATCGGGTCGACGAGGACGTGTACTTCGACAGTGCGGCCGCAGCTGTCGCGTCGCCCTGGCACCTCGGGCAGGAGAGCGGGCTCGACACGGCGACGATGCTCACCCTCTCCAGCGAGCGCGGCGGGGATCCGGAGCGGCCGGGCAAGCGGGATCCGCTCGATCCCGTGCTGTGGCGCGCGGCCCGGCCCGACGAGCCCCGTTGGTCCACGGTGCTCGGCGAGGGCCGGCCCGGCTGGCACATCGAGTGCTCGGTGATCGCCCAGGAACTCCTCGACATTCCCCTGACCGTCAATGGCGGCGCCTCGGACCTGATCTTTCCGCATCACGAGTTCACGGCCGGTCACACTGCAGCACTGACAGGGCGGGACCACGCGCGCGTCTACTCTCACGCAGGTCTCGTCTCCTACCGCGGCGAGAAGATGAGCAAGTCGCTCGGCAACCTCGTGCTCGTCTCGGGGCTGCTCGCCGACGCCGTCGATCCGCGAGAGATCCGCCTCGCGATCCTCTCGAAGCACTACCGATCGGACTGGGAGTGGACCGACGCGGTTCTCGCCTCAGGGGTGGCCCGGCTCGCGGACTGGGAGCGCTGGGCCAGCGCGGCGAGCGACGGCGAAGGCACACTACGGGACGAGCTGCGGGAGATCCTCGCGGCGGATCTCGATGCCCCCTCCGCTCTCGACGCCGTCGATGCGCGCGTGGCCGCGGGCACCGTGCCAACGCTCGGCGACCTGGATTCGATTGAGGCGCTGCTGGGCATCCGGCTCTAATGTCGAGAACGGGAGCTCGGCTCCGACTCACTCGTAACAGAAGGAGACAGCCATGAAATACATGCTCATGATGTTCGGAAACGCCGGCGAGATGATGCAGTCCAAGTCCGAGGAGTGGATCAAGGAGATGATCGGCTTCATGATCGGCCTGGACGATGAGCTGCGCTCGAATGGCGAGATGGTGTTCAACGCCGGCCTCGCCGACAGCACGTCTGCGAAGCTCGTGCACGACGACGGACTCGTGACCGATGGGCCGTTCGCCGAAACGAAGGAATCCCTCATCGGCTTTTGGGTCGTCGACGTGGAGAGCGAGGCCCGCGTAACCGAGCTGGCGACATCGATCGCGAAGTACTCGGGAGTGGTCGAGGTGCGGCCGCTCGGCGAGGAACCGCCCGAGGTATGACCCTTCCGGGCATCGAGGAGCTGCTGCGCGAGTTGGCGCCGCAGGTGCTCGGTATCCTCGTGCGGCGCCACGGGCAGTTCGACGCCTGCGAGGATGCGACCCAGGAGGCGCTCCTCGCGGCGGCGACTCAGTGGCCCGCGGACGGCATCCCGGACAGCCCGCGATCCTGGCTCGTCACCGTCGCGAGCCGGCGACTCGTCGACGAGTGGCGCAGCGAGAGCGCGCGTCGGCGCCGGGAGGACGAAGCTGCGGCGCTCGAACCCACCGGCACGGTTCACTCGAGCGCTCGCGACGACACGCTCGAGCTGTTGTTCCTGTGCTGCCATCCGGCGCTATCCGAATCGTCCCAGCTCGCGCTTACCCTTCGCGCAGTGGGCGGACTCACGACGGCGCAGATCGCGAGCGCATTCCTCGTTCCGGAGGCCACGATGGCGCAGCGCATCAGCCGCGCAAAGCAGTCGATCCGCGCGGCCGGTGCGCGATTCGCGGCGCTTCCCACCGACGAGCACGCCGACCGGCTTCGAGTGGTAATGCGCGTGCTCTATCTCATCTTCAACGAGGGCTACACGACGAGCTCGGGAGCGGTCGCCCAGCGCGCGGACCTCACGACGGAGGCCATCCGCCTCACCCGCATGCTCCACGCCGCGGCCCCCGCCGAACCCGAGGCCGCCGGCCTGCTTGCACTCATGCTGCTCACGGATGCCCGGCGCGACGCCCGCGAAGCGCAGGGTGAGCTCATCCCGCTTGCCGAGCAGGACCGCAGCGTGTGGAATTCTGCGCGCATCGATGAAGGAGTAGCGCTCGTGACGCGCGCCCTCGGGTCTGGACCCGTGGGCCCGTATCAACTTCAGGCCGCGATCGCCGCCGTGCACGACGAGGCCCCTAGTGCCGACGAGACCGACTGGCGGCAGATCCTCGCCCTCTACGATGTGCTCGCACGAATCTCGCCAGGACCCGTCGTCGCTCTCAATCGGGCGGTGGCTGTAGCGATGGTGCACGGCCCACGAGCCGGGCTGGCGGAACTCGGAACACTCGATGCCGACGAGCGCATGACAGGCAACCACCGCGTGGTGGCGGTGCGAGCCCACCTGCTCGAGCTCGCGGGGGAGCGGGATGCGGCGACCGAGGCGTATCAGGAGGCAGCGCGGCTGAGCCGAAGCCTTCCAGAGCAGCGCTATCTCGCACTACGGGCCGCGCGCCTGAATTTCTGAACGGCCCTGGGGAACGAACTAGTCCTTCGGCCGCCAGGGCTCTTCGCCCGCCGCTCCGCCGTCGGGCTTGTCGCCGCCGCGCCGCAGGTAGCGCTCGAACTCCTGCGCGATAGCCTCGCCGCTCGCCTCGGGCGAGTCGACAGTGTCGCGGGCCTGCTCGAGTTGCTCTATGTACGAGGCCATGTCGTCATCGTCGCCCGCGAGAGCGTCGATCCCGCTTTCCCACGCGGCGGCCTCCGTCACGAGATCACCGCGCGGTATGACCACGTCGATGATCTCTTCAAGCTTGTCGAGCAGGGCGAGTGTCGCTTTGGGGGAGGGCGCGTTGTGCACGTAGTGCGGCACGGATGCCCAGATCGACATCGTGAGGATGCCCGCCTTCTCGGCGGCGTCGCCGAGCACCGAGAGGATTCCGACGGGGCCCTCGTACCCACTGCGCTCCACGCCGAGTTGCGCGCGAACGGCGGCGTTCTCGCTGCTCGTGAATACCGAGATGGGCCGGGAGTGCGGCACATCGGCGAGCATCGCGCCGAGGAAGACGATCGAGGTGATCTCGTTCGTCTCCATGACGTCGAGGATCTCCCGCGTAAACGTCTTCCACCCGCGAGAGGGCTCGGTGCCGAGCAGCAGGTAGATGTTGGAGCTGTTGTCCCCGACCTCGGTTGCGCGAACCGTATGCGGGCGGGTGGGTCCGTACACGGTCACGCCCGGCCAGACCAGCTCCCGGTTGCCCTCTTCGTCCGCTGCCACGGAAGGCCGGTTGAACTGGTAGTCGAAGTAGTCCTCGGGATCCACCTCGGCGATCGGGTACAAATCGAGCAGTTCCTTGAGCGTGCGTACGGCGCCGCTCGCGGCCTCGCCCGCGTCGTTCCAGCCCTCGAAGGCGACCACGAGAAGTCTGCCGCTCCCGAACTGCGTTTCTGACACGGGGCTCCCACCGACTGTGCCCGACCGGATGACCGGGCTGCTATCAAGGATAGAACTACGATTGTCCCCTGTGACCCATCCCCACCCGCACGACCGCCACCCCGCTTCGCGGCGCGCCGGAACGGGCGGGCGTGGGCCCACCCGCCCCGCCGCCGTCCTCTGGGACATGGATGGCACGCTCGTGAACACCGAGCCGTACTGGATCGCCGCCGAAACCGATCTCGTGCGCGAGTATGGGAGCGACTGGACCCACGAGGACGCCCTCCAGCTCATCGGCTCCGGCCTCTGGCACTCCGCGCGCATCCTTCAGGCGAAGGGCGTCGCACTGGGCGAAGACGAGATCATCGACCGCCTCACCGACCGGGTCCTCGAGCAACTGGTCGAACTCGGCATTCCCTGGCGTCCGGGAGCCCTTGAGCTGCTCACCGAGTTGCGGGAGCAGGGCATCCCGACCGCGCTTGTCACCATGTCGGTGAGCCGTATGGCGCATCATGTCGCCGACCGCCTCGGTTTCGTCGGTTTCGATGCCATCGTCTCCGGTGATGACGTGACCCACAGCAAGCCGCACCCGGAGGCCTATTTGCGGGGCGCCGAACTGCTCGGGGTCGACCCCGCCGACTGCCTCGTGATCGAGGACTCGGAGCCCGGCGTCGCATCCGGCACCGCGGCGGGAGCGGTCGTCATCGGCGTGCCGTTCATGATCCCCCTCGTCGAGGGCAGCGCGCACGTCCTGTGGGATTCACTCGACGGTCGCACTCTCGACGACCTCGCCGACGTGTTCTCGTCAGTCGGCGCACGATGACCGGCGCGCTGCGCCGTCAGAGTGGGCCGTTCCGCGCGGGCGATCGCGTTCAGCTCACCGGTCCCAAGGGCCGGCTCAACACGGTCACGCTCGAGGTCGGAGGCTCGTTCCACACCCATCGCGGAGTGCTCAGCCACGATCTCGTCATCGGCCAGCCCGACGGATCCGTCGTGACCAGCTCGAACGGTATCGAGTACCTCGCGCTGCGCCCGCTGCTCACCGATTTCGTGATGTCCATGCCGCGCGGTGCGGCGATCATCTACCCCAAGGACGCCGCGCAGATCATCGGACAGGCCGACATCTTCCCGGGCGCGACGGTCGTCGAGGCGGGCGTCGGCTCCGGTGCGCTCTCGCTGTGGCTCCTGCGCGCGATCGGTCCGGCCGGCCGGCTGCTCTCGTTCGAACGCCGCGAGGAATTCGCCGAAGTCGCACGCGCGAATGTGGCGGCGTTCCTTGGCGCGGTCCCCGAGAACTGGTCGGTGGAGGTGGGCGATCTTCAGGATGCCCTTCCGGCAGCCACGAAGGCCGGCTCCGTCGATCGCATCGTGCTCGACATGCTCGCACCCTGGGAGTGCCTGGATGCGTGTGCACAAGCGCTCACTCCGGGCGGCGTGCTCATCTGCTACATCGCCACGGTGACGCAGTTGTCACGCGTCGCGGAGGCGATCCGGGCAACGGGAGCCTTCACGGAGCCGGATCCGAGCGAGACGCTCGTTCGCACGTGGCACGTCGAGGGACTGGCCGTGCGGCCGGACCACCGCATGATCGGCCATACCGGCTTCCTCATGACCGCGCGGCGGCTCGCGCCCGGTGCAGTACTGCCCGCGCTCAAGCGCCGTGCATCTAAGTCGGACTACTCCGATGACGACGTCGAAGCGTGGACGCCGGGCGCGCTGGGGGAGCGCACATCGAGCGACAAGCGTCTGCGCAAGACAGCTCGTGAAGCCCAGGCGGCCGCACGGGCGGCCACGAGCGACGGGCTAGAGTAATTCCGGTATTCGAGTCGAAGAAAAGAGTGTTCGTGCGCAAGCTTCCCGCACTGGTGGTGGCCGCTGGCCTGATGGTTTCGCTGACCTCTTGCGCGGGCGGGCCGACCCTATTCGCCGGATGCGAATCCACCGGCAATGCCGCTCTTGTCACCGCAGCAGGAGCCTTCGGAGCGGACCCCGAGGCTGACTTCCCGACGCCGCTGGTCGCCAAGCGGGCTGAGCTCTCCGTTACCCAGGAAGGCGACGGCGCCGACGTGGCCCCGAACGGTGCGGTCGACGCCACACTGAGCATTTACGACGCTAAAACCGGTGAGGCACTGCAGAGTCAGAGCGGTCCGCTCACCGCTGTCTCCATCCGTTCATTCGTCGATGGCAGATTTCCCTTCACCGCTGCCCTCGCGTGTGCAACCGTGGGATCCCGAGTCGTAACGACCGGAACCCAGACACAATTGTTCGGGCCGGCGGGCCTGGGACTCTCGGGCGATCCGACGATCGTCATCGTCACCGATGTTGACAAGACCTATCCCGCCAAGGCGAACGGCATCGACCAGCTAGCGCAGCCTGGCTTCCCCGACATCGTCCTCGCACCTAACGGCCAGCCTGGGTTCACTTTTCCCGGTAACCCACCTGTCGACCTGCGCTTCGCTGCGCTCAAGCAGGGCAACGGCGCCAAGGTCAAGGAAGGCGACACGATCATCGCCAATTTGAGCGGCATCGTGTGGGGCGGTACAGAGACCTTTACATCCTCGTGGGACAACCAGTCGCCGGCGGCCCTCCTCGTGAGTGAGCTTGATTCCTCCGGCTCCGGATTGCCCAAGGGGCTCGTCAAGGCTCTCGTCGGACAGAAGGTCGGGTCCCAGGTCATCGCGGTCGTCCCGTCCGCCGACGCATATCCCACCGGACAGGCGCCCGGAGGAGTGGCCGAGGGCGATACGCTGGTATTCGTCGTCGATATTCTCGGGATCGGCTAACCGCGACGCAGACACTGGCCGGGTGTCCTGACTCAAGAATTAGGATTCACTCGTGCCAACAGCCAGTTCTTCCCCCAGGGTTCCCGTAGAGGAGCGGCTCTTCAGCCTCGTCCTCGCGCTCCTGGCGACCGACTCGGGCCTCACCAAGAACGAGATCCTCTCGACGGTGCAGGGCTACCGGCAGAAGTACGCCCACTCGGGCGACAACTCGAATCTCGAGCGGCAGTTCGAGCGCGACAAAGACGACATCCGCGATCTCGGTGTGCCACTCGAGACGATCGAGTCGCCCGGCCAGGCGGGAAACAACCAGAACCTGCGCTACCGCATCCCTAGGGGCGAGTACGAACTCCCCGCCGACGTGCGCTTCTCCCCAGACGAGACGACCCTGCTCAATCTCGCGGCCATGGTGTGGCGGGAGGGCTCGCTGTCGGGTGAGTCGCGCCGCGCGATCCTCAAGCTGCGCTCGCTCGGGGTCTCGACGACCGAGCCGGTGCTCGGCTACGCGCCGCGCGTGAGGGTGCGAGAGTCCGCGTTCGACCCGCTCAGTTCCGCGCTCGAGAAGCGCCAGTACGTGCGGTTCTCCTACCTCAAGCCGGGAGACCGGGAGGCGACGGTTCGACGCGTCGCACCGCTCGCCCTCGTGCAGCATCAGGGCCGCTGGCACCTCTACGCGGATGACCCCGAGGCGGGCGTGACCAAGACGTTCCTGCTCCGGCGCATCGTGAGCCAGGTCACGACCACCAATCAGACCTTCCCGGCGCCATCCGCAGATCAGACCGAGCGGGCCCTCGCGGAGCTCGACGAGGTCTGGAACGCGCATACGGCGATCGTCCAGGTGGAACCCGGCTCGGATGCCGCGACCCGGCTCGGCAAGCGCAGGGGCACGGGTGTCGCGGCATCCGGTGCGCTGGAATTGCATTATTCCGACATCAACATCTTCGCCGACGAGCTTGCCGGCTTCGGGCCCGAAGTGCTCGTGCTCGCTCCGGGCGACCTGCGCGACGCCGTGCACCAGCGCCTCCAGCGAACGGCAGCCGACCATGGCTGACCGATCGCAACCGCGCCACGCGCAGGACAAGCTCGCCTTCCTGCTCTCGCTCGTGCCGTATCTCATGGATCACGACCGCGTGAGCGTCGCTGACGCGGCCGCCCACTTCGGGGTTCCCGAGCATCAGATCCGCGAGGCGGTACGCCTCATCGGTGTTTCGGGCGTGCCAGGCGAGACTGCGATGTACCAGCACGGCGACCTCTTCGACATCGCGTGGGACGACTTCGAGGACAACGACCAGATCCTGCTCACGCACCTCGTCGCAATCGACGACTCGCCGCGGTTCTCGGCACGCGAAGCGGCCGCCCTCATCGCGGGCCTGCAGTACCTGTCGTCCCTGCCGGAGCATGCCGACCGGGACGCGATCGCGTCCCTCACCGCAAAACTGTCGCGCGGGGCATCCAGCCAACCCAGCCAGGTCGCCGTCGAGGCCTCGGAATCCGACGAGACCGTCGCGCTCATCCGCGAGTCGGTAGAGAGGGGTTCCCAACTCGAGTTCGACTATCTCAACTCGCAGGGCCAGGCCGAGCGCCGACGGGTCGACCCCCTGCGAGTCGAATCCGTCGATGCCGACTGGTACTTGCGGGGCTGGTGCCACTCGCGTGAGGCGCTGCGCACCTTCCGGCTCGATCGAATGTCATTGCCGTCGATCACCGACGAGCCGATAACGCACGCTGCGCGCGACGTGTCACTGCCCGACAAGCTCTTCGAGGGCTCGGTCGACGATCTCATCGTCACGATCGATGTGGCACCCGCCGCTGCGCCGCTCATCGCCGACTACATCCCCGAGGGCGCGACGATGACCGAGGTCGACGGCCGCGTGCGCACGACCGTGCGGGTCTCGCACTACCACGGACTCAAGCGGCTCATCGCGAGCATGCCGGGTGTTGCGACCGTCGTCGAGCCTACGGAGGCGCGGGCCGTCGTCGCGGAGTGGGCAGCGGCGGGTGCGGCGCGATACGACGCGGGCCACGCGCCGGCTGCGACGCAGCACGAGGCGACGTGACGGCCGTGACGGTGGCAATTGCGTGGTGGGGCTGGCTGCTCATCTGGACGGGTCTCGGGCTCGCGCTCGTCGCAATGCTCGCTTTATTCGCGTGGTGGCTGTTCCGCAAATCCCTCCGCTTGCTCGACGATCTCTCGGCTCTCGCAGAAACGACCGCGATCCTCGAGGTCGACGACCCGGTACTCCCACGGCAGCAGCTCGCCGTGCTCGCCGAACTCCGCGACATCCGCAGCCGCGAGGATGCCCGCCGGGCCCGCCGCAGCAACCGTCGCCGCCAGCGCCACGACCGCAGGATGACGCGGGCCCGACGCATCACGAGCGCCGAGGCCGCGCGCGGCCCGTGGCCCCAGGAGTGGCGGTGACGGGCATCTTCGTGGCCGTCGCGATCGCTTTCCTGGCGATCTTGTGGATTCTCACTGCCGTGCGCCGCCGCGGAATTCGCACGTACTTGCTCGCGGCGGGCGCGCAGACCCGTGGAGTTGCCACGCTGCAGCCCAGGCGAGGGCGCCGAGAGCCTTCGATCGCGGTGCGCTACACGGATGCCGACGGAGTGACGAGAACCGCGGTGAAGTCGGTGGTGAGCGCGGGGGACTCCGAACTCGTCAAGAAACCGGCGATGGTGCTGTACCACCCGAGGCGCACATCGCGCGATGATTACGTGCTTCTCGGCTTCGGTGAGCAGCCGTCCCGATGGTTCCGAGCGGACTTCGCTCGCATCCGCAAATCGCATGACCGAGCCGGTTAGTTCAGGGACTCTGGGTTTCCTAGTTCGGTCGGCTATTCTGTGCAGGTGTCCTTCGGCCTGACTTTCGACAAGCTCCTGATCATCGGGATCATTGCTGTCTTCCTGCTGGGCCCGGACCGTCTGCCGTACTACGCCTCACAGCTGGCCCGGCTGGTGCGCAGCGCTCGCACGATGGCCAATGGCGCGAAGGAGCGCATGCGGGAGGAGATGGGCCCAGACTTCGACGACATCGACTGGAAGAAGCTCGACCCCCGCCAGTACGACCCGCGCCGAATCATCCGGGATGCCCTCATCGAGGACGACGAACCGGTAGCAAAAGTGCGCCCCCCGGTCGAATCCGCCTACGCGCAACGCCAGCGATTCGCCAAGGAGGGCCGCCCGGCCCCGCATGATTCCGAGGCGACGTAATGCACACCCCTGACCACCGCACAAACCCAGTGCTCAACGCACACCATCCCACAGCAGCAAAGGAAGCTCACGCACATGCTAGGTAATCTCAATGGCTGGCACCTGGTCATCATTCTTGCGGTCGTACTGCTCCTCTTCGGTGCGCCCAAGCTTCCCGGCCTGGCACGCAGCATCGGCCAGTCGATGCGGATCTTCCGCAGCGAGGTCAAGACGATGAAAGACGAGAACGGCGACGTCGTTGCCGTCGAGACGGTCGAAGAGCAACCGCCGGCCGCGAAGACCACCGCCGCCAAGACCACCACGGCGAAGCCTGCGGCCAACAAGCCGAAGAAGTAGTCCCGATGGCCACCCGTACCGGGCGGTGGCGCACCAAGGGCGACGAGCGGATGTCGCTCGGGGCGCACCTCCGCGAACTGCGCAAACGGCTGTTCACCGCGGCCGCAGCGATCCTGGTCGGCGCGGTGGGCGGTTTCTTCCTGGCGCCCTATGTCATCGACGCACTGCGGGTGCCGATCAACCAGCTCGCCGAGGATCGCAACGCGACGATCATCTACACCACCGTCACGGGCGCATTCGACCTGCGCATCCAGATCGCGGTCACCATCGCGATCGTGATCGCCAGCCCGGTGTGGCTGTATCAGGTGTTCGCATTCCTGGTGCCCGGGCTGACTGGCAAGGAGAAGCGCTACACATTCGGCTTCTTCTTCACCGCCGTGCCCCTGTTCCTCGCCGGCGCCGCCTCTGGCTGGTTCGTGTTCCCGCACATGGTGCAACTGCTGACCTCGTTTTCCGCTCCCGAGGACGGCACTTTTCTGGACGCGCGCACCTACTACGACTTCGTCATCAAACTGGTGCTCGCGGTGGGGATCGCCTTCGTGCTGCCGGTCTTCCTCGTGCTGCTGAACTTCGTCGGCGTGCTCTCCGCCGCCGCGATCATCAAGGGCTGGCGTATCGCCATCCTCACGATCTGCCTGTTCACGGCTCTGGCCACCCCCGCCGCCGACGTCATCTCGATGTTCCTGCTGGCCATCCCCATGGTGGTCCTCTACTTCGCCGCGTACCTCGTCGCCCACCTCCACGACCGCCGCACCGCCCGCCGCCTCGCCGACCTCGAAGCATCCCTCGCCGCCAGCTGACGGCGTCGGCAACTCCCGCTCGCCTAGGCTGGAGGGGATGACCGACCAGCTCTCGCCGGCCGAACGCTTCGCAGCATCCAAGAAGCGCACGCGCCTGCCGATCCTCGAGGCGTTCCGAGCACGCCAGCGGTTCGACCTCGACCCCTACCAACTCGCCGCGTGCGAGGTGGTGGAGAACGGCAAGAGCGTGCTGGTCGCGGCGCCGACCGGCGCGGGCAAGACGGTGATCGCCGAGTTCGCGATCTTCCGCGCGATGCAGACCACCGCCGAGAAGGTCTTCTACACCGCGCCAATGAAGGCGTTGAGCAATCAGAAGTTCAACGAGCTCGTCGCGGAATACGGACCGGATGCGGTCGGCCTGCTGACGGGTGACACGAACATCAACTCGCGCGCGCGAATCGTGGTCATGACCACCGAGGTGCTGCGCAACATGCTGTACGCGGACTCCGAGCTGCTGCGCAACCTCTCGTGCGTGATCATGGACGAGGTTCACTACCGCGCCGACCGGTTCCGCGGCGCCGTGTGGGAGGAGGTCATCATCCATCTCCCGCAGTCGGTGCGCATGGTCTCCCTGAGCGCAACCGTCTCGAACGCGGAGGAGTTCGGCGACTGGCTGCAGGCGGTGCGGGGTGACACGGAGGTGATCGTGTCGGAGGAGCGTCCGGTTCCGCTCGACCAGCACATCCTTATGCGCACCAAGCTCATCGACCTCTTCGACTCCTCCGGCCTCGCCGCGACCAATCGGGTCAACCCGGAGCTCGTGCAGATGGCCCGGTACGGCGGGCGCACGCTCAGCGCACGGCAGATGAAGGATGTCGGCCGCTACCATTCGCGCGGCGGCAGGCCCGAGAACCAGCGCATGGACCGCCCGGATGTCGTCAAGCTCCTCGACAGCAAGAACCTCCTGCCCGCCATCTTCTTCATCTTCAGCCGCGTCGGTTGCGATCAAGCCGTCACGCGGGTGCTGCGCGCGGGAGTGCGTCTCACCACGGTGCAGGAGCGCGACGAGATCCGCGCGATCGTCGAGGAGCGCTGTCGCACCCTGCTGGACGAGGACCTCGCCGTGCTCGGCTACTGGGACTGGCTCACCGGCCTCGAGCGCGGGGTCGCCGCCCACCACGCCGGTCTCCTTCCCGCCTTCAAGGAGGTCGTGGAGGAGCTCTTCCAGAAGAAGCTCGTCAAGGTCGTGTTTGCGACCGAGACCCTCGCGCTCGGCATCAACATGCCCGCGCGCACGGTCGTGCTGGAGAAGCTCGAGAAGTTCAACGGCGAGGCTCGAGTACCGATCACACCGGGGGAGTACACGCAGCTGACCGGTCGCGCGGGTCGGCGGGGGATCGACGTGGAGGGCCACTCGGTCATCCAGTGGGTCGACGGACTCGACCCGCAGGCCGTCGCATCCCTCGCGAGCAGGCGCACGTATCCGTTGAATTCGAGCTTCAAGCCGACGTACAACATGGCGGTCAACCTCATCGAGCAGTTTGGCCGCGAACGCACGCGAGAGATCCTCGAATCGAGTTTCGCGCAGTTCCAGGCCGACCGTGCCGTCGTCGACCTCGCGCGCAAGGTGCGCTCGCAAGAGGAGTCGCTCGCGGGCTATGCGACGTCGATGACGTGCCATCTGGGGGACTTCGCCGAGTACTGGTCGATCCGGCGCGAACTCACCGACCTGGAGCGCAAAGGCATCTCGAACACGGCAAGCCGCGCCGAGCGCGACCGCCGCCAGCGCCAGGTGACAGAACTGCGGCGCCGCATGAAGCAGCATCCCTGTCACGCGTGCCCCGAGCGCGAGCAGCACGCCCGGTGGGCCGAGCGTTGGTGGAAGCTCAAACGCGATACCGACCAGCTCACCGCCCAGATCCGCACTCGCACGGGCGCGGTCGCCAAGGTCTTCGACCGGGTCACCGACGTGCTCGTGCAACTCGGCTACCTCGTGGCGGTGGGGAGCGAACTCGCCCTCAACACGAACGGTCGGATGCTGCGCCGCATCTACGGGGAACGAGACCTGCTCGTCGCCGAGTCGCTGCGCCGCGGTCTCTGGGATGAGTTGGATCCCGCATCGATCGCGGCCATGGCGACGACGCTCGTCTACGAACCGCGCCGCGAGGAGGGGCAGGTCGGCGAGCGGCACCTGCCCCGAGGCAGGTTCCGCGAGGCATTCGAGCGCACGGGCACCCTGTGGGCGGAACTCGACGACCTCGAGCGGCTGCACAAGCTGCCCGGCAGCCAACCGCTGTCGACCGGCCTCGCCCTTGCGATGTACCGCTGGGCCAGCGGCACGGGACTCGATGCCGTGCTGCAGGAGGCCGACATGGCGGCCGGCGATTTCGTGCGCTGGACGAAGCAGACGATCGACGTGCTCGACCAGCTATCGGTTGTCGCCCACGGGGAGGTGGGACGCACGGCCCGCACGGCTCTCGACGCGATCCGCCGAGGAATCGTCGCTTACAGTTCCGTCGCTTAGGCTCTACGTTCGTGACCGAATCCGCGCCTGCGCGCGCGCCGCTGCCGCTGTGGGCCGCCGTGCTCGTGGCCGCGGCATCCGGGCCGATCATGGATGCCGGGTTCCCGGACAAGGGCATCTGGCCGCTCACTCTGGTTGGTGTCGGCCTCGTGCTCGTCACACTCATCGGTCGCGGTATCGGCGGCTCGCTGCTCGTCGGCTTCGTCGCCGGGGCGTCGTTCTACTTCACCCACATCTTCTGGGCTTCCCTCTTCCTGGGCCCGCTGCCGATGTCGGCTCTCGCCGTGCTCGAGTCGCTGTTCTTCGCCGTTGGCGCAGGCGCGATCACGCTGGCTTACCGCTGGGTGCCTCGGGCGTGGCCGAGCGCGCTCGGGAGGCTGGCTCTACTGCCGGTCGTCATCGCAGGGCTCTGGACGGCGCGCGAGGCGTGGGCGAGCGTGTGGCCGTACGGTGGCTTCGCGTGGGGCCGCGTGGCACTGTCGCAGTCCGACAGCCCGCTGTCGCCCCTCTTCGCGTGGCTCGGCATCTCCGGGGTGAGTTTCATGATGGTGCTGGTCGTCGCGGCCGCCATCGAGGCTGTACGGGGCCCCGACTTCTTACGCGCGCTCGCGATCCCAGTCGCACTCGCCACTCTGCTGCTCGTGCTGCCGGCGTGGCCGGTGATCACGGAGGGCTCCCTGCGGGTGGCAGCGGTGCAGGGCAACTCGCGGGCCGGATACTTCGACCGACGCGAGCCTGGCGAACTCCTGCAGGCCCAGCTCGACGCGACGACGCCGATCTTCGGCCAGAACGTCGACGTCGTGCTGTGGCCCGAAGGCGCGACCGATCGCAGCCCCCTCACCGATGCGTACACCGCGAGCGTGCTCGACTACGTCTCGGAGCAGATGGATGCTCCCCTCGTCGGATGGGCGGTGACAGAGCGGGACGGGAAGTTCTACAACAGTGAACTGTTGTGGAAGGCGGGGGAGGGCGCCACCGACTTCTACGACAAGAAGCACCCGGTGCCCTTCGGCGAGTACGTGCCCGACCGGTCGTTCTGGGAACCGTTCGCGCCCGACCTCATCGGCCTCATCCAGCGCGAATACACGCCAGGGACGACCGACATGGTGTTCGATATCGACGGGGTGATCGCGGGGATCAACATCTGCTTCGACATCATCGACGACCAGCTCCTCACCGAGAGCGTCGAGCAGGGTGCACAGGTGATCTTTGCATCGTCCAACAATGCCGACTTCGGGCGCACCGACGAGAGCGCACAGCAATTGGCGGTCGCGCGCATCCGGGCCATCGAACTGGGGCGCAGCGTCGTGAACATCTCCACGGTGGGCATTAGCGCGGTGATCGCGCCAGACGGTTCGATCGTCGCGCAGCTGCCCTGGTACACGGCGGCGGCGATGATCGAGGATGTGCCGCTCAGCGATGCGGCCACCCCCGCACTGCTCGTCGGCAGGCAGATCGAGTGGCTCGTCTCGGGCATCGGGCTTGCGGCGCTTGTAATCGCCGGCGGGTTCACGCGGAGGCGACGTGCCTGAGACGCTGGTGATCGTTCCGACCTACAACGAGATCGAGAGCCTCGAAGGGCTCGTTGGCAGGCTGCGGCAATCTGTTCCTCTCGCCGACATCCTCGTCGTCGACGACTCCAGCCCCGATGGTACTGGCGCCCTAGCCGACCGGCTCGCGGCTACCGACCCGGGCATCCGCGTGCTGCACCGTACCGGAAAGCAGGGACTCGGCAAGGCATATCTGGCCGGATTCGAGCAAGCCCTCGCGGACGGCTACGACTTCGTGGTCGAGATCGACGCGGACGGCTCGCACGACCCCGACGACCTGCCGGGCATGCTCGAACTCGCGGAGGCCGGGGCCGACCTGGTCATCGGCTCCCGATGGGTGGCGGGCGGCGAAGTGCGCAACTGGCCGTGGATCCGCCAGGCCATCTCGAAGGCCGGCAATTGGTACGCGCGCACCATGCTCAGGTCACGCATCCGCGACATCACCGCCGGCTTCCGGGTGTTCCGGGCGTCAGCGCTGCGCGACGTGGATCTCGCCGGGGTGTCATCGCAGGGCTACTGCTTCCAGGTCGAAGTGGCGTGGAACCTGGAGCGCACCGGACACCGCATAGCAGAACACCCCATCACCTTCGTTGAGAGGGCGACGGGGCGTTCGAAGATGCACGCGGGCATCGTCATCGAGGCGCTGCTCAGGGTCACCGCCTGGGGGCTGGCGGCGGCCCTGAGGCGTTCTCGCTAAAAGCCGATGCACTACCTATTCAGTTGAAAGCCGATGCAGTGCCTATGAAGATAGGCGCTACGCGCCAATCTTCTGCTGGCCCTTGCGGGAACGCAGGAAGTCGAGCCGCTCCTGAAGCAGTTCCTCGAGTTCGGCACGCGTGCGGCGCTCGAGGAGCATGTCCCAATGGCTGCGCGGCACCTTGGCTTCGGCCTGGTCGAGAACGACGGGCTCGCCGTCACTCGTGAGCAGGATGCCCTCCTGGCCGGTCTTGGGTGATTCCCACTGCTGGGGAACCTCGGCATCCGCTGCGAAGACCACCTCGAAGGTGGTCCCATCAGCAGAGCGGTAGACGCTCTTCTTCCGCGGTGAAAACTCCACGCCCTCTTCGCTCTGTAAGCTCTGGGTTCCAAGTCTCATACCGCGCAAACTCCGGTCTGCCATCGTGTGGCCTCCTTTACTCGCGGTTCAATGCATAGTTATAAACCCACAAGCTGGGCATAACCTTTCAAGCGCGCGCGGTCTCCCAGCTAGTTCCCAGACTTCGCCCTTCCCTTGCGTCCGTTTTCGGGAGATATCCACCACCGAACCCCCTATCTACGCGGACGCGAGTATTACCGGGAAACGGGGCGGGGGAGGGGGCGGCCTCAGGGACGGGCGCGCACAACCTCGAGGGCGAGATCGATGCGGTCGGTGACGATGCCGTCGACGCCGAGATCGAGCAGCTCGACCATGCGGCGCGGGTCGTTGACGGTCCAGACGTGAATCTCGACGCCCGCGGCGTGCAACTGCCGAATCATGCGCGCCGTGGTCACCTTCAGCCCGAGGGCCTTCTCGGGAACCTGCACCGCAACGAGGCCCCGTAGCGCGCCCCTCAGGGCGGGGGAGAAGCCCACCTTTCCGCCCAGGAGTGCGAAGACGAAGCGGCGCGCGGATGACGACGACACGACCCCGGGCAACCCCCGGATCGCCGCGGTGCGCCTGCGCTCGTCGAACGACGACACGAGCACCCGGTTGCTGGCCCCGGCCTTGAGAATCGCCGCGATCGTCGGTTCGACGGCCGCGCGCGACTTCACGTCGATGTTGAAGCGAGTCTCCGGAAATGCGTCGAGTGCCTCGGCAAGCGAGCAGAAGGATTGGCCGTGCCCGAGTTCGATACGGCGAAGCTCGGTCATCGTGAGTTGATCGACGCGAACGTCGCGGCCCGCGATGCGCTTGAGATCCGCGTCGTGGGCGATCACCGCGACGCCGTCGTGGCTCGCGTGAACATCGGTCTCGATGTATGTCGCCCCCACGCCTACCGCCCGGGCGAACGCGAGCAGCGTGTTCTCTGGCGCATCAACCGCGAGCCCCCGGTGTGCGAACAGCCGGGGAGCCGCCGGGGAGAGGTAGCCCTCGAGCGCTTTACTTGGCGGGCGGCGGCGTCTTGCCAAGGAATCCGGCGCTGATTCCCTTGAGAGCTTCGGTGAGCTCGGAAGGGATGATCCACATCTTGTTGGACTCGCCTTCCGCGAGCTTCGGGAGCGTCTGGAGGTATTGATACGCGAGCAGCGGGGCATCCGGGTTGCCCGCGTGGATCGCACCGAATACGGTCGTGATCGCCTCCGCCTCACCCTGCGCGCGGAGCACGGCGGCCTTCGCATCACCCTCGGCCGACAGGATAGCGGCCTGTCGAGCACCCTCGGCCGTGAGGATTGCGGACTGCTTGGTGCCCTCCGCGGTGAGGATGAGCGCCCGCCGGTCACGCTCGGCGCGCATTTGCTTCTCCATCGAATCCTGGATCGACAGGGGCGGGTCGATCGCCTTGAGCTCCACGCGTCCCACGCGGATGCCCCACTTGCCCGTCGCTTCGTCGAGCACGACGCGCAGCTGGCCGTTGATGTTGTCACGGCTGGTGAGGGCTTCCTCGAGGTTCAGGCCACCGACGACGTTACGCAGCGTGGTGGTCGTCAGCTGTTCGACGGCGCCGAGGTAGTTCGCGATCTCGTACGTCGCGGCACGGGCATCCGTCACCTGGAAATAGACGACCGTATCGATGGAGACGACAAGGTTGTCCTCCGTGATCACCGGCTGGGGCGGGAACGACACGAACTGCTCGCGCATGTCGATGAGAGGGCGCACCCGGTCGATGAACGGCACGAGGATGTTCAGGCCCGGCATGAGGGTCTTGTGGTACTTGCCAAGCCGCTCGACGACGCCCGCGTTGGCCTGAGGAATGATCCGGATTGACCGGAACAGGATGACGAGCACGAAAATGGCGACGATCGCGAGCAGGATCACGAGGATGATCTGCCCGAAGAACTGGCCTGGGTCGGTCACGGTTCGGTCCTTTCCACTGGCACGACCACGGCGGTCGCCCCATCGATTGCTGACACTATTACCCGCTCACCCTCGACCAGGGAGCGGTCGTCCGAGAGGATCTTCGCCGTCCATGTCTCGCCGTTCGCGAGTTTGACGTGGTTGGCATTGCCAGAGAAGTCGTTGGTGACCGTGCCCGAAAGGCCCAGCAGCGCATCCACGTTGCTCCTGGCCGGATCGCCCCCGCGCTTGAGGGCTCGCAGGAGGGCCGGCCGCAGGGCGAACAGCAGAAGGAGCGAGAGTACCGCGGCGATCATGATCTGCGCCCACCACGGCAGACCGAAGAGGCCGGAGAGGAGCCCGCCGAGGCTGCCGACCGCGAGCATGAGGAACGTGAACTCGAGAGTCGTCAGCTCGATGATGCCGAACACCAGGATGAGCGCGAGCCAGACGATCCATGCGTAGTCGACCAGGAAATCCAGGATCATTCGGCACCTCTCGTGTCGTTACGGTAATGAAGCTACCACTAGCGCGCGACGAGAGGAGCAGGGGGAGTTGCTAGTCTCGGATACCGTGAGCAACCCCTTGGCGCCTGGTTCCCTGTCCGGCAAGCGAGCGCTCGTGACGGGCTCGTCGCGAGGCATCGGAGCGGACACCGCGACGTACTTCGCCGAGGCCGGTGCGCGCGTCGCGATCAACTACCGCAACAAGGAGGCGAGGGCCCTCAAACTCGTCGCCCAGCTCGAGGAGGCGGGCGGGTCGGCTATCGCGATCGGAGCCGATCTGACGGAGCCGGTTTCGGTGCGCGGACTCGTCGAAGCCGTGCGCGAGGAGTTCGGCGGAGTCGACATTCTCGTGCTCAACGCTTCGGGCGGCATGGAGAGCGGCATGGCCGAGGACTACGCCATGAAGCTCAACCGCGACGCCCAGGTCGGCTTCCTCACGGCAATGCTGCCGTTGCTCGATCACGGGTCGCGCGTCGTGTTCGTCACCAGCCACCAGGCCCATTTCATCAAGACCGTCGAGACCATGCCCGAGTACCTTCCTGTCGCGCTCAGCAAGCGAGCGGGTGAGGATGCGCTGCGCGACCTCATTCCGCAGCTCGAGTCGCGCGGCATCGGGTTCGTTGTGGTCTCGGGCGACATGATCGAGGGAACCATCACGGCGACGCTCCTGCAGCGCGCCAACCCTGGCGCGATCGAGGCCCGCAAGGAGGCTGCTGGCCGCCTGTACAACGTCGGCGAGTTCGCCGCCGAGGTCGCCCTCGCGGCCGTCGAACCGATTCCCGCCGACCATACGCGCTACGTGGGCGACGTCTCCGACTTCCAGCGTTCTTAGCCGCGATCGTGCAGCCCCGACACATCGAGTCGCTCTACAGCGTCTCCCGTCCCAGTCTCGACCCCGACGGCTCGCGCGCAATCGTGAGTGTGACGCATCCTGATCTCGAATCCGACGCCACGGTGGGCCAGCTCTGGAGCGTGCCACTCGACGGCTCTGGCCCGCGACGCATCACTCGGGGCGCCCACGATTCGGCTCCGGCCTTCAGTCCGGACGGCCGCGCGATCGCGTTCCTGAGGGCCGTCCCCGGCACGCCGGCCCAGCTTCACGTCATGGATGCCCGAGGCGGCGAGCCGGTGCGCCTCACCGACCAGAAGCTCGGCGCCGGTGACTTCGATTGGGCCCCCGATTCCGCGCGGATCGCGTACACCGCGCGCGTCGCCGAAGAGGGACGCTACGGCACCGTTGATGGAATCGGGTCCGATGCGGAACCCGCGAGGCGGATCTCGGTCGTGCGCTACAAGGCCAACGGGCTCGGGTACACCAACGATCGCCGCCGCCACATCTTCCTCGTGGAGGTCCCCCCTCTCGACGCCGAACCATCGTACGAGCCGGCACCCCACCCCGATCGCTCGAAGCCCGAGTCGCCGCAAGTGCCCGAATCCGTGCAAGTGACCAAAGGCGACTTCGAGCACTTCGTCCCTCGGTTCATCGGGGACAAACTGGGCTTCCTTTCGCCGCGCCACGCGTCCCGTGATCGCGATCTGCTCAATCAGCTGTGGGTCGTGCAGCCGCACGGCTCGACGGAACGCGAAGCGCTCATCGGGCCCGAGCTTTCGATCGAGACGTTCCGGGCGGCGCCCGACGGAAGCGTCTACCTCATCGCCCAGGATGTCGGGTCTGCCACCGACTTCGTCGGCCGCAACTCCTCGCTGTACCGCCTCGCGGACGGTGTCGCGGTCCTCCTCACAGACCCGGAGACTGTAGACCTTGCCGACGGCGACATCCCCGTGATGAACGACGCCGCGATCGTTCCCAACAGGGCGCGCGGGCGAGTGCACCTGCTCGAAGTCCAGCCCGACGGCGCCTCGCGCGCGCTCAGTTCAGGGGACATCGAGATCTCTGGCCAGGACGTCTCCACCGCACGATCATCCGTCGTGGTCAGCTACTCATCGCCCGACACCTTCGGGGATGTTGCCCTGCTCGAGAACGGTGTTCTGACACCGCTCAGCGACTTCTCCGCCTCCCTCAGGGATACCGGAATCGTGCGGCCCGTCGAGCTCACGGTCACCGGCCGGGATGGGTACCCGATTCACGGGTGGGTCGCGAGCCCCGCGGGGGAGGGGCCGCATCCCACTGTGCTGATGATCCATGGCGGACCCTTCGCGGACTACTCGGTGCACGTGTTCGATGAGACCCAGGTCTACGTCGAGGCCGGCTACGCGGTGGTCTACTGCAACCCACGGGGGAGTGCGGGATACGGCCAGGCTCACGGGCGTTCAATCAAGGGAGCCATGGGCACCGTTGACCTCGCCGATGTGCTCGACTTCCTCGATGGCGCGCTCGACGTACGGAGCGAACTGGATTCGAGCAGGCTCGGGATTCTGGGCGGATCGTACGGCGGCTATCTCACGGCGTGGACGATTGCGCACGATCACCGATTCCGCGCAGCCGTCGTCGAGCGTGGCTACCTCGACCCCGAGTCGTTCGTGGGCTCCTCCGACATCGGCTGGTTCTTTCCCCAGGAGTACAACGGCGAGTCGCCCTCTCGCGTGCGCGCCCAGAGCCCTCAGGCAGTGGTGCGACAGGTGAAGACGCCCACGCTCGTTATCCACTCCGAAGACGACCTGCGGTGCCCGCTGGGCCAGGCCGAGAATTGGTACACCTGCGTCAAGCTCAACGGCGTGGAGGCCGAACTGCTCGTATTCCCCGGTGAGAACCACGAACTCAGCCGCTCCGGGCGGCCGCGACACCGAGTGCAGCGCTTCGAGGCGATCCTCGACTGGTTGGGGAGGCACCTGTGACGACGAGCGGGGTCCACCGCCGTACCAGCCGGGTGCTCCTGTTCGACCGCGACGGCCGCATCCTGCTGTTTCTCACCACGGCACCCGATACGAGCAAGGTGGCCCGCTGGATCACCCCCGGCGGGGGAGTGGACGAAGGGGAGACCCACCACCACGCAGCTGTTCGTGAGCTGCAGGAGGAGACGGGTCTGCGCATCGACGACCTCGGTGCTCCGGTGTGGGCGCACGATTTCGACGTGCAATGGGATGACGCCGACCACGACACGGGGCACGCCGAGTTCTATACGGCAGTGGTCGACGCCTTCGAGCCGAGCGACGAGTTCTGGACCGACGACGAGCGCGTCGACGTGCTCGCGCATCGCTGGTGGACCCTCTCGGAACTCATCGGTACCGATGAGCCCTACGAACCGGCGCAGCTCGTCAACCTCGTTCGACGCCAGCTCCCCTCCTGCTGATATTCGTCCGTTTCCGCTCTATCCGTTCCATTTAGTAAGGATTAATCATGTCAAGAGAAGTGCACGAATACACGGTCGCCGAACTCGAGGAGCACGCAGCGGTCCAGCTGCCGAGCCTTACGAACGATGACGCCGTCGACCTGGGGCTCGTTGCCGTCGAAGTCATCCGGGAATGGGATGTAAGCCTTGCGGTCGACATCGTGCTGGGCGGCGATCTTGTATTCCGTGCGAAGCTCAAGCGCACCGGCCCGGGCAACGATCCCTGGCTCGCCGGAAAGGCCGCCGTGGCCATGCACTTCGGTGAGCCCTCGCTGCTCGTGAAGATGCGGCACGTCGAGGCGGGCACCGAATTCACCGAACTCGATCTCGATCACGACGTCCTGAAGGCTCATGGCGGCTCGATCCCGCTGCGGGTCGATGGCGAGATCGTCGGCACGCTCACGATGTCCGGTGAGCCCGACGCGATCGATCACGAAACGGCGTTCGAGGCGATCAGACGGTACCTGGCGACGCGGTAGGCCGGTTTTCGGGTCATTTTGGCCCCTCCGATAATGCCGATTATGTCAAGTGGCAATCACACCATTCGCGTTTTCTGCAACAGGCTACAAACCGGATAGCTCCCCCGAGGTGGACTAAACGTCCTCCTAAAGCCGTCTACGGGAGGTCGGGCGTCCTGTCGCGCTCGCTTCGCTGGGCGAGATGTTGCAGTTGCCCTGCGTGCACGTCGCCCAACCATTCCCAACCGGGCTTGGCCGACGCACCGACTCGCGGGTCGCTAGGATCCTGACTGTCGCGCAAGGCCTGGACGTACGCGCGGTCCTGATCGATCCGTGCGTGTAGTTCATCGGCGGCGCCGATGGACCCGTGGCCGGGGATGACGACCCTCCGCGACCTGCCTCAGCATCAGCGCACCTCGCTGTCATTGCGGATGGCGTAGTGGTGCATCGTGACGCCCGATTCGAACGATTTCTGCTCAAGCAAGTCGAGTTCGATCGGCACGTCGTAGTCGTCAAACAGCGGCCTGCCGAAGCCGAGGATCGCGGGATGGGTGGCAAGCACCAGCTCGTCGAGCAGCCCCACCCGAAGCAGTTGCGTGGCGAGCGTGGCGCCGCCCACACCGATCGCGCCGTCGGTCTCCGCCCGTAGGGCGGCGAGATGCTCGATCGCGTCGTCTCCGCCGATGATCCGTGTGTTGTGATCGGCGCTCTGTCGGGTGCGGGAGACGAGCACCTTGGGTTTGGCCGTCCACATCTCCGCGTACTCACGCATGTAGTCCGGCAGCGATGCGTCCTCGCGCGCCCGCGGCCAGTACTCCTCCATGAGCTCGTAAACGACCCGACCCTGGACGAGGAGCGCGAGCGCCTGGTCCAGGGCGTTCCACTCGCGGTGCAGGTCCTCGTCGATGCGCAACCACTCCCCTGCACCGTTGTCCCCAGGGACCTGCTCGATGCGCAGGTCGAGGGACACGTTCATCCCGTAGACAAACCGGCCCATCAGCGCCTCTTCCCATTAGTGATTGCAGTCTGCAACTACTATATTGAGTGCGAAGTAGCTGTCAAGGAGGAATCGTGGAACAACGTTCCGGGGGCCCGGTCAACGCCGCCGTCGAGGTGCTCGGAGACCGCTGGTCGTTGCTTATTCTGAACGATGTCATCTTCAGCGACCGTCGCTATTTCCGCGCGCTGCTCACCGGATCCACCGAGGGCATCGCTTCGAACATCCTCGCCGATCGTCTCGTTCGGCTCGTCGATGCGGGCATCCTCACCCGCGGCACGGCCGCCCGAGGGCAGCGCGCCCGCTACAGCCTCACTGAAGCCGGCATCCAGACCCTGCCGATCATCTATGCCCTCGGCAACTGGGGCCTCGACTGGCGCCCCGGCAGCGACGGACTCCGGGCCCGGCAGCAGCTCATACGCGATGAGGGTGCGGCGTTCGTCGAGGAGCTCATGGACGAGCTCCGCGCCCGCCACCTCGGCGCCCCGCCGAAGCCACACGACGGTCCGGGACCGCTCGAGCGCCTCGACGCCGCCTACTCCGCGGCATCCGACCCGACATCAGGGGCGTCAGCG
This sequence comes from Rhodoglobus sp., assembly GCA_025463605.1. Classification (GTDB taxonomy): domain Bacteria; phylum Actinomycetota; class Actinomycetes; order Actinomycetales; family Microbacteriaceae; genus Rhodoglobus. The sequence continues at coordinate 65,711 of JAODAV010000003.1, read as the reverse complement.
CCAGAATTCGGCGAGCTGCTCCGCGAGGGCTCGGCCTTGGTCGTAGCCTCCTCGCGCGGCCGGCCGACGCGTTGACGGATCCAACGCATTGGCATTGAACACGTCACCCGCGCCGGCATCCGGAAAGACGGTCTCGACCGCGCTGCCCCCTGCGCGCAGTTCGGCGACCTGGGTTGCCAGATCCATGCCCCAGTCCAGCGGCTGCCGGGACCTGCCGCCGAATGGCTCAAGCACCAGCACCCGGCCGTATCCAGCCGCCAGGTCGGCGTTCGAGCTGCGTCGATAGCCCCCGTTGATGTATCGGTTCTCGCCGATGCGGTAGGGCGTCATCGCCGAGGTGCTGGCGGCGACGGCGTCCACCAGATCGATTCCGCTGTGGCGGTCGAACACGACCGGTTCCCCGGTACGTGCATCGACCGCCGGGATCAGAACCCGCTGTTGCGGCCAGTCATGGTTGGGAAGGCGAGCCGCAACGATATCGCGCCAGCGGTTCTCTCCCGAGCCGTCGGACGCATCCTTTTCGAGTGCCGCCGCACCGAACTTGCGGCGCATGTCGGACGCATCCTCGGAGGACGCGATGAGGTTGTCCGACCACTCCATGTAGTTCGGCCCCGAGAGGTGCGGAGCGCGCCCCCGGCCCGATCCGGCGTTGCCGGCCTGAGGCGGTAGCACTTCGGCGAGGATGGCGGCATACAGTTCGGCGGGCCGTTTCCCGCTGGTGATCTGGGCAGCCACCGTCGATCCTGCCGAGGTCCCGATGATCAGATCGGCCTCGGTGAGATCGAGCCCGGCATCGCACAAGCCGGCGATGAGACCGAGCTGCCACGCGTTGCCCGCTGCGCCGGCACCGGCGAGAACCAAGGCGGTGCCTGCGGGGTGGTCCGAGACGTCGTTAGAGGTCGTCTCCGAGTTGTGCTGAAGTGAATGATTCATAGTCGTAACTTTCTGAGAGTGCTTGGCAAGCGCTCCCCGCGACGGCTACGTCAGTCGCGCGATCGTGAACTCGAAGGAGCGCCCAGAGTGGACAGTGTGTGCATCGGGCTCACCTCCTCGAATCGTGTCACGTTCGCCGAGAACTCTACCGGTTTGGACTCGGCGGGGCGACCACAAAACGGGTAACTCCCCCACTGCCAGCCGGGATTCGGGCTCTTGACGCGATACTTGTTTTTGCAAGTATCGACTGGGTCGACGTATCGGACCCACGAGAAAGAGACCACCATGACCGCAATGTTCGTCAACCTGCCGGCGACCGACCTGGAGCGCTCGAAGGCGTTCTACACGGCGATCGGCTTCGCCATCAACCCGGCAATGTCGGATCACAACGGCAACATCCTCGAGTTCGGATGGATGGACCCGGTCGCCGCCACCCAAGGCCGTCGCGAACCAGCAGGCCTGAGCCGGATGCGTCCGGGAAAATGAGCGTCGACGTCAGCATCCGGCCGGTCATCGACAGCGACCTGGATCGCTTTTTCGAGTTCCAGCGTGACCCCGAGGCGGTACGCATGGCGGCGTTCACCCCCGACGACCCCGACGACCGCAGCGCCTTCTACGCTCATTGGGCGCGCGTCCGGGCGAACCCACGGGTCGTCAATCGCACGGTCGTGCTCGATGGAGAGGTCGTCGGCAACGCGGCGACCTACCCCGATGACGGCATCCTGGAAGTCACCTACTGGGTTGACCGCGAGCACTGGGGCCGCGGGATCGCAAGCAAGGCGCTCAGTCTTCTGATCGAGGAGACTCCCGAGCGCCCGCTGCGAGCTCGGGCCGTGTCAGACAACCTTGGATCGCTCCGTGTGTTGCAGAAGGCGGGCTTCGTCGTGATCAACGAACAGAGCGATTTCGCCCCCGGGCGCGGAGAGCGGGTGGTCGAGTTGATCCTTCAACTCGACTAGCTGCGCCCATAGAGGACTACCGGGTGCATGGCTCCACCCTCGACGTGACGCGCGGCGACGGACTGGCCGACCTCGTGTTCGCCGCGGGTCCGGACATCCGCCTGCTCATCTCCGGCGAGCTCACCCCGGACCGCGCGATCACGACCGGCGTGGTCGAGTTGCTGCGCGGGCGCGGCGAACTCCTCGATCGCTTCGCGGCCATGTGTACAGTGTACACACGGGGGCCGCTCCCCCACTAGCTCCTGAGCGTCGCGTCAGTCGGTGCCCGCGTCGAAGGCCGCACCCTCCATGGCGACATCCGTTGCGCGCTCGAGAGCGTCCGCTTCAGCGTCGGGCTCCTCGGTGCGGTCCATGATCTCGGCCGCGATGCCGGGCTCTAGCCGACCGACGAGCTCTGCCGTGGCCCCGCCGATGAGACCAGCGGCTGCGTACTGCTCCAGGCGCGAGCGCGAATCGGCGATGTCGAGGTTGCGCATCGTCAACTGGCCGATGCGGTCATCGGGGCCGAAGGCCGCATCCCCGACGCGTTCCATCGACAGCTTGTCCGGGTGGTAACTGAGCCCGGGGCCCGTGGTGTCGAGGATGGTGTAGTCGTCTCCCCGGCGCAGCCGGAGCGTGACTTCGCCGGTCACGACCGAGGCGACCCAACGCTGCACCGATTCGCGGAGCATGAGCGATTGGGGGTCGAGCCAACGGCCCTCGTACATGAGGCGCCCGAGGCGTCGGCCCTGCGTGTGGTAATTGGCGATCGTGTCTTCGTTGTGGATCGCGTTGAGCAGGCGCTCATAGACGATGTGCAGGAGTGCCATTCCGGGCGCCTCGTAGATACCGCGGCTCTTCGCCTCGATGATGCGGTTCTCGATCTGGTCTGAGACGCCGAGCCCGTGCCGCCCGCCGATCGTGTTCGCCTCGATCACGAGGGCGACGGGATCGTCGAACTCGACGCCGTTGATCGCGACGGGACGGCCCGCGTCGAAGCGCACCGTGACCACCTCGGTCGCAACCTCGACGTCGTCACGCCAGGCAGCGACTCCCATGATCGGCTCGACGATGTCGAGGCTCGAGCTGAGCTCCTCGAGGCGCTTGGCCTCGTGCGTCGCACCCCAGATGTTCGCGTCGGTGCTGTATGCCTTCTCGGTGGAATCGCGGTAGGGGAATCCCCTGGCGACGAGCCACTCGCTCATCTCGGTGCGCCCACCGAGTTCCCCCACGAACTCGGCATCGAGCCAGGGCTTGTAGATGCGCAGGCGCGGGTTGGCGAGCAGCCCGTAGCGGTAGAAGCGCTCGATGTCATTGCCCTTGTAGGTGGAGCCGTCGCCCCAGATGTCGACGCCGTCCTCCTTCATGGCGCGCACGAGCAGCGTGCCCGTGACCACGCGACCGAGCGGCGTCGTGTTGAAGTACGTCTTGCCGCCGGAGCGGATGTGGAACGCTCCGCACTGCAGGGCGACCAGACCCTCCTCCACGAGGGCGCTTCGCGCGTCGACGAGGCGGGCGGCCTCGGCACCGTACTCGGTCGCGCGCGCCGGTACCGCGTCGATGTCGGGTTCGTCGTACTGACCGATGTCCGCCGTGTACGTGAACGGGATAGCGCCCTTCTCGCGCATCCAGGCAACCGCGCATGAGGTATCGAGACCCCCGGAGAACGCGATGCCGACCCGTTCGCCGACGGGGAGACTGCTGAGAACCTTCGACATACCTACAACCCTAGGGCGGCGGCGGCACTGCCCCGTCACCGCTTCGGCGATCGTCATGAGCGATAACAACCTGCCCCTGAACGGCTCTAGTCTTCAGACCAGAGCAAAGGAGCCACGGATGCCGGTCAGCTTCGGGCGGGACACCCAGTCCTCCATCTACCGCGACGGCGCCACCGGCAGGGCCCCGGTCGTGCCGGTGGGCTGGGGCGACCTGGAGCGGGCCGCGAAGCGCGCGATGTCGACCGCCGCCTGGGCGTACGTCGCAGGATCCAGCGGCTCGGAAGTCACCGCCGCGAACAACCGCCGTGCCCTCGACCGCTGGAGCATCGTGCCGAGGGTGCTGCGAGACGTTTCCGAACGCGACCTCAGCGTCGAAATCTTCGGGCACCGCTACCCCTCCCCCGTGATTGCGGCGCCGGTGGGCGTGCTCGAGCTCGTGCACCGCGACGCCGACCTGGGGATCGCCCGAGCCGCATCCTCGCTCGGCATTCCGTACGTGCTGTCGAGCCAGGCCTCCGTGCCCATGGAGAAGGTCGCGCTCGCGATGGGCGGCTCCCCGCGGTGGTTCCAGCTCTATTGGAGCAGCTCGGACGACCTCGTCGCGAGCTTCGTCGAGCGCGCCGAGAACTCCGACGCCCAGGCGATCGTGGTCACGCTCGACACCCACATGCTGGGTTGGCGCCCCCGCGACCTCGACGTCGCCTACCTCCCTTTCATCCACGGACAGGGCATCGCGCAGTACACGAGCGATCCGGTGTTCCGCCAACTCGTCGCCGAGCGCGTCGCCAACCCCGCTCCCCCGGCCTCGAAACCCCGCATCACCGCCGCTACCGTCCGCACGCTCCTCGACATGACGCGCAACTACCCCGGCGGAACACTCCGCTCTGCCGAACCTCGCGCTGCCGTCGAGACCTTCCTCGACGTCTTCTCGCGGTCCTCGCTTACGTGGGCAAACCTCAGCTTTCTGCGAGAGCGCACGTCGCTCCCCATCCTGCTCAAGGGAATCCAGCACCCGGATGACGCCGCGCTCGCTCTCGACCACGGCATCGACGGGATCGTGGTCAGCAACCATGCCGGCCGCCAGATCGATGGCGCGATCGGTTCCCTCGACGCGCTCCCGGCGATCGCCGAGCGCGTGGGCGGCAGGATGCCCGTGCTCTTCGACAGCGGGGTGCGCTCTGGTTCTGACGTGTTCAAGGCACTTGCTCTCGGCGCCACCGCCGTGCTGGTGGGCCGGCCGTACGCCTACGGTCTCGCGGTGGCAGGATCTGCGGGAGCCGAGGCCGTGCTGCGCAACATCATCGCCGAATTCGATCTCGTGCTCGGCCTGAGCGGGCACCGGTCTGCCGCCGAGCTGGGGATCGATTCCGTCACTCGGGCAGGATAGGGCTCGTGCACAACACCGACGGCGCCGCGAACGCCCGCTTCGTGCTTGCGATAGACCAGGGCACGACGAGCACGCGAGCGATCATCTTCGACCACGCCGGCTCGGTGGTGTCGACCGGCCAGCTCGAGCACAAGCAGATCTTCCCGCGAGCCGGATGGGTCGAACACGACCCCCTCGAGATCTGGCACCACACGCGCGAGGCCATCGGTCAAGCGCTGGCCAAGGCCGACGTGACACGCCACGACATCGCAGCCGTGGGCATCACCAACCAGCGCGAGACGACCGTCGTCTGGGATCGCGCGACAGGCGAACCCGTGTACAACGCGATCGTCTGGCAGGACACCCGCACGCAGTCGATCGTCGACCGAATCGCTGACGGCGACCTCGCGCGCTTCACGAAGAAGGTCGGCCTGCCGCTGGCCACCTACTTCTCCGGCACCAAGATCGCGTGGATTCTCGAGAACGTCGATGGCGCGCGCGAGCGGGCCGAGGCGGGCGAACTCGCCTTCGGAACGACCGACACGTGGGTGCTGTGGAATCTCACCGGGGGTGCGGATGGCGGCGTCCATGCCACCGACGTAACGAACGCGAGCCGCACCCTCTTCATGGGCCTCGAGTCGCTCCAGTGGGACGAAGAGATCCTCGCTGCATTCGGAGTGCCGGCTTCGATGCTCCCCGAGATCCGCAGTTCCTCAGAGGTGTACGGGCTCATCGAGCCTTCGAGCCTGCTGCGCGAAGTGCCCGTCGCGGGCATCCTCGGCGACCAGCAGTCGGCGACGTTCGGGCAAGCCGCCTTCGACGCCGGTGAATCGAAGAACACCTACGGAACCGGCAACTTTCTCATCGTCAATACGGGCGAAGATATCGTGCACTCGAAGAACGGCCTGCTCACGACCGTGGCGTACAAGCTCGGCGACGAGGCTCCGCGCTACGCGCTCGAGGGCTCGATCGCCGTCACGGGTTCGCTCGTGCAGTGGTTGCGCGACAACCTCGGGATCATCTCCAGCGCGCCCGAGATCGAGAAGCTCGCCCGAAGCGTCGACGACAACGGGGGCGTCTACTTCGTGCCCGCCTTCTCGGGTCTCTTCGCCCCTCACTGGCGACCGGATGCCCGTGGCGCCATCCTCGGCCTCACTCGTTTCGCCAACCGCGGACACATAGCTCGTGCCGCGCTGGAGGCGACCGCGTTCCAGACCCGGGAGGTGCTCGACGCCGTCACGGCGGACACGGGGGTCGCTCTCGAGGAGCTCAAAGTCGACGGCGGGATGGTGGGCAATGACGAGCTAATGCAGTTCCAGGCGGACATCCTCGACGTGCCGGTCATCCGCCCGGTCGTCGCCGAGACCACCGCTCTGGGAGCCGCGTATGCCGCTGGCCTCGCGGTCGGCTTCTGGAAGGACCGAGACGAGCTGCGCTCCCACTGGCAGGAGGACAAGCGGTGGCTCCCGACGATCGAACCGGAGCGGCGCGACCGGCTGCTGCGCAACTGGCGGAAGGCCGTGACGAAGACCCTCGACTGGGTCGACGACGATACGGACTAAGGCGACACCGACGGGCGATTGGTCGCAGCGACCCAGTCGTCGAGCTTCTGCGCCGCGAGACCTGAGTCGACGACCGCCGCCGCGCGCTCGAACTGCGCGGCCAGCCTCGCCACGATGGGCTCCTGCAACAGCTCGGGGTCTTTCGCGAGTTCGAACGCCGTGAGGCCCGCTGCCGCGTTGAGCAGCACGATGTCCCGCACAGGTCCACGCTCCCCCGCCAGCACGCCTCGGGCAACGTTCGCGTTGTGGTCGGGGTCCGCGCCCAGCAGGTCCTCGATGTCCGCCCGCGGGATGCCGAGGTCGGCCGGATCGAGATCATGCTCGGTGACGAATCCTCGCGACACTTCCCAGATATGGCTGTGACCGGTGGTCGTGAGTTTGTCGATGCCGTCATCGCCGCGGTACACGAGCGCGGTGGCGCCGCGGGTGCGGAACACCCCGACAACGAGAGGCACGCGCTCGAGACTCGCGACGCCGACCGCCGATGCTTCGGGCCGCGCCGGGTTGCAGAGCGGGCCGAGCACGTTGAAGAGCGTCGAGATGCCGAGCTCCTTGCGCGTGGGACCGGCGTGCCGGAAGCCGGGATGGAAGAGTGCCGCGAACGCGAAGGTGATGCCCGCTTCCTCCAGCACCTCGGCCACTCTCGCGGGCGGGATGTCGAGGTTGAGACCGAGGGCGGCGAGCACGTCGGAAGCGCCGGATGCCGAACTGGCCCCGCGATTGCCGTGCTTGACCACGGGAACTCCCGCGGCAGCGGCGACGATCGAGGCGATCGAGGAGATGTTGAGCACGGCCCCATAGGGGTCACCGCCCGTGCCGACGATGTCGAGCACCATGGGATCGACGTCGAGGGGCAGCGCATTCGCGAGCACGGCATCCCGGAAGCCCACGATCTCGTCAACCGTCTCGCCCTTGACCCGCAGCGCCACGAGCAGCCCGGCCATTTGGGCTGAGGTAGCCTCCCCCGCCATGACGGAGCGCATGGCCCACTCGGCCTCGCTTATGGCCAGGTCGTTGCCCTCGACGAGGGAGCCGAGAATGCTTGGCCAGGTGTGCTCACGGGACATGACCCAGAATCCTACCGACCGCGGAGCGACTGGCCCGGGGAATGAGAAAACGCCGACTCGATATCGGCCATAATGGAGGGGTGACCACTGCCTCCCTCTCACGCTCGATCGGAGCACCTGTCGTCAACCGCCCGAGCGTCGTGGCGGTGGGTACCATCGTCTGGCTCGGCAGCGAAGTCATGTTCTTCGCCGGGCTCTTCGCGATGTACTTCACCCTCAAGTCGACATCGCCCGAGCTATGGTCGGAGCAGACCGCCAAGCTCAACGTGACGTACTCCCTGATCAACACGATCATCCTCGTGCTCTCCTCCTTCACCTGCCAGGCCGGAGTCTTCGCGGCGGAGCGCCTCCAGGCGCATCGCACCGGAACCCTCGCGCAGTTCTGGAAGTGGGGCATGGTCGAGTGGTTCTACCTGACCTACGCGATGGGCGCCACGTTCGTCGTCGGTCAGATCTTCGAGTACGCGCAGCTCGTGAGCGAGCATGTGAGCCTCTCGAGCGATTCGTACGGCTCCGCCTTCTACATCACCACCGGCTTCCACGGCCTCCACGTCACGGGTGGCCTTATCGCCTTCCTCCTCGTGATCGGGCGCGCGTTCGCCGTCAAGAACTTCGGTCACAAAGAGGCGACGAGCGCCATCGTCGTCTCCTACTACTGGCACTTCGTCGACGTCGTCTGGATCGGCCTGTTCCTCGTGATCTACGTTCTCAAATGACCGCCACCGATAAGAAGACCAGGGGAATCGAACCCAGCATGGCGAAGAAGTCACCGTCCACCGCCCGCCGGGAGCGCGCCGCAGGTCGCCGTCATCCGCTTGCCACGGTCGCGCTGCTCGCAGTGGGACTTCTCGGCACCGGCGGCGCATACGCGCTCTTCACGACGAGCGCGACTGCCGAGACGAGCACAGCCGCGCAAGCTGTTGTCGAAGACGGCGCGAAGCTATTCGCCGCGAACTGCGCAACCTGTCACGGGATGAACCTGCAGGGCACGACGCAGGCTCCGAGCCTCATCGGTGTCGGTGCTGCGTCAGTCGACTTCCAGGTCGGAACCGGACGCATGCCGCTCGCGGCGACGGGTCCGCAGGCGGAGGAGAAGCCCCCGCAGTTCACCGAGGAGCAGACTCTCGCGCTCGCCGCGTTCGTCGCGTCAAAGGGACCCGGCCCGGGCCTCCCGAACGAGGAATACCTCAACGCTGATGGCGACGCCGCCGTCGGCGCGGAGCTGTTCCGCATCAACTGCGCCATGTGCCACAACGTCGCGGGAGCCGGTGGCGCCCTCACCGAGGGCAAGTTCGCTCCCCCGCTGGGCGGTGTCGACTCCAAGCACGTCTATGAGGCCATGGTCACGGGCCCGCAGAACATGCCGGTCTTCAACGACAACAACATCTCTCCCGAGGACAAAGCCAACATCATCACCTATCTCAAGGTGCTCGAAGAAACACCCTCGGTTGGTGGCTTCGGCCTCGGCGACCTGGGCCCCGTATCCGAGGGCCTGTTCATCTGGATCTTCGGACTCGGAGCGATCGTGGGCATCACGATCTGGCTCACGGCCAAATCCAACTAGCTGGCTTACGCACCGCACTCGAGCGGAGTTGAAGGGAAGAGAATGGCGAACGACCACGACGGCACGACCGACGGCCACGCTGCCGGTTCTACTGTCGAGAGGTACGGCGACAATCAGCCCTCCCCGGGCACGGCCGTCGTCGTCGCCGATGCGATCCCCAACCCGGGATTCCCGCCGTACCGCGCGCGCGTAGCCGACCTCGACCCGGTCAAGGAACGCCAGCAGGAGCGCAGGGTGTCCGCGCTGTTCTTCGTGTCGATCATTGGAAGCATCCTCGCGATCGCCGCCTACATCGCCTTCCCGATCGTGCCGGGAGACATGCTCTCCGTGCGTCTGAACAACCTCCTGCTCGGCGTGGGTATCACTCTCGCGCTGCTCGGCCTGGGCTTCGGGGCGGTGCACTGGTCGAAGTCCCTCATGGACGGGCACGACCTCGTCGAACAGCGCCACGGCACCCGCGGGTCCGACGCGACGCGCGACAAGGCCGTCGAGGTATTCACCCTCGGCAACCAGGAGTCAGGGTTCGGGCGGCGCAAGCTCATCCGCAACACCCTGATCGGCGCACTCGTGGTCTCGCCCCTTCCGGCGGTCGTGCTCTTCCGCGACCTGGCCCCGGCAGCAGACCCGGTGCCCCTGCTCAAGCACACGCTGTGGAAAGAGGGCGTTCGCCTTACGAGGGATCCCTCCGGCACCCCGATCAAGGCGTCGGACGTCACGCTCGGCTCCGCCTTCCACGTGATCCCCGAGGGGCTCGACGAGTCGCACGAGAAGCTCGAGGAGAAGGCCAAGGCCGCGGTGCTGCTCATGCGCCTCAAGCCCGAAGACCTGCACGTCTCCGAAGGACGTGAGGATTGGAACTACGACGGCATCGTCGCCTATTCCAAGATCTGCACCCACGTCGGATGCCCGGTGGCCCTGTACGAACAGCAGACACACCATCTGCTGTGCCCGTGCCACCAGTCGCAGTTCGACATCACTCGCGAGGCCGAGGTCATCTTCGGACCGGCCAAGCGTCCCTTGCCACAACTGCCCATCACGGTTGACGATGAAGGATACCTGGTCGCGCGCAGCGACTTCACGGAACCCGTCGGACCGAGCTTCTGGGAGCGAAAGCTATGACTACGACACAAGCGCAACCACCCAGCACGTCGCTGGAGCCCACCAAGGGGGCCCGCCTCACCGGCTGGGCCGCGAACTACATCGACGAGCGCACGAGCATCTCCGGTCTCGTCAAAGAGCTGGGTCGCAAGATCTTCCCCGACCACTGGTCGTTCATGCTCGGCGAGGTCGCGCTCTACAGCTTCATCGTCATCCTGCTCTCCGGTACGTTCCTGACCTTCTTCTTCCAGGCCTCGATGGTTCCTGTCATCTACGAGGGCGCGTACGTACCGCTCAAGGGCATCGAGATGTCCGCGGCGATGGCATCCACGCTCGACATCTCGTTCGACATCCGCGGTGGCCTGCTGATGCGCCAGGTTCATCACTGGGCGGCGCTGCTGTTCGTGGCATCCATCGGACTGCACATGCTGCGGGTCTACTTCACTGGCGCTTTCCGCAAGCCGCGCGAGATCAACTGGATCATCGGCTTCCTGCTCTTCGTCCTCGCGATGCTGGAGGGATTCACGGGCTACTCGCTTCCCGATGACCTGCTCTCGGGCAACGGCCTGCGCATCATCGACGGCATGGTCAAGGGCGTGCCCATCGCGGGCACCTGGATCTCGTACCTGATCTTCGGCGGCGAGTTCCCGGGCACTGACATCGTCGGCCGGCTCTACACGGTGCATATCCTGTTGGCTCCCGCGATCCTCGTTGCGGCCCTCGGCGTGCACATGCTGTTGCTCGTCATCAACAAGCACACCCAGTTCGCCGGCCCCGGCCGCACGAACGACAATGTCGTGGGCGTTCCGATCATGCCCGTGTTCGCGGCCAAGGCCGGCGGATTCTTCTTCATCATCTTCGGCGTCATCGTGCTCATCGCGGCGACATTCCAGATCAACCCGATCTGGGTGTACGGGCCGTACGACCCATCCCCTGTCTCCGCAGGCACCCAACCGGACTGGTACATCGGCTTCGCCGACGGCGCCCTGCGTCTGGTGCCACCGGGCTGGGAGCTCGAGATCCTCGGCTTCACGCTCTCGCTCAACATCCTGGTTCCGCTGCTGATCCTGCCGGTGTTTCTCGGCATCGTGGCGTTCTACCCGTTCATCGAGGCCTGGATCACCGGTGACAAGCGCGAGCACCACATGGCAGACCGCCCGCGCAACGCGCCGGTGCGCACGGCTATCGGGGCCGCGGGTGTCACGTTCTACGCAGTGCTGTGGGCGGCCGCGAGTTCCGACCTCATCGCGACGCACTTCAAGCTCTCGATCGAATGGGTGACCCACGGCATCCAGGCACTGCTCATCGTCGGCCCGGTGATCGCATACATCGTCGCCAAGCGGGTGTGCGTCGGCCTGCAGAAGAAAGACCGCGAGATCGCCCTTCACGGCTTCGAGTCGGGGCGTATCGTGCGCCTGCCCGGTGGCGAGTACATCGAGGTGCATGAGCAGCTTGATGACTACGAGCGCTGGAAGCTGGTGAGCTTCACGGACTACAAGCCGCTCATGATCCGTCCTGACTCCAAGGGCCGCATCTCCATTCTCCAGCGCGTGCGCGCCGTCGCGTCTAACTGGTTCTTCGAGGACCGCATCGCGCCCGTCACCCGCACGGAGATCGAGCAGCAGCACGGCGGTCACCACTAGACACCGACCACAGGCAAACGCCCCGGCTCAGGCCGGGGCGTTTCTTGTTGTGGCTTCTCGTCAGAGCGACGGGAGTCAGTCCAGGGTGCGCTTGAGGAAGTCGGCGGTCGAGCGATACCCGATCCGCTCGTAGAAGTCCGCGGAGCGACGACTGGGAACCGTGAGCTGCTTGACGCCGCGATCCCGGCAGACACGCTCCACCTCCTCGACGAGCGACGTGCCGATGCCGGATGCCCGGTGCTCGAGGTCGACGACGAGCTCTTGCAGCTGCGCCGACTTGCCATTGGTGTGTAGCAACGGGCTGATGGTCGTGAGGGCGTATCCGAGCAGGGAACCGGTCACGTTCTCGGCCACCAACAGCAACGACGTGTTCTCGTCTTCTACGAGAAAGGAGAAGGAGGCGTCGAACGCCTCGCGGTGCGGGGCATCGCCCTTCTGCAACTGCTCCAGCAGGACGAACACGCGATCGGCATCCGCCGCGCGAGCTCGCCGGATGACGCGCCTAGTGGCCGAAGTATCCGCGGTAATACTCATACGTCCACCCCACCAGGCTGACGACGACAACCGCTACGCCGATGAACGACACCCACGGGCCGATGGCGAGACCGAGGAAGGTGAGTGCAACGCCCGACCCGACCATGAGGGGCCACCAGCTCCAGGGGCTGAAGTGACCCTGCTCCGCGTCGCCGTCGTCGATGTTGGCGTCGAGACGGTCTTCGGGGAGTTCGCCGCCCTGCGAGGAGTGGATGCGCGTGAGGTAGAACGCGATCAGAACCGAAAGCAGGCCCGTGAGCCCGATCGCGACCGTGCCCACCCATTCGATCGCGGGTGGGTTCGACGCCGCCGGATTGGACGACACCAGCAGCGACCACACGATGTACGCGGCGTCGGCAAGGAAGAAGAAGCCCGCCAGGATCCAGAACAGTTTCGCGTTGGTACCCATACCTACTTCACCTTCTCATCGCTGAGGTCGTACACAGGCGCTTCGGGCGCGTCTTTGAGCGGACCCACCCCCACCGGGATGCCGGCCTCCGGGTGGTTGAGGTCGAACGCCGGCGACTCCGAACGGATGCGCGGGATGGACGTGAAGTTGTGGCGCGGGGGCGGGCAGCTGGTAGCCCACTCCAGCGAGCGCGAGTATCCCCATGGGTCGTTTACCGTGACCTTCGGTGCACGGCGCGCGGTGATGAACACGTTGTAGAAGAACGGGATCATCGAGATCGCCAGGATCGCGGCACCGATCGTGGAGACCTGGTTCATCCACGTGACGCCGTCCTCCGCGAGGTACGTGCGGTAACGACGCGGGAGCCCCACGACGCCGATCCAGTGCTGGATGAGGAACGTCGTGTGGAAGCCGATGAACAGCAACCAGAAGTGGATCTTGCCGAGCCGCTCGTTGAGCATCTTGCCGGTCCACTTGGGCCACCAGAAGTAGAAGCCGCTGAACATCGCGAACACGACCGTGCCGAAGACCACGTAGTGGAAGTGGGCAACGACGAAGTACGTGTCGGAGACGTGGAAGTCGAGCGGCGGAGAGGCGAGGATCACGCCCGTGAGACCACCGAACGTGAAGGTGATGAGGAACCCGATCGCCCACAGCATGGGCGTCTCGAATGTCACCGAGCCGCGCCACATCGTGCCGATCCAGTTGAAGATCTTCACGCCCGTGGGTACCGCGATGAGCATCGTCATGAGAGCGAAGAACGGCAGCAGCACCGACCCGGTCACGTACATGTGGTGCGCCCACACGGTGACAGACAGGGCCGCGATTGCGATCGTCGCGTAGATGAGCGTCTTGTAACCGAAGATCGGCTTGCGGCTGAACACCGGCAGCACTTCGGAGATGATGCCGAAGAACGGCAGCGCGATGATGTAGACCTCAGGATGCCCGAAGAACCAGAACAGGTGCTGCCACAGCACTGCGCCGCCGTTGGCGGGGTCGAAGATGTGAGCCCCGATCACGCGGTCCGCACCGAGCGCGAACAGGGCGGCGGCGAGCACGGGGAACGCCATGATGACGAGCAATGACGTGACGAGCGTGTTCCAGGTGAAGATCGGCATGCGGAACATCGTCATGCCGGGGGCACGCATCGTGATGATCGTCGTGATGAAGTTCACGGCACCGAGGATCGTGCCGAAACCGCTGAGCGCGAGACCGAACACCCACAGGTTGCCGCCGAACCCGGGCGTGAAGGTCGTGCTCGAAAGCGGCGAATAGGCGAACCAGCCGAAGGATGCCGCACCCTGAGGGGTGAGGAAGCCCGAGACGGCGATGAGCGAGCCGAAGCTGAAGAACCAGTAGGACAGCATGTTGAGGCGGGGGAACGCCACGTCGGGCGCTCCGATCTGCAACGGCATGATCGCGTTGCCGAAGCCGAAGAACAGCGGCGTCGCGAACATGAGCAGCATGATCGTGCCGTGCATCGTGAAGAGCTGGTTGTACTGCTCCCCCGTCGCGACGATGGAGAGGCCCGGCTCGAAGAGCTGAGCACGGATGACGAGCGCCATCACTCCGCCCAGCAGGAAGTAGATGAACGACGTGATCAGGTACAGGTTGCCGATCGTCTTGTGGTCGGTGGAGGTGATCCACTTGACGATGATGTTGCCCTTGCGCTCCACCTTCGAAGCGCCGAACGTCGTTGACGTAGCGGAGCCGCCGATAGTGGCCGGACGCTCGACTGTCGTAGTCATCAGCTCTATCCCTCGGTGCTGCTGCCGGTGCCCGGCAGGTTCTGGTTCACGTTGTAGGTGGCGTCGAGCTGGCCCTCTAAGCCGTCGGCGCGCAATCCCTCGATGTAAGCGTCGTAATCCTCCTGCGACACCACGTCGACCGTGAACAGCATGTTCGCGTGGTACTCGCCGCACAGTTCGGCGCATTTGCCCTGGTAGGTGCCGATCTTCGTCGGCACGAAGTACTCGTAGTTGCTCTTGCCGGGGATCATGTCTTTCTTGTACAGGAAGTCCACGATCCAGAACGAGTGGATCACGTCACGCGACTCGATCTGCACCTGGACGCTCTTGTCGACCGGCAGCACGAGCTTCGGCAGGTTCGTGGTGTCGAGCTGGCCATCCGCAAGGGTCTCGGCCTGCACTCCGGCGGTGTAGACGTTCTCGTTGACGTAGTTGAAGTCCCACGACCAGCGCTTGCCGAACACCTCGATCTTCACGTCGGGATCTTTGATGGGCTGCTCGATCTCGGCCTGGTCGCGCGCCGTGAAGGCGAAGAACCCGAGCACGAGAATGAGCGGCACGATCGTGTAGAAGATCTCGATCGGAAGGTTGTAGCGCAACTGCACGGGAAGACCGGTCTGGCCCTTGCGGCGACGGTAGACGACGGCCGCCCAGATGATGAGACCCCACGTGACCACGCCCACGGCGAGAAGCACGATCCACGAAGTCACCCAGAGGCCGATGATGCGGCTCGTGTGGTTGGTGGTCTCCGGATCGCCGGGAAGCCAGCCTTGCAATTGCTCCTGGGTGCACCCGGCGAGCACGATCGCGATCACGACGCCAATGGGAATGGCGGCCAATCGAAGACGGCGGTTAGAGCGCACCTGTAGCCTCTCGCAGAACACGGACTGATTTACAGCAAGTCTATAACCAGCGCTGTATGCCGCCGGTTACCTCGCCGGGTCCCGCACAGGGAAAAGGCGCGCCCTCTCGGGCACGCCTTCTCGGAAACTCCAGCGAGCTAGTGGAAGCTGTCACCGCACGCGCACGAGCCCTGCGCGTTGGGGTTGTCGATGGTGAAGCCCTGCTTCTGGATGGTGTCTTCGAAGTCGATAGTCGCTCCGTCGAGATACGGCACGCTCATCTTGTCGACGACGACCTCCACGCCTTCGCCGAACTCGACGCTCGCGTCACCGTCGAGGGTGCGCTCGTCGAAATAGAGCTGGTAGATGAGGCCAGAGCATCCGCCCGGCTGCACGGCCAGTCGCAGCTTGAGGTCGTCACGACCCTCCTGGCTCAGAAGGCTGCGGATCTTTCCGGAGGCGGCGTCAGTGAGGCCGACCCCGTGGGCGGCGGTCTGTACAGAGGTGTCGGTCATGAGTCGATTCTACCCCGGCTCTCGAGCTTGGCGAGCAGCACGGCCTCGGTGAGAATCGCGCGTTGGAACACGCCGAGGTGCAGTGATTCGTTGGGGCTGTGGGCCCGGGAGTCCGGGTCCTCGACCCCCGTGATGAGGATCTGCGCCTGCGGGAACACCTCGACGAGATCGGAGATGAACGGAATCGACCCGCCGATCCCGGTCTCGAGCGGCTCCACGCCCCACGCCTCGTGCATCGCATCTTTCGCCTCCGCCACGGCCCACCCGCTCGTGTCGACGAGGAACGGGTTGCCGCGGTCGACGTCCGTGATTTCGAGGTGTGCTCCGAACGGCGCATGGGCCCGCAAGTGGGCCTCGATCGCCTCGAATGCCGAGGCCGCCGACTGGCCAGGCGCGATGCGGGCGCTCACCTTCACGGTCACCGATGGCACGAGGGTGTTGGATGCGTTGACGACGGTGGGCGCATCGATCCCCGTGATCGTGATCGCGGGCTGGTCCCACATGCGGGACAGCACGGGCCCGTGCCCGACGGACGTGACGCCCTCGAGCAGGGCTGCCTCCTCGCGGAGCTTGTCTTCGGAGTACGCGGGCGTCTCCGCCTCCCGGTTCGTGAGACCTGCCACCGCGACGGAACCGTCGTCGGCGTGCAGGGTCGCGAGGAGCTTCACGGCCGCGAGCATCGCATCCGGCGCCGCTCCCCCGAACATGCCCGAGTGCGATGCGTGTTCGAGCGTGGAAATCTTCAGCTTGAACGTTACGTTGCCGCGCAGGCCGACCGTGAGGGCGGGCGTCTCGACGTCCCAGTTGTCGGAATCGGCTACGACGATGACGTCGGCGGCGAGCTGCTCGCGATGCTGCACGATGAAGTTGGCGAACGAGCGGGAGCCGAACTCCTCCTCCCCCTCGAAGAATGCGACGAGACCGAGATCGAAGTCAGGGCCGACCGTCTCGACGAAGGCGCGGATCGCCGCGACGTGAGCCATGACGCCGGCCTTGTCGTCCGCCGCGCCCCTGCCGTACAGGCGATCGCCGCGCACGGTCGGCTCGAACGGCGACGACTCCCAGTCGTCCTCGTTGCCGGGAGGCTGCACGTCGTGGTGGGCGTAGAGCAGGATCGTCGGCCGGCCGTTCTTCGCTTTTCGCGTCGCCAGTACGGCGGGCTGGCCCTGCCGCTCATTGTCGATGGGGGCGCGCGAGACCTGCACCGACTCGAACACGCCCAACCCCTCGAGAAGCTCCTTCGCCGCCTCCGCGCTCTTCACGACGTTCTCCGGCTCGAAGCCGTCCCAGGAGACGGAGGGAATGCGCACCAGGCGGCCGAGATCCGCGATCGCCACGGGCATCCCCCCTTGCACCGCCTCGCGGAGCTGGTCGAGGAGCGGGTGCGGCTGCGTGGTTTGGGTCATGCGAGTAATCTTAAGCAGACTTAGAGGCAGGAACACCGTGGCCAAGACACCCCCGAGCGCGCAACCGGCGTACGAGCTCAACCAGGACAGCATCTCGAGCGGCAAGGGCCGGCCTACTCCCACGCGCAAGGAGAAGGAGGCGGCTCGCAAGCAGCCGCTGGTTTCCGGTGACCGCGCCGAGGCGCGACGCAAGGCTCGGGCGCAGATGCAGCTTCAGCGAGAGAAGGCTCGCGTCGGTATGGCCATGGGCGAGGAGAAGTACCTTCCGGCCCGCGATCGCGGCGCGCAGAAGCGCTTCGTACGCGACTACGTCGACGCGCGATTCAGCGTCGGCGAGCTGCTCATTCCGCTCATGTTCGTCGTGATCATCCTCACGTTCTTCCCGCAGCCCGAAGTGCAGGTGATTGGCATCGTCGCCCTGTGGGGGTTCTTCGCCATTGCAATCGCCGACGTGGTGATATTGGGATTCCGGGTCACGAGCAAGCTCAAACAGAAGTTCGGCGCCGACCGCGTGGAGAAGGTGCGCTTCTACGCCGGCATGCGCGCGATGCAGCTCAGGATGATGCGCCTGCCGAAGCCGCAGGTCAAGCGCGGCAAGTACCCGGTCTAGCCCGCGCTACGCCCGGCGGAGTAGCCGGGATGACGCCCCCGGTACGACGCGCCCCGGCACGTGCCCTGTGAGGCTCGGATCATGACTACTGCCGTGCTGTCCACCCGCAATCTCACGAAGCAATACGGGAGCGGCTCGACCCGCTTCGACGCCCTCAAGGGGGTGACCATCGACATCGCCGAGGGCGAGTCCGTCGCGATCGTCGGCAAGAGCGGTTCGGGCAAGTCCACGCTCATGCACATCCTGGCGCTCCTCGATTCACCGACGAGCGGCGAGTTGGCGATCGATGGGCTGGATGCCGCGAAGCTCCGCGGCGCCCGGCTGAACAGCCTGCGCAACCGCACCTTCGGCTTCGTGTTCCAGCAGTTCTTCCTCACGCCCAACACGAGCGTGCTTGACAACGTCATGCTCCCCCTCAAGATCGCCCGGGTGCCGTCGCGCGAGCGCCGCCGCCGAGCGCTCGCCGCGCTCGAGCGGCTCGAGCTGGCCGAGAAGGCTTCGAGCAAAGCCAACGATCTCTCCGGCGGGCAGAAGCAGCGGGTGGTCATCGCGCGCGCCCTCGTCAACGATCCGCGGATCATCTTCGCCGACGAGCCGACCGGCAATCTCGACACGGCTACCGGCGCCGTCGTCCAGGACCTCCTGTTCGACCTGAACGAGACCCATGGCATCACGCTCGTGATCGTGACCCACGACGAGGAGCTCGCCGCGCGGGCCTCCAGGCGCATCTACCTGAGGGACGGGCTCGTGGTCGACGCGATCGATGTCCATGCCCCCGTGCGATCGGCGGTCGCATCATGAGGGCGGTCGACATCGTCAAGACGGCGATCGGCAACTCGTTCCGCAGTCGCCTGCGCACGACCCTCACCGTGATCGCGATCTTCATCGGCGCCTTCACTCTCACCATCACTAACGGACTCGGCACCGGCATCAACAACTACATCGAGGGCCAGGTGTCGTCGATCGGCGCCCCGGACGTCATGACTGTGACGAAGCCGGCCGAGACGACGGCCGCGACCGACGGGCCCCCGAAGTACGACCCACGGGCCGCCTCGGCGGTGGCCGCCGACGGGCCTCCAGGCACACCCTCCGTGGTCGCCATGACAAGCGACGACCTGAGCGCGATCGCAGACGTCGCGGGTGTCGTGTCGGTCGAGCCCGTCCTGAACGTGCGGACCGACTACGTGCAGTGGACCGATCACGACAAGTACGTGCTCGCAACGAGCCCACTCGGGTCCGGCGTGCAGATCGAGCTCGCCGCCGGTAAGCAGTTCGACCATGCGTCGGGCCAGTACGAGGTGATCCTCCCGACCAGCTACGTCGAGCCGATGGGCTTCGCCGATTACGCGTCGGCGATCGCCCAACCGGTCACGATCGCGGTCACGGATGCCCTACGGGAGCAGCACGTTGTCGAGGCGACGATCGTCGGGGTGCAGGAGGAGACCCTGTTCGGCGCCACGGCCAGCCTGGGCGACGCGCTCACGACCGAGCTCTACGACCTGCAGAGCATCGGCCTACCGGAGTCGTCGACGACCGAGTACTCGAGCGCGACGGCACGGTTCGACACTGCGGTGCCCGCCGCGGAAGTGCAGCGATCGCTCGTGGACGCCGGCTACTCCGGATCGACGGTCGCCGATCGGATCGGCACCTTCCAGACTGTCATAGACGGGATCATCCTCGTGCTCAACGCGTTCGCGATCATCGCGCTCCTGGCCGCCGGCTTCGGCATCATCAACACGCTGCTCATGAGCGTGCAGGAGCGCACTCGCGAAATCGGTCTCATGAAGGCCATGGGGATGAGCGGCGCACGTATCTTCGCGCTGTTCAGCACCGAGGCGGTCTTCATCGGCTTCCTGGGGAGCGCCATTGGCGCCGGCATCGCGATGATCGTCGGCGGATTCGTCAGCGGCATACTCGCGAACGGCCTGCTCGCCGGCCTCGCGGGGCTGCAGCTCCTGGCCTTCACCCCGGCGTCCATCGCGGCGGTGCTCCTGCTCGTGATGGGAATCGCGTTCGTCGCGGCGGTGCTCCCGGCTTCCCGCGCCGCCAGGCAGAGCCCGATCGAGTCGCTCAGGTATGAGTGAGTAGCCCGCGGTTGATCTCGCGTGCCCACAGCGGCCCGCGGTACAGGAACGCCGTGTAACCCTGCACGAGCGTCGCACCGGCGGCGAGGCGCTCGGCGACGTCTGCGGCTGTCTCCACGCCCCCGACGGAGATCACACAGAACTCCGGAGGGACGATGGTACGGATGAGGCGCAGCAGCTGGAGCGAGCGAGCCGCAACGGGCGGGCCGGAAAGTCCGCCGGCGCCCGCAGCTTCGACCACGGTGCGCGCTGTCGCCAGGCCTTCTCTCGACAGCGTGGTGTTAGTGGCAATAATGCCCGCGAGCCGCAGATCCACGGCGAGGGCCGCGATCCTGCGAACCTGCGCATCCGTGAGGTCTGGCGCGATCTTGAGAAGCACGGGCGTTGCGCCAGCCGTTCCCGTGACGGCCGTGAGCAACGGAGAGAGGCGGTCGATCTCCTGGAGCCCGCGCAGCCCCGGGGTGTTCGGTGAGCTCACGTTGACCGCGAGATAGTCGGCGAGCGGCGCCAGACGGCGCGTGCTCTCGACGTAGTCGGCGATCGCGTCATCCACGTCGACGGCCCGCGACTTGCCGATGTTGATGCCGACGATGGGGCGATCGCGCCGCCCCACCGCCCGTTCGATCACGCGGCGCGCCGCGACAGCGCCGTGGTTGTTGAAGCCCATGCGGTTGATCACCGCCCGGTCGGGGATGAGGCGGAACAGGCGAGGGCGGGGATTGCCGATCTGGTCGCGGGCGGTGATCGTGCCCACCTCGACGTGGCCGAATCCGAGCTGGCCGAGACCCCGGATGCCCGTACCCTCCTTGTCGAACCCGGCGGCGACACCGAAGGGCGAGTCGAACTCGAGCCCCAGCGCCTCGACCCGGAGGGAGGCATCCGGGCGGGTGAATCGGTTGACGAGCCTGCCGAAGCCGAGCACCGGGAGAGCCCGGATGACGAGGAAGGCGAGCTTGTGCGCGAATTCCGCATCGAGGCGGGAGAGGACGAGGCGGAAGATGAGCGGATACATGCCGAAGACAGGCTATCGGCACACGGCATCGCTACGGAGCCGCGGGCTCCTCGCTCGCCGCGTGGTCGACCCGCAGGAGGGTGATCGCCGTCTCGAAGTCCTCGAGCGAGTCGAAGCCCTGGTACACGCTGGCAAAGCGCAAATACGCCACCTCGTCGAGTTCGCGCAGCGGCGTGAGGATGGCGAGCCCGATGTCATTTGCCTCGACCTGGGCGGCTCCAGTCGCCCGAATGGTCTCTTCGACGCGCTGGGCGAGGATCGCGAGATCCGTGTCGGTGACAGGGCGGCCCTGACAGGCCTTGCGCACGCCTAAGACGATCTTCTCGCGGCTGAACGGCTCCACCACGCCATTGCGTTTGATGACGCTCAGGCTCGCGGTCTCGGTCGTGCTGAAGCGGCGGCCGCATTCCGGGCACTGGCGCCGGCGGCGGATCGACAGGCCATCGTCGCTCGTGCGTGAGTCGATGACGCGGCTGTCAGGGTGCCGGCAGAAGGGGCAGAACATGGTGCGGTCAAGGATACGCGCCTAGCGCTCGAAGCGCGCCGTCACTGCATCCCCGTGGGCGGGAAGGTCTTCGGCGCTGCTCAGGGCAACGATCTGGGCCCGAACCGCGTCGAGTGCAGCACGGTCATACCGCACCACCTGCTGCGGCCTCAGGAACGTGTAAGCGCCGAGACCCGAGGCGAAGCGCGACTGACCCCCCGTGGGGAGCACGTGGTTGGATCCGGCGAGGTAGTCGCCGAGACTGACCGGCGAGTTCTCGCCGAGGAAGATGGCTCCCGCGCTCTCGATGAGATCGAGAACCTCCCCCGGCTCGACGGTCTGGATCTCGAGGTGCTCGGGGCCGTAGGCGTTGCTGAAAGCCGCAGCCGCCGCCATGTCGTTCACGAGCACGACGGCCGACTGCTCGCCCGCGAGGGCCTCGCGTACGCGGGCTGCGTGCCGGGTGGTGGTCGCGAGGGCCTCCACGGCGGCGACGACGGCAAGCGCGAGTTCCGCGGAGTCGGTGACGAGCACGGCCGCGGCGAGTTCGTCGTGCTCGGCCTGGCTCACGAGGTCGGCCGCCACGAGGCGCGCATCGGCACTGGCGTCGGCGATCACGAGGATCTCGGTCGGGCCGGCCTCTGCGTCGATGCCGACGACGCCGCGCACGAGCCGTTTCGCCGCAGCGACGTAGACGTTGCCAGGGCCGGTGATGATCTCCACGGGGTCGAGGTCGAGGTCGGCTACTCCGTACGCGAACGCGCCGATGGCACCCGCTCCACCCATCGCGTACACCTCGTCGATGCCGAGCAGTCCCGCAGCACCCAGAATGGTGGGATGGACCGAACCGTGGAACGCCTTCTGCGCGGGCGAGGCAAGAGCCACGGAAGAGACTCCCGCCACTTGTGCGGGCACGACGTTCATGACGACGCTCGACGGGTACACGGCCTTGCCGCCCGGCACGTAGAAGCCCACGCGATTCACCGGCTGCCAGCGCTGGATGACCTCGGCGCCCGGCGCGATCTCGGTGACCGAGCTCTCCGGAACTTGCGCCTGGGTCGCGGCGCTTACTCGCGAAATTGCCGCTTCAAGCGCCTCCCGCACAGTCGGATCGAGTCCGCGCACCGCCTTGTTCACTTCGTCGGCGTGGATTCGGATGCGCTCCGGCCGCACCCCGTCGAGGCGCTCGGCCTGCTCGAGGAGCGCCATCTCGCCGCGCGAACGGACATCGGCGATGAGCTGCGCGGCGATCTCTGTGGCCGTGGCCACGTCGGTTGCCGCGCGCGGCACGAGACCCGCGAGTTCGGCCCTGCTGAGCTGGCGGTCGCGAAGGTCGATGGTGTGCATCATGGCCCCACAATGCTAAGGGGAATATCGTGACTCCCCCGGCGATTGATACGCACGTATGAACGAGACGCCTTCACCAGACCAGTCCGACCAGCCCGTCGACGGGCTCGACGCGTTCAAGAGCGCCTTCCGGCGTCACGCGGCAGGCGTCTCGATCGTTACGTCGCTCCTGCCCGACGGCAGGCCAACGGGATTCACCGCGACCTCCCTCGCGTCCCTCGCCGCGGTGCCACCGCTGGCGACTTTCAACATGGCCCGCGTCTCGAGCTCGTGGCCGGCGATGACGGTCGGCAACAGCGTCGCGATCCACATGCTCGGTCCCCGCTCCCGCCACCTCGCCGAGCGAATGGCCGCCGACCACGACCTGCGGTTCGAGGGCGACCACTGGCGCCCTGGTCCCGGCGGTGTGCCCATCCTCGACGAAGCGACCGCGTGGATGATCGGGCGCATCGTCGAGGTGCATCCGGTTCACAACAATGCGATCGTCGTCGTCGAGATCGAGGATGGCAGACTCGGCGAGCCGGACGAGGCCCTGCTCTACCACGAGCGGCAGTACCACCGGCCTAACGAACTGGGCTGATCAGCCGAGGCAGGATGGCGCGACGCGCCAGCGTCGCGGGCCCGAGCCGAAGGCGTCAGCCGAGGCAGTTCGGGCCTAAGAGCGTCTTGAGCTCCCCGTACAGGTCGGCCGACACCTTGACCGGGTAGGGGATCTCGAACACGCGTGCTGCGTCTCCCTTGATGAGCTTGAGGCGCACCTCGTTGTCGCCCGAATGGCGAATGAGCACGTCGTTGAGCGCCGTGACCACCTCGGTCGTCGCCCGCGCTTCAGGCACCGAGATGACGAGCGGACCGGTGCCGAGGCTCGGTCCGACGTCGGGCGTGAACATGCTCACGGCGTGGAGGTTCATGCCGTCGTCGCGCACGCTCACACGCCCGCGCACCACGACGATGGAGTCGTTCGTGAGGGCGGGCGAGAACTCCTGGTAGGTCTTGCCCAGGAACATCACGCTCATCTCGCCGCCGAAGTCCTCGATCATGACGATGCCGTACTGGTTGCCGCTGTTGCGGGCGACGCGATGCTGCACGCTCGTGACGAGCCCCGCGATCGTGACGTGCTCGCCGTCACCGGCAACGTCTCCCCCGAGTATCTCGGTGATGGATGCCGTCTGGTGCTTGGCGAGCTGCACCTCGAGGCCGGCAAGCGGATGGTCGGAAACGTATAGACCGAGCATCTCGCGCTCGAATGCGAGCTTGTCGCGCTTGGCCCACTCCGGCCGCTCGGGCACGTGGTCAGCGGCCTCGGGTTCGTCCCACAGGCTGTCGAAGTCGAAACCGACCTGACCATTCGCCTCGGCGCGCTTGACGCTCGAAGCGGAGTCGACGGCATCCTCATGAATCTCGATGAGGGCCCGCCTCGTGGCACCCAGCGAATCGAACGCGCCCGACTTGATGAGGGACTCGACCGTGCGCTTGTTGGCGACCTGGATGGGCACCTTGCGCAGGAAGTCGTGGAACGACGTGAAGCGCCCCTTCTCCAGCCGCGCTTTCGTGATCGCCTCGACGACGTTGTGGCCGACGTTGCGCACCGCTCCGAGCCCGAAGCGCACGTCCCCGACGCCACTGTCTGAATCAGCACTGGCGTTGGGCACCGCGGTGAAGTCGACACTCGACTCGTTGACGTCGGGGGCGAGCACCTTGATGCCCATGCGGCGGCACTCGTTGAGGTACAGGCCGAGCTTGTCTTTCGAGTCCCCGACGCTTGTGAGCAGCGCGGCCATGTATTCGGCCGGATGATTCGCCTTGAGGTACGCCGTCCAATAGCTCAGCACGCCGTAGCCGGCGCTGTGCGCCTTGTTGAAGGCGTAGTCGGCGAACGGCATGAGGGTGTCCCACAACACCTTCACCGCTTGCTTGCTGTAGCCGCCTACCAGCATGCCCGCCTGGAAGTCGGCGAACTGCTTGTCGAGCTCGGACTTCTTCTTCTTGCCCATCGCTCGCCGCAGCACGTCGGCCTGTCCGAGCGTGAACCCGGCGACCTTCTGCGCCACCGACATGACCTGCTCCTGGTACACGATCAGGCCGAAGGTGGTGCCGAGGATCTCGCTCAGCGGCTCCTCCAGCTCGGGGTGGATCGCGTCGATCTGCTGCAGCCCGTTCTTGCGCAGGGCGTAGTTCGTGTGGGAGTTCATGCCCATCGGCCCGGGGCGGTAGAGGGCGATGACTGCGGAGATGTCTTCGAAGTTCGTGGGCTTGAGCTGCTTGAGCAGCGTGCGCATCGCCCCGCCATCGAGCTGGAAGACCCCGAGCGTCTCGCCGCGGGCGAGCAGGGCGTACGTCTTCTCGTCAGCGTCGAGATCCAGCTCCTCGATCGTGAGCGGCTGCCCGGTGTTCGCCTGGATCATGCGCAGTGCATCCTCGATGACGGTGAGGTTGCGCAGCCCTAAGAAGTCCATCTTGAGCAGGCCGAGGTCTTCGAGCGGGGGCTGGTCGAATTGCGTGATGATGGCGCCGTCATCTTCGCGCTTCATGATCGGCAACACGTCGATCAGCGGTTGCGCCGACATGAGCACGCCCGCCGCGTGCACGCCCCACTGCCGCTTGAGGTTCTCGATGCCCCGCGCAGTGTCGAACACGCGGGCGGCCTCGCCGTCGGTGTCGATGAGCGCGCGGATGTCGGCGGCCTCCTTGTAGCGCTCGGCATCCTTGTTGTGGATGTCGCTCAGCGGCATGTCCTTGCCCATGATGGGCGGCGGCATCGCCTTGGTGAGCTTCTCCCCCACCGAGAACGGCATGCCGAGCACGCGCGCGGAGTCCTTGAGCGCCTGCTTGGCCTTGATCGTGCCGTAGGTGACGATCTGGGCGACACGATCGTCGCCGTACTTCTCGGTCACGTAACGAATCACCTCGGGACGGCGGCGGTCGTCGAAGTCGACGTCGACATCGGGCATCGACACGCGCTCGGGGTTGAGAAAGCGCTCGAAGATCAGACCGTGGGCGAGCGGGTCGAGCTCGGTGATCCCCATTGCGTACGAGGCCATCGATCCGGCCGCCGAGCCACGACCGGGACCGACCCGGATGCCCTGCGCCTTCGCCCAGGCGATGAAGTCGGCCACCACCAGGAAGTAGCCGGGGAAGCCCATCTGGGTAATGACATCGACCTCGTACTTGGCCTGAGCGAGGTGGGCTTCGTCTGGAGCGCCGCCGAAGCGCCGGTTCATGCCCGCAGCCACTTCCTGCTCGAACCAGCTCGCCTCGGTCTCGCCCTCTGGCACCGGGAAGCGCGGCATGAGGTCGCGCTTCTCGAAGTTGACCTCGCACCGCTCGGCGATGAGAAGCGTGTTGTCGCATGCCTCCGGATGATCCCGGAATATCTGGCGCATCTCCGCGGCCGACTTGAGGTAGTACTCGTCGCCTTCGAGCCGGAAGCGGTTCGGGTCATCCATCGTCGACCCCGTGCCGACGCACAGAAGCACCTGCTGCGCGTGCGTGTCTTCCGCGTGCACGTAATGAAGGTCGTTCGTGCCGACGAGCGGCATGCCGAGCTCCTTCGCGAGGCGCAGGAGGTCGCCGATCGTGCGCCGTTCGATCTCGATGCCGTGATCGGCGATCTCGGCGAAGAAGTTCTCCTTGCCGAAGATGTCCTGGAACTCGGCGGCCGCCTTCTTCGCCTCGTCGTACTGCCCCAGTCGCAGCCTCGTCTGCACTTCGCCGCCGACGCACCCCGTGGTCGCGATGACACCCTTCGAATACCGGGAGAGCAACTCACGATCCATGCGCGGCTTGAAGTAGTAACCCTCGATCGAAGCGAGCGACGACAACCGGAACAGGTTGTACATCCCCTCGTTGTTCTCGGCGAGCAGAGTCATGTGGGTGTACGCGCCCGACCCGCTGACATCATCGTTCGACTGGCCGTTGGTGCCCCAGCGCACGCGCGTCTTGTCGCTGCGGTGCGTGCCCGGCGTGATGTAGGCCTCGGTGCCCAGGATGGGCTTGACACCGGCCGCAGTCGCCTGCTTCCAGAAGTCGTAGGCGCCGAACATGTTGCCGTGGTCGGTCACGGCGAGTGCGGGCATCCCGGCCTCCGCGGCTGCCCCTACGAGAGGGCCGACACGCGCCGCACCATCGAGCATCGAGTACTCGGTGTGCACGTGCAGATGCACGAATGAGTCGCTGGATGCCACTGGGTTCTCTTCACTAGCCGGGGTTCGGATTTCAACCTTAGGCCCGTGCCACCGACGCTGGAACCAGACGCGCCCTAGTCGCCCCGAAGCACCTCAAGCGCATGTTGAAGGTCAGCCGGATACGGGCTCTCGAACTCGACGTGCTGTCTCGTCGCGGGATGCTCGAACCCCAGTCGCTTCGCGTGCAGCCACTGTCGGGCGAGCCCCAGCCGGGCGGAGATCGTCGGGTCTGCGCCGTACATCGCGTCGCCCACGCACGGGTGACGCTGCGCTGCCATATGCACGCGGATCTGGTGCGTGCGACCCGTTTCGAGCTGGATCTCGAGCAGCGCCGCTGAGGGGAATGCCTCCAGCGTCTCGTAGTGCGTCACGCTCGCCTTGCCATCGGATGTGATCGCGAACTTCCAGCTCGCCCCCGGGTGCCTGCCGATGGGTGCGTCGATCGTGCCCGCGAGCGGATCGGGATGGCCCTGCACGACGGCGTGGTAGATCTTGTCGACCTCGCGGTCATGGAAGGCGCGCTTGAGGGCCGAGTATGCGCTCTCGGTCTTGGCAACGACCATGAGCCCGCTCGTACCGACGTCGAGCCGGTGCACGATGCCCGCGCGCTCCGCCGCTCCCGACGTCGCGATGCGATACCCCGCGCCCGCGAGAGCGCCGAGCACGGTCGGCCCGTCCCAGCCGATCGACGGATGCGCCGCGACACCCGCGGGCTTGTCGACGACGACGATGTCATCGTCGTCGTGCACGATGCCCAGGTCGGCGACGACCACGGGCACGATGGAGGGCTCCACGCGCGATTGCCAGGTGACTTCGAGCCAACCCCCTGCCACGAGCCGATCGGACTTACCGAGTACGACCCCGTCGACGAGGACTCCCCCGGCCTCGGCGACCTCCGCGGCGAACGTGCGCGAGAAACCGAGCAACTTGGCTAGCGCGGAGTCAGCCCGTTCCCCCGCGAGGCCGTCGGGTACGACGAGGCTGCGCGACTCCACTTCGGTCAGCTCGGGTCGGGCACGGCCGGCTCGACGGCCGTATTCGTATCGCCCGGCTTCTTCGGATCGCGCGGACCGCGCTTGCCGTCAAGTCCGACGCCTCGGAGGGTGAGGATGATGAAAAGGCCCATGCTCGAGACGATCGCGACATCCGCGAGGTTGAAGATCGCGGGGAACGCGTAGAGCTGCAGGAAGTCGACCACGTGGCCGAGCCCGAATCCCGGCTCGCGCGTAAGCCGATCGGTGAGATTTCCGAGGTTGCCACCCAGCAGGAGTCCGAACAGCACCGCCCAACCGACGGACCGGATGCGGCGAGCGAAGATCACGATGAACACCGCGACCGCACTAGCGATGATCGCGAAGATCCAGGTCGTGCCGCTGCCGAGTGAGAATGCCGCGCCGGGATTCTCGACGTAGCGGAACTGAAGCAGTTCGCCGAGCACCGGCACAGGCACCCCGACGGTCAGGTTCTCAGTGACGAGGAACTTGCTGACGCGGTCGAGCGTATAGACGACAACAGCAACGACGGCCAGGATGACGAGGGCGCGTGCTCTTACCCCCGGCTTCCCGGCCGTCGGCTGCTGATCAGTTTCCGGCAAAGCCCGTGTAGTTCGCGGGTGGCTGCGCGGCGGCAGCGGCCGGGGCGGCGTACTGCCCACCGTCCGGCGTTGAGCCCGCCGTAAGCATGTTCGCCGAGTCGAGCTCGCGCAACTGGCCCTCGATGTAGCCCTTGAGCTTCTGGCGGTACTCGCGCTCGAAGGTGCGGAGCTCCTCGATGCGGTGCTCGAGCGACTGGCGCTCCTGGTCGAGCGAGTTGATCTGGGCGCGCTGCTTGGACTCGGCCTCGGCTACGACGCGCGCGGCGGTGGCGTGGCCTTCGGCGATGAGCGCGTCACGCTTCTCGACACCCTCGCGCACGTGCTCCTCGTGGAGGCGGCGGGCGAGCTGGAGGAGGTTGTTGGTGTTGCCCGGATCCATGTTCGGGTCCATGCCGCCGCCCTGTCCGAAGGCGGGCGCGGCGGCCGGAGCGACGGCCGGAGCGGGAGCAGCCACTGCCGCGGGCTCCTGAACAAAGCTCTGCGCGGGAGCGGCGGGAGCGGCCTGCGCTCCGCTGCGCTGCAGTTCGTTGATGCGCGAGTCGCTCGCAATGAGGCGCTGGCGCAGCTCCTCGTTCTCCTGGTTCAGGCGTCGCAACTCGACGACGACCTCGTCGAGGAAGTCATCCACCTCGTCCTGGTCGTAGCCTTCGCGGAACTTCGTCGGTTGAAACCGCTTGTTGACTACATCTTCAGGAGTCAGAGCCATTGCCGTCACCTCACACACTTTCTTTCAACGGGGTCTTGAACGCCAACATAACGTTTTGCTAACGCCAGACATACTACTCGCGAGGACCCGTTCGTCCCCCGCGTGAACTAAGTCCACAGTACATCGGGTTGTCTAGTTCACGAATCCCAGTGTGATGGAAATCAGAATGATGCACGCGAGCATGACGATGCTCCACGCGAAGTCGAGCGCGGCACCCCCGATACGCACCGGCGGGATCACGCGGCGCACCGCCTTGATGGGCGGATCGGTGACGGTGTAGACGGCTTCCGCGAGCACGAGACCGAGCCCCTTGGGCCGCCAGCGACGCGCGAACATGCGCGCGAGGTCGAGCACGAATCTCGCCCACATCATGATGAAGAAGATCGTCAGCGCCACATAGATGACGGTCGCGATGATGGAGACGACGGGGGAAGCGGTCACCCGCTCAGGTTACTGCTGGCCGAAGAACGACGCGTCCACGTCGGTCTCGACCTCGGCCTGGTCACCGCTCACCGCGACGTGCGCGGGCGAGAGCAGGAAGACCTTGTTCGTGACCCGCTCGATCTTGCCGTAGAGGCCCTCTGCCAGGCCGCTCGTGAAGTCGATGAGGCGACGCGCATCCGGCTCGCTCATCTGCGACAGGTTCATGATGACCGGGATGCCCTCGCGGAAGTTCTCGGCGATGAGCCGGGCATCCTTGTACTGGCGGGGGTGCACCGTGAGGATCTCGTTCATGTCGGCGGCTGCACTCCTCGAGCGCTCGCGGCGCAGCGGCGTGACCGCGGCGCGACCGGGCGAGGCGGCCGGCGTGTGGTGGGCGACGGGCGCCACCGGTGCCGATGGACCCTGCTCGTAGTCGTAGTCCTCGTCGGCCAGGCCGAGGTAGACCATTGTCTTGCGCAGCGGGTTTGCCATGGTAATCCTCCGAACGGTGAAGCTTCTGGTTCGAGATTAACCATGGTCGGGTCGGTTTCCCGTGATTGCCGTGCCAATCCGGAGGTGTGTCGCGCCCTCGAGTATCGCTTCGCGGAAATCTCCCGACATTCCCATCGACAGCGAGGATGCCTCGGGCACGATCCTGACGAGCCGTTCGGACAGTCCCCGCACGGCAGCGAACGCGGCTCGCGGCTCGCGACCGAGCGGTGCGACCGCCATGATGCCTCGCAGCCGCAGGGCGCCCGTGGCGACCACGCGCTCGGCCAGTGCCTCGAGGTGCTCGGGCACGACGCCCCCGCGGGCCGGGTCGTCGGTGAGGTTGACTTGAAGGAAGACCTCGAGCGGCGAGCCCGCGAGGACGTCGACCAGGGCGTCGCGGTCCACGGAGTGCACGACGGCGGCATACTCCGCCACCTGCCTCGCCTTCTTCGACTGCAGCTGGCCCACGAAGTGCCACGTCAGACCGAGATCGGCGAGCTCCAGCGCCTTCGGCTGCGCCTCCTGGTGACGGTTCTCGCCGAAGTCACTCACGCCGAGCGCCGCGAGCTCGCGCACGAGCGACGCGGGGTGGAACTTCGTCACGACGATCGTCGTGATCGAAGCGGGATCCCGCGCTGCTTCGCGCGCGGCATCAGCGATCTCGACTGTGACCGACTGGAGACGCTCGCCGAGACTCGGTGCCACGGCTACTTGAGAAAGTCGGGGATGTCCAGGTCGCCGTCGTCGTCGTCGAAGCTTCGGTCCATGGGCGCGGTGTGCACGAGGCTCGGTTCGGGCCTCCACGCCGGCTCGACCTCAGGAGTCGGCGACAGCACGGGTGCATCGGGCACGACGTAATTGGTGCGACGGCTCGTGCCCGCCTTCACCGTGGGCTCGCCGCCGTCGAAGCCGGCGGCGATGACGGTCACGCGCACCTCGTCGCCGAGCGTGTCATCGATGACGGCACCGAAGATGATGTTGGCCTCGGGGTGCACCGCTTCCTGCACGAGCCGCGCGGCGTCGTTGATCTCGAAAATGCCCAGGTTCGATCCGCCCTGGATGGAGAGCAGCACGCCGTGCGCGCCGTCGATCGAGGCCTCGAGCAGTGGCGAGGCCACCGCGAGTTCGGCCGCCTTGATGGCGCGATCGGCTCCCCTCGCCGATCCGATGCCCATGAGCGCGGACCCCGCACCCTGCATGACCGACTTCACGTCGGCGAAGTCGAGGTTGATGAGTCCCGGGGTCGTGATGAGGTCGGTGATGCCCTGCACACCGGCGAGAAGCACCTGGTCTGCCGTGGCGAACGCCTCGAGCATGCTGATGCCGCGATCGCTGATCTCCAGCAGGCGATCGTTCGGCACGACGATGAGGGTGTCGACCTCGTTCTTGAGGCTCGCGACGCCGACCTCGGCCTGCGATGAGCGACGCTTGCCCTCGAATCCGAACGGCTTGGTGACGACACCGATGGTGAGCGCACCGATCGACTTCGCGATACGTGCGACGACGGGTGCGCCACCGGTTCCGGTGCCGCCGCCCTCGCCTGCCGTCACGAAGACCATGTCGGCCCCCGCGAGAGCCTCCTCGATCTCTTCGGCGTGATCCTCTGCAGCACGGCGCCCGACTTCGGGATCCGCGCCCGCTCCGAGGCCGCGGGTCAGCTCACGACCGACGTCGAGCTTGACGTCGGCGTCGCTCATGAGAAGCGCCTGCGCATCCGTGTTGATTGCGATGAATTCGACACCGCGCAGGCCGAGCTCGATCATGCGGTTCACGGCGTTCACGCCGCCCCCACCGATGCCCACTACCTTGATCACCGCGAGGTAGTTCTGGTTTGACGTCACTTCCGGCCTCCGCTGCCACTGTGCTTACGTGCTCTGCCTGTCGCAGGACCTTAAACCTCTACTTGAAGATTAAAGTTATGCTCAGTATGCATTTCCTGCCATGAGAGTAAGTCGGCCCCTCCCCTGCCGGATGCAGAACCTCCAGCGTGTCGGGAATCGCGGCTCACGCGGGGCGGAAGACTCCGTTGCCGGGTGCGGACACATCGAAGGTGCCGGCTCGCGCAGGATCGGTGACCGCAATGAGGGCAGCGAGCAGGGCAGCCTTCTTTGCCGAATCGTCCGCACTCCCCCACGTGACACCCTGGCCCACCCCGGTGAGCACGAGAGACACGTCGTCACGCGTGTGGGCAGACGCGACATCCACTTGTGCGAGCAACGTGGGCGGAAGCGCCAGGAGAACCTCGACGACGGAAGCGAAGGCCGGACTCGACATCTCGGCACCGTGGAGATCGATGAGAGGCACCCCGGGAATGCGCTCCGCCGACTCCTGCACCGTGATGCCGGCGGGGTCGACGAGCAGGAACTTGCTGTCGCCCGCCTGAATGGTGCCGACCGGCTGCCGTTCGACGATGTGGATCAGGAGGGTGTCAGGCGGCACCGTTTCGGTCACGTAGCTACGGATGAGGGGGAAGGCGGAGAGTTCGGCCGTGATCGCGTCGAAGTCGACGAGGGCGAGAGGCGTGCCGAGTTGCGCGTCGACGGCTGCGTGCAGCTCTCCCGGGTCGATCCGAGCAGTGCCGTCGATCGTGATCGTGCGCAGGGCCAGGATGGGCGAGTAGACGGCGACGAGCACGAGGCCGATGAGGGTCACGACCGTGCCGGCGCCAGCGGCTATCGCGACACGGCGGTTGCGGGCGCGGCGGGTGAATCGGCGCACCTCGGCACGTTCGACCCGTCGGCGCTCCCTCGCCGCCCTGCGCAGGTCCGCGCGGGCGGCGGCATCGGGTCGGGGGGAACGGGATGACGACGGCCGCCAGGCGCGCTCCTGGCCAGGGGGCTTCGAGGACTGTTGCGGCTTCGGCGCCTGCCGTTTCGGGGTGGGCTGTTGCTTCGGGGTGGGTTGCTGCGTCGACTGCTTCGACTGCTTCGCCGGTCTCGCCGGCGGGCGTGCTGCCGGCCCGGGCTGCTGACGGCCCGGTGGGTCGAAGCCCTCGGGGCGCTTCATGCGCCCGCGGCCCCCTGGCGTGTGGCCAGCGACGCCAGCACCTGGGGCACGATGCGATACACGTCACCACAACTCAGGGTCATGATGATGTCCCCGTCGCGCGCCAGCTCAGCGGCACGGTCGGCCGCCGCCTGCCAGTCCGGGAGGTAGTCGACGTTGTTCTGGTCGCGGAATCGATCGGACACGAGTGCGCCGGTAACGCCTGGCACCGGGTCCTCGCGCGCTCCGAACACGTCGAGCACGATCGTGTGGTCGGCGAGCCGCTCGTAGGTCTCCGCGAAATCGCCCGCCATGGCTTGCGTGCGGCTGTAGAGGTGCGGCTGGTGCACGGCGATGATGCGCCCGTGGCCCACGACGCTGCGCGCCGCACTCAGGGCCGCGGCGACCTCGGTTGGATGGTGGGCGTAGTCGTCATACACGCTCACGCCGCCGACGGTGCCATGCAGTTCGAAGCGCCGCTCCGTGCCGCCGAACAGCGCGATGCCGTCGAGGGCCGCGCGAGGGTCGAAGCCGAGCCCGACGAGCACGGCGAAAGCGCCGGCGGCGTTGAGGGCGTTGTGGTGTCCGGGAACGGTGAGGCGAGCCGCGTAATCCTCGTCCTGCCAGTTCAGCACGAATGCGACCGGCCCGTCGGTGACCACCGAGTGGACGCGGACATCGGCGTGGGCATCCTCGCCGAAAGTCAGCACGCGGGAGGAGTCGAGCTGCCGAGTGATGCGCACTGCCCCCGGATCGTCGCTCGAGACCACGACGAGTTCAGACGTCTTGCTCGCGAACTCGACGAACGCCGCGTCGAAGGCGTCGTGGTTGCCGTAGTGGTCGAGGTGGTCGGCGTCGACATTGGTGATGAGGGCCACGGCCGTGTCGTAGAGCAGGAATGAGCCGTCCGACTCGTCCGCCTCGACGACGAAGAGCTCGCCGGAGCCGAACGATGAACTGACACCGAGGGACTGGATAACGCCCCCGTTGACGAAGCTCGGATTCTGCCCGAGCTCGAGAAGTGCAGTGATGATCATGCCCGTCGACGTCGTCTTGCCGTGTGCCCCCGCGACTGCGACGAGTCGCTTGTGGTTGATGAGCCAGGCGAGGGCTTGCGAGCGGTGCAGCACCGGGATGCCACGGCGCACGGCCTCGAGGTACTCGGGGTTGTCCGGCCACAGGGCACCCGTGTACACGAGGGAGTCCGCGTCGGACAGGCCCGGGTTGCCGGCATCGTGGCCGATCGACACGCTCGCGCCGAGAGCACGCAGGTCTTCGGTGTTGTGGTTCTCCGAGCGGTCGGAGCCCGACACCGTGTGACCCGAAGCCAGGAACAGGCGGGCGATTCCGCTCATGCCCGAACCGCCGATGCCGACGAAGTGCACGGCGCCGAGTTCGGCGGGCAGGGGCATCGTGAGGTCGGGCTTGATCATTTCGTCGATTTTACTGCTGCTCGAGTGCCCGCCGGACGAGCGCCACCATACGGTCCGTGCCATCGAGCGACCCGGTCGTCGCGATTCGCGCGGCCATGTCGGCGATGCGAGCGCGGTTGCGCAGGAGCGGCACGAGTTCGGAGGCGACCCACGCCGGTGTGAACCGCGAATCCTCGACGACGACCGCTCCCCCTGCGGCGACCGGGCCGCGGGCATTGAGACGCTGCTCGCCATTACCCGCCGCGTACGGGACGAAGACCGCGGGCACCCCGAGACCCGCGAGCTCCGCGACGGTTGCCGTGCCCGCGCGGGCGACGGCGAGGTCTGCGACGGCGAGGGCAAGATCCATTCGATCGGCGTACTTCACGACGTGATATCCCGGCAGCTGGGGGTCCTCGATTCCTTCGCGGTACTCCCCCGTCACGTGGATGACCTGCCACCCGGCTCCGAGGATGAGGGTGATGGATGCCGCGATGGTCTCGTTGATGCGCTGTGCACCCGACGAACCTCCCGTGACGAGAAGCACCGGCTGGTCGTCGACGAGACCGAAGAAGCGGATGCCCTCCCCGCGGGCCGCGAACCGGTCGAGCTGCTCGATCTCACGCCGCAGGGGCATGCCGACCACGGTGGCGCCGCGGAGCCGGGTGCCAGCGAAGGCGACGCCCACATGCCGCGTATACCGTGCTCCGAGGCGATTGGCGATGCCCGGCCTCGCGTTGGCTTCGTGGATGGCGATCGGCACTCGCTCCGCGCGCGCAGCCAGGTACGCGGGCGGCGCGACGTAACCGCCGAAGCCGACCACGACATCCACACCCCTGTCGCGGATGATCGATCGCACCTGCTCGATCGCGCGGCGGAACCGCCCGGGAAATCGGAGAGCGGCACGGCCCGGCCGCCTGGGGAATGGGAGCCGCTCGATCGTCAGGAGCTCGTAGCCGCGCTCGGGCACGAGCCGGGACTCGAGCCCCTCCTTCGTGCCGAGCACGAGCACTTCGGCGTCGGGCTCGCGCTCCCCCAGCCGGTCGGCGACGGCGAGCAGCGGGTTTACGTGACCGGCGGTTCCGCCACCGGCCAGGAGGTACGTGGTCATGCGCGCTGCCGCGCGCGCTGGGCTGCGAGCATGCGGGAGCGCTCTGCCGGAGTCTGGGCAACCGGTTCGTCGGGGTCGCGCTCGGTGCGCCGCGCGAACGACAGCACGACTCCGATGCCGAGAAGCGAGGCGATGAGAGCTGAGCCTCCCGCCGAGATGAGCGGAAGCGGAACGCCGAGCACCGGCAGCACGCCGAGCACGACGGCGATGTTCACGAAGGCCTGCCCGATCACCCACACCATGACGGCGCCTGTCGCGATTCGGGTGAAGCTGTCGCGTGTGGAGCGGATGATGCGCACGAACGCGATGGCAAGCACAACGAAGAGGGCAAGCACGACCGTTGCCCCGATGAGGCCGAGCTCCTCGCCGATGATGGCGAAGATGAAGTCGTTGCCGGATTCGGGCAGCCACCCCCACTTGGCCGTCGAGTTGCCCAGTCCGCGACCGAAGAGGCCCCCCGCAGCGAGAGCCCAGTTACCGTGCTCGACCTGCCAGCAATCGCCCTGGTAGTCCTCGGCCGTGCAGCCGTGGAGCCACACGCTGATGCGGGAACTGCGGGAGGTGCTGGTCGCGGCGAAGACGAGCCCCATCACCGCGATGGCGACGACCGCCGCGAAGAGGTGCCGCAGCCGCACCCCGGCGAAGAACATGCAGCCGAGCACGATCATGATCATGATGGTCGCGGTGCCGAGGTCGTTTCCGAGCAGAACGAAACCGATCGCAACCCCGGCGACCGGTGCCACCGGGATCATGGCGTGCTTCCAGTCGCCAAGCAGGTCTTGCTTGGTTGACAGCATCCAGGCGACCCACACAATGAGGGCGACCTTGACGAACTCCGAGGGCTGCGCCGTGAAGTCGCCGATGCGGATCCAGTTGTTGTTGCCGCCATAACCGAAGCCGATACCGGGAACGAACACCAGCAGCTGCAACGCCCCGCCGGCCATGAGCGCGGGCCAGGCCCAGCGCTTCCAGAACCGCGGAGGCATGCGCGACGCGAGCAGCATGAGAGGGATGCCGATCACCGCGTACAGTCCCTGGCGCGCGAAGCGGCCGAAGAATCCCTCGTCGGCGACGTATGACTCGATCGTCGACGATGACAGCACCATGACGAGGCCGAAGATCACGAGAAAGAGCGTCGTGCCGAGCAGGAGGAAGTAGTTGCGGTTCTCGGCGGTGAAGATGCGCCGCACGGGAACGACGGCGACGGCCGGCCGGGACGCCGGTTGCCGATCAGCCGGCGTCGGCCGACGACCCTGCATCGGGCTCGACTGCCTGGCCTGGGGCTGTGCCGGGCGCCGGGGCGCCGGGCGGCTCGGTGTCGCCATCGGGTGCACCTCCCAGGTGAGCTCTCACGGCCGCGGCGAAACGGTTGCCTCGGTCGGCGTAGTCGGTGAACTGGTCCATGGATGCCGCAGCGGGAGCGAGGAGTACGACGTCGCCCGCACGGGCGGCGTCGCCGGCCAGGCGCACCGCCTCCGGCATTACCCCATCAGTGTCTGTCGCGGACACCTCGAACAGCGGCACGTGAGGCGCGTGTCGCTCGAATGCTTCAACCACAGGTTTATGGTTGGCACCGATGACGACGGCGGCTCGGAGACGCGGCGCGTGCCGTGCGACGAGCGGAGCGATGTCGACGCCTTTGAGGAGTCCCCCAACGACCCACACGACGGAGTCGAACGACGTGAGCGCCGCATCCGCTGCGTGCGAGTTGGTGGCTTTCGAGTCATCCACCCACAGCACGTCGGCGTCGAATCCGACCGTCTCGGTGCGGTGGTGGTCGATGCGGAAGGTCGCGAGGGCCTCTCGAATGGTGGGCGCTGGGACGCCCGCGGCGCGCGCCAGGGCGGATGCCGCGAGCACGTTCGCGACCATGTGCGGGCTTGCGAGACCCGCCGCCTCGAGCTCGCCGTGTGTCGTGAGCTCGATCGCGGCGCGCTGCCGATCGTCGAGAAAAGCACGGTCGAGCACGATGTCGCCGACGATGCCGAAGTCACTCGGGCCGGGTGCGTCGAGACCGAAGCCGACGGCGCGGCAGCCCTCCTGCACGTCGGCTTCCTCGACCAGTCGCCTCGTCACCTCGTCCGCGCGGTTGTAGATGCATGCCACGCGGGTGTTCGCGTACACCGTGCCCTTGGCGATCTCATAGGCCTCCCGCGAGCCGTGCCAGTCGAGATGGTCGTCGGCCACGTTGAGGCACGCGCTCACAAGCGGGACGAGCGAGCCGGGGCCGGTGCGCGCAATCCAGTGGAGCTGAAAGCTCGACAGCTCCACGACGAGCGCGTCGAAGCCCTTCGGGTCACGGATCGCGTCGAGCACGGGTACGCCGATGTTGCCGACGGCGGCGGCCCGACGCCCGTCGGCCGCGAGCAGGTGAGCCGCGAGCTGCACCGTCGTGGTCTTGCCGTTGGTCCCCGTGACGGTGAGCCACTCGGCGGGTGGACCGGTCTTGTCGCGAACTCGCCAGGCGAGCTCAACGTCGCCCCAGACCGGAACGCCGCGCGACTGGGCCCAGAGCAGGATGACGTGGTCAGGAGGGTACCCGGGCGAGACGATCAGCAGCTCCGGATCGAAGTTCTCGACCTCGACAGGCATGGCGTCGTCATCCGGTTGCACGACGAGCCGGGCGCCGATCACCGCGAGCAGGTCGGCGCGCTCCTCGGTCGCGCGGGACGCGACGACGAGCACGTCCGCCTCGAGCTCGACGAGCGTGTCGGCGACTGAGAAGCCCGTCACTCCGAGACCCAGCACGACGACTCGCGTGCCGCGCCAGTCCGCGTGCCAGCTGGTCAGGCCATCCACGTCACCCACCGGTGCCGGTGACCCATTCGAGATAGAACAGCCCGACGCCCACCGCGACGAACAATGCCGAGATGAGCCAGAACCTCACGACGACGGTGATCTCGGCCCAGCCCTTGAGCTCGAAGTGATGGTGGAGCGGGCTCATCAGGAAGATTCGCTTGCCTTTGGTCGCCTTGAAGTACGCGCGCTGCAGAATGACCGAACCGGTCACGACGAGGAAGAGCCCGCCGATCAGCACGAGCAGCAGCTCGGTGCGGCTGAGGATCGCGAGGGCCGCGAGTGCGCCACCGAGACCGAGGGACCCGGTGTCGCCCATGAAGACCTGCGCGGGCGAGGTGTTCCACCACAGAAAGCCGATGAGAGCGCCGGCGATCGCCGCGGCGATGATCGCGAGGTCGAGCGGGTCACGCACCTCGTAGCACTGTGCCAGTACGTCGTTGTCGAGCAACTCGTTGAAGCACGACTGGTTGAACTGCCAGAAACCGATGAAGATGTACGCCGAGATCGCGAAGATCGCCGCACCGGACGCGAGGCCGTCGAGTCCGTCCGCGACGTTCACGCCGTTCGACGCACTCACGATGATGAGGGTCACCCAGATCGCGAAGAGGATGCCGCCCGCCACCGTACCGAACACGGCGAGGTTGAGCCACGGGATGTCCCGGATGCCCGAAATCATTGACGACGCGGGCGTGAGACCCTGATCGTCGGGGAAGTTCAGGGCGAGCGCCGCGAAGCCGCCGGCGACGAGGACCTGCCCCGCGACTTTCGACCAGCCCCCGAGACCGAGGCTGCGCTGGTTGCGAGTCTTCAGAAAGTCGTCGACGAACCCGATGATGCCGAGACCCACCATGAGATAGATGACGAGCAGGCCGGCGAGGGTGATCGGCTCACCCGAGATGAGGTGCCCGAGGAAGTAGCCGATGATCGCACCGAGGATGAAGATGATGCCGCCCATCGTGGGCGTTCCGCGCTTGGCGTGGTGGGATTGCGGACCATCATCGCGGATGAACTGGCCCCATCCGAGCCGCGTGAACAGCCTGATGAACAGCGGGGTGAGGAAGAGGCTGAAAGCGAGGGCGATCCCACCCGCGATGAGGAGCGCGATCACGCGGTGACTCCCGCGATGCGGTCGCCCAGGAAGCGCAGCTCGGCCGACTTGGAGGACTTCACGAGCACGACATCCCCCGGGCGCAACTGATCACGCAGCACATCGTATGCCTCGTCCGGGGTGCCGACGAGTACCGACTCCCCGTCCCACGAGCCCTCCAGTCCGGCCGCATTGTGGATGTGGCGCGCGCGATGACCGACGACGATGAGCTGCGAGATGTTGAGCCGCACGGCGAGCCTGCCGATGCGGTCATGCTCGTCGTCGGCGTACTCCCCCAGCTCGGCCATCTCCCCGAGCACGGCGACGGAACGCCGGCCGTCTCGAGTTATCTGCGCGAGCGTCTTGAGCGCAGCAGCCATGGAGTCGGGGCTCGCGTTGTACGCATCGTTGATCACGACGACGCCGTCGGGGCGTTCAAGCAACTCCATGCGCCAGCGCTCCGCGCGCGCGAGGCTCTCGACGGCTGGGATCGAGCGCTCCACGGGAACGCCGATCTCGCGAGCGGCCGCGATTGCCGCGAGGGCATTCATGACGTGGTGCTCGCCGAGAATGCGCAATCGCACGGGATGCGACGCGCCGTCGACCTCGAGCGTGAATGCGGTGCCGGATGCGAGAGCCTCGACATCGACCGCGCGCACGTCGGCGGTGTCCCCGAGTCCGAACCACAGCACGCGGGCCCGCGTGAGTGCAGCCATGGGTGTCACGCGCGGGTCGTCCGTGTTGAGTACGGCGACGGCATCCGGGGGCAGCTCGGTCACCATCTCCGATTTAGCACGCTGGATGGCGTCCTGGCCACCGAATTCACCAACGTGGGCGAGACCCACCTTGAGCACGACCCCGACATCCGGGGTGACGATCGAAATGAGGCTCGCGATCTCGCCGATGCCGCTCGCGCCCATTTCCACGATGAGGTACCGGCTCTGTTCCGTCACGCCCAGCATCGAGAACGGTGCGCCGACCTCGTTGTTGAAGGAGCCGGCGGGTGCGACGGTCTCGCCTTCGCGCTCGAGGATCGCCCGCAGCATGTTCTTGGTGGTGGTCTTGCCGTTCGAGCCCGTGATAGCGACCACGCGAAGCTGCCCCGCGGCTCGAACGCGCGCGACGACGGTGCGCGCAAGGCTCGCGAGAGCAGTCACGCCGTCGGACACCAGCACTTGAGGCACATCCAGGTCGAGTTCGCGCTCGACGACGAGAAGTTCCGCGCCCGCGGTGACCGCGGCCTCGGCGAAGAGGTGGCCGTCCGTCGTCTCCCCGGGCAGGGCGAAGAAGACAGAGCCGGGGACGATGCGGCGGGAGTCGGTGTGCACGTCGCCGTGGATGACGGTGGCGGTGTCCGTCGCGCGGAGCAGCCGCCCGCCGAGCGCCGAGGCGAGTTCTGCGAGCGTGAGGGCGATCACGTCACAGGTTTCCCGGCCGCTGCGGCTTCGGGGCTCGTGCGCTCACGCGATCCTCGTCTCTCTCAGCTCACCACCTCAGTGGAAGGTCCGGTCCTGGTTCGGCGGACGGCGCGACTCGGAAAGTCGTGAGCGTGTGGGCCATGACGTCTCGGAAGGTCGGGGCCATCACGCCAGACAATATGTTAGCTGGCACGCCTGCGGTCACGACGACGGCGTATTGCGGATCGTCGGCCGGCGCGACCCCTGCATACGACAGCACGGCTTTGTCCCTCGCGTACCCACCGTCTTCCGCGACCTGGGCCGTACCGCTCTTCACCGCGACGCGGTAGCCCGGGATCTGCAAGTTGGGGGCCGAGCTGCTCGAGGTCGCCACCATCTCCATCATCGCGATCGTCTGGTCCGCCGCAGATTCCGAGACCACGCGCCGACCCTCGGTCGACGGCAAGTCGGTGACCGTGCCGTCGGGCCACTCGCAGCCCTCGACGAGCGTCACGGGCATCCGCACACCGCCATTGCCGAGCGTCTGGTAGGCGCTCGCCACCTGCACCGACGTCACTTGCAGGCCCTGGCCGAACTGGACGGTGCGGTTCGTGCGCACATCCCACTCGTCCGCCGGGTGCACGAGGCCGCTCGACTCACCGTTGAACCCGACCTCGGTGTAGTCGTTGAAGCCGAAGGCGGTGAGATAGTCGTGCCGCTGCTGGGCGGGCAACCAGGTGGCGAATTGCGCGATCGCCGTATTGGATGACTCAACGAGGGCCCCCGCGAGCGTGAGGTTCTCGTCGCCGTGATAGAGCGCATCGGTGATCACGCCGCCGTCTTCGAGGGTGAGCGCATAGGGAGAGACGACCTGGCTCGCGGGGGTCGCCACGCCCGCGTCGATCAGCGACGCGGCCGTCAGCGCCTTCACCGTTGAGCCCGGTTCATACGGCGTGCTGAACGCAAGAGACCCGAAAGCGTTCTGGGGCGCATCGTTGAGGTTGTTGGGGTCGATCGAGGGATAGTCCGCAACGGCCATCAGGTGCCCGTCGCTGATACGGATGACCACGGCCGTTGCCCAGGTCGCGCCGAGCTGCTGCACTGTCTGGATCATGCGCTGCTGCACATACCACTGCAGGTCCCGGTCGATCGTCAGGCGAAGGGTGCCGCCGTTCTTGGGCTTCGTCTCAGTGACGAGGCTGCCGGGCAGCATGGTGCCGTCCTCGGCCTTCTCGTAGGTCGCCTCGCCGTTCGTCGCGGCGAGGCACTCGTCCTCGGTGATCTCGAGTCCTGCGCCCGGCCCGCCGTTGCGGAAACCGACGAGGTTGCCCGCGATGGCCCCGTTCGGGTAGGTGCGACTCGGGCGCAATTCGAAGTACACCCACGGAATGTCGAGATCGCGCACGGCGTGGAACTTCTCGAGGGTCACCCCTTGAGCGAGATAGGCGAAGTCGGCAGCGGGATCGGCCATCAGCGCGGCCATGAGCTCGGTGGGATCCTGCCCCGTGATCGCGGTGATACGGCCGAGCGCCTCCGTCACGACAGCCGTGGCGTTCTCGCGGTCGAATGCGTTGCGGGGCGAGGCCGTGATGTCATAGCGCTCGACACTGTCGGCGAGCACGGCGCCGTTGGCGTCGATGATCGAGCCGCGCACGCCGTACGTCACGAGCGATTGCGCACGCTTGTCGTGAGACTCCGCGTTGAGCTCATCGGCCTGCACGAGCTGGATGTCGACGAGCCGCACGAAGAAGATGCACACGACCGCGAAGACCATCACCACCGCGATGGAGATGCGGGCCCGGCTGCGTCGCGTTCTCATTGGGTACCGGTTCGCTCAGTGTGTGACGGGGGCGGGCAAGGCCTCGACGACAGTCGGCTGGCCCGATTTCGACGCTGACGTGGCCGCTGCGGTACGAGATCCGGCCGAAGGGTTCGCGGTGGGCGCGGCAGGGTCGACGAGCGGGATTCCCGTGGTGAGGGCGTTCGGAACGAGATTGCACGCACCCCCGCATCCTGTGGGATCGGCACTACCCGGCATGCCGTACACGCCGCCCGAGGTGAGATTCAGAGCGAGGGGGCTGGGGTTGGGAACCATGCCCAGATGAGCGGCCTGCGCCGCGAGGTTCTGGGTCGAGTCGAGCCGGTCGAGCTTCTCCCTGAGGTCCTGCTCTGTGCGCAGCAGCTCCTTCTGGTCGGACTTGAGGCTCGCGATGTCGTACGCGCCCTGCGACACGACGATGCTGAGAAGCAATTGCGCGGCGAAGATCGCGAAGAGGCTCGCGATTGTGACGACGGCGTACGCGAGCTTGGGGCGTGCGCGCCGCTGGGCGCGCGTTGCGACGATCTCGATGTGGCGAGGGCGTTCCACGCGCCGCGGGGCGGACAGCGGACGCGCGTAGGCGAGGTTGGCGCTCATGCCACCTCCCGCAGCTTCTCGGCGGCCCGCAGGCGCACGGGTGTGGCGCGCGGGTTGGCGGCCTTCTCCTCGTCGGTGGCGAGTTCCGCCCCGCGCACGAGCAGTTTGAGCTCGGGACGGTGCTCGGGCAACTCAACGGGAAGGCCTCGCGGTGCGGTCGAGGCGGCGCGCGCCTGCAGCACGCGCTTGACGATCCGGTCCTCGAGCGACTGGTACGCGAGCACGACGATGCGACCGCCGACCTCGAGGGCATCCACAGCGGCCGGGATCGCGCGCTCCAGCACGGCGAGTTCTTCATTGACCTCGATGCGCAGTGCCTGGAAGACCCGCTTCGCCGGGTGCCCGGCGCGCTGGGCTGCGGCGGGCGTCGCCGCGATGATGAGTTCCACGAGTTCTGCGGAGGTCTCCAGGGGGCGCTCCTGACGGCGCTGCACGATGCGGCTCGCGTACCGGGGGGCGAGCTTCTCGTCGCCGTACTCGTAAAAGATGCGACGCAGCTCCGATTCGCTGTACGTCGCGAGAATGTGAGCCGCGGTGCGCTCCCCCGTCGCATCCATTCGCATGTCGAGCGGAGCATCCTGCGAATAGGAGAAGCCGCGCTCGGTGCGGTCGAGTTGCAGAGAGGAGACGCCGAGATCGAAGAGCACGCCTGACACGCGCGGGATGCCGAGGTCTGCGAGCACGCGAGCGAACTCGTCGTAGACGGCGTGTACGAGGTGAATGCGATCCCCGAACGGCGCGAGGCGGCGCTGGGCGATGGCGAGAGCATCCGTGTCGCGGTCGATGCCGACGAGCGTGAGCCCCGGGAAGCGCTCGAGGAAGGCTTCGGCGTGCCCGGCCATGCCGAGGGTCGCGTCGACGAGCACCGCACGCTCGCGCTCCAGCGCTGGGGCAAGCAGCTCGACCGTGCGCTCGAGCATGACGGGGGTGTGGATTGCGTTGTCTGCCATGGTGACCGGTGACGGGTCCTTGGCGCTGATCCCCATCCGGTGCGACCTGGCTTCGGGGAAGAAAGCCAGGGCGTACGGCTGAGGGTCAGCGCCAAGGGCTCAGAAGAGCCCGGGGATCACCTCCTCCGACGTGTCCACGTAGCCCGACTCGGCGGTCGCGTAGTAGCTGTTCCAGGCTTCGGTGTTCCAGATCTCCGCGCGTGTTCCTGCGCCGATCACTGTCAGTTCGCGATCGAGGCCGGCGTATTCGCGCAGTGCAGCGGGAATTGTCACGCGGTGCTGCTTGTCCGGGAGCTCCTGGTGCGCTCCGGAGAGCAGCACGCGGAAGTAGTCCCGAGCCTCCTTGTTGGTGAGAGATGCCTTTCGCGCCGTCTCGTAGACGACCTCGAATTCGCGCTCGCTGAACACGTAGAG
Organism: Rhodoglobus sp.; assembly: GCA_025463605.1. GTDB lineage: Bacteria > Actinomycetota > Actinomycetes > Actinomycetales > Microbacteriaceae > Rhodoglobus. The sequence goes on along the minus strand of JAODAV010000003.1, from coordinate 20,861 downwards.
GCAGCGCTCCTGGCCCTTCGCGACGACGACGCCGCCGCCGAGCTCATCCCAGAACTTGGCCGGAAGAATGAGGCGGCCCTTCTCATCGAGCTTCGGGGAATAGGTACCGAGGAACACGGCAGCCTCCCCTCGTTCTCCGGCCCGGATTCAGGTGTCCTCCACTTTACTCCACTTTCCACCACTAAACAACGGAAATGGAGGCATTCTCGTAGTTTGACCCCCATACTGGGCTGTTTTCTCGGGCCGTGCCCAGTGGAGGGAAATAGCGGTATATGAGCTCGAATCGCCCGCTTAGGCAACGAAAAAGGGCCAGCCGCGCGGCTGGCCCTGAATGGGGAGAGGAAGTGGAGGGTTGTGGAGCTAGTCGCGCCCGTCCTGGCGCTTGTCCCAACGCTCGTTCAGATTGTCCATGAATCGCGGCGAGTTGCTCCGGCCGTGCGACGCGTCGGGCGCCGCCTGCTGCGCAGCGGAAACCGAGCCGCGGCGCGGCGGGGCTACTACGAGAAGCACGCCCGCGAACATGATCGCGAACCCCAGCACACCAACGAGCGGCTGTCGCACGATCACGCCGGCGACGAGGGTCGCGATCCCGCCGAGTGCGATGAGTACACCGACAATGAGGATCGTGTAGTTGGGCTTGCCACGGCGGGGATTAACGGTGGCGACGAAGTCCGCATCGTTTTGATAGAGACTGCGCTCCATCTCTTCCAGGAGGCGCTGCTCTTGCTCGGAAAGTGGCATCCTGTTCCCCTCGGTCCTCGGGATTGACGCTGAAGCTTCATAGTACGCCTCTGCGCCGTGGCTAGGCTAGGCAAGTGGCTGAGAGTACGCGGTTAGTTGACCTAGTTCAACTGGGAATCGACGAGTTCATTTCGGCCCGAACGGCGGAGCTCTCGGCCATCGCACCCGAGCTCGTGCCGTTCACCGACGTGGCGCGCACCTTCTTGTCAGGCGGCAAGCGATTCCGGGCGCTCTTCTGCTACTGGGGCTGGCAGGCCGCGAGCGGTGTGGCCGACGGATTCGACCCCCTCCCCGATGACTCCGTGTCCGCGGACCTGCCGGGCATCGTGCGCGCTGCGGCGGCCCTCGAGGTGTTCCACGCGGCCGCGCTCGTGCACGACGACATCATGGACAACTCGGACACCCGACGGGGATCCCCGTCGGCCCACAAGCTCTATGCCGCCGTTCATTCGAGCAGCGGATGGCGCGGCAGCCCATCCGCGTTCGGCCAGTCCGCGGCGCTCCTGCTCGGCGACCTGCTGCTCGGCTGGAGCGACGAGCTTTTCGACGAAGGCACGGCGCTGCTCGCGAATCCTGCCGCGGGCCCGGCCGGCCGAGCGGAGTTCACGCGAATGCGCACCGAGGTCACGGCCGGGCAGTACCTCGACATTCTCGAGGAGAACGCCTGGACGACCTACCCGGAGTCGGATGCGCTCGCGCGCGCGCACCGCGTGATCGTGTACAAGTCGGCCAAGTACAGCGTGCAGGCCCCCCTGGCGATCGGCGCCGCCCTCGGCGGAGCGAGCCTGCCCCAACTCGGCTCCCTGCGCGCCTTCGGACTCCCCCTCGGCGTCGCCTATCAGCTGCGAGATGACCTGCTCGGCGTATTCGGGGATCCGGTCGTCACCGGCAAACCCGCCGGAGACGACCTGCGGGAGGGAAAGCGCACGGTTCTCATCGCGCTCGCCCGCACGACGCTGCCGCCTCATGCCCGCACGCTGCTTGACGAGCTGCTGGGCGATCCCGAGCTCGACGCACAACAAGTCGAGATGATCCGTACGGCAATCAGGGACTGTGGGGCCGTGGATCAGATCGAGCGAATCATCGACCACAACGTGGGCCTCGCGCGGGACGCGATCGCGACGGCGCCGATTGCCCCGTCCGCGCGCACCCAACTGCTGCAGCTCGCCGATACGGTAACGCGCCGCAGCGCCTGAGCGTCGTCGCCCTAGAACCCGAGCGCCTGCGCCACCCGGCGCACCTCGGCCTTGCGGCCGGCTTGCAGCGCGGCGATGGGACTGGTGCCGAGGCTCGCCTCTTCGCTGAGCAGCCAGTTCATGGCTTCCTCATTGGTGAACCCGCTGTCCGCGAGCACCATGAGGGTGCCGCGGAGCTCGTGCATCGGTTCACCGTTGACGATGAACTGCTCGGGTACCTTCCACACCCCATCGATTCGGCTCGCGAGGAGCGCGCGATCCTCGATTAGCCGCCGCACCTGGCTCACTTTGAGGCCGAGCATCTCAGTGAGGTCGGGAATGGTCAGCCAGTTGATGCCGGGTGTTTCGGTCACGGTTAAAGACTGCCACGGCCGTGCGCCCAAGCGCGGGAGGCCGATCGGGAGGCAAATGTTTCGGTCATGTTAATTCAAATCACACGAATCACTTTGATTGACACTGTGTGTCTTCTGTGACACGGTAAGTTCACGCCGGTCGGACGCGATCGTGCGCCTTCTCGGGGCCGGGAGTAGGACGGAACACTCATGAGCGACATAGCAGCGCACGACGCGGAGAGCGTCGCCCGATCGGTATTCGCGGGGCTAGTACCCACTACCGCGATCCAAGAGGATGCCGCACGCCAGCGCCACCTAGAGCGCAGCCGCATCGCGCGCGGCGTGTTCAACAGCGTGCCCATCATCCTCGTCGGCTCGATGGCGGCCATGACGCTCAACCTCACGGGGCCCGTCGAAGCCGTGAACGCGAAACCACCGCTCAAGCCTCGTGGGGCGACATCCGACCTCGGCAAGACGATCCGCGAAGCGATGGCAGCGACGACGACCGCCATCAAGTCGACGGCGGCGACCGTCGTGCGCACTGCGACGGGCACCGCGCCCGTTACATACACCGTGACCGCAGGCGACACCGTGAGCGACATCGCCGGTCGCTACGGGCTGTCGACGGCATCCGTGCTTGCACTCAACGGCCTGGGATGGTCGTCGATCATCTTCCCCGGGCAGCAACTCAAGCTCACGAGCAGCGGCTCCGTCGCCGCCCCCGTTGCCGAGGCCCCGGCCGAAGCGGCAGCGGGCGGCCGTTACACGATCGTCGCCGGCGACACGATCAGCGGCATCGCCGAGCGCCACGGCGTCTCCACGATCTCCGTGCTCACCGCCAACGGACTCGGGTGGTCGAGCATCATCTACCCAGGACAGACCATCGCCATTCCCGGCCTCGTCGGCCCCGGAGCACCGCTGGCCGACCCGGTCGTGGCGGATCCGCCTCCCGCCACGCCCGAGCTCGTCTCGAGCGAGACTCCCATCGTCGACACCGCGCCCGTCGTCACCCCTCCCGTAGAGGCGCCCGTCGCGGCCGCTCCCGTCGTCGAGACACCGCCCCCGGCTCCGCCTGCACCCGCTCCCGCTCCCGCGAACGGCAGCTACACGATCGCCGGCGGCGATACGCTCTCGGGCATCGCGGGCAAGTTCGGCATCACCACGCAGGCCCTCCTCGACGCCAATGGGCTCGACTGGTCGAGCGTCATCTACTCGGGCGGCATCCTCGTCATTCCGGGCGCGGCCGCGCCGGCCGCGACCGGTGGCAGCGTCACCTACCTCAACGACGAGATGCGAGCCAATGCCGCGATCATCGTGCAGATCGGGCGGGAACTCGGTGTGCCCGACGCCGGCATTGCGATCGCGCTCGCCGCGGCGATGCAGGAGTCGACTTTGCGTAACCTCGACTGGGGCGACCGCGACTCGGTCGGATTGTTCCAGCAACGGCCCAGTTCGGGCTGGGGCTCCGTCGACCTCCTCACAACGCCGAGCTACGCAGCACGACTGTTCTACGGCGGCCCGAGCAACCCCAACCGCGGTTACACGCGCGGACTTCTGGACATTCGCGGCTGGGAGGGCATGACCCTCACGCAAGCCGCCCAGGCCGTGCAGATCTCCGCCTATCCAGACGCATACGCCAAGTGGGAGGCGTCCGCCTGGGCGTGGCTCGCGGAACTGGGCTGAGCACCATCGAGCCCCATCCCGCTGCGGCAGTCCCGCCGCGGCGCCGTGTCTAGCGGTTCTCTCCCACCTGCGAACTTTAGACTCTGACGGTGAGCGTCAACAGCACGGACCCGATGATCGGTCGTCTCCTCGACGGCCGGTATCAGATCCGCTCACGCATCGCTCGCGGCGGGATGGCGACGGTGTACCTCGCCACCGATCTGAGGCTCGAGCGCCGCGTCGCCATCAAGGTCATGCACGGGCACCTCGCTGACGACAGCAAGTTCAAAGAGCGGTTCATCCAGGAGGCGCGATCTGCCGCACGCCTCGCGCACCCGAACGTAGTCAACGTCTTCGACCAGGGCCAGGACAGCGACATGGCCTACCTCGTCATGGAGTACCTGCCGGGAATCACCCTGAGGGACCTGCTGCAGGAGCACCGCATCCTCACGACCGAGCAGACCCTCGATATCATGGAAGCCGTGCTCGCCGGGCTCGCGGCCGCGCACAAGGCCGGGATCGTTCACCGCGACCTCAAGCCCGAGAACGTGCTGCTCGCGGATGACGGCCGCATCAAGATAGGCGACTTCGGCCTTGCCCGGGCCGCCAGTGCCAACACCGCGACGGGTGCGGCATTGCTCGGCACCATCGCCTACCTCTCCCCCGAGCTCGTCACGCGCGGCGTCGCTGACACTCGTAGCGACATCTACGCGGTCGGCATCATGATGTACGAGATGCTCGTCGGCGAGCAGCCGTTCAAGGGCGACCAGCCCATGCAGATCGCCTACCAGCATGCCAACGACGCCGTGCCGAAGCCGAGCAGCAAGAACCCTCGCGTACCAACCGAACTCGACGATCTCGTGCTCTGGGCGACCGCGCGTGAGCCTGACGATCGACCGCGCGATGCCCGCGCGATGCTCGACCAGCTGTTCGAGACCCACAGCGGGCTCATGACCTCGCTGCCCTCGACAACGCCCACCCAGCGAACGATGGTGATGCCGAGCGCCCCCGCGAGAACCGAGACGACGGCGGAGACGCAAGTCATCGGATCCCGCGGGCGGCTGCCCATCGGAGTCGGAGGCGGGGTCGTGGCGGTACCTGACAACGCATCCGCGCTCGCGGCGAAGACGAAGAAGCGCCGGGCTCGCACCGTGTGGCTCATCGCCCTCATCGCCGTGCTCGTGGCCGTTGCCGCTGGCACGGGCTGGTACTTCGGGTTGGGCCCTGGCTCCCGAACCACCATTCCCGAGTCGATCGCCGGCCTCACCGTCGAGCAAGCGACCGACAAGCTCGTCGATCTAGGGCTCACGGTCAACCCCACGAACGGCAGCATCGACTCCCCCACGGTGGCGGTCGGTCTCGTCGCCAACACCGACCCGGCGGTCGGCACCCAGGTCGTGAACGGCGGCATGGTGCAGCTTCTCGTCTCCACGGGGCCGAAACCGCTTCCCGTTCCGCCATTTGCCGGCATGACCGAGGATGAGGCGCGAGCCGCGATCGAAGCGGCGCCCTTCACGCTCACCGATCCCGTCATCCACCAGTTCGACGCCACAGTTGCCAAGGGGATCGTTATCAACGTGCTGGGGGCCGACGGCGCCTCCATTCTCGAAGCACCGAGTTACGGCGAGAAGCAGCCCGTCACTCTCATCACCTCGGCGGGACCCCTGCCCGATGTGACGTGCAAGTCCGTCACCGAGGCGACCCAGATTCTTGCGGGCGTCAAGCTCACGGCGGCCGAGGGCAAGCAGGAGTTCAACGACTGCCCCGCCGAGACCGTTGCGATGATCGACCCGGAGCCTGATGAGAACGGCAACCCCCGCGTGTTCCGCGAGGGCGACTCGGTCGACCTCGTTATCTCACGGGGTCCCGACCTCGTGCAACTGCCTGACGTCATCGGTGACAACATCGCCGCGGCCAAGGCGGAACTCGAGGATCTCGGATTCGTCGTGATCGTCGAAACCGAGATCCAGGAGATCTTCTGGGGATTCCCGCCGGCTGTCGTGACCGACCAGTCTCCCGCCGGCGGTGAGCTGGTGAAGCGCGGCTCCGAGGTGACGATCTACGGTTAGCGGCGGGTGAACTCCATCACCCAGTTGCTCTCCCAGGTCTCGCCGCCGTCCGCCGAGAACTCCTGTTCCCATCGCGCCGACGTCGGCGTGATGTGCGACCAGATGAAATGGGCCTTGATCGGCAGGCCGTCGTGGGTGTCGTCGCCGTAGAAGTCGCCACGACCGTTCGCGAACGTGCCGACGACCGGCGGAAACAGGCGACCGGTCTTGCTGTCGGCCCAGTAGATCGACCACTCGCCCGACGCCTGGTCTTGCACCCGGATGGTCGCTCCCGCGAAGCCCTCACTGGGGCAGTCCATCTCATCGACATTGCCGACTCCCCCGAGAATCGGTTGCGCCCACGACGTGGCGTCGAAGGTGTACCACTCGGTGCTGCCCGTGAACAGCTCACGCAGCCTCGTGTTGGCCACGGTCCACTCGCCGTACAGGAAGTCGAAATCGCTCATCGGAGCACAGTGGCAGATGCCACCGACAGGGCGCCCGCGAATCGCTGGTGCTCCGTCGACACGCTGGGGCTTCGCCTCAGAACGCCGTGAGCTCCTCCGCGACGAGGAAGGCGAGCTCGAGCGACTGCATGTGGTTGAGTCTTGGGTCGCACAGCGACTCGTACCGCGTCGCGAGGGTGGCTTCGTCGATCTGCTCCGACCCGCCCAGGCATTCGGTGACGTCGTCGCCGGTGAGCTCGATGTGGATGCCGCCGGGGTAGGTTCCCGCGGCACGGTGAGCCTCGAAGAACCCCTTGACCTCGTCCACGACATCATCGAATCGCCGCGTCTTGTAGCCGTTAGGGGTCGTGAGGCCGTTGCCGTGCATGGGGTCCGTGACCCACAGCGGCGTCGCATCCATGCCCTTGATTGCCTCGAGCAGCGGTGGAAGCGCGTCCCGTATCTTGCTCGACCCCATGCGAGTGATGAACGTGAGGCGCCCGGGCTCGCGATCCGGGTCGAGCTTGTCGATGAGTTGCTTCATCGCCTCGGGTGTGGTCGACGAGCCGAGCTTGACGCCGATCGGGTTGCGCAGGCGCGAGAAGTAGTCGATGTGCGCGCCGTCGAGGTCTCGAGTGCGCTCCCCGATCCAGAGGAAGTGCGCGCTCGTGTTGTACGCCGTGCCGGTGCGCGAGTCGATGCGCGTCATCGGTCGCTCGTAGTCCATGAGCAGGCCCTCGTGGCTCGAGTAGAACTCGACCCGCTTGAGCTCGTCGAAGTCCGCTCCCGCGGCCTCCATGAACTTGATGGCCTTGTCTATCTCGCTCGCGACCTTCTCATACCGGTGGTTGGCCGGGTTAGACGCGAACCCCCGATTCCAGGAGTGCACCTGTCGGAGGTCGGCGAAACCACCCTGGGTGAATGCTCGAACCAGGTTGAGCGTCGATGCGGCCGCGTGGTAGCCCTCAACCAGCCGGCTCGGGTCGGCCTCGCGGGACTCCGGAGTGAAGTCGTAGCCGTTGACGATGTCGCCGCGGTACGCGGGCAGTGTCACGTCGCCGCGCGTCTCGGTGTCGCTCGAGCGCGGCTTGGCGAACTGGCCGGCCATGCGGCCCATCTTGATGATGGGCTTGGATGCGCCGTAGGTGAGCACGACGGCCATCTGCAGGATCGTCTTGACGCGGTCGCGGATGTTCTGGGCGTTGGTGCCGGCAAAGGTCTCGGCGCAGTCGCCGCCCTGCAGCAGGAACGCCTCGCCACGAGCCGCCTTCGCGAGGCGGTCGCGCAGGATGTCCGCCTCGCCGGCGAAGATGAGCGGCGGCAGCGTTGCGATCTTCGCGGAGGCGGCGCCCACGGCATCCGGGTCTGGCCATGTCGGCTGCTGCTTGATCGGAAGGGTCCGCCAATAGTCGAGACCGGCAATCACTTCGGGATCGGCGAGCACGACTGGTTCGGACGGGTCAACCACGAGGAAGTTCCTTAGCTGCGGAATGTGAGGAGTCGGGGCGACGCCCCGGCCTACGAGCCTATCGAAGGTCAGCGGCCTCGACTGCCGATCTTCTCTCGTACTGAAGACGCGTAGACGTCCACGTATTCCTGCCCGCTGATCCGGCTGAGTTCGTACATGATCTCGTCGGTGATCGAGCGAAGGATGAAACGGTCGCCTTCCATGCCCTCGAAGCGCGAGAAGTCGAGCGGTTCGCCGAAAACGATCCCGATGCGGCGCACCTTGGGGATCTTGCTGCCGATGGGCATGACTTTCTCTGTATCGATCATCGCGACGGGCACCACGGGCACGTGTGCCTCGAGCACCATTCGCGCCACGCCGGTGCGACCCCGGTACATCTTGCCGTCCGGGCTGCGCGTGCCCTCCGGATAGATGCCGAGCACAGCGCCCTTCGCGAGTACCTCGAGGCCCGTGTTGAGGGACGCCTCAGAGGCCTTGCCGCCGGAGCGGTCGATCGGCAGCATGCCGGTTCCGAGCAGGAAGTTCTTGATCGCCCAGCCCCTGAAGGTGCGGCCGACGAAGTAGTCGCTCTTGGCGAGGAAGTAGATGCGGCGATCGATGACGAGAGGCAGGAAGATCGAGTCGATCACGGAGAGGTGATTGCTGGCGAGGATGACGCCACCGGTTCGAGGAATATTCTCCAGACCCGAGATCCAGGGCCGGAACACCGTCTTGAGAAGCGGGCCGGCGACCAGGTTCTTCATGAACCAGTAGAACATTCGACTTACCTCCCGGCCGGAAGCTACTACTCTAACGCCCCCGCGAATGCACGCGCGCTAGGTCGGCGGCGCCCACGACACCAGCGTTGTTCACGAGTTCGGCGATCACGAACTCCGGTTCAGGGTGGTACCCGCGGGCGGGAAGGTGCTGGCGATAGGCCTCCCGCACGGCGTCGAGCAGAAGATCTCCTGCTTCGGCGACTCCCCCGCCGAACACGAACAGCTCGGGGTCGAGCACGGCGCTCAGTGAGGCGCAGGCCTGGCCCAGCCAGTGCCCGAGCTCTTCGAGCGCGTGCAGGGCGCCGGCGTCTCCCTCGGCGATGAGTCGGCCCACGACGACGCCGTCGAGAGTTCCGTGAGCGCGCCTCGCGTCCGCGAGGGCCAGTCCGATGCCACCGACATCAGCGATCTCATTGGCCATGCGCAGGAGCGCGCGGCCGGAACCGTACTGCTCGATGCATCCTCGGGCGCCGCAACCGCACGGCAGGCCATCCGGAACGACCCGGAGATGGCCGAGTTCGGCACCGGCGCCGAAGCCGCCGCGGAACAGGCGCCCCTGGCTAACGATCGCCCCGCCGACTCCCGTGCCGATCGTGAGCATCGTCATGTCGGAAACCGACTTTCCCGCACCGAACCGGTACTCGGCCCATCCCGCCGCGTTCGCGTCGTTGTCGATCGTGATGTCGAGCTGCACGCGCTCGAGAAGGCGATCGCGCAGCGGTTCGTTGCGCCAGCTGATGTTGGGCGTGTAGTACACGGTCGACTGCCCGGCATCGATGAATCCGGGGGCGGCGACGCCCGCCGCGACGATCGACTGCCCGATCGAGAGGCGCTCGATCATGCCCACGACGGCATCGATGATCGCCTCGGAGTCGCCGGCCTGGGTCGCCACTCGCTCCTCGGCGACGATGTCGCCGTTCTCGGCCACCACCGCGCCCGCGATCTTGGTTCCGCCGATGTCGATTCCGATGGCATGCACGGTTGTCGAGTGTACTGCCGCACCAGCCTGAGGAATCCCGGCCCCGTCCGCCTAGAATAGGGAAAATGACCCCGACCGGTACCAAAGGAGTTGCCGTGAAACAGTTCGACGTTCCCGCTATGGTCGAGGCCGACCCCGAAGCCAACGCCACCGACCTGCTCATCGACCGGGTCGCTGCCACACCCGACCGCGCACTCTTCGCGCTCCCCACTGCCGACGGCGGCTGGAGCGACGTGACGGCGTCGCAGTTCCTGGATCAGGTCAAGGCCCTCGCGAAGGGTTTCGTCGCCTCGGGCATCGAGCCCGGCGACAAGATCGGGCTCATGAGCAAGACCCGCTACGAGTGGACTCTCATCGACTTCGCCGCCTGGTTCGCCGGGGCCGTGCTCGTGCCCGTGTACGAGACATCCGCGCCGAGCCAGATCCTGTGGAACCTCACCGATTCTGGCGCCGTCGCCATGATCACCGAGAACCCGGATCATTTCGCGCGCTTCGATGAGATCCACGCGGATGCTCCGCTCGTGCGCAGCGTGTGGCAGATCGGCCTCGGCGACCTCGACAAGCTCGTCGCGGCCGGCAAAGACGTTACCGACGAGGAGATCGAGCGCCGCCGCAACCTCGCCACGGGCAAGGATCTCGCTACCCTCATCTACACGTCGGGCACGACGGGCAAGCCCAAGGGCTGCATCATCACCCACTCGAACTTCGTGGAGCTGAGCCGCAACGCGCAGAAGGCGATCCCCGAGGTGGTCAACCCCGAATCGACGACCCTGCTCTTCATCACCCTCGCGCACATCTTCGCGCGGTTCATCTCGGTGCTCTCCGTGCACGGCGGCGTGAAGGTCGGCCACCAGCCCGACACCAAGCTCCTGCTTCCCTCGATGGGCTCGTTCAAGCCCACGTTCCTGCTCGCGGTGCCGCGCGTGTTCGAGAAGGTCTACAACTCGTCAGAGCAGAAGGCCGAGTCCGGGGGCAAGGGCAAGATCTTCCGCAAGGCCGCGGATGTCGCGATCGCGCACTCGAAAGCGCTCGATGCCGGCCACGTGCCGCTGGGCCTCAAGCTCCAGTTCGCGCTCTTCGACCGCCTCGTGCTCAGCAAGATTCGCGCGGCACTCGGCGGCAACGTCAAGTACGCCGTCTCCGGCTCGGCTCCTTTGGGTCTGCGCCTCGGTCACTTCTACCGCAGTCTCGGCCTCACGATCCTCGAGGGCTACGGCCTCACAGAGACTACGGCGCCGGTCTCCGTGAACGTGCCGTCGAACTTCAAGATCGGCAAGGTCGGCCCGCCCCTCCCCGGCGTCTCGGTGCGCATTGCGGAGGATGGCGAGATCCAGGTCAAGGGAGTCTGCGTCTTCGACGGCTACTGGAACAACGAGGAGGCGACGAAGGAGACCTTCGACGGCGAGTGGTTCAAGACGGGCGACATCGGCGAGTTCGACGAAGACGGCTACCTCGTGATCACGGGCCGCAAGAAGGAGCTCATCGTCACGGCCGGCGGCAAGAACGTCGCGCCCGCGACGCTCGAGGACCCGATCCGCGCGAACCCGATCATCGGACAGGTCATCGTCGTCGGAGACCAGAAGCCGTTCATCTCGGCGCTCATCACCCTCGACGAGGAGATGCTGCCGGTCTGGCTCAACAACAACGGGCTCGATGGCGGAATGTCGGTGGCCGACGCGGCGAAGCACCCGAAGGTGATCGCCGAAGTGCAGTCGGCGGTGGATGCGGCGAACTCCCGTGTCTCCCGCGCCGAGTCGATCCGCAAGTTCCAGATCCTCGAGGCGGATCTCACCGAGGCCAGCGGTCACTTGACGCCCAAACTGAGCATCAAGCGCAACGTCATCCTCAAGGACTTCAGCGGCGAGATCGAGAGCCTGTACGAGGGTTCCCCGACCACCGAGGGTGTCTCCCTCAACCACTGAGCAGCGGCTAGTACCAGGGCGCGAGGCGGATGAGCTTCATCGCCTCGCGCTTGGTCTCCGGCTCGAGACCTTCGATGTAGAGGTGCCCGTCAAGGTGGTCGGTCTCGTGCTGGAGGGCCTGCGCCATGAGTCCGATGCCCGAGATCTCCACCGGGTTGCCGTCGACGTCCTCTCCCGTGACGCGAGCATAAGGGTGTCGCAGGCGTGGGAAGTAGAAGCCGGGTACGGAGAGGCATCCTTCGTCAACCAGCTCCGGCTCACCGGAGACTTCGGCCAGAACGGGATTGATGACGTATCCCACATCGCCGTCGATGTTGTAGCTGAAGGCACGCAGGCCCACGCCGATCTGGTTGGCGGCAAGTCCGGCACGACCGGGCACTTGCACCGTCTCGAGGAGGTCTTCGACGAGCGTTCTCGCCTTAGGGTCGCCTGGCCGGATGGGGTCGCAGGCGGAGCGGAGCACGGGGTCGCCGAAGAGGCGGATCTGGCGTTCCGTCATCGAGTCAGGTGGGACGCTGTGACGGCAGCCCGTCGATGACGAGGGCAGCGAGTTCGCGAGCGGCGTTGCGGGTCAGCGGTTGGAGCTCCGAGTAGTGAATGACCGAGCCCGTGGCGAGCGTGGGGTCGTACGGTATGCGCACGATGTCGCGCACGCGCGACTTGAAGTGCGCTTCGATCTCGTCGAGCTTCACGAGGTTGGTGCCGTGTGTTGCTGTGTTGAGGGCGACGACGGCGTTCCTGACGAGCTCGGCATAACCATTGGCTTCGAGCCACGTGAGCGTCTCGGAGGCGAGGCGCGCTTCGTCGACGCTGCCCCCGGAGACGATCACGATCGAGTCGGCCCGCAGCAAGGTCGCACGCATGACGGAGTGCACGATACCCGTGCCGCAGTCGGTGAGCACAATGGAGTAGAACCGCTCCGCCATGTCGGCGACGACGTTGTAGTCGTCTTCGTCGAAAGCCTCCGAGACGAGTGGGTCGGTGTCGGAGGCGAGCACGTCGAGCCGGGTCTGGTCGCGCGAGACGAGCGTCTGGAATTCGCTGAACGCCTGGATGGTGCCCGCGCGCGTGACGACGTCGCGCACGGTCGCGCGGGTCTGCCGGTCGACGCGCTCGGCCAGGGTGCCACGGTCGGGGTTGGCGTCGATCGCTATGACTCGGTCTTCCCGCTCATCGGCGAGGGCCATGCCGAGTAGCGCGGTGATCGTGGTCTTGCCGACGCCGCCTTTGCGCGTCAGCACGGGCACGAAGCGCGCCCCGCCTTCGAAGAACCGCGTGATCCGCGCCTCGAGGGCCTTGCGCTCACGAACCCGGTAGGAGTCGCCCACGTTGACGAGGCGGAAGGTGATGGCGTAGAGCAGCTCCTGCAGCATCCCCTCGGGTGGAGGTTTACGCTTGCGGGTGCCAATGAGTCGCTCGGCCGTGAGCATTGCAGCGGGTTCGGGTGTCGACGAGATCTCGCCGCGCTGGCGGCCGCGGCGGCTGTAGACCTGGTCGGGTTCCGGGAGTGCCGGGATGACGGGGCTCGTGTCGACGGGCTCGGGCACGGTCAGCACGGCCTCGGGCACGAGAGTGATCGACGTGGTGGTGGGGCCCGCGACATCCAGGTATTCGGGGCTGATCGCGATGTCGTGGATCGCGACCGCTACCTCGTCTTCTGGCGTCTCGTGCACCTGAACCGGGAGGGAGACGGTGAACGTCACACTCTCGGTGGGCGCTTCGAGATCTTTTCCGGGTTCGACGAGCACGTCCGTGTCGTCGTCTTTCTTGCGCCTCGTAGCCAAGCTTGCGATCCCTCTCGATGCGTAACAGTCGAGTTTACCGATGAATAGTCTGGTCCCGCTCGGTCACCCGATCTCGAGCAGCAGGTCGCCGGCATCCACCTGTTGGGTGCGCGGGATGGCGAGACGCTTGACGACGCCGGCGACGCTAGCGGTGATCGCGGCTTCCATCTTCATTGCCTCGATGGATGCCACGCTCTGTCCGGCCTCGACGGTGTCGCCTTCCTCGACCTGGAGGGTGACCACGCCGGAGAATGGGGCCGCCACGTGCCCGGGTTGGGAGGCATCCGCCTTCTCGGCCGCCTTGGATTCGACCGCGATGCTGGTGTCGCGCACGAACACCGGCCGCAATTGGCCGTTGAGGGTGGCCATGACGGTGCGCATGCCCTTGTTGTCGGCGTCGCCGATGGCTTCGAGCCCGACGTAGAGGCTGACGCCCTTGCCGATCTCGACGATGTGTTCGACGCCCTGGTGAAGGCCGTAGAGGTAGTCGATGGTGTCGAGCACGGAGAGGTCGCCGTACGTCTCGCGGCCTTGCTCGAAGATCTTGGTGGGTCCGGCGAACAGCAGCCGGTTGAGTGCAGCTCGGCGTTCGGTCGAGTCGCCCTCGAGCGCTGCCGAGTCCTCGGGGGTGATGGGCTCGATGCCGATCTTGACGGTGCGGCCTTTCAGAACCTTGGTGCGGAACGGCTCGGGCCATCCGCCGGGCAGTTCGCCCAATTCGCCGGCCATGAACCCCACAACCGAGTCGGGGATGTCGTATTTGTCGGGGTTGTGCTCGAAGTCGTCCGGGTCGGCGTTGGCCGCCGCGAGGGCGAGCGCCAGATCGCCGACGACCTTCGATGACGGGGTCACCTTGGGCGGGCGGCCGAGGATGCGGTTGGCGGCCGCGTAGAGGTCCTCGATCTTTTCGAAGTGGTCGGCCAGGCCCAGCGCGATCGCCTGCTGGCGCAGGTTGGAGAGCTGGCCGCCGGGGATCTCGTGCGTGTAGACCCGGCCGGTAGGCCCGGGCAGTCCCGACTCGAACGGCTTGTAGACGTGGCGCACGGCCTCCCAGTACGGCTCGAGGTCCGAGACGGCCTGAAGGGAGATGCCGGTGTCCCGCGGCGTGTGCGCGAGGGCGGCGACCAGAGCGGAAGCCGAGGGCTGGCTGGTCGTGCCCGCCATCGGTGCGCTCGCGACATCCACCGCGTCGGCACCGGCGCGGGATGCGGCCAGCAGGGTCGCCAGTTGCCCGCCCGCCGTGTCGTGGGTGTGCACGTGCACGGGAAGCGCGAACCGCTCGCGCAAAGCGCTCACGAGCTCGAACGCCGCCTCGGCACGCAACAAACCCGCCATGTCCTTGATCGCCAGGATGTGCGCACCCGCCTGAACCACTTGCTCGGCGAGCCGCAGATAGTAGTCGAGGGTGTAGAGGTTCTCATTCGGATCGAGCAGGTCACCGGTGTAGCAGATCGCCACTTCGGCGACGGCGTGGCCGGTCGCGAGCACCGAGTCGATGGCCGGCTTCATCTGGGAGACATCGTTGAGCGCGTCGAAGATGCGGAAGATGTCAACGCCCGTGGATGCCGCCTCGCGCACGAACGCATCCGTCACCTCGGTGGGATACGGGGTGTAGCCGACCGTGTTGCGACCGCGCAGCAGCATCTGGATGGCGATGTTGGGCAGCGCTTCGCGCACCGCCGCGAGCCGCTCCCACGGGTCCTCACCGAGGAAGCGCAGCGCGACATCGTAGGTCGCACCGCCCCAGGCCTCGATCGACAGCAGCTGCGGGGTGAGGCGCGCGACGTGCGGGAGCACCGCCACGAGGTCCTTGGTGCGCACCCGAGTCGCGAGCAGAGACTGGTGCGCGTCGCGGAACGTGGTCTCCGTCACCGCCAGCGGAACCTGTGCGCGGAGGGCATCCGCGAACCCCTTGGGCCCGAGCTCGAGCAGCCGCTGCCGCGAACCCGCCGGCGCCGGCGCCTCCACATCGACGGTCGGCAGCTTGAGGGCCGGGCTGAGGATGCCCTCGCCGTTGCCGTTGGGCTGGTTCACCGTCACGTCGGCGAGCCAGTTCAGCACCTTCGTGCCGCGGTCCTTGGACTGGTGCCCGCGCACCAGCCACGGGCGCTCCTCGATGAACGAGGTGCTCAGATCGCCGGCGATGAAGTCCGGATCCTCGAGCACCGCCTGCAGGAACGGGATGTTCGTCGTCACACCCCGAAGCCGGAACTCGGCCAGCCCGCGACGAGCGCGCACGACCGCCGCCTGGAAGTCCCGGCCGCGGCACGTCATCTTGACCAGCATCGAGTCGAAGTGCGGCGAGACCTGCGCCCCGGCAGCGACTGTGCCACCATCGAGCCGGATGCCCGCGCCGCCCGGCGAGCGATAAGTGGTGATCTTGCCCGTGTCGGGCCGGAATCCCGCCGCCGGATCCTCCGTGGTGATGCGGCACTGCAGCGCCGCTCCCCGCAGATGGAGATTCTCCTGCTGCAAACCCAACTCGGCCAGGCTCTCGCCCGCCGCGATGCGCATCTGCGACTGCACCAGGTCGACGTCGGTGACCTCCTCGGTCACCGTGTGCTCGACCTGGATGCGCGGGTTCATCTCGATGAAGACGTGCTGCCCCTTGCGCTCCCCCGCCGTGTCGAGCAGGAATTCGACCGTGCCGGCGTTGACGTAGCCGATGGAGCGCGCGAACGCGATCGCGTCGCGGTACATCGCCTGTCGGGTCGCCTCGTCCAGGTTGGGCGCGGGCGCGATCTCGATCACCTTCTGGTGGCGCCGCTGCACCGAGCAGTCGCGCTCGAACAAGTGAACGGTCTCGCCCGTCGCATCCGCGAGGATCTGCACCTCGATGTGACGCGGACGCACCACCGCCTGCTCCAGGAACATCGTCGGGTCACCGAACGCGCTGTCCGCCTCCCGCATCGCCGCCTCAAGAGCGTCACGCAACTCATCCTTCGACTCAACCCGACGCATCCCGCGACCACCGCCACCCGCGACCGCCTTCGCGAAAATCGGGAAACCGATCTCGTCAGCACCCGCCAGCAGCACCTCGATGTCCTTGGACGCCGGCGTCGACTTGAGCACGGGCACACCCGCCTCGATCGCATGCTCCTTCGCCGTGACCTTGTTGCCCGCCATCTCGAGCACCCGCGTCGGCGGACCGATGAAGGTGATACCCGCATCCGCGGCCGCCTGCGCCAGGTCAGGGTTCTCCGACAGGAAGCCGTAGCCGGGGTAGATCGCGTCGGCACCAGACGCCATCGCGACCCGGATGATTTCAGCGACATCGAGGTAGGCCCTGACCGGATGGCCCTTCTCGCCGATCTGGTAAGCCTCATCCGCCTTCAGGCGGTGCATGGAGTTGCGATCCTCGTAAGGGAAGACGGCTACAGTTCTGGCCCCGAGCTCGAATGCGGCACGCATCGCACGGATCGCGATCTCCCCGCGGTTGGCAACGAGAATCTTCCTGAACATCCGGTCCTTTCGACTCTGTAAAGCCTAGAGGCGAGAATACGCTGGCAATTTCCCAAGGAGGTGCCCGAAGAGAGGCAGGATTTAGGTTCTTTAACAGTAGTGAAGGTATCGTCGTTACTCGTGCATGTACTTAGCGTCAGCTCCCTCAAGGGGGGCGTGGGAAAGACCACGGTGACGCTCGGGCTTGCTTCCGCCGCCTTCGCTCGTGGCCTCCGAACTCTCGTCGTCGACCTTGACCCGCAGTCGGATGTGTCGACGGGCATGGACATCGAAGTGGGTGGCCACCTCAACATCGCCGACGTGCTCGCCTCCCCCAAGGAGAAGATCGTGCGCGCGGCCATCGCGCCCAGCGGGTGGACGAAGGGCCGTCCTGGCAAGATCGACGTGCTCATCGGGTCGCCGTCCGCGATCAACTTCGACGGGCCGCACCCGAGCATCCGCGACATCTGGAAGCTCGAGGAGGCTCTCGCCAACGTCGAAGCCGACTACGACCTCGTGCTCATCGATTGCGCGCCCTCGCTCAACGCCCTCACGCGCACGGCGTGGGCGGCGAGCGACCGAGTGACGATCGTCACCGAACCGGGCCTGTTCTCCGTCGCTGCCGCGGACCGCGCACTGCGCGCCATCGAGGAGATCCGCCGCGGCCTTTCCCCTCGCCTGCAGCCACTCGGGATCATAGTGAACCGGTTGCGGTCGCAGTCGCTTGAGCACCAGTTCCGAATCAAAGAGCTGCGCGACATGTTCGGCCCGCTCGTGCTGAGCCCGCAACTGCCCGAGCGCACCTCACTTCAGCAGGCCCAGGGTGCCGCGAAGCCGCTGCACGTGTGGCCCGGCGAGAGCGCGCAGGAGATGGCGCGCAACTTCGACCAGCTGCTCGAGCGCGTCATGCGTACGGCGCGCATCGGCGACTTCGCGAACGAGCCGGCTTAGCCCCTCGGCCGCCCGGTCCGTTTCGCCGGCCGAGCCTGTTTTGCCGGCCGAGCCTGTTTTGCCGACCCCAGCCCCGTTTCGCCAGCGCTGAGCGCCGTGAGCGTCGCGGAGGTTTGTCGAGCGCGCGGCTGTTCACACGTGCGCGCGGGCGTCAGACCACAGCGCGGCGCGCAGCGCTGGGCGCGAGAAGGGCGAGCGGGGGGACCCTAGGAGGCGCGGACGGCGCGGCGCTTGGCCAGCTCGTCCATGGGGTCTTCGCCCTTGACGGAGTCGAGTTCGACGAGTGAGGACTCAACCTCGCGCAGCACCTTGCCGACGGCGATGCCGAACACTCCCTGGCCGCGGCTCACGAGGTCGATGACCTCGTCGTTCGACGTGCACAGGTAGACGCTCGCGCCATCGCTCATGAGGGTCGTCTGCGCAAGATCGTTGATGCCGGACTCGCGCAGCTGGTTGACCGCCACGCGGATCTGCTGGAGCGAGATGCCCGTGTCGAGCAGTCGCTTGACGAGCTTGAGCACGAGGATGTCGCGGAAGCCGTAGAGGCGCTGCGAACCCGAACCCGCGGCACCGCGCACCGTGGGCTCGACGAGTTGCGTGCGGGCCCAGTAGTCCAGCTGGCGGTAACTGATGCCTGCGGCGCGAGCGGCAATCGCTCCGCGGTAGCCGGCGTCGTCATCCAGCTCGGGCATTCCGTCTGTGAAGAGGAGGCCGAGGTCGTAGCGGGATTCCTCGCTACGGCTGAGTTCACTCATGGCCATTCCTTACCTTCAAGTTGAAGTTGACACTTAACGTTCGTGCACCCCAACGCTACCCACGCCCTGTACAACCGGCGCCCACATTAGCCGGGCGTGTCGCAAAGCGTTCTTTGACGGTACTACGAATCGAGCCGTGTAAGGGCAGATCTGATGAGACTGCTGCGCACGATCTCGAGTTGGCCGGCGATCTCCCGTGCCATCTCGGCGGCACGGGCACGGCTCGACGCGTCTTTGCGACGGGAGACCGGCATGAGAGCGTTCTCGATGAGACCGAGCTCGCGCTCCGCGGCAGCGCGGAACCCTCGCAAGTGCCGCGGCTCGATGCCGGAGCGCTGCAGCTCCACGAGCGATTTCAACACCGCGAGCACGTCTTCGCCGAACAGGTCGGCCGGCACGATGAGCGAGGCAGAGATGGCGTCGCCGAGCAACATGGCGTTGGCACCCGCCTCGCGGATGAGCTCCTCACGACTGAAGCGCCGCTCGCTCGACAGCATCGAGGGCGCCGCGACCGCCCCGCCGGGCAGCTCGGGAGTGCGACCCGCATCGAGTTCAGCAAGGTAACCGCGGATGACCTTGAGCGGCAGGTAGTGGTCGCGCTGCATCGTGAGAACGAAGCGAAGCCGATCCATGTCGGTCGACGAGAACTTGCGGTAGCCCGACTCGGTTCGGGCGGGAGCCACGAGCTGGCGCTCCTCCAGAAAACGCAGTTTCGAGGGCGTGAGGTCGGGGAACTCGGGGTTCAGCTTGGCAAGCACCTGACCGATGCTGAGTAGGCTCGATCCCCCAGGCACTCTGGCCTGGGGAGCAGCGCCCGCCACTACCGGCCAGCCAGATGTGCGAGGTCGAGTCGCGAAGCGTAGAACGTGAGCCTGAACTTGCCGACCTGCACCTCTGCGCCATCGCTGAGCAGTGCCGTGTCGATGCGCACGCCATCGAAGTAGGTGCCGTTGAGCGACCCGAGATCCTTCACCTGGAAGGCGGTGCCGTGGCGCAGGAACTCGGCGTGACGGCGCGAGACCGTTACGTCATCCAGGAAGATGTCGGCTTCGGGATGCCGCCCCACCGTCGTCACGTCGGCATCGAGCAGGAAGCGCGCACCGATGTTCGGGCCGCGGCGCACGACGAGAAGCGCTGAACCCGAGGGCAGCGCCGCGATCGCATCGAGTTCTTCGGGCGAGACGTCACCATCGAGGGCGGCGAGCTGTGCACCGAACTCATGGTTGTAGGTCATCGTCGAGTCGTCGCGAGGCGCAGGAATATCGGCCCCCGTGCTCTCGGGCACCTCACCGGCGGCGTGACCCTGACTTTCGGAATCAACCAACGTGACCTCCCTAGCTCCCCTGGCGTCCCAGCGTATCTGATTCCACTGCAAGCTCGCCCCGAGGAATTCTTGTAAGACGCACTGCTTCCGTCAAGTAGATCACGCCCGCCCACCAGTACAGGAAGGCGCCCCAGAGAGCGAAGGCCCATCCGATAGGGCTTGTCAGCCACGCGGCATCCGGGAATGCTTGACCGATCATGAGGATGGGCAGCGCGTAAAACAGGCAGAAGGTCGCGGCTTTGCCGAGGTGATGCACGGGCAACGGCCCGAAGCCGTAGTTGGCGAGCACGATGCCGATCACGAGAAGCATGAAGTCGCGACCGACGATGACGACGAGCAACCACCACGGGATGACGTCGCGCACCGCGAGACCGATGAGGGCAGCGAAGATGAACAGGCGATCGGCCGCGGGGTCGAGCAATTGGCCGAGCCTGCTGATCTGCCTGAACCGCCGCGCGATCACGCCATCGAGAAAGTCGGTAACGCTCGAGACCACAAGAACGAGCAGCGCGTAGCCGTCTTCGCCCGCGATGATCAGCACGAGGAATACGGGCACGAGAGCGAGGCGGATGAAGCTCAGGATGTTGGGGATCGTGAAGATTCGGCTGCTCACTTCGCTGGCTCTTGTCGCTCCCACAGGGCAGAGTCTAGCGACGCGGTCGAAGGAATAGGATGCGGGCATGGCCCCTCTCGTCGTCGTGATCCTGATCGCCGCCGCGGTCTGTGCATTCGTCTGGATCGCGTCGCTCATCACTCGCGAACACTCCTGGGTGGACCGGCTGTGGTCGATCGTGCCGGTCGTCTACATGTGGGTTTTCGCGGCGTTCGCGGGGCTCGGGGACCCTCGCCTGAACGTCATGGCCGTGCTCGTGACCCTGTGGGGCGCGCGCCTCACCTTCAACTTCGCGCGCAAGGGCGGGTACACCGGCACCGAGGACTACCGCTGGCCCGTGCTGCGCGCACGCATGGCGCCGTGGCAGTTCCAGGTCTTCAACGTGCTGTTCATCACGCTCTACCAGAACGCGATTCTCGTGCTCATCACGCTGCCCGCTCT
>JAODAV010000048.1 GCA_025463605.1 Rhodoglobus sp. | reverse complement strand
CGACTGACGGACAGTTTGTGCTTGCGGTCGATCATTTCTTTCCGCCCAGCAATCCCGCCTTGCCGAGCGCACCGGACAAAAAATCATTCTCCAATGTCAGTTCGCCAATCTTGGCATGCAGCGTTTTGACGTCGACGGTTGGACCCGCCGGTTCTGCCTTGGCTTCTTCGCCGAAAACACCTGTCGCCCCCTCAAGGAGTTGGTCTTTCCACTGCTTGATTTGGTTGGCGTGCACGTCAAACTGTTGGGATAATTCCACCAGCGTCTGCTCGCCTCGGATGGCGGCAAGCGCCACCTTCGCTTTGAAAGCCGGTGTATGGTTCCGGCGCGGTCGTCTCGTCATCATCACTCCTGTTTCTGGCATCTAAGCCAAAGTCAGGCAGAAATTCCACTTATCCTAGCTGTGCAGTTTTCCCGAGCCATCTCTGATCGCTTGTGTGGTCCCAGCCTCTCACCGACTTGTCGACCTTGGCCTGTTTGAGATTGTCGGCAAGTGCGGGACTTAGCAGGAAGTGATCGATCCGCAGCCCTGCGTCGCGGGCAAACGCATTTCGGAAATACTTCCAGAATGTGTAGATCCGCTCATCGGGATGTAGGTGCCGCACCGCGTCCGTCCAGCCTTGCTCAACGAGCGCGGCGTAGGCCGCTTTCACCTCCGGTCGGAACAGCGCATCGTCCCGCCACCGTTCAGGTTTGTAGACATCGAGGTCGGTCGGCATCACATTGAAGTCGCCGACGAGAGCGACTGGAATGTCTAGCTCGAGCAGTTCCGCAGCATAGTCGTGCAATCGTTCGAACCAGCGAAGCTTGTAGTCGAACTTCGGTCCGGGCGCGGGATTGCCGTTGGGGAGATAGAGGCAACCGATGATCATGCCGTCGATTGCCGCCTCGATGTAGCGGCTATGCGTGTCATCGGGATCGCCAGGCAGGCCGCGCCGTGTTTCGAGCGGATCCTGATCGCGAGCGAGAATGGCCACCCCATTCCAGGATTTCTGGCCATGCCAGATCGCGCCGTAGCCGGCGCGCTCCAGTTCCCGACGCGGAAACTTGTTGTCCGGGGCTTTCAGTTCCTGCAGGCACACGACATCTGGCTCCGCCTCGGCGAGCCAACGCAGCAGCACGTCGAGGCGACCGTTGATGCCGTTGACATTGTAGGTGGCGAGTTTCACCGGGGTCAGCGTTTGCGATCGCCCTTATCACCCTGGCCGGGCTTGACGTCGTTCTTCGCATCGTGACGCGCGTCGGCTGACAGGGATCGCGAGACATCGACGCTTTCCTTGAACTTGCCGTCTTCGTCACGGCGGACATAGCGTTTATCGGTACCCGTATCGACAAGTTCACGCTTGCTCATGGCAGGACTCCCTTGGGGTTGTTCCTCCTGGAAACGCGCGCGGCGGCAAAAAGATGCATGCGAATCAAGACGCTAATCGGGACTCGCATTGCGAGCGAGCGTTGCCCGCTAAGTCATTGAAAATGATTCGTTTTGACTCGGAACGATTGGCCCGCTGATTCGGTTGAATCGCGGTGGTTGCGTCAGGGAGTATCGGTGTCATGGTTGGCCCAAGAGCGAATTGGAAAGGCTTCATCAAGTTCGGCGAGGTCTCCTGTCCGGTAGCGCTCTATACGGCCGCTTCGTCGTCGGAGCGGATCGCGTTCAACACCCTCAATCACAAAACCGGAAACCGGGTCAAACGCGAGTTTATCGACAGCGAGACCGGCAAACCTGTCGAGCGCGACGATCAGGTCAAGGGCTATGAGATCGACAACGGCCAGTACATCGTCCTGGAACCGGAGGAAGTCGCCGCCGCCGTGCCCGAGAGTGACAAAACCCTGAACATCGAAGCCTACATCCCCTGCTCCCAGATCGACACGACCTATTTCGACAAGCCCTACTATCTGGCGCCGGATAAAATGGGGTCGGATGCCTTCGTGCTTCTGCGTGACGGCATGAAAACGGAAAAGGTCGCAGCCATTGCCCGGACGGTTCTGTTTCGGCGGATGCGCACCGTTCTCATTCGCGCGCACGGCAAGGGCCTGATCGCCAACACGCTCAACTTCGATTATGAGGTCCGCTCGTCGGCAAAAGCCTTCGAGGACATGCCCGACCTCAAGATCGAAGGCGAGATGCTCGAACTGGCGGAGCACATCATCGGCACCAAGAAGGGCAAGTTCGACGCGAGCACATTCGACGACCGCTATGAGGCTGCCGTCGCCGAACTGGTGAAAGCCAAGATCGAAGGCCGCTCGTTGCCGAAGAAGAAGGCTCCTGTAGCCTCGAAGCCCAGCGACCTTCTGCAGGCGCTGCGCGAAAGCGCTGGCCTGGGTGCAAAGGAGGCCGCACCCAAGCGCACCGCGGCAAACGTCAACAAGGGTGCTGCTCGCCAGAAAGCTGCAAAGCCTATGGCGAAGTCCAAGCCCGCCGCGGCGCCCACGCGCCGGGCCGGCTGACCGAAGGAGTTCAAAATGGCAATCCGTTCCTATTGGAAAGGCTATCTCAAGCTCTCACTGGTCACCTGTCCGGTGCAGATGATGCCGGCGACCTCCGAGAGCGAGAAAGTCCGTTTCCACACCCTCAATCGCCAGACGCAAAACCGTGTCGTCAGCCACTACGTGGATTCGGTCACCGGCAAGGAGGTGAAGGAAGAGGACGAGGTGAAAGGCTACCAGCGCGGTGAGGACGAATATATCATCCTGGAGGATAAAGAGCTCGAGAATGTCGCACTCGACAGCACCAAGACGATCGATATCTCGACATTCACACAACGCGAGAGCATCGAGTGGATTTGGCTGGATACGCCCTACTATCTTTCCCCCAACGATCCGGTCGGTCAGGAAGCTTTCTCGGTTATTCGGGACGCGATGGCATCGCAGGACATGGTCGGCATCTCCAGGCTGGTCATCACCCGCCGTGAGCGCGCCGTCATGCTCGAGCCACGCGGCAAGGGTATTGTTCTCTGGACTTTGCGCTATGGTGACGAGGTCCGGGATGAAGAAACCTATTTCGAGGGTATTGGCGATGAGAAGGCGGACACCGACATGATGCCGCTTATCCAGCAACTGATCAAAAAGCAGACCCAGGACTGGACGCCGAAACTGGTCGTCGACCCGGTGCAGGATCGGTTGCTCGACATCATCAAC
This sequence comes from Rhodoglobus sp., assembly GCA_025463605.1. Taxonomy (GTDB): domain Bacteria; phylum Actinomycetota; class Actinomycetes; order Actinomycetales; family Microbacteriaceae; genus Rhodoglobus. The sequence goes on along the minus strand of JAODAV010000048.1, from coordinate 1,819 downwards.
ACGAAAAAGAAGGCGCTCAAGAAGCCGTCGAAGAGCACGACCAAGGCTCCCGCCTCGTCACCGCCACCCAACAACGTCGTCAACATCATGGATGCCTTGCGCAAATCGGTCGCGGCGGAAAGCTGGTCCGGCAAATGAGCAGACGTACGAAACCGCTTCTCCAGGACGAGCAGGTCGCCAAATCTCAGCCACGCCGACGCCGCGATCCGGCGCAACCCAATCTCCCGTTCGATCCCATGCCTGATCGCATCGAGCCATGCCTGGCGCTGCTGAAGACCACAGCACCCACGGGTCCAGACTGGGCCTATGAGGTGAAGTGGGATGGGTATCGGCTGGCGATCCATATCGAGCCGAAGGGCGTGCGCATCATCACGCGTGGCGGCCATGACTGGACGCACCGGTTTCCGGCAATCGCAGCCGCAGCCAAGAACCTGGGCGTCAGGACTGCCATTCTGGATGGCGAGGCGGTCGTGCTCGACGACCAGGGCCGATCGGATTTCGGAGCCCTGCAGCGATCACTGGGCGGACGTGGCGGCAAGCGGGCATCGACAGAATCCGTCCTCCTTGCCTTTGACCTCCTCTATTTCGACGGCCACGATCTGACGGGAACCGAACTATCTGTGCGACGACACCTGCTCGAGGATCTGCTTGAAGGTGCGGATGGCGCGATCCGACTGTCGGAAGAGGTCGGCGGCGATGGTGCCAAGCTCCTGGAAAATGCTTGCACCGTCGGGCTGGAAGGTATCATCGCCAAGCATCGCGACAGCACCTATCGGTCTGGCCGCACCGGCGACTGGCTGAAGATCAAATGCGTGCAGAGCGAGAGCTTCATGGTCGTCGGCTATGAGCAATCGGCGTCGGCCCGTGGCGGTATCGGCAGCTTGCTGCTTGCCGGCCGAAATGGAGACAATTGGGTCTACGTCGGCTCGGTCGGAACCGGGTTCAACACCAAGGACGCCGAGTACCTGCGCAAGACGCTCGACACGCTCAAGACAAAACAGCCGGTGGTGCCGCTTAAAGGAAAGAACCTCGTGTTCGCCCAGCCGACGCTGATCGCCGAGATCGACTTCCGCGGCTGGACGCACGACGGCAGTTTGCGCCACGCATCCTATAAGGGCCTTCGTGAGGTTCAGGATAACGCCGCGGTTTTCGACATGAACGAGCGGTTGGCCAGCTGAAATGAACAGGGCGCTCTACCCTTGCGGGGAGCGCCCTGTCAGACCCGGACAACTGCGCGCGGCAGACAAGCTGCTCGGCAAGGCGGTCGTCAAAACGGGTAGTGGGCAACAGATGATGATCGGCTGTCCGGTTTTCAAGGTCCGTCGACGCGCTCAAGTTCGAAGAAGTAGACGCGCTCGTCGCCCCGGATCGTCATCGCGCCCATGATCCTCTTCTCAGCGATCCGACGGAAATAATCGACGATGGGCTGGTCGTCGTAGACCATGGCTGCACTCTCGACGCCGCCAAACACCATGCTCTTCAGGGATGCTACCGGTCCCCTCGCCCGCAGTCCGCGCTGGAGATAGGAAAACAGGTTCTTCGCGACACGCATCCTGCCAACTTTGTGAAAACGGAGGGCCAGGCGCACCGGAATTCTTGCTGGATCGATCGGGATCAGCCGTTTCTCGCCCAAGCGAAACAGCAGCGCATCGGCGCGCATATCAGGCGTGAACCGCTTGCCGAACCAGCCGAGGTTTTCCAGCACGCCGTCGAAAGGGTGGCCGGACGGGATACCCCGACCGGACCATAGCCCGATCATCTCGCGCGGCTCGACCGGTGGCAAGCTTTGAAACTCACCAAGCGCTTCCTGCATCTGCGG
>JAODAV010000060.1 GCA_025463605.1 Rhodoglobus sp. | reverse complement strand
CGATACCTAGGGTGTGCAATGGTAACGCAACCAACTTGGGTTCCCGCCTCCGCGGGAACGACGTGTTTGCCACCCCATCGGCGAAGAACAAAAAAACGCTCCCCGCTGAACTGACCCCAATCAGTCGGACATCAACTTATTGGGGTCAGTTCACGCAGGGGAGCGTTTTTCGTTGATACGCGAAGGCTTACTTCGCGTTCATCAGCACCACGGTGGTGTCGAGCATGCGGTTCGAGAAGCCCCACTCGTTGTCGTACCACGACGACACCTTGACCAGCCGGCCCGACACCTTGGTCAGGGTCGCGTCGAAGTTCGACGAGGCCGGGTTGTGGTTGAAGTCGACCGACACCAGCGGCTCGGTCTGGTAGGTCAGGATGCCCTTCAGCGCGCCCTCGGAAGCGCCCTTCATGATCTGGTTGATCTCATCCACGGTGGTGTCGCGCTTGGCGATGAACGACAGGTCGACGATCGACACGTTGATGGTCGGCACGCGGATCGCGTAGCCGTCCAGCTTGCCGTTCAGCTCAGGCAGCACCAGGCCGACCGCGGCGGCGGCGCCGGTCTTGGTCGGGATCATCGACTGGGTGGCCGAACGGGCGCGGCGCAGGTCTTCGTGCATCACGTCGGTCAGCACCTGGTCGTTGGTGTAGGCGTGCACGGTGGTCATCAGGCCGTTCTCGAGGCCGATCGCATCGTTGAGCGGCTTGACCAGCGGGGCCAGGCAGTTGGTGGTGCACGATGCGTTCGAGATCACCGTGTCCGATGCCTTCAGCACGTGGTGGTTGACGCCGTACACGACGGTCGCGTCGACGTCCTTGCCGCCCGGCGCCGAGATGATCACCTTCTTGGCGCCGCCCTTCAGGTGGGCCGAAGCCTTTTCCTTGGTGGTGAAGAAGCCGGTGCACTCGAGCACCACGTCGACGCCCAGCTCGCCCCACGGGATTTCCGCCGGGTTGCGCTGCGCGAACACGCGGATCGGATCGCCGTTCACGATCATCTTGTCGCCCTCGACGCTCACGGTGCCCGGGAACTTGCCGTGCGTGGTGTCGTAGCGGGTCAGGTGGGCGTTCGACTCGGCGTTGCCGAGGTCGTTGATCGCCACGATCTGGATGTCTTGTTGTTTGCCGCCTTCGTAGAACGCGCGCAGGATGTTGCGGCCGATGCGGCCGTAGCCGTTGATGGCAACTTTGATCGTCATACTAGCTCCTGATTAAAAAAAACCGGTTATGCGCAATGCTGGCTGTCGCGCCTGAATCAGCCGGCGACGACCGCCTTGACCTTCGCCACGACGTTCTCGACCGTGAAGCCGAAGTGCTTGAACAGCACGCCGGCCGGTGCCGATTCGCCGAAGGTGTCGATGCCGACCACGGCGCCCTCGAGGCCCACATACTTGTACCAGAAATCGGACACGCCAGCCTCGATAGCAACGCGCGCAATGCCACGCGTCAAAACGCTGGCCTTGTAGGCCGCATCCTGGCGCTCGAACACATCGGTCGACGGCATCGACACCACGCGGACCGCGATGCCCTCGCCCGCCAGCGCGTCGGCCGCCTTCACCGCCAGTTCGACTTCGGAACCGGTCGCGATCAGGATGGCTTTCGGCTCCAGCACGTCGCGCAGCACGTAGCCGCCCTTCGCGATGCGCGCCACTTGCGCCTCGTCGCGCTCCATGTACGGCAGGTTCTGGCGCGAGAAGATCAGGGTCGACGGACCGTCCTTGCGCTTGACCGCTGCGCCCCACGCGACCATCGATTCGACGGTGTCGCACGGACGCCAGTTGTCGAGCTGCGGGATCAGGCGCAGCGACGACACGTGTTCGACCGACTGGTGGGTCGGGCCGTCTTCGCCCAGGCCGATCGAGTCGTGGGTGAACACGAAGATCGAACGGATCTTCATCAGCGCGGCCATGCGCAGCGCGTTGCGGCTGTAGTCGGAGAAGGTCAGGAAGGTCGCGCCGAACGGGATGAAGCCGCCGTGCAGGGCGACGCCGTTCATGATCGCGGCCATGCCGAATTCGCGCACGCCGTAGTTGATGTGGTTGCCCGGCACGCCCGAACGCACAGGGACCGATTCCTTCCAGTTGGTCAGGTTCGAGCCGGTCAGGTCGGCCGAGCCGCCGAGGAACTCCGGCAGGCTAGGGGCCAGCGCCTGGATCGCGTTCTGGCTGGCCTTGCGGGTGGCGATGGTTTCCTTCTTCTCGACGCAAGCGGCAATCGCGGCCTGCAGCACCTGCTCGAAGTTGCCCGGCAGGTCACCCTGCATGCGGCGCTCGAATTCGGCGGCCAGCTGCGGGTACTGCGCACGGTAGCCGGCGAACAGCGCATCCCACTTGGCCTGGAACTCGGCGCCGCGCGCCTTGGCATCCCACGCGCCGTAGATGTCGGCCGGGATGTCGAACGGGACCGGGTCCCACAGCAGGTGCTCGCGCACCGCCGCGATTTCCTTGTCGCCCAGCGCCGCGCCGTGCACCTTGTCGCCGCCCTGCAGGTTGGGCGAGCCCTTGCCGATGATG
>JAODAV010000023.1 GCA_025463605.1 Rhodoglobus sp. | reverse complement strand
TCGGCATCTCGGTGTCCCGCGTGGGTGGCGACGCCCTGGTCAAGTCGATCAAGAAGGTCTCGGGAACGCTCAAGCTCGAGTTGGCCCAGTATCGCTCGCTCGAGGCGTTCGCAATGTTCGCATCCGACCTGGATGCCACGAGCCGTCGCCAGCTCGCGCGCGGAGCGCGCCTCACTGAACTCCTGCGCCAGCCGCAGTACTCGCCGTTCCCGGTAGAGAAGCAGGTGGTCTCGATCTGGGCGGGCACCAACGGCAAGCTCGATGAGGTGCCGGTCGAAGACATTCTGCGTTTTGAGAGTGAACTGCACGACTACCTTGCCCGCAATACAAAGGTGCTCGACACCCTGCGCGACACGAACGTGCTCGACGACGACACGACCAAGGCGCTCGCTGCCGGGGTGGACGCGTTCAAGCTCGAGTTTCAGACTGGAGACGGTAAGGCACTGCTGTCTGTCGGCACCGAGGTCTTTGAGGAGATCGCGCCGGAAGACATCGCGCAAGAGCAGATCGTCAAGCAAAAGCGCGGCAAGTAGCAGCGGCCAGGAATAGGGACACAGCACATGGGAGCGCAACTTCGGGTCTACCGGCAGAAGATCAGGTCTGCCCAGACGACCAAGAAGATCACTCGGGCCATGGAGCTCATCTCCGCCTCGCGCATCCAAAAGGCGCAGCAGCGGGTGGCGGCCTCCGGGCCGTACTCGCGCGCCATCACGCGCGCGGTCTCTGCAGTTGCGACGTTCTCGAACGTGGACCACATCCTCACCACAGAACCGGAGAAGATCGAGCGCGCCGCAATCGTCATCTTCTCCTCGGACCGCGGCCTCGCCGGCGCGTTCAACACGAACGTGCTGCGCGAGGCGAGCGAGCTCGCCGCTCGCCTGCACGGCCAGGGCAAGGATGTCGTGCACTACCTCGTGGGGCGCAAGGCAGTGAATTACTTTGCCTTCCGCAAGCGCCAGTCGGAGCAGATCTGGACCGGCGGTACGGATGCCCCCGAGTTCGAGACCGCGAAGGAGATCGGTGACGCACTCGTCGCCAAGTTCATCCAGCCGGCCAGCGAAGGTGGAGTGGACGAGATCCACATCGTCTATAACCGCTTCGTGAGCATGCTCGTGCAGGTTCCCGAGGTCGTGCGCCTGCTGCCGCTCGAGATCGTCGAAGGCCTGGAGGCGCCGGCCGCCAACGAGGTGATGCCGGCCTATGAGTTCGAGCCCGAGGTGGGCAACGTTCTCGACGCGCTGTTGCCGGTCTACATCGAGAGCCGGATCTTCAACGCCATGTTGCAGTCGGCCGCCGCAAAGCATGCTGCGACCCAGAAGGCGATGAAGTCGGCGAGCGACAACGCCGACAAGCTCATCACGGATTACACGCGCCTCGCGAACAACGCGCGCCAATCCGAGATCACCCAGCAGATTTCCGAGATCGTGGGCGGCGCAGACGCCCTGGGCTCGGCCAAGTAGTAATCCAGAGAGTAGGAACCCCATGACGACAACAGCTCCAGCCAAGGTTGGGAAGAAGGACGCCGACAAGGTCACGGGCGTCGGCCGCATCGCGCGCGTGACCGGCCCCGTCGTCGACATCGAATTCCCGCACGACTCGATCCCCGGTATCTACAACGCTCTCAAGACCACGATCACGATCGGGGATGAGTCGAACGAGATCACCCTCGAGGTCGCCCAGCACCTTGGCGACGATCTCGTCCGGGCCATCGCCCTCAAGCCGACGGACGGCCTCGTGCGCGGCCAGGAGGTGCGTGACACGGGAGGGCCGATCACGGTTCCGGTCGGCGACGTCACCAAAGGCAAGGTCTTCAACGTCATCGGCGAAGTGCTCAACGCGGACGCTGACGGCACCATGGGCGGCCAGAAGATCGAGATCACCGAGCGCTGGCCCATCCACCGCAAGCCCCCGGCCTTCGACCAGCTCGAGTCGAAGACGGAACTCTTCGAGACCGGTATCAAGGTCATCGACCTCCTCACGCCATACGTGCTCGGTGGCAAGATCGGGCTCTTTGGCGGTGCCGGTGTCGGCAAGACCGTGCTCATCCAGGAAATGATCCAGCGCGTGGCATCCGACCACGGTGGCGTATCGGTGTTCGCCGGTGTCGGCGAGCGCACCCGCGAGGGCAACGACCTCATCGCGGAGATGGAGGAGGCGGGCGTCTTCGACAAGACCGCCCTCGTCTTCGGCCAGATGGACGAGCCGCCGGGAACGCGTCTGCGTGTCGCCCTCTCCGCCCTCACGATGGCGGAGTACTTCCGCGACGTGCAGAAGCAGGATGTGCTGCTGTTCATCGACAACATCTTCCGCTTCACGCAGGCCGGCTCCGAGGTGTCCACCCTGCTCGGCCGCATGCCGAGCGCCGTGGGCTACCAGCCGAACCTCGCGGACGAGATGGGCGTGCTGCAGGAGCGCATCACCTCCACGCGCGGGCATTCGATCACGTCGCTGCAGGCGATCTATGTGCCTGCCGACGACTACACGGACCCCGCGCCGGCGACCACGTTCGCGCACCTCGATGCGACCACCGAGCTGAGCCGCGAGATCGCGTCGAAGGGCCTCTACCCGGCGGTCGACCCGCTCACCTCCACCAGCCGCATCCTCGACCCCCGCTACCTGGGCGCCGACCACTACCGCGTCGCCACGAACGTCAAGGCGATCCTGCAGAAGAATAAGGAGCTCCAGGAGATCATCGCCATCCTCGGCGTCGACGAACTCTCCGAGGAGGACAAGATCACCGTGTCACGCGCACGGCGCATCCAGCAGTTCCTCTCGCAGAACACCTACATGGCGAAGAAGTTCACCGGTGTCGAGGGATCGACCGTCCCGCTCAAGGACACGATCGAGTCGTTCGACGCGATTACCAGGGGGGACTTCGACCACGTCGCAGAGCAGGCCTTCTTCAACGTCGGAGGCATCTCCGATGTCGAAGAGCAGTGGGCGAAAATCCAGAAGGAGAACGGCTGATAATGGCCGAACTCAACGTCAGCGTCGTCTCAGCCGACCACGAGGTTTGGTCTGGCAAGGCGAAGCAGCTCATCGCACGCACGACGATCGGCGAGATCGGCATCCTGCCAGGGCACGAGCCGATCCTCGCGATTCTCGCCGCCGGCGAGGTTCGCGTGACCGACGAGAACGGTGAGATCATCCGGGCAAACGCCGATGACGGTTTCCTCTCCGTCGAGCACGACACGGTGACGATCGTCGCTCGCCACGCGGAACTGGTTTAGCCTCCAAACATGCTGATCGCGATGGCTGGCTTGCCCGGCGCCGGAAAGTCGACAATCGGCCAGGTGCTCAGCGGGCGCCTGGGTTTGCCCGTGATCTCGGTCGATCCGATCGAGTCCGCGATCCTGCGGGCGGGCATCGATTCCGGCCAGCCGACGGGTCTGGCCGCCTATCTCGTGGCCGAGATGCACGCCGAGACGACGATCGTGGGGGGCAGCAGCATCATCATCGACGCCGTGAACGCGGTGAATCCCGCGCGCGAGCAGTGGGTGAACCTCGCCTCCCGGCTTACCGAGCCGCTCAGGTTCATCGAAGTTATCTGCTCGGACCCCGCGCTGCACCGCGAGCGCATCGAGAACCGCGAACGCTCCCTGCCCCACCTTGAGCTCACCTGGAATGCCGTCGAGCAGAGCCTCGAGGACTACGCCGACTGGACCGGACCCAGTGCCGCCATGGCTCGCATCACCCTCGACTCCGTCGAGCCACTCGGAGTCAACGTCGAGCGCGCGCTCGCCTTCCTCGAGTCCTGAGTGCTCCTGGTCCTCCCGCCCTCCGAGACCAAACGGGATGGCGGCCCGGATGGCTCCGCCCTCGACGTGGGCGCGCTCGGCTTTCCCGGGCTCACCCCGCAGCGGAAGCAGGCCATCGCCGCACTGAGGATGCTCTCGCGCAACCTCGGCGCGTCGACCGGCGCACTCGGTCTGGGCCGCACGCAGCGGTTCGAGATCGACCGCAATCGGGCGCTCACCACGTCGCCGGTGCTCCCGGCGATCGACCGGTACACCGGGGTGCTCTACGACGGGCTCGCCGCCGAGACGTTCACCGCGTCCGAGCGGGCCTTCGCGCATGAGCACGTCGTCATCGCTTCGGCGCTGTTCGGGCTCCTGCGCGGGGGCGACCCGATTCCGGCATATCGTCTCTCGCACGACTCAAGGCTTCCGAAACTGTCGCTGCGACGGCACTGGCGGTAGGCGATCGCGAGCAGCCTCGCCGGGTACCAGGGACTCGTGCTCGACCTGCGCTCGGAGTCATACGCAGCGCTCGGCCCGGCCCCGGCATCCGCGTTCTCCCTTCGGGTGGTCTCCGAGGACGAGCGGGGTCGGCGGGTGGCGTTGAGCCACTTCAACAAGCACGCCAAGGGCCAGTTCGCGCGCGCGGTGATCTCGGCGGGGATCGACCACGGCTCGGTCGACTCCCTGCTGGCGTGGGCGGTGGCGAGCGGCATCCGTCTCGAACCGGGCGCGGAGGGGGAGCTGGAGTTGGTGGCTTAGACCTCGGTCGCAGGCTCCCTATACCTCCAATGCGCGCCAGCAGCCGCTCATGTGGTCGTCGACCATGCCGGCGGACTGCATGAGCGCATACATCGTGGTCGGTCCGACGAAACGGAAGCCGAGTCCGCGGAGCGCCTTGCTCATGGCGGCCGACTCCGCCGTCACCGCAGGCAGCTCCGAGAACGTGCGAGGGCGCGCGGCCCGGGGAGTTGGCGCGAAGCTCCACAGCAGGTCGTCCAACGCGCCAGCGTGCCCGAGCTCGAGTGTCGCCCGCGCGTTGCCGATCGTCGCGAGGATCTTGGCCCGGTTGCGGATGATCCGCACATCCGCCATGAGCAGCTCGACGTCGTCCTGACCGAGGTCGGCCACCCACTGCACCTCGAACCCGTGGAACGCCTCGCGGAACCCCGGCCTGCGGCGCAGGATCGTGATCCACGACAGGCCGGCCTGGAACGCTTCGAGGCTGATCTTCTCGAACAGCTGCTGGTCGCCGTGGAGCGCCGTGCCCCACTCCTCGTCGTGGTACCTCGCGTACTCGACGTCGGCCCCCACCCACGCGCAACGCGCCCGGCCGTCCGCACCCACGAGGACGCTGGAGCGTTCCGTCACGAGCGGTGCTCGATGCCCTCGTGGTCGAGCAGCCAGACCTTGGTGGGAACGCCGTCGCCACCGCTGTAGCCGGTGATGCGCTTGTCGGAGGCAAGCACGCGGTGGCACGGCACGATGATGGGCACGGGATTGGCGCCCACCGCGCCCCCGACAGCACGGCCCGCCGTGGCGCGCCCGGTGGCGTGCCCGAGCTCGCCGTAGGAGATGACCTCGCCGAACTGGAGGTTTGCGAGTTGTGCCCAGACGGCCTTCTGGAACTCGGTGCCGGCCGTCGCAACCGGCAGGTCGAAGTGTGTGCGGGTGCCGGCGAAATACTCGGTGAGCTGCGCCACGGCGCGGTCGAGCACGGCGGTGCTGTGCTCGGGCTGCCCGTCGAGGGGCAGTTGTCCGGCACACGCGATCGAGAGCGAGGTAACGGCCTCGCCATCGCTCGTGACCTCGATGCGGCCGATGGGGGAGTCGGTGCGCCGAAGGTAGGCGGGGAGTGCTGCGGTGGCTGTGCGGGAGAGCATGCATTGACTGTAGCCGCGGCATCCGACAGTGTTCTGGCACTTTTCGGACATGGCGAATTCCCGCGAGCTGTGGAGAAGTGGAGAATGGGAACATGACGGAAATCGAATATCGCGCACTCGGCGCATCCGGCCTCATGGTCTCCACGATCGGTCTGGGCTGCAACAATTTCGGCCGGGCAGGCACGCTCACGGCGACGCAGGAGGGCACGACGGCCGTCATCGATGAGGCGATCGAACTCGGCGTCACCCTGCTCGACACAGCCGACATGTACGGCGCCACGGCCGGCCAGAGCGAGGAGTTCATGGGCGTCGCTCTCAAGGGTCGGCGCAACCACGTGCTGCTCGCGACCAAGTTCGGCCACCAGGGCTTCGACATGGGCATCGAGCCCGGCGTCGGCAAGGGCTCGCGCACCTACATCCGGCACGCCGTCGTGGACTCGCTGCGCCGACTGCAGACCGAACGGATCGACCTCTACCAGCTGCACACGCCCGACCCGTCGACCCCGATCGAGGAGACCATAGCGGCCCTCGATGAGCTCGTCGCCGAAGGCACGATCCTGCACTACGGCCACTCCAACTTCTCCGGCGAGCAGATCGCGGCGGCAGCGCGGGCGGGCGGCAACTTCGTCTCCGCGCAGAACGAATACAGCCTCATCGCACGCGATGCCGAGAAGGATGTGCTGCCGGCCGTCAACGAATTCGGTCTCGGGTTCCTACCGTACTTCCCGCTCGCGAACGGCCTGTTCACCGGCAAATTCTCGCGCACGGAGCGCCCGTCGGACACGCGCATCATGCGCCAGCGCCCGTATATCGTCGAGAACGCCCCGTGGGACGCGATCGAGGCCTTCGAGGCCTTCAGCGCGGCGCGCGGCGTGACGATGCTCCAGGCGACCTTCGGATGGCTGCTCGCCCAGCCGGGTCTCACGAGCGTGATCGCGGGAGCCACGAAGCCGGAGCAGCTCGCGCAGAATGCCGCGGCATCCACCGCCTGGAAGCCCACGGCCGACGACGTGGCGACGATCTCTGGGCTGTTCGCTTAGTCGGGCTGTTCGCTTAGCGCGAGTGAGCGCTCACTCAGTTATGCTGGCTCGGTGGCCACCACGGGGACTCCAGAGAGCACATCCGCGCGGGCGCGACCGCTGGGCGTCGAGCAGCGGCAGGACATGATCATCGCGGCCGTAATCCCCCTGCTCCTCGAGCGCGGAGCTGCGGCTACCTCGCGGGAGATCGCCGAGGCCGCTGGCATCGCAGAGGGCACCATCTTCCGCGCCTTCGGCGACAAGGAGACTCTCATCGCGGCGGCGGTCGATCGCTACCTCGACCCGGTCGCGTTGCGCACGAGCCTTCGCTCGATCGACCCCGATCTCTCCCTCGACGACAAACTGCGCGCCATCTTCGGGCTGCTCAAGGAGCGCTTCAGCGGTGTCATCCGCATGATGTCCGCGATGAACCGGCAGGGCCCGCCGCCGAACCGCGATACCCGGATGGACTTCGCGATCATCATCGCCGAACTGCTGGAGCCGCATCGCGACGAACTGCGCGTCGAGCCCGAACAGGTCGCCCAGTTCGCGCGCCTCATCGCGTTCGCCGCCGCGATCCCCGTGTTCGGCGAGAGCCTCCCGTTCGACACCGACGAGATCGTCGACTTCTTCAAGCACGGCGTCAAGAACCAATCCGCCACGAGAAATAAGGACTGAGATGCTCGTCAAGCTCATCGGGCGCTACCTGAAACCGCACTGGCGGCTCATCGCCGGGGTTGTGATCTTCCAGCTCGTCCAGTCGATCGCGTCGCTCTACCTGCCCAGCCTCAACGCCGACATCATCGACAACGGCATCGCGACCGGCGACACGGGCTACATCCTGATGATCGGCGGCGTGATGCTCGCGATCACCCTCGTGCAGATCGCTGCGGCAATCACGGCCGTGTACTTCGGCGCGAAGGCGGCCATGGCCATCGGGCGCGACCTGCGCGAGTCGATCTTCACCCGCGTCGGTGAGTTCTCGGAGCGCGAGGTGTCGAAATTCGGCGCCCCGTCTCTCATCACCCGCACGACCAACGACGTGCAGCAGGTTCAGATGCTCGTGCTCATGACCTGCACCCTCCTCGTCTCGGCGCCGATTCTCGCGATCGGCGGCGTGATCATGGCGCTGCAGCAGGACCTCGAGCTGTCCTGGCTCATGGTCGTCGCGATACCCGTGCTGCTTGTCGCCATCGGCCTCATCGTGATCCGCATGGTTCCCCTGTTCCGTCTCATGCAGGCGCGCATCGACACGGTCAACCGGGTGCTGCGCGAACAGCTCACGGGCATCCGTGTGGTCCGCGCCTTCGTGCGCGAGGGCCTCGAGACCACGCGATTCGAGAAAGCCAATGCGGATGTCACGAAGACGGCCGTGAGCGCTGGCCGCCTGTTCGCCCTGGTCTTCCCCGTCGTCATGCTCGTCATGAACGTCGCGAGCATCGCGGTGCTCTGGTTCGGGGCGTTCCGGATCGAGGACGGCTCGATGCAGATCGGGGCGCTCACCGCATTCCTGCAGTACCTCATGCAGATCCTCATGGCCGTCATGATGGCGACCTTCATGGCGATCATGATCCCTCGTGCCGCCGTGTCGGCCGACCGGATCTCCGAGGTGCTCTCGACCGAGACATCCGTAGTGCTGCCAGAGAACCCCGTGCGGGAGCTTCGCGCCACCGGGCGCGTAGAGCTGCGCGACGTGGAGTTCAGCTACCCGGGTGCCGAGCAGCCGGTGCTTCGCAACGTGAGCTTCGTGGCCAGGCCCGGCGAGACCACCGCGATCATCGGAAGCACGGGTGCCGGCAAGACGACGCTCGTCAACCTGCTGCCCCGACTGTTCGACGCGACCGGTGGAACCGTGCTCATCGACGGAGTCGACGTGCGCGAGCTCGATGCAGACCTGCTCTGGGGCCGGATCGGCCTCGTGCCGCAGAAGGCCTACCTGTTCTCGGGCACGGTGGCGAGCAACCTTCGGTATGGCAAACCGGATGCAACAGACGATGAGCTCTGGGCGGCACTCGAGATCGCCCAGGCCAGGGACTTTGTCGAGGCGATGCCAGAGGGCCTCGACGCACCCATCGCCCAGGGCGGCACGAACGTCTCCGGTGGACAGCGCCAGCGGCTCGCGATAGCGCGGGCCCTCGTGAAGAAGAGCGAGATCTACGTGTTCGACGATTCCTTCTCCGCGCTCGACACCGCCACGGATGTCCGGTTGCGCCGGGCGCTCGCGACGAACGAGAGAGCGGCGACGAAGATCATCGTCGCGCAGCGGGTGTCCACGATCGTGGACGCGGACCAGATCCTCGTCGTCGAGGACGGTGAGATCGTCGGCCGCGGCACGCACGCGGAGCTTCTCGAGTCGTCAGAGACCTATGCCGAGATCGTCGATAGCCAGCTCCGGGCAGAGGAGGCCGCATGAGCACCGCGTCCGCGCCGGCGCAGCAGCGTCCGCCCGTCCGTCGTCCCGGTGGAGGGGGACCGTGGGGCGGCATGGGCATGCCGGTCGAGAAGTCCATGAACTTCGGACCGTCGGCCAGGCGGCTGCTGGGGCGCCTGCGCCCGCACCGCGTTGGCGTCGTGATGGTCGTCCTGCTGTCCGTGGTCAGCGTGACCCTGAGCGTGATGGGCCCCAAGCTGCTCGGGCAGGCCACCGACCTCATCTTCGCCGGTGTCATCTCCAAGCAACTGCCTGTCGGGATGACCCAGCAGCAGTACATCGAGCAGCTCAGGGCATCCGGAGACAACCAGCAAGCCGACTTCATCAGCGGCATGACGCTCACGCCGGGGCACGGCATCGACTTCAGTGCACTCCAGATGGTGCTCGGGATCGTACTTCTGCTCTACGTCTTCGCATCGGTGTTCTCCTGGCTGCAGGGCTTCGTGCTCAACGCCATCGTGCAGAAGACCGTGTACAGGCTGCGCCAGGATGTCGAGGCGAAGGTCAATGCGCTCCCGCTCAGCTACTTCGACCGCATGCAGCGGGGCGAACTGCTCAGCCGCGTCACCAACGACGTCGACAACATCGGCCAGAGCATGCAGCAGACGCTGAGTCAGCTCGTGACGAGCCTGCTGACCGTGGTCGGGGTGCTCGTGATGATGTTCCTCATCTCGCCGGTGCTCGCCCTCATCGCCCTCGTGACGATCCCGCTCACGCTCGTGATCACGACCCTCATTGCGAAGCGCTCGCAGAAGCTCTTCGTCGCCCAGTGGACCCACACGGGCGCACTCAACGGACAGGTCGAGGAGGCATACTCCGGCCACGCGCTCGTGAAGGTATTCGGTCGCCATCGCGAGGTGGAGCAGCGCTTCCGCGAGAAGAACGGCGAGCTCTATGAGGCGAGCTTCGGCGCCCAATTCGTGAGCGGCATCATCATGCCGGCCATGATGTTCGTCGGCAACCTCGTCTACGTCGCGATCGCGGTCGTCGGCGGGCTGTTCGTGTCCAATGGCGCGATGACCCTCGGTGACGTGCAGGCCTTCATCCAGTATTCACGGCAGTTCACCCAGCCGCTGAGCCAGCTGGGCTCGATGGCCAACCTTCTGCAATCGGGCGTGGCATCCGCCGAGCGGGTCTTCGAGCTGCTTGATGCGCAGGAGCAGACCCCAGACCCCGTGCCGGCCGAGACTCCCGCCTCGACGACGGGCCGCCTCGCGTTCGAGCGCGTCTCGTTCCGCTACGAACCGGAGAAGCCCCTCATCGACGACCTCTCCCTGATGGCCGAGCCCGGGCAGACCGTGGCGATCGTCGGACCGACGGGCGCGGGAAAGACGACGCTCGTCAACCTCATGATGAGGTTCTACGAGCTCGACGGCGGGCGGATCACGCTCGACGGTACCGACATCGCCCTCATGACGCGCAACGACCTGCGCTCGCGCCTGGGCATGGTGCTGCAGGATACCTGGCTGTTCGCCGGCACGATCCGCGACAACATCGCCTATGGTCGGCCGGATGCCACGGAGGATGAGATCCTCGCCGCGGCGAAGGCCACATACGTTGACCGTTTCGTCCACTCGCTCCCGGACGGGTACGACACGCTGCTCGACGACGAGGGCAGCAACGTGAGCGCGGGGGAGAAGCAGCTGCTTACGATCGCGCGCGCTTTCCTCGCCCGGCCCAGCGTGCTCATCCTCGACGAGGCGACGAGTTCTGTCGACACTCGCACCGAGGTGCTCGTGCAGAATGCGATGAGGGCGCTGCGCGAGAACCGCACGAGCTTCGTGATCGCGCACCGGCTGTCCACGATCCGCGATGCCGACCTCATCCTCGTGATGGAGGCGGGCGCGATCGTCGAGCAGGGCACACACACGCAGCTGCTCGCCGCCGGGGGCGCGTACTTCACGCTATACAACGCGCAGTTCGCCGCCGCCGTGACGGAGGGCGCCTAAGGGACCTGGGGCGCGCGCGGCTCGATGTTGATGCTCTGGTTGAGCTCGTCCACCTGGGCGTTGAGGTCGTCGAGCTGGGCGACGAGACCCACGTACTCGGTGTGCCGCGCATCGATGGTCGCGTAGAGGGCCTCGAGATCGGCCTGGCGCCTGAGCAGTTCGTTGCGCTCCGCGTTGAACTGCGACACGGGAATGACATCGCCGCTCTCGGCCCTGGCGTTGAAGGCGTCGATGTCGGCATTCAGCTGGTCGTAGCCCGCGTTGTATGAGGCGTAGTCGGCGTCGATCGCGGCCGTGAGAGTGTCGATCCGGGCGACGAGCGCCTCGATCGCCTTCCCCTGCTCCACGAAGACCCCGTTGGATTTCTCGTGCAGCGCCGTGACTGCGGCGCGATCGGTGAAGTACAGCGCGTAGTGCGCCTCGAGTTCGGGCCCGACCTCGGTGAACTCGGTGCCGATGATCGAATGCAACTCGTTGAGTCGTTCGCCCGGTTCCGCCTTCGCGTAGAAGGCGAGGGTCTCGGCGAAGGCCGCGTCATCCGCTCGTTTCGCCGCCTCGGCCTCGAGCAGCGGGCCGAGCGCCGAACGCTCGCCTTCGCTCATGCGGTCCCAGGCCGCGTGCAGCATCTCGTGCGCGGCGACGACCTCCTCGATTCCATCGAGCCGGTCATCCGTCACGTCGTAGAGGAAGATCGTGCGGTTGCCCGGCAGGTAGCAGCCGAGAATGCCGACGTCCTCGAGTCGACTCGAGCACACCCGGTCGAATGCGCCCTCGGGCGCGATCTCGGGGCGGCTCGCATAGAACAGGAAGCGGCCCTCGTCGGTCATCGTCGAACGCTCGACGTAGGTCTCGAGCTGTGCCGTCGGCTCGAACCGCCACACCGCGAGTTGGTCGACCACGCGCTGCTGGTTCGTCGCGATCCAGACGACCGCGACGACTATCGCGATGTTGACGAGCATGGCAAGGGCAATGACGATGCCGCCGACGGGTCCCGGCCGGTTGTGGCGAGGGCGCAGGGTGCCCGGTGCTGCATCCTCTATCGTCACGGCAGGAACTCTATCCGCGTTTGCGCCTCTCAATGGCCGACGAGTGGCCCCATGATCCTGGCCGCGAGCGATGGCAGCCGGGTGATGCGCTCCTCCGCGTCCGCAACCGTCATCGCCAGCAGCCCGGCGTTCGCGCCCAGGAAGCGCAGCGGCTCGGGCTCCCAGGCGGGTGAACGGTGGTTCACCCATGGCAGCCGCACGATCTCGGAATCCGTGTTGGTCATGAGGTCGGCGAGCGTGCGACCCGCGAGGTTGGTGGTGCTCAGGCCGTCGCCGACGTAGCCGCCGGCCCAGGCGAGCCCCGTCGTCGCGTCATAACTCGCGGTGGCGTGCCAGTCCCGTGGCACGCCGAGCGGTCCGCCCCAGCGGTGGGTGACGGCGACGTCGCCGATCGCGGGGAACAGTTCGCCGAGCACGCGGCGGAGGTGGTCGAACACCCCGGGCACCCGGTCATACTCCGGCCTGATCGCGCTGCCCCAGTGGTAGCGAGCACCCCGTCCGCCGAACGCGAAGCGGTTGTCAGCGGTGCGCTGTCCGTAGACCAGGAGGTGGCGGAAGTCAGTGAAGGTCTGCCCGTGCCGGATGCCGATCTCGTCCCACGTGGCATCCGGAAGCGGCTCCGTCGCGATCATGAGGGAGTAGAGCGGGAGCACACGGCGCCTCGTGGCACGGAGGGTCGCGCCATAACCCTCGGTCGCGACGACGACGTTCTCGCAGCGCACAGTGCCACGCGTCGTCACGACCGCGTGCGGCGAATAGTCGAGCACTTCGGTCTGCTCGTAGATGGTCACGCCGCGCTTCTCGAGCGCCCTGGCAAGCCCGCGAACGAGCCTGGCCGGGTGGATGCGCGC
>JAODAV010000061.1 GCA_025463605.1 Rhodoglobus sp. | reverse complement strand
GTCGTGAGTATTTCGAAAAGGTTATCGATGATAACGCAACGCTATTCAAAAAGGATTTAGACGCTACTGTTAGCGGCGTTGATACTGAACTAAAAGAGCACATTACCACGCAGCTCGATGCCACCGTCGCGCAGATTAGTACGAAAATTTCTGAACAGATAGAAACACAGTTTGTCGAGTACGGCAAAGCGATGAAAGAAGCACAGGACGCAGGGCTACAGTCACTGAACCAAAAAGCACAGGCATTGCAGGAGCAGCATCAGCAACTCAGTTCGACGTTGCAAAAAAGTATTTCGAACCAAGAAGTGATGCTGACGGGTGTATTCAACAAAAACATGGCGCGTATCACCGCGACGACGGCTGCCCAGGATGCGGCGCTGCAATCACTGACCCAGACTGTTCAAGTTTTGCAACAACAGAGTCAGCAAATGCTACAAGCGATGCAGGCAAGTGTCGCCTCTCAAGAGAAAATGCTTGTCGATGTGTTTGAACAGAACATGGCACAGATCATTGAACACTATCTGTTGGGCGCGCTCGGTGATCAGTATGATTTGAAATCTCAACTACCATCAATCATCAAACAAATGGAAGCCAACAAACAAGCAATCGTGGATGATATGAAGTTATGAACGAAACAGCTGCAAAAATGTATACCGATTATATTTTGCCCTCCACTATGGTCAGCAAGGTTGATGTGTCGCGAATGGTTACCGAAGCCGAGCAGATCGACAACAAACTGACGGAAGCGGCAGTTCGTGTCAAAAGCGGTGCGGCGCAGCAAACGATGCCTGTGCTTTCCGAAGTTTTCGAGGAATTTTTGACCCAAAACAAACTCGGTTTGGACAACGGCCAGTCGCGAGCCGAAATGATCAAGCAGCTTCGAAAGCTCAAGGAAAAGGTGCCAATCATCCATATGACATTTGCCGTGACAGCTGACCGTGAAAGTCTGCAGCAAATCGTCGCGTGGCTTCGGCAGTCCGTCCATCCACAGGCAGTTATCGCTGTCGGGCTGCAACCGGCACTAGTCGCAGGTGTGTATTTGCGAACGCCGAATCATGTTCACGACCTCAGTCTGCGTGCAGCGCTGGCTGGCAGTCATGATGTGCTGATCAAAGAACTGGAGGCTGTTCGTGTCCGGAGCTAAATTCTACGAAAAACTTGTTGCAGCCGGTAATCCGGTTGGTGAAATCGTTGGTATCGATTCATTTATGGTAAGTATCAGGGGATTGCAGCCAACCAACGTCCATGCGACGGTACGATTTGAGGACGATACGCGTGGCTACGTCCACCAAGTGCTCGAAGACCACGTCGTCGTGATGAAGCTGGATCCTTCACCGTTACAAATTGGTGCGGTATGCGTGATCGAAGCCCGAGATATTATGATCCCTGTTGGCAAAAATTTCATCGGCCGCGTCGTCAACGTATTCGGCGAACCAATCGACGGCAAAGGTGAAATCGTCGCCGACCAGGAATGGGATGTGTTCCATGCTGCCCCGATGCTTTATGAACGTGAACTACTCGATACGCCAGTCGAAACAGGTGTGACGATCCTCGACCTTGAATATTCGTTGGCGCGCGGGCAGCGCATGGCGATGCTTGGCGATAGCAAGGTAGGCAAGACGGCACTTGCGGCGTCGGTGGCAATCAACCAGAAAAATACCGACATTACCGTTATCTACGTACTGATTGCCAAACGTAACCACGACGTGGCCGAACTCGTCAGCAGTCTGGAAAAGAACGATGCCCTGAAAAAAGCTGTCGTTGTTGTGAGTAACTCGTTTGAATCATTAATCCTCAGTTATTTGGTACCCTATGTCGGCGCAGCGCATGGCGAATATTTTTGGCACCAGTTAAATATGGATACGTTAGTGATTTACGACGACCTGACTGCGCATGCCCAGGCGTACCGCGAAATCTCGCTGATCGCAGGCGTCTCGCCGGGTCGTGACTCATATCCTGGTGACATGTTCTATACGCACTCGAGTCTATTAGAACGAGGTGGCAAAACCGAATCAAATCATGCTAGCCAAACCCTCGTTCCAATTGTCTACGCACCAGGCGGTGACATCACGGCCTATCTACCAACCAATATTATGTCGATTACGGATGGACAATGGATCTTGGATGGCCAAATTTTCAAAGACACGATGCGCCCAGCGGTCAGTACTGCTCTGTCGGTGACGCGCGTTGGTGGTGTTGGTCAGAACAAGCGACAAAAAGGCTTTGCCGATAAACTGAACCTGACGCTCGCTGGTTATCGAACGGCCGAGGAATACGCACACTTTGGTACTGATCTAAGTCCTAGTGCTCAGGCCGATTATGATAAGGGTAAAGTGCTATTTAAACTGATGAATCAGGGTATTGGCGAAATTTATAGTTTTGCCGAACAACAATTCATTATGGGCATCGTATTAGGCAGCAAACCCGAAGAAATTATCAATGTCGAACTGCTAAAGCAAAAAGTGCGCGACTATGCGCCGAAACTCCAGGAAGACAAAGACATGAAGGGTAATTACGACGAACTTGAAGCGGCGCTGAAGGCAGAAGTCATGACGATTGACGAAGTGAAAAAGGCGGCCATCGAAAAAGCCGCCAAAGCTGAAGAAGAGAAGAAGCGTCAGGCAGATGAAGCAGCCGCCGCCGAAGCAGCCACAAGACCCACCGGAGACAGCGCAAGCGACATCAAGGATAAACAAATTACTGAGAAGGCTGTCATTAGCGTCGAAGATGCTATCGCAAGATCGGTACAGAAATGATAAATAATCGAATAAAATACAGCATTTTGAGGTACTCTTCATGAGGCGTCCGCTTGAAATCAAAGCCCAAGAGGCAGGGGCACGTTCTGTTGTAAGTCTGACCTCGGCGCTCGAAAGCATCAGTAGTATGCAGATTGCCAAAACCAAGAACAAGGTGCTCATTAGCAACCAGTTTTTCGATGAGGTTTGGAATATTTATAAACAAATTCGTGTTGATGTCATGTTCAACTACGGCCGTTCAATCGATGAAACACCACTCGATAAAGAATTACTGATTTTGATTACTGCCAAGGGCGGTCTGAGCGGCGACATCGACAATCGCCTGATTCGTAAATTCATGGAACACTACGACGAGAACAAAAACGATGTGCTGGTAATCGGGCATCATGGCACGACCAAACTCAAACAAGCACATGTCGACTATACCTATTATTTCGATTTGCCCGAGCATGATTATGTCAATGTCGACCCGCTGATGGATATCACCAGAAAATACGCTAAAAGCCGTATCTACTATCAGAATTATATCTCGCTATCTCAGCAGGAAATTAAAGACGTCGACCTGAGTGAAGTTGTATCGAGCAAGGGTCGTGTGGCTGATATGGCGACCGTCAGTGACGATATGGTGACGGAAAAGACATATATTTTCGAGCCAAATTCATATGCCGTTGCAGCATACCTAGAGAACTCGATCCTGCGTCTGACAATCTCGCAGTTTATTTATGATAGCCGTTTAGCCCAGGTTGCCAGTCGTTTCAAGGCTATGTCTGCTGCCAAGGAACGCTCTATTGCAAATGCTGCTAGCCTACATATGGAATACAACCGTGCCAAACGTAGCCAGGTCGACACCAGGCTGAAGGAATCAATGGCGGGTCTGAAAAAATTACGAGCCGGAGGAGCACAATAATGGCCGAAAAAACTGAAACTATCTACAAAAAAGGCATCGTTCGTACTTTGAAAGGACTTGTTATAAAGGTTCAGTTCGATGAAGGCATGCCAGACCTTAACGAAATGCTATATATCGACAACGAGAAAAAGTCACCGCTGCTGGTTAGTAGTTTGGAACACGGCGATATGGCTGTGTGTTTGAATATCGGTGGTGATTACAGCATCCAAAAGGGTGAGTCGGTGACCAGGAGCGGTCACAGTCTCGAGATTCCTGTCGGTGATGAAATGGTTGGCCGCGTCTGGGACGCCATGGGGCGTCCAATCGATGGCAAACCACAGCTCGACCAAGCGGTACTGGATAAAATGATCAAGCGCCCGATTTTCTCGCCAGCTTTCCAAGAGTCAAGCCTGGAAAATCGCCCCGACGACGTGCTTGAAACAGGAATGAAAGTTCTCGATTTCTTTACTCCGTTCGTCAAAGGTCGCAAAATTGGTATTGTCGGTGGTGCTGGTGTGGGCAAGACGGTCCTGACGATGGAAATTATCAATAACGTCGCGACTGGATCCGGCGCACTGTCAATATTCGCCGGTATCGGTGAGCGCATTCGCGAGGGTCACGAACTCTACAAAACTTTGGGTGATAACGAACTGCTGAAAACAACGGCCATGTTCTTTGGTCAGATGAACGAAAATCCTGTGCAGCGTAGTTTGATTGGTCTGAGCGCGATTACGCTCGCCGAGTATTTCCGCGACGATCAAAAAAAGGACGTGCTGCTGTTTGCCGACAATATGTATCGCTATATTCAGGCCAAAAACGAAGTCTCGACCATCATTGACCAGACTCCCGCCGAGGGTGGTTACCAACCGACAGTGTTTTCAGACGTCAAAACGTTCCAGGACCGTTTGGCAACCAATGTGAATGGTTCGATTACCGCACTGCAAACAATTTATGTGCCGGCTGATGACCTGTCCGACCCAGCCGTGCAAATGATTCAGCACGAACTCGACAGCACAATTGTGCTATCGCGTGCCGTCGCTGCGCAGGGTATCCGTCCAGCAGTTGATATCCTGGCGTCCAAATCCAGCCTGCTGACACCGGAAGTTGTCGGTCAACGGCACTATGACCTCGCCACGCGTGCAACGGCGATTTTGCAAAAATACGAATCGTTAAAAGGCATCATCGCCATCATCGGTGAATCTGAATTGTCATCCGAAGACCGCGATGACTACAACAAAGCCAAAGCATTGATCGAATTCTTTAAACAACGCTTTAATGTGATGGAAAAAGTCACCGGCGTGCCCGGCGAGCACATGACCCGCGAACTAACACTTGATGGTGTCGAGGAAATCATTGGCAAAGGCAAAGAGGACGATGTAAAACCAGACGAAGCAGCATCAGGCACAAAACCTGTTGATACAAACCCCGCTGAACAACCTAGTGAAGCAAAACCTGCCGATGAAAAGCCAGTGCCTGCCAAAGAGGAAAAATAATGGCTGATGACGAATCACAAACAGCAGCGACAGATATAACCGAGACCGAAAAAGTGGCGACTAGTAATGGCAAACCAACCATGGCGGTCAAAATCTACGCGCCGTTCCAGGTCTATTTCGAAGGAGAAGCCCGCAGTTTAAGCGCAGTGAATGCAACTGGACCGTTTGATATCCTGCCACATCACCATAACTTTTTATGTATGCTCGTACCGGGTGTGATCACTGTCCAGACACTCGATGGCAGCAAGGACATCAAAGTAAACCGTGCCCTGATGCACGTCAAATCAGACAAAGTTTCCGTATTCGTCGACGTATAACGATCAGATTCTTCACTGTTATCATCGGATCACGTTCGAGGATAACAGCAGTATTGATGTGTTTTATCCAGCGACGAAATAATCAAATGCAAAAGTTTTGTTGGCGGTTGGTGCGGTATTGGTACACAGGCTAAATCCAGTGGTATTACGATCGACGTAGTATTCCATTCCTCCGGCAGCGCTGCCGACAGGGCTAATAATGACGCGTGGTTGAGTTGTAAATACTTGCTGGAAGTTAATGCGCACAATACAGCCTGATCCGTTAGGGCTATTCCCTGAACTCATATTGATGGTTCCCGAAGTGTCTGATCCGCTTAGTGATACGGTACCACCATTACCCAATATGCCAGATCCGATAAATGACCGTCCTGGGGATGGACCAGTAAAACTGAGGTGGTTAGGTAACTGTAATGTACCGCTACCGCTCAGAATCAGTTTTGATACGGTAATTTGCGATGCAGTCATAGCGCCGCTAAATGTCGATGTACCAGCAACGCTCAAATCTTTGAGGGTGGTACTGCCCTGGATAGCAACATTTGTCGCAACTTGCAGGCTATTAATCTGGGCCGTGCCTAGATTAGACGTACCAGAAATCGTAAGGTTTGGTGCCGTGATGCTGCCACCGGTCTGGAAATTACCAGCGACGTTCAAATTACCACGCATCAACGTCTGTCCTGTGATGATGGCGTTGCCCTGGATGGTCAGTGTTTTAGACGCATCTCCGACAGTCGCGTCAGTATTAGCCAGTTGTTTCAGCGCGTCAGTGTTGAGTGATTGGGTTGCGATATTTGGTTCGACCGGGGCTTTGGTGCTGTTCAGGTAATTAACCGCCACGACAACGGCAGCTATGACAACCAGCAATATAAATATTAGTAGGTAGACATTTATTTTGCGAAACAGCTTTTTGATTGGCGAAACTTTTTTGGCAGTTGGATCGATGGTTTTGTTTGCGTCAGGATTGGCAGCTTTTTGTTCAGCCTGTTCATTTTCCAGATCGTCAGGCGTACGACTCAGCGCATCAGCCGGAGCTTGCGGTGTTTCATTTGACGGTTGGCCTTCGGTGGCCGGTGGAGTATTTTTATCTGGTTCCATAGTCGTGTATTTTTTATGGTTATGCTTGGCTGTAGTTTACTATACTTACCAGCTTGACGCTAGTGTGACTATAGCTGATAATACAGCATAAAGCTTATGCGAAAAATGGGACTGTGGAGATACTCAAGATTACTGATGCTAGCAATATTTATTGCTACTTTTGGTGTCGGCACAGCGTATGCCACGACCTCGACTTCGAATACATACCAGGTATCAGAAACGCAGTTCAATTCTGGTTCGTCCGTGCAACAGTGTTCCGCACAGTACTGTGCCAAAGCATCGATAGGCGACACGACGGCTGGCAATACCAATACGACAAGTGGCGGTACGGCGACCTTTGGTCCGATAACCGATAGCGATCCTCGTTTAGAAGTAATCATCGATCCGGGCGTGTCAAACCTTGGCGTTTTGAGCGCCGAAACGACAGCAACCAAAACGACGACAGTGCGAATCCGTAACTACCTAGGTGGCGGCTACACATTACAAATTGTTGGTGATCCGCCAAAGTTTGCAGGTCACACTCTTGCTAGTCCGTCGACGCCAGCTGCATCGAGTGCTGGTACCGAGCAATTTGCAATCAATGTCGCAGACAATTCGACGCCAAATGTCGGCGCTGTGCCACAACAGGTGCCCGGCGATGTCATAACATTTGGTCAGGGTGAATCTGGGTATAATACGCCAAATCTATTCAAATACATCAGCGAAGGTGTCATCGCTCGCGGCATTGCCAATTCTGGACGAACCGACTATACGATTAGTTTTGTTGTGAACATTTCCAACGCTACACCAGCTGGTCATTACGAAGGCGAGTACGAAGCACTCGTCGTGCCAGCGTATTAGTTTTTAGAATCAGTCAAGAACCATGTGCGCAAGTTCAAATGCTTTATCAGATGTGTTTGCTTCAGGTGTCGCTCCGACTCCGTAACTCAGGATGATCCAATCATGACCTTTGAGGATATTCAGCTGACCTGTTGAATGGTCAAAATACGCAGTGTCGCCTATGTCTTTCACCGCTTCGATGTTATCACTTGGTTTGTTCGCATTAAATTCATTTTTGTTCTGTTTGATGCCTGCATCATTGATGCCAGTACGAACAGCTATTGCTGCGACGATCAGATTATTAACATCGGTGTTACTGTCGGTGTAACTACATTTACTTGTCGCAACGTTATCAGTGATGACAGGTGCTTTGGAATCAAGGCCGATCACCTTATCACCTAGCAGTGCTTGGGCTTTGGTAGGAGTCAGTAAATCGCAAGCTTTGGCAGGTTTGTATACGATTTTTGATGAAGGGTCGTTATATATGAAAAGTGCGACAAGGATTACAACAACGACAACAACGGTGGTAATGATTGCGCCAAGCGTGAACTGCTTTTTGTGGTCGGTGACATAGGTATTTGCAGATTGGATGTAATGATTCATGATTTGTTCATAGTATACCAGCATTAAAAATCGTGAAATCGTAATCGTTGTGGAAAACTCTATTGCGCTTATGATACAACTCGTGCTAAAATCCGCCTGTACACCTTGTAAAAAGGAACAAAAATAAACATAACTGGAGATACATGAGTATGTATACACTCAAATCAATCGCTAAGCGTGCATCTTCGCTGGGTACTGCTGTCGCCGTTTTGGTGGCTGCAATCATCCCCGCGATACCTGCATACGCAGACGCGCTAAATCCCCTGACGGAGCGTAGTTTGACGCTTTCAAGCGGCTCACCAGGCTGGTCATACACTGACGGTTCTGGTAACAGTACATATGCTCCGCCAAACAGCGGTGCGAACGGTCGACAAACGGGCAATACATTTGCCTTTCGGGTTAGTTCAACAACGTCAATAAAAGGAATGACATTCCAGTACTGTACGACATCTGCGGGTGATTGTATGGGTCCTGGCGACAATGCTATCGACACAACTGGCGGTGCAGGTCTGCACACACGCGAAACAAATGCCGCTGCTATTGCTGCTGGTCACAAGACTAGCGACCTTGAAGTAAAGACTGGTACATCTGGCGGTGCGCCAGCACAAGTAACAACCTTTAGTTCAAAGTTTGATGCTGCGACTGGTCAGCCAAGCAGCGCTGCAAACGTTCCAAATCGAAATAACACCGAAGGTAATTTCATTGTCCTCCACAAGGTTAACCTTGGTGATAACTGGTCAGAAAGCACTGGCTGGTCAATGGATGCTAATGTAAAACAAACAATTGGTGGCTCTGCCGGAACTGTCGGTAACGATACATCAACTGGTGTTGCCAATAACATTAGACTTACCAATTCAACCGGTATAACAGGTATTGCGACAGGTGATTATATCAAAGTTATATTCTTTGGTACGGACACTAACTATATTACCAACCCAGGTTCTAATGCATTCTTCGTCAAGTTGAATACATACGATAGTGCGACAAATACAGACTTCGTACCTGGTAATTCACACAATATTGACGGTGGTGTGACAGTTGCAAACGTCATGAACCGATCAATCGAGATTCAGACCAAAGTCTTGGAAACCATGGACTTTTCAGTCGGTACAGTTGATCCAAATACGCTAACCAGCAGTGGTGGCGCTTCAAGCCAGCTACACGCTGCTAACGGTAACAGTACGCATGGTGTCTGTGACCCAGTTGTACCAGGCCTAACTTCTGGCACAACGACGCCAAATGTTCTGCAAATGGGTAATGCGACTGGTGAGTTCTCACTAGAGACAGCTCATACGTATAGTACACACTCGTACTGGCGCCTAAGTTCCAACTCTAGTGCCGGTGCAACGGTTTACTACGCCGGTGTAACACTTAGTAACACCGTAGGCGACCAAATCGATGCAATTCATAGTGGCGACGGCGTTGCTGCGGCACCTACTAAAGGTTCTGAGCAATTCGGTCTCGCGCTTGATAATGGATCAGACAGTACAGGTGGCACGCATGCAGTGAGTTACACCCAAGAGCGAACGAGCGGCAAAGTCTACGAAAATGGTGCTGATAACGACATTGCTGCTATTGATACATCTGGACTGACAACTGATGGTGTAATTGCGAACGCTAGTTGGCATGCTCCAAAACTTCAGCCACTTGATCCTGCAACTAACTACGGTGGTGGTACAGGAAATATCAACAGTGACTATGCTACGGTTAACACGACATTCGCATTTGATAACAACTCGAATCTGATTCCAACTCCAATGGCATCTGAAGGTTCGGATGTTGTCGACTGCGTAACCGGTAAAGTACGTTATATTGCGAACATCGCAGCAACGACACCTGCTGGTATCTACACAACCAAAGTTAACTACATCGCAGCCCCTCAGTACTAGGCCTAATCCTAGTCCAGAACTACGAAGTTAACGACGCAATAACCGACCCGATTACAGGGTCGGTTTTGCTATTTGGACATACCTCTACGCATAATGCTAATAGTTTAGTACAATAACAGGTATGCAACACAGGTTGGTTCGTTTTCACGCGCTTATATTTAGCAAGCGTCACATATGGTCGGAGGAGTTATTGGCGTTGTTTTTTGCGCTAATTATTTTTGCATTACCCGTATCAGCGCAAGCTCTGCGTTTTGAGCAGCGTGGTCTATACATGAACAGTAGCACCCCAGGGGCAACGACATTCTACACACTGTCATTTCGCTACATGAGCCCTGCGATCGTTGGTTCAGTCGATATGCAGTACTGTATTGACCCAATTCCATATCATCCGTGCGTCGCACCCCCAGGTCTCGATGTTTCGCATGCCGTCATCAGTAGTCAAACAGGCGAGACAGGCTTTTCGATATCTACCCAAACGTCAAATCATATTGTTATATCGCGTACGCCAACACTGATGGCATCTGGTGATTCATCGTACAAATTCGACAATATCGTGAACCCAACTGATACTAATCAATCGTTCTCTGTTCGGCTGCGCAGTCATGGATCAGATGATGCAACTGGTCCGCAGATTGATTTCGGTTCGGTAAAAGGTCAGGTTGTAAATGGTATCGAGATTCAAACACAGGTACCACCTATGTTGATATTTTGTCTGGCAGAGGCGGTTGATAATGATTGCGCAACGTCAAATGACAACTACTATACTGACATGGGGCAGTTGAAGGCAGATTCGACATTGACAGCGCAGTCGCAGATGATGGTTGGTACCAATGCGACTGCTGGGTTTGCCATTACCGCCAATGGTACGCCTATGGCTGCAGGCACAAGCGTTATCGACGCACCTTCGACACCTACTGTTAGCAAGCAGGGGACTAATCAATTCGGTATCAATTTGGTGGCTAATAGCTCACCAGCAGTTGGTAGCGATCCTAATGGGGTATACGCAAACGCCGTTCCGGCAGTTGACTATGGTATTCCGAATCAATACAAATTTGTGTCAGGCGACGTTGTGGCATATTCACCAAACGTTACATTGATGAAAAAATTCACTGTTAGTTATGTCGTTAACTCGCGTGAAGACCTACGTCCTGGTGTATATAGCACAACGATTACGTACATAGCCAGCGGACGGTTTTAGTGGTACAATACGGCTTATACTTAAATAGTAACTATTGTGAGGAAAGAGAATAAACATGAAACACTTTAAAAGCGTTGTACTGGCCGCATGTGCGGTTTTTGTTGCCGTTGCGCTGACCTTACCTGCGG
>JAODAV010000036.1 GCA_025463605.1 Rhodoglobus sp. | reverse complement strand
AAATTTTTGCCATGGAAAGTCAACAGGATGTATTTTGAGTCTGGCTGCATCTTCCCATAGCTTGTTTTCGAGCACATAGCGGGCCGGAATAGCAGCAAAAGCATAGGCATCTTTAAAATTTACCGGGTAAACCACATCAATAGTTTTAAGATAATCGCATTGCTCTTTTGCCTGCTTATTTTCAGCTTTTTGTAAATAAGCATAAACAAGATAGTCCATACCATGAAGTTCTTCGTCCCAATTCCCTTGAATGCCGACGCTGCCTGCATAGCACTTCGCGTAAGAAACCGAAACAAGATTTGATTTTATGCATTCGTCCCATAACCCCAGTCTTGTAAAAATATGCGAAGGCATATGCTGGGCATGCGCCGAAGATGGGGCGATGGAAGCATATTTTCGTGCGGCAGGCAGGGCCAATAGGGCAAGTTCGGGGTAATCGTAAGTATGAATAATATAATGTACTATTCCCGGATGATCGGGTTCACCGGGGTATAAGGATGTTAATATAGCGCCAGCCTTTTTTTGATTAGTGAAAGATTTGTCCGCTGGGTCTGCCGCAGCATCAAGTGCCAAAGCATAAAATACAGATGCTTCCTTATCGTTCGGATTGTCGCGATATATCTTTTCCATCGCTTTTTCAAAACGAACGCTACGGGTATGGTGATCTGCTTTATCCCAACCTTTATAAAATAATGCCATGGCTTCGATATACTCAGATTCTCTTCTTGATTTTTGTGTAATGGACTGTGCAATGGCAATTGCCCTAGCTCCTTTTTTTAGTTCAGCCTCAGCCGGCGGCGACCAAAGCGGATGGTTATTGCACATTGCCACACCCCAATAGGCCATGGCACAATCCGGCTGCTCGTCAATCACCTTTGCAAACGCCTTTTCTGCTTCGTCATATTCAAATGAATGGAGCAGTTCAATGGCCAGGTTAAAGTCTTCTTTTGCCTTCCCTGTACAGGATGTTTCAAATTCGACACGGCCCAATTTCCTGTTTGGAGAGCCGCATAAAATAATTTCTCCCCGTTTAAGATTGATAGCATTTATGGCGTCAGTTGATGGAGCATTGTTCTTCCTATTGCAGGATAACAGTTTAAATAATGAAAGACTAAGAAATACGAAAAGTATCGCCTGAAATAAGTTTTTCATAAGCTGCCAGATTATACTTTTAACGAATGATAATAGAGTTGACAATTATGAGTAACCGCAACAAAATTTAATAAACTAAAATAAGCTAAAAAGCTAACTTCCTTAAATCATCTATAAAATAGTTCGATATTTGTCCGATGTGGGCTATCCTTAATCCTTTAGCCTTTGGTTAAAGGATTTTTTTTATTTATATTCTATATTTTGAGACCAAATAATATACCATTAGCTAATATAATATACAATTGTAATAGATACGGTCTCTATAAAGTAAAACACTAAACATAACATTATGAAACACGAAGATGTGGTTGCGGCCCTTAAAGTAATTGCAGACAAAGGGATGGCGATCAAATTAAGTAAAGACGATTTACAAGATTTAAAAGCTTACAACCTTATAGATATTGCAAAGGGTGAAGAAAATGAAAGATCTCCGGCTTGTTCCTTAACTAAAAAAGGCCGTGTAATGCTTAAAGCAAACTCAAAAGCATAGACAACGCATCCCAATTGCCTGATTTTCAGAGCAAATGTCTTAAATCCGCCTGTAATAAGTCGTATATGCCCGTTTGATTTTACTTATTTCCTGCTCATGTTTGTGTAACCTTTAAAAATCAAAACAATGAATATCATCGGAAATAAATTTTTAGTGACTTTTGGGATGGCAAAAGCGATATTGCACTTTCAAAGCGCAACCTCATTAACATTTACCATTTTAGAAAAAGACGGGGGTGAAGTTAACGTAGCTGAAACTGTAGCCGTTAAAATGACCGAACTAAGGCCGCAATTGTTTATGGTAACCTGGAAGGAAGAAAGTGGAACTACAGTAACTCAAGTTCAGGATTATGAAAATGAGATTATATATTCAAACTGGACCATCCCAGGCGGAGAATTTAAAAATATACAGGGAACGCTTAAGCAAATTTAAATTGTTACTGTAAAATAACTGCCGCATAGAAAGCCATTCAAGCGAGTGGCTTTTCTTGTTATATTACAGTATGTTTACGCTTACATTCAATTACAGATTATCCAAATTTGCGATATTTTTTTCATATAGGTTATCTGGGTACCAACTACAGCGGATGGCAAAAACATCCGGATGGGCTTAGCGTGCAACAGGTTTTGGAAAATTGTCTGGGCCAGATTTTTAAAAAGCCTGTATACATAGTAGGCTGTGGTCGTACAGATGCGCAAGTACATGCCAGCCAATTCTTTTTTCACATGGATGAAGATAAACCGTGGGACTTTGACCTGGCCTTCAGACTTAACAATTTGTTGCCTGATGATATAGCAGTTTTTGATATTATACCAATGGATGGCCTGCCACATGCCCGTTTTGATGCTATAGAACGGTCTTATGATTATTTTATCCACACTTATAAAGACCCCTTTTTAAGCGGTTTCAGTTCAATGTACCTTA
>JAODAV010000009.1 GCA_025463605.1 Rhodoglobus sp. | reverse complement strand
TAGCGAGAGGGAAACGCCCGGTCACATTCCGAACCCGGAAGCTAAGACTCTCTGCGCCGATGGTACTGCAAGGGGGACCTTGTGGGAGAGTAGGACACCGCCGGACTTCTTTGTAAAGTGGCCACCCCCGCTGTTGAAAAACAGTGGCGGGTGGCCACTTTGCGTTAAGTCACCATGTGCGATTAGGCACCGTCATCGATGAACAACAGGAGCAGCCCGTGAGTGATTCGCCAGGCAATGAGGGTCGCCGTGATCCGCGGCCGCACGGCGATCGGCCTACCGGCGCGCGCTCGGGAGGTCGCCCATCGGGCGGTCGTCCCGGTGCCGGCCGCCCCAACGACGGACGACCGGCGCGCAAGACCACCGACGGCGCGCCGGCGCGCGGCAAGCCCACTGACGGCAAACCCGCGTGGAGCAAGACCCCGCCCGCCGACGGCAAACCCCCGTGGAAGAAGAGTGGCCCGGGCGACGAGAAGCGCCTGTGGACGAAAGGCGGCAGCCCTGCTCGAGGCGATCGTGATGCTCGTGAGCGCGAGACGCCAGAGGATCGCGATCCCTTCGGTACCAGGTCGGTGAGGTCCCGCCACGAAGACCCCGTCATCCCGGATGACGTTGCGCCCAAGCAACTCGATCGCGTCGCGTACAACGAGCTCAAAACGCTCAGCAAAGAGAACGCCGAAGGGGTCGCCAACCACCTCGTGATGGCCGCGCGCCTCATCGAGACGGACCCCGCGCTCGCCCACCAGCACGCGATCTCAGCCGCGCGACGGGCCGGACGCATCGGGGTCGTGCGGGAGACCCTCGCCATCACGGCCTATGCCACGGGCGACTTCGCTCTCGCACTGCGGGAGCTGCGCACCTACCGTCGTATCACCGGCCGCGACGACCAGTTGCCCATGATGGTCGACAGTGAGCGCGGACTGGGCCGGCCTGAGCGTGGGCTCGAACTGGGACGATCCGTGCCCCGCGCGTCACTGCCCGTGCCCGTGCAAGTGGAGCTCGCGATCGCGATGTCGGGCGCGCGGCTGGATCTGGGGCATCCGGACGCCGCACTTGCCGAGTTGGAGATTCCGCAACTCGATCCCGCAACCGCGTACTCCTATAGCCCCGCGCTCTTTGGCGCCTACGGCGTAGTGCTGGAGGAACTTGGTCGAAGCGAGGAAGCCGAGGAGTGGTTCACTCGTGCCGATGTTGCGGCTGCGGCGCTCGACGAGAGTGACCCGGAAGACGACACGATCGAGGTCGTCGAGGAAGATCTCGACGAGGCGGATGATGCACCGACCGTCAACGACGAGCCGGGTGAGCACGACAGGTGAGCGCCGAAACTCCGCTGACGGGTGTGCAGGTGGTGCTCGCCGACCTCGACGGCGTCATCTATCGCGGGCCGGATTCGATTCCATATGCCGTTGAGAGCATAAATGCGATCGACCGGTCGATCCGTGTCGGATACATCACCAACAACGCTTCTCGAACCGACGCATCCGTCGCCGCCCACTTACGCGAACTCGGTCTGAACGCCGCGGCAGACGACATCGTCACCTCGCCGCAAGCCGCCACAGCGGTGCTCGCGCGGCTCGTGCCGGCAGGCTCCACGATTCTCGTGGTTGGGGGAGAGGGGCTCACCGACGAAGTCGAGAAGGCCGGGTTCGTGGTGACGAGATCCGCTCTCGACTCGCCCGCCGCCGTCATCCAGGGCTTCGCTCCCGAGGTCGCCTGGGTGCACCTCGCCGAAGCGGCGTTCACGCTGCAGGGTGAGGGCTCGAGCCTGCCGTGGGTTGCAACGAACACCGACTGGACGATCCCGCAGGCGCGGGGGACCGCCCCGGGGAATGGCACGCTCGTCGCGGCAGTGCACACCGCGATCGGGCGATTGCCTATCGTTGCGGGCAAGCCCGAGGTGGCGATCTTCGACGAGGCGATGACGAGGTTCGGTTCCACATCGGCGCTCATGCTGGGCGATCGCCTCGACACTGACATCCTCGGCGCGAACCGCGCGGGCATCCGGTCGGCTCTCGTGCTCACCGGAATCGATACGGCGAAGCAAGTGCTCGCGGCGAACCCGCTGGAACGGCCGCAGTACATTCTCGAAGACCTGCGGGGGCTGCACGAGCCGTACCCGCCGATCATCGAGTCCACCGAGGGCAACGCGGTGCTCGTTCGGTCGGGCGAAGCGGTCGTGAAGCGGGAAGGCGCGGTACTGACTGTCACCGCGTCGGGCGCCGCCGTCGATCTGCTGCGCGCGGGCGCCGCGGCAATCTGGAATTCAGGTGCCGCCATCTACGCGCTCGACGTTCCGGCAGAGCTATATTCGTGACCATGAGTGACGAGACCCCCCGCGAGCCGGCGAGCGAGGCGGATGCCCTGCTCTCGCGCCTGCGCGTGATCGAGGACCAGCCACTCGAGTCGAGAGCCGCGGCGTTCACGCAACTGCACGAGCAACTGCAAGCCAGACTCGAGGGCGGGGACTCGCCGGCACCGCATGCCTGATTCCCGGCTGGATGCCGCGCTCGCGCAACGTGGGCTCGCCCGTTCGCGCACGCATGCGGCAAGGCTTATCGCCGAAGGACTCGTGACCGTCGACGGCGCGCCCGTCGTGAAGGCTTCCGCACAGGTAGGGGACACCCAGCTGATCGAGGTCGCGCCGAGCGACCACTACGTCAGCAGGGCCGCCCACAAGCTCGTCGCGGCGCTCGACGCGTTCGGGGTCGACCCCCGCGCACGGCTCGTGCTCGATGTCGGGGCGTCGACGGGCGGGTTCACGCAAGTGCTGCTCGAGCGCGGGGCCGACCGGGTGATCGCACTGGATGTCGGTCACGGACAACTCGCGCCGGGCATCCGTGACGACGATCGCGTCACCGTCGTGGAGGGCTCGAACGCGCGGTTCATGACCGCCCAGACCCTCGCGAGCGAGAGCGGCATCGGCGAGAAGCCCGGTCTGGTCGTCGCCGACCTGTCCTTCATCTCCCTCACGACCGTGCTGCCGGCCCTCGTCTCCACGGTGGGACTCGACGCCGACTACGTGCTGCTGGTCAAGCCGCAGTTCGAGGTCGGGCGAACGGGCATCCGTGAGGGCATTGTTCGCGAAGCCGGCTTGCGCGACGACGCCGTCATGGGCGTGCTCTGGGCGGCGTGGGATCTCGGGCTCGGCACCGCTGGGGTGGTGCCGAGCCCGATCGCCGGCAACGCGGGCAACCGCGAGTACCTCATCTGGCTCGAGGCACGCGCCGGCACGAACCCGACGCAGTGGAACGCGAAGGTGACACAGCTCGCGCAATGACGCGCACCTACTCGTTGACCGCCTTGAGCATTTGCGGCTCTTCACCAAGATGCACGGTGCCGGTTGTCGCGTCCTTCATCAGGAGGTTGATCCACTCCCGGTTGATGGTCGGAGTTCGGGCGGCCGAGAACTGGATGTGCACGGGCACGGCCTCGTGCATCCACACCATGTGAATGCCGCCTGCCTTGGGCGGGCTCTCCCACGAGAGGAAGAAGCTCTCCCCGCGACGCATCTTGGCCGACAATATGACCTGGACGTGGGCCAGAACCCGGTCGTCCATCTCGAATTCCTCATTGTGGTACCGCAAAACACCCATTTGCATCTCCCGCTCGCTAACGAAAAACACTCGAATGAATCACGTCGAGAAGCTCGACACCGCGATGTTAGCGCCCTCGTCGGCAGAATGGGAAATTGAATGACTAGTCTTTTCCCGCATCCGATCACGGTTCGCGTAGGGTCCTTTCCTCCACAGCGGGCGTCTGGTTCGAGAGTTCTCACGGCCTACCGCTACTGATCACCCGAATCAGACAGAATGGGACGCAGCAGGTCTCTGCGATGGCGTGACCATACCGAACCGTAACGATGGAGGAGCTTTCGATCGTGAGTTCCGACCGCCATATCCTCGTCGTCGCCCATACGGGTAGAGCCGAATCGCTCGACGCAGCCATCGAAGTCTGCCGGCAACTGCTCGCCGACGGCCTGACGCCGGTGCTCTCCACCGACGAGTATGCCCACATCATGGCCGCCGCGCATGACCTCTCGCCCGTCGCGCTCCTGGGCGACACAGTGCAGATCGGCGACCTCGAACTCGTCATCGTGCTCGGGGGCGACGGCACGATCCTGCGCGCGGCCGAGCTGGCGAGAGGATGCTCAGCGCCGCTGCTCGGCGTCAACCTCGGCCACGTCGGATTCCTCGCAGAGAGCGAGCGCGAAGACCTCGCGGAGACCGTGTCGCGCGCTCTGGCCCGCGACTACCTCGTTGAGGAGCGCATGACGCTCTCGGTGCGCGTCAAGGTCGACGCTCAAGTGGTGTACGAGACCTGGGCGCTCAATGAGGCGACTGTCGAGAAGGCGAGCCGCGAACGGATGCTCGAAGTCGTGATCGAGGTCGACGGGCGTCCGCTCTCGTCGTTCGGTTGCGACGGTGTCGTGATGTCCACGCCGACGGGCTCGACCGCATACTCGTTCTCGGCGGGCGGACCGGTGGTGTGGCCCAGCCTCGATGCCCTCCTTCTCGTGCCGCTTAGCCCCCACGCCCTGTTCGCCCGCCCCATCGTCGTGAGCCCCGACTCGGCCCTCGCCGTCGAGGTGCTCGACCGCACGCAGGGCACGGGCGTGCTCTGGTGCGACGGGCGCCGCACGCACGACCTTCCGCGCGGCGCGCGCGTCGTGGTACGGCGATCGCCCGTACCCGTGCGACTCGCCCGGCTCTCGCAGGGCACCTTCACCGACCGGCTCGTCAACAAGTTCAACCTTCCCGTGCACGGCTGGCGTGGTCCCATCGGCGAGGAGGGGCCGCGCCCGTGATGGTGAAGAAGCAGTGATCGAAGAGATCTCGATCCGCAACCTCGGCGTGATCGGTGAGGCCCGACT
>JAODAV010000008.1 GCA_025463605.1 Rhodoglobus sp. | reverse complement strand
ACGCAGGTCCCATCGCCTTCGTGCGCGATGGTGATCTAATAAGGGTCGATATCGCAGCTCGCTCGCTTGACCTACTGGTCGAGCCCGCAGAGCTGGAAGCTCGCCGCAACGGCTGGGCTCCCCTTCCACCCCGCTACACCCGTGGCGTTCTCGCGAAATACTCACGGCTCGTGCACTCCGCTGCGGAGGGCGCGGTCACCGGGTAGTCCGCGCCCGTTCACCATTTACCTAAGGAACCACACCATGTCGACGGACCTGAGCCCGCGGCCCAAGAGCTCCACCCCGGAGATCCTCACCGGATCGGGCGCCATCCTGCGCTCACTCGAGCACCTCGGGATCACCGACGTCTTCGGCCTCCCGGGCGGCGCGATCATGCCGTTCTACGACGAGCTCATGGCCTCGACGGCCATCCGCCACATCCTCGTACGCCACGAGCAGGGCGCCGGCCACGCGGCCGAGGGCTATGCGGCATCCTCGGGACGGGTCGGTGTCGCAATCGCGACGAGCGGACCGGGCGCGACCAACCTCGTGACCGCGATCGCTGATGCGCACATGGATTCGGTGCCGATGATCGCGATCACCGGCCAGGTGTTCTCCACCTCGATGGGAACGGACGCGTTCCAGGAGGTCGACATCGTCGGCATCACGATGCCGATCACCAAGCACTCCTTCCTCGTCACGAAGCCCGAAGACGTGCCCGCTACGCTGGCCGCCGCGTACCACATCGCGACGACGGGCCGTCCCGGTCCCGTGCTCGTGGACGTCACGAAAGACGCGCAGCAGAAGAGCGCGCCGTTCATCTGGCCGCCCAAGATCGAATTGCCCGGATACCGTCCCGTGGTGAAGGCCCACGGCAAGCAGGTGCAGGCCGCGGCCCAGCTGCTCGTCGAGGCCGAGCGCCCCGTGTTCTACGTCGGCGGCGGCGTCATCCGGGCCGAAGCATCGAAGGAATTGCTCGAGCTCGCGACCACGGTCGGCGCGCCCATCGTCACCACCCTCATGGCGCGTGGGGCGTTCCCCGACTCGCACCAGCTGCACCTCGGGATGCCCGGCATGCACGGCTCCGTTCCCGCAGTGCTCGGGCTGCAGGAGTCGGACCTCATCATCTCCCTGGGCGCGCGATTCGACGACCGGGTCACCGGCAAGGCGAGCGAATTCGCGCCCAACGCGAAGATCGTGCACGTCGACATCGACCCCGCCGAAATCGGCAAGATCCGCGCGGCCGACGTTCCCATCGTCGGTGACGCGAAAGACGTCATCGTCGACCTCACGGCAGCGTTCGCCGACGCCGCGAAAAAGCACACCCCCGACTACACCGCGTGGTGGGAGCGCCTCACGAGCCTGCGCGAGCAGTTCCCGCTCGGCTACGTAGACCTGGATGACGGCATCCTGTCGCCCCAGATGGTGATCGAGCGCATCGGCCAGCTGAGCGGACCGGAGGCCGTGTACGCGGCGGGAGTCGGCCAGCACCAGATGTGGGCCGCGCAGTTCATCAAGTACGAGCGCCCGCATGCGTGGCTCAACTCGGGCGGCGCAGGCACGATGGGCTACGCCGTGCCCGCCGCCATGGGCGCGAAGGTCGCCCAGCCCGACCGGGTCGTGTGGGCGATCGACGGTGATGGCTGTTTCCAGATGACCAACCAGGAGCTCGCGACCTGCACGATCAACGACATCCCCATCAAGGTCGCGATCATCAACAACTCCTCGCTCGGCATGGTGCGCCAGTGGCAGACCCTGTTCTATGACGGTCGCCACTCCTTCACCGACCTCGAGACCGGGGAGGGCACGCGCATGATCCCCGACTTCGTCAAGCTCGCGGAGGCCTACGGCTGTCTCGCGATCCGCGTGACGAAGGAGGAGGAGATCGACCCCGCCATCAAACTCGCGCTCGAGACCAACGACCGCCCCGTCGTGATCGACTTCATCGTCAGCCGGGATGCGATGGTGTGGCCGATGGTGCCCCAGGGCGTCGGAAACTCGAGCGTGCAGTACGCGCGCGATCACGCCCCCGAGTGGGAAGAGGAATAGACCTGTGAGCCACGTACTGTCACTCCTCGTCGAAGACAAACCGGGTCTGCTGACCCGCGTCGCCGGCCTGTTCGCCCGGCGGGGTTTCAACATCGAGTCGCTCGCCGTGGGCAAGAGCGAGATCGACGGGCTGTCGCGCATCACCGTCGTGGTCGATGTCGAGGAGCTGCCGCTCGAGCAGGTGACCAAGCAGCTCAACAAGCTCATCAACGTCATCAAGATCGTCGAACTCGATCCAGCGCAGTCGGTGACCCGTGAGCACATGCTCATCAAGGTGCGCGTCGACAACACGACCCGCTCGCAAGTGCTCGAGGCCGTCAACCTCTTCAGAGCGCGCGTGGTGGATGTCGCGACCGATGCCCTCGTCATCGAGACGACAGGCGACTCGGGCAAGATCGAGGCCTTCCTGCGCGTGCTCGAGCCCTACGGCATCAAGGAGATCGCGCAGAGCGGCCTGCTGGCCATCGGCCGCGGGTCGAAGAGCATCACCGAACGAGTTTTCAAGAACTGAACAGAACGAGTGGGCCGCCCGCGGCCGTATCGAGCTCCGCACCGACCACTACAGATGTACTGAAACAAGAAAAGGAAAAACCAGTGACCGAAATCTTCTATGACAACGACGCCGATCTCTCGATCATCCAGGGCAAGAAGGTCGCCGTGATCGGGTACGGGTCGCAGGGCCACGCCCACGCGCTCAACTTGCGCGACTCGGGCGTCGACGTCAGGATCGGCCTCAAGCCGGACTCCAAGAGCGTGCAGAAGGCAACAGAGGCGGGCTTCGAGGTGCTGCCCTCGGCTGAGGCCGCGAAGTGGGCCGACGTCATCGTCATCCTCGCGCCCGACCAGCACCAGCGGGGTCTGTTCGCGGCGGATATCAAAGACAACCTCGAGGCGGGCAATGCGATCCTCTTCGGGCACGGCTTCAACATCCGCTTCGGCTACATCAAGGCGCCCGAGGGCGTCGACGTCATCATGGTCGCGCCGAAGGGCCCGGGCCACACCGTGCGTCGCGAGTATGAGGCGGGTCGGGGCGTTCCCGTGATCGCGGCCGTCGAGCAGGATGCGACCGGCACCGCATGGGACCTCACCTGGAGCTACGCGAAGGCGATCGGCGGCCTGCGCGCCGGCGGCATCAAGACGACCTTCACGGAGGAGACCGAGACCGACCTGTTCGGCGAGCAGGCCGTGCTCTGCGGTGGAACCTCGCAGCTCGTGCAGTACGGCTTCGAGACTCTCATCGAGGCGGGCTACCAGCCCGAGATCGCGTACTTCGAGGTACTTCACGAGCTCAAGTTGATCGTCGACCTCATGTGGGAGGGCGGCATCGCCAAGCAGCGCTGGTCGGTCTCCGACACGGCCGAGTACGGCGACTACGTCTCGGGCCCGCGCGTCATCGACCCCTCGGTGAAGGAGAACATGCAGGCGGTGCTCAAAGACATCCAGTCCGGTGCGTTCGCCGAGCGCTTCATCGCCGACCAGGATGCCGGTGCCCCCGAGTTCCTCGCGCTGCGCGAGAAGGGCGCATCCCACCCGATCGAGGCGACCGGCAAGAAGCTGCGCGCCCTCTTCGCCTGGAAGCAGCAGGACTCCGACTACGTCGACGGCTCCGCCGCGCGCTAGTCGCATTCCCGAAGCGGCCCCGGTCATCTGCCGGGGCCGCTTCGGCGTTAAGGGAACGGGCGCCTAGGCTGGGCGGCGTGACGACGACGTCCCCTTCCTCGGCCAGCGCCCGTCGCGCCGTCGGCATCTCCCGCCTCGCCGCCGGGTTGCTCCTGTTCGTGGCGCTCACCTTCCAGATCGTCGAGAAGACGCTCAACGACGACATGGTCCCGGCGGAGTACTTCAGCTACTTCACGATCGAGTCATCAATCATCGGCGTCGTCGTGCTGCTCGTCGGCGGTGTTCTCGCCCTTCGGCATCCGGTCGACCCCCTGCCGTACACGGCGGTGCGGATGTCCGTGCTCGTCTACGCGATCGTCACCGCCGGCGTCTACAACGGTTTGCTGCGCGGGATCCCGGATGAGGGATTCGTTGCAACGGCCTGGCCCGGGGAGATCATGCACGTGTGGATCCCGCTCGTGTTCCTCCTCGACTGGCTCGTCTCGCCCGGTCGCCCCGCGCTGCGCTGGACCGCACTGCGGGTCGTCGTCGCCTACCCGCTCGCGTGGCTCGCCTTCACGCTCGTGCGCGGTGCGCTCACCGGTTGGTATCCCTATCCGTTTCTCGAGCCGGAGACCGGCTGGTTGAGCGTGACCGCCTACATCGTCGGCATTTCCGCTCTCGTGATCGGGCTCGCTTCGCTCGCGATCGCGTACGGCCGCAAGCGCACGGCGCCGGTCTAGGCTCGAGCCCGGGAACCGTTCGGGGAAAGGGCCGCAATGGCAATGAGCACAGAACTTGTCGGCACAGTACTTGTGACCGGGGCGTCGACGGGCATCGGCCGTGCGACCGCGCTGCTGCTCGACAAACGGGGATTCACCGTCTTCGCCGGTGTTCGCAAGTCCCAAGACGGGGAAGCTCTTCGCTCGAGCGGATCGGAGAGGATCAGGCCCATCATCCTCGACGTCACGGTGGCCGAGCAGATCGCGGAGGCGACCCGAACCATCACGGAACACGTCGGCGCGGCGGGGCTCTCGGGCCTGGTCAACAACGCCGGGGTGGCCGCCGCGGCGCCGCTCGAGTTCGTTCCGATCGACGAGTTCCGGCGCCAGCTCGAGGTGAACGTGGTCGGGCAACTCGCCGTCACGCAGGCGATGCTCCCGCTCCTCAGGCTTGCTCGTGGGCGGATCGTGAACGTCACATCGATCGGCGGGCTCATCGCCGGTGCGATGCTCGGTCCGTACCACGCTTCGAAGTTCGCTCTGGAGGCCCTCACCGACACGCTTCGTGTGGAACTCGCACCGTGGGGCATCCAGGTCGCCGCGATCGAGCCGGGACAGATAGCCACACCGATCTGGGGCACGTCCGCCGCGGCATCCGACCGGATGCTCGCTGGGGTGCTCACCGAGGCGACCGACCTATACAGCGCCCGCATCGCCGGCGCGCAGGCGATGGCGGCGGCGGCGGCGAGGAACGGACTGCCTCCCGTGAAAGTCGCCGAAGCCATCGAGCATGCGCTCACGGCCAGGCGGCCACGAACCCGCTACCGGGTGGGTACAGACGCGAAGATCGGCGCGACCGTTATCGCGCGGCTGCCCGACCGGTTGCGTGACCGCCTCATGGCCGCGAGGCGCTAGGCCCGTGATTAGGCAGTGCAGCGGTGCGGCGTTAGCCATCGATCTGTGTCCGCAAATCGCGCTCGGTCGAATTCGTTAAAAGTTCCTCGCGT
Source organism: Rhodoglobus sp. (assembly GCA_025463605.1). GTDB lineage: Bacteria > Actinomycetota > Actinomycetes > Actinomycetales > Microbacteriaceae > Rhodoglobus. The sequence continues at coordinate 465,003 of JAODAV010000008.1, read as the reverse complement.
TCAGTAGTGTGAGCGAGTGCCAAGCAGAACCATCGGAGCCTCCGCGCTCGTAACCGTCATCCTCGCGTCCGCTTTGGGGCTGGGAGTGGCGAGCCCAGTCGCAGCCGCCCCGGGGGACTGGGAAGTCGCCGACCGCGTGAGCCTGGGTGCGGGAAGCGCCCCGGCGGGCGTTGCCGTTGACCAGTCGACCGGCACGGTGTACGTCAGCGACGAGCTGGCCGGAACCGTGTCAATCATCGACGGGGACACGCTCGCCGTTCTGAATACCGTCACACTTCCGCTCGGCAGCACAGCGGTCTGGCTGGATGTGGACCAGTCCACAGGCATCGTCTACGTCGTTGACCCGTCGAACAACGTGATCCATTCGTTCGACCCCGATGCCCCCGATGTCGACGCGAGCATCGTGACGTCAGCGAACCTTGGCGCTGGACTGGGCATGCTCGATGTCGTCGAAGGTATCGGGGTACTCGTGACTCAGCCGGCTGCCGGCAACGTCATGTTCCTCGGCTCGGACCTGAGCTCACCGAGCGTCATCCTTTCCGGCCTCGCCCTCCCGATCGACATTGCGGTAGTCCAGGGCGCCCTCCCGGCGGACGGCCTGGTGCTCGTGACGGCCGCGGCCGCCTCCCTCGTCATCTACTCATTCGCCGGCGGGATCGATGGCGCGATTCCTGTCGGCAGCGGACCGACAGGGCTCGCGCTCAACAACGCGTCCACCTACCTGGCGGTTGCGAACTCCGGCGACAACACCGTGAGCGTCATCAGCATGGACAACGGCCTCGTCGAGAACACGATCGCTGTGGGTGGCGGGCCCCTGACGGTGGCGTTCGCGACCAACGACACCACGATGTTCACGGCTAACACGGGTGACGGCACGATCAGTGTCATCCCCGCCCTGACCGGCACCACGTCGTACGCGGTTCCGGTCGGCGGCCTGCCTTATACGGTTGCTTTCGGAAATGCGGCGAACCGCCTCTACGTGCCGCTCAGCGACACCGGTGAACTCGTCGTGCTCGAACTCACCGCTATGCCCACGCCACCGGTTGCCCCGGCCGCTTTGCTCCCGGAGACCGGAGGGTCTCTCGACTGGTGGCCTCTCGTATCTGCCGGGCTGCTTCTCGTGGGCGCAACCCTGCTCGCGATGCGCCGCCGCGCGGCGGCATCCCTCGCCGGCTGACGACCGCTCCGGCTCGGCGAGCCCGACGAGTCACCTTGACTTCCGACCCCCAAGCGGGGTTAGACTGCCCGAGTTGTGTGTGCGGTGGGCACATGGGGACTCGGGGGAGTTGTCGACATGATCACAAATGGCGCGAAACGTTACGTTCGGCGGCTGGGGACGGGGTTCGTGCTCGTGCTCGCGCTGAGCGGGCTCAGCGTGGTCAGCCAGGTGCCGCTGGCCCAATCGGCGCAAGCGGCAGGCACCGTGGTCTTCGATTCGATTCCCGTGCCGTATCCGTCGTCCTCGCCAAGTCTGGGCTTCCAGGCAACATCCACCGACGAGATCGGGCACTACGTTCAACTCGCCGGTACAGACCGACAGCTCGAAGACGTGACGGTCAGTCTCACGGACTGGGCGTGCGAGCTCGGCGCCTGGAACACCGGCAACTGTGTGACCACCCCGGGTGCGACCTTCAGTCACCCGATCACCGTCAACGTCTACGCGGTCGCGGGCGATCCGACTGTCGCGGGCACGTTGCCGGGCGCGCTGCTCGCCACTCTGACGCAAGCCGTCGACGTGCCGTTCAGGCCGTCAGCTGACCCTGTGAATTGCATCGGCGCGGATGCCGGTCGGTGGTTCGACGGCACGGCCTGCCAGCCGGGGGTGTCGTTCAATTCCACCTTCGCCATGGGTTCCCTCGCCGTGACGCTGCCCAACGACGTGATCGTGTCGGTCGCATACAACACGTCGACGAGCGGCGCGAACCCCCTCGTCGCGCCGGGGCCGTACGACTACCTGAACACGAGTCTCGCTGGTGCAGCCCCGACGGTCGGCACCGACGTGGCTCCCGACAACATGTACTGGGACACCGCAGTCGGCGGCAATTACACCGACAACGGAGCATCCGGCGTCGATGTGCTTCGGGTGGACGACGGCTGGAACCCACCGTTCATGGGCCTCGTGCTCCAGATCACCGCGAGCACGCCGGCGGTCACACCGCCTCCCGCTCCTGCTGCTGACCCCTCGCTACCCGCGACAGGGGGCGGGGCGCTCCCCGCGATCGTGTGGTTTGGGCTGGGCGCGCTCCTCCTCGGCGGGGCTCTCACGGTGGCGCGCGGCCCGCGCCGCACTCACACCCGAGCGGATCGCTAGTCCGAACTCAATTCCAATGTGGTATCAATTCTGATGCCATGAGTCGATGGCTATGAGATCGTCGGCGACCTCGATGATGTCGCCGCGATCGCTGCCTACATAGGCGAGGGCAATACCTCTCGCTAGTCCCCGACCTCGAGCGCCGTCACGCCCCGCAGGTCGATGCGAAGGCGATCTCCCGCCCACACGAGCGTCATGAGCACGTCTCCGCAGGCGTGGCAGCGCACGCACCAGCCGGGGGCGGCGTCGTAAACGAGCGCCGTCGCGAGCACACTCACGTCGCCGCAGTGCGCGCAGCGGCCGATCGCCGTGGTCATGTCGTCGCGGAACAGTTCGGAGAGCGGCCCCGCGAGAACGTTTCCGTCGAGATGCTCCGTCATCCGCCGAACCTCTCCGTCTTCACGGCGCCGGGCTCGTGCCCGAGCTCCACGAGCCAGGTCGCGACTGCTTCGACGAAACCGGTGGGGCCGCACACGAACACGGCGGGGGACTCACTCGCAGGCAGCGTGGCGGCGGCGAGCGCATCCTTCGTCAGTCGACCCGGTGGGGACGGCCAGCCGGCGGGCACCGCTCGCGTGTAGGCGTACGTGACGTTGCCGAGCGTTTCCAGCTCGTCAGCGAAGAAGCGGTCGTGCGGCGCGCGCACCGAGTACAGCAGTTGCATGGGTGCAGTACTCCCGGATGCCCCGTGCGAGCGCAGCATCGCAACGAGTGGCACGACGCCGGAGCCGCCGGCGATGAGCTGCACGGGCGCGGTCTGCTCCGGCTTCCAGACGAACCAGCCGCCCAGTGGACCGCGCACCTCGAGCAGGTCTCCCGTCATGAGGTCGTCGACGAGGTAGGGCGAGACCTCTCCTGTGGGCAGCCTGTCGACCGCGAGCTGCACGCGCGAGCCGTCGCCCGCGGACGCGACCGAGTACGAGCGCGTCGCTTGGTAGCCGTCGGGTGCGGTGAGCCGCACGTCGACGTGCTGGCCGGCGATGTTGCCGGGCCAGTCGGGCACGTCGAGAAGGATGCTGCGCCCCGTGGAGGTCTCCTTCCGCGTCTCGGCCACTGTGCCGACCAGCCAGGCGCCTACCAATACCGCTGCTCTTGCCAGGGGTCGCCGTAGGTGTGGTACCCGTTCTGTTCCCAGAAGCCGGGATCGTCGTTCTCCATCATCGTGAGGCCGCGCACCCACTTGGCGCTCTTCCAGAAGTAGAGGTGCGGCACGAGCAGTCTCGCGGGGCCGCCGTGCTCGGGGTCGAGGTCTTCGCCGTCGAACTCGAATGCGATCCAGGCTTTGCCGTCGAGCAGGTCGTCGAGGGGGACGTTGGTCGTGTATCCGCCGTAGGAGTGGGCCATCGTGTACCCGGCGCTCGTCTCGACGTCGGCGAACAGGGTGTCGAGGGAGACGCCGCGCCACGAGGTGCCGAGTTTCGACCAGCGGGTGACGCAGTGGATGTCGGTGTCGACCTGGTCGATCTTGAGAGCCATGAACTGCTCCCAGTTCCAGCGATGGGTCTCCCCGGTCTCGGTCGTGATCGTGAACTCCCAGTCGGCTTTGTCGACGGTGGGAGTGGGGCCTGCGGACAGCACGGGAAAGTCCTCGGTGAGGTACTGACCTGGGGGAAGCGCGGGGTTGTCGTCTCGACCGCGCCCGGAGAAGCCGCGCGTGAAGATGCTCATGCTTCAGGGTACCTACATGACCGGTCGATGTCAGGGCTCTACTTGAGTGCCTCGCTGCGGAAGAACTCGAGACGAGCAGCTCGACGTGATCACCGAATTCCTTCGCCGTACCGTGGAGGCCGGGCAGGCGCCGACGCAGGAGCTCGACGCGTAGGCTCGATGCATGACGCGCCTCGAACTCGGAATCCCGAGAATCAGGCGGGACCCCGCAGCGCAACCCCCCGCCGACGGGAGGCCGGATGTTCCCGGTCTCGTCGATCGCTTCGGTCGCGTCGCACGTGACCTTCGGGTCTCGGTCACGGAGAAGTGTTCGCTGCGCTGCACGTACTGCATGCCGGCCGAGGGCCTGCCCGCGCTCGCCCGCGACGACCTGCTCACAGCGGTCGAGATCGCGCGGCTCGTGGGTGTCGCGGTGCGCGACCTCGGGGTGACCGACATCCGCTTCACCGGCGGGGAACCACTCATGCGCTCCGACCTCGCGGAGATCGTGGAGCTGTCGGCGGCGGTCGCGGCCGGCGCGAGCATCTCCATGACCACCAACGGCATCGGACTCGACAAGCGCATCGGCGAACTCGTCGCGGCCGGCCTCACGCGCATCAACATCTCGCTCGATACCGTCGACCGCGATCACTTCGCCCGTCTCACTCGTCGCGACCGGCTGCCCGCCGTGTTCGCCGGCATCGAGGCGGCGAAGCGCGCGGGAATCACGCCGCTCAAGATCAACGCGGTGCTCATGCGCGACACGCTCGCGGGTGCGGCCGACCTGCTGGAGTGGTCGCTCGACAACGGATGTCGTTTGCGCTTCATCGAGCAGATGCCCCTCGACGCCGACGCGTCGTGGGCGCGCGACAACATGGTGGATGCGAGCGAGCTTCTCGAGGTGCTCGGCGAACGATTCACGCTCACCCAGCCGCATCGTGACGACCCTTCCGCGCCCGCCGAGGAGTGGCTCGTCGACGGCGGCCCCGCGACCGTCGGCATCATCGCCTCCGTCACCCGCTCATTTTGCGAGGCGTGCGATCGCACGCGCATCACCGCCGAGGGCACGGTGCGGTCCTGCCTGTTCGGCGACGACGAGACCGACTTGCGCGGCCTGCTGCGCAGCGGGGCGGATGATCTCGCCATCGCCACTCGGTGGCGCGCGGCCATGTGGGGCAAGCAGGCCGGGCATGGCATGTCGCTTCCGGACTTCCAGCGGCCGCTGCGCAGCATGGGCGCGATCGGTGGCTGAGCTGCTCGTGCGCTACTTCGCGGCGGCAGCCGAGGCCGCCGGCCGCGAGGAGGAGCACCTGCCCGTCGTGTCCACGGTCGGGGAGCTCAAGTCGGTGCTGGTGGAGCGGTACGGCGATGCCATGGCACGGGTAGTGGCATCCGGGTCGTTTCTCGTCGACGGTGTCGTGAGTCGCGACGACGCGCGCCCGGTCGGTTCACGAGTCGACGTGCTGCCGCCGTTCGCGGGCGGTTAGTCCAGCGGGTCGAGGAACACGAGCGGGATCTGCCGGTCGGTGCGCTCCTGGTAGCCGGCGTAGTTGCGGTGGTCGCGGATGACGCGCGGCCAGAGCTCGGCGCGCTCCTCGGGTGTCGCGACTCGAGCGATGCGCTCGTGCTTCTCGCCGCCCTCGAGCAGCACCTCGACGCGCGGCTCGTCACGGAGGTTGAGGAACCACGCCGGATGCGTGTCGTCCCCGCCGCGGGATGCGACGACGATGTAGCTTCGGCCGACCTGCAGGGGAGACGTGAGCATGGTCGAGCGCTTCTCGCCCGACTTGCGGCCCGTCGTCGTGAGCTCGAGCACGGGCATGCCGTTGGCCGTCCAGCCGAGGCGGCCGCGCGTGGCGCGCAGCATGAAACGATGGGCGGCGGTCATCGCGCGAAGCGACCGGTCACTCGGCATGGTTTACAGTCCTACCCATTCGGTCGCCCCGTCGGCGAGATGTTGGCGCTTCCAGATGGGAACGCGCTGCTTGATGAGCTCGACGAGCTGCGCGCAGGCGGCGAAGGCCTCGGCGCGGTGCGGTGCGGCGACGGATGCCACGAGCGCGACATCCCCGACGACGAGCGATCCCGTGCGGTGGCCGGCGGCGACACGCAATCCCGTATCGGTCGCGACCTCACGGCAGCATTCCGCGAGGAACTCCTGCGCATCCGGATGCGCGCGGTAGTCGAGCGACGTGACGGCACGACCGGCGTCGTGGTCGCGAACGATTCCGCGGAAGGTGACGACGGCGCCGTTCGCGTCGTCGAGCACGAATCGCTCGAACTCGGCTGCGTCGAGGGGGTGCTCGGAGATGACGCTGAGAACGTGCATCGCTAGTGGGACCCGCCGCCGGCGACCTGGGCGACGAGGTGCTCCAGCAGCTCATCGAGCACGGCGAGGCCGTCGGTGACTCCGCCTGCCGCCCCCGGCAGGTTAACGATGACCGTGCCGCTCGCGGTGCCGGCGAGCCCGCGGCTGAGAGCGGCCTTCGGCGTGTGGGTGAGTCCGCGAGCGCGGATCGCCTCGGCGACTCCGGTGAGCTCCCGGTCGAGCAGCGGTCGGGTTGCCTCAGGGGTGACGTCCGTCGGGCTCATGCCTGTGCCGCCCGTCGTGATGACGACGGCCGGCGCGGTACCGACGACGCGCTTGAGCTCTGCCGCGACGTCCGAGTCCGCGACGATCGTTACCGCGTCCACCGCGTAGCCCCGTGCCTCGAGCCACTCGGCGATCACGGGGCCCGTCGTGTCTTCCCGCTCGCCCGCGGCACCCGCCGTGGAGGCGACGACCACGGCGGCCGTCGAGTCGCGCACCGGACGCCGGGTCTTGCCGCCGGTCTTCTCGACGAGCCGGATCTCGCCGAGCACCGAGTGCGGGTCGACGGCCTTGGTCATGTCGTGCAGCGTGAGCCCCGCGATCGCGACGGCGGTGAGCGCCTCCATCTCGACGCCCGTCTTGCCGGTCGTCTTCGCCGTGGCCGTGATCTCGATCGAGTCGTGCTGCAGCTCGAAGTCGACGGTCACCGCGCTGAGCGCGAGTTGGTGGCACAGCGGGATGAGTTCACTCGTGCGCTTGGCCGCGGAGATACCGGCGATGCGCGCGGTCGCGAGCACGTCCGCTTTGGGCAGGCCGTCGGCGCGCACGAGGTCGATCACTTCTGACGTGCTCGTGAAGCGCCCGCGGGCGGTCGCGCTGCGCTTCGTGAGGGCCTTGTCACCGACGTCGACCATGCGCGCGCGGCCGTCGGCGTCGAGGTGGGAGAGTTCGCTCACAAGTGCCACACTTCCACAGGATCGCCGGGCTCGAGCCCTGTCACGTCTTCCGGCACGACGATGAGGGCGTCGGATGCCGCGAGCCCCGCCACGAGGTGGGATCCGGGGCCAGACGACACCTCGACGTGCGCGTCACCCACGAGAGTGCCGCGCAAGAACTGCCGTCTGCCCGCAATGGAGTGCACACCGCTGGAGAGCGTGCGAGTCTCCCTACGTTCCGGGGCGAGCCCCGCCGTCCGGCGAAGGTGCGGCGCGACGAATACCTCGAACGAGATCTGCGTGCTCACCGGGTTGCCCGGAAAGCAGATCACGGGCACGCCCTCGAACACGGCGGTCGCCTGCGGCCCGCCGGGCTGCATCGCAAGATGCACGACGGTCGCCCCGCGCGGCTCGAGAAGCTCGCGCACGACCTCGAAGTCGCCTTTCGAGATGCCCCCCGACGTGAGGATGAGGTCAGCGGCGCTCGCCGCCTCGTCCAGCGCTGCGAGCAACTGGGCCGGGTCGTCGACGACGCGGCGCGAGAGAGCGACGCGCGCGCCGCACATCCGTACCGCCGCGATGAGGGCGACCGCGTTGGCGTCGTACACCTGGCCGGGCAGCGCCTCCTCGCCGGGCGGCACGAGCTCGGAGCCCGTCGTGATGACGGCAACTCGTAGCACTTGCCGCACGTCGACGTTGCCGATCCCGGCGGCCGCGAGTGCCGCGAGGTGACGAGACGAGAGCATCCTTCCGCGCTCCACGAGGAGTGCTCCCGATCGCACGTCGGATCCGCGCTCGCGAACATACTCGCCAGCCGAGCGCGCGCGTGTGATCGTGACCGACCCGCCGTCGACGGTCGTGTCCTCGATCGGGATCACCGCATCCGCCCCCTTCGGCACCGGCGCTCCGGTCATGATGCGCACGGCCGCGCCCGGCGCAAGGGCGGGCGGCTCGCCCGCGGCCGCCGGGATCACGCCCGCAATGGGCAGCGTGACAGGCGCGTTCGCCACGTCGGCGGAACGCACCGCATAGCCGTCCATCTGCGAGTTCGTGAACAGCGGCAGGTCGACGGGAGCGAGCACGTCGTTCGCGAGCACTCGACCGAGCGCGCTGAGCAGCGGGACCCGCTCGGCTCCGACCTCGAGCGCGGGGCCGAGCAGCGCCGCGACTCGTACCGCGTGCTCATCGACGCTCACGTGCGTCATCAGTACCTCGCCAGTCCGGGGTCGATCTGTCGCGACCAGGCATCGATGCCGCCGTCGAGGTGGGTCGCCTCGAAGCCGCGGGTCGTGAGCAGGTCGCGGGCGGCCGCCGACCGGATGCCGTGGTGGCAGTACACGACGACGGGCTTGGTTGCGTCGAGGCCCGCGATCGCGTCCTCGAGCGACGCGAGGGGAATGAGCACCCCTCCCGGCAGGCTCGCGATCTCGGCCTCCCACGGTTCGCGCACATCGAGCAGGATGAAATCGTCGGCGCGCGCGGCGAGCTCGGTGGGGGTCACCGCTTGAGCGAGACCGCAGAACGTCTCGTAATCGATGAGCTGCGAGATCGGCTCGCCCTGCGGGTCCCTGCCGTATTCGAGCGAGCGGAACGCGCCCGTGAGCGCATCGAATATCGTCACGCGCCCGATCAGGGGAGTGCCGACGCCCGTGATGATCTTGATCGCCTCCGTCGCCATGAGCGAGCCGATCACGCCGACCGTCGTCGGCAGCACGCCGCCGGCCTCGCACGACAGCACCGACCCCGCCGCGGGCGGGACGGGGAAGAGGTCGCGGTACTGCGGCCCGCGGTCTGCCCAGGCGACGCCCGCCTGCCCGCCGTATTGCGACACCGCGCCCCAGACCACGGGGATTCCGCTGATCGCTGCTGCGTCGTTCGCCAGATACCTGGTGGGGAAGTTGTCGCTACCGTCGACCACGAGGTCGTATCCCGCGAACAGATCGAGCGCGTTTGAGGCCGTGAGGCGCTCCTCGATCACGGTCACCTCGGTGTCGGGGGTGAGGGCCGCCACGCTCTCGGCCGCCGAGCGCGCCTTGCTCGAGCCGACATCCGCCGTGCCGTGGATGTGCTGACGGTGCAGGTTGCTGAGTTCCACACGATCGTCGTCAACGATGCCGAGCTGCCCGACGCCCGCGCCCGCGAGGGACGGGATGACGGTGCTTCCGAGTCCGCCCGCGCCGATGACGAGCACCCTCGCTGAACGGAGCCGCTGCTGGCTCGCGTCGCCGAAGCCCGGCAGCGCGACCTGGCGGGAGTAGCGGGCATCCATGGTTCGATTCTCGCAGCCCCCGGCGATGTACCCTGTCGGCATGCTCTCCGAAAACAGCTACTCGCGTGAGTACATCGACACGTGCCGCGCCCGAGTCGCGTCGCAGGTCGCCGCATTCGACAAGCTCGCGGGCGTCGATCCGGAGTTCGAGCACGCGTACTTCAACAACATGGTCATCGTGCTGAACTCCTACTTCACGAATCGGATGCGCGGCATGGAGGGCAAGGACGGCAACCCTCTCAACGAAGTGCGAGTGCTCAGCAACTCGATGATGGGCAATCGCGAGACGGTCGCCGCCGACAGCGCGATCACGTGGCGACCGGAGGCCACGGTGCTCGGACTTGACGTGGGAGATTCGATCCGGATCGATCGCGACGGCTTCGTGCGCCTGGCCGATGCCTTCTTCGCCGAACTCGAGGGCAAGTACCTGCACGGGGTTTAGCGGGCGCACGCACCACGGGCATCCCGTAAGCTGGGGCGCACAACAGAACATCGGGCCGCAAACACGATGCGGGAGAGCTCGTCGAACGATGACGGGCACCGAAGGAGCAAGCCTCCCCGCCAATCTCTCAGGTCTACGTACCGCATCGAAGAAGGCCACTCTGAAAAGCGGGTCGCACGCGACCCCGCCGACGGTGAAAGCTCACACGGTGCCCGATAGGCGCATTACGAGCGAAACTCTCAGGCCAATGACAGAGGGGGAGTTCCACCCGCAGCCCCGCGCGCCAGGAGAACTCCGTGACCGACAGTCCCGCCGATGATCTAAAGAATTCGGATGTAAAGCACTCGCCCCTGCACGCCGTGCACGAGCAGGCGGGCGCGAGTTTCACCGACTTCGCCGGCTGGCTCATGCCCGTGCGGTACAGCTCCGATCTCGCCGAGCATCACGCGGTGCGCACCGCGGCGGGCATCTTCGACATCTCGCACATGGCCGAGATCCTCGTCGAAGGGCCGGCGGCCGCCGCCTTCCTCGACTTCGCTCTCGCCGGCAAGCTCTCTGCGGTGACGATCACTCAAGCCAAGTACAGCCTTCTGCTCGACCCGTCCGGCGGGATCATCGACGATCTCGTGGCCTATCGCTTCGGCGACGACTCATTCCTCGTCGTGGCCAACGCGGGAAACCGATACGCGGTATTCGAGGCGCTGTCCCATCGCGCCGCCGGTTTCGACGTTGTCGTAACCGACGCGAGCGACGGGTACGCCCTCATCGCGGTGCAGGGTCCGCGCTCGCGCGAGATCCTTGAGGCCACCGACGGCATCACCGATCTGGGCAAACCACTCGCCGACCTCAAGTACTACTGGAGCACCGACGCGTTCTTCGACGGCATTCCCCTGCTCATCGGCCGCACGGGGTACACGGGTGAGGACGGGTTCGAGCTCTACCTGGGGGCGGATTCAGCAGAGCGACTGTGGGCCGCCCTGACCACAGCGGGGGAGCGCTACGGCCTCGTGCCCGCGGGCCTCGCGAGCCGGGACACCCTTCGGCTCGAGGCAGGGATGCCGCTCTACGGCCACGAGCTCGGCCTCGACACCCAGCCGGTTCAGGCGGGCCTCGGGCGCGTCGTCAACCTCACCAAGGAGGGCGACTTCGTCGGCAGGCAGTCGATCGAGCGGGGCCCGGGCGACGACGCTCGCGTGCTCGTCGGACTCGTCGCCGAGGGCAAGCGTGCCGGTCGCGCGGGGTACCCCGTGTTCGCCGGTGACACCGAGGTGGGCATCATCACGAGCGGCGCGCTGTCCCCGACGCTCGGCCACCCGATCGCGATGGCCTATGTCGACGCCGGCTCGAGCGAGCCCGGCACCGAGCTGCAGATCGATGTGCGGGGGTCGCGAGTGGCGGCATCCGTTGTACCTATTCCGTTCTACAAGAGGGAGAACACCAATGGCTGACGCGAAGCAGCTCCAGTACACACGCGAGCACGAGTGGGTGCTCGTCGACGGATCCGTGGCCACCGTGGGCATCACCGCCTACGCCGCGGAGAAGCTCGGCGATATCGTGTTCGTCGACCTACCCCAGGCGGGCTCGACGGTCGCCGAGGGCAAGGTGGTGGGTGAGATCGAGTCGACGAAGTCGGTGGGCGAACTGTTCGCGCCGGTCAACGGCACGGTCGTCGCCTCGAACGAGGCGGTCGTCGCCTCTCCTGAACTCGTCAACAGCGACCCCTTCGGTGAGGGCTGGCTCATCAAGGTGGAATTCACCGAGCTTCCCGAGTTGTTGAGCTTCGACGAGTACTCGGCGCTGACAGGGGAGTGATGCAGGAGCGTTTCGCAGACCGCCACATCGGAACGGATGCCGCGGCCCAGGCCACCATGCTCGCCGCAGTCGGCTACTCCTCGATCGAGGAGCTCGTCGATGCGGCGGTGCCCCCCGCTATCCACTTCACGCCATCGGGTGACTCGACAATTCCACCGGCCGCGACCGAGCGTGAAGCGCTCGCCGAGCTGCGGGCCTTCGCGAACCGCAACACCGTGCGCCGCTCGATGATCGGTCTCGGCTATTACGACACGATCACTCCTGCAGTCATCAAGCGCAACGTGCTCGAGAACCCCAGCTGGTACACCGCCTACACGCCGTACCAGCCCGAGATCTCGCAGGGCCGGCTCGAGGCTCTCATCAACTTCCAGACGATGGTGTCCGATCTCACGGGAATGACCACGGCGAACGCGTCGATGCTCGACGAGGGAACGGCCGTCGTCGAGGGCATGCTGCTCGCGCGCCGCGCATCCGGTTCGGCTTCGAAGGTCTTTCTCGTGGATGCGGATGCCTTTCCGCAGACGAAGGCCCTGTTGCGGAACAGGGCGGAGGCCGTGGGTATCACCCTGCACGAGACGGCCTACGACATGGATCCGCCGCCGGACGACATCGACGTGTTCGGCGCGTTCATCCAATACCCGGGGGCGTCGGGCCGGGTCTGGGATCCGACCAACGTCATCGCCGCCGTCAAGGCGCAAGGCGGCCTCGCGGTCGTCGCGGCCGACCTGCTCGCGCTGACGCTCATCGCCTCGCCCGGAGAACTCGGTGCGGATGTCGCCGTCGGCACGTCCCAGCGATTCGGCGTACCCATGGGTTTCGGCGGACCCCACGCGGGATACATGGCCGTGCGGGCCGGCCTCGAACGCCAGCTTCCCGGTCGTCTGGTGGGAGTGTCGCAGGATGCTGCCGGCCACCCCGCCTACCGCCTGTCGTTGCAGGCGCGCGAGCAGCACATCCGGCGTGAGAAGGCCACATCGAACATCTGCACCGCGCAAGTACTGCTCGCCGTCATGGCCTCGATGTACGCCGTGTACCACGGGCCGGAGGGGCTCGAGCGGATCGCGAAGGCCGTGAACGAGAACGCGCGCCGGCTCGCGGTGCTGCTGGGCGACACCGGGATGCTCGTGCACGACGCCTTCTTCGACACGGTGACTCTGCGCGCGCCGGGCCGAGCCGAGAAGCTGCTCGCTGCCGCGCTCGAACAGAACGTCACCATCCACCTCGTCGACGCGGACACGGTCTCCGTGAGCGTGGACGAGACGACCACGGCTGCCGAAGTGATCGCTCTCGCGAGAGCGCTCGGCGGCGCGGCCGAGGGTGGTGATGCGCGCGAGAGCTTTCCCGCGCAGCTGCAGCGCCACACCCCGTACCTCACCCACCCTGTCTTCAACACGCACCGCTCCGAGACGAGCATGATGCGCTACCTCAAGTACCTGGCCGACAAGGATTACGCGCTCGACCGCGGCATGATCCCGCTCGGCTCGTGCACGATGAAACTCAACGCCGCCACGGAGATGGAGGCGGTGACGTGGCCGGAGTTCGCCGGCATCCACCCGTTCGCTCCCGAGGCCGACGTCGAGGGATACCTGTCTCTCATCGAGCAGCTGGAGGGCTGGCTCGCCGAGGTCACCGGTTACGACTCCGTCTCTCTGCAGCCCAACGCGGGCAGCCAGGGCGAACTTGCGGGGCTCCTCGCGATCCGCGCGTATCACCTGTCGCGGGGCGACACGCAGCGCACCGTGTGCCTCATCCCGTCGAGCGCGCACGGCACCAACGCGGCCTCCGCGGTGCTCGCGGGCATGAAGGTGGTGGTCGTAGCGACCAACGAGCTCGGCAACGTCGACCTCGGCGACCTGCGCGCCAAGATCGCCGACCACAGTGACGATGTCGCCGCGCTCATGATCACCTACCCGTCCACGCACGGGGTGTATGAGCACGACGTGCGCGACATCTGCGACGCCGTGCACCAGGCCGGCGGGCAGGTGTACGTCGACGGCGCCAACCTCAATGCGCTGCTCGGCTACGCGCGCTTCGGCGACTTCGGCGGCGACGTCTCGCACCTCAACCTGCACAAGACGTTCTGCATCCCGCACGGTGGGGGTGGTCCGGGGGTGGGGCCCGTCGCAGCGAAGGCGCATCTCGCGCCATTCCTTCCCGGCGCGGCCGGCACGTCGCACTTCTCCGACCCGCGCATCGTGAGCGCAGCGAAGTACGGGAGCCCGAGCATCCTGCCGATCTCGTGGGCCTACGTGCGCATGATGGGCACCGAGGGTCTCAAGGCCGCGACGGGTGCAGCCGTGCTCGCCGCGAATTACGTCGCCGTGCGGCTGCGCGACCACTACCCGGTGCTCTACGCGGGTGACAACGGTCTCGTCGCGCACGAGTGCATTCTCGACCTCAGGCCACTCAAAGAGGCGACGGGCATCGACAACAACGACGTGGCAAAACGACTCGTCGACTTCGGGTTCCATGCGCCGACGATGTCGTTCCCCGTTTCGGGCACGCTCATGGTGGAGCCGACCGAGAGCGAGGACCTCGTCGAGATCGACCGCTTCATCGACGCGATGATCGCCATCAAAGACGAAGCGGATGCCGTCGCCGCCGGCACCTGGCCGGCCGACGACAACCCGCTGACCGGTGCTCCGCACACCGCGCAGTCCGTGATCGAGGGGGACTGGACGCACGCGTACTCGCGGGAGCAGGCGGTCTACCCGCTGCGCTCGCTCATCCGCCACAAGTACTGGCCGCCGGTGCGCCGCATCGACAACGCCTATGGCGACCGCAACCTCGTGTGCGCCTGCCCGCCGGTGGAGGCTTTCGCCGACTAGCTGGGCACCCCGAAGAGGCCGGGGAAGGTCGCGGCCGCCCACGGGTAGCCCACGAAGATCGCCGCGTCGATCACGAAGTGGGCGATCACGAGCGGCAGCACGCGTCCGTAGCGCGAGTACAGCCAGCCGAACAGCAACCCCATCGCGATGTTGCCGACGAACGCGCCGAAGCCCTGGTAGAGGTGGTACGTGCCGCGCAGCACGGCGCTGACGCCGATGATCTGCCACCTGCCCCAGCCCAGGTCGCGCAAGCGCTCGAAGAGGTACCCGATCACGATGACCTCTTCGGTCACGCCGGCCCGAACCGCCGACAGCAGCAGCACGGGCACCGTCCACCAGTAGGCGTCGAGCGCCGTCGGAACGACGTTGACGGTGATGCCGAGCGCGCGACCCGCGACATACAGGGCGATACCCGGGATGCCGATGACGAGCGCGAGGCCGAGTCCCGCAGCGGCGTCGCGACCCGGACGCGTGAAGTCGATGCCCAGCCTGCCGAGGTGGGGGCGGGCCGACCGCCAGAGCAGGAAGGCGACGAGCGCGACGGGCACGAGGTCGAAGAAGATGCCCATGAGCTGATAGATGAGATCGAACGTCGGCCGGTCGCTCAATGAGGCGTTGAGGGTCGCGGTCTGCTGCGAGAGCGCTTCGGTGCGGGTGAGCCGGTTGACGATCGCGACGATCGCGTAGGCCGCGGATGCCCCAAGCGAGAGCCCGAGAACGATGAGCACCTCGACGACGAGTCGGCGGCGACCGGGTCGCTCGGTGGTAGCTCCCGTCATCGCGGCATAGCGCAGGCGGGCGTGCCACCGGGCAGCAGGTGACGGTATCTGGCGATGACGTGGTATCCGATCGCGGCTGCCCAGGAGACTGGCGGCGTGGCGATGAGGTGCCCGAGAAAGCGCAATCCGGGGGCGGGTTGCATCCGAAGCAGCGCGGAGAGTGCGAGGTGCCCGGCGTACTGGTGCCCGGGCGTCACCACCCACGCGTAGAGGTTGACGTCGTCCCGGCTCAGGCCGTAACTCTCGAGCTCGAGCCACTGCCACGGAGTGGCTTCGGGAAAGACCGGGAGCACCTTGCGGAGGCGGTCGACGGCGGTCGTGCAGAACCCACAATCGCCATCGAAGATGAGCAGGGCACGCTTGGAGGATATCGACGAAGGGCCCGTGGTCACCTTTCGATGCTACGCGGTCCGCCACGCCCGATCGGATCACTAGGGTAGCAATCGCGCAAGAATCCTGCGTGAGGCGCGCGTTTCACGCAAGATAGCCTCATCGGGCGCAACTAATTCCAGCGCGCGTTACCACTGTGTAACGTTTGCCCGTACAGTTTTGCGGGGGGTTTGCCCCCGTTTAGGGTGTGAATTATCAAGCGCGATGCGGCGCTAGGACTCGCCGTGTCGTTTGCTCATCTTGCACAGGAGGAAAATTGAGAATCAGACGATTCGCGGCAGCTGCTGCCGGTGTCGCCGCAGGTGCTCTCATCCTCTCGGGCTGCGCAGCACCGCAGTCGGAGATCGTTGAGGGTTCATCGCTGTCGGTGGCCTGGAACCAGCCGTTCTACTCGTACAACGGCAACACGTCGTTCGGTAACGCGACCGCTAACAACAACATCACGTACGCGACGTTGGGGGGCTTCAACTACTACGACGACACTCCTGCCCTCGTAAAGGACACGTCCTTCGGTTCGTACGAGCTCATCACTGAAGACCCGCTCGTAGTCAAGTACACGATTGCCGACGGCGTGAAGTGGTCAGACGGCACCGCCGTCGACGCCGCTGACCTCCTCCTGCAGTGGGCGGCTCTCTCGCGTGCGCTCGACACCCCGGACTTCGACGCGTCGGAGTTCACCGACCCCGACACCGGTGAGTTCACGGATGACTTCCCCACGGACGTCGTCTACTTCGACTCCGGTGCCGACCCCTCGGTCGGCCTGGGCCTCGTGAGCCAGACCCCCGTGGTGAGCGACGACAAGAAGTCGATCACGATGACCTACGACGACCCGTTCGTCGACTGGGAGCTCCAGCTCGCCGCACCGCTTCCCGCCCACGTTGTGGCGAAGAACGCGCTCGGCATCGAGGACAACCAGGAGGCCAAGGACGCGATCTTCGACGCGATCGAGAACAAGGATGAGGCGGCTCTCGCTTCGATCTCGAGCTTCTGGAACTCGGGCTTCAACTTCACGGAGATGCCTGACAACCCCGAGCTCGTTCTGTCGAGCGGCCCATACGTGATCACCGACTTCGTCGCTGACCAGTACGTGACCCTCACGGCGAACACCGAGTACACCGGCGACCACCAGCCGGCCGTCGAGGAGATCACCGTGCGGTTCATCACCGACCCGCTGGCCGCAGTACAGGCCCTGCAGAACGGTGAAGTCCAGGTCATCTCGCCGCAGGCAACCGCTGACGTCGCCGAAGCCCTCGCGGGCCTCGACGTGACAGTCATCGGTGGCTACGAGGGAACCTACGAGCATATCGACCTCCAGTTCGACCAGTCGAAGAGCGGACACTTCAACAACCCGCTCATTCGTGAGGCGTTCATGAAGGTCATTCCTCGCCAGGAGATCGTCGACAAGCTCATCAAGCCGCTGCAGGAGGACGCCGAGGTTCGTAACTCGCAGATCTTCCTCCCCGGTGCCGAGGGCTACGACGAGTCCGTCGCGGAGAACGGCTCTGACGCGTACGCCGAGGTCGACATCGAGGGCGCCAAGGCGCTCCTCGCCGAGGCCGGCGTCGCCAACCCCGAGGTCTGCATGCTCTTCTCGTCGACGAACCCTCGTCGCGCGAACGAGTTCCTGCTGATCCAGCAGTCCGGTGCTCTCGCTGGCTTCAACGTCACCGACTGCTCCAGCCCTGACTGGGGTGGCCTTCTCGGTACCCCCGGTGCTTACGACGCTTCCCTCTTCGGATGGCAGTCGACGAGCCTCGGTGTGACCAACGGCCCGCCTCCCACCTACACCACGGGTGGTATCAACAACCTGAACTTCTACAGCAACCCGGAGATGGACGACCTCACGGCCGCCCTGGGTAAGGAGTTCGACGTGGACAAGCAGATCGAGATCGAGAAGCAGATCGACAAGCTGCTGTGGGATGACTTCTATGGAGTCACCATCTTCCAGTTCCCTGCGGTGACGGCATTCGACCAGACCAAGATCGCGAACATCTCGCCTTCGACGCTGGCGCCGACCATCTTCTGGAACATCTGGGATTGGGAGCCTGTAACTGAAACCGAGTAACTGGGCTTACTGGCTCAGTTGACGTAACAGTCAGCAAGCAACCAGGGCGCTGGGGCCGAAAGGCCCCAGCGCTCACCATCTGGAAGACGCAGTTAGGTAGGTGCCACTCGTGGCAACATTCGTCGTGAGGCGGCTCATCGCCTCCATCTTCATTCTTCTCGCCGCTACATACCTCATGTACATCCTGACAGCGCTGTCAGGTGACCCTCTTGAGGACCTGCGCACGAGTACGGCCCCGAACAAGCAGCAGCTCATCGAGGCCAGGACACAACTTCTCCATCTCGACGTTCCGCCGTATCTCAGGTATTTCATCTGGCTCGGCGACTTGGTCGGCATCACCGGCAAGGGATTCTGGCTGGGCGTCACGGTGCAGAACCAACCCGTGACGGTGCTGCTCTCGCAGGCCGCTGGCTCGACGCTCCAGCTCGTCGTTGTCGCCAACCTGACCGCCATCGTGCTCGGCCTCGTCATCGGCATCACGACGGCCCTGCGGCAGTACAGCGGCTACGACTACGGAGTGACGTTCCTGTCGTTCCTGTTCTTCTCGCTCCCCATCTTCTGGGTCGCCGTGCTTCTCAAGCAGTACATCGCGATCGGGTTCAACGACTTCCTCGACAGCCCACAGATACCGATCTGGATAATCCCGATACTCGCGGTGATATCGGGGTTGATCTGGATGTCGATCATCCCCAGGAAGGGCATACAGCGCGTCATCACCTTCGCGGTCGCGGCAGTCGCGACGGCGGGGATCCTGTTCTACATGGACGCGAGCGACTGGTTCAGCACCCCGCACATCGGCATCGTGGGAATCGTCGTCACGACCCTCGGCATCGCCTTCGGCGTGACGGCGATCTCGACCGGTCTCAAGAAGCGGCGGGCGCTCTATGCATCGCTCGCGGTCGCCGCCCTCGGTATCGGGCTCTACTACCCCTTCATGTACGGCCTCTCCTACATGCTCGACTTGTGGACCTGGATCGGTCTCGGCGTCGTCACCGTCGGCGTGAGCTTCGCGATCGGTTGGTTCATGGGGGGCAACGACCGTAAGCCCGTCGCTCGCACTGCTGCCATCACGGGATTCCTCGTGGGTGCGATCATCTCGGTCGACCGCTTCATGCTGGTTTGGAGCCAGTACGCCAACTCCGGCCGCATCAAGGGTCGCCCGATCGCGACGATCGGGTCGGCGACTCCCGGCCTCGAGGGGTCGCTGTGGGTGCACGGAGTGGACTTCTTCACGCACCTCCTGCTGCCGACCATCGCGCTCATCCTCATCTCGTTCGCCACCTACACGCGGTACTCGCGGGCGAGCCTGCTCGAGGTGATGAACCAGGACTACATCCGCACGGCTCGCGCCAAGGGCCTCACGGAGCGCACGGTCGTCGTTCGGCACGCGTTCCGCAACGCCCTCATCCCGATCGCCACGATCGTCGCGTTCGACATCGGCGGCATCATCGGCGGTGCTGTCATCACAGAGCGCGTGTTCGGCTGGACCGGCATGGGGCAGTTGTTCCAGAACGGCCTCGACCATGTCGACCCCAACCCCGTGATGGCGTTCTTCCTCGTCACGGGTGGCCTCGCCATCTTCTTCAACCTGATAGCCGACCTCGTCTACGCAGGTCTCGACCCACGAATTCGGGTGTCCTGATGAGTAACCTTCCTCTCCCCGTAGAGCAGCCGGGCCACCGCGAACTCGGCGTGACCGACGCCGAGAACTCGATCGCCAACATCGAGGTTGCCGGTCTCAGCCAGGGCCAGATCGTGCGCAAGCGCTTCTTCCGCCACAAGGGCGCCCTCTTCGCGATGATCGCTCTCACCTTCATCGTGGTTCTCGCCTTCAGCTCGGTGGGCTTCCAGTTCGGAAGCTGGAAGACCGGCGGTTGGTGGCAGTACACGTGGAACGTCGCGGTCGACATCGAGAACGGTGGGCGGCCGACGCTCAGCCTGTTCCCGTTTGCCGTCGGCAACCACCCGTTCGGCCAGGACGAGGTCGGGCGGGACATCTTCGCGGTCGTCATGCGCGGAACTCAGCAGTCGCTCATGATCATGGTCATCGTCGGTGCGATCGCGACGATGATCGGCACGGTCGTCGGCGCCATCTCGGGTTACTACCGGGGCTGGACCGACTCGGTGCTCATGCGCTTCACCGACATCATCATCACGATCCCCGTCATCGTCATCGGCGCCGTGCTCGGCCGCCGATTCGGTATCGCGGGCGCTCCCGTGCTCGCCGTAATCCTCGGCCTCGTGCTCTGGACCGGCATGGCCCGATTGGTGCGCGGTGAGTTCTTGAGCCTGCGCGAGCGGGAGTTCGTGGATGCGGCCCGGGTCGCGGGCGCGCGGGATCGTCGCATCATCTTCCGCCACATCCTGCCGAATGCGATCGGCGTCATCATCGTCAATGCGACCCTGCTCATGGCGGCGGCGATCCTCATCGAGACTGGTCTGAGCTTCCTCGGCTACGGCGTGAAGGCGCCTGACACCTCGCTCGGCAAGATCATCAGCGAGAACCAGGTCGCTTTCGCGACACGACCGTGGCTGTTCTGGTGGCCGGGCGTGTTCATCATCTCGATCGCCCTGTGCATCAACTTCATCGGCGACGGCTTGCGTGACGCGTTCGACCCGCGCCAGCGCCGGATGCCCACCGATCGCAACCTCGCCAAGGCGCGTCGAGCGAACGCAGGCGGAAAGCCGCCTACCGTGCCGGCCGATGGCGGTGACCTGGATCGCGCGTCGGTCGAGGTGTCGGCGCGCGGTGCGGGCTTCCAGGGCGGCGGTACCGGCGCGCGCGGCTTCTACTCCGACAAGCCGCGAGACGAAGACCGTCCAGCGCCCAAGCGGGACTCATGATGCGGCTACAGGAACAGGCCGAGCGCCGTCGCGAGGGTGAGCGCGCCCAGCACCGCGATCGTCACCCAATGGATGTCGCGGCGCAGCATTCCTTCTTCGACGACGGGCGCGTCCAGGTAGCCGTCCTCGCGCAGGTCATCCCAATGGCGGCGGATCACGAAGGCCGCGGCGCCGCTCGTCGTGTCGAGCAGGTCACCGGGGCGGGGATCGGCACCGGCGGCGCTCGCCGCGAGCCGGGCATCCTGTGTTCTGGAGACCTGGGACGCGTAGCGGCTGGGGGCTGGGCTCGCCCACGCCGAGACCTTGCCCCGCGGCGTGTAGAGGGTGAGCGCGTACTTCGTGTCGATGCGCTGGATTGCCGGCCATGGCACGTGAACGGTGCTGAAGACGTTGCGCACGGTCACCTCGTGCTCGGCGACGTCGAGACTGGGCAGCCAGAACAGCGCGAACGTCACGACGGCGAGCAGCAGAAGGCCCCAGCCGTAGCGCAGGAGGCCGGCGATGTCGCCGACGACAACAAAACTGATGAGCCCGCTGAGCGCGATGAGCGCCATGACGATGCTCAGAACTCGACCGAATGCCGGGCGGAAGCTGGTTGGCGCGAAACGCATACGCCCAGCTTCGCAGATTCTCGACTCAACACAGCAGGGAAGGGAATCCAGTGACTTCTGCAACCCTCACGTCCGAAACAGTGCTCGAGGTCAAGGACCTCGGCGTCGATTTCTGGGTGGACGGCGTCTTCTACCCGGCAGCGATCGGCCTCAACTACGAGGTCAAGCGCGGCGAGGTGCTCGCGATCGTCGGCGAATCGGGGTCGGGCAAGAGCTCGAGCTCGATGGCGCTGCTCGGCCTCCTGCCGCCGAACGCGAAGGTGACTGGCTCGATCCAGCTGCTCGGCCGGGAGCTTCGGGGCATCCCCGAGAAGGAACTGCGCCAGGTGCGCGGCAACCAGATCGCCGTGATCTTCCAGGAACCGATGACGGCCCTCAACCCGGTGTACACGATCGGATTCCAGATCATGGAGGCGCTGCGGTCGCACTTCGACCTCACGCCCGTCGAGGCCAAGGACCGCGCGATCGAGCTGCTCACCAAGGTGGAGATGCCCGACCCGCTGACCTCGTTCCACAAGTTCCCCCATCAGTTGTCGGGCGGGCAGCGGCAGCGCGCGATGATCGCCCAGTCGATCTCGTGCGACCCGGTGCTGCTCATCGCCGATGAGCCCACGACGGCGCTCGATGTGACGGTGCAGGCGGAGATCCTCGAGCTGCTTCGAAGCCTCCACAAGCGGCTCGACAGCGCGATCATCCTCATCACCCACGACATGGGTGTCGTCGCCGACCTGGCCGACCACATCATGGTCATGAAAGACGGACTCGCGGTCGAGACCGGCACGGTCATCGACGTATTCACCAAACCGCAGGCGGACTACACGAAGTCCCTCCTCGCCGCCGTGCCGCACCTCGGTACTGCGGAGCTCCAGGTCAACGAGCAGGAACACCTCAACGCCCATGAGCGCCGTGCGCCGGTGCTCAAATTCGAGGATGTCGCGATCGACTACCCCAAGCGAGGGCGCGTGCCCGCGTTCCGCGCGGCCGAGAACATCAACCTCGAGATCTACCCGGGCGAGATTCTGGGACTCGTGGGGGAGTCGGGCTCGGGCAAGACGACGCTCGGGCGGGCATCCGTGGGCCTCCTCCCCATCGCCGCGGGCACTCTCTCGGTGGTCGGGTACGACATCTCGAGTGCGAACCAGCGCGATTTGCGGCCGCTGCGCCGTAAGACGGGAATCGTCTTCCAAGACCCGGGATCGAGCCTCAACCCCCGAATGCCGATCGGCCAGAGCATCGGCGAGCCGCTGTTCCTCGCGGGGGAGGCGAGCGGCAAAGACCTCGACAAGCGCGTGCAGGAGCTGCTCACGCAAGTCGAACTACCCACGAGCTATCGCAACCGCTACCCGCACGAGCTGAGCGGGGGGCAGCGACAGCGCGTCGGCATCGCGCGGGCCCTCGCGCTCACGCCCGAACTGCTCGTCGCCGACGAGCCCACGAGCGCGCTCGACGTCTCTGTGCAGGCCCGATTCCTCGACCTGCTGCAGGCGCTGCAGGAGCGATTGCAGTTCGCCTGCCTGTTCATCAGCCACGACCTGGCGGTCGTCGACATCCTCGCGCACCGGATCGCGGTCATGCATCGCGGTAGACTGGTGGAGCAGGGCACGAGAGACGAGATCCTGCGACACCCCAAAGACCCTTACACCCAGCGACTCATCGCTGCCGTGCCGCTGCCGGATCCGATCGCGCAGCGTGAGCGGCGGGAGACCCGCTCAGCCTCCAAGGCCTCGGAGGGCCCGCAACTCTAGGGCCCCGAAGGGCCACGACATATAAGGAACTACGCCATGGCAATCGCCACACGCTCTGACCTGCGCAACGTGGCGATCGTCGCACACGTCGACCACGGCAAGACGACCCTCGTCGACGCCATGCTGCGCCAGACCAACTCTTTCGCCGAGCACGCGCACCTCGAAGAGCGCGCGATGGACTCGAACGACCTCGAGCGCGAGAAGGGCATCACGATCCTCGCCAAGAACACGGCGATCTCGTACAAGGGCAAGCACGCGACCGAGGGTCCTGTGACGATCAACGTCATCGACACCCCCGGCCACGCCGACTTCGGTGGAGAGGTCGAGCGCGGCCTGTCGATGGTCGACGGCGTCGTGCTGCTCGTCGACGCGAGCGAGGGTCCGCTTCCGCAGACCCGTTTCGTACTGCGCAAGGCCCTCGAGGCCAAGCTGCCGGTCGTTCTGCTCGTCAACAAGACGGACCGCCCGGATGCCCGCATCGACGAGGTTGTCTCGGAGAGCCAGGACCTCCTCCTCGGTCTCGCGAGCGACATGCACGACGACTTCCCGGATCTCGACCTGGACGCCGTGCTCGACGTCCCCGTGGTCTACGCCTCCGGCCGAAACGGCGCCGCGAGCTGGAACAAGCCGGAGAACGGGTCGCTGCCCGACAACGACGACCTCGAGCCGCTGTTCGACGCGATCATCAAGCACATCCCGGCTCCCACCTACGACGATGCGCATCCGCTGCAGGCGCACGTCACGAACCTCGACGCCTCACCGTTCCTCGGTCGCCTCGCCCTCCTGCGCGTCTTCAACGGCACGATCAAGAAGGGCCAGACGGTCGCGTGGGTCAAGCACGACGGAAGCGTGCACAACGTGCGCGTCACCGAACTGCTCATCACGAAGGCGCTCGACCGCTTCCCGACGGAATCGGCCGGGCCCGGTGATATCGTCGCCGTCGCGGGCTTCGAGGACATCACGATCGGCGAGACCCTCGCCGACCCCGACGACGTGCGTCCGCTGCCGACCATCAAGGTCGACGACCCTGCGATCTCCATGACGATCGGCACCAACACGAGCCCGCTCATCGGCAAGGTCAAGGGCCACAAGCTCACCGCGCGCATGGTCAAGGACCGCCTCGATCGCGAACTCGTCGGAAACGTGTCGATCAAGCTCGTCGACATCGGCCGCCCGGATGCCTGGGAGGTACAGGGCCGTGGCGAGCTGGCGCTCGCGATCCTCGTCGAGCAGATGCGCCGCCAGGGCTACGAGCTCACCGTCGGCAAGCCGCAAGTGGTCACGAAGCACATCGACGGCAAACTGCACGAGCCGTTCGAGCACCTCACGATCGACTCGCCGGAGGAGCACCTCGGCGCCATCACGCAGCTCATGGCCGCCCGCAAGGGCCGCATGGACACGATGACCAATCACGGCACAGGCTGGGTGCGTATGGAGTTCATCGTGCCGTCGCGCGGCCTCATCGGTTTCCGCACCGAGTTCCTCACGATCACTCGCGGAACGGGCATTGCCAACGCGATCTCGCACGGATACGAGCCGTGGGCGGGTTCGATCGAGACGAGGGTGAACGGCTCGATCGTCGCAGACCGGTCCGGTGTCGCCACGCCGTTCGCCATGACGGCCCTTCAGGAGCGCATGTCGTTCTTCGTCGAGCCCACCCAGGAGGTCTACGAGGGAATGGTCGTCGGCGAGAACTCGCGCGCAGACGACATGGACGTCAACATCACCAAGGAGAAGCAGCTCACCAACATGCGGCAGTCCACGTCTGACGTGTTCGAGCGCATGACCCCGTCTCGCCGGCTGACGCTCGAGGAGTGCCTCGAGTTCGCGCGCGAAGACGAATGCGTCGAGGTGACGCCCGACGTCATCCGAATTCGCAAGGTCGAGCTGGACTCCAACGCGCGGGCGCGGGCATACTCGCAGCGCAAGAAGCAGAACGCGTAGCGCTCACGGAGCTGTCAACCGCGGAATGCCTGTCGCGCGTCGTAGGGTTGTGACCGCACCCACTGACAGGAGCACGCTATGAGCAGCACCGCCAGAAACGCAGCTTTCGCCCTCGGATTCGTCGTCGTGGTTCTTCTCTCGGGATGCTCGTTCGGTAGCGACACGGCGACCGGCGGCGGTACCGGCGGCACGGGCCAGTCAGGTGGCTCCGACGCAGAGGACTCGACCACGGAGATTCCGGGCGACGTCGACCTGGGTGAGCTGGAGGGCCTGCCCGAGAGCTTCCCGTCGGAGGAGATTCCGATCATCGACGGCAAGGTCGAGCTCGGCGTCGATCTCGGCACCGGCTGGTCACTGCTCATCCGGGTGGATGACACCGAGGCGGCGTTCGCGGACGCCTCGGCGAAGCTCAAGGCGGCCGGCTTCGAAGCGGTGGCCGAGCAGTCCGCGCCCGAGGGTTCGTTCGGCGTCTTCGAGAACGACAAGTACCAGGTGCAGCTCACCGCGACGGACACTCCGGACGGCGGCCCGAGCGCCAACTACGTCGTCGTCATCAAGGGATAGGAGAGATCATGAACACCACCATCCGCAAGCGCCTCACCGTGCCCCTGGCCATCCTGGTCGCGCTCGCGGTCGCCCCGGCCCTCTCCGGCTGCGCCGGCAACCCGATCGAGAGCATCATCGAGGGTGCGACCGGCGGCGATGTCGACCTCGGCGGCGCGGGTCTGCCCGAGGGCTACCCGACCGAGGAGGTTCCGCTCATCGATGGCGAGATCATCTTCGGAGCCGGGATCGGGGCCGCGGAGGGCCACGTCTGGAACGTCACGGTCAAGGTCTCGGGCGCCGACGCGATCGAGCAGATCAAGTCCCAGCTCGAGGGCGCCGGGTTCACAGCCAACGAGGCGGGAATCGGCGGAACCACCGCGGACGCGGCGACGGCCCTCTTCGAGAGCGACAAGTACGGAGTGCTCGTGGCCGTGACCAAAGACGGCGACAAGGGCTTCGTCGCCAACTACACCGTCACGGCGAAGAGCTAGCACCGAGGGCACCTACCGACCTGTGCGTATCCTGTCTAGGGCGCAGCGAAGGGGGCGAAAGTGGACGGCGAGACCGCGCAAGCGCGCCCCGAGAAGGTGCTGTTCGTGCACGCGCATCCCGACGACGAGTCGATCTCCACAGGTGCGACGATCGCAACACTGGTCGATGCAGGCGCTGGCGTGACCGTGCTCACGTGCACGCGCGGCGAGCGGGGCGAGGTCATCCCGATCGAGCTCCAGCATCTCGCGAGCTCGCCCAAAGACCTGGCGCTGCAGCGTGAAGCCGAACTGGCCGAGGCTCTCGCCATCCTCGGCGTCACCGACCACCGCATCCTGGGGGAGAAGGATGCCCGGTGGGCCGGCCGCCCGCCGCGCCGGTATCTCGACTCGGGAATGCGCTGGGGCGAGAAGGGTGCTGGGCCTCTCGCGACGAGCGACCCCGGCGCGCTCACGGCGGCCGAACTCGGCGAGGTCGCCGCCGACATAGCGGCCGTCATGATCGCCGTCGAGCCCGACGTGGTCGTGAGCTACGCCGCGGACGGCGGCTACGGGCATCCCGACCACGTTCGCGTGCACGAGGCCACCCGCACGGCCGCCGATGTGCTGAGGATCCCCTTCTACGTCATCGACCGCGAACCCGGGCTGCGATCGCTGCACATCGATCCCACGAGGGTGCTCGAGCGCAAGCGCGCGGCGCTCGCGGCACACCGCACACAGATCGTCGTCGATGGCGACACGTTCTCGCTCTCCTCGGGCGCACCCCGGCCGATCGCCGAGCCCGAGGCGTTCACGCGCCTGCGACCGCCGAGCGCCTCGTTCCGCGACAACGGACTCGGTGTGCGAATCGCCACGTATGCGCTCGCCGTGCTGCTCGGGGCCTTCGTGGGGGCAACGCTGACGGTCGCGCACCAGGCTTCCACGACGATCGCCGGGCTCACCGTGCCGTGGGGCGTCATTGCCGCGATCCTCGTCACGGCTGCCCTCCTCACGGGCCTGCGGCTCGCTTTCAGAACCCGACTCGTCGCCGCATGCGCGGCGGCCGGTCTGCTCGGCGCCTCCGCCTTCCTCGCCCTGCAATCCGCCGGCGGATCGGTGCTCGTGCCCGCCAACCTGGCGGGGTACTCCTGGACTTTCGCCCCGGTACTCATCGCCGTCGTGGTGCTCGCGTGGCCGCAGGTGACCCCTCGCGCTGGCGATAAGATTGGGGTAGTTCCCGCGAAAGGTCCCGATCTCCCGTGACGTACGTCATCGCTCAGCCCTGTGTCGATCTGAAGGATCGCGCCTGCATCGACGAGTGTCCCGTCGACTGCATCTACGAGGGCGACCGCATGCTCTACATCCACCCGGACGAGTGCGTGGACTGCGGGGCGTGCGAACCGGTGTGCCCCGTCGAGGCGATCTACTACGAAGACGACCTGCCCGACAAGTGGGCCGACTACTACAAGGCCAACGTGGAGTTCTTCGACGACATCGGCTCGCCCGGCGGAGCTGCGAAAGTCGGCGTCATCCACAAGGACCATCCGGTCGTCATGGCCGAGCCTCTCGGCAGCCCGGGCCACTAGTGGCGCGTGAGCTGGTGCAACGAAAAGCCCTGGCGCTCCCCGATTTTCCGTGGGACGCGCTCGAACCCTACGGCGACCGGGCGCGCGCGCATCCTGACGGCTTCATCGACCTCTCGGTGGGTTCTCCCGTCGACCCGACGCCGGCGGTCATCCGCGAGGCACTCTCGGCGGCGACGGATGCTCACGCCTACCCCCAGACGGCGGGATCGCCCAGGCTTCGCGAGGCGATCGTCGACTGGTTCGCCCGGCGCAGGGGAGTCGACGACCTCTCGGTCGCGAATGTGCTTCCCACGATCGGCTCCAAGGAGCTCATCGCACTCATGCCCATGCTGCTCGGGCTCGGCAAGGGTGACATCGTCGTACGGCCCAGCGTGGCCTACCCCACATACGAGATCGGTGCGGCAATCGTCGGGGCGAGCATCATCGCAGCGGATGACCCCGCCGACTGGCCGGACGGAACGAAACTCATCTGGGTCAACAGCCCCGGCAACCCCGACGGACGCGTGCTGTCGACGGACGAGCTGAGGGCCGCCGTCGATCGCGCCAGGCAACTCGGCGCCGTGATCGTGAGCGACGAGTGCTACGCCGAGCTCAACTGGTCGGGTCCCGATCCGACGCCGTCGATCCTCGATCCGCGGGTCATCGCGGGGAAGCGCCACTCGGTGCTCGCGGTGTATTCGCTCAGCAAGCAATCCAACCTCGCCGGCTACCGTGCCGCGTTCGTCGCAGGATGCAGCGACGTCATCGGGGAATTGCTCGCGGTGCGCAAGCACGCGGGACTCATTCCGCCAGGGCCCGTGCAAGCCGCGATGATCGCCGCGCTCGGCGACGAGGCGCACGTCGCCGCCCAGCGGGAGGTGTATCGCGCCCGCCGAGCGCGCCTCGCGCCCGCGCTCGAGGCCGCCGGCTACCGCATCGACGAGTCCGAGGCCGGCCTCTACCTGTGGGTGACGAACGGGCGGGACGCGTGGGAGACCGTCGCCGAGTTCGCGGAGCTGGGCATCCTCGTCGTTCCGGGCTCTTTCTACGGCGACAGCCCTGCGGTGCATGTGCGCGTGGCGCTTACGGCGACCGACGCTGATATCGCGGATACCGTGGCGCGCTTGGAACTACGGTCCTGACTGTGAACAATCTCTAACAACCTCGCCAGCGCTTTAGCGAGTATCACAGTGGCTATCGACGGCTTATAAGCTGTAGCGGTGACCGACGCTGCTGCAGAGCCCGAGAAAGCCACCCTCCAGTTTCCCGGTGGCACCGCAGACTTCCCGATCATCCGTGGTACCGATGGCCACGACAGCATCGACATCTCCTCGTTGACCAAGAAGACCGGCTTCACAACTCTCGACTCCGGTTTCGTCAACACCGCATCCACCCGCAGCGCCATCACCTTCATCGACGGCGACAAGGGCATCCTTCGTCACCGCGGGTACGCGATCGAGGACATCGCGAACAACTCCACCTACCTCGAGGTGGCCTGGCTCCTCATCCATGGCGAGCTTCCGACCGCGTCGGAACTCGCCGAGTTCGACGAGAAGGTGCGCCGCCACACGCTTCTGCACGAAGACCTGCGGCGGTTCTTCGATGCGCTGCCGCACAACGCGCACCCGATGTCCGTGCTCTCGAGCGCGGTCTCTGCGCTGTCGACGTTCTACCAGGACTCGCTCAACATCCACGACCCCGAGCAGGTGGAGATCTCGACGATCCGCTTGCTTGCGAAGCTGCCCATCATCGCCGCATACGCGCACAAGAAGTCGCTCGGCCAGGCCTTCCTCTACCCCGACAACTCCCTGAGCTTCGTCGACAACTTCCTCAAGCTCAACTTCGGCACGATGGCCGAGCCGTACGAGATCAATCCCGTTCTCAGCAAGGCACTCGAACGGCTGCTCATCCTGCACGAGGACCACGAGCAGAACGCCTCGACCTCGACCGTGCGACTCGTGGGCTCGACGGAGGCCAACCTGTTCGCATCGATTTCGGCGGGCATCAATGCGCTCTACGGTCCGCTGCACGGCGGAGCCAACGAGGCCGTTCTGAAGATGCTCGGTGAGATCCGCGACTCTGGCGAGGGCGTGCAGCGATTCGTGGAGCGCGTCAAGAACAAGGAAGAGGGCATCAAGCTCATGGGCTTCGGCCACCGGGTCTACAAGAGCTTCGATCCGCGGGCGCGCCTCGTCAAGGAGAGCGCCGACGAGGTGCTCGACGACCTCGGTGTGAGCGACCCGCTGCTCGACATCGCCAAAGAGCTCGAGCAGGTCGCGCTCGCCGACGACTACTTCATCGAGCGCAAGCTCTACCCGAACGTGGACTTCTACACGGGCGTCATCTACAAGGCGATGGGCTTTCCCACGCGCATGTTCACGGTGCTCTTCGCGATCGGCCGCCTTCCCGGCTGGATCGCGAACTGGCGGGAGATGAACGAAGACCCCGCCACGAAGATCGGCCGCCCGCAGCAGTTGTACACGGGTGCGCCCGCGCGGGAGTGGCCGGCGCGCTAGTCGATCGGCACTGCGTGCAGTTCGGCGTCTCGGAACACCACCGTGACCGCGCCGTCGCTGTTCGGCGAGCATCGCAGGCCGAGCGTCAGTTGCGGCAGGATGTAGTTCGCGTCGAACGCTAGCGTCACCCAATCTCCGGGTTGCGCGGTCGTGCGGCTCGGCTCGAAAAGGTCGAGCCTTCCGCTGGTGTCGACGAGTCCGCACCGGATGCCCGTCGCCTGCCCAGCGGAAGTGTCATGTCCCTCGGGCAGGTACAGCACGTCGACCGAGTAACCGACGGTGACGTGGCCGCCCGGAACCCTGAGGTTCGTGACCCGCAGGTCGGTGTCAGACGTGTAGGTGCCCGCGAACGTCTTGTCGCGCGGGCTCTGCGCGACGAACAGCGACACCGCGACCGCGGCGAGAGCGAAGGTGGCGGCCGCGGCCGCCAGGGCAAGAACGAGCCTACGCGTGAAGCGCGGCATTGAGCTCGACGCCCTTGCCCGCGCGCGGCAGCACCTCGACGGCACCGGTGATCGAATTGCGGCGGAACAGCAGTCCCGGCACGCCGCTGAACTCGACCGCCTTGACAGCGCGCGGGGTCGGCGACCCGTCGGCGACGATGACCTTCGTTCCCGCCGTCACATACAGCCCCGCCTCGACCACGGTGTCGTCGCCGATGGCGATTCCCACGCCGGAGTTGGCGCCGAGGAGAGCGCGCGCGCCGATGGAGACGCGCTCGGTGCCGCCTCCGCTGAGCGTTCCCATGATGGATGCGCCACCGCCGATGTCGGCGCCGTCGCCGACGACGACACCCTGCGAGATGCGGCCCTCCACCATGGAGCTGCCGAGCGTGCCCGCGTTGTAGTTGACGAAACCCTCGTGCATCACGGTCGTGCCGGGGGAGAGGTGCGCGCCCAGGCGCACGCGCGAGGCATCCGCGATTCGCACTCTCTCGGGAGTGACGTAGTCGAGCAGGCGCGGGAACTTGTCGATGCCGGTCGCGGCGATCCCCGCTCGCTGCAGCGCGGGCCGCAAGCGATCGAAGTCG
This sequence comes from Rhodoglobus sp., assembly GCA_025463605.1. Classification (GTDB taxonomy): domain Bacteria; phylum Actinomycetota; class Actinomycetes; order Actinomycetales; family Microbacteriaceae; genus Rhodoglobus. The sequence continues at coordinate 433,946 of JAODAV010000008.1, read as the reverse complement.
TCCGGATGCACGGGCCCGGCGGTCGTCCACGTCACGATGGGCAATTGCGCGAAGATGCCGTCGAGGTTGATCGTGTTCGGCCGCGCGAGCAGGTGACTCAGCAGGTGCAGGCGCAAGTACGCGTCGGGCGTGGAAACGGGTGGCGCGTCGAGATCGATCTCGACCGTGACGAAGTCGAGCCGCACGTTGCGGCGATCGTCGCTGCCCACGAGCTCCTCGAATTCCGCGGGAGCGATGTGCGGGTCGGTGCCCTCGGGGAGGGTGCCGAGGCGCGGCTTCGGGAACCAGGTGTCGAGCACGGTGCCGTTGCCGGCGACGGTCGCGAGGCCATAGCCCCAGGCTGCGCGCGAAGTCATGGACTCAAGAGTACTTAAACTGGGTGGATGCCCGTGACCGACCCTGTGCTTGAGAACGACGCTCTCCCCGTGCTCGATCTCGCGGCCAGCTCCGTGGACCTCACGCGCCAGTTGTGTGACATCGAGTCCGTCTCGGGCAACGAACGCGCAATTGCTGACGCGATCGAGGCATCGCTAGCCGGATTCGCGCACCTCGAGCTCACGCGTGACGGCGACTCCATCGTCGCTCGCACCGCGCTCGGCCGCGGCAAGCGTGTCGTGATCGCCGGGCACATCGATACCGTGCCGGTCAATTCCAACCTGCCCGTGCTCGTCGAGGACGGCTTTCTCGTCGGGCGCGGAACCGCCGACATGAAGGGCGGCGTCGCCGTCGCCCTCAAGCTCGCCGCCGAGCTCACCGCGCCGCCCGTGGATATCACGTGGATCTGGTACGACCACGAGGAGGTCGACAGCGCCCTCAACGGTTTGGGCCGCCTCGCGCGCAACCGGCCCGACCTGCTCACCGGCGACTTCGCGATACTCGGTGAGCCCACGAGTGCGACCGTCGAGGGTGGATGCAACGGCACGGCCCGCGCGGACATCCGCCTGCATGGCATCAGGGCGCACTCCGCGCGGTCGTGGGTGGGCCACAACGCGATCCACGACGCCGCGCCCGTTCTCGCGATTCTCGCCGCCTACGAGCCCGCACAGGTCGAAGTGGACGGGCTCGTCTACCGTGAGGGCCTCAACGCCGTGGGCATCCGCGGCGGCGTCGCGGGAAACGTCATCCCGGATGAGGCCGTCGTGAGCGTCAACTATCGCTTTGCCCCGAGCCTCAGCGCCGCGCAGGCGGAGGCCCACTTGCGCGAGGTCTTCGCGGGCTTCGACGTCGAGGTCACCGACATCGCCGAGGGCGCGCGGCCGGGCCTCGATGCGCCGCTCGCCCTGGACTTCCTCGCCGCGGTGGGCGGGGTCGCGACACCCAAGTACGGCTGGACCGATGTCGCGCGATTCTCTGCATTGGGCATCCCGGCCGTCAATTACGGTCCCGGCGACCCGCTCAAGGCGCACGCCGACGACGAGCGGGTCTCGACCGCCGAGATCCTCGCGTGCGAGCGCGGCCTGCGGGCATGGCTGAGCGCCGGCTAGGCACGGCGCTCAAGGTCCGATATCGCCTGACCCCAGCGTGGGCCAAGGTGCTCGTGATCTTCGTCGTGTCGAGAGTCGTCACGACGAGCATCCTGCTCGCCTACGCCGCCGCGCAGGGCAAGAACGCCTGGACGGGCGCGAGCCCCGACTACTTCGCGTTCGCGAAGTTGTGGGACGGCCACTGGTACTACATCATCTCGGTCGTCGGCTATCCGACCCAGCTGCCGCTCACCCCCGACGGGCACGTCGCGGAGAGTGCGTGGGCGTTCATGCCTGCCTACCCCGCGGTCGTGCGGTTACTCACGCTCGTGACGGGCCTCGACTTCCCCTTCGTCGCAGTGGTGGTCTCGGTGGGCTTCGCTCTCGGCGCCGCCCTCATGTTCTACAAGCTCATGCATCTCGTGCTGCCGGGCAGCACAGCGCTGTTCTCGGTGGTGCTGTTCTGCTTCGCGCCCCTCTCGCCCATCATGCAGGTCGCGTACGCCGAGTCGATGCACGCGTTCCTCCTCGCGCTGGCGCTCTACCTGCTGCTGCGCAGGCGCTACTGGATGCTGCTGCCCGTCGTCGCGGTCATGTCCCTCACGCGACCCAGCGGACTCGCGTTCGCCCTCGCGATGAGCCTCCACGTCGGCTATCGGTGGTGGGTCCGCCGACGCGAGCCGTTCCCCGTCGCCGAGCGGGTTGCATCCCTCACGGTTGCCGTCTTCAGCGCAGTAATGGGCCTCGCGTGGCTCCTCATCGCGTGGGCGCTCACGGGCTCGTTGACGGCATACACGGACACCGAGCTGGCCTGGCGCTCGGCCTACATCGGATACGAGCAGCTCGTGCCGTTCACGCCGTGGATCCAGGCCGCGTTCTTCTGGGCGCCGTGGTTCGGGATGCCCCTGTCGCTGCTGCTCGTGCTGCTGGGCGTCGGCGTCGCCGGGTTCTTCGCGCTACTGTTCACACCGTGGGCCCGACGGCTCGGGGTCGACCTGCGTTTCTGGATCGCGTCATACGCCCTCTACCTGCTCGCGGTGTTCTTCCCGCAGTCGAGCACGTTCCGGCTGCTCGTGCCCCTCTTTCCCGCTCTCGGCGCTCTCGCGCAGCCCCGCTCACCCGTCTATCGCGTGCTCATCGTGCTCGCTTTCATCGCCGGCCAGATCGGCTGGGTGCACATCGCGTGGTGGGTCGACGGGTACGACTGGACGCCGCCGTAACGGGTGCGGGAAGCCCCGTGGTTTTCACGAACACGAGGAATGAACGATAATGGTGTTGTATCCGTGTGAAAGGGGAACACCCATGGCCGCCATGAAACCGAGGACCGGTGACGGGCCGATGGAGGCTGTCAAGGAAGGTCGCCTCATCATCGTTCGGGTTCCCCTCGAGGGCGGCGGCCGTCTGGTCGTCTCCGTGAACGACGCAGAGGCGCGCGAGCTCCACGACGCCCTCGCAGGGGTCGTAGCTCCCGCGTAGCTAGTCCGTCAGCTTCGTCAGCTGCAGCAGGCCGTCCCCCACGGGAGACAGCGCGCTCAGCACCGCCTCGGAGGCGGCGATCTCTTTGAGCAACAGCCGGAATCCGGCGACCTTCTGGTCGCGCTGGGCCGGGTCGGCGACGCGACCGCGCCACAGCGCGTGGGCGACTACCACGACTCCGCCGCGGCGCACGAGCCTCAGCCCGTGCTCGACGTACTCGATCACGGAGTCCGGGTCGGCGTCGATGAACACGAGGTCGTAGCTCGACTCGTTCATGCGGGGCAGCACGTCGGCGGCCCGTCCTGCGATGAGCCGGATGCGATTGGCCGCGATGCCGGCGTCGGCGAATGCCTTGCGCGCCATCTGCTGGTAGTCCAGCTCCAGGTCGATGGTCGTGAGCACGGCGTTCGCGGCGCCCGTGAGCAGCCAGAGCCCGCTCACTCCCACTCCCGTGCCGACCTCGATGATGCTCTTGGCCGAGGTCGCCGCCGCGAGCACCGCCAGTTGCGCTCCCATCGAGGCCGTGATGGGGTCGACGCCGAGTTCGAGGGAGTGCTGCCGAGCGAGCGCGATGTCGGGGCGCTCGACGACGAACTCCTCCGCGTACTTCCAGCTCAACAGCTTGTCCGACACGAGTGACTCCTTATCGGGGTCAACTGTATGCGCTCGCAAGGCGCGAGCCGGGCAACTGCGGCGAGTGTCCCCTTAGCGGCGGCGGATCGCCTTAAGGCTCCTGAGGAGGGTGACCATGAGACCGGTGAGCTTGGCGAACTCGGGCCCAGTGCGCGGCAGCGTGAGCGCGCCGGTCGCCTCGGCGATGGTGCGCGAATCGACGAAGCGCGTGAGGCCCTCCGGGCCGTTGCGCCGACCGAGGCCGGAGTGCTTCATCCCGCCCATGGGCGCATCGATGCTCGAGAACGTGGCGCGATAGCCCTCGTTGATGTTCACCGTTCCCGCGTCGATGCGGTCGGCGACTCGGCGGCCGCGACGCCGCGACCCGCTGAACACGGAGGCGTTGAGCCCGAACTCTGAGTCGTTGGCCGCGGCAACCGCCGCGTTCTCGTCGTCGACGACGGTGATCGCGACGAGGCAGCCGAACGTCTCGTTCGCGAAGCACTCCATTCGCGAGGATACGTTCGCGAGCACGGTCGGCTCGAAGAAGTACGGGCCGAGGTCCGGCCGGGCCTTGCCCCCCGTGAGCACCGTCGCGCCCTTGGCAACGGCGTCGTCAACGTGTTTCTGCACACGTTCGAGCTGGGCGGCTGAGGTGAGACAACCGACGTCGGTCGTGTAATCGAGGGCGGGACCCATTCGCAGGGCCTCGGTGCGCTCCACGAAGGCGCTCGTGAACTCGTCGGCCACGGCGCGATCGACGTAGATGCGCTCGATCGACACGCACAACTGGCCCATCGAGGAGAAGACCGAGTACACGGCGTTGGCCGCCGCTTTCGCGGGCACGACGTCCTCGAGCACGATGAGGGGATTCTTGCCGCCGAGCTCCAGGGACGCACCGTGGAGCTTCGCCACGGCGCGCTCGCCCACTCTCGTGCCCGTGGGGGTCGACCCGGTGAAGCACACGAAGTCGGCGGCATCCACGACCGCGTTGCCGACCTGGTCGCCGGGGCCCGCCACGACGGCCCACAGGGCCGCGGGAACCCCCGCGTCGATGAATGCCCGCCTGGATGCGAGAATCGAGAGCGCACCCTGGTTGTCGGCCTTCTGCACGACCGCGCAGCCCGCAGCGAGGGCCGGAATGACGTCCATGATCGACAGGGCGATGGGGTAGTTCCACGGCGTGATCACGCCAACGAGACCCTTCGGCCGGTAGCTCACGCGTGTCTGGAACACGACCGGGATGCCCGCCCGCCTGCGTCGCGTCGCGAGCACCCGGCGCGCCGACACGGCGTAGTACCGAGTGGCGTTCGCCGCCTGGAATATCTCCTCGAAGGCCTGCCCCCGGGTCTTGCCGGTCTCCGTCTGCAGGGTGTCGAGCAGGCCGTCCCGGCGCGAGAGCAACAGGTCGTGCGCCTTGAGCAGCACCGCGCGGCGGTGGGCGAAGCCGGCGGAGCGCCAGGCCGCCTGGGCGACGCGGGCGGCGGCGGCGGCATCCTCGACGTCTTTGACGGAGCTCAGCGGAAGCCGGTGCAGCAGCTCTCCCGTGAATGGAGCGATGACGTCTGCTGTTGTGCCGCTCGTGGCCGAGAGATCTGCGACGAGCTCTTCAGTGAGCGCGCCGACGGTCGTGTCTGACATGCGGCAAGCCTACGCGCGCGTGCACACCCGTTACACTCTCGAAAATGACCGCAGCGCAGCGAGTTCTCACGCGAAAGACCATTGCCACTTACGCCATCGGATCGCTCGGTACAGGCGGTTTCGCGACGCTCCCGGGGCTCGTGCTCGTGTTCTACCTGACGGACACCCTCGGCATTGCCGCGCTCGCCGCGGGCGCGATCGTGACGGTCGCGAAGGTGTGGGACGTCATCATCGATCCCGTCATCGGAGCCCGCAGCGACCGCAGTCTCGCGCTGCGAGGGTCGCGGCGGCCGGGCATGATCCTCGGCTCGATCGCCCTGCCGGTGTTCTTCATCCTCACGTTCGCGGTGCCTCCGGGCATCGGGCCGCTCGCCTCCGGGCTGTGGGTACTCCTTGCGTTCCTCATCACGGCGACCGCGTTCAGTCTCTTCCAGGTGCCGTACATCGCCCTGCCGGCAGAACTCGTGAGCGACTACGACGACCGCACGAAGCTCATCTCGGCGAGGGTCGTCGTTCTCACGATCGCGATCCTGCTGTTCGGGGCGGGTGCGCCCGAGATCCGCGACGCGTTCGCCGACGAGCACACGGGGTACCTCGTCATGGCGATCGTCGCCGGTGTGCTCATCGGCGGCGGGATGCTCGTCTCCTCGTTCGTGGCGCGCACCGGGCCGGTGTCCAAGGCTCCGAGAATCTCGATCGCGGACAACTACCGCGCGGGCCTGGACGCACTCAAGCGCAGTCAGCCGTTCCGCGCCCTGCTGCTCACCTTCCTGCTGCAGGGCCTCGCGACGGGCATCATGCTCGCGGGAGCGTCGTACGTCGCCAAGTGGGTGCTCGGCACGGGCGTGACCTTCCTGTTCATCGCCCTCATCGCCCCCGCGATACTGTTCGCGCCGCTGTGGGCGATCGTCTCGCGCCGGGTCGGCAAGGAGCGGGCGTTCAGCTTCGCGTCGCTGTTGTTCGGCGTGGCCGCGCTGTCGATGGTTCTGCTTGTGTGGTTTCCGGGCGAATGGATGTACGCGCCCGTCGCCCTCGCGGGCGCGGCTTATGCGGGCATGCAGTCCCTGCCGATGTCCATGCTCCCCGACGTGATCTCGCACGATGCCGCGCGCCACGGTGTGGGCAGCGCGGGCACGTTCGGCGGTGTGTGGACCGCGGGGGAGACGACCGGCATGGCACTCGGCGCGACGGTGCTCACGATCGTGCTGGCGGCATCCGGATATCTGGAATCGGTGGGAAACGAGGTCGTCACCCAGCCGCCGTCGGCGATCACGGGCATCGTGCTGAGTTTCAGCATCGTGCCGTCCGTGATCATCGCGCTCTCGATGTGGTCGTTCTCGCGGTACCCGCTGCGCAAGGCGGATATCGACGTATGAGCCACTTCGCCCAAGACCCCGCGACCGTGCTGGCGCGCCTCGAGCGGTTGCGCGCGGCGGACGCCCCCACCCACGGCGGACGCGTGCTCTCGTACGTGTACGACTCCGGCCTCGCCGAACTCGACGAGCTCGCCGCCGCGGCGATGCGCCTCGTTCAGCCCGTCAACGGCCTCGACCCGACGACGTTCAGTTCGGTCGCCGTCATGGAGCGGGAGGTCGTCGGCTTCGCGCGAGACCTGCTCGGCGGCGATGAGGATGTCGTCGGCAGCGTCACGACCGGCGGTACCGAGAGCTGGCTCCTGGCCGTCAAGACGGCGCGCGACACCTGGCACGGACAGGGCGTGCCGCGCCTCGTCGCCCCCGTGACCGTGCACGCCGCATTCCAGAAGGCCGCGCACTACTTCGGGCTCCACCTCGACCTCGTTCCCGTCGAGGTCGACGGCCGGGTGTCCGCGGCGCGGATCATCGAGCGACTCGGGCCGGACGTGGCACTCGTGGTCGTCTCGGCGCCGAGCTACCCGCACGCCGCCCTCGACCCGATCGCGCCCATCGCGGCTGCCGCGGCCGAGCTCGGCATCGCGTGCCACGTCGACGCGTGCATCGGTGGTTGGGTGCTGCCGTTCTGGAGCGGAATCGAGCCGTGGGACTTTCGCGTTGCCGGCGTCACGAGCGTGAGCGCCGACCTGCACAAGTTCGGGTATGCGCCGAAGGGCGCCTCAGTACTGCTGCACCGCGGTCGCGACCGCCAGCGCGCCCAGTACTTCGCGACCACGCGCTGGCCCGGCTATCCCGTCGTCAACTCGACGATGCTCGGGTCCAAGTCGGCGGCACCGCTTGCGGCGGCGTGGGCGATCACGCACGCACTCGGGCGCAATGGGTTCGCCGAACTCGCGGCATCCTGCGAACGGTCGACGACTGCGCTCATCTCACTCGTTGATTCGATCGATGGCCTGCGCGTCGTCGGCACGCCCGTCGGCCCACTGCTGGCCGTCGCCACGGATGACGCCGTGCCCGCCGATCGACGCGTCGACCCGCACCACTGGGCCGACCAGGCGCGCGCGCACGGCTGGCTGTTGCAGTTGCAGCCCGGTCTCGAGCAGTCGGACGGCACGGTGCTGCCGCACACGACGCACCTCACGATCACGCCCGTCACCGAGAGCGTGCTGCCGCAACTCTCCGCGGCTCTCGTGACCGCCGCCGATGAGGTTCGCGGTACGCCTCCTGCCTCGGTGCCGCCTGAACTCGTCGCGGGGCTCGCGTCGATCTCGGCGCTCGACTCCGAGACCGCGTTGGCCGTTCTCGCGCAAGTGGGACTGGCGTCGGGTGACGGCGCGCTGCCGGATCGACTCGCGCCGCTGCTCGCTCTCATCGCGGCGCTTGCGGCACCCCTCACGGAGCGTTTGCTCGTCGAACTGCTCGCTCGACTGGTGGAACCCGGGAGTCGCTAGCGGGTCGTCAGCCCCAGCTTGCGGCCGGCGAGGCCGCGCTCACGGCCGGCGAGCACTCCCGCAATCGCGGCGATCGCCGTCGCGGCGGGATCGTCGGGGTCGGTGAGCACGACCGGATGCCCGGAGTCCCCGCCCTCCCGGAGCCGAACACTCAGCGGGATCGACCCGAGCAGGGGAACCGGCTGCTCCGGCGTCGACAGGCGAGCCGCGGCATCCGCCCCGCCACCCGACCCGAAGAGCTCGAGTACCGAACCGTCAGGCTGGGGCAGTCCCGCCATGTTCTCGACTACACCGATGACGGTCTGTCCGGTCTGGCGGGCCACGAGGGCGCTGCGCTCGGCGACCTCGGCGGCCGCGGCCTGGGGAGTGGTCACGACGACGACCTCGGCGTGGGGCAGCAATTGGCCGAGCGAGATGGCGATGTCACCCGTGCCGGGCGGCAGGTCGATGAGCAGCACGTCGAGATCACCGAAGAACACATCGGTGAGGAACTGCTGGATGGTGCGGTGCAACATGGGCCCGCGCCAGGAGACCGCTGCGCCCGACTCTACAAACATGCCGATCGAGATGACCTTCACGCCGTGCGCGACCGGCGGCAGGATCATGTCGCCCACTTGAGTGGGTTTGGCCCCGGCAACGCCCAGCAGCCCGGGAATGGAGAAGCCGAATACGTCGGCGTCGACGACACCCACCCGCAGCCCGCGTTCGGCCATCACGACCGCCAGGTTCGCCGTGAGGGTCGACTTGCCCACGCCGCCCTTGCCGCTCGTGATCGCGTAAATGCGCGTGAGCGAGTCCGCGCCGAACTGCAGTGCCTTCGGCCTTCCGCCGCGCAGTTTCGCCGTGAGCGCATCCCGCTGCTCGCGCGTCATGACGGTGACATCGACGGCGACGGACGTCACCCCGGGAGCGGAGGCCGCCGCCGCGCGAACGTCGCGTTCGATCGTGTCTGCGGCGGGGCATCCGACGATCGTCAATCGCAGATCGACCGTCGCGGCGCCGTCAGGGCCGACCTCGACGCCGCCCACCATGTCGAGCTCGGTGATGGGCCGGCGCAATTCGGGATCGATCACGCGCGAGAGTGCCTGGCGCACCGCCTCACTCGCGTCGTTCATCGTCTCGGTGGTGATCGTTTCTGTCGAGCTCCTCGAGCAGTGACCGCAGTTCGGCGCGGATGAAGTCCTTGCTCGCGAGATCCTGCAGCGCCAGCCGCAGGGCGACGACCTCGCGAGCGAGGTACTCGGTGTCGTTGAGGTTGCGCTCGGCGCGCTGGCGGTCCTGCTCGATCTGCACGCGGTCGCGGTCGTCCTGGCGGTTCTGCGCGAGCAGGATCATGGGCGCGGCGTACGAGGCCTGCAGCGACAGGATGAGCGTGAGCAGTGTGAAGTTCGTCGCTCGCGGGTCGAACTGGGCGCCCTCGGGCACCGTCGAGTTGTAGACGAGCCACAGCACGACGACCGCGGTCATGCCGACGAGGAACCACGGAGTGCCCATCGCCCGCGCGAACGCCTCCGAGAACCGGCCCATGCGGTCGCGGCTCTGGAAGAGAGTGAAATTGCTGCGCAGGCCCTTGGGGGAGTCCAGGCGCGCCTCGGCGCGGCTCGAACGGCGGAAGCTATCGCGTGCCACGGGATGTCCTCCTTACGGCTCTCTTGGTCGGAATGGCTGCGGTCGAAGTGTCGTCGAAACTTCGGGGAGTCTCGTCGCTCGTACTTCGCCAGTCGTCCGGCAGCAGATAGTCGAGGACATCGTCAATGGTCACCACCCCGACGAGGCGGTGGTTCTCATCGACGACGGGAACGGAGACGAGGTTGTAGCTGGCGAGGATGCGCGACACTTCCGCCGCGCTCGTGTCGCCCTGCACGGGCTCGAGTGTGGGGTCGATGAGCGTGCCGAGCCGCTCGTTGGGCGGGTAGCGCAGCATGCGCTGGAAGTGCACCATTCCGAGGAAACGCCCGGTCGGAGGCTCGTACGGCGGGAGGGTGACGCAGATCGCCGCGCCGAGCGCGGGGGCGAGCTCGTGGCGGCGGATGAGCGCGAGCCCCTCGGCGACGGTCGCGTCGGCCGACACGATGATGGGCTCGGTCGTCATCAGGCCGCCCGCGGTGTCGGGGGCGTACGAGAGGAGGAAGCGCACGTCGTCCGCCTCCTCGGGCTCCATGAGGTCGAGGAGGGTCTCGCCGCGCTCCTCGGTTAGGTGCGCGATGAGGTCGGCGGCGTCATCCGGCTGCATCTGGTCGAGCACGTCCGCCGCACGATCGTCGTCGAGCTTGTTGAGGATGTCGACCTGCTCGTCTTCCGGCATCTCCTCGAGCACATCGGCGAGCCGGTCGTCGGAGAGTTCCTCGGCGACCTCGAGCATGCGCTGCTCGGGCAGGTCGAGCATGGCGTTGGCAAGGTCGGCGGGAAGAAGGTCGGCGTAGCTCGCTACGAGCTGCGTTGCGGACTGCGACTCGCCCTTACCCGTCTTCTCCACGAGATCGGTCCACGCCGCGAACACCGTCGGTCCCTTCGCGAAGGGAGAGGAGGTGGTCTTGGGGCGACGAAGGAACGCCTGGGTGATCTCCCACTCACCGAGGCCCGTCTCCTCGATCGCGACATCCTCGATGTGGGCTTCGCCCGAGCCGTCGCGAAGTCGCACCTTCCGGCCGAGCAATTCGGCCATGACGCGCACCTCTCCGCCGCGCTGCTCGAAGCGGCGCAGGTTGATGAGGCCCGTGGTGATGATCTGGCCGGAGCCGATGCTCGTGACTCGCCCGATCGACAGGAAGACGCGGCGTTTTCCCGGAACCTCGACGACCATCCCGACGACGCGTGGACCCGCGTTGGTGCGGTACACGACGAGCACGTCGCGAACCTTGCCGACGCGATCGCCATTGGGGTCGAAAACGGAGCACCCGACCAGGCGGGCCGCGAATACTCTCGTCGTGCTCACGCGTAAAACCCTACCCCCGCGTGGAAGAATGGCCCCCGTGACCAACCAGAGCCTATTCGGCCGCAGAGAGCCCGCACGTCCGTCCCTTCCGCGGGGGGATGTGCTCGGCACCTACGACACCTACCTCGAGGCACAGGAGGTCGTGGATCGACTCTCCAAGGCGGACTTCGAGGTCGCCAAGCTCTCGATCGTGGGCAACGACCTCAAGACCGTGGAGCGCGTCACGGGCAAGCTCACGTGGGGGCGGGCGGCGCTCGCCGGTGCCGCGAGCGGTGCCTGGCTGGGTCTGTTCTTCGGTCTCGTGTTCTTCTTGTTCACGCCCGCATCGCCGCAGGCGTTCGCTTTCGTGGGTGCGTCGCTGCTCATCGGCGCCGGCTTCGGCATGATCTTCGGTCTCGTGACCTACGGCATCAACCGCCGTCGCCGCGACTTCACGTCGACGCACCAGGTGCTCGCGTCGAACTACCAGATCATCATCGACCCGCAGCTCACCGCCAAGGCGCAGCAGGCGCTGACGCAGCCGCACGGCGAGTAGCCCAAACCCACCCTACCGACGGACGCCCCACCCGACACGCCGTGGCGCTGTTCGGTCAGACGGTGTGTCGTCCCGTCCGTCCGTCGCTGGCGGCTCGGGTCTGACGGCTCGGGTCTGGCGGCTCGGGGCTGGCGGCTCGGGTCAGCGCAGCCACGCCTCCACGTCGTCGGCCGTGCGCGGGATGCCGATCGAGAGGTTCTCGGCGCCCGACTCGGTGACGAGGATGTTGTCTTCGATGCGCACGCCGATGCCCCGGTACTCCTCGGGAACGCTCAAGTCGTCCGGCTGGAAGTACAGGCCCGGCTCGATCGTGAACACCATTCCCGCCTCGAGCACGCCCTCGAGGTAGAGCTCACGCCGCGCGGCCGCGCAGTCGTGCACGTCGATGCCGAGGTGGTGACTCGTGCCGTGCACCATGTACCTGCGGTGGTACTGCTGATCCTGCTGCAGTGACTCCTCGGCGGTGACCGGCAGCAGCCCCCACTCGGCCGTCCTCGTGGCGATCACCTGCATTGCCGCCGCGTGGATCTCCTTGAACCGGATGCCCGGCCGCACGACCGCGAAGGCGGCGTCGGCCGCTTCCCGCACGGCGTCGTAGACACGCCGCTGCACGTCGGTGAACGCGCCGCTCACGGGGAGCGTGCGCGTGATGTCTGCCGTGTAGTAGCTGTCGAGCTCGATTCCTGCATCGATGAGGATGAGGTCGCCCGGCACGACCGGCCCGTCGTTGCGTGTCCAATGCAGGATGCACGCGTGCGGCCCCGAGGCGGCGATCGTGTCGTAGCCGACGGTGTTGCCCTCGGCGCGGGCCCTGCGGTTGAACGTGCCCTCGACGAGGCGCTCGCCGCGCGCGTGCGCGACGACGGCGGCCAGATCGGCGATGACGTCGTCGAAACCCTGCTTGGTGGCGGCGACGGCCGCGCGCATCTCGGCGACCTCGAACGAGTCCTTCACGAGCCGCAGTTCGCTCAGGTCGCGAGCGAGCAGGGTGTCGCCATCGGTCTCGAGGGCCTCCGAGTCCGCGTCGAGGAGTCGCCTGCCATCGACCTGGTCGGTCACGTCGCGGTCGGCATCGCGCACGATAAGGGTGGAGGCATCCACCTTGTCGAGAACATCGGCGAAACCGGCGAGGTTCGCGGTCGCGAGCCCGAGGTCGGCGGCGACGTGAGCGAGCGAGGGCCGCGGGCCCGTCCAGAACTCGCCGACGTCGGGGTTCGCGTAGAACTCGTCGGTGTCGCGGCCCGCGGTCTCACGGAAGTACACCGTGGCGTCGTGCCCAGCGTCGCGAGGCTCGAACACGAGCACGCTGCCCGCGACAGAGTCCGCGCCCCACCCGGTGAGCCACGCGAACGCCGAATGCGCGCGGTAGGCGTAGTCGGTGTCGTTCGAGCGGGTCTTGGCGGCGCCCGCGGGAATGATGAGTCGCTTGCCGGGATGCATGGCTGAGATTCTGGCCCGACGATCCGCCGCGAACGAAGACTGTTCGCGCGGCGACGGTGGAGCATCCGGCCGGTCCGCCCACTGCGAGGAGATGTACTGGGCGAACGTGTCTGACACCGGCGTCGTTGAGCGATTGGACGTCGCGCGCGGCTCGGGGGACGGAGTTGAATCTGCCATGCGTCTAGTCTCTACCCGGCCGGCGTCAGCTGCACGAGCACGGGGCGGTGGTCGCTGCTGTACTTGTCGTGGGACTCGATCACGCGCATGCCGGTCACGCGCCAGTTCGGGGTCGCCATCACGTGGTCGATGGGGGCGCCGATGAGCCCCGGCAGTGTTGTCGGCCACGTGCCGACGGCGCCGTTGTCGCTTGCGAGGCCGGCGTCCGCGCACTCGCCGATCGTCGCGCCGTCGGCGGTGGCGAGCCCCGAGTAGTGGTCGATGGTGGAGTTGAAGTCCCCTGCCATGATGACGTTGCCGCCCGCACACGCGCTCTTGAGCCACTGAAGGTCGGTGCGCCAGTTCTCCATCTCACCCGGGATGGGCGCAACCGCGTGCACGGCGATGATCGTGGGGCCGGTCCCGTCTTGCGGAAGAGCGACGACGCTCGGGAGAGTGGATGTGGTGCGCTGCGTCACGTCGACGTCGTACTCACCGAGCTCGACGCTGATGAGCAGCGTTGTCGAGCGCGCCTTCGAAATCTGGTCGTATGGCACCGTGTACAGCCACATGGGCTTGCCCGCGGCGTCGAGCAATCGGGCGATCTCGGTGCCGGTCTCGTAGGTGGTCTCGGGCAGCGCGATGATCTCCGCGCCGGTGTCGATCGCGAGCTGGGCGATCACTTCGGCACCCGGTGCGTCGCCGAGCGTGTTCCAGCTGAGCACCGTGACGTCGTTGTCCGTCGCCGACTCGAACGCGGGGTCGCCGAAGCCGCGCGTCGACAGCACGATGACGCTCACGACGCAGAACACCAGGAGGGCGACCGCGAGCGACGCCGCGAACCGCCTTGCGACCGGCGAGAGCAAGGCTGCGAGAGTGAGGGCGATGACGAGAACGAGGGCGACGACGACTCCGAGGCCGCGCAACGACACGACTTGCGCGATCACTGGCGCCGTGGCGAGTCCGAACAGCTGCGGCCACGCGGCGACCACCAGCGCTACGGCCACCGCGACGATGATCACGGCGGCGAGAAATCGACGAATCATGGTTGGCCGAGCATATGCCACGGCGGCGGCAGAACCCGTGCGCCCCACTGCCAATAGGCTTGACGGATGCCCGCCCGTCCGATCGACCTGCACGCACACACCTCGGTGTCGGACGGCACGGAGACGCCGAGCCAGCTCGTGAGGGCGGCCGCGGAGGCCGGACTCGGAACCATCGCGATCACCGACCACGATTCGACGGCCGGCTGGCAGGAAGCCTTCACCGCCGCTGAGGGCACCGGGCTCACGATCATCCCCGGCATGGAGCTCAGCACCAACTACGGTCCCGCGAGCGTGCACATGCTCGCGTACCTGTTCGACCCCCTCAACGCCGAGATCGTCACGGAAACCGCTCGAATCCGTGACGGACGCCTGCACCGCGCCGAACGGATCGTCGAACGCATCGCCGCCGATTACGACCTGACCTGGGATGACGTCATCGCCGAGTCATCCGACGGCACCACCCTCGGCCGGCCGCACATCGCCGACGCGCTCGTGCGCAAGGGCCACGTGCCCAACCGCAGCGCGGCGTTCGAGAGCATCCTGCACTGGCGGGGCAGCTATTACGAGAAGTACTACGCGCCGTCGCCGCTCGAGGGTGTGCGCATGATCGTCGCGGCCGGCGGAGTACCTGTGCTCGCGCATCCGGCCACTTACGGAAAATACCGTCCGATGACGGACTCTGTGATCCGCAAACTCGCCGACGAAGGGTTGTTCGGGCTGGAGATCGACCACCGTGACAACACGCACGACGGCAAGGAGCGATTGCGCGTGCTCGCGAGCAAGCTTGGTCTCGAGATCACCGGGGCGAGCGACTATCACGGCGTCGGCAAGCCCAACCTCCTCGGCGAGAACACCACGACCCCAGACGTGCTTGAGAAGCTCATCGCGCGAGGCACCGGCTCGGCGCCGTTCGCTGGCTAGCGATGGTCTCCCCGCGCTGAGCGCAGGTGGCCCCGCTGCGGTTCGTCTCGCGCGCGGCGGTTTGTTCTTGCGCGGAGCGGACAAACCTCAGCGCAGGCAGGCCTCTCAGCGCAGGCGGGCCCTCAGCGCAGGCGCGCGCGATTGGGCAGGAGCGGCCTAGGCAGCGGGCGGCTGCGACCCCGTGCTGGGGCGGCGCGTGCGATTGCGGCGTCGGCGGGGCGCGGTGCCGTCGTGGGTTCCGCCGCCCTCCTGGGTCACCTGGCGCTCGCGGGGCGGGCGCTCGCTCGAGCGCTGGCCGCCGCGCGCGCCGCGGTCCTGAGAACCGCCGCGACCTCCGCGGTCACCTCCGCGGTCGCTCTGGGGCGCGGCTTCGCGCACGCGAGGCGGGCCGGCCGTCTTGAGGCGGCCCTTCGTGCCTTCGGGAATGTCGAGGTCGCTGTAGAGGTGCGGGCTCGAGGAGTATGTCTCGGTCGGCTCCGGGATGCCCATGTCGAGCGCGCGGTTGATGAGCGACCACTTGTGCATGTCGTCCCAGTCCACGAAGGTCACCGCGATGCCGGTCTTGCCGGCGCGGCCCGTACGTCCCGCGCGGTGGAGGTAGGTGTCGTGGTCGTCGGGGATGGTGTGGTTGATCACGTGGGTCACGTCGTTGACGTCGATGCCTCGCGCCGCGACATCCGTAGCGATCAGAATGTCTTTCTTGCCGGCCTTGAACGCCGCCATGGCGCGCTCGCGCTGCTCCTGGTTGAGGTCGCCGTGCACCGCAGCCGCGTTGAAGCCGCGATCGTTGAGCTCCTCGACGAGTTTGGCGGCCGCGCGCTTGGTGCGCGTGAAGACGACGGTCTTGCCACGGCCGTCGGCCTGCAGGATGCGAGCGATCACCTCGTCTTTGTCGAGGTTGTGCGCGCGGTAGACGACGTGCTTGATGTTGGCCTGCGTGAGGCCCTCGTCGGGGTCGGTCGCGCGGATGTGGATGGGCCGGTTCATGAAGCGGCGCGCGAGGGCGACGATCGGGCCGGGCATCGTCGCGGAGAACAGCATCGTGTGGCGCGTGGGGTTGGTCTGGGCGAAGAGCTTCTCGATGTCGCTCAGGAAGCCGAGGTCGAGCATCTTGTCGGCCTCGTCGAGCACCATGACCTTGACGTCTTTGAGCGACAGAAGCCGCTGTGAGGCGAGGTCGAGGAGGCGCCCGGGGGTGCCGACGACGACCTGCGCGCCGGCCTTGAGCTGTTCGACCTGGCCCTCGTAGGCCTTGCCGCCGTAGATCGCCGCGATCTTGGTGGACCGATTGGATGCCGCGAGCACGAGGTCTTCGGCGACCTGCACGCACAACTCTCGAGTCGGAACCACGACGAGTGCCTTGACGCCGGGCTCCGGATCGGTGCCGAGCGCCTGCAGGAGGGGGAGGCCGAAGCCGAGGGTTTTGCCCGTTCCGGTCTTGGCCTGGCCGATGATGTCCTGCCCGGCGAGCCCCATGGGAATGGTCTGGGTCTGAATGGGGAAGGGCTCGATGATGCCCTTGGTGGCTAGTGCGTCGACCATGTCCTGGTCGATATTCAGGTCTGCGAAAGTCGCTGTATGTGTCAAGAGGAAGAATGCCCTGTCAGGTAACGAGGTACGCCCGTTCTGTCCTGGGGCGTAGGACCTCCGCCAGAAATGGGAGGTATGCGCACAGTTTAGCCGGTCGGGCTGGGAGGAGCCGCCACCGCCTAAGCTTGACGCGTGGCTAAGTGGTTCTCGCGCACCCCCCGGCGCATCGAGGTACCCCGGCTTCGGTCCCGCTCGGAGGACTTGCCCGCCACCAAGGTCGACCTACACGAGTTCACCCCCGAGCCGATGGCGTTCCTCGGTCGTGCGGCCTATGTGCAGCTCACGCTCTTCGAGAACCTGTCCCGAGCCATCTCGAGTGCTCCGACGACGGCCGCGAAGACCTCGATCGGTCGCGCTGCGGAACTCTCACTCGCCAAGCACCGTGCCCTGGTCGAGGAGATCGAGCGCTCGGGCGGCACTCCCTCCGAGGCGATGGAGCCATTCACGGCGGCCGTCGACGAGTTCGAGCGCGTCTCGCATGGCGCGGACTGGTTCGAGACCGTCGTGACCTGCTACCTCACGGCGGGCTTTCTCGACGACTTCTTCGCGCGTCTCGCGGCGGGTCTTCCCGCCGACTCGCGCGTTCGTATCGCCGCGATCTTCACAGGCGAGTCGGGCGAGTCGCTGCTTGCGGAACAGCTTCAGGTCGCGATCGACGAGAACCCGCGGCTCGCATCCCGGCTCGCGATGTGGGGCAGACGACTCGTCGGTGACACGATGCTCGTCGCGCGCTCCTCGCTCGTGCTGAGCGAGAACCACAAGTCAGACGAAGCGCGCGTCGAACCCGTCTTCACGGAGCTCATCGCAGCGCACACCCGGCGAATGGATGCCTTAGGCCTTACCGCCTGACAGTTGCGTCAGCCTGCGCGCATCGTCGGCGACGCGTCGGCGCGGCAGGAGCACTGCGGTGACGAGCGCCGCGAGCGCTGCAGCCCCGAGGCTGGCCACCCAGATCCAGGTGCCGTCGAACTTCCAGCCGAGCCATACGAGCGCGACCCACACGATTGCCGTTGCTGCGGCGCTCACGGCCGGCAGCAGGAGCAGGCCGTAGGTGCCCCGGCGCGGAAGAAGGTAACGGAACAACGCACCGATACCGGCGCCGATGACGGTGACGAAGAGGAGTTCCATGGGGAGAGGCTAGGCCACGAAGCCGATGCGACGCGACTCCTCTGAGCCGACCTCGACGTAGGAGAGAGACGCGGTGGGAACGATGTAGATCTTTCCCTTGTCGTCGGCGAGCTTGACGAACTTCGCGTCGGTGTCGAGCGCCTCGGCGACGATCTTCTCCACTTCGGCCGAAGTCTGGCTCGACTCGAAGCTGATCTCACGGGGGCTGTTGGCAATGCCGATTCGAATGTCCACGACGCCAGATTACGGCACGCCGAGCGACCCATCCCGCGCCGTTCTCTGTCAGCGCAGCGCACTACCGTGGGGGAGTGGGCATCAGTGGATTCGAGCGGGGGCGGCCCGCGGCATCCGCCGGTCCACCGCCGCAGCTCGACGATTCGCAGCGCGCCGTCGTGAGCCTGCCCGACGGGGCATCAGCGGCCGTCATCGGCGCCCCGGGAACGGGCAAGACGACAACGCTCATCGAACTCGTCGCCGACCGCGTGCTGGGTCGCGGCTGGGGCACCGATGAGGTGCTCGTGCTCACGTCCACGCGCGCCGTCGCCACGAGACTGCGCGACGCTCTCGCCCTTCGACTCGCCGTGCCGACGACGGGCCCGATGGCTCGCACCGTGAATTCGCTCGCGTTCGAGCTCGTGGGTGATGCCTTCCGGGCTCAGGGGCGTCCGGCTCCGCGACTGGTGACGGGCGGGGAGCAGGATGCCGACATCGGCGAACTGCTCGCAGGTCACGTCGAAGACGGCACCGGTCCCGCCTGGCCGGAGGAACTCGGCCCGGAAGTGCGGTCCACCCGCAGATTCCGCACCGAACTGCGCGAGCTCATGATGCGCGCCACCGAGTACGGCGTCGGGCCGCACGCGTTGCGCGATCTGGGCCGTACGACGGGGCACCCGGAATGGGTGGCAGCGGCGGACTTCATCGAGGAGTACTTGCAGGTCGTGGCGACGACGCGAGAGTTCCAGCTCGATTCCGCCGAACTCGCCCGATTCGCCGTCAGTGCCATTGGCTACGGCCCCGTGAACGATGCCGCGAGCTCCACGACCACCTCCACGACCACCTCCACGACGACCGGCGATCGCATCGCCAAGCTACGCCTCGTGGTCGTCGATGACGTGCAGGATGCGACAGAGGCGACGTTCGCGGTTCTCCGCGCGCTCGCGGCGCGGGGTGTGCGCGTCATCGCGTTCGGTGATCCCGATGTGGCGGTCAACGCGTTCCGCGGGGGCGAAGCGGATGTACTGGGCCGCCTGGGCGAGGTGCTCGGCATCCCCGGCGTGGTGACTCTCACTCTCGGCACGCCGCACCGGCAGGCGCCGGCCCTCTTCGCGGTAACGCGGGCGGTGACGGGCCGCATCGGCGCGGCGCGCGCCGGCAGGCAGCGAGCGGCCGGTGCGGATCACACGCCCCAGCCGGACGGCTCGGTCGTGCGCATCGAAGCGACGACGCCGGCGCGCGAGTGGGCGACGATCGCTCGCGAGTTGCGCCAGCGGCACCTCGCCCACGGTGTGCCGTGGCATGAGATGGCCGTGATCGTGCGCAGTCGCTCGCTCGTCGATGTCGTGCGGCGGGCGCTCACCCACGCCGAGGTGCCCGCCCGCGCTTCGCTGGCCGGCACTGCGCTTCGCGACGACCACGCGGCGCGCAGCCTGCTCACCGTCGTCGACGTCGGTACACGCCGCACGGCCCTCACGCCCGAACTGGCGACCGAGTTGTTGCTCGGCCCGTTCGGAGGGCTCGATCGCATCGGACTGCGGCGGCTCCGGCTCGCCCTGCGCGCGGAGGAACTTGCGGGCGGCGGGCACCGTGCGGCCGACGAGCTGCTCGTCGAGGCCCTCGGGGCCCCCGGCAGGCTTTCGACGATCGACCATCGGGTCGCGCGCACCGCGGACCGCCTCGCGACGACGCTCGGCGAGGTGGGGGCGAGCGACGGGTCGATCAGTGAGTTGCTGTGGTCCGCGTGGCAGCGCAGCGGCCTCGCGCGCACCTGGCACGAGCAGGCCATGGGCTCGGGGGTCGTCGCCGACGAGGCGAACCGCAACCTCGACGGAATCGTCGCCCTGTTCTCGGCGGCGAAGCGCTTCGAGGAGCGCCGGCCCGGCGACCCGCCGCAGTCTTTTCTCACGGCGGTGCTCGACGCCGACATCCCCGAAGACACTCTCTCGCCGCAGCAGCTCGACACCGCCGTGCTGGTCACGACCCCGGCAGGTGTCGTCGGACTCGAATTCGACACCGTTGTGGTGGCGGGCCTGCAGGATGGCGCGTGGCCGAACCTGCGCTTGCGCGGCTCGCTGCTCGCGCCGCAGGAGCTCGTGCGCGTCGTCATGGGCATCGACCCCGCCAACCTCGACGAGCGCAGGATCGTGCGCGACGACGAGCTGCGCATGTTCGCCCTCGCGGTCTCGCGCCCGCGGTCGAGGCTCGTGCTTGCCGCCGTGTCCAACGACGACGAGGCGCCGAGCCCGTTCCTCGGGGTCGTGCCGCCCTCGCCGGTGCTACCGAACGCATCCGGGGTGCCGTTCACGCTGCGCGCACTCACGGGCCAACTGCGGCGCGAACTGGTGGACAAGCGCAACCCGGGCCGGGTGGCCGCCGCGTCGGCGCTCGCCGAACTCGCGGCTCTCGGCGTGCCGGGCGCGGATCCCGCCGAGTGGCACGGGCTGATTCCGCCGAGCACGAGCGGGCCGCTCTACGACGGCGAGAGCATCCCGGTATCGCCCTCCGCGATCGACAAGGTCGAGAAGTCCGCGCTCGATTGGTTCGTGGACCGCATCGGCGGCTCGTCGTCCGGGCTGGCCGCGAATTTCGGCACGATCATGCACTGGGCAATGGAGAGCACGGCCGATCCGACGGTCGAGGCGCTGTGGGCTGCGATCGAGTCCCGCTGGAACGAGTTGCTGTTCGAGGCCCCCTGGCTGGATCGACGGCAGAAAGACATCGCTCTCAAGCTCACGCGGGCACTCGCCGAATATTTGGGCGACTTCGCGCGCGACGGCAAAGCCCTGGTCGCTGCCGAGCACGAGTTCCTGCTCGAGGTCGATCGAGCGCAAGTGAGAGGGTCGATCGACCGCATCGAGCGGCATGCCGACAGCACAGTCGTGATCGTCGACCTCAAGACGGGCTCCGCGATGTCGAAGGCGAAGGTGCCGAGCGACCCGCAGCTCGCCGCGTACCAGCTCGCGTACTCGGAGGGCCACCTCGACGAGGCTCTCGCTGAACACGGCGAGCACCGCAGCGGCGGGGCGAAGCTCCTCTACGTGAAGGAGGGCCGCGGCGGTCGTCTCTACAAGGAGGAATTGCAACTGCCGTTCGACGAGGAGGGGTTCGCGGCGTTCCGCGAGCGCATCCGCGTGGCCTCCACCCTCATCGCTGCGGCAACCTTCGCGGGGTCGGCCGAGGTCGACGACTGGGCCCTCGGGGACGTGCCGCGCATGCGTCTCGTGCGAGTTCGGGCGGTCTCCAGTGACTGACGCTGTCAGCGCGCGTGAGATCGCCGCCGCCCTCGGCCGGCCCGAGCCCACCCCCCAGCAGGTCGCCGTGATCGAGTCCGATCTCGCGCCGTCGCTCGTGATCGCCGGCGCAGGCAGCGGAAAGACCGAGACCATGGCCAATCGCGTGCTGTGGCTGCTCGCCAACCGCAAGGTCGAGCAGAGCCAGGTGCTCGGCCTCACGTTCACGCGCAAGGCGGCGGGGGAACTCTCGCGGCGCATCCGGGATCGCATCGCCCAGCTTGAGGCGGCCGGAATGCTCGGCGCCGACCACGACCCTTTCGATGCGCCCACCGTCGCCACCTACAATTCCTACGCTAACGCCCTGTACCGGGACAACTCGACGGCGATCGGCCGCGAGGGCGACGGCGTCGTGCTCGGCGAGGCGGCGGCGTGGCAGCTCGCGAGGAGCATCGTCATCCGAAGCACGGATGATCGGCTCCCCGCTCTGGGCAAGAACCTCGAGGGCGTCACGAAGGCCGTGCTCGGCCTGTCCCGCGCGATCGCGGAGAACCTCATCGATCCCGATCGCGACAAGGACCGCACGCGGGTGCGCGAGCTGGCCCTGCGCTTCGCAGGCCTCGCCGAGCTGCCTCTCGGTGGCGGGCAGTACGCGGAGGTCCTCAAGCACATCGAAGCCGTTGCCGCTCTCGACACTCTCGTGGATCTCGCGGCCGAGCTCGAGGCGGCCAAGCTCGCGCGCGGTCTCATCGAATACTCCGACCAGGTCGCGCTCGCTTTGCAGATCGTGCGAAAGCAACCCCGCGTCGCCGCCGAGGAGCGCGCGAAGTACCGCGTCGTGCTGCTCGACGAATACCAGGACACCTCAGTCGGCCAGACCTGGCTGCTCGCCGAGCTGTTCGGCGGGCATCCGACGATGGCGGTCGGCGACCCCAACCAGTCGATCTATGGATGGCGCGGCGCGAGTGCCAACAACCTCGGGGAGTTTCCGCGGCTGTTCGGCTCCAGCGAAGTGTTCCCGCTGTCGACGAGTTGGCGCAACGGTCGCGTCATCCTTGATGCCGCCAACGTGCTCGTCGCACCGTTCGTCGCGTCGTCGAAAGTGCCCGTGGAGAAGCTGCGGCCGCGGCCGGACGCGAGCGAGGAGCCCGTCGACGTGTTCTTCGGCGAGTCCGTCGCGGAGGAAGCGGCGGCCGTCGCGGAGTGGCTCGAGCGCGAACTCGCCCGCGAGCTCGCACCTTCGGGCAAGCGCCGCTCGGCGGCGCTGCTCATGCGCGCCCGCAAGACCCAGCCGTACTTCCTCGCGGCGCTCCGCGAGCGGGGCATCCCGTACCACGTGCTCGGCATCGGCGGACTCATGGCGGAACCGGAGATCGCCGACCTCGTCGCCGCACTCTCGGTCGTCGACGACGCGAGCGCGGGCGTCGAGCTGCTGCGGCTGCTCTCCGGTTCGCGCTGGCGCATCGGTGTGCAAGACCTGCATGCGCTGCATCGCCTGTCGTCGTGGTTGCAGGCACGCGACCTGCGCCAGCAGCCACTCGATGATGACGTACGCGAACTGCTGAAGTCCTCGGTCGCCGATGGAGACGCGGGTTCGATCGTCGACGCGCTCGACTTCCTCTCCACGGCGCCCGACGGACACGCTGCGCTGTCCACCATCAGCGAGACGGGCCTTGCTCGAATGCGGGATGCGGGTCGCGTGATTGCGAGACTGCGTTCGCGCACGGGACTCGACCTTCCAGACTTCGTCTCGTACGTCATCCACGAACTGCAGCTCGACATCGAGGTCGCCGCCAACGAGGCGCGGCCGCTCGGCACCTCGCCGACGGAGGCCTTCTTCGACGCACTCACGGGCTACCTCGCGATCGATGATCGCGCCAACCTCGGCGGTTTTCTCAGCTGGCTGCGCGAGGCCGAATTGCGGGAAGACCTCGCCCCTCGCCCCGAAGACCCCGAGCCGGGCACCGTGCAGGTACTCACGATCCACGGCGCGAAGGGCCTCGAATGGGATGCCGTCGCCGTGCCGCGGCTCGTGGTCGACGAGCTTCCCGCCAAGCCGGTCGACGGCACGGGCGGCTGGCTGCGCTTCGGCGAGCTGCCGTGGCCGTTCCGGGGGGATGTCTCTGATCTCCCGCATCTCGCGTGGGAGGCGGTGACGACTCGCAAGGAGCTCGATTCCGCGGTCAAGGACTTCAAGACCCGAGTTCGCGCGCACCTCGACGACGAGGAGCGTCGGCTCGCCTATGTCGCCGTCACGCGCGCTCGTGACAGCCTGCTGCTCAGCGGCTCGTTCTGGGCGACGCAGGTCGCGCCGCGGCTGCCGAGCGTGTTCCTGCGGGATCTCGCGGCAGCGGGAGTGGTCGACGAGCAGCCCGCCGCCTCTGCGTTCGACGCGAACCCGCTCGGCGACGACCTGGAGATCATCCACTGGCCCCTCGACCCCCTGGGGGCCCGGCGCGAGTCGGTCGAGGCAGCGGCCGAAGCAGTGCGCGCCGCGCGGCCCGCGCTCGTCGGCCCCTGGGCCCGCGAGCTCGAACTCCTGATCGAGGAGCGGCGTCGGCGCCTCGGCGCGAGCGAGTTCATCCCGCTGCCCGTGCGCGTGCCGGCGTCGAGATTCAAGGACTTCGTGACCGACCCCGGTTCCGTGGCGTCGTCGCTGCGGCGACCGATGCCCGAGCGACCGTACCGGGCGACCCAACTCGGCACCCTCTTCCACGCGTGGGTCGAGAACCGTTACGGGGCGGGCGGCGACAGCGAAGAGCTCGACGCCCTGCGCGGCGAGACAGACGCCGACGACTACGTGGATGCCGCCGCTCTCGCCGAGCTGCAGGCGACCTTCGAGGCGAGCCCCTGGGCGGGGCGCCGGCCGGTGGACGTCGAGCGCGAGATCCACCTCCCGTTCGACGGGCGCATCGTGATCTGCAAGATCGACGCCGTGTATTCCCTCGAGGATGCGGACCGATTCGAGATCGTCGATTGGAAGACCGGCCGGGCGCCGAAAGACGCGCAGGACCTCGAGGAGAAGCAACTGCAGCTCGCGCTCTACCGGCTCGCCTACGCGACGTGGAAGGGCATCGACCCCGTGTCGATCGACGCGGTCTTCTACTACGTCGCCGACGACGCGATCATCAGGCCGGAGCGGTTGTTCGACGAGCAGGAGCTACTCGAACGCTGGCGGAGCGCATTCGCCTAGCGGTACGTGCTGTCGATCACGTTTCGCGCTGCACCGGGCGGCTCATGATCGCGGCCGCGAGCGCCTCGACGGGCTCGCGCACCGCACCCGGGTTGTCGACGAGCGAAAAGTCCACGTCACCCAGCTCCGGTAGGGAGAACGCCGCCGACACCTCCGTGAGATCCCCGGGAATGAGCGATTGCGGAAAGACGGCGATCCCGATTCCGGCGCGCACGGCCGCGAGCACCCCGTTGACCTCCTTGACGTTGCACGTGATGCGCCACGTGCGGCCGACCGCCTCGAGGGAACGGATCGCGTACTCCCGACTCAGGCTCGGCGCCTGGTAGGCGATCACCGGCACGGGCTGCTCGGGGTCGAGCCGTACGCTGCGATGCCCCACCCACACCATGCGGTCGCGGCGCACGAGCCGGCCCTCAGAACCGCCCGGGTCCTGTTTGATGAAGACGAGGTCGAGCTGTCCGGCCTGTAGGCGCCGCAGGAGGGTCCCGCTCTGGCTTACCGTGAGCTCGAGATTGATCTGCGGGTAGAGCTGGCGAAAATCGCGAAGGATGCCCGGCAGCTGAGTGAGCGCGAGGTCATCCGCCGAGCCGAACCGCAGTCTTCCCCGCATTGCCGAGCCGGTGAAGTAGCTCGCGGCCTGGTCGTGCGCCGCGAGGATGGTTCTCGCGAACCCCAGCATGGCGTCGCCGTTGTCGGTGAGTGACACGGCCCTGGTGTCACGGGCTACGAGTGTGCGCCCCGCCGCGAGTTCGAGTTTGCGCACGTGCTGGCTCACGGTCGGCTGGCTGAGTTGCAATTGCGCAGCCGCTTGCGTGAAGCTCAGGTTCTCGGCGACCGCGACGAAGGTCCTCAGCAGAACGGCATCGAACACCGGTCGCGCCCCTTCCTCGATCACTTATTACGGAACGTGATCCTACTTATAGGCTCGATTAGTCAATGGTATAGACCGGGCGGGCATACCGTTGAAGTCGTGGCAGCGACTCCGGACCCTTCTCCGGCCACAATGCCCATCGCTATCGCGATGGAGCGCCCGCACTGGAAAGACACCTTCGCGGCTCTGCGCATCCACAACTACCGTCTTTACATCATTGCGCAGTTCATCTCCAACACGGCGGGTTGGATGCAGCGCATCGCTGTCGACTGGCTCGTGCTCGAGATCACCGGGAGCGTCGCACTGGTCGGGCTCACGATCGCGCTCCAGTTTCTGCCGACCCTCTTTCTCGGCACCTGGGCGGGAGTCATCGCCGATCGCCTTCCCAAGCGCGCCGTGATGATCGTGTGCGGATCGGCGGTCGCGGCACTCAATCTCGTGCTGGCCGTCCTCGCGCTCACGGGCGTCGCCCAGCTGTGGGCGGTCTATGCGCTCGTGCTCGGCGTGGGCATCCTGCAGACCTTCGACGCACCCGCGCGATCGGTGTTCGTGAGCGAGATGGTCGGTCCGCGGCACTTGCGCAACGCGATCAGCGTCAACGCGTCGATCTTCCACCTTGGCGCCCTTGTCGGGCCGGCGATCAGCGGCGTGCTCATCGGCGTCGTGGGGTCGGGCTGGGCGATCGCGGCCAACGTCGTCGCGTCGCTGATCGCCCTCGTCGCGCTCATCCTCATTCGCTCGGCCGAGCTGCTCGTCGCCCCGACTGCACCGAGATCGAAGGGGCAGATCCGTGAGGCGGCCCGATACATCCTCGGCAAGCCCGCGATCTTCTGGAGCATGGTCATGGTCGGCATCGTGGCCATCTTCGGGATGCCGCTGCCGGCCCTCCTCGCGGGCATGGCCGACCGCGCGTACGACACGGGTGCGACCGGCTACGGACTCTACAACTCCCTCGTCGCGGTGGGCGCGTTCACCGGTGCCCTCGTCTCCACCAGGCGCTCGAGCATCCGACTGCGCACGATCGTGTTCGGCGCGATGCTCTACGGGCTGCTGCAGGCCCTCGCGGGACTGGCTCCGTTCTACCCGATGTTTCTCGTGCTGCTCGTCAGCATCGGGTTGAGCCGGCTCCTGTACTCGACGGCCGCCGAGACGATGGTGCAGTTGTCGTCGAATCTCGCGATTCGCGGCAGGGTCGTATCGTTCTGGGTCATGGTCATCGTGGGTGGACAGGCCATCGGCGGCCCGCTCATCGGCTGGCTCGCGGAGCACTTCGGTCCCCGCACCGCGATGGTCATCTCGGGCGCAGTGCCGGCCGTAGCCGCGGCGGTCATCGCCCTCGTGCTCGCGCACAGCGGGCAGCTCAAAGTCACGGTGACGCCACGACGCGGCTCGTGGATTGCGATCGTGCCTCGTGCCCGGGCGAAGGCACGCGCGAGCTAGTCAGACGGCGCGCTCACTCCGGGCGAGGAATGCCTCGACCTCGTCGACGGCCATCGTGGGCATGGTCTGGGCGCCGATCGGGTTCATGACGTCGTTTCGGATGCTGTCGACGAGTCCGGTGAGCATGGCGACCGCGTCGTCCACGATCTCGGTGCTTTTGGTCTCGGTTCCGTGGAGCAGCCATTTGGCGACCTCGAGCTCCGCGTAGAACATCGCTCGCTGCCGCACGTGCCGGTCGCCTTCGCCGCGCACGCGGGCGTATGCCGCGAAGACACTCTCGACGACGCCATCGTTGCGCGCACCGAGCACCCACTGCAGGTCGCTCGCCGGGTCGCCGACCCGCAGGTCCTGCCAGCCCAGCACTCCGGTCACCCCGTCGTCGGCGCTCAGGAAGGAGTCGGCGCTGAGGGCGCCGTTGATCACGGTGGGCTGGAACTGCCAGAGCTTCGGGTCTTCCGACGCGCGCTCCCAGCGACCGATGAGGGCGGCGGGGAGCAATCCCGTCGCCGCGGCCCGGTCCATCGTGCTGACGCACGACCGCAAGCACTCGCCCGCCGTGAGCACGGGGAGACCGGCGTCCGCGACGAAACTCGTCGGCAGGGAGTGAACAGCCGCGATCGCGCGACCCACGGATGCCGCGATGCCGTCCGGCCCCACGGGATAGGACGTGAGCGCGACCTTCGTGCCGTAGACGAACTCGTAGACGATGGCGCGAGTGCCGTCGACGGGCGCCTGGCCGGCGAACGCCGACACGGCGAAGGGCAGGCGGGTGCGCACCCCCGCGCTCAGAGCCCTGAGCGCGACGAGGTCGGCGGACTGCTCGGACTCGGCCTTCGGACTGCGCGGTACGCGAACGATCCAGTGGCGGCCGTCGCGGCCCGTGAGGATCGCGGAGTCGAAGTCACCGCCGGGCGCCCCGAAGGAAGCGGCGGCAGCGACGTCGAGGCCCGCGACGGCTGACGTCGCGAGCGCGGCTAGAGTGAGATGGGATCTGGCCATACCTGACAGGGTAGGTCGCCCTGCGAGCGCAATCGCCGCACGCCACGCACTTTCTGACGGGGTCGCAACAATGACGCAATCCTTCCTCACTCGGCTACCGCTGTCGCGCCTGGAGATGGATCGCGATTACCTCGCGCGCGAGCGTCCCCACCTCTTCGACGAGTTGTGGGCCGATCCGGCCACGCGCGTACTGCCGATCTTCCAGGGGTCGGCGCTGCTGGCATCCGCGGATTCGCTCGCCCTGCTGCCCGTCGACGCCCTGCCCGAGCGCTCCCACAACGGCCTGCGCGTCTACCTCGGGCGCTCCACTTCGACGACGAGCCCCGAACCGGCCGGTACCCCGGTCGTCGCCGTGCAACTCGAGGACGCCGGCCATCTCGCGGAGGCGGAGTGGGGCAGCCTGCGCCAACTCGGCCATCGCCTCGACAATCGGGACGCGGGCATGCTCACCGAGGCACTCGCGATTCTCAACTGGCACGATTCGCACCGTTTCTCACCGCGCACCGGCGAGCCGACCGTGCCCGAGAAGGGCGGCTGGGTGCGGCGCGATCCGGTGTCTGACACCGAGGTGTTCCCGCGCACCGACCCTGCCATCATCGTGGGCGTGACGGATGCCGCCGACCGCATCCTCCTCGGCTCCAACGCCCTGTGGGAGAGCAACCGGTACTCCCTGCTCGCGGGCTTCGTCGAACCGGGGGAGTCGCTCGAGTCCGCCGTGCTGCGCGAGGTCTTCGAGGAGTCGGGCATCCGCGTTGTCGACCCGGTCTATCACGGCAGTCAGCCGTGG
This sequence comes from Rhodoglobus sp., assembly GCA_025463605.1. Taxonomy (GTDB): domain Bacteria; phylum Actinomycetota; class Actinomycetes; order Actinomycetales; family Microbacteriaceae; genus Rhodoglobus. The sequence continues at coordinate 405,443 of JAODAV010000008.1, read as the reverse complement.
CCGTTCCCCGCTTCACTCATGCTCGGATTCACGGCTCGCGTTGCCGACGGCTTCGAGGGCGCGGCGACGCCCGACGGCACCGAGATCCTCGACTTGCGCTGGTTCAGCCGCGAGGAGCTCGCCGCCTCTCTCGGCGAGGTCCGGCTGCCCGGACCGACATCGATAGCGCGGGCGATCGTCGAGGAGTGGTTCGGCTCGGAGATCGATGACGGCCAGCGCGGTGACTGAAGCCCAGGAGATTCTCGACGCGCTCGACGAGCAACAGCGGCTCGCGGCCGAAGCGCTTCTCGGACCGGTCTGCCTGCTCGCCGGCGCGGGTACGGGCAAGACGCGTGCGATCACTCACCGCATCGCGTACGGAGTGGCGTCGGGCGTGTACCCGCCCGCCCGCGTCATGGCGCTCACGTTCACGGCTCGCGCCGCCGGGGAGCTGCGCGGCCGTCTTCGAGCCCTGGGCGCGGGCGGGGTCACCGCGCGCACGTTCCACGCATCCGCACTGTCGCAGCTGGGTGTCTTCTGGCCGCAGGTCATCGGCGGCTCGATGCCGCGACTGCTCGACGGCAAGGCGAAAGTGATCGCGCACGCGGCCGACTCGCTGCGGCTCAAGCTCGACACGGCGACGCTGCGCGATGTCGCCGCCGAGATCGAGTGGCGCAAGACCTCGCGTTTGAGCGTTGACGGATACGCCACGAAGGGGCGCCCGGTACCGCCCGCGCTCACGCTCGAGAAGATGGTCGACCTGCAGCGATCGTACGAGAACCTCAAAGACGAGCGACGGCAGATCGACTTCGAAGACGTATTGCTCGCCGCCGCGGGCATGATCGAGGCCGAGCCGCGCGTGGCCCAGCAGGTGCGGGAGCAGTACCGCTTCTTCGTGGTCGACGAGTATCAGGACGTATCTCCGTTGCAGCACGACCTGCTGCAATTGTGGCTCGGCGACCGCAACGACGTGTGCGTGGTCGGCGATGTGAGCCAGACCATCTACTCGTTTGCGGGAGCGAGCCCCGATTACCTGCTCGGCTTCACCTCAGAGCACGAGGATGCGGTGGTGCTGAGGCTGGAACAGAACTACCGGTCGACCTCGGCGATCGTCTCCGCCGCCAATCGGCTCATGCGGGGACGCCCCGGCGCGCTGACACTCCAGGCCGCCACGGACGCCGCGGGTCCGGTGCCGAACGTGTCGGCCTTCGAGAGCGACGGCACCGAGGCCCGTGCGGTCGCGACGTCGATTGCGGCGCAGATCGCCGGTGGCACGCCGCCCGAGTCGATCGCCGCGCTCTACCGAATCAACTCTCAGTCGGCGGTGCTCGAAGCCGCGCTCGACGACGCGGGCGTGCCATTCGCCGTGCGCGGCGCCACTCGATTCTTCGACCAGCGGGAGATCAAGGAGGCGATCATGCTCCTGCGCGGGGCCTCCATGACGACCGCTGCCGAGCCGCTCGCCAAGACGGTGAGCGATGTGCTGCGCTCGATCGGCTGGTCCCAGGATGTCCCAGAGACCCGAGGGGCCGTGCGCGATCGCTGGGAGTCGCTCAACGCCCTCATGCGTCTCGCCGACGAGACCCCGCAGGGCACGACCATGCGCGAGTTCGTGGCGGAGCTGCTCGAGCGGCAATCGGGACAGCATGAGCCGACGATGTCGGCCGTGACGCTTGCGACGCTTCACTCGGCGAAGGGCCTCGAGTGGGACACGGTTTACCTCGTTGGCCTCGTCGAGGGCCTCGTTCCGATCAGCTACGCGCGCGATGAGGCGGCCGTGGACGAGGAACGCCGCCTGCTGTACGTGGGTGTTACGCGGGCGCGGCGGAGGCTAGAGCTGTCGTGGTCCGCTCGCGCACAAGTGGAGCGGGGCGGCCAGCATCAGCCCAGTCGTTTCCTTGCCGACTTGGGCTGAGGCTGGGGCTGGGGCTGAGGCTCAGACCCCGGCACCCGCAATCCGGGTGGGGCTTCCAGAGCGCTTCGGTGCGCTCGCCCGTCGCCGCGTCGATGCGCAAGGCCACGGGGACTCCTGCACCCGAACCCATCCAGTGGAGCACCGCTCGAGCCGCTGCCGCTGCTGCCTCCATCACGAGGGCGGGGGACACCACACGGCTGCGGCGTCCGAGCAGTTGCGTCGCGATCGCGGGCCACGCGGGGTCGGCGTCGCGGCGATGCAGCTCGAGGCACAACAGGCAGGGGGCCGTGCCCGGGTCGACGAGGGGTCCGACCGTCGCGGCCGAATCGCCGAGCACCACCGGGAGGTGCGGTACGTCGCGCCGCAGCCACAGTGCGTGAGCGGATGGCGCGAGCACGTGGTCGGCGGTGAGCACGGCGAGGTCGGGCCGAGCGTCGGCGACGGCGGCGGGATCGGGCGTCAGGAGCACTCGAACTCCACTAGCGGCGAGGGTTTCGGCGATCGCATCCGCGACGGGACCGTGGCCCGACACCGCGACAGTCGCGAGGTCGAAGCCCGCAGAAGCCGGCTTGAGCGCGGGTCGCACCGCCGCGACGAGCGCGTCACGCGCGCCCGGGCCGCCGGCGATCATCGCGGCGCCCGTGTCGCTCACCCCGGCCGACAGCGCGGCGAGCAGGCGCTCCTGCGCTTCGGTCACGTCGTGGATCACGACGACGGGCGGATCGATGCCGAGTTGCACGCTCGTGGGACTGCGCCAGACGAGGGGAAGCCGAGGGTCGAGCCGCAGGATCATCGGGCCATGGTGGCGGAGGCGGGCTCGCTGACGAGCGCGCGATCCACAATCGCGCCTAGTCCTCGTGCACCTAGTCCTCGTGCGGCCGCTCTGTCGTGTCGTCGTTGAGCAGGTCTTCGATGGCCTGGTCGATGTCGTCGGGCTCGGGCGTGCCCTGGGTGATGCGGGCGACGAGAGCGGTCGGGTCGTCGATGTCCTCACCCGTGGGTACGACGTCTGGGTGCGACCACAGTGCGTCGCGCGCTTCGTTGCCCACGGCATCCGTGACCTGCTGCCACATGGCGGCGGCCTCGCGCAAGCGCCGGGGCCTCAGTTCGAGTCCGACGAGCGTCGCGAACGCGGACTCGGCGGGACCCCCGGATGCGCGCCTGCGGCGGACGGTCTCGGCGATCGCCGCACTCGAGGGCAGGCGCTTCGTGGCTTCCGCCGTGACGACGTCGACCCAGCCCTCGATGAGGGCGAGCATGGTCTCGAGGCGGCCGAGCGCGGCGAGCTGGTCGTCAGTCTTCGGCGGGATGAGCGCGCCGCTGGTCATAGCCTCGCGCAACTCCTCGGGGTTGTTGGGGTCGAACTCGGCCGCGAGCTCCTCGAGCTTCTCGGTGTCGATTCGCACGCCCTTCGCGAACTCGGTGATCGACGTGAGCAGTTGCAGCCGCAGCCACTTCGCGTGCCGGAACAGGCGCGCGTGCGCGAGCTCGCGCACCGCGAGGTAGAGCTGCACCTGGTCGACGGGGATGTCGAGGCCCGAACTGAAACCGGCTACATTCTGCGGAACGATCGCAGCCTGCTCCGAGTCGAGCAGCGGGATGCCGATGTCGCCGCCCGAGACCACTTCGCTCGAGAGCTGGCCCACGACCTGCCCGAGCTGCATCGCGAAGAGAGTACCCCCGACGTTGCGCATGATCTGGCTCGCGCCCTGGATCATCTCGCCCATCTCCTCGGGCGCATTCTGCGTGAGAACGTCGGTGAGCGAGTTTGCAATCGACGTGGCGACCGGTTCCGCGAGCTGGGTCCACACGGGAATCGTCGCGATGACCCACTCCTGCCGGCTCATGAGCCGCGGTTCGGTCGTGAGTTCCGAGATTCCCGTGACCTCATCCAGCCAGAGGGATGCCACATGCAGGGCCTGCTCGAGCTGCGAGCGCTCGGCGGGAAGCGAGACGACGGTGCCGCGACCCGCGATGCCCTTGGCCTGCTCCAGGGCGAGACCCCAGTTGATGCCATCGCTGCTGGACTGGAGCGCGTTCTGCAACTGGTTGATGAGCTGGGCGACCATTTCAGGATCGTTCGGTAGCCCCGCCGCGCCGGCGAGTTTGGCCGGATCGATGTCGGTGTTGCCCGCGAGGAAGTCGCGCAGCATGTCGCGGAACTCGTCTTCCGCGTCGTGCGGCTCGGCGTCGTCCGCTGGATTCTCAGGCATGAAAGCGACGATCTTGAGGCATGAAAACTACGCTAGCCGCTGCCAGGTCTGCGAGCCCCTGTTTTCACTAGGCTGGTGGCTCTGGCTGTGCGCCCGTGGCGAACATCCCCAAGAGAAAAGGACTCCGGTGGCACTCTTCACCGACATCGAACTCGATCCCGAACCGCGACGGCGCGGTGGCGGCTGGATCGGGTGGACCCTTCTCGCCCTCGCCCTCATCGGCGTCACCGTCGTGGCGCTCATCCCGGCGCCGTACGTGATCGAGCAGCCCGGCCCGGTCTACGACACGCTCGGCGACGTGCAGATCAACGGCGAGGAGGTGCCCATGATCCAGATCCCGATGGAGGAGACCTATCCCACGGAGGGCTCCCTCGACATGCTCACGGTGACCATTCGAGGCAACCGCGAGGACCTTCCCAATTGGCTCGAGATCGCGACCGCATACTTCGATCCCAGCCGGGCGGTAGTTCCCGTCGACGACATCTACCCCGCAGGCGTGACCATCGAGGACTCGAACGAGCAGGGCCGCGTCGACATGGAGAACTCTCAGAAGGAGGCCATCGCGGCGGCCCTCACGAGCCTCGGGCATGAGATCCCCAGCACCCTCAGCGTGGTCGAGACGCAGGAGGGCGGGCCTGCCGACGGCGTGCTGCTGCCGGGCGACGTCATCCTGACCGTCAACGGCAAGACCTTCCCCGACGTCACCGGTCTTCGTGCGGAGATCGCCGAGAACGGCGTCGGCAAGCCGGCCGAGATCGTCGTGGACCGCGACGGCACCCAGCAGACGGTGCGCGTGAACCCGGTGATGAGCGAGGGGGATGACCCTGCCCCGATCGTCGGCATCATCGTCGGGAGTGACTACGAGTTCCCGTTCGCGGTGCAGATCCAGCTCGAGAACGTTGGCGGTCCGAGCGCCGGCATGATGTTCGCCCTCGGAATCGTCGACAAGCTCACGCCCGGCGCCATCAACGGCGGCGAGGATGTGGCGGGAACCGGCACGATCAGCTCGACAGGCGACGTCGGACCGATCGGGGGGATCCGGCAGAAGCTCTACGGTGCGCGTAGCGCCGGGGCCGACTGGTTCCTCGCTCCGGCGTCGAATTGCGACGAAGTGACGGGCCACATTCCGTCGGGACTCACGGTGTTCGCGATCGACACGCTCGACGATGCGCTGACGGCGCTCGCGGCCATCCGCTCGGACGGCGACACCGCTGGCATCCCCCGCTGCCCCGCGAGCTGACCAGCGGGGCTATTTAGCAGCTTGCGCCCCTTAAGATGGGCCCACCGACCATCAGGAGTTCACCCAGTGTCCACAACCCCCGCGTCAACGGCGAACCGCACGAGGATCACTCTCACGATCACGGCAGTGATCATCGCCGTACTCGTGATCGTCTTCTTCATCGTCTCCAACCTGTACACCGATGTGCTGTGGTACGACCAGCTCGGCTACCTCAACGTGCTCACGACGCAGTGGCTCGCCGGTGCCGTGATGTTCGTCATCGGGTTCCTGGGCATGGCCATCCCGGTATGGCTGAGCATCGAGGTCGCGTTCCGTTCCCGCCCGGTCTACGCCAAGCTGAACTCCCAGCTCGACCGCTACCAGCAGGTCATCGAACCGCTGCGCAGGCTCGCGATGTTCGGCATCCCGATTCTCCTCGGTGTCTTCGGCGGCGTCTCGGCGTCGACGCACTGGCCCGTGGTGCTGCAGTGGCTCAACCGCACCGACTTCGGTGAGACCGACCCGCAGTTCGGCCTCGACGTCGCGTTCTACTTCTACGACCTCCCGCTCTACCACGGGCTGCTCGGCTTCGCCTCGGCCGTCGTGCTCATCTCGGGCATCGGGGCCGTGGCCACGAGCTACCTCTACGGCGCCCTGCGGTTCAGCGGTCGCGAGGTGCGCATCTCCCGCTCCGCGCGCATCCAGCTCGCCATCACCGCCGCCGTCTACCTGCTTCTGCAGGCGGCGAGCATCTGGTTCGACCAGTACACGACACTCTTCTCACAGGGACAGGGCTTCCTCGAGACCGGCGCCGGGTACACCGAGGCCAACGCGACGATTCCGGGCCGCGCCATCCTCGCCGGCATCGCCGCCGTCGTTGCTGTTCTCTTCATCGTCACCGCGATCATCGGGCGCTGGCGCCTGCCGATCATCGGCACCGCCCTCTTGCTCGTGAGCGGGCTCGTGGTCGGCAGCCTCTACCCGTGGGTCGTGCAGCGCTTCCAGGTCGAGCCGAGCGCGCGCACCTACGAGGCCGAATACATCCAACGCAACATCGACGCGACCCGGGCGGCGTACGGCGTTGCCGGGGTCGAGGAGATCCCGTACAGCGCTGTGACGGATGCCGAACCGGGCGCACTCCGCGAGGACGCCGAGACCACCGCGAACATCCGCATCATCGACCCCGCGCTCGTGCAGAAGTCGTTCGCGCAGCTCGAGCAGTTCAAGCAGTACTACCAGTTCGCGAAGCACCTCGACGTCGACCGCTATGACATCGAGGGCAAGACCCAGGACACCGTCATCGCCGTGCGCGAGCTCAACCAGCAGGGCCTCGGCGACTCGCAGACCTGGTACAACAACACCGTCGTCTACACCCACGGCTACGGCGTCGTCGCGGCATTTGGCAACCAGCGCGCGACCGACGGCCAGCCCGTGTTCCTCGAGTCGGGCATCCCGAGCGTCGGTTCGCTCGGTGACTTCGAGCCTCGTGTGTACTTCGGTGAGGAGTCGCCCACGTACTCGATCGTCGGCGGGCCGGACGGCAATAAGCCCATCGAGCTCGACTACCCGTCGGGCGGCGAGGACAGCAACCAGAATGCCACGACGACGTTCTCCGGCAACGGCGGACCCGTGCTCGACAACATCTTCAAGAAGCTCATCTACTCGATCAAGTTCCAGTCGGAGCAGATCTTCCTGTCGGATGCCGTGACCGACCAGTCGCAGATACTCTACGACCGCAACCCCAAGGAACGCGTGCAGAAGATCGCGCCGTACCTGACGCTCGACAGCGACGTGTATCCGGCCGTCGTGGACGGCAAGATCGTGTGGGTCGTCGATGGCTACACGACCGGTACAAACTACCCGTACTCGCGCGTCGAGCAGCTTTCGACGACGATCGCGGACACCTACACGCCGCTGCCCGCCTTTGCGGTCGATGACGTCAACTACATCCGCAACTCGGTGAAGGCCACCGTTGACGCGTACGACGGCAGCGTGAAGCTGTACGCGTGGGACGCCGAGGACCCGGTGCTCAGGACGTGGGAGAAGATTTTCCCCGCGACGGTGCTGCCGATGAGCGACATGGACGACCAGCTGCTCGACCACGTGCGCTACCCGTCCGACCTCTTCAAGGTGCAGCGCGCGATCCTCGGGTCGTACCACGTGACCGACGCCCTCTCGTTCTACTCGAGCGACGACCAGTGGGTCACACCGAACGACCCCGTGTCGGCGACGGCGAACCCCACGCTGCAGCCGCCGTACTACCTCACCATGCAGGTGCCGGGAACGGATGAGCCGGCTTTCACGCTGTACTCCACGTTCATCCCGAACGCGAGCGGGGAGTCGAGCCGCAACGTGCTCACCGGCTATCTCGCGGTCAATTCGGACGCCGGGCCCGACTACGGCAAGCTCACGCTGCTCACCCTGCCGAAAGACGACACCGTGCCCGGCCCCGGCCAGGTGCAGGCCCAGTTCGACTCGGATGCCGCCGTCGGCCAGGCGCTCAACCTGCTGCGGCAGGGCCAGACCGACGTGATCAGCGGAAACCTGCTGACACTGCCCGTGGGTGGCGGGCTGCTGTACGTGCAACCCGTCTACGTGCAGTCGACCGGTGACACGAGCTACCCCCTGCTGCGCAAGGTGCTCGTCTCGTTCGGTGACCAGATCGCCTTCGAAGACACCCTCGACCAAGCGCTCGACACGCTGTTCGGCGGCGACTCCGGTGCCGATGCGGGCGACACCGCTGTGCCGACGACTCCCGAGCAGCCGACCGATCCGAACCAGCCGCCTGCGCCACCGACCACGACGGACAACGCTGCCCTCGCCGCTGCGCTCTCCGACTACCAGGATGCCCTCGCCGACCGTCAGGCCGCCTACGCTGCCAACGACCTCGTCGCGGCGGCCGAGGCGGATGCCCGCATGCAGGACGCGGTCGAACGGGCCATCGCGGCGATCGGCGGCTAGCGCTGGCGGGTAGCCGGGTGCTCCAGCCTCGCGGCGCCGTGGTAGTCTAGATATCACGCCGCGGGGTGGAGCAGTTCGGTAGCTCGCTGGGCTCATAACCCAGAGGTCGCAGGTTCAAATCCTGTCCCCGCAACGAAACAAAGAAGGGTCTCACTACGGTGAGACCCTTCTTTTGCGTTACCGACCCTTCTTTGTTTCGTTGCATTGACCGGACGCGAAGCTGCTCGTGGGCCCCCGCTGAGCAGTCAGCCGCGTCGCGGAGCTTGCGGAGCGGCGTGGATGCGGCTCAGTAGGGGAGTCAAATCCTATCCCCGCAACGAAACAAAGCAACGAAACAAAGAAGGGTTCCACTCAGGTGGGGCCCTTCTTTCGTTGTACCGGGCCCTTCTTCGTCTCGTCATGGACGTGACGCGAAGCTGCTGGCGATAGCTCGCACCGGCCCGGCCAGCCTGATGGCAATTTCGTGTCCTCACACGGCTATACGCTTAAGTATCCCCAGACAACAAAAGGAGCTTCGTCGTGCGTTTCGGAATCTTCATCCCCCAAGGCTGGCGCCACGATCTGCTGGGCATCGACCCGGCCGAGCAGTGGGGCCTCATGCGCTCGCTAGCCGAGCAGGCGGATGCAGGTCCGTGGGAATCCCTCTGGGTCTACGACCACTTCCACACCATCCCGGTACCGAGCGATCAGGCGACGCACGAGGCGTGGACGCTCATGTCGGCGTTCGCGGCATCCACAAGTCGCATTCGTCTCGGCCAGATGTGCACATGCATGAGCTACCGCAACCCGGCATACCTCGCCAAGGTCGCCGCGACGGTCGACATCATCTCGGGCGGCCGCACCGAGATGGGCATCGGCGGTGGCTGGTACGAGCACGAGTGGAAGGCGTACGGCTACGGCTTCCCTCGCGTGGGCGAGCGGCTCGCACGTCTTCGTGAGGGTGTCGAGATCATGCGCCAGGCCTGGACCACCGGCACTGCGACGCTCGCGGGCGAGCACTACCAGGTGGACGGCGCGATCGTGCGCCCGTTGCCGCTGCAGCAGACCAGCCGCAACGGCATTCCGATGTGGATCGCCGGCGGGGGCGAGAAAGTGACCCTGCGCATCGCGGCGGAGTGCGCCGATTACACGAACTTCGCGGGCGACCCCGAGGGTTTCGACCACAAGAGCGCGCTGCTGCGCGAGCACTGCGCCGAGGCCGGCACCGACTTCGACTCGATCGTGCGCTCGGCGAACTACATCACGGTCGTCGGCGAGACGGAGGCCGAAGTGGCCAAGCGCATCGACGCCCTCGAGGCTCGCGCGCTGCCCTTCCTCGGCGAGGAGAAGACGAAGCAGTTCTTCGCGGAGTACCGCACCGGCAAGGCGATCGGCGTGGGCACGCCGCAGCAGCTCATCGAGCGCTACCGCGACCTGCATGCACGTGGCCTGGGGTACCAGATCCACTACTTCCCGGAGGCGGCGTACGACCGCAGCGGCATCGAGCTGTTCGAGCGCGAGGTCATCCCGGCGCTCTCGTAGGTGGAGACGATCAGGGCTGTGTCGTGCGCAGCAGGTCGCCCACCGGTACCGGCACCCGAACGAGCGCGTTGAGTTCCTCAGGGTAGGCGAAGGCCGGCCGGATGCTCGCGCCCGCCGGGCTCGACTCGACGAGCACCACTTGCCGCCACACCCAGTGCGCGAGCGGTGCCTCGATGTCGATCCCGGCAGTGACGGGACTCGGCAGGAGAGCCCAGAACTTCTCGTTGAGTGCGGCGAGCCCGCGCGAGTTCAGCATTTCCTCAGCACTCGCGCGGGGTTGCGCCGCACCCAGCGGCATGCCGACCAGGGTCGTGGGCACGACGAGCTCCCCGTGCGGCACGAGGTAGCCCATGAGTTCGTCGTCGTGGTCACGGTGGTGCGGCACCCAGTGGGCATAAACCATCGGGCAATGCTAGCGACTTCGCCGGGGTAGATTCGGTTTCATGACTCCGCTGCAGGCCCGAATCATCTACGACCTCAACGTTCAGCCTTCCGTCGATCCAGCCGAGCAAGTGCGGTTGCGAATCGACTTTCTCAAGGAGTACCTACGCGTGTCGCACGCGAAGGGCTTCGTGCTCGGCATCAGCGGCGGCCAGGACTCATCGCTCGCGGGTCGTTTGTGCCAGCTCGCGGTCGAGGAGCTGCGCGCCGAGGGAACCGATGCCGAGTTCACCGCCGTGCGTCTGCCATACAACGTTCAAGCGGACGAAGAGGATGCCCAGCTCGCGATCTCCTTCATCAAGCCCGACACCCAAGTGACGTTCAACATCCACCGGGCGGTCGATAGTTTCGAGGAGGAGTACCTCGACGCCAAGGGCGCCGAGATGCTCGACTTCACGAAGGGCAATGTGAAGGCGCGAGCCCGCATGGTGGCCCAGTATGCGCTCGCGGGCCAGTCGGCGTCGCTCGTCGTCGGAACGGACCACGCCGCCGAGGCGGTGACGGGGTTCTTCACCAAGTACGGTGACGGGGGTGCGGACATCCTGCCGCTGTCTGGTCTCACGAAGCGCCAGGGCCGCTCCCTGCTGCAGCACCTGGGGTCGCCGGAGCGCCTGTATCTCAAGGCCCCCACAGCAGATTTGCTCGACGACCTGCCGGGGCAGACCGACGAGGCGAACCTCGGACTCAGCTACGCGCAGATCGACGACTATCTCGAGGGCAAAGAGGTGGAGGAGCCGATCGCCGCCGCAATCGAGGCCCGCTACATCGCGACCCGGCACAAGCGCACCGTGCCGGTGACGCCGTTCGACGACTGGTGGCAAGGATAGTTCGGCCCCGAATGATCTAGACCCGAATGATCTAGTGTGAGTTCATGAGCGACCGAACACCGGACCCACGAACACTGGAGTTCTGGGAAAGCAAGGCGCGAGACATCGTCTGGCCGTCGGGTCTCGTGATCGACGGAGACCGTTCCGCGCCCCGGGATGACGCCACCTTCGAGCACACGTCCCCTCGCGACGGCCGGCGGCTCACCGCTGTGCCTGCGGGTGACACAGGGGATCTTGACCGCGCGATCGGGGCCGCACGCCGGGCCTTCGACGACGGCCCATGGCCGACGATGCCGCCGCGCGAGCGCAAACACCTCATGCTGCGGTGGGCGGATCTCATCGAGGCTCATCGCGATGAGCTTGCACTCATGATCAGCCTCGAGATGGGCAAGCCCGTCGAGGAGGCATGGTCGATCGAGTTGCGCGCCGTTCTCGCGACCTACCGGTGGTATGCGGAGCTGGCCGACAAGGAACTCGATGAGTCGTCGCCCGTCGGACCGGACGATTTCGCTCTCATCACGCGGGAACCCGTGGGCGTCGTGGGCGTCGTCACGCCCTGGAACTTTCCGCTCACGCTCGCGGGGTGGAAGATCGCGCCAGCGCTCGCGGTCGGGTGCACCGTCGTGCACAAGCCCTCGGATCTCGCGTCGTCGTCGGCCCTGCGCATGGCCGAGCTCGCGCTCGAAGCAGGCATCCCCCCCGGCGCTCTCAACGTCGTTCCCGGTCGCGGCTCTGTGCTCGGCAAGCACCTCGGAATGCACCAGCAGGTCGATGCACTTGCCTTCACGGGCTCGACCCAGGTCGGCCGGGCGTACCTCGAGTACTCGGCGAAATCGAACCTCAAGCGCACGTGGCTGGAGCTCGGCGGCAAGTCGGGCAACATCATCCTTCCCGACGCTCCCGACCTCGAGACCGCGATCTCGACTGCCGCGTGGGGCATCTTCTTCAACGCGGGCCAGATGTGCACGGCCCCGTCGCGACTGATCGTGCACCGGGATGTCGCGGATGAGGTCATTGCGGGCGTCGTCGCTCGCGCGGGCCAGTATTCGCCGGGTGACCCGCTCGATCCGGCGACGCTCATGGGTCCGCTCGCGTCGCTCGCGCGAGTGGAGCAAGTGCAGGGCCATGTCACGCGGGCGATCGAAGACGGTGCTGAGGCTCTCGTCGGTGGCGCGGCCGAGTCGAGCAATTCCGACAGCTCCGGCGCGTACTTCCCGCCCACCGTGTTCGCCGGGGTCTCGCCGGACTCCCGGCTGGCCCAGGAGGAGGTCTTCGGGCCCGTGCTGGCTATCGTCACCGTTAACGACGAGGACGAGGCCGTGCGTGTCGCCAACAACTCCGACTACGGCCTCGCCGCCGGCCTCTGGACGAGCGACGTCTCGAAGGTGCACCGGCTCTCCCGACGGCTCAAGGCCGGCACCGTCTGGGTGAACTGCTACGAGGAGGGCGACCTCACGGTGCCCTTCGGCGGCTACAAGCTCTCGGGCAACGGACGTGACAAGTCACGCCACGCCCTCGAGAAGTACACCGAGCTGAAGACGACGTTCGTGCACCTCACGTAGGAGCTACGAGAGAACGTCGCGCAGCAGCTCCTCGTTGACCGACTTGCGCGTTCGCGAGACGACGAACCCCACCAGAAGCACTGCGAACGGCAACAGAACGAGCACCCAGCCGATGGCGCTCATGCTCCACGGGGTCACGGTGGGGTCGACGCCCTCGGCCGCGGTGCCCGCGAGGATCGCGAACCGCGACATGAGCAGGTAGGCGCCGAGCACGAGTCCGATGATCGCGATTACGGGAGCGATGATCGTCTGGAAGACGTTCTCCTCGCCCCTGTTCGCGCGGAAGTACACGATCACGGCGATGCACACGAGGATCTCGATGACGACGATCGCGAGCACCGCCAGCCCGCTGAACCAGCTGAACATTGTCAGGAACGGGTCGAGCTGCGCGATCGCGAAGATCACGATGACGAGTCCCGCGATGATCGATGTGAGAAGCGATGCGTTGCTCGGCGCGCCTCGCCCGTTGGTCTTGGCGAGTGCCGCTGGCAGCACGCCGCCGCGCGCCATGGCGAAGAAGTACCGGGCCGAGGCGTTCTGGAAGGCGAGCAGTCCCGCGAACAGACTCGACAGCACCAGGATGCTCATGACCGTGGCAAGCCACGGTCCGACGTACTCCGAGGCGAGGCTGAACAGCACCGCGGCCGGGTCCGCGAGGCCGCCCGAGCGCTCAAGGGTCTGGTCGATGGCGGCCGAGGCGCCCATTCCGGTCACCATGGCGAAAGCGGTGAGGGCGAAAAGCACCGTGATGACGATGACGGCGGTATAGGTTGCGCGCGGCACGGCGCGCTTGGGGTTTTTCGACTCCTCGCCGTAGATCGCGGTTGCCTCGAACCCGATGAAGGACGCGAACGCGAATGCGAACGCGATCCCGGCCGACCCCGCGAGGCCGCCGACGAGGATCTGGTCGGGCGCGAAGGAGGCTCCGAAGTTGAGGCCTTCCGGTCCGCCGTCGGCGAGGATCGCGACGGAGGTGATCAGCAGCGAAGCGAGTTCGAGCAGCATCAGCACGCCCAGCACCTTCGCTCCGATGTCCACGCTAAGCAGTGACAGGGCGGTCACGAGCGCCCACGCGATGAGGGCCCAGGCCCACCACGGCATGATGCCGAGTTGTCCCGCGGCGACGACGCCGAGAAATCCGTAGATCGCCAGCTGAATCGCCACATAGGCGAGGATCGAGACGAATGCGGATGCGATGCCCCAGTTCCTGCCGAGCCCGCGGCCCACGTAGGCGAAGAACGCGCCCGCGTTGGTGACGCGCTGGCTCATTGCCGCGTAACCGACGCTGAACAGCAGGAGCGTGATGCCGACCACGAGGTACGCGCCCGGGGCGGCTGCGCCGTTGCCGAGCACGATGGCGACGGGCACGGCGCCCGTCATGCCGACGAGCGGTGCGGCCGCTGCGACGACGAAGAAGACGATTCCGATGACGCCCAGGCGCCCCTTGCGCAGGCCGCCCCTGGTCTCATCGGTTGGCTGGGCTTCTGTGGAACCGGGGGCAAGCGCCATGGTGATACTCCTCATTGAGTAGCTGATCGTGCGTATCCGAACGACTAGGTACACAATGGCGAAACCCTGGGGGCTGAGTCAAGGGCTACACTCTGGCGCATGACCCAGCTCAACGGATTCCTGCCCCCGCTCACGCCGCGCGGGTCGAGCGCCCTCGTGCCGCCGATGCCCTGGTACTACTCCGGAACGCTCCTCACCGTCGAGTACCTCACCGACCCCGCGAACGTGCGCGCGATACTCCCGGCCGACATCGAGCTCGCGCCCGAGCATCCGGGCGCCGTTGCGATCATCTGGGCTGACTGGCAGTCGTGCAGTGAGGGCGGGCTCGAGCTGCTCGATCCCGTGCGCTCGCAGTACCTCGAGGCGTTCGTCGTGGTGCGCTGCTCGTACGAGGGCACCGTGTACAGCCGCTGCGTCGCCATCTGGGTCACGAAGGACTTCGCGATCGGCCGGGGGTGGTTCCAGGGCTATCCGAAGAAGCTCGGCTCGGTCCATGTCACCCGCCTCTTCGCTCACGGCCGCGCGACTCCGCGGCTCGAGCCCGGCGCGCAACTCGGGGCATCCCTCGCGGCGTACGACCACCGCCTCGCCTCCGCCGTCGTCACGCTGCGCGAACCGAGCGAGACCAACGGGTTCGTGAACGGACACCGGATGCTGCACAGCCGCTTCATGCCGTCGATCAGCCAGGGCCAGGGGCTCTCGCTCGACCAGCTGGTGACTATGGGCGGCGTCGACGCCGACCTCGGCCAGGCGTGGCGCGGCGACGCGGAACTCAGCCTCGCCGACTCACCGTGGGACGAGCTGCACTCGATCCTGCCGGTGGGGGAGATACTCGGCGGGTACTACCGCGAACTCGGCGTCACGTTCGCCGGGGGCGAGCTCGTGGCGGACAGGTCGCGGCCGGTCTAGTAGTCAGCTGCCTCAGTAGTCCGCAAGGTACTCGTCGATCTCCCACTGCGTGACCTCGCGGGTCGCCGGATCCTCGTCGGCCTCGTAGCGTTCCACCTCGTCGCGCTTCATGAGAGTGAAGACATCAACCATCGCCGTGCCGAGGGTCGCGCGCATGACCGTGTCGGAGTCGAGTGCGTCGAGCGCCGCGGAGAGCGTCATCGGCAGCACGGCATCCGCTTCGTTCTCGTAGGCCCAGCCCGTCGACTCCACCGGCGCCTCGAGCGAGCGTGTGATGCCGTCGAGCCCGGCCGCGAGAATCGCCGCGATCATGAGGTACGGGTTTGCGGCGCCATCGCCCAGGCGGATCTCCAGCCGCGTTCCCGCTCCGCGCTCCGGCGGCACCCGCAACATGGCGCTGCGGTTGTCGTGACCCCAGTTGGCGCGATACGGCGCGAGGGTGTCTGGGCCGAGCCGCTTGTAGGCGTTGACCGTGGGATTCGTGAAGGCGGCGACCGCGGGAGCGTTGGCGATGAGGCCGGCGATCATGTACTCCGCGGTCGCCGAGAGTCCGGCGCCGCCATCGGACATGAGGTTCTGGCCCGTCTTGTTGTCCACCACCGAGAAGTGCAAGTGGAATCCGCTGCCGCCCTCATCGCCCCACGGCTTCCCGAGGAACGTCGCGTGCTTGCCGGTGCGTGCGACGATGTCGCGCACCGCGGTCTTGAAGAGGAAGGTGCGGTCTGCGGCATCCAGGGCGTCGCTGTGCCACAGGTTGATCTCGTACTGGGACGGGCTGAACTCGTGGTTGCCCGCGAACACGCCGATGTCCATCTGGTCGAGCATCCGGAGCAGGTGAAGAAAGGTGCCGTCGGGGTCGACCCAGGCACCTGTCGTGTATACGCGACCCGTGCGGTTGATCGCCCGGCGCCAGCCGTTCTCGTCGTGCTCGGCGATGTAGAACTCCAGCTCGGGTCCGACGATGGGCGTGAGCCCGATAGCGGCGTACTGGTCGATCACGTGCCGCAGGATCGACCGCGGTGCCACCTCGCTCGGCGTCTGGTCGGGGTTGAACGCGTCCGCGATCACGATGGCCACGCCGGGCTCCCACGGCAGCATCTTCAGAGTGGACGCGTCGATGCGGGTAATGAGATCGGGCAGGCCGTTCGACATGATGTCGTTGCCGTCGAGCACGCCGCCTCGCGTCGTCGTGACCCACACGCCCTGGCAGAATGCGGGACTTTTGACGCGCTCGAGCTGGCTCACGAGGAGGTCTTTCGACCGAGTGATGCCGAGAATGTCGGGGAAAATGAGCCTCAGCACGTCGATTTTGTTCGCGACCAGCCTGGCGTGAAGCTCGGACAGGTTGGCGTGAAGGTCGGCCAGATCGGTTGTCATTCTTCCTCCGCGAGCTCGGTCGGCGCTGCCTATCGCTCGGCACGCCGACCGGATGCGCTCTAGATCGTTCGGCACTGAACGATTAGTGAGATACTAACGCGATGCGAGCGCTCTTCGTCCAGCACGATCATGTGAGCCCCACCGGCCCCGTGTCACAGAGACTGCGCGAGCGCGGGTTCGACGTCGACGAGATCCTCGTGGTCGACGAGGCGAACTACACCACCCCCAACGTGCCGTTCGAGTTCCCCGATCTCGACCGCTACGACCTCATCGTGCCGATGGGCTCGCCGTGGGGCGCCTGGGATGACGCGTGCATCGGCAATTGGCTGCTGCCCGAGATCGCGTGGGTGCGCGATGCCATCGACCGCGACATCCCGGTGCTCGGAATCTGCTTCGGCGGGCAGCTCATGTCCCGCGCGCTCGGCGGCACCGTCGCTCGGGCGCCCAAGGCGGAGATCGGCTGGACCGCCATCCACACGGATGACCCCGCCCTCGTTCCCGCCGGCCCGTGGTTCCACTTCCACTACGACCGCTGGACCGTACCAGAGGGGGCGACGGAGATCGCGCGCAATGCCGTCGCGTCGCAGGCCTTCACGGTCGGTCGCAGTCTCGCGGTGCAATTCCACCCCGAGCTCACCGGCGACATGCTCGAGGGCTGGCTGCGCGAAGGCGGCACCGAAGAGGTCATCGCCGACGGTCAGGACCCCACGGCGATGCTCGCGCACACCCGCGCAGAGGAGGTGGCGGCGGTCGCGCGTACCAACGCGCTGGTCGACGCCTTCCTGGCCCGGGCGAACCTGGTCTAGCAGTACATCTAGCGCAGCGTTTCCAGCACTTCGATGACGTGCCCGGGGTCGGTCGCGGGGTTCACGAACGCGAGCCGCAGCACCGTCTTGCCCCGCCACGTGGTCGGCACGCACAGGATGACGCCATTGGCGGCGAGCTCGTGCGACCACTCGGAGTACCGCTCGGGCGTCCAGCCGGCGCGCTCGAACAGCAGCACGGACAGCTCGGGTTCGCGCACGAGCCGCAGGTGATCGGATGCCCGGATCGCATCGGCGACCGCCCGCGACGCGCTCAGCGAAAGCTCGACGGCGTCGCGGTACTTGTCAGTGCCGTGCGTCGCGAGACTGAACCACAGGGGCAACCCCCGCACTCGGCGGGTGAGATGCAGTGCGAAGTCCGACGGGTTCCACGACTCGCGGTCGACGTGGTCGAGGTAGCTCGCGTGCTGCGCGTGCACGGCGCGCGCGAGCTCCGGCTCTCGGTACACGAGGGCGCAGCAGTCGTACGGAGCGAAGAGCCACTTGTGCGGGTCGACGATGAAACTGTCCGCCTGCTCGATTCCGTCGAACAGGTGCCGCACACTCGGGGCCGCGAGGCCCGCGCCTCCGTATGCCCCGTCGACGTGCATCCACACGCCGAATTCGTGCGCGACGGATGCCACATCCGCGAGATCGTCGACGAGGCCTTCGTTCGTCGTTCCGGCGGATGCGACCACGGCGAAGATGTCGGGGTGGGACTCGAGCACCTTTCGCAGTCCCGGGCCCGTGAGGTGGCCACGTTCGTCGACGGGAACATCGACGACATCCACATCGAGGGCCTTCGCGGCCGAGTGGATGGACGAGTGGGCGTTGGCAGTGCACGCGAGCTGCCAGCCGCCGGCGGGACGCCCACCTCGCCGCGACTTGGCGGTCTCCCGCGCCGTCATGAGGGCGGACAGGTTGCCCGAGGTGCCGCCGGACACGAAACATCCACCCGACGTGTCGGGCCAGCCGAGCATGCCGGTGATCCAGGCGAGTGCTTCGTTCTCGGCGAAGATCGCGCCGGCGCCCGCCTCCCAGATGCCGCCGAAGATGTTGGCGGCGCTCGTGACGAGGTCGAACGCGACGGCGGCTCGAGTGGGGGCGGCGGCGATGTAGGCGAGGTTGTACGGGTCGTCTTGCGATCGCGTCGCCGGCTCCAGCACGTCGGTGAAGACCCGCAAGGCTGCGTCGGCGCCGATGCCGCTCGCGGTCACCGTGGGGCCGGCCGCCGCGGCGAGTTCCGATGCCGATCGGGCCGTCGACAGCGGGTCGGTGTGACGTACGACCCGTTGCGCCGACCAGTCCGCGGCGAGCTGCACCACGTGCGACTCATCGCCCCACACGGGGTGGGGTTCGGCGTGAATGTCGACACTCACCGTCACGCCAGCTCGACCCTCACCGGGAACCGCTTGATGCCGTTGATGAAGTTGCTACGCAAGTGGTCGGGTTCAGCGAGTGCTGTCATCCCCGTGATGCGCGGCAGGAGGTTCTCGAACATGATGCGGATCTCGAGCCTCGCGAGCGAGTTACCGAGACACATGTGCGGCCCGCCGCGACCGAACGCCATGTGCTCGTTCGGGGTGCGCGTGACATCCATCCTGTACGGATCGGGGAACAGCTCAGGGTCGCGGTTGCCGGACGCGAACCACGTCACGACCTTGTCGCCCTCCCTGATCGGTTGGCCGTTAATCTCGGTGTCGTGCGTGGCGGTGCGACGGAAATGAAATACGGGGCTCGCGAGTCGCAGGAACTCCTCGATCGCCCAGGGGATGAGTTCGGGCTTCTCCTTGAGCAGCGCGAGCTGGTCGGGATTCTCCATGAGGTAGCGCATCGAGTGGGTGATCGAGTGGCGGGTCGTCTCATTGCCCGCAACGACGAGCAGCAGGAAGTAGCTGTTGAAGTCGCGCTCCGAGAGCGGGATGCCGTCTTCGGGCACCTGGTTGACGAGCCGCGACACCAGGTCGGTGCCGTCTTTGCCTCTGCGCTCGGCGGCGAGGTGACGACCGTACTCGAACACTTCGAGCGCGGCGGGGGAGCGGAAGGGCAGCAGCCGGTACTGCTCACTCTCCTCCGAGTGCGCGAGCACATCCGCGTGCTCGGGATCGGTGTTGCCGACCATTCGGTTGCCCCACTCGATGAGCTTGTAGATGTCTGCGTCGGGCACGTCGAGCATGCGCGCAAGCACGCGGATGGGGAAGTCGGCCGCGACATCCGCAACGAAATCGAACTCGCCTTTCGCGAATGCGGCATCGAGTGTCGTCGCGGTGAGGCCGCGGAGGAACGTTTCGTAGCCCGCGACAGCGCGGGGTGTGAACTCGCCCTGCATGAGACGGCGAAGTGCGCGATGCCGGATGCCGTCGGTTTCGAGCATGGATTTGCGCGCCTCGATCTGCTCCTCGTCGAGCTCTTCGAGGTTGACGGTCGCGCGTTCGCTCGAGAAGGTCTCGGTGTCGCGGAGCACGCCCACGATGTCGTGGTAGCGAGTGAGGGACCAGAACCCGTGGTTGGGGGCATCCTCCTCGTCCCAGTGCACGGGGGCGTTCGTTCTGAGTTCGTCGAACGCGGCCCACGGGTTGCCGTGTTCGAACAGGTCGAGGTCGGCCAGGCTGACATTCTTCGTTGACGTCAACTCGATCCCTCCATTAGGTCAGGCTGTCACTGGGTCTAACTGTCATTGGGTCTGGCTGTTCTACCAGCAGGGTTGTTTGGATACGAACAAACAGTACTCTGAGTTCAGGCACTGAGACTAGGTGTGAGGGCCGCACCAGGTGTGGGCGCCAGGTCGGCCCACGCCGAGGCGAATAGAGTAGCTCCAGCCCCTGGTCCTATTCCACCGAAGGAGAACGATGGCTGGACCGCACACCCTCGGGGAGACGGAACGCCAGGTCGAGGCGCGACTGGGCAAGCTGCCGCTCGACTACTCGGCCATGGCTGTGGCGTCGAACCTGTTCCGAGCGGCCAATGCCGTGCGCAATCACTTCGAACGCACGGTTCTCTCCGAGAACAACCTGTCGTGGACTGCTTTCGTCGTGCTCTGGGTGACCTGGATCTGGGAGCCGATCGAAACTCGGCAGATCGCCCTCGAAGGCGGTTTCTCGAAGGCCACGCTCACGGGCGTGCTTTCCACGCTCGAGGGCCGCGGCTGGCTGGTGCGCCGTCGCAGCGGAAGCGACGGGAGGCTCGTCGAGGTCAGCCTCACGAATGCCGGCCGCGAACTCATGGTCGAGCTCTTCCCGGCGTTCAACCTGCAGGAGCAGCACATCGCCGGCCCCATCGACCCGACGCGGCGCGACGAGCTCGCCGAAATGCTGCGGGTCATCACGGTTGGTGTTGAGTCGCGGGACTAGCTCGGGCGCGCGGCGTCTAGAACGGCGGGGGATCGGCGGCGCGAACGAATCCGGTGGGACTCGTCCACTCAATCGTGCCATCTCGCGATTGGGCCACTTTCCAGCGGGTCATGTGTTTGGCGCGGTGGTGCTTGCGGCACAGATGCGAAAGGTTCGTGACCTTGGTGGTGCCGCCGAACTGGCGGTCGACCGTGTGGTCGAGATCGCAGCGCGCTGCCCTGCGCCCACAGCCGGGGAAGGTGCACACCTGGTCACGCAGCTGGAGCCAGCGCTTCATGTCGGCCGGAACTCGCAGCGTCACCCGGTCGAGGTCGAGGACCGTGCCGGTGATGGGGTGGGTAAGAACGCGATAGAACGAGGGCGCCTCAGCGGTTAGCCTGCGGGCGGTCGCCGCATCGATCGGGCCGTACCCGTCGAGGATGGCGGGCTCCTCGCTCAGGCCCAGCAGGGTCATGACGGGCACGACCACGCCAACCCGCACTCCGACGCGAGTCGACGTGCCATCGCCGAGGAGCAATTTGCACAGTTCGTCTGTGCGGAGTTGATCCATCGTGCGCTCTTCGGCGGGGTTGGAAGCCAGCGCGAATGCCGTCGCATCCAAGTGCGCCATGAGGCGAGTCGCGACATCCCCGGGAACGAACGCTTCGATCCAGGCCATGCCGTCGACGTCCGGGGTGAAGCGCACCCTGCGATCGTCGACTCGGCGGGCGTGCCGCTCCGACGCCGCCTCCGCGTGCAGGCGCTCGCGAATGCCTCGCGCCCGTGTGCTGAACCGGGCAGGGGCCAGGTCGCGGGCGGGCGTCGTCACCGCATCGTCGAATTGCTTCAGAACCGCGTCATCGTCGGGAAGTGTGGCCGCTAGCTCGGCGACGACTCGCGCATTGGCGGGCGAGACCTGCCCACCGCGAAAGGCGGACCATGTGCGAGGAGTGCGCATGATCATGGTGGTCGCCTGGGCGTCGAAGGCCCGAATCGTGTTCTCGCTCACCGACAGCCGCACGGCGAGGTCGGCGATCGCGGCGCGCTCCGCGAACTCGACATGTTCGCGATTCGAGGAGAGCGCGTGTGGGCCCACGTAGATGCGCGGAGTTTCCCGGGCCTCGCGCAGCACGCCGTGGATCGCGGCGATCTGCGCGGCCGTGGCGCGATTGATGGATTGCCGGGCGAACTCGGCCTCCGCGAGACCGAACTCGACGCGGACGTCGGGCGACGCCGGGTCGAGTGCAGTAGGGAAGGTGACCATGATGCAATGCAACCACGAGCCACCGACATTGCAATCTGCCTCCTGACCAGCATAAACCGCGGTGGAAAGCCTTGTGGATAGTCAAGCTGGGGAGGAGAAGAGCACTTGTTCCGTACATGCCAGCCCGGTACGCTAGTTCATTAGTATCCGAATGACTTAAGGGCGAGCCAGGATGACAGCGACCGACGCAGCGGGCACCGCAGGCGCAGCCGCGGGCAATGTGGGGGCGGGCACCGAAGGCGCAGGCGCGGGCACCGCAACCATAATGGCCGGCGGCATCCCCGTCGACACGAGGCACTTCATCGGCGGCGAACGTGTCGCGTCCCCAGAGACGTACCGAAACACCTCGCCTATCGACGGCGGCTTTCTGGGTGACATCTCCCGCGGTGGTGAGCACGAGGTCGACCAGGCCGTGGTGGCGGCACGAGAAGCCTTCGCCGCCTGGGCGGCACTCGGCCCGCACAAGCGCGGCGTCATCCTGCACCGCATCGCCGATCTGGTCGAGCAGAACCTCGAGACGCTCGCCAACATCGAGACGCTCGACAACGGCGGGCTGCTGCGCAGCAACCTGCGCGGGGTCATGCCGCGAGTGGCGCACAACATCAGGTTCTTCGCTGACTACGCGATCAACGACCTCGGGCATCCGGACTTCGAGACTCGCGGGCACACCAACCACGTCACGTGGGATCCGTCCGGGGTGGCGGCCCTCATCACACCCTGGAACGCGCCGCTCATGCTCGCGACCTGGAAGATCGGGCCGGCGCTCGCCGCGGGCGACACCGTCGTGCTCAAGCCCGCGGAGTGGACGCCCCTCACGGCATCCTTCTTCGCCGACCTCACCAAACAGGCCGGGCTTCCCGCGGGTGTCTTCAACGTCGTGCAGGGCTACGGCAAGGAGGCGGGGGCGGCGCTGGTGGCGCATCCGGGAATCAGCCGCATCTCTTTCACCGGATCAGTGCCCACGGCGAAGACCATCGCGAAAGCCGCAGCAGACAACCTCACCCCGACGAGTTTCGAGCTCGGCGGTAAGAGTCCGTGCATCGTGCTCGCCGACGCCGACCTCGAGCTCGCGGCATCCCTCGCCGTGGAGCAGTACGACAACGCCGGACAGGTCTGCCTCTCGGGAACCCGCATCCTCGTGCACGAAGACATCGCGGAGGCGTTCGCCGAAGCGTTCACGAAGAAGGCGCAGAGCCTCAAGCAGGGCGACCCGCGGGATCCTGAATCGGACATCGGCCCGCAGGTGCATGTCACACACTTCGAGCGCATCAAGGGGTTCGTCGACCGCGCCCGTCAGGAGGGTCAGTCGGTGCTCATGGGCGGGGAGCCGAACGACGAGCTCGGAGGCCTCTACTTCAAGCCGACCCTCATCAACGACCCGACACCGGGCAGCGAGATCGTGACCCAAGAAGTCTTCGGGCCGGTGCTCACGATGCAGACCTTCGCCACCGACGACGAGGCGATAGACCTGGCGAACGGCACGGAGTTCGGGCTCGCCGCCGTCGTCGTGAGCGGAGATCGCGACCACGCGAAAACCATCACCGACAGGCTCGTCGCAGGCACGATCTGGGTCAACTGCTTCTTCGTGCGCGACCTTCGCGCGCCGTTCGGCGGCTCGAAGAAGTCCGGTGTCGGCCGCGAAGGCGGCACGTGGTCGTTCGACTTCTACGCCGACGTGAAGAACACGGTCGTGGCGCCAAACGGATGGAAGACAGGATCATGAGAGGACCACAGTCATGGGTGAAGTAGTAGGGGTGGGCCTCATCGCCCACGTTCCGACGATCATGCTGCCGATTGAAACGCGCATGGAACTCAACGAAGGCAAGGACACGACCCTCGTCGAGGGACTCGAACGCCTGCGCAAGGACCACTTCGAGGCGGGCCAAGGGGATGCAGGCGACTACGACACCGTGATCGTGCTCGACAGTCACTGGGCATCCACGGTCGAGTTCATCGTCACGTCGCACGAGCGCCGGCACGGTCTCTTCACCTCTGAGGAGCTTCCGCGCGGGATGCACGGGGTGCCGTTCGACTACAAGGGCGACCCCGAGCTCGCGAACCTCATCGGCGAGCAGGCGGAGAAGAACGGCACGTGGATCACGCCCATCGATGACCCCGACCTGCCCGTCATGTACGCGACCATCAACCTGTGGAAGTTCCTCGGCGAAGGACTGCCCGACAAGAAGTGGGTGAGTGTGAGCGTCTGCCAGACGGCGACCGACGAGGACTTCCTCCGCGCCGGCCGCGCGATCGGCGAGGCGATCGCGAAGAGTGACCGCCGCGTCATCCTGCTCGCCTCGGGCGCCCTCTCCCACACGTTCTTCAAGCTGCGCGAACTGCGCAAGCACGAGATGGCAGACCCGGCCCACATCTTTTCCGACGCTGCCCGCGAAGCGGACTACGAGCGACTCGAGTGGTTCACAGCCGGCGATCACGCGAAGGTGCTCGAGACGATGCCGGCGTTCCACAAGGTGCGGCCCGAGGCGATGTTCGGCCACTGGCTGCTCACGATCGGAGCGATCGGCGAGGAGGCCTGCACCGCGCCCGGCATCATGTACAGCGAGTACGAGAACTCGATCGGCACCGGCCAGGTGCACGTGTGGTTCCCGAAGCCTGAAGGCGGATTCCCGCCCGCGAAAGACCTGGTGCTGTCGCGTGACTGAGTTCAGGCGAGTGCTCCTCGACGGCTCGGCCGTGCAGGTCGAGCGGCACGGTGACGTGCTCGTCGCCGGTGACGGCCGGGAGGTGGGCGTCGACGAGGCGACTCACCTGCCGCCGAGCATCCCGTCGAAGATCATCGCGGTGCACCTCAACTACGCGAGTCGCACCGAGGAGTTCATGACCAAGCTCCCCGCCGCACCGACCTATTTCCAGAAACCGGTCACGGCCCTCAACAGCCATGGCGGGGCGGTGGTGCGCCCGCTCGGCTGCAAGTGGCTCAACTTCGAGGGCGAGATCGTCATCGTCATCGGTCGCACGGCCCGAAACGTGAGCCCCGCCGAGGCCGGGGAGTACATCGCCGGGTACACGATCGGCAACGACTTCGGGCTCCACGACTTCCGGGACACGGATGCCGGCTCGATGCTGCGCGTCAAAGGCAGCGATACGCTCGCACCGGTGGGTCCCGGGCTCGTGACCGACTGGGATTTCCGCGGAAAGCGGCTGCGCACGATCGTCAATGGCGAGGTGCGGCAGGACGACACCACCGACCACATGGAGTGGAACATGCACTACCTGGTCGCCGACATCGCGCGCACGATCACGTTGAGCCCCGGCGACCTGCTGTTCACCGGGACGCCCGCGTTCTCGCGTCCGGTTGAACCCGGCGACGTCGTCGAGGTGGAGGTCGAGGGTCTCGGCACCCTGCGCAACCACGTGGTCGAGGGGCCCGTGCCGATCCGCACCGACGTGGGTGCGCAACCCTCCCAGAGTGAAGAGGTAGTCTCGACGGCGCTGGGGGGAGACTGGGAGTTTCGCGGCATCCGCACGCCGTCGAAAGACCTGTACCCGAGCACCGTGCTCGAAACTAGCGCAGAGGACAAGCAGTCACCGTCAAGATCGACGTCGACATGTACCAGTGCCAGAACTATGGCCAGTGCGTGTTCGAGGCGCCTAATATCTTCCACCTCAACGACGACGACAAGCTCGAGCACCTCGCCGAGGCCGACGAGTCCGAGCGCGCCAACGTGGAGAACGCCGTCGACGTGTGCCCGATGCAGGCCATCAGAATCGTCGAATGACCGAGCATCCCGTCGTCATCGTGGGAGCCGCGATGGGCGGGCTCAGAACGGCAGAGTCGTTGCGACGCGCGGGATATGCGGGCGGCATCCGCATGATCGGCGACGAACTGCACGCGCCATACAATCGGCCGCCGCTCTCGAAAGACGTGCTCTCGACCGGGGTGACCCACGAAGCGGTCGCGTTCCCGTCCCGGGCCGAAACCGCGGACGTCGAATGGATGCTCGGCTCCCGCGCCGAGGCCGTCGACCTCGAGTCACGTTCCGTCACCACGGCCGACGGCACCGAGCATTCGTATCGCGCCCTGGTCGTCGCCACGGGGCTCCGGCCGCGCAGGCTGGACTTTGCGCCGACGCCCGGCCGGCACGCGATCAGGTCACTCGACGACGCGATGGCACTGCGCGACGTGCTCGTACCGGGAGCCCGCGTGGTCGTGATCGGGTCGGGATTCCTGGGCTGCGAACTCGGGTCGACGGCCACGAAGCTCGGATGCTCGGTGACGGTCGTGACGCCGAGCGCCGAGCCCATGATCCGACCGCTCGGCGAACTGCTCGCCCACGAATTGCGCACGCGCCTCGAGCGGGAGGGCGTCGCGTTCTTCCTCGGTGCGGAGGTAATCGGGCTCGACGACGGGGTCACCCTTGCCGACGGCACAGTCATCCCGGCGGACGTCATCATCGAGGCGATCGGCTCCGACTGCAACGACGCCTGGCTCGCGGGCACGGGGCTGGATCTTTCGGATGGCGTTCTCGCCGACAACGCGCTGCGAGCGGTGACGACGGACGGCCTCGCCCACGACGACATCTACGTCGTCGGTGACATCGCGAGGTTCCCGAATCCCATGTTCGACGACGTGCCGCGACGCATCGAGCACTGGAACATCCCGACCGATACGGGCAGGCGCGCGGGCGCGGTGCTCGGGGCATACCTCGGCGAGGGGTTCACAGAGGCGGTCGCGACGCCGTTCGCCCCCATGCCGTCGTTCTGGTCAAACCAGTTCGACATCAAGCTGCAGGCCTACGGGCTACCGGGACTCGCCGATGAGGCGGGCATCCGCATCCTCGAAGGCGATCTCGGGGGAGAGGTCGCCGTGGGTTACCACCGCGACGATCGGCTCGTGGGCGTTGTCGGCGTGGGGCTCAAAGCAGCGCTGCTGCCTTACCGCCAGCAGATCGCGGGCGGAGCGTAAGCGAGCGCACGGGTAATGCCGACGGTAGTCCTCCGAAACGGCGAGCCACAAGCCCGTTGCCCCCCAAATGGGGGCGCGCCTACGGTCGAAGCGTGGCCCCACTCGAGCGGCCACTTCGCTGGGGCTACGCCCCTGGACCGGGGACGAAACGCCCCGAGGAGGAAACACCATGAAAAGAGCAACGACGCTCGGAATGAGCATGCTGATCGGCCTCAGCCTCGCACTGGGCGGAGCAGTGGCGTCATCGGCCGCGCCAACAAACACCAACAACCCGGACTACTGGGAGACGCTGCCCGGCGAGGTGTGCGTTGATGTCGGGTACGAGACCGAGGATTCGGCCAGCAACCCGTATGTGCTGCCCGAAGCTCCCGGCGGCAGGGTCTATTCGAAGGTCATCGTCAAGGTTGGCTCCTCGGGCCATGGCGGAGTGATCGACGAGAACGAAGTGTTTCTCACCGGCCTGGTTGCCGGTGCGGAATTCGTTCACCCCGATAAGAACAGCATCAGCCATGTCATCGTGTGCACGGTACCGAGGCTGTCTTAGTCCGCAAACAACCTGATCTGATACGGCGTCGCCCGATCGCCCCCGAGGTCGGGCCCCGCCTGAGCCGGTCGGCTTAGGCTGGTCGAATGAGCACACTCGCGATCGGCCAATTCGTGCCAGGCACCGAGCGGCACACGAACCTCGCCGTCATGGAAGCCTTCGCGGAGGAGGCGGTGCGCCGCGGCGCGACTCTCGTCGTATTCCCCGAGTACTCGTCGTTCTTCGAAGCTGACGCCGGTCCTGCCTCCGTCGCGGCCGCCGAGCCCCTCGACGGCGGCTTCGTGAGCGGGGTCGCCGCGATATGCGAGCGGCTGGGCATCCATGTCGTCGCAGGCATGCTCGAGCGCACGGATGACGGCGCTCGCTTCTCCAATACCCTCGTCGCAGTTTCTCCATCCGGTGCCGTGGAAGCCGTGTATCGCAAGCTGCACCTCTATGACGCGTTCGGACACAAGGAATCGGATCGCGTCGTGCCGGGCGCGATCGAGGAGCCGCAGACCTTCGGCTGGCAAGGCTTCACCGTCGGGATGCAGACGTGCTACGACGTGCGGTTCCCGGAGGTCACGCGACGACTCGTCGACGCGGGGGCGAATCTCGTGCTCGTTCCCGCCGAGTGGGTGCGCGGCCCGCTCAAGGAGCACCATTGGCGCACGCTCGTCACCGCGCGAGCGCTCGAGAACACGATCTACGTCGCTGCCGCGGATCACGCTCCGCCGATCGGCGTAGGCAACAGCATGGTCGTCGACCCCATGGGTGTCGAACTCGTGACGATCGGCGACGAATCGGGCGTCGCCGTCGCCGAGGTGACTCTGGATCGCATCGCCGCGGTTCGCGAGATCAATCCCGCCCTCGCGCTGCGGCGATTCGGGGTGATTCCGCTCTAGCACCCGCTTTGGGGGGCCCGGTTGGCGGTCTCGCGCGCGTACAGTTGCAGAATCGCGTCCGTAGGGGGAAATGGGATGTCCGAACCGATCAGGGTTATCGTCGTCGAAGATGACGCCGACGTCGCGCTTTACACCAAGACGGTGCTCGAGAAGCGCGAGCTGTGCACCGTGCTGACGATCGGTGATCCGAGGGTCGTCATCCAGGCGGTCTCCGACTTCGACCCCGATGTGCTCATCACCGACATCGAGCTGCCCGGCATGTCGGGGCTCGACCTCATGACGCAGCTCCGTGAGCTGCGACCCCACATTCCCGTGCTGGTGATGACCGCCCATGCGTCGCTCGACTACGCCGTCACTGCCCTGCGCAACCAGGCAGACGAGTTCCTCACGAAGCCCGTCTCGTCCGCTGACCTCGTCGCGCACGTGACCCGGCTCGCGGAGGTCGGTCGCGAGCGAGCGGCTGCCGTTCCCGAGCGACAGGTGGTTCTCGCGATCGGAGCCCACCCTGACGATGTCGAGGTGGGAGTCGGTGGCATCCTCGCCGCTCACGCCGCCGCCGGCGACTCGGTGACGATCCTCACCCTCTCCCGCGGACTTCGCGACACCGGCATCCAGGGCGCATGGAACGACGGCTCAGCAGCAGCGGCCCTGATCGGAGCGCGTCTCATCCTCGAGGACGTCGCGGCACTCGGTGACGCGGAGGCCACGACGAGCACGATCCGTAAGGCCGTCGCCGAGGTGCAGCCCACGACGGTCTATGTGCACAGCCGCAACGAGAGCAACCAGGACCACCGCGCGGCACATGAAGCAGCGCTCGTGGCGACGGCCAGCGCGCGCACGATCGCGTGCTACCAGGGCTCAGCGGCCACGGTCGACTTCCGGCCGAACCGTTTCGTCACCATCGACGACTTCGTGGGCACCAAGCTCGAGATGCTCTCGTACTTCGCTAGCGACGGCAACCGACCGGAATACCTGGAAGCCGACTTCGTCGTCGCCACCGCGCGTGCATGGTCGCGGTACGGCGAGGGCCAGCACTGCGAACCGCTCGAGATCCTGCGCGACTCGGTGGCGGTTTCTTGACGCTGGCGATGGCTCGAAGCTAAAGGTTCGAGAACGTGCTCACTAATACGGTCGTGATGCGGCCGTCGCCTCCCGGCGTGAACGCCACGATGTCGCCGTCGCTCGAGACGCCGACTAGTGCGTTGACCGGGAAGTAGTCGCCCGCGCCAGTCGTGCGGAACCCCTCGAGAGTCGCCTCATCGAGGGTGAAATCCCACGTGGCCGTCAGTTCGGGACGAATCGGCAGGTGCCCGATAGCGTCGAACGCTCCGAGGACGCCGCAGCAGTCGGTGTGCCACAGAGCCACCGTTACCTCGTCCGCGAAGTCCTGCATGAAGGGCTGAGTGTTTCCCGTCTGCATGACTTCGAGGAAGTGCTGCCGTTGCTCTGCACTCGGAGACTGCTGTGCGTCGGGTTCGGGCGGGGGTTCTGCCGTGACGGTCGGCGTCGGCGTGCTGGTCGCGGTTGCCGTTGCCGTTGCCATCGGTGTCACGCTGGTCGCAGGCGATGAGGTGGGAGTCGCCGCTGCCGAAGGCGAGGGGGCGGCTGCGCCACGGGTCACCAGGACGGCGACGATCACGGCGATCACGAGTACGGCGGCGAGGATCGCCCAGGCGAGCGGTCTCTTCCACCACGGACGGGACGTAACCTGAACCTCGCTCATCATGTGCACACGGTAGCAGTCGTACCAAATCACATGAGTAACTCCGGTCACACGGGTGTCACCGGAAGACGGGGTACGCCGACTATGTACCCCGCGATGCCCCCGGACGTAGAGTTAGCACCGGTAGTGGGGGGACTGCATGATACGTACCAACCTCGTGGTCATCGCGGATGACGACCCGGACATCCGGGAACTCGTCGGCATCGCGGTGCAGAAGTCGGGACTCCAACTTATTGCGAGCGTTTCCGACGGCGCCGCTGCACTCGCGGCCATTCGTGAGCACGTGCCCGACCTCGCGATCCTCGATATCGCCATGCCGGAACTCACCGGTCTCGAAGTGTGCCGTGAGGTGCGAGCAGATCCCGCGCTCGACGATGTGCGCCTGCTGCTGCTCACCGCATCCGTCGACGAAGCATCGCAATCGGTCGGCAAAGCGGCGGGAGCCGACTACTTCCTCGCGAAGCCGTTCAGCCCCAGGGAACTGTCCACATGGATCTCGGTAGGGAAGGAATCACGATGACCAAGAAACTGCGCCTCGCCGGGTTGTGGATCGCGAGGAAGCTCGACACGCCGTCACCGCTCGTCAAGCAATCGGCGACCATTATGGGGATCGTCGGGGCGCTGATCGTCATCGTCGGGTTCCCCGAGATCGACATCGAGCACCACCCGACGTTCTGGACCGGACTCGGGTTCATCGCTGCGGCATCCGCCACGGCAACGGTCTTCACCTGGCGGCCGGACCTTGCTCGCTTCGCCCTATTCATCCCCGTGCTCGACCTTGTCGGCATCGGGCTTTTCCGCGCGGGCACCGGCGGCGTCGCCTCGCTGTTCTCGGCGCTCATCATCCTGCCCGTGATCTGGCTCGCCTCGGGAGAGGGGCGCCGCTACATCCTCTATTCCGCTGTCCTCACGTCCGTCTCGCTCATGATGCCGACGCTCCTCGGACTGTCAACGCCACAGAGCTCGGCCGACTGGCTACGCGGCATCTTCGCCCCCTTCGTATTCGCGCTCGCGGCGGCGATCGTCAACGAGTTGTCGCGGCAGGGCCGCGCGCAGCTCGCATCCATTCGGGCGCTCGCGGACGACAAGGAGAGGATGCTGCAGCGCACGGTCGAGTATGCCGCCCAGCTGCAGGAGAGTGAAGCGAAGTACCGCGCGTTCGACCGGATGTTCCGCAGCGTGTGGGCGGCGGTCACCGAACAGTCGGTGATCGGCACCGACGTGACCGGTCTCGTCGACGCCTGGAACCCCGGTGCGACCAGGCTCTTGGGCCCGACGGCAGACAAGGCGGAAGACAAGATGCACATCTTCGACTTCCATGTGCCAACCGAACTCGAAAGCCGCGCGCGAGAGCTCAACTACCCACCGGGGGAGACCGTGCTCAATCCCGGTTTCTCCGCGCTAGTCGAATCCGCCCGCCTGGGTGCGGCAGAAGTGCGCGAGTGGACGTACGTACGACCGGACGGTACCCAGGTTCCCGTCGAGCTCGCGGTGACGAAGCGGGTCGACGAGAACGGGGAGACGATCGGGTACCTGTTCGTCGCATCCGATGTCACGAAGGCGCGCGAGGTGTCGCGGCTCAAAGACGAGTTCGTCGGGCTCATCTCTCACGAACTGCGTACGCCGCTCAGCTCCATCCTCGGGTACCTCGAACTCATGAGGGACGACGAGGATAACCCGTTGTCGACCGAGCAGGTGCAGTACCTGGGGGTCGCTGAGCGCAACGCTCACCGCCTCTTGCGGCTCGTCGGCGACCTGCTCTTCACCGCCCAGGTCGAGTCGGGCAAGTTCCCGCTCGACGCGCGTGACGTGCCGCTCGAGGCGATCGTGTCCGCGGCGATCGAGTCGGCCGGACCTGCCGCGGATGCCTCGGGTATCGAACTCGTCGAAGTGCTACCGGATGTGCCCGCCATCGTTCACGGCGACCCACTGCGACTCGGGCAAGCGGTCGACAACCTCATCTCGAACGCGGTCAAATTCACACCGCGCGGCGGCAAGGTGACGGTCGCGCTCGCTGTGCAGCACGATCGTGCAGTCGTTACCGTGCGCGACACCGGCATGGGCATCCCTGAGTCGGAACTGAACCAGTTGTTCGCCCGTTTCTTCCGAGCGACCACCGCCACACGAAACGCCGTGCCCGGTGTCGGGCTCGGGCTGACCATCACGAAAGCGATCGTCACCGCCCATCATGGCGAAATGTCGGTGGAGAGCGAGGAGGGTGTCGGCACGTGCTTCAGCCTCAAACTCCCACTTGTCCCCGCATCCTCGCCGGTCGGAGTGCATCCTTGACCATCACTGGGGGTATCGCACACTTGTTCAACCGACGTACGGAAGCGTACGGTTGGAACTCTGAGCCTTGGGGGAGCCTTAGATGATCGAAACACACAGCACCGTAACGCGATCGGCTACGCCGTGAAGGCGGTGAACGAGCGCCCGCAGCGGGCCGGCGTGATCGTGGCCGATGACGACCCCGATGTGCGCACGCTCGTCGCCATCGCGGTTGCGCGATCGGGCCTCGAACTCATCGAAGAACTCAGTGAGGGCGACTCAGCGTGGGAGGCAATCCAGACGTTCGCGCCCGACCTCGTGGTGCTCGACGTCGCCATGCCCGGCAAGACCGGGCTCGAGCTGACGAGGCTCATTCGGTCAGATGCCGACCTGGAGGACATCCACGTGATCCTGCTATCGGCCGCCGTCGACGAGGATGCGCAGCGCGCCGGCCTCGAAGCAGGAGCCGACGAGTACATGCTCAAGCCGTTCAGCCCCCGGGAGCTCGCAGAGCGCCTCGCGGGACTCGCCGAACACCTTCTGACGCCGAGCTAACCCGTTTTCAGTACGGCGAGTTGTGCGGCCGCGCGCTGCAAGACGTCCACGCGCTTGCAGAAAGCGAAACGGACGAGGGAACGGTAACCGTCCCGTCGATCGGGATGCACGAAAGCCGTAACCGGAACCGCCGCAACCCCGGCGAGGGCGGGGAGGGCGCGGCAGAAGTCGGCCGCATCCGTGATGCCCAGCGGGGAGGCATCCGCGATGAGAAAGTAGCCCGCCTGCGGTGAGCTGACCTCGAAACCGGCCTCGCGCAGACCGGCTCCCAGGATGCCGCTCTTGCGCGCGAGCGTCGCGGCGGCAGTGGTGAAGTACTCGTCGGGCAGGCCCAGACCGACCGCGATCGCGGGCTGGAACGGGGCCCCGTTCACGTAGGTGAGGAACTGCTTCACGGCCGTGATCGGCTTGAGCAGCCGCTCGGGCGCCACGATCCATCCCACCTTCCAGCCGGTGAGGCTGAACGTCTTGCCCCCGCTCGAGATCGTAATCGTGCGCTCGAACGCGCCGGGCAGGCTCGCCACCGGAACGTGCTCGACACCGAACGTCAGATGCTCGTACACCTCGTCTGTGACAACGAGGGCGTCGTGCTTGTGTGCGAGCTCGACGACGAGCTCGAGCGTCTCGCGGGGCAGCACCGACCCCGTGGGGTTGTGAGGCGAATTGATGAGGATGAGCCGTGTGCGGTCGGTGATTGCGCTCCTGAGCTCGTTGAGGTCGGGTTGGAACAGCGGCGCCCGCAGCGGCACCGTGACGAGCCGCGCGCGGGCGAGAGCCGCGAGACCGCCGTAGGCGTCGTAGAACGGCTCGAGCACGACGATCTCGTCGTCAGGCTCGGTGAGCGCGAGGATCGTCGCGGCGAGCGCCTCCGTTGCGCCCGCCGTGACGAGCACTTGCGTCGCCGGGTCGACCCGAATTGCGTAGAAGCGCTCCTGGTGTGCGGCGATCGCCTCACGCAGCACCGGCATGCCCAAGCCGGGCGGGTACTGGTTCACGCCCTCGCTGATCGCTTGCCGGGCCGCTTCGAGCACCTCGGCGGGACCATCCTCGTCGGGAAAGCCCTGCCCCAGATTGATGGCGCCCGTGGATGACGCGAGCGCCGACATCTCCGCAAAAATCGTGGGACTCAGCTCGCCCTTGTCGCCCAGCAGCAGGGCGCCCCGCGCCGCCAGTTCCCAGGATCCCGACGGGCTGGCACCCGCGCCGTTCGTGCCGCGCATGGTGCGAGCTTAGCGGTGTGGACAGATCGGGCGCGGGCCGTTCGGCGGGTCCTACGGTCGACGGATGCGCCGAACAGCACGAGCCCTGGTACTCGCCTTCGCCCTCGCGGTTCTTCTTACCGGATGCCACCCGCCGACGCTCACCAAAGTGCGCGGCTGGCCGGGCGCGACGCCGGTGTTCGCCTCGGAGGAAGAGGCTCTGGCGGCTGCGGAGGAGGCGTATGGGGAGTATCTGGCCGTGTCGGATGCGATCACTGCCGATGGGGGTGCCAACCCTGAGCGAATTGAAGGGCTGGTGACTGCCGAGCAGTATCAAGCTGAACTGGACGGATTCGAGCTATTCCGTTCCAACGCTTGGCATACGACGGGTTTCTCCTCTTTCGAGCCAATCATGTTGGAGTACTACGAGGAAGTCGGCAATGGGTTCGCCGAGATCGCATTCTTAGTCTGCTCGGACACTTCCAAGTTGGTGATCGTCCAGTCGAACGGTGAACCTCTCAGCCTCTCGGGGTCGAGCCGACAGATCGTAGATCTCAAGTTCGTGAATGACTCAATCCGCTCTGATCGACTTCTTCTGAAAAGCGGGGGACTGTGGTCAACAGACGAATCGTGCTGATCGTGGTCCTTACTGGGTTGTTTACCATCGCAGCGCGAGACGCCATCGCAAGTACAGCTGCGTGCTCTCATGCACAGCTTGCCGCTCGGGTCTGTGAATACGTATCCGGATCCGTGCGCGATGGAGGCGTGACGCTCGACGGCTCAGAAACGAACCCCGGTTCCGGCACCGGCTCCGGCCCGAGCGGCAGCGGCTCAGGCAACGACCGGGACGACCCGAACGAGCCGCCCATCCGCGACGGCTGGGGCCTCGATCGCGACCCGTTCCTGATCACCGCTCCTGTCACGCTCGCCGACATCGCGCACTTCCGACCGAACCCGGGCGTCGACCACATGGAACCGAACGGGTGGATGATCGTGGGGCTCGACACCAACTTCTACTCGACCGGCGGCGTGCAAGTGCACGACGGCGAGTTGCTGGGGCGGACGGCATCCGTGCGCTTCACACCTGTCGCCTGGCACTGGTCCTACGGCGACGGGCAGAGTGCAAGCCGGGGAACGCCCGGCGCACCGTGGGCGTCTCAGGGCATCGCCGAGTTCGACCCCACGCAAACGAGCCACATCTATCGCGCGGCGGGCACCTACTACATCGATCTGACCATCGACTT
Source organism: Rhodoglobus sp. (assembly GCA_025463605.1). Taxonomy (GTDB): domain Bacteria; phylum Actinomycetota; class Actinomycetes; order Actinomycetales; family Microbacteriaceae; genus Rhodoglobus. The sequence goes on along the minus strand of JAODAV010000008.1, from coordinate 370,270 downwards.
GCGGGCGGAGTACCGCTACGCCGGCTCCACGTGGGTGCCGATAGCGGGCATCCTTCCGGTGCCGGCCAACCGGCTCGTGGCGACCGCCGGTTCGGCCAAGACTGTGCTCGTGGAGCGCGAATGCACGGTCAACCTGTCGGGGCCGGGCTGCTAACCACGAGTTCCCGGCAACGCTCCGGCAGGCTCACAGTCACCGCAAATACAATGTTCAGGTTGGCGGTGGATGCTGGGCATCGCTGAAAGGAGCACACCCCCATGACCGACGCCCCCCAGAACCCCTCAGCGGGTTCACCAGAAAGCACTGAGTCCCTGGAAGAGACCCAGAATCGACTCGCTTCAGAGGGAGGCGTCACCACGGGAGAACCTCGAATCGAAACCAACCCGGGCGAAGTCCCCAGCGCCCCGAGCGCAGCCCCCACGGCTGAAGCCCACACGGGCGCGGCCTTCCGTTCCGCACCCAAGCGGGCCGCAGTTGTCGGAGTCGTTGCGGCCCTCGCGGTCGGCGCACTCGTCGGCGGCGTCTCCGGCGCCGGCGTGACCCTGTGGGCCACGTCGAACAACGCGGGCACCGCCGTCGTCGGCAACGCGAGCCCCACCACGATCACCGTGAACGACGCGGCCGACGCCACCCAGATCACGGCCGTCGCTGCCAAGGCTTCGCCGTCGGTGGTCACCATCAACGTGGCATCCAGCAACGCAGGCGGCACCGGATCGGGCGTCATCCTGACCAGCGACGGGTACGTGCTGACCAACACGCACGTCGTGACGCTCGACGGCCAGGTGTCCGACCCGCAGGTCACCGTCACCACCAACGACGGGCGCCTGCTGAAGGCAACCGTCGTCGGCACCGACCCGATCTCCGACCTCGCCGTCATCAAGATCGACGGCGCCGACAACCTGCAGCCGGCGGAGTTCGCCAACTCGAACAAGCTGAACGTCGGTGACACTGCCATCGCTATCGGCGCACCCCTCGGGCTGGCCGGCACTGTCACCAACGGCATCGTGAGCGCGCTCAACCGCAGCATCACGATCGCCTCGTCGGCCGTTCCCGACCAGAGCGACGGCTCCGAGCAGCAGGCTCCCGACGGGCAGACCCCCTACGACTTCTGGAACTTCGACATCCCCGGGCAGCAGAACACGCCGTCCGCGTCGTCGTCCACGATCTCGCTGTCGGTCATCCAGACCGACGCAGCCATCAACCCCGGCAACTCCGGCGGTGCGCTGCTCGACTCCGACGGCAAAGTCATCGGCATCAACGTGGCGATCGCGTCCGCTGGCGGCAGCTCCGGCCAGGCCGGCAGCATCGGCGTCGGCTTCGCCATCCCGTCGAACCTCGCCCAGCGCATCGCGAAAGAGATCATGGACACCGGCAGCGCCACCCACGGGCTGCTCGGCGCCTCTGTCGCCGACGTGCAGGAAGACACCGACCAGACCGCACAGATCGTCGGCGCGAGCATCAAAGAACTCACCCAGGGTGGTGCGGCGGAAGCCGCGGGCCTCAAGGTGGGCGACGTGATCACGCAGTTCAACGGGGTCCCCATCACCGGCAAGACCGATCTCACCGCCCAGGTGCGATCGCTTGCAGCCGGGGCATCCGCGACCGTCACCTACGTGCGTGACGGCAAGGCCGCCCAAGCGGATGTCACCTTGGGTGAACTGAAGTAGAACATCTCGCGAAGGGCGCCGGCCAGATGGTCGGCGCCCTTCGTCGTGGGTGCGCGCTTGATCGTGGCGGGCCAGCTTCGCGATAGGCTCAACCGACCCACCAGCTACACGTATTGGACCACATGGCGAAGAAGGCCGACGCCCTCCCCGGAGTGTCTTACGTGATGCCGGTGCTCAACGAAGTCGACCACATCGAGTCCGCAGTGAACAGTCTCACCGCCCAGGATTACGAGGGCCCGTTCGAGATCGTGCTGGCTCTCGGCCCGAGTGTCGACGGTACCAACGACGTGCTCGACGAGATGGCCAAAGTCGATTCGCGCATCCGTCGCATTCCCAACGAACTGGGGTCGACCCCCGGCGGGCTCAACGCCGCGATCCGGGCATCCGGGTACCCGGTCGTGGTGCGAGTGGATGCCCATTCCGTGCTGCCCACGAACTACACGCGCATCGCGGTCGAGACCCTGTTGAAGACGGGCGCCGACAATGTAGGCGGCATCATGAAGGCGGAGGGCGTGACACCCTTCGAGCGTGCCGTCGCCCACGCCTACGGTTCGCGCGAAGGCCTCGGTGGCACCCAGCACCACGTCGGCGGCAAGGCCGGTCCGGCCGATACGGCGTACCTCGGGGTGTTCCAGCGCAACCGTCTCGTCGAGGTCGGCCTCTTCGACGAAGACATCAAGCGCGGCCAGGACTGGGAGCTCAACCGTCGGCTGCGCGCGACCGGCGGAACCGTGTGGTTCACGCCCGAACTCCAGGTGGTCTACCGGCCGCGGTCGAGCCTGCGCAAGCTCGTGCGCCAGTTCGTCGCAACCGGGATCTGGCGGGGCGAACTCGCGCGGCGCTTCGGAACAGCCAACTCGATCCGGTACTTCGTGCCGCCGACGGCGGTGCTCAGCATCCTCGCCGGCACCGTGCTCGGCATCGTCGCACTTGCGGCCGGGCTGCCGTGGCTGCTGCTCGGGTTCGCGGTGCCCGCGCTCTACGCGCTCTTCGTGATCGCGGCATCCATCGTCACGGCAGCGAAAGAGGGGCTGCGCGCCGCTCTCTGGTATCTCATAGTCTTGCCCTGCATCCACTTCGGGTGGGGGATCGGGTTCGTGCTCGGCTTTCTGAAGCTGACCAAGAACATCACTGCACACACGGGAAGGTGAGAGGTGACCATCGACGCTCACCCGGTTCGCCCCGAAACGATCGCGCAACTGCGTGCCGTTAGCCAGCCGCCCGAGGTGCGGCTGCGCGCCAACGCCGAGCACTGGACGGCGTCGCTCTACCTGCGCAACCTCTCGCCCTACCTCACCTGGCTGCTGCTCAAGACGAGCATCAGTGCCAACGGCGTGACCGGGCTCATGATCCTCGTCGGCTGGGCGACCGCAGCTGCGCTGCTCATCCCCGGTGTGGTGGGCGCTGCCCTCGCGCTCGTGCTCGGCCAGCTGCAAATGCTCGTCGACTGCAGCGACGGCGAAGTCGCCCGCTGGCGCAGCTCGCACTCCCCGGCCGGGGTGTTCCTCGACAAGGTCGGGCACTACACGACGGAAGCGCTCATCCCCATCGCGCTCGGCCTGCGGGCGGCCGGATGGCCGCTCGAGTTTCCGGGAGACTACGCCTGGACGACGGTGGGCTTCGCCCTCGCTCTCGTGATCGTGCTCAACAAGGCCCTCAACGACATGGTGCACGTCGCCCGCGCCAACGCGGGACTAGAGAAGTTGAGCGACCGCAAGGGTGAAGCGGAACCCAGCCAGCGCCTTGTCGCGCGCTTGCGGCGCGCGGCGCGTTTCGTGCCCTTCCACCGCCTGTACCACTCGGTCGAGCTCACGATGCTCGCGTTCGCTACCTCGATCGTCGGGCTGTTCCTGCCGCCGCTGTCCGCGGACCGCATCCTCGTGCTCGCCCTGCTACCGCTCGCGGTGCTCGCCCTCATCGGCCACTTCGTCGCCATCATGGCCTCGAAGCGGGTGCGCGCCTAGCGGTGGGGCTCCCGACCGTCGGCGTCGTCTCCCTCACCCAGGGGACGCGCCCGGATGACCTCACCCGCGGTCTCGCGAGCCTCGCAGCGCAGCAGGGGGTGAAGCTCGACATCATCGTGGTCGGCAACGGGTGGGCGCCGACCGGGCTGCCGGCTCGCACGAAGGCGCTGCACCTGGACGAGAACCTCGGCATCCCCGCCGGGAGGAACCGCGGTGCGGAGGAGGTGGGCGGGGAGTACATCTTCTTCCTCGACGACGACGCGAGCATCCCGTCGCCCACGTTCCTCGCCGAGGCGATCGCGAAGCTGCGTGGCGACCCTTCGATCGGGCTCCTGCAGCCGCGGGTCGTCGACCCGAGTGGGGTCGAGAACCCGCGGCGGTGGATCCCGCGCATCCGCAAAGGCGACCCGTCGCACTCGGGCAACGTCTTCTCCGTGTGGGAGGGCGCGACCCTGCTGCCGCGCACGGTGTTCGACGCGACCGGGGGATGGGCCGAGTCGTTCTTCTACGCGCACGAGGGCATCGAGCTCGCCTGGCGCGTGTGGGACCAGGGCTTGCGAGTGCTTTATGCAGGCGACCTCGTCGCCAACCATCCCGCCATGGAGCCGACGCGCCACGACTTCTACTATCGGCTCAACGCGCGCAATCGGGTCTGGCTCGCCAAACGCAACCTGCCGTGGGCGCTCGTTCCCCTCTACGTCGGCAGCTGGACGGCCGTGCAACTGCTGCGTTCGATCCGCAGGCCCGCTGGACTGCGTTCGTGGTTCGAAGGATGGAGAACAGGCTGGCGGGAGAACCCGGGCGGCCGCCGGAGCATCAAGTGGGTAACGGTGTGGCGGATGACCCTTGCCGGTCGCCCTCCGCTGGTTTGATGGAACAGTGGCCCTGCTGAAAGACATCGCGACCGCGCGACGACTCCTGCGCAACATCCTGGTGTCTCGCCGAAACCGCCGGGCCGTGGCGCAACAGGCGCCCGGGCATCCGCACCCCGCACCGGGCACCATCAAGATCGCCGTGTACTTCGCCGACACGAAGGTCAACCTGTACCAGATCCGGCAGTGGTACGACCCGCTCGCCGAACTCGCGAAGACGTGGCCGGTTGCGATCATCGCGCGATCGCCCAGCACAATCCTCGAGCTGTGGAACGAGTCGCCCGTGCCGACCGTCTACGTGCGGCGGGTGACCGAACTCGAGCAGTTCGTCAACGAGCAAGACGTGCGCATCGTCTTCTACGTGAACCAGAACGCCAAGAACTTCCAGATGTTCCGGTACGGCCGCATGTGGCACGTTTTCATCAACCACGGTGAGAGCGACAAGATGTACATGACGACCAACCAGTTCAAGGCCTACGACTACAGCCTCGTCGCGGGGGATGCCGCCATCGAGCGTCTCAGGCACAAGCTGTGGGACTTCGACATGAAGAAGAAGGTCATCAAGATCGGAAGGCCACAGGCCGACCACTTCGCGGGCGAACTGCCCTACGCCCCCGACGACCGCGTCGTCGTGCTCTACGCCCCGACCTGGGAGGGCGATCGCGAAGCCGCAGCATACGGGTCGATTGCGAGTCACGGTGTCACCCTCGTGAAGGCGCTGCTCGGCACTGGCCGCCATCGCGTGATCTACCGGCCGCATCCGCGAAGCGGTGTTTCCGACCCCGAGTACAAGGCAGCCAACGACGAGATCATCGCGGCGATCGCCCGGGCCAATGTGGCCGACCCGACTGCCCAGCACGTCTTCGACAACGGTCCCGTGCTCGGTTGGCAGTTGGCGGCGGCGGATGTCGCGATCACCGACATCTCCGCCATGGTCTACGACCGGCTCGCTACCGGCAAGCCACTCATCGTCACGCGACCCAGCGTCCCGGCGGCGGAGATCGACGAGACCGGCTATCTCGGCGCGTGCGAATGGCTGCTCGCCTCTGATGCCCCATCGATCGTCTCGATCGCGGAGCGCGTGCTCGTGGATTCCGAAGCCCACGAGCGCCTCAGGTTCTGGGTGGAACGCCACTTCGGCAACACGTCGCCCGGTGTCGCGACGAAGCGCTTCCACGCAGCGGTCGACAAGCTCATGGTCGAATGGGTGAAGCACGAACGGATTCACGCGGGAGACACGCGGGGCAGCGAAGGCGACCCGTTCGATGACGACGACGATGACGACGCCCCCGGCGGCGAGTGAGGAAGGGCAAGACAGTGGCGCGAGCAGTTCGCATCAGGCAGTACGGCGGTCCAGAGGTCATGGAGCTCGTGGAGTTCGACCCGCCGACAGCGGGACCCGGCGAAGTGCTGCTCGAAGTGAGGGCCGCGGGCGTCAATCCCATCGACTGGAAGATCCGCGCGGGTCTGCGGGCGACGTCACCGCTCACCGAACCGATCGGACTGGGCTCGGATGCCTCGGGCGTCGTCTCGGCGGTGGGCCAGGGTGTCACCACGCCGGCCGTGGGCGACGAGGTCATCGCACGGAGCCTCGCGGGAGCCTACGCGAGCCACGTGATCACGACGCCCGAGAAGTTGACCCCCAAGCCTCCGGCGCTCGACTGGTCGGAGGCGGCATCGTTCGGCGTCCCGGTGGGCACCGCGTACCAGGCGCTCAAGTCGCTCCGTGTCGGTGATGGCGACACGCTGCTCGTGCACGCTGGTTCCGGCGGGGTCGGCCAGGCGGCCATCCAGCTCGCCCGTCTCTGGGGCGCGACGGTCGTCGCCACGGCGAGCGAACCCAATCATGCGCGGCTCGTCGAGCTCGGTGCGATTCCCGTGGAATACGGTCCGGGGCTCATCGATCGGGTGAGGGCTGCCGCACCGAACGGAATAGACGTCGCGCTCGACGCTGCGGGCACCGATGAGGCGATCGAAGCATCCCTCGAACTCGTAGCCGACCGATCGAGGATCGGCACGATCGTCGTCTACAGGAAGCGCGACGAGTACGGAATCCAGGGCTGGACTGGCGCCGTGCCCGGTTACATCACCGACGAGGAGAAGCGGATGCGCGCCGAGGCCATCGGCTACGCCGCCGAGCTCGCGGCGAACGGCGAGTTCGACGTCGAGATCGCCGCCGCCTACCCGCTCGAGCGAGTGGCTGACGCGCATGCCCTCAGCGAGACCGGGCACGTGCGGGGCAATATCGTGCTCATTCCGTAGGCGGCTCGAGTTCCTTCCAGCCGCGAGTCGAGTCGCGCTTGACGCGGGGAAGCCGCTCGGGCTTGGGAACCTTGATCACGGGATTGAGCCACTCCGGGAACGTCGGGGGCGGCGGGCCGAACCCTTCGCGAGACGTGCGCACGATCTGCCTGCCCAGCAGGTGGTTGCCGCCTCCGCCGATGACTGCGCCGATGCCGAAGGGGATGAGGCGCCCGACCACATTGCTGCCCTGAGCGACGGCGAACTTCTTCAGGAACGTCTTCTTGATGCGGTCGGCGATCGGTCCCATAACGGTGCGCGGCAGGCTCTTGGTGATCATCTCGCCCCAGAACGCGCTCTTCGCGGTGCCCGTGCCGGCGACCTGCCCTGCCAGCTGGGTGACCAGGTCTGTGCCGGCCGAACCGAGCACCATGGTCATGACGAGGGCGCGAGCCCGATCGGGGTCATCGACGACGATGCCGTGCACTTCGGTGACCGACTGGGCGAACAGTGCGCTCGCCTCGAGAAAGCCTGCCGTCTCTACACCGGACAGCGCCAGCGAGGTGCCAGTCCCGATCGCAGGAACCGCCGCGCTCGCGCCGACGAGTGCGCCACCGGTCGTCACCGCGGCGAGATAGCGGCGCTCGAGGATGCGGATGATCTGCTCAGGAGTCGCGTGCGGCCGGCCCTTGCGGATGCTGCGGATATGGGCGAGAACTACGGGACGCTGCACCGTGAGCACGCGGTCGATGCCGCGCACGACGAACGGGTTCGACACCGCGATGTCTTTCGTCTTCGCCATGGCTCAACCGTAGCCGACCCCCTTCAGGGCAGTTCGGGACTAGACGATGCCGTACTCGGCGTTGTAGCGCTCGAGCACATCGTCGATCGTCGAGTCGAGCACGAGCGCACCCTTGTCGAGGTAGAGCCCGCGCGTGCAGAAGCGGCGCAGGTCTTTCTCGTTGTGGGACACGAAGAACAGGGTGCGCCCGCCCGCGAGCAATTCCTCGATACGGCGGTAACACTTCTCGCGAAACGCCCTGTCACCCACGGCGAGCACCTCGTCGACCAGGATTATGGGTTCCTCCAGGCGGGAGATGACTGCGAAGGCGATGCGCACCTTCATGCCGCTCGACAGGTGCTTGTACGGGGTGTCGACGAAGTCGCCGATCTCGGCGAAGTCGATGATCTCGTCGAATCGTGCGTTGATCTCCGCACGCGGCATCCCGTGCAATCCCGCCGTGAGATACACGTTGTCGCGCACGGTGAGGTCGTCGACGAATCCGCCGGTGATCTCGATGAGTGGCGCGACGCCGCCATGAACCTCGACGGTTCCCTCGTCGGGCAGGATCACCTCGGCGACGAACTTGAGCAGCGTCGACTTGCCCTGGCCGTTGCGGCCCACCACCCCGATGGCCTCTCCTGCGCGCACAGTGAACGAGACGTTGCGCAGGGCCCAGAACTCGTTGGCGCGCGCGCGGCGGCTGCGTCTGGCGAAGAGATCCTTGAAGTTGCGACGCGAACGGCGGTTTCGTCGAAAACGGATTCCCGCATCCGCGACGGTGATGACTGAAGGGGCGGCCATCAGATCTCCTTGAGCACAGCGCGCTCGGTGCGCGTGAAGACGAGGATGCCGATGCCGAGGATCGCGGCGCTCATGACAGCACTGACGCCCACCGCGAACCAGTCGAGCTGGTCGGGGAAGAACGCCGCACGGTAGAGCGAGAAGATTCCGCTGAGCGGATTGAACGCCGCCCAGAAGCCGAGCCCGAGCTTGTGGATGTCGGGCAGCCCATAGATGACCGGTGAGGCGTAGAACAAAAACCGCAGTGCAAGCTTCGTCGCGCGCTCGAGGTCGCGGAAGAACACCACCAGCGGGGCGACGATGAGCCCGACCCCCATGACGAGCACCGCTTGAAGCGCGATACCGAGAACGAAGTAGACGGCCTCCCACTGGAAGGTTGCGCCGGTGGCAATGGCGAAAATGGCCAGCACGGGGATGCTCGCAACGAACTCGATCCCTTTCGAGAGCACGAGGCGAGCCACCCAGATGGTGCGGGGGATCTTCGTCGAGCGGATGAGTTTCGCCTCGCGCAAGTACGCGCGGGTGCAGTCCGAGACGGCGCCGTTGAACCACATCCACGGAAGGAGCCCCGAGAGAAGGAACACGATGTACGGGTCTTCACCGACCGAGCGACCCCCGAACACTTGCGTGAAGACGAACCAGTAGATGGCGGCCATGACGAGCGGGTCGAGGATGGACCAGAAGTATCCGAGGAACGACGTGGAATAGCGCACACGCAGGTCGCGCACCGTGAGGAGCCAGAGGGAACGCCGATACCGTGCGAACGGCGACCACTCGGGTCGTGGCACAGTGGTGGCTGACACGACCTCTACCGTAGTGGGTCACTGCTTCGAGATAGCTCCCAGCGACGCGGTGGCGAGGCGTTACACGAAGAGGTTCGCGCGCTCCAGGTCTTCGGCGAAGTCGATCTCGACGGCGTACAGGTCGGAGATGTCGACGGGCTCGATGCGGAGCTTGTCCTGCTCGATCGCCAGCTCGATGCCGCGCTCGAAGTAGTCCTGGTCGCCGACGCGCTTGAGCTGGCGAAGGAGAACCGCCTTGTCATCGCGCGAGATGTAGTTGATGCCCACTGCCTCGCCGAGTCCGCCGACGACGGTCTTCGAGAGCTCCCTGATGTAGCCCTCGGCATCGGTCGTGTACTTGACCTCCTCGTCGGACACCTTCGCGGTGTTGACGGACACGAAGGACTGGTCACGGGCGACGAGCTGGGCCGCGCGCTCGAGAGCGGTCGGGTCGAACACCACGTCGCCGTTCATCCACAGCACGCCACCGGGTGCAGATGACTGCAGCGCGCGCATGAGGCTCTTCGACGTGTTCGTCTGGTCGTACTGCTCGTTGTAGACGAACGATGCCTGAGGAAACGCCTCGATGATGTGCTCGAGCTTGTATCCCACCACGACGGTGACGTGCGCGTTGCTGCCGAAGGCGTAACGGATGTTGTCGAACTGCTGCTGCATGATCGTGCGACCGTCGGCGAGTTCGGTCAGCGGCTTGGGCAGGCTGCGGCCCAGGCGGCTGCCCATTCCTGCGGCAAGGATGACGATCTGCGTGGTCACTACGGACTCCTAGGTTGTCTCTGGTTTTCCCCGCGCGCATAGAGTTTGCCGTGCGTTAATCGGGGGATTGCTATCAGGACACACCGTTGTGCTCGATCAAGGGTATCGGGGGCTACCTGTGAAGTAACGGGCTTGACACGTGATGTTGCGCTTTTGTGATGCAAGCTCAAGGAGCCCGTCAGCGATTGGTAGGTTGGGACGGTGGACGACGTCGCAGAGCCTGGCCCAGGCAACAAGCCCCAGAATCGGGCCAACGCTCGACCCGCGACCTCGACGCGCAAGGCACCCGCAAGAAAACCGGCCGCCAAGCGACCCGCCGGCTCCAGCTCGACCTCGCGGAGCACAACGGCGAGCAAGGATGCGCCCGCCAAGGACGCGCCCGCCAAGAGTTCTACGACCCAGAGCACGGCCGAGAGGCGTGCGGCGCAGAAGCGCGCCGCGAGCCCTGCTGTCGTCGAGCCCGCGATCGTCGACCAACCGGCTGTCGAGGAGCTGGTTGTCGAGGCGGAACTTGTCGAGGCGGAGCTTCTCGAGCCTGAGCTTGTCGAGGCGGAGCTTGTCGAGCCTGAGCTGCCCGCGCCCGCGCCGATCTGGGGCGACGCGACCGTCGTGTCGACGGGACTGTCGCGACTGCGGGAGTTGGCGGCGAGCGTCACCGCCAGCCTCAAGTCTGCCGTCGCGCCCATCGAGCCAGTCTCATCGTTCTCCGACGAGCCCGCCGCGACCACAACAACGGTGTTGCCCGCGCCCGCGCCAGTCACCGAGCCTGAGCCTGAGCCTGAGCCTGAGCCTGAGCCTGAGCCTGAGCCTGAGCCTGAGCCTGAGCCGGAGCCGGAGCCGGAGCCTGAGCCGGAGCCGGAGCCGGAGCCGGAGCCCGAGCCTGCCGCCGCGGCCGCGGCCCGCAGCGCAGCGCTCGAGCGGGTCGTCGTCTCGCCATCGGGCATCCAGTCGACGAAGACCGACGGAGTGCTGCTGTCCGTGCGCGGACTCACGAAGCGCTTCGACGAGAAGGTCGCCGTGGACGGCATCGACCTCACCGTGCAGACGGGCGCCTTCTACGGCATCGTCGGCCCGAACGGAGCAGGCAAGACCACGACGCTCTCGATGATCACCGGGCTCATGCGTCCCGACGCGGGCACTGTGACGGTGCACGGCGCGAACGTGTGGCAGGCACCGGAGGTCGCGAAGCGGAACATGGGCGTGCTGCCCGACCGCCTGCGGCTCTTCGACCGGCTCACCGGCGGGCAGTTGCTCTACTACTCGGGCGTGCTGCGCGGGCTCGAGGCACCCGTCGTACGATCACGCACCGCCGATCTCGCCTCCGCATTCGGGCTCGAGGACTCGCTCGGCCGACTCGTGAGCGACTACTCCGCGGGCATGACCAAGAAGATCGCGCTCGCGATGGCCATGATCCACTCGCCTCGACTGCTCGTGCTCGACGAACCGTTCGAATCCGTGGATCCCGTGTCGGCGGCGACGGTCACCGACATCCTCAAGCAGTACGTGGCGGCGGGAGGTACCGTGCTGCTGTCGAGCCACAGCATGGATCTCGTGCAGCGCATTTGCGATCACGTCGCGGTCGTCGTGAACGGTCGCATCCTCGCCGACGGCACAATGGCGGCCGTGCGTGAAGGAGGAAGCCTCGAAGAGCGGTTCGTGGAGCTAGCCGGGGGCCGACGCACGGTGGAGGGACTCGAGTGGTTGCACAGTTTCTCCGACTGAAGCTCACCCTGCTCGGCAACACCTTCCGCCGCAGCCCCATCCAGCTCGTGGGCATGATCCTGAGCCTGCTCTACGGGATCGGCCTCGCGGGCTTGGTCGCGACCGGGCTCGTGCTGCTGAGAACGACGACGCCCGAGATCGCGCGCACCATCGTGATCGTGTTCGGCACTCTCGTCGTGCTCGGATTCATGCTGCTGCCACTCGCGTTCGGCATCGACGACACGATCGATCCACGACGGTTCACCCTGTTCGGAATCCCGACCACGCGCCTTGCGTATTCGCTCGCGATCGCGGCGTTCGTGAGCGTGCCGAGTCTTGTTATCACCGCCTTCGCGCTCGCCCAGATCGTGACGTGGAGCAGGGGAGCGCTGCCGCTGATCATCGCCCTCGTGGCGGCGGTGCTCATCATTCCTACCTGCGTACTGGCGGCTCGCGTATCGACCGCGATCGCGGCATCCTTTCTCGGGTCGAGGCGCGCGCGCGAGGGTTCCGGCATCGTGCTCGTTCTGCTGCTCGCCCTCAGTGCCCCCTTCATCGCGGTGCTTGCGATGATCGACTGGCAGAGTCAGGGCCTGCCGATCATGCGCCGCATCGCCGCGGTCGCGGCCTGGACGCCCTTCGGTGCGGCGTGGAGCGCCCCCGGTGATGCCGCCCTCGACCGGGTCGACATGGCATTGCTCAAGCTGCTCATCGCGGCGGCCTTCCTCGCGGTGCTCTGGTTCGCGTGGCGGGCTCTCGTGGCGGCGATGCTCGTGCGTCCCCAGCGCGAGGCGGCTGCGCGTCTGTACTCCGGACTCGGCTGGTTCGAACGCATGCCCGACAGCCCGACAGGTGCCATCGCGGCCCGCAGCCTGAGCTATTGGGGCCGGGATGCCCGCTACCGTGTTGCGGTCGCCGTCATCCCCATCGTTCCCATCATCATGATCGTCGCGCTACTGGTCGCGGGAGTGCCGACCGCGATCATCGCGTGGGTACCCGTGCCCGTCATGTGCCTCTTCCTCGGTTGGATGGTGCACAACGACGTGGCCTACGACAGCAGCGCGTTCTGGACCCACGTCTCCGCCAACACCTCAGGCGTCGATGACCGCTGGGGCCGCCTGGTTCCCGTGCTGTTCGTCGGTATTCCCGTCATTCTCCTGGGCAGCGTCATCACGGTCGCGATCACGGGGGCCTGGGCGAACCTGCCCGGGCTGATCGGCCTCTCGGCGTGCGTACTGTTGGTCGGCCTCGGCATTTCCAGTGTCATCTCCGCGGGCTTCCCGTACCCGGCGGTGCATCCGGGGGACAGCCCGTTCGCGCAGCCGCAGGCCGCGGGAACGACGGGCTCGGTCGTGCAGTCCCTCTCCTTCTTCGCGACCATTCTCTCCGCGGCACCCGTCGTGGCTCTCATCCTGCTCGGCGAAATCTCGAATCCCGTCTGGCACTGGGCAGCGTTCGGCGTGGGCATCCTGATCGGATGGTTCACGATGTACGGCGGCGTGCACTGGGGCGGTCGCATCGTCAAGCGTCGCGCACCCGAACTGCTCGCCTTCACGCTGCAGAACTAGAATCGTGCGCATGGCGCAGACAGACCACCCAGGCGGCGGGACCGACACTCTCGACCGCGAGCTCCAAGAGCTGCTCAACCGCGAGCAGGTGGAGGAGGGCGACCACGAGCGCTTCGCCCATTACGCTCCCAAGAACGCGATCATGGAGTCGGCACTCACGGGCAAGCCGGTGCGCGCGCTGTGCGGCAAGCTCTGGGTGCCCGGTAGGGACCCCGAGAAGTTTCCGGTGTGCCCCACCTGCAAAGAGATCTACGACAAGCTCAACAGCTAGGTGCCGTACGCCTAGGCGTAGATGGTGGGGATCGCCGGATCACCGCGACTGAGGCGCAACGCGTCATCCGGCATCTCGGCCATCGCCCGCTCGTGGTGCTCCCTCGCGAGCGCCGTACCCTCGGGGCCCGTGAAGCGCTCGTTGACGACACCGTCGGTCATCAACGGCACGAGGAGGCCGCGTTCGCGCTTCGTCGCAGTCGGGGGATCGTCGACGTAGATCGTCTCCGCTTCGGCGATGCCGGATGCTCCGAGCGAGCGGACGGGGAACTTGCGTCCGCCGATGGTGGCCTTCGCCGCTGACTTCTTGGCCACGCTCACCCACTCGCCACCGCCGTCCCGATGCGCGACCAGCTTGTAGATCATTCCCGCGGCGGGCTGCCCTGAGCCGGTGACGACCGCAGTGCCGACGCCGAAAGAGTCGACCGGCGCTGCGCGAAGTGACGCGATCGCATACTCGTCGAGATCGTTGGTGACGGTGATCTTCGTACCCGTGGCGCCGAGCGAGTCGAGCAGCGAACGCACGGCAGCGACCTGCGCCGGGAGATCGCCCGAGTCGATGCGTACCGCGCCAAGCTCGGGCCCGGCGACGTCCACGGCGAGCCGCACGGCCGCCTCGACGTCATACGTGTCGACGAGCAGCGTCGTGCCCGGCCCGAGGGCCGCGACCTGGGCGCGGAACGCCTCCTCTTCGCTGTCATGCAGCAGCGTGAATGAGTGCGCGGCAGTGCCCATTGTCGGGATGCCCCACCTGGCGCCCGCCTGCAGATTGCTCGTCGCGCCGAAGCCGGAGATGAACGCCGCCCTCGCGGCGGCGACCGCGGCGCGCTCGCTCGCTCGACGGGATCCCATTTCGGCGAGCGGCCGGCCCGAAGCCGCCGACACCATTCGCGCCGCCGCAGCGGCGACCGCGGAGTCGTAGTTGAGCACGCTCAGCGTGATCGTCTCGAGCAGCACGGCCTCGGCGAAGGTGCCGTCCACGACGAGAACGGGGGAGCCAGCGAAATACAGGTCGCCCTCCTGATAGCCGGAGATGCTGCCGCGAAAGCGGTAGTCAGCCAACCAGTCAAGGGTCTGCGGGCGCACGACCGCGTTGTCACGCAGGAACGCGAGTTCGGCATCCCCGAATCGGAACTGCTCGATGAGAGACAGCAGCCGGCCCGTTCCGGCGACGACCCCGTAGCGTCGAGAGTCGGGAAGGCGGCGGACGAACACCTCGAAGATGCACTCGCGCTCGTGTGTGCCGCTGCCCAGCGCGGCATCCAGCATCGTGAGTTCATAGCGATCGGTGAGCAGCGCTGTGCTGATCAACGGCGTGCTCATCGACGGCGTGCTCATGAGTTCGAGGCTACCGGGTACGCTTTCTCAGGTGACCGGCGCGCCTATTGGAGTCTTCGACAGCGGCGTTGGCGGGCTCACAGTGGCGCGCGCGATCATCGACCAGCTGCCGCGCGAATCGATCCTCTACGTGGGCGACACGGTGCACTCGCCGTACGGACCCAAGCCCATCGCCGAAGTGCGCGGCTACGCGCTCGCAGTGATGGACGACCTCGTTGCCGAGGGGGTGAAGTTGCTCGTGATCGCCTGCAATACGGCGTCATCCGCGATGCTGAGGGATGCCCGTGAGCGGTTCACCGACGGCTACGGGATCCCCGTGGTCGAGGTGATCCAACCCGCGGTCAGGGCAGCGGTGCGCCAGACCAGGAACCGCAGGGTCGGCGTCATCGGAACGGTCGGCACGATCAAGTCGATGGCCTACGAGGATGCGTTCGCGGCGGCATCCGACCTCGAAATATTCACTCGAGCCTGCCCGCGCTTCGTCGAGTTCGTGGAGGCCGGCATCACGAGCGGGGCCGAGCTGTTCGCGGTCGCCGAGGAGTACCTCGCGCCCCTCAAGGCCGCGCAGATCGACACCCTCGTGCTCGGGTGCACCCACTACCCGCTGATGTCCGCGGCCATCCAGTACGTCATGGGCGACTCGGTCGCGCTCGTCTCGAGCGCCGAAGAGACGGCGTACGACGTCTACCGCACTCTTGTCGCGCACGACCTCGAACGGCGTGCGCCCGGCGCGGCGACGCACGCCTTCGAGGCGACCGGCCCCGACAAAGACGCTTTCAAGCGACTCGCATCCCGCTTCCTCGGCCCCGAGGTCGTGCGGGTGGAGAACTTCGATACCGGTGCAGTGCACCTACCACTACAGAGAGAAGCGCAATGACCCGCAGTGACGGCCGTGAGTCCAACCAGCTCCGTGAAGTAACGATCGAGCGCGGCTGGAGCGAGCAGGCGGAGGGCAGCGCGCTCATCTCGTTCGGGCGCACGAAGGTGCTGTGCACGGCATCCTTCACGAACGGCGTTCCGCGCTGGCTGACCGGCAAGGGCAAGGGCTGGGTTACCGCCGAGTATGCGATGCTGCCCCGCTCGACCAACGACCGCATGGACCGGGAGTCGGTCAAGGGCAAGATAGGTGGGCGCACCCACGAGATCTCGCGCCTCATCGGGCGCAGCTTGCGGGCCGTCATCGACACCAAGGCCCTCGGCGAGAACACCATCGTGATCGACTGCGACGTGCTTCAGGCCGACGGCGGAACGCGCACCGCCGCGATCACGGGCGCCTACGTCGCGCTCGCCGACGCGATCGAGTGGGGGCGCGGCAAAGGCTTCATCGGCAAGAACGCGCGAGCGCTGCACGACAGCGTCGCGGCCGTGAGCGTGGGCATCGTCGATGGCGAACCGCTCCTCGACCTCGCCTACGTCGAAGACGTGCGGGCCGAGACCGACATGAACGTCGTCGTCACGGGCCGCGGCCTATT
The DNA here is from genome assembly GCA_025463605.1 of Rhodoglobus sp. GTDB lineage: Bacteria > Actinomycetota > Actinomycetes > Actinomycetales > Microbacteriaceae > Rhodoglobus. Next base: position 354,038 of record JAODAV010000008.1, on the reverse strand, counting down.
CGTGGAGGTGCAGGGCACCGCCGAGGCCGCACCGTTCGACCGGCGCGAGCTCGACGCGCTGCTCGACCTGGCCGTGGGCGGGATTGCCGACCTCACGAAGCTGCAAGTGGAGACGCTGGGCGCATGATCCAGCTTGTGCTCGCCACCCACAACGCGCACAAGGTCGAGGAGCTGCGCCGCATCCTCGGGGATGCCCTCGAGGGGTTCGAGCTCGTCGGCTATGAGGGACCCGAGCCGGTCGAGGATGGCGAGACATTCGAGGAGAATGCGCTCATCAAGGCGCGTGCCGCGTGCGCCTTCACGGGGCTGCCCGCGCTCGCCGACGACTCCGGGATCTCCGTCGATGCGCTCGACGGCGCGCCGGGCATCCACTCGGCTCGCTACGCGGGCACGAGGGACGACGCAGACAACGTCGCACTTCTGCTCCAGAACCTTCGCGGCCAGCCCAACCGCGCCGCGCACTTTACGTGTGCCGCTGCTCTCGTGATCCCGGCGCGGCCGGGATCGGTGGGTCCGGATGCACCCGCCGAGCCTTCGCGGGAGTTCGTGGAACTCGGAATCTGGCACGGCACGATGCTGCACGAGCCAACCGGGGCCAACGGTTTCGGTTACGACCCGATCTTCAAGCCAGTCGGGCTCTCGGTGAGTTCCGCGGAACTGCGCGCGGACGAGAAGAACGCCATAAGCCACCGGGCTAAAGCCTTCGAGGCGATCATGCCCGTCGTGCGGCACGAACTCGAGCCGTAAGAACCGCTGAAGTTTCTGGCCTTCCACCGCCTCGTGGTGCTCGCGCGGGGTTAATATTTCGGTGTGCCGAAATCTGCCCTTCTGACTGTCGCGCCGCCGACCCGAGCTCGCGCGACCCTGCTCATGCTCGGCCCCGCCTTCGTCGCAGCGATCGCCTACGTCGACCCAGGCAACGTCGCCGCCAACCTCACTGCGGGAGCCCGCTACGGCTACCTCCTGCTGTGGGTGCTCGTCGTCGCCAACGCCATCGCCGTGCTCGTGCAGTACCAGTCGGCGAAACTCGGGATCGTCACGGGGCAAAGCCTTCCGGAGATACTGGGCGAGCGACTCAAGACCGGTCCGCGGCGCATGTACTGGGTGCAGGCCGAGCTCGTCGCCGCCGCGACCGACATCGCGGAAGTGCTGGGCGGCGCGATCGCGCTGAACCTGCTGTTCGGCATCCCGCTGCTTCTCGGCGGGTTCATCGTGGGGATCGCCTCGATGGTGCTGCTCACCGTACAGTCGCGGCGCGGGCAGCGGTCGTTCGAGATCGTCATCGTCACCCTGCTCGCCGTGATCGTGGTCGGTTTCGTGTCCGGCCTATTCGTCAGCGGGCTCGACGCGGGCGAGGCGATCGGCGGCATCGTGCCGCGCTTCCAGGGCTCCGACTCCGTGCTACTCGCGACGAGCATGCTCGGCGCGACCGTCATGCCGCACGTCATCTACCTGCACTCGGCGCTCGCCCGCGACCGGCACGGCGTCACGACGGATCCCGTGCGCATCCGGGCTCTGTTGCGCGGCACGCGATGGGACGTCGGCGCGGCACTCTTCATCGCCGGGGCCGTCAACATCTCGATGCTGCTGCTCGCGGCATCCGCGCTCAGGGGCATCGAGGGCACGGACACCATCGAGGGCGCGCACGCTGCCGTCGTCTCCACACTGGGTCCTGCGATCGGTGTCGTGTTCGCGGTCGGGCTGCTCGCTTCGGGGCTCGCGTCGACGAGCGTCGGAACCTACGCCGGCCAGTCGATCATGGGCGGGCTGCTCAAGCTGCGGATTCCCGTGCTGCTGCGGCGGGCCGTCACCCTCATCCCCGCACTCATCGTTCTCGCGGTCGGGTTCGACCCGACCAACGCGCTCGTGCTGAGCCAGGTCGTGCTGAGCTTCGGTATCCCGTTCGCGCTCATTCCGCTTGTTGCACTCGCGAGCTCGAAGAAAGACATGGGGGAGTTCGTCAACGCCCCGTGGCTGCGCTGGGCGGGCTGGATCTCGGCCGGGCTCATCACGGTGCTCAACGTTCTCCTCATCGTGCTCGTCGTATCGGGGCTGTAGATGCCCGGCGCGCCCACGGCCATCGAGGACTACGTCAAGGTCATCTATGCCCACACCGAGTGGCAGCCGCAGAAGATCACCCCGAGCGCTCTCGCCGCGCGCCTGGGGCTCGCGGCCTCGTCGGTCACCGAGATGGTCAAGAAGCTCGCGGCGCAGGGGCTCGTCGACCACCGCCCGTACGGTGCGATCGAGTTGACCGCGGATGGCACCGCACTCGCACTGCGCATGGTGCGCCGGCACCGGCTCATCGAGACCTGGCTCGTGCAGCACTTCGGCTACACCTGGGACGAAGTGCACGACGAAGCGGAAGTGCTCGAGCATTCGATGAGCGACCGGCTGCTCGACGCGATCGACGCCCAGCTCGGGCATCCGGTGCGCGACCCGCATGGTGACCCCATCCCGGCCGAAGACGGCACGGTGCAGAGACCGGATGCCCTGCAGCTGGCGCTCGCGGAACCCGGCTTCGCCGGTGCTGTCGCCCGCATCAGCGACCGCGATCCGCTCGTGCTCCGGCACCTCGCCGCGGAAGGCATCGCGCTCGATACGGAACTGACGGTGCGGCAGCGCTCGAGTTTCGGTGCCACGGTCACGACGCCGAGCGGTGACCGGGAGCTCTCCGACGACGCTCTCGCGAGCATCTGGGTGATCGCGCGCAGCACGTAGGGTGGGATGGTGCCAGCAACTCCCGCCGAAGTCCCCGTCGACCTGCCGATCGAGAAGCGCATCGCCGCCGCGGTGGAGCTCTACGGCGAGTCCGCGGTCGTGCTGCGTGCGGTATCCCTCATCGCGGGCAACAACGAGGGTGAGGAGTTTCTGCTCTACGTCGGCGGGGAACACGCTCGCGGCATCCTCGACGGTGCGCCGGTGCTCTACTGGCCAGAGCTGTGGGGCACACGGGCGCTGCTCTACGTGTGGGACGACTCGGCCGAGGAAGCCGTCACTGCAGCGCTGCACAACCAGGCCTGGCGCGTGCGCGAGATGGGGGCCCGAGTCGCGGCCGCCCGCGAGCTGCCCGTGGCGCCCGTGCTCGAGGGCCTACTGACCGACGAGGTCGCGCGAGTGCGTGCCGCTGCCGCGCGAGCGCTCGGATCCGTGGGAACGCTCGAGCACCTCGATGCCATCCGTCCGCTGCTCAAAGACGGCGAGATCGACGTGCGCCGTGGCGGGCAGCAGGGAATGGATGCGCTGCGCGCCCGGCTGGGCGCTTCGGACTAGACGGTTAGTCGCCGATCCGCTGGTCGAACTTCTTCTCGTCGAGCACGAGTGCCGCGGCCTCTTCGTCGCTGATCGGCTCGACCGCAGCGGCATCCGTGAGGCGCTTCTTGCGCGCCTTCATCGACGACTGGATGTAGTGGTAGATCGTCGGGATGAGCGTCGCGGCGACGGCACCGAGCAGGATGACGTCGATGTACTCGGTCACGAATGCCGCGAGCGGCGGGATGAACCCCAGGAGGTATCCCGCGAACGTGAGACCCGAGCCCCAGATGAGGGCGCCGATCGCGTTGTAGAGCGAGTACTTCTTATAGTTCATGTGGCCGACGCCCGCCGCCACGGGCGCGAAAGTGCGCACGATGGGAACGAAGCGCGCGATGATCACGGCGAGACCGCCGAAGCGCTCGAAGAAGCCGTTGGTGCGCCTGACGTTCTCGAGACTGAAAAGCCCCGTCTCCCTGCGCTCGAAGATGCGCGGACCCACCTTGTGGCCAATGAGATACCCGACTTCACCGCCGAGGAATGCCGCAACCGAGATACACAGGCAGACCAGCCAGATGGGGTATCCGATCACACCGGAGAAGGTCAACACGCCCGAGATGATGAGGAGGGTGTCGCCTGGCAGCAGGAAGCCGACGAGCAGCCCGGTCTCCGCGAAGACGATGAAGCAGATGCCGAGCAGCGCGAATGCGCCGAACCCCTCGATGAGGTTCTCGGGATCGAGCCAGGGGATGAGGGCGGCTGGCACGAGGGCGGCAGGCAGCAAGGCGGTACTCCAGTCGTTGGGGTTCCTGACAGGGTACTAGAGCCCGCCGGGAATGCCCGTGCTCGGTGCGGAAGGCGGGACTTGAACCCGCACGCTCGAAAGCACAGGAACCTAAATCCTGCGTGTCTGCCAATTTCACCACTCCCGCTGGCGTCAACGATTCTATGCTCGCGGGCGAGAGGCACGTGATGGGGTACTGCGGGGCGGCGGCGTATGCCCGACAATCACGAGGTGCTGCGCTGAGCACCGTTGCGCCCTAGATTCGGAAGATGACCCTCGAAGAGATCGCCCGCGCATTCTCCAGCCATCGCTTCACCGAAGCCGAGCCATATCTCGCCGACGACATCGAGTGGGTGAACGTGGGCACCGACCCGCTCATCGGCAAGGAGGCCGTGATCGAGGAGTGCATCGAGTCAGCCGAATACCTCGAGGAGGTGCGCACCGACTTCCGGGAGTTCCGCACGATCGTGAGCGAGAACGCCGTCGTAGTGGACAGCCTCGCCGACTACACGGAGGCCGACGGCGACGTCTCGACGGTGCGCTCGTGCGACATCTACGACTTCGCCGACGGGCTCGTCATTCGCATCACGTCGTACAACGTCGAGGTCTAGCTCCTGAAGCCCCGCCGACTGCGGCCGCTACACTGGGCCGAGGGAGAGCCAGTACCCGACACGGCGATCCGAATGTTCTCGGTCGGGGGTCGTTGTCTTGTTGCAGCTGGTGATCGCGATGGCGCGCCCCTGGATCCGAGTCTGGTACGCCTCAGCATTGCGCGCCTGGAAGTCCCTGCCTCGACCCGTCGATGCGCCGTTCGTTCACGCCGTCGGTGCCAATCCCAGCCGACTCCTACTGCTCGGAAACGGGCCGGCCGTCGGCTACGGCGTGCTCAGCCATAGCCTCGCGCTCTCCGGCCACGTTGCGCAGCAGGTATCCGCGCTGACGGGCCGCGGGGTGGATCTGGAGATTCGCGCCGCCGTGGATTTGACCGCAGGTTCAGCTCGAGAAGCGCTCGCGGGGTTGCAGCTCGAGCGCTTCGACGCCGTCGTACTGACCCTCGGCAACAATGATGCGCTTCGGCTGACACCCGTGCGACAGTGGCGACGTGCACTGGCGGCACTACTCGACCACTCCGAGCGCTCGGGATCGATTGGCCTGCACACGTTCGTGCTGGGGATTCCGCCGATGGCTTCTATCCTGCACTTCCCACCGATGGTTGCCCCACTCGCCGACCGGCAAGCGCGAAAGCTCAACGAACAGTCGCGCGTCCTGTGCAGCGCGCGCGACAACGCGACTTACCTACCCTTCGATCCTGGACCCGCCACAGACCTCGAGCGCCACAGGAGTGCTGCAACGTACGCGGACTGGGCGCGGTTCATCGCCGGCCCGCTCGCCCACCGGCTCGTCGCCGACACGAACATTCGGACCCAGGGGGGTCGGGATCGCCAGGACGAGGAGGCGCGACAGCGCTCACTCGAGCGACTCGGCATCCTCGACACCCCGCCGGAGAAGCAATTTGACGAGATCGCCGCGCTCGCCCGGGACCTGTTCGGCACGAGCGCGGCCGCACTGACGTTCGTTGACGGTGATCGCCTGTGGTTCAAGGCCAGCACCGGCATCGATGTCAACCAAACGGAGCGGTCCACCGCCTTCTGCGACGTCACCATCAGTCGAGGAGGACACTTCGTCGTGCGCGATGCCAGCAAAGACATGCGGTTCCAGTTCTGCCCGCTCGTCAGTGGGTCGCCGAAGATTCGGTTCTACGCCGGCTACCCCATCGAGAGTCCCGACGGCGCTCGTGTCGGGACTCTGTGCATCATGGATGACCAGCCCCGCGACTTCTCGCCCCAAGCAGTCACCCTGCTGCGCAAGCTCGCCCTCATGGCGCAGCACGCGCTCTGGTCGACTGCCGGCGTTCACGAAGGGGCGGCGGAACCACCCAGTCGTTCGACTCGCTCCGCGTCGTATCCCAGCACCTCGCACAGCACATAGTCGACATCCTCGTTTCGACGGGGAGCGCGGCGATATGTCGGCCGCTCGTCGCCCACTCGCACCGGGCTCCGCACCTGACGGACGGTGCCGAATCGCGGATGTTCCGTTTCGACGACGAGATCGCGCGCGACCGTATGCTCGTCTGCGAGCGCCTGGGGAACGGAGTTGACCGGACCGCTGGGAACCCCCGCGGTCCGCAGCAGCTCGAGCCACTCCCCGGCCGGCCTGGACCGGAAGATCTCGTCGAGTATGGGCAGCAGCACGTTCGCGTTGGTGCGGCGATCAGTGAACGTCGCGTACTCGTGCGCAAGGTCGGGCCGATCGATCGCCGCGGTGAGCCGTTTCCAGAACTTCTCCTTGGGGCAGGCGATCACGATCCACCCGTCGCTCGCCTCGAACGCCTGGAAGGGCACGAGAGAGGGATGCGCGGAGTGGTGCGTGCGCTTGGGCTCGAAGTCGCCGTTGAGGCTCCAGATCGCCGGATAGGTGAGCATCGAGATCGCGGTGTCGAAAAGACTCACGTCGCAGTCCATGCCCACTCCGTCTCGCCGGGCGGCGTGCACCCCGGCCAGAATCGAGATCGCCGCAACCAGACCGCCCGAGTAGTCGACGAGCGACAGCCCGGACTTGGTCGGTGGGCCCGAGGGCTCGCCCGTGAGGTCCATCCATCCTGCGATTCCCTGCAGCACGTAGTCGTATCCCGGCTCCTGAGAGCGCGGTCCGGTCATCCCGAAGCCGGTCAGCGCGCAGCAGACGATGCTCGGGTTGATGTGCTTCAGGTCGTCGTAGGTGATCCCGATCTTCGCTGGCACGTCACCGCGGAGATTGGAGTACACCACGTCGCTGACGCGCACGAGGTCCTCGAACACCGCGCGGCCCTCCGGCGTCGTGAGGTCGAGGCTGATGCTGCGCTTGTTGCGGTTGAAGACCTCGAAGAACAGACTGTCCTCGCCCTCCTGGAAGGGCGGCACATACCGGCCGACGTCCCCGCCGGTCGACGGGTCCTCGATCTTGATCACCTCGGCGCCGAGGTCTGCGAGATGCACGCTGCCGAACGGCCCGGCTCCGTACTGCTCGATGGCGACGATTCGCAGGTCGGCGAGCGGCTTCATGCGGCGTCCTGGATGGCGGGATCGGCAGTGGCGGATGCCGCAGCACGAGCCCGCGCCCCGACGAGGGCCGCGACTCGCGCCATCTCGTTGCCGACGATCATCATGCCCTCATCGACACCCATTCCGGGTTTCGCGAGCACCTGGACGGCGCCACACGCCATGGCGATGTGGGCCGACACCTGCCCCGAGCGATCCGTCTCGTTGCACGTGCCGCCACAGTAGGCGGCGAGACCGCTTCTCGCGACGAGCAGCAGCGCCTCGATCGTGTTGTTCACCCCGCCGAGGTCGGGTGTCTTGACATGGATGACGTCGGCGGCTCCCGCGGCAACGAACAGTTCGATGTCTTCGAGAGTGTTGCACCACTCGTCCACCACGATCTGCACGGAACTGCCGCGCGCCCTGAGGGCAGCGCGAAGCGCGGCTGAGACCGCGATCTGCCCATCCCGGCTGTGCGCATCGATCACGTGCTCGACCCGGAGCGCGAATGGGGCGGCAGCCGCACCGAGCTCGACGAGGTAGTCCGCCGAGCGTTCGACATCACCGCCGAACGCTTCGCCGATCGTGCCGTACACGTCGAAATGCAGGGTGGGCTCGTAGCTCGGCGTGGTGCGCAGTTCGATGATGCGATCGCGCACCCAGGAGACGTAGGCGGCGAGCAGTTCGCCATGGGGACCGAGCTTCTCCTCGACGTTGTTGATGAGGCCGTGGGGGAGTACGTCGGCCTGCTTGAGCACCATCTTGTCGACGTTGTCATACCGGTTGTCCCCGGTCTGCACGAACATCGGCACCGGCGCGATCTCGACGCCCGTCGCATACTCGTCGCGAACGACCTCGGCCATCGTCGTGCCGCGCGAACGCGCGACCGCGTCGAGGATCGCCTGGGTCACGCCGTACCGAATGGCCGTGTGCAGGAGCCGACCGTCGACCTCGAACGAGTCGACGAGACCGGCAAGGCTGCGGAAGTCGGTGATGCTCGCGCCGCGCAGCAGGGGAGCAATGTGTTTCTCGATCGTCTCCACGGCGGCGACCGCGTCGAACACGACATCACGCCCGCCGACGCCCGAGTACTGCACGGCAGCGCAATCGCCCAACGCGACCTGGCCGTCGTCGAGGATGAGCATCACCGACACCGCCTCACCGGCCTGCCTGACCGCACGGAACCCCGGAGTTACCGGCGGCCCCACGTAAGTCGATCCATCGTGTCGAGCGCCGGCGAGAATGGCCGCCTGGTCGTCGGCGAAGAATCCGGAGCGGACCGGGACACAGAGTACGTCGGTGATGAACGTGGGGAACTCCTCAACTAGAACGAATCAGAACGATGCCTGCACGAGCTGGCGGCTCGCGGCGAGGTGCTCGCGCATGGCTTTCGCCGCCGCGGACGAGTCGTGCGCCTCGAGCGCGGCCACGAGCGGGGCGTGCGACATCATCGTCGACGGTTGCGCGGGACGTGAGCTCCAATACATCCGCCAGAACCGGATGTTGTGCAGGAGCAGACGGTCCGCGGCATCCTGCAGCAGCGGATTGCGAACCATGTGCACGAGGAATGCGTGGATGGCATGGTCGTCACGAAGGAAGTTCTCGTAGTTCGTTCCGGCACGCTGGCGGTCCGCGGCCTCGACGAGAGTGCGGAAGGTCGCGAGATCCTCCGCGGTGGCGGTACGCGCGACGATGTATGCGACGCCGCACTCAATGGCCTCTCGCGCCTCGAACATGTCGAGCACGTCATCGAGGCCGAGCGGTGCCACGATGGCGCCCCGGCGGGGGAGCACGGTCACGAAGCGGTCGGTGGCCAGTCGGGCGATCGCCTCCCGCACCGGCATGCGGCCGAGCTCGAGCTCGTTGGCTGTCGCATGCTCGTTGAGCACCGAGCCCGGTGCCAACTTGAGGCTGATGATCTGATCGAGAATCGCGTCGTATGCGACCTCGCTGGCCCGCTTCTCCTCGCCCACTAGGGGGTCCCCGCCTCGGGCAGCTGGCGTATCGACATGTCCAAGGTTCCGCGCTGGATCGTGAGCATCTGCCCATTCTCCAGTGTCTGCCAGCCCGCGCCCCAGCCACTTGATGAAACGACGATCGCGTCCGGCGTCACGCGGTATCCGATGTGGTAGTAGTCGGGTTCGGCCTCTTTGGCCTCCGCCACCGGGTCGAATCGGCACGCCACGATGAGTTCGGTCGGGGTGGCGACCATGGAATTGAGACTCCCGAAGCGCAGCGTCGAGGCGATGCGCGCCACCGTACCGGCAAGGCCATCGGCGGGGTTCGATTCGCGCGAGAGACCGAGCATTGCCAGGAAGTAGCGCTCGCTGTCGGTCGTGCCGTCCATGAGCGCGAGCAGGTCGGCGGGCACGAGCGGATCGAGCGACTCGGGCGGCTTGATCGAGCCATTGTGCGCAAAAGCCACGGTGCCGTCCGTGAACGGGTGGGTGTTCTCGGGGAGGACGGGCAGTCCGAGCGTCGCCCACCGCAAGTGAAGTAGCCCGAGATCGGCGGCCTGCTCGTGCGCAACCTGTGCGAAGAGCGGGCTGTCGCGGGCGGCATCCGGAGACTTGACGACATCGACGCCACCGGCGGTGGCCCACGCGAAACCCCACCCGTCACGGTGCTTCAGCGAGAGTTCGGTGAACTCGTCGAACTCGGCGTCTCCGAGGAGAGCGGCGAGCGTGGTGGGCGTGCGAGCGACGTAGCCCAGAAGGCGGCACATGGGTGATATCCGTTTCTACAGGTAGTTGTTGGAGATGCCGCCATCGAGCTCGATGACCTGTCCGGTGATCCAGGATGCGGCGTCGGAAGCGAGGAAGCAGGCGAGACCGGCGGCGTCATCCGGTGCTCCGAAACGCCCGAGCGGAACGCGCGCGAGACGGATGCGCCTGGCCTCCGGATCGGGAAAGAACTTCTCGACGTGTGCGGTGAGGATGGGGCCGGGAGCCATCGCATTGACCCGGATGTTCTTCGGGCCCAGCTGCACGGCCATCGATCTCGTCATCGAGGAGATCGCGCCCTTGCTCGCGGCATATCCGTCCTGCGGGTACGTCGTACCGGTCACGGCGAGGAACGAACTCATGTTCACCACCGCGCCACCGCCGGCCGCGGCGATGTGCGGCACGGCGTACTTCGAGCAGAGCATCGTGCCGTGCACGTTGATCCCCGTGATGAACTTCCACAATTCGAGGTCGCCGTCGAGAAAGGACTCGTCCTGGTGCGGCATGATGCCTGCGTTGTTGAACAGCACATCCAGGCCGCCGAGCGCATCCACGGTTTCGGTAACGGCGTGCTTCACCTCGGCTTCGACGCTCACGTCGGCGACGATCGCGACCGCCGTGCCGCCCTGCTCGGTCAGGAGCCTCACGGTCTCGTCCGCGGCATCCCGGTTGATGTCGATCACGGCGACCGAGGCGCCTTCGCGTGCGAACATCAGGCTGCTCGCGCGACCGAGCGCGCCGCCGGCTCCCGTGATTAGAGCGCGTTTGCCGTCGAGGTGCTTCACAGGGCGCGCGCCAGTCCGTAGAGCCGCGCGGCGTTGTCCCGCAGGATGCGCTCGCCGGCGAGCCTGGCCTCGTTGCGGTTCAGTTCCCGGTCGGCGACGAGTTCACCGAGCACCGTGCCGATGGCACGGCGGCCGTCGTGCGCGGCCATCCAGTGAAGCTCGGGAATGCTCGTGCCGTCTGAGCTGTACATGAGCTTGCCGAACGGCGCGACAGCGACGGCGGCCCGCGTCATCGCCGTCATCTCGCCAACCGAGAGGAACGGGATGCCGTACGACAGGTCAAGATACGCGTTGCCGTAGACAGCCGCGAGGTATGCACCCTCTCGGGTGTACGGCCAGCACCCGTGCAACAGCACGACCGGCATCGAGCGGTAGGCGGGCTCGTCGAGAACAGAGCGCAGCTCCAGCGGTGAGGCCTTGCGCAGGTCGACGTCGGTGTCTCCGTAACCAACGTGGAACTGCACGGGCAGCTCCTGTTCGGCGGCCGCCTCGAACGCGAGATGGAGGAGGGTATCGAGGAGCGGTTTGTGGCCCAGGCGCACCGTGCCGGTCGCCGCCAAATCGGCTCGCGCCCGGGTGAACGCTGTCTTCGCTGCCTCGTTCGACCAGCGCTCGATGGCCAGCCCCGTGCGGTAGGCGACGATGCTCTTGAACCCGGCGAAACCGTCGCTGCGGGCATCCTCGACCACGTCGCGCGTGGCGTCGATGAGGTCATCGTAGGAGTCGTGCTGTGCGACCAAGCGCTGGAAGGTCACCTCCAGCCGCAGAAGTGCGGCGTACTCGGAGCCGCTCGCTGCCGTGAACGCTGCGACATCCATCGCCTTCTCGGGCGCGGGATAGCCGGTGTCGATGACGACACCACCGATCTCGGCGTCGCGGAACAGCGTGCCGACCAGCTGCTCGGCGCTCTGCGCGTCGCGGGCCTCGAGCACCTCACCCTCTGTACGCACGTGGTAGAACGTCGCCATTGCATGGATGAGCCTGCGGTAATAGGCGGTGTCAGTGGCTCCTTCGGCTCGCAGCTGCGGGTCGTGCGACTCGGTGAACGCCTCTCGCCAAGTCGCGGCATTTCTCTTCTGCTTCGCATCTACGGCGTGGCAGTGATTGTCGATGACCGCGACATCGCTCAGGTCGATCACGTTGGTTACCCCGATCAGAACTTGTAGAAGTGGTTGCGGATCTCGAAGTCGAGATCCTCAGCCGCGAACGCCTCAGCCTCAGACCGCCGCACCGCGAGGTAGCAGCGAGCAAGCAAGTCGCCCATCGAGTCAAGCAGGAACCGGTCGTTCTCGAGCTCATCGAGCGCCGCACTCATCGAGTTCGGAAGCGGGCGCACTTTGCCGGCAGCGAGCTCCTCGGGAGACAAGTGGGCGGGGTCGTGCTCGCTGGGCTCGCCCGGTTCGAGCTCGCGCTCGATTCCGTCGAGGCCGGCAGCGATGAGCGCGCCGAGGGAGAGGTACGGGTTCGCGCTCGCGTCTGAGGTCTTGAACTCGATGTTGTAGCTCTGCTCCTCGCGCTGGTAGAACGGCGAGCACACGCGGATCGCCGCCTCCTTGTTGTCGAAACCCCAGGCCGTGGTCGCGGAAGCCCACGCGCTCGGCGTCAGCCGGCGGTAGGAGTTGTAACTCGGAACGGTCAGGGCGGTAAGCGCAGGCAGGTGCTCGGCGATCCCCGCGATGAAGTGCCGACCGATCTTGGAGAGCCCTCGCTCGGCGTTCTTGTCGTAGAGCAGGCTCTTCGTGCCCTCGAGATCCCACAGGCTGAAGTGCAGGTGGGCGCCGCTGCCGATCTGCTCCGGGTAGGGCTTGGGCGCGAACGACGCGAAGAGGCCGTGGTTCAGCGCGACGCCGCGGATCGTGTCGCGGAACTTCATCTGGTTGTCGGCGGCGCCCAAGGCGTCGGTGTGCCTGATCGAGATCTCCTGCTGGCCGGCACCGTATTCGTTGATGGCCTGCTCGACCTGGATGCCCTGTTCGACCAGTGCGTCGACCATGTCGATCATGATGTCGGCGTTGAGGTCGTGGCCGATCGCGCTGTAGACGGGGGTGTGGTCGGGAACGTCGAAGGGGACGTACTGGCCATCCTCCTCCCGCGCGAGGTAGTACTCGTTCTCGAACGTGGCCTGCACGGTCAGCCCGAGTTTCGCGGCGCGGGCGATGACGTCCTTCAGGTAGCTGCGGGTGCACGCGCCCCAGTTGAGCCGATCGTGGCCGAGCTGGTCGCACATGACACTCGCGCTGCCTGGGGCCCAGGGGAGCACGGTGAAAGTCGAGGGGTCGGGTACGAGCCGAATCTCGCCGACCGGTTCGAAGCCGTCGATCGCGACCATCTGCTCGAGCATGTTGATCGACATCTGCGCTCGCGTAAGGCTGACGCCTTCGAGCAGCTTGTGCTCGAGCTGGGCGACATGGATCGCCTTCGTTCGCGCGATTCCGCTCACATCGCAGTATTCGAAACGGATGAGCTTGACTCCGGCCTCGTGGGCTCGGGTGACGACTTCCTGGATGTTCATGAGTTCTTTCCGCTGGCGGCCGAGGGCCTACAGCATCACGTCGCCGCCGTTGGGACCCAACGTCTGACCGACATAGTACGAGCCGTCTGCCGAGGCGAGCATGACGGCGGTCGGGGTGACCTCGTCCACCGTGCCGAAGCGGCCGATCGGCAGCTCGGCGAGTTTGGCGCTGCGCCACTCCTCGGTTTCGCTGTCGAGGAGGGGTGTTTCGATCGGACCGGGAGCGATCGCGTTGACGAGTACCCCTCGTCGGGAGACTTCGCGAGCGAGCGACTTGGTGAACCCGATGACGCCCGCTTTGCTCGCGGAGTAGTGCCCTACCGCGCCGCCGCCGATCTGGCCGAGCTGGGAGGCGATGTTGATGATGCGCCCCTCACCTCGCTCGAGCATCTGCCCGATGAGCACGCGAGTGCAGAGGAAGGTACCGCGCAGGTTGACATTCACCACTCGGTCCCAGTCCTCGATCGGCATGTCCTCGATGAGGGACTCGGTGAAGATACCCGCGTTGTTCACGAGGATGTCCACCCTGCCGTAGCGGGCGATGGCCGCAGCCGCCATCGCCCGCACGCTCGACTCGTCACTGACGTCCGTCTGCACGAACAGGGCCCCGCGGCCGAGAGCCTGAACCGCGGTCAGGACCTCTGCCGCGGCATCCTCGCTCGCCCGGTCGGCCACGACGATGTCAGCGCCCTCGCGCGCGAATGCGATCGCGATCCCCTTGCCGATTCCGGATGCCGCACCCGTGACCACGGCTATGCGGCCGTCAAGCTTGCCCACGAGGCTCCTTTGTACTCGTTCCGGTCCACACGGCACTGATCTCCGCGGCGGTGGCCAGGTCGAATCGGTGTCGCATGAGCAGCATCGACGCGTCGTGCTGCTCGGGGTCGTCGCTTCCCACGGCGTCCTCCGGGATCACGACGTAATGATCGTTGAACATCGCGTCACGTGCGGTCGACTCGATGCAACCCTCGGTCGTGCATCCGCCGACCACGACCGTCTCGATGCCGTTGCTGCGCAGCAGCAGTTCGAGGTTGGTGCCCCAGAATCCGCTCGAGCGGTACTTCGCGACGACGAGCTCGCCCGGAAGGGGCGCGAACTCGTCGACGAACTCGTGCCCGCGGGTTCCGGGAACCGTGTACTGCAGAGGAGGCCCGTCCTTGCGGGCCTCCTCGTGCATCCGGAGGTTGAAGCGAATCTGCGCTGGAGAATCGCTCATCCTCCCCGGCAACGCCGTGTTCTGCAGGTGCACGACGAGCGCGTCGCTGCTGCGGGCTGCAGCGAGCAGCTCCGATAGCCGCGGCCGCGTTCGCTCGTACATCGACAGGTCGATCCCGAGCTCGCCGAACAGCCCGCTCGGCTCGATGAAGTCACGTTGCAGGTCGACGAGGATCAACGCGGTGTGCGTCGGGTCGACGAGTTCGGCGAGCTCGGTGTAGACGTGGTTGCCGTCAATGGTGATCAACGCATCATTCCTTGATTTTCTCCGGGTGTTTGGCGGATTCCTCGGCGATGGTCGGGTGCTGCACGGATGCGGCACGAGCCGTCTGGAGGGATGAGTGCTGTTCGTCGAGCGGAAGGTCGTCCTCCGCGACGAACGTTCCGAGCGCCGCGATCTTCTCCGGCGACTTCTTCTTGTAGTAGAGGTACAGCACGACGCCCGCGACGATCCACAGGCCCACGATGATCGGAACCAGGTTGAACGGGTAGGACTGCCCCGGGTTGCCGACCGCGTAGAGCGGGTAGGCGAGGGCGATGACGCCGAGCACCGGCACGATCACGTGAGTGAAGATGTTGCGTTCCGCGAGCTTCCAGAAGTACCGGATGAGCGCGATGTTGCTGAGAATGTAGACGATGACGATCGCGACGGTTCCGATGGTGCCGGTGAAGCCGTACGCTCCCGTAGCGCCCGGGCCGAGCCAGAGGCCGACGCCGATGCCGATGACGACCGTGAAGATCGTCTGCACGATGATGGCGCGCATCGGCGAGTACCACTTCTGGTGCACGTCTCCGAGCGACTTGGGCAGCACGTGGTCGCGCCCCATCGAGAACATCACGCGAACGGTGGTGTTATGGATGGCCAGGAAGCAGCTGAAGATACCGAAGATGGCTGCGATCTGGATCGGCTGCGACAGCCACGGGGTGTAGGTGTTGCCGAGGGTGACGAACGGGTTCGCGTCCCCGAGGAACGACTCCATCTTGGCCGGATCGTTGAGACCGTAGCCGGCGGCGAGCGAGTACATCATGAAGACGTAGAAGATTCCGACGCCACCGAGCGCGCCCGCAATGGCGAGCGGGATGCTGCGGCGCGGGTTCTTCGTCTCTTCGCCAAGGGTCGCCGCGGCATCGAATCCGATGAAGGACAGGATTCCGAAGACCACGCCCAGGCCGACGCCAGCGAAGCCCGTCGGAGCGGACGACACGAAGAAGTATTCGGGGGTGTTGCCCTGCCCGGCGAACGAGATCGCGGCGATCGCCAGAATGAGGAAGATGACTACCTCGATCGCGAGCAGGGCGAGGTCGATGTTCACCGAGGCCTTGATGCTGCGCACCGAGAGTCCGAAGACGATCGCCATCGCGGCCAGGCTGAACAGCCACCACGGGATCTCCACGTTGAACGTGCCGACCACGTAGTCGTGCACGAACGCCCCGAAGGCCGTGAACAGGCCGGGCGCGAGGATGGCGTATCCGATCCAGAACAGCCAGCCGGTGAAGAAGCCCGCGAGGGGGCCGAGGCCCTTCGAGTTGAAGGTGTAGAACGACCCAGACGAGGGCAACTTCTTGGCGAATTGCACGACGGTGTTGCCGACGAGCGCACAAGCGATGAACGCGATGAGGAACGAGAGGGGCAGGGCGGCGCCGGCAGCGGATGCCGCGGCGGGCGCGTTCAGCACGACCGCGAGCACCGGTGCCATCGCCGCCGCCGAGAGTGCAATCGCATTCGGGATCGTGAGGACTCCGCGTTGCAGGCCGTGCAGTTTCTTCGGAGGTTCTGTTGTCGTTGAGGCATTTGTCACTTGGGGTTCACTCCTTTGAATGGGTGGAGCCGAAATGCTGATAGACCACTGGTATATCAGTGGTAGCCAAAGCGGGACAAGTTAAGTTTGTGTTACGCGGGGTTCGTTTACGGACGCGTGAACGCCGTGTAGACGGCAGCGACGTCGTCCGCGCCATGCCCGTGTGCACTCGCCTGCCCGTAGACCTCTTGCAGGGACGTGAGGAATTCGTTCGACCGGGCCGCCGCGCCTTCAGCCTCGATCATCAGCGTGATGTCCTTGAGGAGCGCATCAAGACCGAACGACGGGGTGAAGTCGCCCGCGAGCATCATGGCGCCCTTCAGTTGGAGGAATGGAGCATTTGAGGCTCCGCCATCCATCGCCTCGAGAAAGAGCTTCGGGTCGACGCCGAGCTGCTCGCATATCGCGAGCGACTGCGCCGCGCCCGCCAGTAGCGATGCTACCCACGCGTTGCACGCGAGCTTGAGGGAACTGGCATCACCGATCGCGTCGCCCGCAACCACCGTCTTGCTGCCGATCGCGTCCAGAACCGGTCGTACTTTCTCGATCAGGGCGGCATCCCCGGAGACCAGGGGCACGAGTGTGCCCTCTTCGGCTGGCCCCTTCGTGCCGACGACGGGCGAATCGAGGATGCTCGCTCCGTGTCGCTCGGCGAGTTCCGCGATCGTGCGGATGCCCTGGCGGCCGACCGTCGCCGACTGCATCCAGACCGCCCCGGCGGGCATGCCCTCGAGGAATTCAGAGGCGACCTCCAGAGTGGCGTCGAGGTCGAAGAGGATCGTGAGCACGACATCCGCTCCGGCCACGGCTTCGACACTCGACTCCGCGACCGTCGCGCCAACGTCGGCGAGCGGCAGGGCCTTGTCGATCGTCCGATTCCACGCGATGACCTCGAAGTCGTTGCGCCGCAGAGTCCTGGCTATTCCCGTGCCCATGGTGCCTGTTCCCAGAACCGCAACTCGCATTGTGCTCCTCGATTCCCGCCGCCCCGTTCGAGCCTAAGCACAATGGCTCGCGGCACGGAAGCCCGTAGCATGAGCCGCATGACATTGCCGGCGGCATGGGATCTGGGCGGTCGCACCGCGCTTGTCACGGGCGCAGGCAGCCCCAGCGGCATCGGATTTGCGAGTGCACGAGCGCTCGGCGAGCTCGGGGCCCGGGTCGCCATCACCGGCACGACCGACAGGATCCACGAGCGTGCGCAGGAGCTTCGACGCCTCGGCATCGACGCGGTGGGCGTAGTGGCGCGACTCGAGTCCGCTCGACTTGTGGGCGAGCTCGGGGAGGCGCTCGCTGGGGCATCCATCGAGCCCACGATCCTGGTGAACAACGCCGGGATGATCGCGACCGGCGACGCCGGCATGCCCTCGGGCGACGCCCTCATGAGCCCCGAGGAGTGGGACCGCAGCATCGCCATGAACCTGTCGAGCGTGTTCCTCGTGACGCGGCTCGTGCTCCCGTTCATGCGCGCGGCGGGCTGGGGGCGCGTGGTCTCGGTGTCGAGCGTGACGGGGCCGGTCATGGCCTCGCGCGGCGATGTCTCGTACGCGGCCGCCAAGGCCGGAATCGTCGGCTTCACGCGCGCCCTCGCGGTCGATGAGGCGGATGCTGCGATCACCGCGAATGCCGTAGCACCCGGCTGGATCGCCACGGGCTCACAACTACCCTTGGAGGCGCTCGAAGGCGGGCGTGTTCCTGCGCGGCGCAGTGGAACGGCGGCAGAAGTCGCGTCCGCGATCGCGTGGCTCGCCTCGCCCGGCGCCTCGTACGTGACCGGACAGGTGATCGTCGTCGACGGCGGCAATGCCGTGGGGGAGGAGAGGCTCGACTAGTCCCTGTGGAAAGCGGTGCGCCCGGCGCGCGGTCGTCGCGGCAGGATGACGGGCGTGTCCAGCGCCCTCACCACCATCGCCGATCAGGTTCGAGAACGCGTGCGCCGGGAGGGAGTGGACCTCGGTGCAGACCAGGAGCTCGCCGCTCGCTACGTGCACGACGAGGTGCGGCGGTACAGCGAACGGGCCCTCGGCGGATCGGTTCCGCTGCTCGCCGACGAAGCTCAGGCGGCACGGCAGATCGTGGCGACGCTCACCGGATTCGGGCCGCTCCAGCCCCTGCTCGACGATCCCGACATCGAAGAACTGTGGATCAACGCACCCGACGCCGTGTTCGTCGCGCGTGGCGGCGTGTCTGAGCTCACGAGCATCCGGCTCACCGATTCGGAGGTGCGCGACGTCGTCGAGCGCATGCTGCAGTCATCCGGCCGCCGCGTCGACCTGAGCTCGCCGTTCGTCGACGCCTCGCTGCCCGACGGATCTCGGCTTCACGTCGCCATCCCCGACATAACGCGCAAGCACTGGTCGGTGAACGTGCGCAAGTTCAGCCGGCGAGTGCGTGACCTGCAGCGGCTCGTCGCGCTCGGCAGTGTGAGCCAGCAAGCCGCAGAATTCTTGCGCATGTGCGTGCTGGCGGGCCAGAACATCCTCGTCTCCGGAGCGACCCAGAGCGGCAAGACCACGATGCTCAACGCCTTGCTCGCGGCGAGCCGCCCGAGCGATCGGGTCATCACGGTGGAGGAGACGTTCGAACTGGCGCCCGGCACGCGCGACACCGTGGCCATGCAGTGCCGCCAACCCAGTCTCGAAGGCAACGGCGAGATCACGCTCCGCCGCCTCATCAAAGAGGCCCTGAGGATGCGCCCCGACCGACTCGTGGTCGGCGAAGTGCGCGAGGCGGAGTCCCTCGACCTCCTCATCGCCCTCAACAGCGGTTTGCCGGGCATGTCGAGTATCCACGCCAACAGTGCGCGCGAGGCGCTTGTGAAGCTCTCGACGCTGCCGCTGCTGGCCGGTCGCAACATCGACTCCGGATTCGTAGTGCCCGCGGTCGCGTCGTGCATCGATGTGGTCGTGCACTGTCGCCTCGAGCGGAGCGGGCAGCGACGGGTTGTGGAGATCGTCGCGCCCAGTGGGCAGGTCACTGGCGGTGTGATCGAAGCGAGCCCGGTGTTCGTCACCCGAAATGGCGCGCTCGAACCAACCGGCAGCTATCCGCAACGCACGGCGAAGTTCGCGGCGGCTGGGCTCGATCCCGCAACCGTGCTCGCCAGGGGTCCCGAATGACCGCGGTACTCGGCCTGTGCCTGGGCGCGGGCGTGCTGCTCGTCATCTCGCCTTTCCTGTGGCCGCGGCGCACGGCCCGAGTCGCGCCGACCAGCGCGTGGCTGCGGCTGGCCCAGGAGCGCCTGGTGCAAGCCGGCCTCGAGCGAGTGAGCCCGGCCCTCGTTCTCGCCGTCTCGGTCGTGACGGGCGCGACTGCCGGCGCAATAGTCCTCGCGATCACCTCGGTGGCCGCTCTCTCGCTCGCGGCCACCGTTGTCGCGGGGCTCGTGCCGGCGCTCGTGATCGGGTGGCGGGCGCGAGCACGACGCCGTGCCGTGCGCGTCGTATGGCCCGACGTCGTCGACCAGCTCGTCTCGGCAGTGCGGTCGGGGTTGGCCCTGCCCGACAGCGTCATCTCACTCGGCGAGAACGGGCCGGAGCACACACGGGAGGCGTTCGCGCTCTTCGCCGGCGACTACCGCGCCACGGGCAACTTCTCGATCGCTGTGGATGCGCTCAAGGAGAGGCTCGCGGATCCTGTGGCCGATCGCATCCTCGAGACGCTCAGAATGTCGCGCGAGGTCGGCGGTAGCGAACTCGTCACGGTGCTGCGCAACCTCAGCGTCTCCCTTCGTCAGCACATCGCGATCCGTTCCGAAGTCGAGGCGAGGCAGTCCTGGGTGATCAATGCCGCGCGGCTCGGCGTCGCGGCACCGTGGATCGTCCTGCTCCTCCTCGCGACGCGCCCCGAGGCGGCCGCGGCATACAACTCCCCGGCCGGCGCCATGCTCATCATCGGCGGGCTCGTCGTGAGCGTGGTGGCATACCGCCTCATGATCGGCCTCGGTAGCCTGCCCGAAGAGCGACGGTGGTTCGCGTGAGCTCGACGACGGCGTGGGCGATCGTTGCCGGGCTCGTGCTCGGCATAGGACTCTGGGTGCTCGCCAGTGCGACGCCGCGGATGAGCCGTCCCCGCCTGGCCCGGAGGGTTGCGCCCTATGTCATCGACATCTCCGAGGGTGCGCGCGAGAGTCTCGCCCCAGCATCGCCGGGGCCGCTTCCCGTCTTCGGAATGCTTCTCGCCCCGCTGGTCGAACCGGTGCAGCGTGCGCTCGACTCCGCGCTCGGGGGCTCGAGCACCATCGCGCGCCGCCTTCGTCAATCGGGCTCGAGCGCGACCGTGGGCGACTTCCGCTCCCAGCAGGTGCTCTACGGTCTCGCTGGCGCGGCGCTGGGCGTGGGGCTGGGGTTCGCGATCGCACGGGCGCCGTTCGCGGCGCAGGCCGCGCTGCCCGCCGTTCTCGCCGTGGCGGGCATTTTCGTGCGAGACCAGTGGCTCGCTCGAGCCGCGCGGGCTCGATTGCGACGCCTCTCGGATGAGCTCCCCGTCGTGCTCGAGTTCCTCACGCTGAGCCTCTCCGCGGGAGAGGGCGTGCTCGACGCGATGCGACGGGTGGCCCGAGTCAGCGCCGGGGAGCTCTCCGCGGAGTTGGCCCGCGTCGTCGCCGCAGTGAATACCGGCCTGCCGCTCGCCGACACGCTGTCCGCCCTCGCGCGCGACCTCGACCTCCCGGCCTTCACCCGGTGCGTCGAGCAGGTCGTCGGCGCACTCGATCGCGGCACTCCGCTCGCAGAGGTGCTGCGCGCCCAAGCGCAAGACGCCCGGGAGGAAGCGAAGCGCGAGCTCCTCGAGGTCGCCGGCAAGAAGGAGGTGGCGATGCTCGTGCCGCTGGTGTTCCTGATTTTGCCGGTGACGATCGCGTTCGCGATCTGGCCGGGGATCTTCGTGCTGCAAGTAGGGTTCTAGCACTGCAGAGACGCGAATGGAGAAGGCATGACGGTCAACCAGAAATCGGGCGGCCGGACAAATCGGCCACCGCTGTGGAGCGTCCCCATATTGGCAGCGGCGGTCGGGCTGGGGTTCGCGGCCGTTGCGCTGCAGACCGACGATGTGACACTGGCGGCCGATCCGTGCGCAAGCAGCCTCGATAACCCCTTCACGTGGGTCTCCCAGATCGTATTCCTCGCCGGCATCGGGGCATCGCTGGCGATCATTGTTCGTTCGGCTTTCAGGAGAAACCGTGATGGCGTTTTCGCCGGCGTTGTTGCTGTCGTCGCCGGCGTGGTGGTGATGCTCTTCGGACTAGTGCTGGCGAGTGCGGGGTACGGCTGGCGCTGCCCCGACTACTGACAGTCGGGGGTTACTTGCGGTATCCCAAATCGATAAGGAGCCCGCTGGTGTTCGGCGTGCTCCCCGTCACGATCGTGTTCGCGATCTTCCCTGGCATCCTCGTGCTGCAACTCGGGTCCTAAGCTCGGCTCGGGCTCGGTCCGCTCATCGAGGCACCGCTTACGGAGGAGGCGATGGTACAGAACGTAGGGTGGGATCGCTCGTGTTCGGCGTCCTGCACGTCACGGTAGCGTTCGCGATCTTTCCGGAATCGTCCTGCGGCAGTTCGGCGGCTGAGCGTGTGTCGACGAGCAGGCGTCAGGGGCATCTCATCGGCGGCAAATGATCCGCTAGATTTGCCCTCGACCGGCGCGAGACGCCGCTACTGGAGCACACATGCCTATACGTGTCGGCGGCGAGATCTTCGCTGTCATCCTTATCACTGCCGTGCTCGTGCTCGGGGGCTTCGGGCTGCTTGAGTTGAGTGACGGTACTGCACCCGCGGAGGCGTTCCTCTCGACGGCGCCGCGCGCGGCCGTGGGCTTCGCCGGGATCGGTTTCGCGGTTGCCGCCCTCGCGATAGCCGGCGGGGGTGTGCTTGCCCGCAACCGCACGCGTCGAGTCCGTCTCCTAGTGAGCCTCCTCGCTGGCCTCGCGGGCGCAATCGTCAACGTCGTCGTCGGCGCAGTCGTCGGCCTGACCGCCGGGGGGTGGTCGGCGCTGCTTCTCGCCTTCGCGGTCGTCGGCGCCGGCGTGCTCCTGGGTGCCGTCGTCGCGGCGGTGCTGCTCACCTACCTCGTCTTTTTCCGCCAGACCGTATGAGCGAGCCTCTCCCGGGAGAGGGCGGCCGCGCACCCAAGCGATTTGCCCGCTTTCGCTCGGACGCCCTCACCGCGGCGCTGCTCGGCCTAGTGTCCGTGGCGACGGCATTCTCGTCGTTCGCCGCCTCTGAGTTCGACGACCGCGCGTCAAGCAGTGCCGCACTTGCCGAACGCACGACAATCGACGCGGCCTCGGCATACCAGGCCGCCTTCATCATCTATAACCGCGATCTCGAGGTCTTTTCCGAGCTCGTGCGCACTGACCCTCAGCTCGCGGCCTTCGACGATCCGCGAACCCCGGCCGAGCTTGATGCCGCCGCGACCACGCGCGACCTGCTGCTCTACATCCTTGGCTCGCCGGCCTTCTCTTCGGCTTACTCCGAGTGGGTTTTGGCGCAACGTGAGGGTTCGGATCGAAGCGTCTTCGACGATCCCGAGTATGCCGCCGAGACGTACGCGGAGCAGGCCGCACTGCTCGAGCGCGCGCAGGAGCTGCGTGCCCATGCCGAGGCCGACGCGTCGCTCAGCGACACGATGACGCACTCGACTCTTGTCTACGCGATCGCCCTGTTCCTTTTAGGCGTCGCGGGGGTCAGTCGCGACCGGAGGATTGCGCTGGGCATCACGGCGTTCGGCGTGGCCGTGTTCATCGTCGGCCTCGTCCTGTCGGTTCCGGTTGCCTTGCAGTTGTGATCGAACGCACGCTCTTCACCCCGAAGCTGGAGGCTAGCCGCGGGCAAACAGCGAGGTTTGGGAAATGGACGGGGAGCCCGTTGGTGTTTTTGATCCTTCCCGTGACCATCGCGTTCGCGATCTTCCCGGGGATCTTCGTGCTGCACGTAAGGTTCTAGCACTGCAGATACGCGAATGGAGAAGGCATGACGGTCAACCAGAAATCGGGCGGCCTGACAAGTCGGCCACCGCTGTGGAGCGTCCCCAAATCGGCAGCGGTGGTCGGGCTTGGGTTCGCGGCCGTTGCACTGCAGACGACGGCGGAACGATGAAGCCGCCCTCGTATCGGGCAGAACCCCAACTCGTTGAGGAGCCCCTCGTGTTCCGCGTCCTCCCGGGCACGGTCGCGTTCGCCGTAGCACGATTCGAGAAGCGGGGATAAGGCCCTCGACATAGTGTGGTCATAACCCCGCCACAGAGAGGACATCCATGGCTACCACGTTCAACAAAGAGGAAAAGGCTGCCATCAGGGCGGCCATCGCCGAGAAGAAGGCTACGCAAGAAGGTGCCGACGCCGCAGCTGCGTGCGATGCTGCGATCGCCGCGATGACGGGGACTGAAAAGGAACTTGCCGAGGCGTTCCACCAACTAGTCAACGAGAACACGTCGCTGGCTGCGAAGACGTGGTATGGGATGCCTGCCTACGCGGACGCCGATGGCAAGGTCGTCGTCGCCTTCAAGCCAGGTTCTAAGTTCAAAATCCGCTATGCGACCCTCGAGTTCCAGCAGGCGGCGAAACTGGATGACGGCGACCTGTGGCCGGTCGGTTTCGCTTTGACCAAACTGGACGACGCGGGCAAGAAGCGAATCGCCGAAACCCTGAAAACCGCGGTCGACTACTGATCGCACTCGAACCCTGGTGTTCACCTACACGAGCTACCTTGCGCCCGGAACCAACCTGTCACCATCGCGTTCGCGATCTGGCCCCGTTTCTATGTGATTCGGGTGGGGTTCTAGGCCGCCGCAACCGCCCGCGCCGCGGAGAAATCCCGCACACGATCGAGTTCCGCGGCGACGGGCGCGACGACCAGCTCCTGCACCACGTCCTCCACCGACGCGAGCAGGAGGCGTCGCGCTCGGCGTCGACGTGCCGCCGCCGTCAGGGCGCCGAGCGCAGCCGCGATGATCCCGAGCAGCACCCCGGCGAGCACCGCCGATGCGATGAGCAGGGTTGGCACGGCCCACCCCTCCACCCGCGGAATCTCGGGCGGCGGCAGACCGATCGTGGGGAAGAGTGCCGCCGCGAGCAGCCAGCCGACCCCGACGAGGCCGGCGACGATCGCCGCCCATTGGGTGATGGCGAAGATGACCCACCACCACGAACCGCGAGCGGGCAACTGCGTGCGCGCGATTGCGAGGTCGAGGGAGTCCGGCAGTGTGGCGACTGAGCGGTCGACGGTCGCCCGGATGCCGCTGCGCCAGTTTTCGTCGAGCCCTTCAGCCGCGGCATCGGCGAACTGGCGCACCGCTAGTGACGCACGGGCTCGGGCCGCAGAGCTCAGCGAGGGCATGCTCGTACGGTGAACTGACGGATCGTCGCCCTGCCGCGCCGCGCCCAGCCCCAAGCGGGTGAGGGGGTCGGCTCGCAGCCGCGCTATCCACGACAGGAGGGGCCAGCCGGTGACTTGGCGCGAGCGCTTGCGGTACGAACCGGCGACGGCGGCCGAAACGATATCGACGCCGGCGGCGACACCGACTTCGTCGCGGAGGTGGCGCACGGCGCGGGCGTCGAGCCGGCGCGGCTCGCCGGGTGCGGGCATGCGGCCCGCGAGGGTTGCAATATCCGCCGCCAGGCGACTGTCGCGCGCCCGGCGGGCGGCGGCCAGCTCGCCGATGGCCGTGCGCAGGGTGTCGATACCGGAGCCGGTGCGCGCGCTGACCGGCATGACCGTGGCCTTCGAGATACCGTCTCGTTCGACGATCTCCCGCAGTGACGCCACGACCCGGGGCACATCGGCGGCGGGGAGCAGGTCGATCTGGTTGAGCACGATGAGTGTGACTTCGCGGTGGCGAGCATGCGGGGTGATGAACTGGGCGTGCATCACGTCGTCAGCGTACTTCTGCGGGTCCACCGCCCAGACCAGCGCGTCAACCTGGGCCGCGAGGGCCTCGGCGATGGCTCGGTTGCCGCTCTCGATCGAGTCGAAGTCGGGCAGATCCAGCAGAACGAGCTGCGTCGCTCGAGGGTCGATCGCGGCCTCGCGCACGACGCGCTCGCGCACCGCGAGCCAGTCGAGAAGGTCGGCCGCGCCATCCGGGTCCCAGATCACCGCGAGGGCCGCCGAGGTGGTCGGCCGGCGCACGTGGGTGCGGGCGACGTCGGCTCCGACGAGCGCGTTCACAATGCTCGACTTGCCCGACCCGGTGGCGCCGAACACTCCCACCACCGTGTACCCGGGGGAGCGTTCCCGGCGTTCGGCGGCACGCTCAAGCACCCGGTCCGCTTCGGTCGCGACCGAGTCCGGGATGCGCCCCTCACCCGCAGTCCGCAGGGTGCGAAGGGCGGCCAGGCGGTCGTCGAGCGAGACCGTCACGACTTCGCGCCGGCCTCGGCGGCCCGCCGCACGTCGTCGAGGAGCGTGCGAGATTCGCGCCTCAGGGACTCCGGAGCCGAGCCGAACCGCATCGGTTCGAGTGCTGCGGTCACTCGCGCTCGTTCGGTGACGAACAGGGTGCTCACCTTGGCCTGGAGGTCCCGGCGGGCCTCCGCAGCGAGCCGGCGCACCGCATCCTCGCCGAATATCGTCTCGAGCAGCTTCTGTCCGAGCACCGCGGACCCGCCCGCAATGATGAGCTCACCTCCCGTGAGGCCACCGGTCGACGCGAAGACGACGATCATGAGGGCGACTGTCACCACGTTGAGCCCGAGGGAGAGCACTCGAGCGCGAATCCGCTTGTTTCCGGCGTTGTCCTGCACGAGCTTCAGCAATGAGCCCTGCCAGTCCCGGATCATGCTCGCAGCCGAGTCGGCGAATCCAGCGCTCTCCGATCCGAGCGCCGGGTTCTGCTCCGCGACCGCGCGGCCGGCCGTGGTGCGTCGCAGAGCCGCCCAGCATGCCGCAGCCGCTCGAGCGCCCTCATCCACGATCACGGCGTGAAGGCCGCTCTCGATCTGGGTCTCCACCTCGACAACCGGGCTGGGGCGGCCGGTGACCCAGGCGGTCACGCTGTCGCGGGTGCGGGAGAACCACGACTCGATCCTGCGGAACACATCCGAGGTGCCCACGAAGTCCTGCCAGCGAGCGAGAACCTCGCCGCGCAGGAGTGCGCCGTCTTTCGTCGCCTCATCGACGGCATCCATCGCCCTCTCGTATTCGGCGGCCGCCATCGACTCCGTCGCATCGATCCAGTCGAGCTGTTCCTGGCGGGCATCCGCGATGCTTGCCACCCGTCGATCGAGGTCGACGATCGCCCCGCCCAGGGTGCGGGCGGCGATGCGGGTGCGCTCGGCTTTATCGCCGGCGATCGACGTGAGCCAATCCAGCGGCGCTGAAACCGCGGATGCCGGCAACATGCCGAGCTCGTCGAGGTGCTGCTCCTCGATCACGAAGACGGGCGCAGAGCCCAATCCCCGAGCGTCGAGCATCGCGGCCAGGTCGGGGAGCACGTCGTCGACCGCGTCCGGGGGAACGCGGTTGAGCACGACCCCCACGGTCACGGAACGCCCGGCAGCACCCTCCAGCAGTCGCCACGGCACGGCGTCGGCGTAGCGGTTGGCGGTGGTGACGAACAGCCACAGGTCGGCGGCGGCGAGCAGCTGTGCGGCAAGCGCGCGGTTGTCGTCGGCCACCGAATCGATATCGGGAGCGTCGATGATCGCGAGGGAGGTCGGCACCCGCTCGTGCTCGAGCAGCATGAGTTCGTTGATACGAGAGACGGCGGGCGAGTCTCCCGCAGCTGAGGCCGGGGTGCCCGGAGTGCTGATCGTCCCGCGCACGCGCGCGAGCCCCGGGAGGATGCGGTCGGAGGTGAACCACGGGCCGTCGTGCGGCGAATGAACGAGGATCGGTTGGCGCGTAGTGGGCCGGATCACACCCACCCGGGTTGTGGGCGTGCCGATGAGGGCGTTGACGATGGTGGACTTGCCGGAGCCCGTCGACCCTCCCACCACGGCGAGCAGCGGTGCATCCAGGTCGGCAAGACGCGGTCGGATGTAGTCGTCGATCTGCCGAACGGCGGATGCCGCTGCCTCCCGTTGCTCGGCCGCACCGTCGAGCGGCAGCCGCAGGCCGGCATCGGCGAGCGACGCGCGAAGTCGTTCGAGCGACACGATCGCGGGCGGCCGGGTGTCGTTCACCTTTCCAGCATGCCGTTCGCCGGCACCGAAAGCGAACGTCTGGCCGACAGGCATGAAACGCCGCGCCCACTGGTTTATACGTTGCAGTGCAATGTATAGTGCTGGAAGGGATGGAGGGTCGTGTGAACATTGACAAGGACCTGGTCGCCGCGATGGCGACCCCGCTCGTGCTGGCGATACTCGCCGAAGGGCAGAGCTACGGATACGCGATCCACAAGCGCGTGCGCGAGCTGTCCGGTGGCGAACTCGAGTGGAGCGACGGCATGCTCTATCCCCTCCTGCACCGCCTGAACCGCCTGGACTACGTTCGAGCCGACTGGGGCACCTCACCTGAAGGCCGCCGCCGCCGCTACTACGAGATCACCGACGCAGGCAGGGCCGAGCTCGCCCAGCAGCGCCGCCAATGGGCTACGGCCACCCGCACGCTCGGCGGACTGTGGGGCGCATCCGCATCCGCACCCGCTTTCGCGAGCACCCTGGGGACCTGATGAAGACGCAACTCGACACCGACATCGCGCTCTGGCGCAGCGCGGTCACGCGCGACTCCGCAGTCGATTCCGCGGATGCCGACGAACTCGAGGGACATCTGCGGGAACAGATTGCCGAACTGGTCGACGTGGGCCTGTCGGACGGCGAAGCGTTTCAGATCGCCGTGCAGCGACTGGGTCGGGTCGACCAGCTCACTGCCGAGTTCGCGCGCGAGCACGGCGAGCGACTGTGGAAGCAGTTGACACTGTCGACGACTCGCGACTCGGTCGATCGGCGGCGCCCGCTGCTCGAGATGATCGTGTTCGCGGCGCTCGCCGCGGTGCTCATCCAAGTCGCCCGCGTGCTGGCGGGCATGACCGGCACCGCCGACATGCAGTTCATGGGCGATCCGATCGCACCGTGGTTCGTGCGCAACCTCGGCCTGTTCGTGCTGCCGGTGCTCGCGGGGTACTTCGCGTGGCGGCGCAGGCTGTCACTTCGCACGGTACTCATCGGCGCTGCGGTCGTCGTCGGGGTCGCCGTGCTTGTGAATGTGTACCCTTTCCCGCCGAACAGCCAAACGGACCTGCTCGTCGCCATCCACC
The DNA here is from genome assembly GCA_025463605.1 of Rhodoglobus sp. Lineage (GTDB taxonomy): Bacteria > Actinomycetota > Actinomycetes > Actinomycetales > Microbacteriaceae > Rhodoglobus. The sequence continues at coordinate 325,700 of JAODAV010000008.1, read as the reverse complement.
TCCCGGTACTCCTGTGGTTCGTTGTTGGCGCGGCGTACCTGGGCGGCGAGACGACGTCTCTGCGGCGGATGGAGTTCGTGCGATTCACGGGGGAGTGGGCGATCTACTGGGTGCTGCTCGCGCTCGGTGGCGGCGTGCTGATGGGATTGACGGCCCTGCTGCTCGAGCCGATTGCGCCCGGGGCCATCGAGGATGTCATGAGGTGGGTGCTTCCTTCGGGAGGCGCCGCCGCGGTGATCGTCGCGGCCTGGCTCGTCGAGGCGAAGAAGGGCGTGATCGAGAACCTCGCCCCGGTGCTGACGGCGATCTTCACACCGCTGTTCGCTGCGATGCTGATCGTCGCCGCGGTCGTCTACGTCGGCGCGGGGGTCGGCCGTGACTTCGACCGTGACCTGTTGATCGTCTTCGATGTTCTGCTACTCGTCGTGCTCGGCCTCGTGCTCTATGCCCTCTCGGCGCGTGATGCGACCAAGCCTGCGGGGGCGCTCGACGTCATCCGGCTCATCGCAGTCGGGGCGGCGCTGCTGCTCGATGTGCTCGTGGTCGGTTCCATGCTGGCCCGGATCGCCGAATTCGGGTTCACCCCCAATCGCGTCGCCGCCCTCGGACTCAACCTGATCCTCGTTGTCAACCTCGCCATTACCGCGTGGCTACTCGGGCGCACACTCGCCCGAAGGGCGTCGGGCGGCGCGCTCGAGCGGTGGCAGACGGGATACCTCCCCGTCTTCGGTGCCTGGGCCGGCATCGTGGTGCTGCTGATGCCGGTGCTCTTCGCGTTCTCCTGATCACGCTCGGGTTCTGTGGATAGCGGCGGGCAGCCGCGCGCGGCCGCAACCACAATGGCGCGATGCGCACACTCATCGACAGCATTCGTGACGACCGCGGCGACGTGCCGGGCTGGGTGCTCATCACCCTCATGACGGCGGGCCTCGTCATCATCATCTGGGGGCTCGCGGGGCCAGCACTCAGCTCGGTCTTCGAACAGGCGATCGAGCGTGTTACGGGATTCTGAGGAGGGTTCTGCCGTCGCGGAGTTCGTCATGGTCGGCGCGCTCCTCACGGTCGTGACTCTCACCGTGATGCAACTCGGCCTGGCCCTTCTCATCCGCAACGCGCTCGTGGATGCGGCGGCCGAGGGTGCGCGCTTCGGCGCCCTCGCCGACAACTCGATGGCCGAGGGTATTGCCCGCGCCGAAGACCTCATCGAGATGGCGCTCGGTGCCGGCTATGCGCGCGACGTGTCGTCGTCCCTCGGCAGCTACCTCGGTCATCCGGCGGTCGTCGTCACCGTGAGAGCACCACTGCCGCTGTTCGGGCTCGTCGGGATCGAAGGCGGCTTGGAGGTTTCGGGGCATGCCGCGATCGAAACGCTGGACTGAGGAAGACGGCTCGGCGTCGCTCGAGTTCTTGACCGCCGGTCTCGTGCTGCTGCTGCCGCTCGTCTACCTCGTGCTCTCGGTCTCGGTCATCCAGGCGGCCGCGCTCGCCGTCGAAGGCGCCGCACGCCAGGGTGCCCGGGTCTTCGTTCAGGGGCTGGATCCGGCCGATGCACAGCAGAGTGCGATCCGTGCCGTCGATTTCGCCCTCGCCGACCACGGGATCGAGCCGGGTTCCGCAAGCATTTCGGTGGCGTGCGAGCCTCGACCGGCGGTGTGCCTCACGCGGCAGGGATTCGTCACCGTAGCGGTCTCCGTGTCCGTGCCGCTCCCGCTCGTCCCTCCGGTTCTCGAGGGCGACTTTCCGCTCGCGGTGACCGTGGGCGCACAAGCCACCCAGCAGGTGTCGCGGTTCTGGGGATCCGGATGAGGCGCCTTGCGGCGGATGACGGTTCCACGCTCATCCTGACGATCTTCTACGGGTTTCTGTCCCTCCTTCTCGTTCTCCTCGTCGTCGCGGCCACGGCGCTATACCTCGAACGCAAGCGCCTGTTCACCCTCGCGGACGGCGCGGCGCTGGTCGGTGCGGAGGCCTTCGAACTCACCGACGTGCGCTCGGCATCCGGGGGATTCCGGCCGACACTCGAGAGCCCGGATGTCGCTGCCGCGGTTGCCGACTACATCACGCGAGCGCCGGCGGACTTCGAGTCGCTCGCCGTCGAACGCGCCGAGACCGTCGACGGACGCAGCGCCACCGTTACCCTCTCGGCGTTGTGGCGACCGCCCGTCGTGACGCTTTTCGTTCCCGAGGGCATCCGCATCGAGGTCACGGCGGTGGGCCGGTCGGTGTTCACCTGATCGGAGCTGGTCAGCCCTTGCCGTGACCGACGAACAGTGAGCCGACGCCGAGCCCGACCATCATGACCCCGCCAGTAGCACTGAGCGTCGAGATGCGCGATGGCGAGCGAGCGAACCAGTCGCGTGCGACACCCGCAGCGAGCGCCCAGGCGCTGTCGCTCACGAGCGCAATCGCGATGAATAGGGCGCCGAGCAGCAGCATCTGCTGCGGAATGCCGCCGGCCGGGTAGTTCACGAACTGGGGCAGCACCGCGATGAAGAACACGATCGTCTTCGGATTGGACACCCCGACGATGAAACCCTGAAGCAGCAGCCTCCACTTGGGCCGCGGGGCGACCGCCGCAGTCGCGGCCGCCGCGTTCGCACGGCGGTGCCGAATCGCCTGCACGCCGAGGTAGATGAGGTAGGCAGCGCCGACGATCTTCACGATCGTGAAGACGACCATCGACTGCGCGATCACCACGCCGACCCCGAGAGCAACCGCGATGACCGAGACGACAGCGCCAAGGGAGTTGCCGAGCACGCTCAGCAGTCCGCCGACCTTGCCAAGGGAGAGGGAGCGCCCGATCACGAACAACACGCTCGGCCCGGGGATGAGAATGATCGGAATGGCGACAAGCGAGAACGCGACGAGGTTGGCGAGCGGGACCATTCAGGAATGCTACCGGCGCGGTCGGCGCGGCGGTCGCGGCGAATAACGCGGCAGGTACCGAATGAGGATGCCCGCGCCGACGAGGCCGAGCACGCCGAGCACTCCCGCGGCGAGGGCGAGCGACGCGACCGCCGTGATGGCGGGGATCAGCAGCGGGGCGCCGGCACCGCCGAGCCCGCCCGTGAAACGCCAGGCGCCGAGGAAGGGCGCGGGATTGCGCGGGTCTGCGAGGTCAGCCCCGAGCGTCATGAGGATGCCGCTGCCGAGCCCGTTCGCGAGCGACAGGAACATCGCCGCGAAGATGAACCAGCCGACGTTCGCCGGCAGGTCGTGCGTGAAAGCGAGAACCAGGTGCCCCAGGCCGAGCCCGACCATGGACGGCACGGCGCTCCACAGGCGGCCGAAGCGGTCCATGATCTGGCCGCCCGCGTAGAACAAGGCGAAGTCGACGCCGGCCGCGATGCCGATGATAATCGCCGTGTTGGTGTCGCTCACGCCGATGCTCACCGCCCACAGCGGCAGGATCACCTGCCGACTCGCACGCAGCGCGCCGATGGCAGCGGCACCCGCCCCGAGCCGCGTGAGCAGGTCCCGATTCGCGCGAATCGTGCGGAACAGGCCAGAGAACTCGAGTTCGACGAGCGCCTCGCCCTCGCGCAGCTTTCGGTCGCCCACCCGCACCGTGTGCACGGCGCCGAACGTCGTCGACGGGTCGGGCAGCAGGATGAGAATCACGGCGCACGCGGCACACGCGACGAGGTGGATCCAGAACGCCGCTGCCGCCGTCCCCGTGATGTGGATGAGAGCTGCGGTGAGGAATGGGCCGATGAGAAAGCCGAGACGGAACGTGCCTCCGAGCGTGGAGAGCGCGCGAGCGCGGTAGTGCAGGGGCACGAAGCTCGTCATGAACGCGTGCCGCGCGAGCGCGAACACCGCCGTCGCGAGGCCGATGAGGAGAATGCCGAATCCCAGCGCTACCGGGTTCGGCGCGATGATGCAGATCACGAGGCCGACGACCGACACCGCGGTCGCGCCGATCATGGCTGGGCGCTCACCGACCCGGGAGATCAGCCATCCGCTGGGAATGTTGCCGAACAGCTCCCCGACCGTGATGAGCGCCGCGACGAGACCGGCTACGGCAAGAGTCGCGCCGAGGTTGTCGGCCACGATCGGGATGATCGGCAGGATAGCGCCCTCGCCGATCGAGAACAGCAGCGTAGGAAGCAGCGCGGGAAGGGCGATCGAGCCCCAGCGGAAGGGCAACTCGTCGGTCGACATCGTCTCTCATGGTAATACCTCGGTCGCAGGCTCCCTCGGCGCTGGGATCGCTGGCGCGATCCTCATAGCTCCACCGCGCAGCAAGATAGGCTTGCTGCCGACATGGACGAGCTGGACTTCTCTGAAGAGATCGCTGCCCTTCGGTCGACCTTCGCGGACATCCGCTCGGTTGTCGGCGTAGACCGGCTGGAGGCCGAGATCGCCGACCTCAGCGAGCAAGCGGGAGCACCCGACCTCTGGGACGACACCGAGAAGGCGCAGAAAGTCACGAGCGCCCTGAGCCACCGTCAGGCGGAGCTCGCCAAGATCACGTCCATCGCGAGCCGCCTCGACGACCTCGAGATCATGGTGCAGCTCGCCAACGAGGAGCAGGACGCCGGGGCCGCAGCGGATGCCCGCACCGAACTCGCGAGCATCCAGAAGCTGCTCGGCGAGCTCGAAGTGCAGACCCTGCTCAACGGGGAGTGGGACGCGCATCCGGCCGTCATCACGATTCGCGCGGGCGCGGGCGGCGTTGACGCCGCCGACTTCGCAGAGATGCTGCAGCGCATGTACTTGCGCTGGGCCGAGCAGCACGGCTACCCGACGACGGTCATGGACACGAGCTACGCCGAAGAGGCGGGCATCAAGTCGACGACGTTCGAAGTGGATGCGCCATACGCCTTTGGCACGCTGAGCGTCGAGGCGGGAACCCACCGGCTCGTGCGCATGAGTCCGTTCAACTCCGCGGGCAAACGGCAGACGAGCTTCGCCGCCGTCGAGGTCATCCCGCTCATCGAGGAGGCCGGGGCGATCGAGGTGCCGGAGAGCGATATCCGCGTCGACGTGTTCCGTTCGAGCGGGCCTGGCGGCCAGTCGGTCAACACGACCGACTCCGCGGTGCGGCTCACCCATCTCCCGACCGGTCTCGTCGTGTCGATGCAGAACGAGAAGAGCCAGATCCAGAACCGCGCTGCGGCGATGCGCGTGCTCCAGTCGCGACTACTGATCATGCAGCGCGAGCAGGAGGCGGCCGCGAAGAAGGAACTCGCGGGCGTGATCACCGCCAGTTGGGGCGACCAGATGCGCTCCTACGTGCTCGCGCCGTACCAGATGGTCAAAGACCTGCGCACCGATTACGAGGTCAACAACCCGTCCAATGTCTTCGACGGCGACCTCGACGGTTTCATCTCGGCGGGCATCCGCTGGAGAAAGCGGGCTGTGGAGGCGTGACCAAGCCCCACCGGTGGGTCGTCCTGGAGGGTGTGCGGAGGTCTGATCGCGTTGGCCAGGCGGTCGCGCATGGTCTGATGGGTGGCATCGGGGCCGGGATTGTCGATGTCGCGCTCTTCCTGCCGGGGTTGCTCATGGCGCTCGTGGGCGGTTTCATCGGGGGAACGTCGCGCCAGTGGGCCCTCTCGACGCGGGTCGAGGCGAACTTCGAACTGGGCGTCATCCGACGGGGACGTCGGTCGGCCGCGTTCCACGACCTCGACTTCGCCACGTTGGGCGTCGACGGCGCGCCTGCGCACAGGTTGCTCGAGCTGCGTTTCGGCGCGCGCGACAAGCTCGATCTCGTCGCGCCGTTGCGCGATGGCGAGCGAATCCTCCTGCCGCACGCGACACGCGACGCGCTGGCGTTGGTTATCGAGGCGTCGTCGGTCAGGCTGCCTGTGGATCGCTACGACCCCCAGGGCAGGTTCGCGCGCTACAACTTTCCCGAGAACGTCACGCGTGAGGAAGCAATTGCGCTTGTGCTCGACCCGCCTGCGCCGGGCGACTCGCTCCCCAACGGGAGGGAGGGCTAGCTCACGCGACACATCGCTGTGAGTCTGCACGCGGGGCATGTCGCTGCCGGGATACCCGAAGGGTCTACCTAGGCTGAGCACCAAATGATTCGCTTCGATTCCGTCTCCAAGGCATACCCGGGGACCACTCGTCCGGCGCTCAACAACGTCAGTCTCGAGATTCTCAAGGGTGAGTTCGTCTTCCTCGTGGGCGCCTCCGGCTCCGGCAAGTCCAGCTTTCTGCGGCTCATCCTCCGGGAAGAGTCGCCCAGCAAGGGCGCGATCCACGTGCTCGGCCAGCACCTCAACTCGCTATCGAGCCGCAAAGTTCCCTACTTTCGGCGAAACCTCGGTGTCGTGTTCCAGGACTTCCGCCTCCTGCCCAACAAGAACGTGTTCGACAACGTCGCGTTCACGCTGCAAGTGATCGGCAAGAGCCGCGGCTTCATCCAGGAGGCCGTGCCCGACGCACTCAAGATGGTCGGTCTCGCGGGCAAGTCCAATCGGTACCCGCACGAACTCTCCGGTGGGGAGCAGCAGCGCGTCGCGATCGCGCGCGCGGTCGTCAACAAGCCGGCTATCCTGCTCGCCGACGAACCGACCGGAAACCTCGACCCCGCAACCTCCGCGGGCATCATGACTCTCCTCGAGCGCATCAATCTCGGCGGCACGACCGTGCTCATGGCCACGCACGATGCGGGAATCGTCGACCAGATGAAGCGGCGCGTCATCGAACTCATCAGCGGCCAGATCGTGCGCGACGAGCGCCAGGGCGGATACCAGACGCAGGCGATTCCGGTGCAGGAGTTCGGGTCGTACGCGGGGGAGGTGGCGCCGTGAGACTCGGCCTCATCCTCGGCGAGGTCGGCAGCGGCCTGCGACGCAACGTCTCGATGGTGATCTCCGTCGTTCTCGTCACCTTCATCTCGCTCACCTTCGTGGGCGCCGCGATCCTGCTGCAGATGCAGGTGGGCCAGATGAAGGGCTACTGGTACGACCGCGCGCAAGTCGCGATCTTCATGTGCACCGATGTCGATACCACCGGCAACTGCACGCAGACGGCCGCCACCAAAGAGCAGATCGACCAGGTGGAGGCGGACCTCAACTCGCCCGCCCTCAAGCCGTACATCGAGAAGTACGACTACGAGACGCACGAGCAGGCGTACGAGAACTTCCAGGTGCAGTTCGCCGACAGCCCGATCGCCGCATTCGTGACTCCGGACGTGCTCAACGAGAGCTTCCGCGTCAACCTCGTCAATCCGGATGACGCCGACATCCTCATCGAGAGCCTCTCGGGTGCCGCCGGCGTGCAAGACGTCTCCGACCAGCGCGGCCTCCTCGACGGCATCTTCTCGGTGCTCAATGCTGCGAGCGCCACCGCTATCGGCATCGCCGTGCTCATGCTCGTCGCGGCGGTGCTCCTCATCGCCACCACCATTCGGCTCAGTGCGTTCTCCCGGCGGCGCGAGCTCGGGATCATGCGCCTCGTCGGTGCCTCGAACCGGTTCATCCAGACCCCGTTCATTCTCGAGGGCGTATTCGCGGCCCTCATCGGTTCGATCCTCGCGGGTGCGGGAATCGTGGCTATCGTGCAGTTCTTCGTGCAGGGCACCCTCGTGAACACGCTCGGCACGACAACGACGCTCGTCGGGCTCAGCGACGCCCTCGTCGTCGTGCCCGTGCTCGTCGTGGTGGGCGCTGCGCTCGCGGCCGCGTCGGCGAGCGTCGCCATCAGCCGCTACCTCAAGGTCTAGCCGACGGCTTATCCTGACGGGATGCCGGTCGTCGAGCTCAGCGATGTGACGATCCGGTACGAGCGCGCGGGCGATGACCCCCTGGAGATCGTGGCGGGCTACGACCTGGCGCTCGAACCGGGCCGGATGCACTGCCTCGCCGGTCGCAGCGGATCGGGTAAGACGAGCATCCTGCGGGTTGCCGCCGGCCTCGTGCGCCCTACGGGCGGAGACGTGTCGTGGGCGGGGCAGTCGCTCGCCGAGCTCAAGGATGACGCGATCACCCAGCGCCGGCGCGACTTCGTCGGGTATCTCGACCAGGGTGGTGTGCTCATCGGCGGCCTCACGGCCCTCGAGAATGCGCTGCTGCCTGCGGTTCCCGGGCGCCGCACGCACGAGTTCGCCGATCGCGCGCGCGAACTGCTCGACCGGCTCGGCGTCGCGCACCGGGCGAGCCACCGGCCGGAGCAGTTGAGCGTGGGGGAGCGTCAGCGCGTCGCCCTCGCGCGAGCCCTCCTGCTGCGCCCGGCCGTGCTCATGGTCGATGAGCCCACGGCATCACTCGATCGGTCGAGCGCTGACTCGGTGATCGCGCTGCTGTCCTCCCTCGCGGCAGACGGCATCGCCGTGCTCGTCGCCGCGCACGACGAGCACCTGGTCGCGGCATCCGACAGCCGCACGATGTTGTCCTGACCATGCGCGCTGTGTTCACCCCGCGGGTGCCGGGCGCGGCGCGCAGGCTCTGGCGGGACCGACCGCGGCTCGTGGCCGTGGGCCTGCTCGCCGTCACGGCGCTCGCGGCATCCGCCCTGCAGTCCACGTCGGCGATCGTGCTGCAGCAGACGCTCGACGAGAGCTGGCGCGGAACCTACGACATCCTCGTGACCCAGCGCGGCAAAGATCCAGTGACGTCCGGTTTCCTGCGCTCCGACTCGCTCGTGGATGCCTCGATGGGCCGGCTCAGCCTCGACGATCTCGCGCTCATCCGCGGACTGCCCGGAGTGGAGGTCGCCGCCCCCATCTCGCTTGTCTCGTTCGCCGAGTCGGACCTGGTGGGCGATCCACTCGTGTGGCTGCCGATGCCCGTGCGCGCGGATGCAAGTCTCGAGAGTCCGCAGGCGTTCCGTGTGACGGTACGCAGCGAGACCGACGACGGCACGGGCCCGCGCGACCTCGCGAGCCAGACCGTGCTCGCGTTCGCCTACCAGCCGAGCTTCTCGCAAGTCGTGTTCGACACCAACGGTGCACCGCTCATCGGGCCGGATGGCGAGATCGTCTACGCGACGCATGCGCTCGCCGACAGCCCGCGACTGCTGTCGGGCGATTCGCGCATCACCTTCTCGGGCGGGGCGTGGGATGCCTCGACCGGCACCATCCCGCTCGGGCTGTCACTCGCGCCGCGACCCGCCGCCAACATCGCCCTCGTCGACCCCGAGGCGGAGCGGCAGTTGTTGGGCGAGGCGGGAGCGTTCCTCGATCCGCTGCTCGAGCCCGCCGAAGACGGTCGGCTGCCTCTCGTCGTGTCGGATCGGACCAGGGCGGTCGTGCGCCTCACCGTGACGGTGGAGGAGTTCGACGAAGTGACTGCCGGCGCCGCAGGTGCCGAGGCTGTCGCGCAAGCGCAGGGCACGGGCTTTCTGCAGAACGGGCAGATCGCCCCGACGATCGCGGCCGACGCGACGACAACGACCATCGGCAGCTACGACGCGGACGCCGCGCCGAGCCTCGACCCCTACACCCACGAACTGCTCCTGCTCGGGGGAATCGAGCAGCGACTCGTTGACGCCACGCGCAACGCGGCACTCGCGCCGCGCGGGCCCGGTCCGCGCTCGGTTCTCGGCAGCAGGTACACGATCCCCGACGACGCGGCGAGCACCGGGGAGGGCGTGCGCCTGCACCCGCGCGGCTATGCCGCGTACGGCGTCTTTGCGGAGGCACCCCTTTCCGGCGGTGCGCCCGCGGGATCGGTGACCGAGTACGAAAAACTCTTCGGAGCCGTCGGCACCGGGGGAACGGCGGGGCAGACGCCGCTCACGGATCGGTTCGAGGTCGTCGGCACGTACCACCCCGACGAGTTGCGCGAGAGCGTCGGAGACGTGAGCTTCATGCCTCTGGGCGCATACGACGTCGACAACCCCGCTCTCGTCGCCGGTCCGGAGGACGAGCCCATGGCGCCGGTGGCCCTCGCGACTTCGATCACGGGCTTCGGCATCCCGGGTACCAATGACATGGCGGTGGGAAGCTTCGACATCCTCGAGGGACTCGGCGTCGACCGGCCCATCTCGGCGATCCGCATTCGCGTGCAGGGCATCGACCGGTACACCCCGGATGCCCAGCAGAAGCTGCTCGCGGCGGCGAGCGGTCTCGAGCAACTCGGCTTCGAGGCGACGATCGTGGCGGGCTCATCACCCCAGCAGATGCGAGTGCTCGTCGGGGACTACGCGCTGGCATCCACCGACGACCGCGGCCTCCAGGAGATCGCCGACCTCGGCTACGTCGACCAGGAGTGGTCCCGGCTCGGCGCCGTGATCGAAGCGGATGCCGCTGTCTCCGCCACGAGTATCGCTCTGCTCGCGGTGTCCATCCTGTCGGTGGGGGTGCTGCTGTCGGTCGTGCAACTCGGTTCCATCCCCGGTCGCCGCGCGCAAGCGGGAGTGCTGCGCCAGCTGGGGTGGCGGCGCCGGCGCATTGCGAGATGGTTCCTCGCCGAAGAGGCCGTCGCGCTGCTCGCGGTGGCTCTCGTCGGTGCCGCTGCGGTCGCCCTCGCGACGGTTCCGGCGGTGGCATCCGTCTCGGTTGCGCTCTCGGTCGCGCTCGTTGTCGTCACGTCTCTCGCCGCAATCATCGCGGGAGCCAGGGCGCCCCGTCACACCACGCGGCGCCAGCGGGCGCTCCGTGCCGACCTGCCCCCGCGCGTGCCGGGACCGATCGCCTTCGGTCGCCGGCTGGCGAGCACGCAAGTCGCGAACTCCGTGTCCCTCGGCCTCGCAATGATGCTCGTCACGATTGCCGTCGCGATCGGGGCGACGGTGTTCGTGCAGGGGAGGGAGCTTGCGGGTCCGAGTGCCATCGCGGCGGTGGCATCCGCCCGCGCCTGGCTGCCGCAGGGACTTCTGGCCGCTGCGACCCTCGCCGCCGGCATCACGCTCGCCGTGCTGTCGAGACGGATGGGCGTCGAGCGCAAGCGGGACCAGTGGGCCGCGATCCGCGCAATGGGCTGGACGACGCGCGACGTGACGCGCGCCCACCTCGCCGAGTTGGCCTTCAGTGCCGTACCGGGGATCGTCGTCGGGGTCGGGCTCGCGGCGGGGATCGCTGTGCAAGTGCCTAGCGTCACGGTTGCCGTGCTGCTGGTGAGCGCCGCGGGCGGGCTCGTCGCGCTCGCCGTGGTGCTGTTCTCGGGGCGCAGGCTAGACTGACGGGCTGTTAACACGCACGAGGAGAGTGAGCACGATGCCCAGGGAGCGCGGCCAGAAGGTTGTGGCCAGCAACCGCAAAGCGCGCCACGACTACACGATCGAAGACACCTATGAGGCAGGACTTGTGCTCACGGGAACCGAAGTGAAGTCGTTGCGGGCCGGTCGAGCGAGCCTCGTCGACGGGTACGGCTTCATCGAGGGCGGTGAGGCCTGGCTCGACGCCGTGCACATCCCCGAGTTCAACCAGGGCTCGTGGAACAACCATCCGGTGCGACGCAAGCGCAAGATGCTGCTGCACAAGGCGCAGATCCTCAAGATCCAGAACAAGGTCAAGGAGGGCGGCTACACCCTCGTGCCCCTCTCGATCTACTTCAGCGACGGCAACGCGAAGGTCGAACTCGCGGTCGCGAAGGGCAAGCGCGAGTACGACAAGCGCCAGACCCTGCGGGAGCGCCAGGACAAGCGCGAGGCTGAGCGCGCCATGTCGACGCGCAAGAACCTCAACGAGTAGTAACCCACGGGGGGTCGCGCGCCGGTTTGCCGCGACCGCGGATGTTCATACGGGCGCGCCCGCGTCAAACCTGCGCGCCCGCATCGACGCTGAGCGCCGGCTACTCGATGAACTTGCCCTCGACCGACACCTCTTCGATGAGGGCCCGGATCTCGTCGGGGACCGGTGGGATCCGTTCGCGAGCGATCGTGTCATCCCTCGACCAGACGAGGTTGACCGTGAGGCTCGGGTCGAGCTCCGGGTAGTCGCTGCGGTTGTGGGCCCCGCGCGTCTCCCGCCGCTCGAGCGCCGCACGCAGCGTCGCACGGGCCGCGAGCGCGGCCGCTTTCAGGTCGAAGGCGTGGGCGAGGTCCTGGTAACCCGCGACATCCGGGTGCACGCCGATGTTCGCGAAGCGCGCCTCGATCGCGTCGAGCTTCGCGAGGCCCTCGAGCAGGCCGGCTTCGTCGCGCACGACGCCCGCGTGCTCAGTCATGGCGTCGCGGATGGCACGCTGCAGGGTGCGCACGTTCTCCTCGCCGTCCGCGGCGAGGGTGTCGCGCACTTCGGCCCGTGCCTCCTCGACCGCCTCGGTGGAGCGCATCTGCGCGGTCAAGCCCGCGCTGTACTCGGCAGCGGCCTCCCCGACGATGCGGCCGAAGACGAGCAGCTCGATGAGCGAATTGCCGCCGAGCCGATTGGCGCCGTGAAGCCCGCTCGAGGCCTCACCGATCGCGTAGAGCCCGGTGACATCGGTCGAGTGGTCGTCGGGTCGCACCCACACGCCGCCCATCGAGTAGTGCGCGGTCGGAGCTACCTCCATCGGGGTCGTCGTCACGTCGAGCATCTGCAGCTCGAGCATGGTCTGGTACACGCGAGGGAGCTTGGTCATGATCGTTTCGCGCGGCAGATGCGAGATGTCGAGAAGCACGGCGCCCTTCTCGGTGCCACGCCCCTCCTTGATCTCGGTGTACGCCGCGAGCGCGACGCGGTCTCGAGTCGACAACTCCATGCGCTCGGGATCGTACTTCTCCATGAAGCGTTCGCCGAGGGCGTTGCGCAGGATTCCGCCCTCGCCGCGCGCGGCCTCGCTGATGAGGGTGCCGGCCGCATTCTCGGGCTCGATGATGCCGCTCGGGTGGAACTGCACGAGTTCGGCATCCCGGATGCGGCCACCCGCGAGTACGGCGAGGCGGAACGAATCACCCGTGTTCTCGTCGCGCCGGCTCGAGGTGCGCCGCCAGATGCGATTGTGCCCGCCGGCCGCGAGGATCACGGCGTCGGCGTGGATGAGCACGCGCGTGCCGTCACTCAAGTCGAAGCCGTAGGCGCCGAACACCACGTTGTCCTTCACGAGGATGCGGGTGATGTATACCGAGTCCAGGATGGGGATGTCGAGCTGTGCCGCCCGATTGATGAGGGTGCGCTGGATCTCGAGCCCCGTGTAGTCGCCCGCGAACGCGGTGCGCCGGTACTTGTGGGCACCGAAGAAGCGCAGGCTGATGCGCCCGTCCGCCTCACGCGCGAACGGCATGCCGTAGCGCTCGAGGTCTTCGATTCCGCGCCGGGCGCCCTTCGTGACGATCTCCACGGTGTGCGGATTGGCGAGGAAGTAGCTCTCCTTGATCGTGTCGGCGGCGTGCTGCTGCCAGGTGTCGTCGGCATCCATCGTGCCCAGCGCCGCGTTGATGCCACCTGCCGCGAGCGAGGTGTGCGCGTCGTTCTTGGGGCGCTTGCCCACGGCGATCACGTCAACGCCCCGTTCGGCGAGTTCGATCGAGGCCCGCAACCCGGAACCGCCGGTTCCGATCACCAGCACTGAGGTGGAGATTCGGCGTTCCGGGGCATCGATGGGGCTCACCTTTCGAGCCTACGTCCGCTTCAGCAGGGGGAGGCCGTAGCACCTCTACTTCGCGACGAACCTGGCGTCGACGACGAAGGCGACGGCGATCTCCTCGGGCTTGAGTGCGAGCGACGGAGCGCCGACCGAGTCGAACGCCTGTGATTTCATCATCGCCATGCGGGGTGCGGGAAATGCGCCCCCTCCCGCGGCGTCCGAGGGGTCACCGAGCATGCCGGGGTCGGCCAGGGCTACGGCGGTCACGGACTGCAGGCCGATCGACCTCGCGAGAACGGTGGCCTTGGCGACGGCATCCTGCACCGCCTTCTCGCGCACCTCGTCGTTGGCCGACGTCTTTGTCACCTCGGTGAGGTCCCACGAGATGTGGCCGACGGTAACGTGCTCGATACCCGCGGCGGCCTCTACCCAGCCGGCGAGCGCCTCGAAGTCCTTGAACTTCGCGGTGAAATCGATCGCCGCGTGGAAGACCGGCGCGAGCTGCTTGCCCTCGTTGTTCCAGGGGCGCTCGGACCACACGCGCACACTGTCGGACGACCACCACGTGACGGGCCCGGCCTCCGTGTCGTGGAGCGCTTCGATCGAGTTGCGCACCGCGTCGGATGCGATGACAGCGCGTGTGAACACGTCGTCGCGCTTGGGGCCGTATGCGTGCACACCCGCGCTCGCGGTCGCGCGCTCAGCGGGATACCATGCCGAGTGCTCGCCCTGCACGGTGATGATGGTGTCCGCCACGTCGTCTCCTCGATCCCGCCGGTGCAATGCCGGGCAATCGCATTGTCGCTCATCGCGAGCGACGGGACTAGACCGGATCGAGTTGAGGGACGCTCGCGATGACCTGCGCCCAGGCAACATCGAGTGACTCGCGGTGCAGTTCACGGCCGAGCGTACGAGTGAGACACCCGGCCCCCTCGAACTCGAAGTGGTTGGCCGGCGCGATGCCGGGCGGGGGCACGCGAGTGCCGAGCACGAGGATGCTGTCGAGCACACGATTGTGCCCGATCACCCCTGGCACCGGACGGTCGCCCGCGACAGACAACTCCTCGACGAAGAGCGGTTCGCCCTCCAGCCACGTGTCCGTGCGCAGCCGCGCGGTGCCGCCGCGCTCGAACGACCGGCCGAGCACGATCGTCTCTCTCAGGAATGCCCGTGCGCCCGCCGCGAGGTCGACCCGTAGAGAGCGCTCGACCGCGGCGCCGGTGGCGACGACGAGCGGCATGCCCGACCAGAGCAGCGTGCCCCCGACATCGATCGTGACATCGACCGACCAACTCGACCGCACCCCGTCGGCGGCGTAGGCGACGGTGCCGCCGATGTCCTGCAGCTCCAGCGTGCAGCCCGCGCCCACCGTCACGTCGATGTGCACCTCGTCGCCGCCCAGCAATAGCGCTCCCCCCGCCACGAGGGCGACGCGCGCGGTAGCCTCCGTGCGCTCGATCTCGCGCGGCACGATGGCGCCGGCCCGCAAGTCGAGGCGGGCGCGGTGGTCGGCGGCGCTCATCGAGATCGAGGTCACGGCATGCGATCAGTGCCCGTGCGGGTGGCTGTGGGCCGGCTCGCCGGGCCCGTGGCTGTGCACCGCTGCGCCGGTCTCGTCGGCGTGGAAATGGGGAGCCATCGGGCCGGGATCCTGCGGGTGATGAGTGCCGGCGCGGTGAGCGGTGTGGAGCGCGAGAACCCAACGCTTGAGCTGGGCGACCGAGGCCGCGTCAGTGCGCGACAGGGCGAGCACGGCACGACCGTCGCGTGCATCCATAGCGTCGGCGACCATGCGAGGCACGTCGACCCCGACGTAGGGCGCGAGGTCGGTCTTATTGACGACGAGGAGGTCGGCGCGCGCGATACCGGGACCGCCCTTGCGGGCGACATCCCCGCCACCGGCGACGTCGAGCACGAAGATCTGGGCGTCCACGAGCGCTGGCGAGAACGTCGCGGTGAGGTTGTCGCCGCCCGACTCGACGAGCACGACGTCGAGGGGAGCGAAGTCGCGCTCGAGGTCCTCCACGGCGATGAGGTTGACGGTGACGTCGTCCCGTATCGCCGTGTGCGGGCACGCGCCCGTCTCGACGGCACGGATGCGGTCGGGGTCGAGCACGCCCGCCGAGCGGAGGAAGCGCGCATCCTCATCCGTGTAGATGTCGTTGGTGATGACGCCGAGGCGCAACTCGTCGGCCAGCTCGCGGCAGATCGTCGCGATGAGCGAGCTCTTGCCGGTGCCGACAGGTCCGGCGACGCCGAGCCGGAGGGCGCGGGATGATGTGGATTCAGGCACGGAACAACCTTTGCGTGGTTCGGGAGTGGACCTCTGCCCACTCTTCGGATTGGGGAGCCCCGCTCGCCGGAATGGCGTCGGGGGAGGTGAGTGCGGCCAGCGAATCGATCGAGGGCTCGGCGGAAGCGCACGCGGCGAGCACCCATCCGGCCGGGATCGCGGGATCGAGGGGCTCCAGTTTCAGCATGGCCGCCGCGACCGACTGGGCGTCGTCATATACGACGAGTCGCACGAGGCCTGCCGCGTCGATCCCGGCCGCCGCTGCCAGCACGCCCAGGATGATGGGCCGCGCAACCCCGCCGGGCGTCGATTCGCATTCGGCGACACCCGGATGCTGCGCCCAGAGTGTGCGCGCAAACCGCACGTACCCCCGGGCAAGTGCCCTCGAGACCTCGCGCATCGTGCGGCTCGGAGTGCGAGCCGCCCACGCGCGTTCGACGTCGGCGAGCGCGGATCGCAGTTGCCACGAGTCGCTTCCCGCCGCGAGCACCGCGTGGCGTGCGACCACTGCGGTTCCCGCCTCGACCAAAGAAGTCGTGCCCGCCCGCCCGATGAGGTACTCCGGCACGTCGCTCACCGGCATCCCGGCGCGCAGCGCGGGTTCGAGTCCGCCCGAGTGTACGTGGCCCCCGACCGGCAGGCGGGCATCCGCGAGCATCATCGCGAGGGTCGCGGGCGAGGGTTGGGCCGATCGGCCGGCTGCGGTGAACATGGGTCAGAACATTGAGTAGAGCTGCGCGAGCGGCAGGCGTTCGGCCGGAGAGGGCACGACCGGCTCACCGTCGATGCTGATTTCGAAGGTGTCGGGGCGCACGTCGATCCGCGGGAGTGCGTCGTTGTTCCTCATCTGCGCCTTGCCAACTTCTCGCGTCGGTGCCACGGCAAGCAGCGCGCGCTTGAGCCCGAGTCGCCCTGCGACCCCGTCGGCGAGTGCGGCCGGGGAGACGAACGTGCGGGAGAGTTCGGCACCGATCGCGTTCGCGAAGGCCGGGCGCATGAGCACGGGCTGGGGCGTGGGAATCGAGGCGTTCGGGTCGCCGAGAGCACCCCACGCGATGCCGCCGCCCTTGATGACGACGGAGGGCCGAACGCCGAAGAACTTCGGTTCCCAGAGCACGAGATCGGCGAGTTTTCCGGCTTCGACCGAGCCGACTTCGCCGTCGATACCGTGGGCGACCGCGGGATTGATGGTGTACTTGGCGACGTACCGCCGCGCCCGCTCGTTGTCGGCGGGCATGCCGCTGCCGAGCGATCCGCGCCGGGCCTTCATGACGTGGGCCACCTGCCATGCGCGAGTGATCACCTCACCGATCCGACCCATCGCCTGGGCATCCGAGGAGACGATCGACAGCGCACCCATGTCGTGGAGGATGTCCTCCGCGGCGATGGTGGTGGCGCGGATGCGTGACTCGGCGAAGGCGAGATCCTCCGGCACTGAGGGATTCAAGTGGTGGCAGACCATGAGCATGTCGAGGTGTTCCGCAACCGTGTTGACGGTGTGCGGGAGCGTGGGGTTGGTCGAGCCGGGAATGATGTGCGGAAGCGACGCGATCGTCAGGATGTCGGGTGCGTGCCCGCCGCCAGCGCCCTCGACGTGGAACGCGTGAATCGACCGGCCGGCGATGGCGCCGACCGTGGACTCGACGAAGCCGGCCTCGTTGAGCGAATCCGAGTGGAGGGCAACCTGGAGCCCGAACTCGTCGGCGGCCCGCAGGGCTGCGTCGATCGCCGCCGGGGTGGAGCCCCAGTCCTCGTGCACCTTGTAGCCGGCCGCTCCGGCCATCGCCTGCTCGCGAAGGGCCTCAGTCGATACCGTGTTGCCCTTTCCCAGGAGCAGAAAGTTCATCGGAAAGTCATCGAGGGCGCGGTGCATGGTGCCGAGGTGCCAGCTGCCCGGCGTGACGGTCGTCGCTTTGGAACCCTCCGACGGACCCGTTCCGCCCCCGACGATGGTCGTGATGCCGGTGGCGAGCGCCTCATGAATCTGCGAGGGCGACAGGAGGTGTACGTGCGAGTCGATTCCGCCGGCCGTCAGGATCTTGCCCTCGCCCGAGATCACGTCGGTTGAGGGACCGATGAGCAGGGCGGGATGCACGCCGTCGGCGATGTCGGGATTGCCGGCGCGCCCGAGCGCGACGATCCTGCCGTCGCGGATTCCGACATCGGCACGGATGACGCCCCACCAGTCGAGCACGATCGCGTTGGTGATGACGGTGTCCAGGGCACCCGCCGCGCGGCTCGTCACACCCTGCGCCATCGACTCGCGGATGGACTTGCCGCCGCCGAAGATCGCCTCCTCACCGCCGAACGTGCGGTCCTCCTCAACCTCGATCCACAGGTCGGTGTCGCCGAGGCGCACCTGGTCGCCCGTCGTGGGTCCGTAGATTGCCGCGTACCGCTCGCGCGAGATTTCAGCCATCGAGTCCCTCCCGTCCCGCGTTCGCGACCTGGATGCCGGGTACTCGGCGGTCGCCCTTGAGTGCGACGGCGTCGAGCTCGCGCGACGCTCCCGGCTCGAACCGCTGGGACGTTCCGGAAGGGATGTCGAGGCGGTAGCCGCGTGCGGCATCCCGATCGAACGCGAGGGCACCGTTCGCGTCGGGCAGGTGGAGGTGGGAACCGATCTGTATCGGGCGATCGCCGGTATTGAGGAACACCAGGCGGATGCGTTCGTGGTCGCCCCGATCAGAGTTGATGGTCAGCATGCCGGGCCGCACGCGGATCGCCCCCGGGCCCGACGAGGTGTGGCCAGTCATGCGACTTTCTCCTTCATCGATCGTGTCTTAGGCGATCGTGTCTTAGGCGATCGGGTCGTGGATGGTCACGAGCTTTCGGCCGTCGGGGAATGTCGCCTCGACCTGCACGTCGGAGAGCATCTCGGCAACGCCCTCCATGACCTGGTCCCTGCCGAGCACGGACCGTCCTTCCACCATGAGCTGGGCGACGGATGCGCCGTCCCTGGCCCGCTCGATGACCCACGTACTGAGCAGGGCGACAGTCTCGGGATAGTTGAGGGCGACACCGCGCTGCAAGCGGTCGCGCGCCACCATGCCTGCGACCGCGAGGAGCAGTTTTTCGGTCTCCGCTGGAGTCACGTGCATGGCTGTCTGCTCCTCAAGCGGTCTTGGCTTCGGACCGACCGGAGAGTTCCTCGACGAGGCCGAAGAGCGCGGAGTGGTCGAGGGACCCGTCACCGCGCGCGTCGAGCGATCCGAGTAGCTGGGCTGCCAGTGAGCCGAGCGGGATTGCCACTCCGGCGTTTCGTGCGGCATCCGTCACGATTCCCATGTCTTTGTGGTGCAACCCTACCCGGAATCCCGGCTTGTAGCTGCGGGAGAGCATCTGGCCGGCCTTGCGTTCGAGCACGGTGCTGCCGGCGAGACCGCCTCCGAGTACGCGAACGGCCGCCTCGGTGTCCACTCCGTGAGCCTCGAGGAACACGAGCGCCTCTGCGAGCAGAGCCAGAGTGCCGGCGACGATCAGCTGGTTCGCGGCTTTGACGGTCTGGCCTGAGCCGGCGTGACCGACGTGCACGATCGTGCGACCGACCGCGTCGAAAACCTCGCCTGCGGCGAGGAAGTCCTGGTCGGCACCGCCGACCATCACCGAGAGAGTGCCTTCGACTGCGCCCTGCTCTCCGCCGGAGACCGGCGCGTCGAGCACGCGGAATCCGGCCGCCTTGCCCTCGGCCGCCAGTCGAGCGGAAGCCTGCGGCTTGATGGTAGAGAAGTCGATGACGAGCGCGCCGGGCCGGGCGTTCGCGAATACGCCATCACCATCGGTGATCACCGCGAGCACGTCCGGGGTGTCCGGCAGCATCGTCGCGACGATGTCCGCTCCGGTGACCGCATCGGCGACGCTTGTCGCGGCGCGCCCACCCGCGGCCACGAGTCGTTCGACCGCCGGCGCGCTGCGGTTGTACCCGACCACGTCGAAGCCGGAGCTCGAGAGGTTCGCCGCCATGGGCGCCCCCATGATGCCGAGACCGATGAATGCGATGGTTGTCATTGCTCTTTCCTCAGGTTGGCCCGCGCGGCGGCACGGGGAGTACGGTGCGGCACGCTGTCGAGCCAGCCGAGACCCTCGACAGTGCCGGCACGGGGGATGTACTCGAGCCCCACCCACCCGGCGTAGCCGACGGTGTCGAGAGCGGCGAGGCATCCTGCGATGTCCAGCTCACCGGTTCCCGGTTCGCCGCGCCCAGGCAAGTCCGCGAGCTGCACGTGGGCGATCGTGTCGCCGTAGGTCAGGATCGCGGCGACGGGATCCTCACCGTTGGCTGCGAGGTGGTAGATGTCGCACAGGAAACCGATGTTGCTCGTGCCGTGCGCGCGCACGCGGTCGACGACCGCGACGGCATCCGCTGCGGACCGCAGCGGGTACGGCTTCGGCCCGCTGACCGCCTCGACCACGACCGTGGCGCCGATTCTGGCGGCGGTCGCGGCGGCGATGGACAGGCTGCTCACCGCGATGTCGGCCTGTTCGGATGGAATGCTGCGCTCGTCGCGGTTGCCGTACAGGGCGTTGAACACCTCGACATGCAGGTGCTCCCCGATACCGACCGCGGCGTCGACGTTGTCGAGAAACTCCTGAACGTGCCCCGGCATTGATAGCACGCCGCAGTCCGGGCCGGCGAGGTCGCCCGCGAAGAAGTTCAGTCCCACGAGGCTGACACCCGCGTTCTCGACGGCCGAGACAAAAGCGGCGACGTCCCTGTCATCCGGAACCGCCTTCTCGAACGGCCACCAGAACTCGATGGCGTCGAATCCGGCGGCCTTCGCGGCGGCCGGCCGATCGAGAAGCGCGTGCTCCGTGAACAGGAAGGAGCAGTTGGCGGCGAAGCGGGGGCTTCCAGACACGAGCGCTTACCGCCGGAACCGATTGTTGAGCAGCTCGCCGCGGAAGTCGTCATGGGGGAACTCGCCGTCCTGGTACACGACCGTGCCGCCGCAAATGGTAGCGAGCGGCCACGCGCGCAGAGTCATCCCGTCGTAAGGGGAGTAGTCGACGGCGGTGTGGAGTTCGCCGACCTTGATCTGGCGCTCTCCCTCCTCGAGCACGACGAGATCGGCCTCCATGCCGAGTGCGACGGCACCCTTGCGGTCGAGCCCGAATCGAACGGCGGCGTTGCGCGAGGTCAACAGGATCGCCTGCTCCATGCTCATGCCACGCTCGTAGACGAGATGGGTCAGCAGGAGGGGCAGCATGAGGCCGATGCCGGGAAGACCCGGCTTAGAGGACTCCCACTCCTGTTTCGTCGCGGCCGGCCAGACGTTGTGGTCAGAACCGAAGAAGTCGATCTTGCCGGCGAGAACGGCCTGGGTGATCTGCTCGGCCAGTTCCGGATCGCGCAGCGGTGGCGCCACCTTGCCCTCGGGGCCGATGTCGGACTCCGTGCTGAGCACCATGTAGTGCACGCAGGACTCCAGCGCGGAGCCGGCGAACCCGACGGCGTCCCTCGCCCGGATCGCCTCGAGACTCGAGACGTGCACGATCGTGACGTCGCAGCCCGCCTCCTCGGCGAGATACATGGCCGTCCAGGCGGCATCCCCTTCGGCAACGGTCGGGCGTGAGCGTTCCCAGCCGGCGAGCGAGTCCAGCCCGAGGGCGCTCTCGCGCTGCATGCTCGCGTCGACGATGTCGCCGTCCTCGGCGTGCACGAGGGCTTGCGCGCCGCTTGCCACGATCGCCGCGAAAGCGTCGCGCATCTGCGCGTGATTGAGGCTGCCGATGCCGCCGAGGTTTCGGGCTTCCTCACCGCGGTACGGCATGAACATTTTGAACGTCGTGAGGCCTTCCTCGACGGCCTGCGGAATCTCCTCGACGTGGTTCATGTCCATGAGGTAACCGTGGAATAGCACGTTCATGCGCGACTGGGCGCCGGCCGCGGCCAGGCCGTCCCGGTAGGCGGCGAGCAAAGACGCAGATCCGAACTGCGCGTAGTTCAAAGCGGTCGTACAACCCCCCGCGAGCGCTCCCTGGCTCTCGACGGCGAAGTTGTCGTCGGGGCCGAGGCCGGGCAGATGGTCGTACTCGAATGCTCGCTGGTTGATGTGGGAATGGGTGTCGATCGCGCCCGGGATGACCCAGCGCCCGTCCGCGTCGAGCACGGTGTGCGCCGGGGCGGGATCGACATCGTTGCTCGTCATCGACACGATGATGCCGTCGCGCACACCGATGTTGTAGCGCAGCGGATCGTGCGTAGCGATGCGGGCGTTGAGGATGAGCAACTGGAGGCCGGCGTCCGACTCCTCGGTGCGTACTGCGGTCATCGGTTCTCAGTCCATTTCTCGTTCAGGTAGTCCGGTCGGGCGTAGAGCTCGGAGAGCTGCTCCCGGAACCAGGCCTCGCGGTCGGCATCGGGGACCGCTCGGTAGTCGCGCCAGAGCAGGCCGATGGCGACGCCCGCGCAGAGCTGGTACTCGAGGATTCGGTCGAGCAGTCCGTCGCTCCTGATCACACTCTCCGTCGCGGCGGCCCGGAGCGTGAGCGGCGCGAACTCGACGAAGTCCGCGAAGGCCCCCGCCTCGATCTCGACGAGCTCGGCGAGGCCGGGCCGTCCCTCGGGGCGCTCGTCGACGTAGCTGACGAGTTCGTCGTAGAGGTCGAGCCACTGGTCGCGCCGCGGCTGGTCGAGCCAGAGCGCGGCAACGAAGAGCATCAGGGCGTGATTGCGGATCATGCTGTACGCGGCACCCGGCGCTGGCACGCGGAGCTGGATCTGGAGCACATCGTTGGTCAGCGACATCTCCAGGCGGCTGTCGTCGAGCAACAGTTCGGCGAGGTCAGGTCGGCGTTCGAAGACCGGGGCGTAGGCGCGGCCGAGGAGCCTCAAGAAGAACGAGGCATCCGGCAGATGGCGCACTCGGCGCTGGGGGCCGGCGGAGTCGAGCCACGCGAGCATGAAGTTGCCGAAGGCCCATTGGTCGCTGTCATGAACGACATGCGGCACCACGGGGGAGGGATCGGCGATCCCGCCGGCCAGGTCAAGGAGTGGCCGGGCGAGCTGCCGGGCTTTGAGAACCCACCTTTCCGCCGAGTCATCGGACACCGGCACCGGGCCATCCGGGCCGAATCGCACGGAAGTCGCGTTAGATCGCACGGGCACCATCCTCATTTCTCCACCGATCTACTCGTGTAGACAGGCATCAAGTTAGAGGCGTCGGTAGCGTCCGGTCAAGTCGATGTGCGGGGTCTCCCGAGTTTGTGACGTGATGTTAACCCGAGCGAAACATTCGGTCGGTTCAGGCGAATGGGCCGGGCTGCACGAGGTTCTTCGGAGTTCCGCCCGCCTCCAGGATGGCCAGCTGCTCCCGGATCAATCGCCTGATTCGAGGCTCGAACGCCGATGTGTTGCCGCCGATGTGGGGCGTGATGAGCGCATTCTTCGCCGTCCAGAGCGGATGCCCGGCCGGGATCGGTTCCGGATCGAACACGTCGATCGCGCACTTCAGTCGTCCGCTCACGACCTCGGCGGTGAGAGCCGCCGAGTCGACGACAGGACCGCGAGCGACGTTCACTACGAGAGCTCCATCGGGCAATGCCGCCAGTACCGTGGCATCGATCAGGTTGCGTGTTGCCTCCGTGAGGGGAGTGATCACGACGACCACCTCCGCGTTCGCAGCGAGGGCAGGGAGCTCCTCCGCCCCGTGGATGTGCCCGTGCTCATCGTCGCGGGCGGAACTGCCAACGCGAGTGAGCTCGACCTCGAACGGTTCCAGGCGTTTCGCGATCTCGCCCCCGATCCCACCGACGCCGACGAGCAGCACTCGCCGATCGGCGAGGGAGAGCCGCCGTTCGGCGCGCCAGACTCCGTCGTGCTGGTCGCGCGCGGCGACATCGATGCCGCGCAGGGAGGCGAGCATAAGCCCGATCGCCAGCTCAGCGGTTGCCGCGGCATGCACACCGCTCGCCGTCGCGACGGCGACGTGTTCGCCCACCGCTTCCCGCACGCCGTCGTAGCCCGTCGTCTGCGTCTGAACGAGCTTGAGATTGGGCAGAAGGGAGAGGCTCGCTAGCACGGAACCCGCGTCGATGTAGGGGAGGATCACCGCGTCGATGTCGTCGCGATCGACGCCGACCGGATCGCCACGGAGGTTCCACTCCACGAGGCGCAGCGTTTCGGGGGCGGGTCGAAGCGCCTCAAGCAGGGGGGCGTCCGGAATCGTGATGGTGCGGATCATCCGCTGGCTCTGGCTCATAACGTGGGAGTCTAGGGGAGCGGCGAGGCGCTACCGACATCCGCAGCTGTGACGCACGATGAGCTCGACGGGAAGCATCTCACGCTGTTGCGTGTCGTGCTCACCGGAGCCGCCATCGAGCACAAGATCGACTGCGAGGGCGCCGGCACGGGCGATCGGCTGCTGCACGGTCGTGAGCCCGGGGGAGACGATGCCCGCCTCCTTGATGCCGTCGAACGAGACGAGGGCCACGTCCTCCGGGATGCGCAGTCCGGCCTGCGCGGCCGCGTAGATGATGCCGATCGACTGCTCGTCGCTGTGGGAGAAGATGGCTCGGGGGCGATTGCCGGCCGCGAACATGGCTGTGGCCACGGCGAAGGCGTCGTAGCGATCGAAGGCACTCTCGAAACGCTGCTGGCCGGCGGGATCGAGTCCAGCGGCGGTCAGCGCATCCGCCCAGCCGTCGGTGCGATCCCGAACCGAAGACAGGCCGGACGATCCGGTGAAGTTCGCGATCTCGCGGTGGCCGTGCTCGATGAGGTGGCGCGTGGCGAGCATTGCCCCGCCGCGATTGTCGACGAGGATCGTCGAGGCACCGAATTCGCTCGTCGATCGATCGAGGAACACCAGCGGCGTCTTGCTCCCCTCGAGCACGCGGCTCGTCGCGGCGAGGAATGCCTCATCGCCGTAGGTGCTGCCGATGAACACGATTCCCTTCACCTGGTGCGCGATGAAGGTTTCGACGTGTTTTGCCTGGCGCTCGTCGTCGTGCATGGCATTGCCGAGCAGGAGGGTGTGGTTTCTCTCGAGAGCCGAGTTCTCGACCGCGAGCGCGAGCTCGCCGCAGTAGGCGTTGGTGATGTCGGGCACGATGAGGCCCAGCACGGTGCTCGACGAGGATCGCAACGATCTGGCCACAGCATTGGGGCGATAGGCGAGTTTGGCGACCGCGGCGAGAACCCGTTCGCGCGTCGCGTCTGACACGTTTCGAGGTCCGTTGTTGATGACGTAACTCACGACGGCCGAGGATGTTCCGGCTTCTCGCGCCACTTCATCTCGGGTAACCATTGGCCGTTCGTACCTCCCAGTTAACAGCCGAACGCGGATGTTACCGCGATATTAACATCTCGTCACAAGTAGTAGCGCGACCCCGAATCGACTTGACCCTCTCGTGAGAGGCCCTTTATCGTCGTGCCATCTACACGCGTAGATATGGCTCCAGAATATGCCGGTCCGGTGCTCCGCGGACGACATCTCCGCCCGACTCGGCTCCAAGCTCCCCCGATGTCACCTCGTGCTGGTCGACCGCCGGCCGACCTGGATACACCACTGAGGCAACCACCGCCTCCGGATGCACCTATTTGGAAAGGATCCAACCGTGATCAAGCATGTCACATTCGACTCCAGCAGCCCCGGAGGCGAGCCTTCGCGGGCTCCCGCGAAGCGCCGCACCCGTCGAACCATTCGCGCCGCCCTCGGCGCTCTCGCCATGACGGGCGCTATTCTCCTCGCCGCGTGCAGCTCGGCGGGCGCCTCGGGCGGCGACGCCGACGGGCCCGTCGGCCTCCAGTTCGTCTTCATCAAGAACGTGCAGTTCGCCGGCAGCTACTTCGCCGACCAGAACGGCTACTGGAAGGACGAAGGCCTTGACGTCGAGCTCATGGCGGGTGGCCCGAACCTCACGGTCGAGCCGGTTGTGACCTCGGGCAAGGCGCTCGTCGGAATTACGCACACGGCACAGGCGGTCAAGGCGATCAACAACGGCGCCGACCTCGCGATCATCGGCGCGGGCTTCCAGCGCAACCCGTTCGTGCTCATCTCGCAGGCGGCCAAGCCGATCAAGACGCCGGAAGACCTCGCGCGCAAGAAGATCGGCGTGCAGGCGCTCGACCTTCCCGTGTTCGAGGCATTCCTCACCGCGAGCGGAGTCGACAAGTCGACCTTCACGATCGTGCCGCTGCAGTCGGACCCCACGCCTCTCGTCACCGGTGAGCTCGACGGAATCATGGGCTTCTACAGCAACGAGCCCAACTTCTTGCGGATCAAGGGCGTCGAGCCGTACAACCTGCTCTTCGACGACTTCGGCTACCCGCTCATGGAGGAGGTCTACATCGTCAAGAAGTCCAACCTCGAAGACCCGGAGAAGCGCGCGCAGATCGTCGCGCTCATGAAGGGCGAGTCGAAGGGCTGGGCGGATGCGGTTGCCGACGTCGACAAGGCCGCGGACCTCGCGGTGAACACCTACGGCAAGGATCTCAAGCTCGACATGGACCAGCAGATCATGGCGATGACGTCGGAAGTCGACCTCGTTCTCACCGACGACACCAAGCAGTTCGGCCTGTTCTGGATGAGCGACGACCTCATCGCGGGCACCGTCGACTCGCTCAAACTCGGCGGCGTCGACGCGACTCCCGACATGTTCACTCGGGAGATCCTCGAAGAGATGTACGCGGAGTAGATCATGACTGACACGAACAGCGACGGCGTCAGCATCCGCGACGTCTCCAAGACCTTCGTGGTGCGGGGCAAGCAAGTCGAAGCCCTCTCCACCGTTGATCTCGAGGTTCCCCTCGGCGGGTTCCTGTCGTTGCTCGGCCCGAGCGGGTGCGGGAAATCGACGATGCTGCGCATCCTCGCGGACCTGGAGGAGCCGAGCCGTGGCACTGTGCTGGTGCACGGCGAGGCTCCTTCGGTCGCCCGCAAGAACCACCACCTCGGGATCGCATTCCAGGATGCTGCGCTTCTTCCGTGGCGGTCGGTGGCCGGCAACATCAAGCTCCCGTTGCAGGCCTCCGGCAGAACGGTCGACGACAAGCAGATCCAGGACATCATCGACCTCGTCGGCCTCGGGGGATTCGAGAACGCGAAGCCGGCGCAGCTTTCGGGCGGCATGCGGCAACGTGTCGCGATCGCGCGGGCGCTCGTTCACGACCCCCAGGTGCTGCTGCTCGACGAGCCCTTCGGAGCTCTCGACGAGATGACGCGGCAGCGGCTCAATCTCGAGCTGCTGCGCGTGTGGACGGCGCGACGCACGACGACCATCCTGGTCACGCACTCGGTGGCGGAAGCGGCGTTCCTGTCCGATTCCGTAGCCGTCATGGCACCGAGGCCGGGACGAGTGGTCGAGAGTGTCGCAATCGACCTGCCGCGACCGCGAACCCCTGACATGCTGCGCTCCCCGGAGTTCCATCGCATCACCGATGAGCTGAGCACGATCCTCGCGACCGCGGAGCCCAGCTCCCGCGCGCAGGTGCTCTCTTCGTCGGCCGCCCGGTGAGCCGGGCAGCATCCGCTCGAAAGGACGATTCATGACCACATCCACCATGTCCCTCGGCGCCTCGGCCAGGGAACGGCGGGGCCTGCGCCTGAGCAACGGCATTCGGCGCTGGGCCGCGCCCGTCGCCGGCCTCGCGGTGCTGCTGCTCGCGTGGGAGGTCGTCGCGAGAACGGTTGCGGCAGGCAAGTTCATCGTGCCGACGATCCCCGACGTGATCGCCACGATGACGGCGGACGGGTTCTACGCGAGCGGGGTCGCGACAACGCTATGGGAGGCAGGGCGGGGCTTCTTCTGGGGAAATCTCGCCGCCCTCGCGGTCGCCGCGATCTGCCTTCTCGTGCCTCCACTCAAGGCAGTGCTGACGAGGCTCGCTCTCGCCACCTACTGCACGCCCACCATTGCAATCGCTCCCCTTCTGATCGTGCTGTTCTCCCCGGATGACGCGAAGGTGACGATGGCCGGACTGTCCGTGTTCTTCCCGACCCTGCTCGGCGCCCTCGTCGGCCTCGAGGGGGGTCCCAAGTCGGCGCTCGAATTCGTGCACGTCTCGGGCGGATCACGCGCGTTCGCTCTCCTGCGCGTGCGGGTGCGAGCGGCCGTTCCCGAGATCGCGGCCGCGCTCAGTCTTGCCGCCCCCGCTGCAGTCGTGGGGGCGATGATCGGCGAGTACCTCGGCGGAGACCAGGGTCTCGGTGTCGTGCTCGTGCAGGCCCAGCAGTCACTCAACGTGGCACGCGCATGGGCCGTGGCCATCGAGGCCACCGCGATCTCGACGTTCGCGTATCTCGTGATCGGTGCTCTCGCGAGGCGCCTGGCCTACACCGTCACCTCGACCGATCTCGCGGTCTCGGCACCGGCCGCGCGCGCGAAAGGCGTGCGGCAGGTCGGCCTCGGCGCCGTGCGTCTCATCGCGTCGTTCGCCGCGATTCTGCTGCTTTGGTACGGGCTCGTCGCACTCTCCGGGGTCGACGACTACATCGCGAAAACGCCCCTCGACGTGTGGACCTATCTCACGGCCGGCCCGGATGCGGGGGCTCACCGCGACGTGATCGGCGCTGGCCTTCTCAAGACCCTGGGCGACGCATCCGTCGGCTATGCCGCTGGCACGATCGCCGCGCTCGTCGTCGCGGTGCTCTTTCTCAACTCCTCGCTCATCGAGGGGATGTTCCTTCCCGTCGTGATGACGATCCGGGCCGTGCCACTCGTCGCGATGACGCCGTTGATCGCGCTCGTCTTCGGGCGCGGATTCATGACTGTCGCGGTGCTCGCTGGGGCCGTGACGTTCGTTCCCACGCTCGTGATCGTGCTCGCTGCCCTGCGGGCGACTCCGAAACCGGCCATCGAGCTCATGCAGGTATACGCGGTCGGGCGCATTCGATCGCTCTTCACCGTGCGACTTGCCTATGCGATTCCGGCGCTCGCCGCGAGCGCCCGCATCGCGATTCCCGGCTCGATCCTCGGTGCTGTGCTGGTCGAGATCCTCGTCACCGGCGATGGCATCGGGTACACGGTCGCCACGAGCATCGGGAGTTCGGAGTACGCGCTGCTGTGGACGGCACTCGTGGCGGTGAGCGTCGTCACGGCCCTCATCTACATGGTGCTGTCACGCATCGAAGCCGCACTCGTGAACCGGATCACTCAATAGGCCGGCGGTCTACCGTGATCCGGCTGCTCGGAACACCCCGCGCCGTGCTCCTGTCGATCGTCGGTCTTGCCGTTCTTGCGTGGGGGGTCACCGCCGTGCTGGATGCCGGTGCCGGGTCGACCGCCCTCGGCGGTGGTCTTGCAATGACGGCCTTCGCGCTCGGAATGAAGCACGCCTTCGACGCCGACCACCTCGCAGCGATCGACAACACGACGCGCAAACTCGTCGGCGAGCAACGGGATGCCTCGTCTGTCGGAGTATGGTTCGCGCTCGGACACTCGACGGTCGTGCTCGTCGCCGTGGGGTTCATCAGTGTCGGCGCCTCGGCTCTCGGTGCGCAGATCGCAGACGAGGCGTCTCCTCTGTCTGTATTCACCGGAGCGTGGGGACCGGTCGTCTCGAGTGGCTTCCTGATCGTCATCGGCTCGGTGAATCTTGTCGCCCTGATCGGGATGCTCACAGCAGGACACCGAGC
Organism: Rhodoglobus sp.; assembly: GCA_025463605.1. GTDB lineage: Bacteria > Actinomycetota > Actinomycetes > Actinomycetales > Microbacteriaceae > Rhodoglobus. The sequence continues at coordinate 296,421 of JAODAV010000008.1, read as the reverse complement.
AAGACCGCACGGGCACGCCCGGGGCGGTCTCGTCACGCTCGTCCTCCGGCGGGTCGGCGGAACCCTCGACCGCCCCTGGAAGATGTTCGTCGTGGGACTCGCATTCGGCCTCGGGTTCGACACGGCGTCGACCATCGCGTTGCTGCTTCTCTCAGGCGGCGTAGTTGCCGTGCCCTGGTACGTCGCGCTCACCGTCCCCCTGCTATTCACGGCGGGAATGGTGTTGTGCGACGGGCTCAACGGCATCGTGGTCTCCCGGGCTTATGCGTGGACGGTACGGCGGCCCCGTCAGCACGCGTTCTACAACGGAGGCCTTCTCACCGTGTCTGTGGCAGCGGCCTTCGGCGTCGGCCTCACGGGCATCTACGGCGCACTGGCGTGAGCCGGCCGTTGCGCGTAGAATAGAGGGCTGCCTCTTAGGGGGCGCATTGGAAACTCAACAGCGCGATAGCGACCCACTGAGCCTGCGAAGGCGACACAGTGATACATGGGGATGATCGGTTTCGACATTGCCTGCAAAACTGCGAGAAGCGGGTCGAGGATGCACGGTTATCTCGTAAACGATCCGTGCAAACAATAAGTGCCAATTCAAACAGCACTGTCTCTGCCAAGGCTGACCTCGCCCTCGCGGCGTAGTCACCTCCGCAACTAAAGAGACCGTCAGACCGGGAATGCTCTCTACCCGGATCCTGGCGTAATCCAGAGAGATTGCTGCGTGCCTGAGTCTCAGGGACACGCGGGACTCTAACTGAGGCTGGGCCCGTTGACCTGGATGCTCGTGGCAAAGGTCAGGGCCGAGTAGAACGCTTCATGAGCTACGCCCGTAGAAGGCGCGGAATTACAGCAGTGGACGGGGGTTCAATTCCCCCCATCTCCACCATTTGGTCGCTATCGCGTTGTTGGCACATGCAGAAGCGGGGCGCATCCCTTTCGGATGCGCCCCGCTTCTGCGTTGGTTCCGGTTCCGTTAGCGACCAGCGCTCTCGAGCGAGCCCGTGACCTGGCCCTCGGGGTCGACGATGAGGCAGAGGATCTCGCGGTCGCCGTTCGCCCAGCTCTCCTCGGTGGGGTAGTAGTAGGCGAAGTCGAGAGCCGAGTCCTGGTAATCGACACCCACGAAGGTGTTGAACTCGGAGGTGCAGTCGGCCACGGCCTGGTCTTCGACGGCCTGGTCGCCCGGGAAGTCGCCGTCGTCCATGATGATGCTCGCGTAGGCCTCGCTGTCGTGCTGCTCCGAGCAGTCGACCGTGGGAACCTCGCTGACCTCACCCTCGACGCCACCGTCGTTGAGGCAGTCCCCGACCTTGATCGTGAAGACGTCGGTGTTGTCGCCCTCGCCAGAGGGGGTGTCTGTGCCGCCGCCCGCGTTCGGCAGGAGGCTGCAGCCCGCGAGGGCGAACGTTGCGGCTCCCAGTGTGATGGCGAGGAGGAGTCTGCTGGTCTTGGTAGTCATCGTCTGGTCGCTTTCTTCGTCAAATGAATGGGTGAGCCCGGCGCGTACTCGCGTCGAGCCTAGCGAACGAAATAGCCGCCCTCCGCAGTAGAACATGCATCGATTTGGTTAATGTTCACGTTGCGCCAGAGCGGTGACAACCCCCTCGTGCAGCAGCCCGTTGGTCGCTAGGGCACTACCGCCCCACGGCCCGGACCCACCCGACATGCTCGTGAAGCGACCGCCGGCCTCTTCGACGATCGGGATGATCGCCGCGATGTCCCACGGCTTGAGGTCCCACTCGGCCACGATGTCGACCGCGCCCTCAGCCAGCAGCATGAACGACCACATGTCCCCGATGGAGCGCGCGCGCCAGACCCGTCGCGACAGGTCGATCACATCGTCGACGCGACCCTCGCCATCCCAGCCCTGGATGTTGTTGTAGCTCAAGGATGCGTCGGCGAGGTTCTCGACGCCGCTCACCCTGATGGGGCGTGCGGCCTCGCCCTCGGCCTGCGCCCACGCACCGTGGCCGGTCGCGGCCCACCAGCGCTTGCCCAGAGCGGGCGCACTCACAACACCCACTACGGGTACCCCGTCGACGGCCAGCGCGATGAGCGTGCCCCAGATGGGCACACCTCGCAGAAAGTTCGCCGTGCCGTCGATGGGGTCGATGATCCACTGCCGGGTGGATTCGCCCGTCATGCCGTACTCCGCCGCACCGTATTCTTCCCCGAGGATCGCGTCGGAGGGCCTCGCCCGCTCGATGGCCGACCGGATGCCGCGCTCGACGGCCTGGTCGGCATCCGTCACGAATGTGCGATCGGGTTTCGTCGATATGACGAGATCGACGGCGCGGAAGCGGTCGAGGGAGATGAGATCGGCATCGGCCGCGAGGGCGAGGGCGAGGGACAGGTCGTCGCTGCGGGAGTAGTTGGCTGGTTGCGTCTCGGTCACGTATTCAACGTAGTGCTGCCGAGGGTCGTGATCAGCCGCTGGAAGGAGTCGAGCCGCTGACGCCCGATTTCACCGAGTTCGCCCGCCTCGACGCGCTCGATGATGGCGCAATCGGGAGAGTCGGGCAAGTGGGTGCAGCCGCGCGGGCACTCCTCGGCGATGGCGGCGAGATCCGTGAACGACTTGAGGATGTTCGCGGGGTCGACATGCCCGAGCCCGAACGAGCGCACACCGGGGGTGTCGACGATCCAGCCGGATTTCTTCGATAGCGCGCCGATGCGGTACGAGATCGTGGATGACGAGGTGTGCCTGCCCCGGCCCGTCACGTCGTTGACGCGCCCGACCGCGCGATTGGCGTCGGGAACGAGTGCGTTGACGAGCGTCGACTTGCCGACGCCGGAGTGTCCCACCGCGACGGTCGTGTGTGCCTCGAGGGCGGCACGGATCTGCTCGAGCGGGAAGGCATCCGACCTGCTTTCGAACACCGTGAGGTCGAGCCCGGCGAAGTTCGCGAGAAAGGGGGCGGGATCGGCGAGGTCGGTCTTGGTGACGACGAGCAGCGGGGTGATTCCCGCGTCGTAGGCGGCGACGAGATAGCGGTCGACGAGGCGGGGTCTCGGCTCCGGGTTCGCGGCGGAGACGACGATGAGCATCTGGTCGGCGTTCGCGACGATGATGCGCTCCACGGCATCCGTGTCATCGGCGCTTCGGCGCAGCAGGGTCGAGCGGGGCTGGATGCGCACGATGCGCGCGAGACTGCCCTCGTCGCCCGACACGTCGCCGACGAGATCGACCCAGTCGCCCGTGACGACGGAGACCTTGCCCTCTTGGTTCTTGCCGAGCTCGCGCGCCTTCGCGGCAACGAGCTGCCGCTCGTCGGGCGTGTTCTCGTCGACCCACACCCCGTACCGCCCGCGGTCGACGCTGAACACGCGCCCGCTCACTGCGTCGGCGTACTGCGGCCGGTTCTTGCTTCGCGGCTTGTTGCCCTTGGGATTCGGGCGCACCTTCGCGGCGGACTCGTCGTACTCGGCGTAGTCGCCGTCGTCCCCGTCGTCGGTGAGCCAGCTCACAGCACCTCTACCGACCCCACCGGGTCGGGTTCGCGCAGCATGGCGGCCCACAGTTCAGGAAACTCGGGGAGTGTCTTGGCCGTCGTCGCGATGTCATCGATCTCGACGCCCGGCACGGCGAGGCCGATGATCGCGCCCGCCGTCGCCATGCGGTGGTCCTCGTAGCTGCGCCACGGCCCGCCGTGGAGCGGACGCGGGTCGATGGCGAGGCCGTCGTCGAGTTCGGTCACGGCGCCGCCGAGGCCGTTGAGCTCGGCGGCGAGGGCGGCGAGGCGGTCGGTCTCGTGCCCGCGCAAGTGGCCGATGCCGGTGATTCGGCTCGGGGAATCCGCGAGGGCGGCGAGCGCGACGAGTGCGGGGGCGAGCTCCCCACCCGCGCTGAGGTCGAGGTCGACGCCCGAGATCGCATGCCCCGCCGACACGGTGAGGGTCGTGGTCCGGCGCGTGACCCTGGCGCCGAAGAGCGGCAGGAGAGTCTCGAGATGGGCGCCAACCTGCGTGGTCGACTCCGGCCAACCCTCGATGGTCACCGAGCCTCCCGCGACGAGTGCCGCGACGAGGAAGGGCGCCGCGTTGGAGAGATCGGGTTCGATATCGACGTCGAGTGGGGCGATCGGATGCGGCGGCACGACCCACACACCCGGTTCGGGGTTCTCGACCACGACGCCGCGGGCGGCGAGACACGCGATTGTCATGTCGATGTGCGGAATACTCGGCAGTCGTTCGCCGGTGTGACGCAATCGCAGACCCCGCGCGAATCGAGGCGCGGCCAGGAGCAGTCCCGACACGAACTGGCTCGAAGCAGAGGCGTCGATCTCGAGGTCGCCACCCTCGACGCCACCCGTGCCGTAGAGGCTGAACGGCAGTGAACCGCGACCGTCGTCGCTTACATCGACTCCGAGGGCACGCAGCGAGTCGATCGTCGTGCGCATCGGCCGGCGTCGGGCGCCCTCGTCACCGTCGAATGTGACGGGCCCGAGTGCGAGCGCCGCCACAGGCGGCATGAAACGCATGACAGTTCCCGCGAGCCCGCAATCGATGGAACCGCCGGTGAGCTCGCCGGGAGTGACGAGCAGGTCGGGGCCGAATTGGCCCGCTCCGGGCACCTCGGCGATGGAGACTCCCAGTGTGCGCAGGGCCTGGATCATGAGCGCGCTGTCGCGGGAGTGAAGGGGAGCGCGCAGCAGCGACGGCCCGTCTGCCAGAGCGGCGAGCACGAGTTCCCGATTGGTGAGGCTCTTCGACCCCGGAAGGGACAGCGTCGCCGCGAGCGGAGCGGGTGCGACGGGCGCCGACCACGGTCCCGGTGCCGCCGGGGGCAGCGGGTCGTCGTCACCGTAGGAGTTGAACTGCGGCTCGGCCGCCTTCGAGATCGCCATCGGCATCCAGAGTATCCGCTCGTGCCTCCGGAATAGCGGGGGCGGCGTGGTGGTTGCCACTCCTGATGGAAATCGAGCGAGGAACGGAGGCCCGGATGACCACTGCACTGGCTGAGCCCAGCACCCTCACCCTCGTCGACCTAGACTTGGCCCCGATGAGTAACGACATTCCCGCGAGTCCCGAGGCCGACGCGACACCCGAGCCAGCCACCGACCCGCGCGCCCTGTTCGAGGAACAGGCTCTCCCGTACATGGACCAGCTCTACGCCGCCGCCATGCGCATGACCCGCAACCCCGCGGATGCCGCCGACCTCGTTCAGGAAACCTTCGTCAAGGCGTTCCAGGCGTTCGGGCAGTTCCAGCAGGGCACCAATCTCAAGGCCTGGCTGTACCGCATCCAGACGAACACGTTCATCAACAACTACCGCAAGAACCAGCGCAACCCCTACCAGGGCACGATCGACGACCTCGAGGACTGGCAGCTCGGCGGCGCGGAATCGGTGACGCAGTCATTGTCGACGCGTTCCGCCGAAGCCGAGGCCATCGACCACCTGCCCGACAGTGCCGTCAAGGATGCGCTGCAATCGATTCCCGAAGACTTCAGACTCGCCGTCTACTTCGCGGACGTCGAAGGCTTCTCCTACCAGGAGATCGCCGACATTATGAAGACTCCCGTTGGCACCGTCATGAGCCGCCTCCACCGAGGCCGGCGGATGCTGCGGGAACTACTTGCCGATTACGCGCGCGAACGGGGCATCACCCCGGCGCCGGTGACGACCAGGAGCACGAAATGACCGACTGCGGTTGCGAGAAGGCCAAGGCCGAACTCGAGGAGTATCTGCACAACGAACTCGCCAGCAACGATGCTGCCGACATCGCTGAGCACATGGAGCATTGCGAAGACTGCACGACGGAGCACCTCATCGGGCTCAAGCTGACCCTCAAGGTTCGGCAGGCCTGCCAGGAGAAAGCGCCGGAGGAACTCCTCATCGCCATCCGCTCGCGGCTCGAGAACGTTTAGCGGATCTCGAAGGTTTCCGAGCCCTCAGGGTCGAGCGGCTCCGTCGTGACGTCGTCCACCAACGCTCCCGGCGGCCCGTGCGCGAGCCAGTCGAGCATCGCATCGACAGCGGGCTCGTCGCCCTCCGCCTCCACCTCCACGCTGCCGTTGGGCAGGTTGCGCACGAAGCCCGCAACGCCGAGTCGCCGGGCCTCCGACCGCGCCGACCAACGGAACCCCACGCCCTGCACGCGGCCGCTCACCTTCGCCCGCACCCGGCGCACTTGGGCGGGCATGGTTACGGCAGGTTCAGCGCTCGCTCGATGAGGTTGACCTGCTCCTGGGCGCTGCGCTTCGACGAGCCGGTGGCAGGCGAAGCGGATGCCGGGCGCGAGGCCACCTTGATCGTGCGGCCCTTGAGGTGCTTGGCCAGCTCGAGGCAGATGAACGGCCACGCACCCTGGTTCTCGGGCTCATCCTGCGTCCACACGAGGTCGGCGTTCGGATACTGCCCGAGCGCCGCGTTGATCTCCTGGATCGGCAGCGGGTAGTACTGCTCCATGCGCACGACCGCGATCGACTTCTCCTCACGCTTGTCGAGCTCGGCGATGATGTCGTAGTAGATCTTGCCCGAGGTGATGAGCACGCGCTTGACCGCCGCTTTGTCTTGCACGCGGTTGTCGTCGACGATCGGCTCGAACCGCCCCTGGGTGAAGTCCGCGACGTCGCTCGTGGCACCGCGCAGTCGCAGCATCGCCTTGGGCGTGAACACGATGAGCGGTCGCCGCGGTCGCGCATAGGCCTGGCGGCGCAGGAGGTGGAAGTACGACGCGGGCGTCGAGGGCCGTGCCACGGTCATGTTGTTCTCGGCGCAGAGCTGCAGGTAGCGCTCGATGCGTGCGGAGGAGTGGTCGGGACCCTGCCCCTCGTAGCCGTGCGGCAGCAGCATGACGACACTCGAACGCTGGCCCCACTTCTGCTCGGCACTCGAGATGAACTCGTCGACGACCACCTGGGCGCCGTTGGCGAAGTCGCCGAACTGGGCCTCCCACAGCACGAGGGCATCGGCGCGCTCGACCGAGTAGCCGTACTCGAAGCCGACGGCCGCGTACTCGCTCAGCAGCGAGTCGTAGATCCAGAACCGGGCCTGGCTCTCGGCGAGGTTGGCGAGCGGCAGCCACTCCTGGCCGTTCTCGCGGTCGTGCAGCACCGCATGACGCTGCACGAACGTGCCACGACGGGTGTCTTGGCCTGCCATGCGCACGGGTGTGCCCTCGAGCAGCACCGATCCGAGGGCGAGCAGCTCGCCGAAGCCCCAGTCGATGCCCCCGTTGCGGCTCATCTCGACGCGCTTCTTGAGCAGCGCCTGCAGCTTGGGGTGCACGCTGAAGCCCGACGGCGGATTGTCGTGAGCATCACCGATCAGGTGGATGACCGACTCGGGCACGCCGGTACTGGCGAGCTCGCCCACCGCGTCATCTTGCTGCGAGTCCGGACGCTCCAGGTCGGCAACCGGGTTTCCGTCCTGCACCACGATGGGCATGGAACCGGTCTGCGCGGCGTGGGTCTCGGCGAAAGCGCGCTCGAGGCTGTCCTGGAAGTCGCGGTGCGCGGCCTCGTACTCCTCCTGCGTGATGTCGCCGCGGCCGACGAGGGCCTCGGCGTAGAGGGTGCGAACGGAGCGCTTGGCCTCGATGAGGTTGTACATGAGCGGCTGGGTCATCGAGGGGTCGTCGCCCTCGTTGTGGCCGCGGCGCCGGTAGCAGACGAGGTCGACGACGACGTCGCGGTGGAACTCCTGGCGGTAGGCGAAGGCCAGTTCGGCGACGCGCACGACGGCCTCGGGGTCATCCCCGTTGACGTGGAAGATCGGTGCCTGGATCGACTTGGCGACATCCGTCGAGTAGGTCGAGGTGTGACCCTCGGCCGGCGGGGTCGTGAATCCGACCTGGTTGTTGATGTTGAGGTGCACGGTGCCGCCGGTGCGGTATGCGCGCAATTGCGACATCTGCAGGATCTCGACGACGATGCCCTGGCCCGACATGGCGGCGTCACCATGCACCATGATCGGCAGCACGGTGAACGAGCCGATCGGCCGGCGGTCCTGCTTCGCGCGAACGATGCCCTCGAGCACACCGTCGACGGCCTCAAGGTGGGAGGGGTTCGCCGCGAGGTACACGGGGATCTGCTTGCCCGAGGCGCTCGTGAACGTGCCCTCGGTGCCGAGGTGGTACTTCACGTCGCCAGAACCCTGCACGGTGCGGGGGTCTTGCGTTCCCTCGAACTCGCGGAAGATCTGGCCATAGGTCTTGCCCGCGATGTTGGTGAGCACGCTCAAGCGGCCGCGGTGGGCCATTCCGATCGCGACCTCCTCGAGGTTCTCCTCCGCGGCCATCTGGATGACCGAGTCGAGGAGGGCGATCGTGGACTCGCCGCCCTCGAGGCTGAAGCGCTTCTGGCCCACGTACTTGGTCTGCAGGAACGTCTCGAAGGCCTCAGCTTCGTTGAGCTTGCCGAGGATGCGCATCTGCTCGTCGTGGCTGGGCTTGGTGTACTTCTGCTCGACGTGCTCCTGGATCCAGCGACGCTGCGCCGGATCGGCGATGTGCATGTACTCGATACCGATCGTGCGGCAGTACGAGTCGCGCAGAATGCCGAGGATGTCGCGCAGCAGAGCCGTGCGCCTGCCTCCGAAACCACCCGTGACGAACTCGCGATCGAGGTCCCAGAAGGTCAGCCCGTGGCTCGAGATGTCGAGGTCGGGATGCGACCGCTGGCGGTACTCGAGGGGATCGATGTCGGCCATGAGGTGGCCGCGCACGCGGAACGCGTTGATGAGCTCCTGCACGCGAGAGGTCTTGTCGACGTTATCGGCGAGGTCGACGCTGATGTCCGATGCCCAGTGGATGGGGTCGTACGGAATGCGCAGGGCGGCGAAGATCTCCTCGTAGAAGCGGTGCTCGCCGATGAGGCGCTCGTGGATCTTCTTGAGGAATTCGCCAGAACCCGCGCCCTGGATGACGCGGTGGTCGTAGGTGCTCGTGAGCGTGATGGTCTTGCCGATGGCGAGCTCAGCGAGCGTCTTCGGGCTCGCGCCCTGGTACTCGGCAGGGTACTCGAGGGCGCCCGCCCCCACGATCGTGCCGGCACCCTTCATGAGGCGCGGCACCGAGTGCTCGGTGCCGATACCGCCCGGGTTGGTGAGGGAGATCGTGTTGCCCGCGTAATCCGGGGCTGTGAGCTTGTTGGCGCGACCGCGAGCGACGACGTCTTCGTAGGCGACGAGGAACTCGGCGAAACCCATCGTGTCCGCGCGTTTGATTCCGGGGACCACGAGGGATCGCGTGCCGTCGGGCTTGGGGATGTCGATCGCGATACCGAGGTTGATGTGCGCAGGGGTGACGACCGAGGGCTTGCCGTCCGGCTCGTCGTAGTAGACGTTCTGGCTCGGGAACTCTTTGAGCGTCTCGACGATTGCCCACGCGATGAGGTGAGTGAAAGAGACCTTGCCACCCCGAGCGCGCTTGAGGTGGTTGTTGATCACGATGCGATTGTCGATCAGGAGCTTGGCCGGGATAGTGCGCACACTCGTCGCAGTCGGCACGGCGAGGCTCGCGTCCATGTTCGCGGCGAGGGACTTCGCCGCTCCCTTGAGCGCGGCGCTCTCGTTCTCTCGCTCGGCGACCGGCTCTTCATCCGCCGTCGGCGTGGGCACGGGCGTGGTGGCGGGCGCGTCGGCCGGGATGGGCTGCGGCTTCGCCTGCACCGAGGTCGTGCGTGCGACCGGCTGGCTTCCTGTGGGGGGCGCTGCCGGCGCCGCCTGGGTTGGTGCGGCGGCAACTTCAGCGGGAATCTGCGGCTCGCCGCCCGCTGCCTGCTGCTGGGCCGTCTCCGACGCACTTGCGGCGGGCGCGGGGGCTTCGGGCTTCTGCGCGTCGGGCACGGGGCTCGACACCGTGGGAATCGCGCCCGTGGGAGTCGGATCGACCGCCGGGTGGTAGGTCTCCAGGAAGGGCCACCACGACTCATCGACCAGATTCTTGTCTTCGAGATACTTCTCGTACATCTCGTCTACGAGCCATTCGTTGGCTCCGAATTCGCCCGAGGAGTCTCCCTCGGGCGCTATTCCGGTCACTTGGCTTGACACAGCCGACCGCCCACTTTCGCGTCTCTCGATGATTGCTGTCTGGTCGCAATTGCGCGCGTACCCGTACCGGCACACACCATGAATAGCTTAATCCGTTTTCTTGTAAGGCCGCTGCCGCACGAGGGGGAGGGCTAGCGTTAAATTCATGCGCTTTTATGAGACGACGCCGACGCACGACCTCACCTACTCCGATGTCTTTCTCGTGCCGGAACGATCGGCAGTCGCGAGCCGGCTCGACGTTTCGCTCGCCCCCGGCGATGGAACCGCCGCCACCATCCCGATCGTCTCGGCGAACATGAACTCCGTGACGGGAGCGCGCCTCGCCGCGACGCTCGCTCGTCGCGGCGGGCTCGGCGTGCTGCCGCAGGACATGCACGCCCAGGACCTGGATGCCGCCATCCGCTGGGTCAAGGCGCAGCCGGTCGGTTACGACGCGGCCATCGATCTCGCGCCGGGGGATACCGTCGCGACGGCACTCGCCCAACTGCCGCCCGTGCCGGGACACGGCATCGTCGTGCACGACGATCACGGGCAGTTCCTCGGCGTAGTGCTGGCCGAGCGGCTGGCGACGGCCATGCCCGAGGCGCCTCTCGGCGACCTTCTGGGCGGCCGACTCACGTCGATCGATGTCGACGAACTCGACGGCCCGCGCGCGGCGTTCGATCTCATGGTCGCTGCGGGCATCGAGTTCGCCCCCGTGCTGCACGAGGGCAAGGTCGTGGGCACGCTCAGCCGCAAGGGCGCCCTGCGCTCGACGCTCTACGCGCCCGCCGCCGACCGCTCCGGGCGTCTCGTGGTCGGCGCGGCCATCGGCATCAACGGTGATGTCGCGGGCAAGGCCAGGGCGATCGCGGCCGCGGGTGTCGACGTCATCGTCATCGACACGGCTCACGGCCACCAGGACGGCATGGTGCGCGCGATCGAGGCGGTCGCGTCCCTCGACCTCGGGCTACCCATCGCCGCCGGCAACGTCGTGACGTCGGATGCCGTGCGCGACCTCGTCGGCGCCGGCGCGACGATCGTGAAGGTCGGCGTCGGGCCTGGTGCCATGTGCACGACACGCATGATGACGGCCGTCGGGCGTCCGCAGTTCTCGGCGGTGCTGGAGACGGCAGAGACGGCGCGCGAGCTCGGCGCGCACGTCTGGGCAGACGGCGGGGTGCGGTACCCGCGCGACGTCGCGCTCGCGCTCGCGGCGGGTGCGGCATCCGTGATGATCGGATCCTGGTTCGCCGGCACGATCGAAGCGCCGGGCACGCTCGCCCTCGACGAACAGGGCCGCGCCTACAAGGAGAGCTGGGGCATGGCGTCGACGAAAGCGGTGCAGGAGCGCTTCGATCGGCTCGACCCGTACGAACTCGCCCGCAAGACGCTCTTCGCGGAGGGCATCTCGAGTTCGAGGATCTACCTCGATCCTCTACGGCCCTCCCTCGAAGACCTGCTCGACATGATCACCTCGGGCGTGCGGAGTTCGCTGAGTTACGCCGGCGCCACGACCCTGCCGGAGTTCCACGAACGCGCTCTCGTCGGCATCCAGTCGGCGGCAGGCTACGAGGAGGGCAAGGCGCTCCCGGTGTCGTGGTGACGTCCCACCCGCACGGCCGCCGCTTCGCGACGCGTCGGAACCGGCGTGCGTGGGCGCAACTTCTGTAGACTCAGGCGGATAATGGACGACCCTCCCTCTAGACGCCGTGCCGGTGGCGCGCATGTATGAGTGGATCATGCTCGGCGTCGGCACGCTCCTCACGATCGGCACAGGGCTTTTCGTCGCGTCCGAGTTCGCACTGGTCAATCTCGACCGCTCCGACCTCGAGGTGCGCCAATCACGGGGTGAACATCGACTCGGGGTCGTGATCGCCGCGCTCAAGCGCACGTCAACGCATCTCTCGAGCGCCCAGCTCGGCATCACCATCACCACACTTCTGACGGGCTACACGCTCGAACCGGCCATCAGCACGCTGCTCGGGGCCCCGCTCGCGGCGATCGGCCTGCCAGAGCCGGTGGTTCGCGTCACGGCGTCGATCGTCGCCATCGCGATCGCAACCCTGCTGTCGATGATCATCGGCGAGCTCGTGCCGCAGAACCTCGCGCTCGCGCTTCCGCGTCAGGTCGGCAAGGTCGTGATCCCCTTCCAGGTGGGATTCACGGCCGTCTTCAAGCCCGCCGTGATCCTGCTCAACAACACCGCCAACGGCATAATCCGCCTCTTCGGCATCGAGCCCAGGGAAGAGCTCTCGGGCGCCCGATCGGCTGAGGAGCTCGTCTCGCTCGTACGCAGGTCAGCCAGGGAGGGCAGCCTCGACCATGACACGGCGACGCTGCTCGCGCGAACGCTCGAGTTCTCGGACCACACCGCGCAAGACGTCATGACGCCGCGGCCGCGAGTGGCGAGTGTCGACCGCACCGATTCGGCGCAGGCCGTGATCGACCTCGCGAGGCGCACCGGGTTCTCCCGATTCCCCGTTATCGACGATTCGATCGACGACGTCGTGGGAATCGTGCATGTCAAGCAGGCGGTGGCGGTACCGCGCGAGAAGCGTTCCGACGTGCCCGTGTCGGCATTGCAATCGGATGCCCTGCGCGTGCCCGAGACGATGAGGCTCGATTCCCTGCTCGCCCAGCTCCGTGGCCGGGGTTACCAGATGGCGATCGTGGTGGACGAGTACGGCGGCACCGCGGGAGTTGCGACCCTCGAGGATCTCGTCGAGGAGCTCATCGGCGAGGTGTCCGATGAACACGACCGGGCGAAGGCCGACGTGGTGCGCTCCCGCGACTGGTTCACGTTCCCGGGCATCCTGCGCCCCGACGAACTCCTCGAGCGCACGGGCGTCAAGGTGCCGGAGGACGGGCCATACGAGACCGTCGCGGGATGGCTCATGAGCGAGATCGGTCGGCTTCCCGTCACCGGGGACGAGGTCGAGATCGACGCGGGCCGGTTCCGGATCGAGCGCCTCGACGGCCGACGGATCGACCGTGTTCGCTTCACACCGAGTCCCGACCTCGCTGAGGGGGGTGCGGGCTGATGGACTACTGGGGCATAGCCTGGCTCGGCATCCTGCTGCTCGCCAACGCGTTCTTCGTGGGTGCGGAGTTCGCGGTCATCTCCGCGCGCCGGTCCCAGATCGAGCCGCGCGCCGAGGCCGGTTCGCGGGCCGCCAAGACCGCTCTCTGGGCGATGGAGCATGCCTCTCTCATGCTCGCGACCAGCCAGCTCGGCATCACCGTGTGCTCGCTGCTCATCCTCAACGTCTCCGAACCGGCGATCCACCACCTCCTGGAGATCCCGCTGCACGCCTCGGGCATGCCGGAGGAGGCCATCGGCACGGTCAGTTTCGTGATCGCGCTGCTGCTCGTGTCGTTCCTCCACGTCGTTCTCGGCGAGATGGTGCCCAAGAATCTGTCGTTCTCGGTGCCCGACCGGGCGGCGCTCATCCTCGCGCCGCCGCTCGTCTTCGTCGCGCAGGTCTTCAAGCCCGTGATCTTCGTGCTCAACGCCATGACCCGCGGCGTGCTGCGCTTGTTCCGGGTTGAGCCGAAGGACGAGGCGAACAGCGTCTTCACCCTCGACGAGGTGGCGACGATCGTCGCCCAGTCGACCAGGGAGGGCGTTCTGCTCGACTCGAGGGGCGGCCTGATGGCCGCGTTCGAGTTCACCGACAAGAAGGTGCGGGATGTGGCGATCGCGCTCGACAAGCTCGTCACCCTCCCGGAGGACGCAACTCCCGCCGACGTGGAGCGTGCGGTCGCGCAGCACGGCTTCTCGCGGTACATCCTCGTCGACGCCTCGGGGGAGCCGACCGGCTACATCCACCTCAAAGACGTGATCGATCTCGACGACGGCGAGTACACCGAGCCGGTGCCGCCGAAGAGGATTCGCCAGCTCATCTCGATCTTCCGGGGTACCGACCTCGAGGACGCCCTCGCGACCATGCGGCGCTCGGGCGTGCACGTCGCGCGGGCGTTCGACGAGAACGGCGCGACGAGGGGCGTGCTCTTCCTGGAGGACATCATCGAGGAGCTCGTCGGCGAAGTGCAGGACGCGACGCGGCGCAACTAGCAGCTGCCCAAGCGCGCTAGAGGCGCGCCCTCGAGTACTGCGACGGCCAGTAGTCGATGTCGTCGCCGAGTTGCTGCGCCGCCCGCAAGGGGAAATGCGGGTCACGGAGCATCTCGCGCGCCATCATGATGGCGTCAGCGCTTCCCCCGGCGAGGATGCGCTCCGCGTGCTCCGCGTGCGTGATGAGCCCCACGGCGCTCGTCGACACTTCGGCGGCGGACCGAACGTGGTCCGCGAACGGCACCTGGTAGCCGGGCTCGAGGGGGATGACCTGGTGCGGTACGAGACCGCCGGAGGAGACGTCGAAGAAGTCGGCGCCGGCTTCGGCCGCCCAGCCGGCGACTTGCGCGGTCTCGTACTCGTCCCAGCCGTCGTCCGCCCAGTCGCTCGCGGAGAAGCGCACGAACAGCGGCGGAGCCTCGCCGATCTCAGCCCGCACCGCTCGCACGATCTGGAGCAGGAGGCGGGCCCGGTTCTCGAGGCTTCCGCCGTACTCGTCGTCGCGGAGGTTGGAGAGCGGCGAGAGGAATTCGTGCAGGAGGTAGCCGTGGGCCGCGTGGACCTCGATCACCTGGAATCCCGCGTCGATCGCGCGACGGGCCGAGGTGGCGACGTCCTCGACGATTCCGGGGAGGTCAGTCACGGCGAGCTCGCGGGGGGTGATGTAGTCCGCGAATGCGACGGCTGACGGGGCGACGGGCATCCAGCCGCCAGCCGATTCCGGCACCGTGCCATGCCGGTCGGCCCAAGGCCGGAAGGTTGACGCCTTGCGTCCGGCGTGGGCGAGCTGGATTGCCGCGACCGCGCCCTGCGCGCGCACGAACGCGGCGATGGGGGTCCAGGCATCCCGTTGGGCGTCGTTCCAGATGCCGGTGTCCTGCGGCGAGATGCGGCCCTCCGGTGATACGGCAGTCGCCTCGGTGAAGACGAGCCCAGCGCCACCGCGCGCGAATGAGCCGAGGTGCACGAGGTGCCAGTCCACGGGAATGCCGTCTTCGCGCTCGACGGAGTACTGGCACATTGGCGAGACCCACAGGCGGTTGCGGATCTCGAGACCGCGCACGGTTATGGGACTGAAGAGGTGAGACATCGTCTCCTAAGCGGCGAGCGAGCGGAGAAAGGCACCGAGCCCGTCAACGCCCGTGAAGTGATGGGCAGTGATGCCCAGGGCGGCGGCAGCATCGGTGTTGACCGCCTTGTTGTCGATGAACACCATGCGCTCGAGCGGAATTCCCAGCTCGTCGGCCACCTCGCCGTAAATGGCGGGATCGGGCTTGATCGAGTCCATCTCGGCGCTCACGAACACGCGCTCGAAGAATGACGCCATGGGGGACGCGCGGAAGGGGCTGGAGAAGTCGAAGCCCGCGTTGGACAGGATCGCGAGCCTCGTGCCGCCCTCGTGCAGCTCTTCGATGAGATCGAGGGTCGCGGGCTCGATGCTCCACCAGCTACGGAAGTCGGCGATCCACAGCGCGTGCACGGTCGAGGCACGCCAGGTGACCCCGAGGTCTGCGGCGACGAGCGCCCAGTAGGCGACGATGCTCGTGGTGCCTTGATCCAGGCCGTCGCGGTGCCGCCAGTAGCTGCGCCAGAAGGCATCGGGTTCGCACCCGGTGACCGCGAGCAGCGCCGCGCGGTCCACCTCGTCCGGTGACCGCGAGATCACCTCCCCATAATCGAAGACGACGACTCGGCCGGGGATGCTGATTGCCACGCACTCAAACTATCGTGAGTGTCGTGGAGGCTTTCACCGAGTGGACTGCGGATGACGCGGCGCAGTGCATCGCCGTGCCCAGCGAGGGCGACGACAAGTACTCGCGGGGTGTGCTCGGCGTGATCACCGGATCCGACCAGTACCCCGGCGCGGCCGTGCTCGGTGTCGAGGCGGCTTTGCGCACGGGCGTCGGCATGGTGCGCTATCTGGGTCCGTCGCGAGCGGCCGACCTCGTTCTGCAGCGGCGTCCCGAGGCCGTCACGGCGAACGGTCGGGTGCAGGCCTGGCTGCTGGGTTCGGGTATAGATCACCTAGACCTCGACCTCGCAGCCCTGACTGCCGCGCTCGAGCAGCCGGTGCCTGTCGTACTCGACGGTGGGGCGATCGACCTCCACCACCGTGCGGAAGGCCGCGTGGTCATCACGCCGCACGCGGGCGAGTTCGCGCGGCTCCTCGACGTCGACCGCGTCGACGTGTCGAGCGACCCCGCGACGTGGGCGCGCCGGGCCGCCGACAAGCTCGGCGTGACCGTGCTGCTCAAGGGCCACACCACCCACGTCGCCGGTCCCGGGGTGTCACTGACGGTGCGATCGGCGCCCACGTGGCTCGCAACGGCGGGCGCGGGCGACGCGCTCGGCGGCATCCTCGGTGCCCTCGTGGCGACCCATGCGAAGCAGGTTGCGGATGACCCCGCCGAACTCGCGCGACTGGCCGCGACCGCGGCGATGCTGCACGGCCTCGCGGCCGCCCGAGTGAGTGGCAACGGACCGTTCACGATCCTCGATCTCGCGGCCGCGATCCCCGGGGTGATCGGCGAACTGCTCGAGCGGTTCAGCCGGTAAAGCGGCTCAGGAACGCCCTCGTGCGCTCGTTGCGCGGGCTGCCGAACACTTGCGCGGGCGTGCCCTCCTCCGCGACGACGCCGCGATCGAGGAAGAGCACGCGATCCGCGACATCCCGTGCGAACGCCATTTCGTGGGTCGCCATGACGATCGTGGTGCCCTCGGCCTTGAGCTCGCGCACGAGGTCGAGCACTTCGGCTACCAGCTCAGGGTCGAGAGCGCTCGTGATCTCGTCGAGCAGCAGCAATTCGGGGCTGGTCGCGATCGCGCGCACGAGCGCGGCGCGCTGCTGCTGGCCTCCCGACAGGCGATCCGGGAACGACCGGGCCTGGGCGGCGAGCCCGATGCGCTCCAGCAGCTCGAGGCCGTGCGCTTCCGCCGTCTCCCGCGCCACTCCGAGCACGTGGCGGGAGGCGAGGGTCACGTTGTCGAGCACCGACATGTGCGGGAATAGGTTGTAGTGCTGGAACACGACCCCGATGCGTGCCCGCACGGCGTCGGCTTTCACGGCGGGGTCGCTGATGTCGACGCCCGAGAGCCAGACTCTCCCATCGTCGATGCGCTCCAGCAGGTTGATCGTGCGCAGCAGCGTCGACTTGCCTGAGCCGCTCGCGCCGATGAGGGCCACAACCTCGTGGGAGTCCACTTGCAGGTCGATGCCGCGCAGTACATCGGTGTCTCCGAATGACTTCCAGATGTTCTCGAGCCTGAGCACTTCGGTCGTGGGCACTTCGCTCGTGGGCAGGCCGGTCATACGATGCCGCCGATCTGCTCGCGAGCACGCAATCGCGCCGTGTACCAGTCGGTGAGCCTGATCAGCGGCAGCGCGAGGAGCACGAAGAGCAATCCCGCCACGACGTAGGGCGTGAAGTTGAAGGCATGGCTCGTCTCGATCTGGGCCGCGCGCACGGCGTCGACCGCTCCGAGCACAGAGATGAGCCCGACATCCTTCTGCATCGCGACGAAGTCGTTCATGAGGGCCGGCGTGACCTTGCGCACCGCCTGGGGCAGGATGACCAGCCGCATGGACTTGCCATGACTGAGTCCGAGCGAGCGAGCCGCGAGCCGCTGTGACGGATGCACGGCCTCGATGCCGGCTCGGAACACCTCAGACACGTAGGCCGAGTAGGTGAGGATGAGCGCGATCGTGCCGAGCACCTCGGAGGAGATGCGTGGACCGCCCGAGCCGATGAGCCCGGGGATGCCGAATCCGACGAGGTAGAGGGTAATGATGAGCGGCATGCCGCGGAACAGGTCGGTGTAGCCCGCGGCGAGGGAGCGCAGGGGGAAGAAGACGGGTCCCCGGAGCGTACGGATGCCCGCGATGAGCACGCTAACGATGAGCACGCCGACGGCGGCGAAGAGCAGCACACGGATGTTGAGCAGGAACCCGTCCCACACCCGGGGGAGCGCATCCCAGGCGACCTCGGGATTGAAGAAGGTCTGCTGCACGCGCGCCCAGCCCGGGGTGTTCACGATCGTGAGCCACGCGAGGATCGCGAGGGCGAGGGTGCTCGCAAGGCTGATGAGCACGGAACGAACGCCCTGGCGACGGCGGAAGGCCCGGCGGCCGAGCTCGATTGAGCTGGGCTGCCGGGCCGTGTCGTCGTGCGGGGTGGTCACACCTGCAAACTACTGGAGGACGGGAGCGTCTGCCGCGTCGGCGAGCCACTCATCCGCGATCTCCTGCAGCTTTCCGCTCTCGCGCAGTGCGTCGACCGCCGCGGTGACTTCGGCGGTGAGGGGGCTGTCCTTCGCGAGCACGAGACCGAACTCGTCGCCGCTCTTGCCGTCGGGCCTGGGAAGCTGGCCGATGATGAGGCCGCCCGTGAGCTCGACGCCCGTGAGGTAGAACGCGGTCGGGAGGTCGACGACGATCGCGTCGACGGTTCCGCTCTCGAGAGCGAGCTTGGCGTCGTCGTTCGTGTTGAAGACCTGGGCGCCAGCGGTCGGCTGGATCTGCTCCTCGACTGCGTCGAGGCTCGTCGTTCCCGTCTGGGCGCCGATCAGCAGGTCCTTGAGGTCGGCGATCGAAGTGGCCGAGGCCGCCTTCGAGGTCTCCGTCGTAATGACGACCTGCGTGGTCTCGTAGTACGGCGAGCTGAAGTCGACGTTCTGTCTGCGCTCGTCGGTGATCGAGAACTGCTGCAGGTTGAAGTCGAAGTCTTTGGCGCCCGGGGCGATCGCCTCATCGAAGGTCGTGCGCACCCACACCACGTCTTCCGGCGCGAAGCCGAGTTCGTCGGCGACGGCGTACGCGATCGCGGACTCGAATCCCTCGCCCGACTCGGGCGCATCATCGATGACCCACGGGTAGTAGGCGGGCTCGCCCGTGCCGATGGTGAGCTTGCCGTCGGTGACGTAGCCGCTACCGGCGTCACCGGACGGGCCGGTTGTCGGGGCGCAAGCGGCGAGCGAGAGCGCGATCGCGGCGGCGCCTGCGGCAGCGACGGCGCGGAGGATGTTCCTGCGAGTCATGATTGTCTCCTTGGAGGGCTGTGTGCATCCATCATTCCAGCAAGTGTCATAGCTGTGGGATCTTCACGAATTGTTACCGGGATACGCTTGCTGCATGACGCAGTCGGGCCGTGCGCGCACCATCGCGGCCACGGTCATCCGCAGTCCCATCACGGTCTGGGCGGTGTTCGTGCTCGCCCACCTGTGGCTCGGCCTGCTCAATCTCTACGCGCCCGGGCTTCCCCTCGGCGACGTCACGATCGTCTACAAGTTCTGGGTCGACCAAGCGCTCGAGTCGCAGTTCTGGGTCGGCATCGACAGCATGTGGGTGTACCCGATCCTCGCTCTCGTGCCCATGCTCGCAGCGGCGGCGTTCGGCCCCGACCAGTACGCCGCCACGTGGCTCTCCATGGTCATGATCCTCAACGCCGTCGCATTCGGATTCATCACCGGATGGGGACGGTCGCGAGAGCGCATCGCCGTGGCGTGGTGGTGGGTCGGGTTCCTTCTCCTGCTCGGGCCCATCGCGCTCGGACGCATCGACTCCGTCACGGTACCCCTCGCACTCGTCGGCGTCGCGCTGCTCGCGACGCGGCCGCGCGCCGCCACCGTCGTGCTCACCCTCGCGACGTGGATCAAGATCTGGCCGGCTGCTCTCCTCCTCGCTGCGGTCGTTGCCCTGCGCGAGCGCGTGCACATCGTCGTTAGCGCGATTGTCGTGTCTGCGGGCATCCTCGTCGTCGCCCTCGCGCTGGGCGGAGGCGGCAATGTACTCAGTTTCATCACCCAGCAGACCGGCCGGGGGCTGCAGATCGAGTCGCCCGTCGCCACCATCTGGCTCTGGCAGGCGATCGTCCGGGAGCCGCTGACGTTCGTGTACTACGACAAGCAGATCCTCACGTATCAGGTGCAGGGCGCCGGCGTGGAGCTCGCGAGCGCAATCATGACGCCGCTCCTCGCGCTCGCGGTCGCGGTCATCGCGATGCTGGGAGTGAAGGCACACCGGGCGGGCGTGCACGCCGGCGACCTGCTGCCGCCCCTCGCCCTCGCGCTTGTCACCGCCCTCATCGCCTTCAACAAGGTCGGCTCACCCCAGTTCATCGCCTGGCTCGCTGTGCCCATCGTGCTCGGGCTCGCGACGAGCGCTGCTGGGCACGGGCGCAGTTTCCGCATCCCCGCGATTCTCGGGCTCGTGATCGCAGCGCTTACGCAAGTGATCTACCCGTACCTGTACGTCGCGCTGCTCAACGTCGACCCCCTCATGCTCAGCGTGCTCACCGTGCGCAACCTCCTGTTGTTCGTTCTCCTGGGCTGGGCCGTATTCGCTGTTGTCACGGCGAAGCCCGCCGGAGACAATGAGCCTGATGAGATCTGGCTGCCATCGGTGTGGCCACTCGAACACCGGCGCGAGTTGGTGGAGGAGAAGGAGTAGACATGCTCGTCGCATTTTCAGTAGCGCCAAGCGGGGGCGCCAATGGTACGGATTCGGTGCACGAGGCGGTCGCCGCCGCGGTGAAGATCGTGCGGGAATCGGGCCTGCCCAATCACACCGACGCCATGTTCACGACCATCGAGGGGGAGTGGGACGAGGTATTCGACGTGATTCGTCGTGCCACGGACGCGGTCGGCGCCTACGGCCCGCGAGTCTCCCTCGTGCTCAAGGCCGACATCCGGCCCGGTTATTCCGGCGAACTGACAGGAAAGGTCGCGCGGCTCGAGCGGGCGCTCGAGGAGTCCGACTAGCTTTCAGTGTCTGCGTCGTCAGCGTCTGTGTCGAAGGCGTCGTGAGCGCCGAGCGAGCTGGTCGTAGAATTGGTGCGGCTCGAGGGTGAGCGATCCTGTCCCGCCTCACCGATCGGCTTCCATGGCACTGTCTCCCGCGCGCGTGCGCCTCGCTCTTCTCGCTCTCGCTCTCGGCGGCTTCGGCATCGGACTCACCGAATTCGTCGCGATGGGGCTGCTGCCGAACCTCGCGGCCGACCTCCTGCCCGAGTTGTGGGCGGTCTCCCACGAGCGCGCCAACGCGCAAGCGGGCTGGCTCATCTCCGCCTACGCGCTCGGGGTCGTCGTCGGGGCACCCACGATCGCCGCGCTCGCGGCGAGGTTTCCGCGCAAGCAACTGCTGCTCGCGTGCGTGGCCGTCTTCGCGGTCGGCACCGTCGCATCCGCTCTGCTGCCGACCTTCGGTCTCGTGCTCGCGGCGCGATTCATCGCTGCCCTGCCGCACGGCGCCTACTTCGGCATCGCTGCTCTCGTCGCGGCGTCGCTCATGGGCCCAGGCAAGCGCGGTCGCGGCGTCGCACTCGTGCTCTCCGGCCTCACCATCGCCAACGTCGTGGGCGTTCCGGCGATCACGTTCCTCGGCCAGCAGGCCGGATGGCGCGTCGCCTACCTCGTAGTCGCTCTCGTGTTCGTGCTCACTCTCGTCGCCGTCTGGCTCGTCGTGCCGCTTCAGCCGGGGGACGCCGCCGCGACAATGCGACGCGAACTGGGCGCGTTCGCTCGCCCGCAGGTCTGGCTCACCCTCCTCGTCGGAGCCCTCGGCTTCGGTGGGTTCTTCGCGGTGTACACCTACATCTCGCCAGTCGTCACCAACGTCACCGGGCTGAGCGCGGCCACCCTGCCGTTCGTGCTCGTCGCGGCGGGAATCGGCATGACCATCGGCAATCTCGTGGGTGGGCGGGCGGCCGACCACAGCATCATGGGCTCGATGTTCGTGTGCTTCGGGCTGTTCGCGGTCTCGCTCGCGGGCCTCGCCCTGACCGCCCAGTGGCCCCCCGCCCTGTTCGTTTTCGTATTCCTCGTCGCTGCCGCGGCGTCGGCCCTCTCACCGGCGATCCAGACGAGACTCATGGATGTCGCGGGCGACAGCCAGACGCTCGCCGCCGCCATCAACCACTCGGCCCTCAACATCGGCAACAGCATCGGCGCCTACCTCGGCGGCGTGACGATCGCCGCCGGGCTCGGATACCTCTCGCCCACCTGGGTGGGCCTCGTGCTGTGCGTGCCGGGGGTGGCCCTCGCGCTCGTGGGCGTCAGCCTGCAGCGCGCGACGGCGAAGCGGACCACCGGATCAGAAGCTGCGGGGGATGTCCGACTCGACGAGGATGCCGTCCTCGATCGCTCGCTTGCGTAGCGCCACCTTCGTGCCGACATCGAACCCGGCGACGCGGTACTTCTCGCGAATTCGCTTGAGGTAGCTCTTGGCGGTCTCCTCGGAAATGCTCAACTGGAACGCAACGGCCTTCACGGGCTCGCCGCCGCCGTAGAGAGCCATGACGCGACGCTCCTGGGCGCTGAGCTTGGGTGAGCCGCCCACCTCGCCGGCGTTGAGCGCGAGGTCCAGTTCGGCGGAGACGAAGGATTCGCCCTTAGCAGCCGCGCGGATCGCCTCGACGATCATTCCGGCATCCTCGCTCTTCACCAGATAGCCGAGCGCGCCGGCACCGAGCGCCTCGCGCACGACGTTGGGCTCGGAGTACGTGCTCATGAGCACGACCTTCACGCCCGTCGTCTTGAGCGTGTTGATCTTGAGCGAGATCGGGATGTTGTCTTTGAGGTCGAGGTCGAGCAGCACGACGTCGACGGGGAACTCGGGGTGCGTGATGAGCTCAGGCCAGGTTGGCACGGCGGCGACCATGTTGATGTCACTCGCGGCGTTGCGGATCCACTCGGTCAATGCACCGAGGAGCATGCGGTGGTCGTCGACGAGTGCGAGCCGGATGCGGTCAGAGCTGTCAGAGCTGTCAGTCACGATCGGTTCCCTTGTTCACGGTGCTGTGTGTCACGATGCTGTTGTCCATTGTCACTGGTCGGCGGGGTTGTCGACGAGACATTCGATGTCGACCCGCAGGCTCGAGTTCTGGGTGGAGTCGCTGTACTTGCCCACTTTGCGGATGGCTTCCCACGTGGCCGGGTCGACCCGATTGCGTGCCACACCCGTCGTGGTGATGATGATCGGGATGCTGATGCGTCGCCCCTGGGGAGTCTCGACCGAGTTCGTGGCCGGTCCCACCGCGATCTGCACGGTGCGGCCCTGCCCGCTCTTGACAGTGTCGCTCACGAGCAGCCACGCCGTCGAGAGCAGTCCGTCGCGCTGCTGCGGATCGAGGAGGCCCGCGAGGCTTCCCTTGTCGGTGAGCGTCACCGCCTTGCCGAGCAGGTCGGATTCGGTGATCGCGTGGTACAGCCACGTCTCACGCCGACCCTCGATGAGATGCAGCCGTAGTTCGGTCGCGAGGGATGCGGCTGTCGACGCCGTCTTGGGATCGAGCGGGAGCTTGGTCTTGCCGGTGGCAACCGAGTCGAGCAGTTCCTCGGCCGCGAGGTCGAGTCGCGCAAGCTCCTCGGAGGCCATCATGCCGACCGCGAAGCGCGGTGCCGACACCGTGCTTTGCACGAGCACGCGGTCGAGTTCGACCTGCACGAGGCGCCGGAAACCCCGTACGACGACGACGCCGATCACGGCGGGCAGTACGGCGAACGCGAGGGTCGTCACCTGGGGCGCGAGATCGTCGGGTCCGAGGTTCGAGTTCAGCACCATGGCGGTCGCGAGCGTCGCACCGAGCACGGCTGCCGAGATGAGGACGTCGAGCGAGCGCCTCAGGGTGATGACGACGATGAGCGCCATGCCCGCGGTCACCGCGGCAGTCGCGTTGCGACCGATGTCGTGGAGCGGCCAGATGGCGTACAGGTCGAGCGCGGTGGCCGCCGCAAGTCCCGTGAGGAAGATCGCGAACATCCAGTCCGGCAGTTGCCCCATGACGCGCGAGACCGCGAAGGTGGCGACGAGCACCGTGATGAGTACAGCCCACCCTGCCGCGGCGGGCAGCGGATCGGGGTAGGTGCCCCACTGGCCGATGAACCACACGAAACCGTAGATCGCGCGCAGGCCGCACACGACGGCGGCGCCAATGCCGATGAACCCTGTGCCGAGGCTCGCACGGCGTGGGGTGGCCGCGCGGATGACGCGTCGCGTCGCGTCCGCCTCCCGGCGCCGCGGCTTACCGCCCACAACGACGCCGAGGGTGTTCTCCTCCGGGGGTGCGTAGCTCATCGCGGCACCTCCAGCACGACCGTCGTTCCCGAGCCGGGAGCCGAGAAGAGTCGGGCCTTGCCGCCGACCTCCTTGAGCCGCCCGACGACGGACTCCTTGAACCCGAGACGGGCCGAGTCCACATCGTCGAGAGTGAAGCCGACGCCGGAATCGGTGATCATCGCGCGCACCATCGTCTCGTCATCCGTGATCGTGACGTGCGCCTCGGTGACGCCCGAGTGCCGGCGCACGTTCTCAAGGCACTCGGCGAGGGCGAGCAGGAAGGCGTCGAGCACTTCACTGGGCAGCAGCACCTGGCCGGTACCGTGCCAGCTGACCTCGAGGCCCATGCGCCCGAAGCGCTGCTTGACGGACTCGAGGGTCGTGCCGAGCACAGTCTCCTCGCTGCCCTCGAGGTTGTACACACCCGAGGACTGCGGCGCGGGCGTCGCGCCGAGGCGCAGCTGGCGCAACAGTCTGGCGTCGTCCGCCGCCTGCTGCCGCAGCGCGTCGGGCTCGACGCCCACCCCGGAGTGCGCGAGGAGGGTGAGCGTCGCGAGCACCGTGTCGTGGAGGAGGCGGGCACCCTGGCGGCGCTGGGCCTCCGTCTCGCTCGCCTGCCGCTCCGCCCGGTGGGCCCGGCCGATGCTCGCGATGCGCCGCGCCGCTTGAGGCACCCCTGCGCTGATCCAGAAGCCGATGATGGTCGCGAGCGTCCACCCCAGCACGATCAGCGCGATCGTGCGGGCCGGCGCCTGGAACGGCGCGTACAGCACGGTGGTGGTAACGCCGACGGCGATGAATGCGGCCCCGAGGATGACGCGCCGCAGCGGTTCGGTCGTGAGCACGATGGCCATCGACGCGAGCGACGCGGCAGCAAGTTGGGCGACGGCGGACACTCCGGCCTGACTCGGACCGTCGCCGAAGAGGGCGACCATGACGATGATCCCGAGACCGGCGACAAAGGCGGGCAGGATCCACAACAGCGATCGGCTGTCACCGAGGCGGTACTGGCAGAACGCGATAATCGCGTACAACGGCAGGCTCACGAGGTAGGGAATCGTGCCGACAGCGCCGGGGATGCTCAGGCAGATGATCGACACGATCGTGAAACTCAAACCGTACACACGCGCGGTGCGTTGAAGGAGCCGGTCGCGCTCCTTGGCTATGAGATCCATTGTGCCGCCATGTTTCCATACGCCGCCCCAGAAGTGGGGGTGCCTCACCGCACGAATTCCGTGGATTCTGCACGGTACAGTCAATAGAACAGAGGGGCGCACCACCATTGTGCCGCCACATCAACTGAACCGGGAGCGTTGCCCTAGCGCGCATCCGGATCGGCGTTACACCCGACTACGCCGGCAGGTACGGATACAGGTACCGACCGGGGGGTCTGCACGGGGCCGCAGCACGAGTTGCGGCCCCTCCCTCGTTAACGGGCGGGCGCCTCAGGGCAGGCCGCAGTAGTCCGAGAAGAACTCGTAGAGACTCCCGCGCACCGCGTCGCTCACGCCCACGTAGATCGTGCCCGAGCGGCCGTCATCCGTCGACACATCGAGGGGAAAGAACGTTCCCCGTTTGTCCTCGGCGACGGCGTGCGGATCGCAGCGGCTCGGCACGAGCCGGAGGCGGATGACCGTGGCGCCCGCCGAGGCGTCGACGACGAGATCGAGCGGCTGCGTCGTGATGGCGGCCCCGGTCTCGTCGACGAGGCCGAGCAGCACCGTGCCCTTCGCCTGCTGGATGGTGAGTTGGCCCGATGCGCCGGTCGGTGTGACCGCGATGTCGACGATCGCGGGAGCGTGCGCCCCCGGTGTCCAGCGCGCGGTGCCCGGCGGGGCGATCGTCGCGATCTCGGCTACCGAGATACCCAGGCAGTCCAACTCGTTGTTCACCTCGATGCGGCCGGTCTCGTCGGTCGGCATGATTGTGGCCGTGCCCGCGGTGCCGTCGACGAGCTCGAAGTCGAGGTCCACCGCGACAGTAGCCTCGCGGCCGTCGCACACGGGACGTGCAAGTACGACCTTGAGGTCCCTAGCCGATCCTGCCGGGATCAGTTGCGGGCGATCCCACACGGCCGGCTCGGCGAAGCGATTGGACTCGAGCGAGGCACGGGTCACCGTGAGTGGATTCGTGGAGCCGTTGACGACCTTGATCTCGATCTGCCGGAGGCTGTAGTCGAACCGGTTCTGGAACAGCGAAGCCGTGACGCCGTCGGGCAGTGGTGCCGAGACCGGCCCGGCGCACCCCGTGAGGGCGAGCACGAGGAGGCCGAGAAGGGCCACGAGCCGTTTCGTCATGCTCGATTATCGCCGGTCAGCCCGCCGTTGCTTCAGGGGTGAGCCAGCCTTCGCGAACCGCGTGCTTGCGCAGCAGGATGCGCGTGCCGATGTCGACGCCCACGTCGCGGTACTTGCGGCGGCCGCGTTTGATGTACGACTTGACCGTCTCCTCGGTCGTATTCATGTCGGCCGCGACCTCGCGGATCGAGAGTCCGCTCGCATAGAGCACGAGCGCACGCTCCTCCTGGCGGCCGAGCCCGGGATCCGGGGTCGCCGATGACGTCGCGACGACACTCGCGTGGTGGTCGGCCACGTAGATCTCACCGGCGGCGGCTGCACGGATTGCCCGAGTGAGTTCCGCGGTGGAATCGGCCTTGGCGACGAAAGCAAGTGCGCCCGCGGCCAGGGCGGAGTTCACCGAGGCGGCGTCGGCGTGCCGACTGATGACGACGGCGGCCGTTCCCATCGTGTTGAGCGCGCGCACCTTCGTGGAGATGAGGATGCCGTCGTTGAGGTGGAGGTCGAGCACCGCGACATCCACGGGCATCGCAGGATTCGCGACGAGATCGGCCCACGCCGACGCCGTGACCGCGACCTCGACGTCATCGCTCGCGAGCACTGATGCGAGGCCTTCCGCGACGAGCAGGTGGTCGTCGAGCACGGCGATGCGGATGACCCTGCCCGTCATTCCACCCCCTGGAGTAGCCCCGAGCAGTATATCGGGGCTCGCGAGCTATGCTCAGCTGTTCAACAGCCTATCGATCTGCGCTCCGACCACGCGATCCTCGATGAGGAAACCGTCGTGGCCGAATTGCGAGTTGATCACGTGGGGGACTTTACCGTCGATGTTGCCCGGAGCGTGGGAGGCAATCACCCGCTGGTCGGGCACGGGGAAGAGCCTGTCGCTGTCGATTCCGAGGATGAGGGCCTGCGCCGTGATTCGAGACAGGGCCTCCGCCGTGCCACCGCGACCGCGCCCGACGTCATGCGAGTTCATCGCGTCGACGAGCGTGATGTAGCTGTTCGCGTCGAATCGCCTGGTGAACTTGTTGCCGTGGTAGTCGAGGTAGCTCTCGACCGCGTATCGGCCGCCGCCACCCAGGGGGCTGACGCCGCTCTGCCAACTGCGCTCGAACCGGTCGTTGAGCTCGGTGGGGGAGCGGTAGTTGAGGAGGGCCATGCGGCGGGCGAGGGCGAGCCCCCGGTGCGGCCCGTCGCCGTCCGCCGCGTCGTAGTAGTTGCCGTCCGCGTACGCCGGGTCGGTGCGTATCGCCTCGAGCTGCACGGAGTTGAGCGCGATCTGGTCGGCGTTCGACAGGGCGGGAGCCGCGAGTACGGCGACGCGCTCGAGGCGGTCGGGGTAGCTGACCGCCCACTCGAGTGACTGCATGCCGCCCATGGAGCCGCCAATGACGGCCGCCCAGCGCTCGAGGCCGAGGGCATCGGTGAGTGCGTGTTGCACGGCAACCTGGTCGCGGATCGTCACGAACGGAAAGCGCGAGCCCCATTCGGCCCCGTCGGGGGCGTGCGAGGCGGGGCCGGTCGTGCCCTGGCACCCGCCGAGCATGTTCGGCGCGACGACGAACCAGCGATTGGTGTCGATTGCGCGGCCCGGTCCGACGAGTCCGGACCACCACCCACCGGTCGGATGCCCGGGCCCGGGATCCCCGATGACATGGCTGTCGCCGGTGAGCGCATGCACGATGAGGATCGCGTTGGAACCCGCGGCGTTGAGTTCGCCGAACGTCTCGTAGGCGACTCGAACAGAGGGCAATTCGCCGCCGCGCTCGAGCGAGAGGGCACCGATGGACACGAACTGCCGGTCGCCGGGCGGGTCACCCTCACGCCATGCACCTGTTGCCGGCGGCTTGCCGAGTACCGAACGTGCGTTGGCCTCCGTGATGAAGGCCGAGGGCACGGTGTCCTCGGGTGTCTGCCAGTCCATGTCTGGTCAAGTATCCCCAATAAACGAAGGGCCCCTGCGTTTATTACAACGCAGGGGCCCTCCAGCGGCACGAGCCTAGGCGCTCGCTGCTGCCGCTGCTGTGACCTTGCGCGCGGCATCGAACCCGGCCTGGAGGTCGGCCTTCAGGTCATCGACGTTCTCGATTCCCACCGAGAGACGCACGAGACCGGGAGTGACACCCGTGGTGAGCTGTTGCTCCGGCGTGAGCTGCGAGTGGGTGGTCGACGCCGGGTGGATGATGAGGCTGCGCACGTCACCGATGTTGGCGAGGTGGCTGAACAACTCGACGTTCTCGACGAGAGCACGACCCGCTTCGACACCGCCCTTGAGTTCGAACGAGACCACGGCCCCGACCCCCTTGGGCGCGTACTTGTTGGCCGCGGCGTACCAGGGGCTCGAGGGCAGGCCCGAGTAGTTGACCGAAGCGACGTCCGGGTGGTTCTCGAGCCACTCGGCGATCTCTTGGGTGTTCTGTACGTGACGCTCGATGCGCAGGCTGAGCGTCTCGATGCCCTGGATGAGCGCGAATGCGCTGTCGGGGGAGAGCGCAGCACCCGTGTCGCGAAGCAACTGCACGCGGATCTTGATGATGTACGCGATCGCGTCGCCCAGCACCGTCGTGTAGCTCGCGCCGTGGTAGCTCGGGTCGGGTTCGGTGAGCCCGGGGAACTTGTCGACGTTCTTCGACCACGCGAACTTTCCGCCGTCGACGATGACACCGGCGATGACCGTGCCGTGGCCGCCGAGGAACTTGGTGGCCGAGTGCACGACGACGTCGGCGCCGAATTCGAACGGGCGGATGAGGTACGGCGTCGCGATCGTGTTGTCGACGATGAGCGGCAGGTTGTTGCTGTGGGCCACCTCGGCGACCTTCTCGATGTCCAGGATGTTGATCTTCGGGTTACCGATGGTCTCCGCGAAGAAGAGCTTGGTGTTGGGTCGCACGGCGGCTGCCCACTCGGCCTCGTCATCCTGGTTCTCGACGAAGGTGACCTCGATGCCGAGTCGCGCGAGCGTGTACTTGAACAGGTTGTAGGTGCCGCCGTAGATCGACGAGGAGGAGACGATGTGGTCGCCCGAGTTCGCGATGTTGAGCACGGCGTAGGTGATCGCCGACGAGCCGGATGCCACGGCGAGCGCCGCGGTGCCGCCCTCGAGCGCGGCGACCCGCTGCTCGACGACATCGGTAGTGGGGTTCATGAGGCGCGTGTAGATGTTGCCGAACTCCGCGAGTGCGAACAGGTTCTGAGCGTGCGCGGTGCTGTTGAACACGTATGACGTCGTCTTGTAGATCGGGGTCGCTCGTGCGTTCGTGGTGGGATCTGGCTTGGCGCCCGAATGCACCTGCTTGGTTTCGAACTTCCAGTCGGACATGTGTGCTCCTTGTTAAGAACTGCGAGAGGCGGGTGGTTCCCCCCGTCTTGTGCGAGCTTAGGCAGGGCTTACCTGCCCGGCAACGGAAGTCGACATACAGCGTAATTCGCGAATTGACACGCGTGACTACTCATGCGAGAGTACTCGACGTGTCTGCGATCCGTCTCTTCGTGCTTGGCTCCCTCGAGGAGCGCGGCGCCATGCACGGACACGCGCTGCGGCTCCTCGCCGAAGAAGAGCACATCGACATGTGGGCCGACCTCGCGGTCGGCGCGATCTACGGAGTGCTCAAGCGACTCGCGGCAGAGGGGCTCATCCACGAGCTTCGCACCGAGCGCGAGGGAAACTACCCTGAGCGCCAGGTCTACGAGATCACGGCAGCGGGTCGAGAGGCTCTCGGCTCGATTCGGCAGACCACCCTCGACCATGTCGGATTGCGACCGGATCCCGTGGATCTCGCATTCGCCCGGCTCGGCCCGGATGACGTCGATCGCCTCGGTGAGACGATCGACTCCCGATTGCGGAAGCTTCGAACGCTACTGGAGAGCACCGAGGCGCACGTGGCAGCGATCACCCAGTACCTCACCGTCATGGAGCGGCACGTGATGCGCCACCAGGCCGTGCGCCTGCGAGCGGAGATCGAGTGGCACGAGAGCCTTCTCGTCACGCTGCATGACATCACCGAAGACGAGAAATCCAGAAGGGCACGACCAGAATGAGCCAGATGACCGGAACGAACCAGAGCAGCGTATCCAGCCCTGTCACAGCGACACCGCGTCGGGCGGCTCTCGCTCTCGCTGTGCTGCTCGCCGGCATGTTCATGTCACTGCTCGACACCACGATCGTCAACGTCGCGCTTCCCACCATCCGCACGAGCCTCGATGCCTCCGAGGCGACGCTCTCGTGGATCATCTCGGGCTATGCGCTCGCATTCGGCCTCTCTCTCATTCCGGCCGGGCGCATCGGCGACCGCTTCGGGCACAAGTGGGTCTTCTTCGCGGGACTCGCCCTCTTCACCGCGGCGAGCGTCGCGTGCGGTCTCGCACAGGACAGCACGCAGCTCATCGTCGCGCGAGTCGTGCAGGGCCTCGGCGGCGGTATCTTCTTCCCGCCCGTCACGGCGTTCATCCAATTGCTCTTCGCGCCCCAGAAGCGCGGCAAGGCGTTCGCCATTATGGGCGCCGTGATCGGCATTTCGGCGGCCCTCGGCCCCGTCGTAGGTGGACTGCTCATCGAGGCGCTCGGCGAAGAGACCGGATGGCGCTGGATCTTCGCCGTGAACCTGCCCATCGGGGTGCTCGCGCTTATCGCCGCGGCGTTCCTGCTCCCGTCCGGGTCGGAGGGCAAGCGTGCCTCCACCGACCTCGTCGGCCTGCTCCTCGTCTCCACGGCGCTCGTCGCCCTGCTCGTGCCGCTCATCCAGGGCGAGGATGAGGGCTGGCCGCTCTGGACGTACCTTTCGCTCGCGGGCGGCATCGTGCTGCTCGTGCTCTTCGCCTTCTGGGAGAGGCGGCTCGCTGCCCGCAACATTGAGCCGCTCGTTCCGCCGCACCTCTTCTCGCACCCCGCCTTCACGGGCGGCACGATTCTCGCGCTCGTCTATTTCGCGGCGTTCACGAGCATCTTCTTCACGATCTCGATCCTGTGGCAGGCCGGCCTCGGCCACACGGCGCTCGAATCCGGCCTCGTCTCGGTGCCGTTCGCGATTGGCAGCATCGTGGGCGCGTCGCAGAGCGACCGACTCGCCCAGCGCCTCGGCCGCACGGTGCTCGTGATCGGCGTCGGCCTCGTTGCACTCGGGCTCATCGCGCTGTGGCTCGTGCTGCTGTTAGTACCGACGGCCGAGCTGACCAGCTGGCAACTGCTCGGTCCGCTTCTCGTGGCGGGGCTCGGCAGCGGAATGTTCATCGCCCCCAACGCGAGATTCATCGTCGCGACCGTCGACCGTTCCGAGGCGGGAGCCGCGAGCGGTGTGATCGGCACCATGCAGCGCATCGGCGCCGCCATCGGCATCGCCGTGATCGGCAGCGTGCTGTTCGGCAACATCGGGCCCATCACCGGCCCGGCCGACCTGCCCGGCGCCTTCGGACCGGCCGCGGCACTAGCGCTCGGCACGAGCGCGGCTTTTGCGGTCGCCGCGTTCGGCCTCGTCTTCACCCTGCCCAAGCGAGTGAGCCTGCACTAGCGGCTGCGGTCGCGCCGCGATCCGGTGGGGTCGGTGCGCGAGGGTCGCTCGTCGAGCTCGATGAACAGCCACTTCGGCTTGGGTTCGACCAGGGGACGGAAGATCCGCCTGACGATGGGGCTCGAGAGCGCGATCGAGATGCCGATGCAGGCGAGAACCATGCTCAGGAGCCACATCGCCGAGGAGTGCTCGCCTGTGAGGATTCCCGTCTCGCGGATCGGGTAGAGAACGAAGCTGTGGAGCAGGTAGATGTACATCGTCGACTGGCCGAAGCCGGTCATCCAGGTCTCGGAGCGGGGTATGAGCGCGAAGAACGCGAGGCTGAGCACGACGGCGAGCAGGATGAGGCCGAGCCTCACGAGCCCCGCCCACCACTCGCTCTCGCCGAGGCCCTGGTACGAGTCGTCGTAGAAGAACCAGAACCGCAGGTCGATCGCCCGAAACTCGTCGATGAAGACGATCACCACGACCAGCCACGCGGCCAGCACGACGACCGCGGCGCCGCGCACCCACCACGTGACCCGCTCGGCCGCGCGCCAGCGATCGACGAGGCCCCACTGCCGCACCTTCCAGCCGAGAACGAAGAACGGCATGATGCCGATCGCGCGTGAGAGCGAGAACGTACTGTCGACATTGCTGAGGTAGCCCACTCCCACCGAGAGCGCGACGGACAAGAACAGCGGCCAGCGCACGAGTGCGAGGTAGGGCAAAATCAGCCGGAAGATGCCGAGCGCGAGCAGGAACCACAGCGTCCAACTCGGCTGCGTCGGGTTGAACTCCTGCTTACCTTCGACGACGAACTGCACGAGCGTCCAGATCGTCTCCATGATGAAGTACGGCAGCAGGATGTCTGTGAGCACCTTGAGCATCTGCCGCGAGCTCGGCGGGCTCGCCTTCGAGAAGTATCCGCTGATCATCGCGAACGCGGGCATGTGGAAGGCATAGATGAACAGGTAGACGATGAGCGCGTTGTCGGAGTCGTAGGTGAGGCGCTGGATTCCGTGGCCGATCACGACGAGCGTGACGGCGGCGAAGCGCGCGTTGTCCCAGAAGGGCACGCGGCGTCGGGGGATCGCGGTGGGCCGCGTGGTGGGGGCGATCGCGTCGGTCATTACCTTCACCCTAACGGCGCTACTTTTAAGCAATGACGGCTCGACGCGCAGTGGTGACAGGTGCAAGCTCTGGGATCGGAGCGGCGACCGTTCGCCTGCTGCGTGAACACGACTGGCAAGTTGTGGGCGTCGCACGCCGGCAGGACCGCCTCGAGGCGCTCGCGGCCGAGACGGGGGCCGACGTCTTCGTCGCCGATGTGACGAACCAAAGCGACGTGGATGCTCTCGCCGCGTTCGTGGACGGGCTCGGGCCCGTGCACGCCCTCGTCAACAACGCGGGCGGCGCGCGCGGCATGGAATCCGTCGAGGAGAGCCGGCCCGAGGACTGGCAGTGGATGTTCGACGTGAACGTGCTGGGTACTAAGCGCGTCACGAGTGCGATGCTGCCGCTCTTGCGCAAGAGCTGGACGCCGGGCACGAGCGCGGACATCCTGACCGTCACCTCGGTCGCCGGCTACGTGACCTACGAGGGTGGCGGCGGGTACAACGCCGCGAAGTTCGCGGAGCGGGCCCTGGTCGGCGTGCTGCGGCTCGAACTCGCCGGCGAGCCCATCCGGGTCATCGACATCGCCCCCGGCATGGTCGCGACGGAGGAGTTCTCCCTTAACCGCTTCGGCGGCGACAAGAGCGCGGCCGACAAGGTCTACCACGACGTTCAGGAGCCGCTCACGGCCGAGGATATCGCGATCACGATCGTCGGCGCCCTGGAGCTGCCGCATCACGTCAGCATCGAGCACCTCACCGTGCGCCCGGTGGCGCAGGCCGCCCAGCACAAGGTCGTGCGCGGCGAGCTGAAACCGAGGCTCTAGACCTCGATCTCCCCGCCGACCGTGCGCAAGTGCTCGCGGAACGTGAGTGCAGGGGAGGTTGCCCGCGCCGCGAGGTAGTCGTCGAAGCGCACCTGCTGCCTCAGCGTCGTACCCTCCCGGATGAGCTCCGCCTGGCGCCCCTCGGTCGCGCGGATCGTCTCGGCATGGTCGAGCACGTCGTCGACGCGGTCCGCGGGCACGAAGACGACGCCGTCCTCGTCGGCGAACACGATGTCGTCGCGAGTGACGATCCACTCGCCCACGCTCGCCGAGGTGAGCGCGTCCTCCGGCCGAGGGTCGAGGCGCAGTGGGCCCGTCGGCAGTGATCCGAGGCTGAAGAGCGGGATGTCGATCGCGCGCACTTCCGCCGTGTCGCGGTGCAGTCCCCAGATCACGATCCCTTCGAGCCCGGCCGAGAGGGTCTCCAGCGCCATGAGGTCGCCGACGCAGCTCTCGTCGAGTCGCCCGCCGTTGTCCACGACGAGCACGTCGCCGGGCTCTGAGCCCGCGAGCGCCTCGAGGAACACATCGACGCTGCCCGAGTGGCGCGCGGGGAGCGCCCGGCCTGCTAGGAGGCTGCCCGGCGTGATGGCCCTGATGGCCGCGGGACCGCATCGCACGGGCACGTCGGCCCGCAGGCATCCGTCCGCGATCTGAGCGCTGGTCAGTAGGGCAAATCGGCGTCGAACCTCGTCGTGATCCATGCCCTAATTCTCGACGGGATCCTCGAGCAATGCATCCTCGAGCGGTACATCCGCGAGGTCGTCGACGTCGGCGAACGCGAGCTTGGGCACGAGGAAGAGCAGCACGGCGGCGACCAGGGCGCCGATGCCGCAGATGGCGAAGACCGTCATGTAGCCCAGAAGGCTCGACGCGGTAGCGGTGACCGCCGTGGCGGCACCGGCGGCGAGCACAATGGCGAAGACCGCCGACGCGAACGAGCCGCCGATCGTCTTCGTCGTGTTCGTGAGGGCCGTCGCGATTCCCGTCTGGCCGCGCGGTGCGGCGGCCGCCGCCGCCGAGGGCAGCGCGCCCACGAGCGCGCCCGAGCCGATGCCCGCGATCGCCATGTTCACGAACGTGCCGGCGACGGTCGAATGGTTGGGCAGGAACAGCAGGTATCCCGTCGCGACGAAGAAGGTCGCGACGATGAGGGCGACGCGCGGACTCGTCCACTTCGACAGGCGCGGGAACAGCAGGGCCCCGACGATCATGGAGACGAGGTAGGCCCCGATGATGTAGGAGATTTCGTCGGCCTCCATGCCGAGGCCGTAGCCGTTGACCGGATCGGTGCCGGCAAACGTGGCGAGGGGTGCCTGGGCGCCCAGGAGGCTGATGCCCACGAGTCCCGCAGTGAGCTGCACGGGCCACATCGTCGGCTGCCGGAGCACGCGCAGGTCGATCGCCGGATCCTTCTGCCGCAACTCGTAACGGCTCCACGGCACGAACGTGAGCAGGCCGACGACCATGAGCACGTAGACCCACCAGGTGCCCGGCCCGTTGATCCGCAGGAAGGTCAGGCCCGATGTGATCGTCAGTAGCCCGATCGTGAGCAGCACGAAGCCCCACAGGTCGAGCGAGCGGCCCGGGAGCGGCTTCGACTCGGGCACGCCGAAGAGGATCGCGAAGAAGACGAGCGTGACGGCGATCGCGGGCACCATGAGCGTCGTCTGCACGTTGCCGCCCAGCGCAGTGAACACGCGGCCCCCGCCGAGGGCGCCGATGATCGCGCCGGCCTCGAGAGCGACGACGAGGTATCCGGCCGCGCGACGCGTCTGGGAGGCTCCCCGACCGGTCACGCGTCCGCGGTCGAAGATGAGGGCGACTTCGAGCGGCAGCCATACGACGTAGAAGCCCTGAAGCGCCCACGCGATGAGGAAGGTCGTGAAGTCGCCGGTGAATGCCAGCCACCAGGTCGCGGCCGCAGTCAGCACGGTCGACACCAGCAGGATGCGCTTGTGCCCGTACATGTCGCCGAGCTTCGCGAGAATCGGCACGACGATCGCACTCAAGAGCAGTTGGGCGGCCTCGAACCAGTTGAAATCGGAGTCGTGGATGCCCAGATGCTCGACGAGGTCGGGGATGAGCGGCACGTAGTACCCCTGCAGCACCCCGCTCACGAGCTCGACCAGGAACAGGTAACCCACGAGACCGAAAGTGATTGCCCCAGCCTTGCCACGCACCATCGACATGAACGGATGCTATCCCCATCCAGAGGCGGATAGCGTGGACTCATGACTGAGGAACGCGAAGTGCTCGAGTGGCCCCGGTTCGGCGAGGCCACGCGGCAACTCGCGCAAGCCATCGCCCACGACGGATTCGCCCCGGATGTCGTGGTCGCCATCGCGCGCGGAGGCATGCTGCTCGCGGGAGGACTGGCCTACGCGCTCGGTGTGAAAAGCTGCGGCGCGCTCAACGTCGAGTTCTACACCGGCGTCGGACAGCGCCTCCCCGACCCTGTCGTGCTCCCGCCCATGCTCGACGAGGTGTCATTGCGGGGCAAGCGTGTGCTGCTCGCCGACGACGTGTCGGACTCGGGTCGCACGCTCGCCATGGTCGTGCAGTTGCTCGAGGCGACGGGCGCCGAGGTTCGCACCGTCGTCTTGTACACGAAACCCGGCACGGTGCACGAGCCGCACTACACGTGGCGGCGCACGCCGCTCTGGATCACGTTCCCATGGTCGGCACTGCCGCCGGTCGGAGCGGCCGCATGAGCATCCATCTCATCGGCGGCGGCCGCGCCGAGGACTACGCGGGCCGGGTGTACGAGCAATTCATCGCCGAGGCTGCCGCTCGCGGCGCGGTGGCCGGTCGCGACGTTCCGCGCCTGTGCGTGCTGCTCGTCGGCGACCCGGACGAGGCCGACGAGTACGCTCGCGCCTACGCCGAGCAGCTCATCCGCACCGCCGACTGCCTTCCCGTGATGGCGCTCGTCGCCGAGGGCGACACCCTCCCGTCGTCGGCACTCACGGGAATCGACGGGCTGCTCATCGGTGGCGGCCACACGCCCTCCTACCTGGAGGCCGTCGCGCCCATCGTCGACGAGATTCGGCTGCTCGTCGCCGATGGCCTGCCCTATGCGGGCTTCTCGGCGGGAGCCATGATCGCGGCGGACCGCGCGATCATCGGCGGCTGGAAGATCGGCGACGTCCAGGTATGCGCAGAGGAGACCGGCGAAGACCTCGAAGATGTCACCGTCGTCGAGGGCCTCGGTCTCGTCGACCTCGCGATCGACGTGCACGCCGCTCAATGGGGCACTCTCTCGCGCCTCGTGGCGGCGACAGAAGCGGGTCTAGTCGACGGGGGCGTGGCGATCGACGAGTTCACCGTGCTCATCGTCGGTGACGGCCTGTTGCGCGTCGAGGGCTCGGGGAGCGTGTGGAGAGTCGTGCCGCACGCCGAGGGCACGCTCGTGAGCACGATCGGGGCATGAATGCCCCAGCCCCTCGCGGAGCTCGTCGATCCGGGCTGGGCCACCGCGCTCGAACCAGTCGCAGACGAGGTTGCGCGCATCGGCGAGTTCCTGCGCGCCGAGACCGCATCGGGCCGGCGTTACCTCCCAGCGGGCCAGAACGTGCTGCGCGCCTTCACCTATCCGCTCGACGACGTTCGCGTGCTCATCGTCGGCCAGGACCCGTACCCGACGCCGGGGCATCCGATCGGGCTGTCGTTCGCCGTGGACCGCAGCGTGCGCCCGGTTCCGCGGAGCCTGCAGAACATCTACCGCGAACTCGGCGACGACCTCGGCCTGCCCGCCCCCCAGCACGGTGACCTGACCGGTTGGGCCTCGCACGGGATCATGCTGCTCAATCGCGTGCTCACCGTTCAGTCGGGCGTGTCGGGCTCGCACCGCGGCAAGGGCTGGGAAGCGGTCACCGAGCAGGCGATCCGCGCCCTCGTCGCGCGCGGCGGGCCGCTTGTCGCGATTCTCTGGGGCCGGGATGCCGCGAGCCTCAAGCCGATTCTCGGCGACACGCCGACCGTCTCATCCGCACACCCCAGCCCGCTCTCCGCGCACAACGGGTTCTTCGGCTCGCGCCCGTTCAGCCGCGCCAACGAGCTCCTCGCGGCGCAGGGAGCCCCGCCAGTAGACTGGTCACTTCCCGACTGACCAGCCGCACATCCACAGCACAGGGGCCAGCCGTTGACCGGTACCACGATCGAATTCCGTTCCGTCTCGAAGCACTTCGGCGCCGTCAAGGCCGTCGATGACTTGAGCTTCACCGTTCAGCCGGGGGTCGTCACCGGTTTCCTCGGCCCGAATGGCGCTGGCAAGACGACATCCCTGCGCATGCTCCTGGGGCTGGTGCGGCCGACGAGCGGCTCCGCGACGTTCGGCGGGGCGCCGTACCACCGGCTGGAGCATCCGCTCGCGACCGTGGGCACGGCCCTCGAGGCGTCGAGCTTCAGCCCCGGCAGGTCGGCGCGCAACCACCTGCGCGTCTACGCGGCGGCGGCGGGCATCCCGCGCGCGCGAGTGCAGCGTGTGCTCGAACTCACGGGGATCGCCGAAGTGGCCGATCGGCGGGTCGGCGGATACTCGCTCGGCATGCGCCAGCGCCTCGGGCTCGCGTTCGCACTGCTCGGCGACCCCGAAGTGCTCGTGCTCGACGAGCCCATCAACGGCCTCGATCCCGAGGGCATCCGCTGGATCCGCACGCTGCTGCAGCAACTCGCCCAGGAGGGCCGCACGGTGCTCGTCTCCTCCCACCTGCTGAGCGAAGTGCAGCAGAGCGTCGATCGCGTGGTGATCATCTCGCACGGCCGCATCGTGCACGAGGGCTCGCTCGACGACCTCGAGGGCGGAACGGCCGTTCTCGTCGACTCTCCCGACCGGGTCGGGCTCATCGCCGCCCTCGCGGCAGCCGGTTACGCCGCCACCCGCACGGATGCTGGTCTGTGCGTGACGGGAGCGACCGCCGCACAGCTCGGAGCCCTCGCGCTCGATGCCCGAGTGCCGTTGAGTCTGCTGCGGCCCGACCGTGCGGGACTCGAAGACGTCTTCCTCGAACTCGTCGGCACGGGCGAAGGGGTGCAGGCATGATCGCCGCCATCCGCTCCGAAGCGCTCAAACTCACGACCACGCGCATGTGGTGGGTGCTCGCCCTCGTTCTCCTCGGCTACGTAGGCTTCATCGCCGCGCTCCTGGCCGGGCTGTTCGGCGCCCTCGGCGACCAGCTGGCAGCTCAGCCCGACGCCCCGCAACTGCCGCCCGAGTCGCTGCCGCCGATCATCTACTCGACCGCGACGTCGATCGGCTACGTCTTTCCGCTCATCCTCGGCACGATCGCCGTCACCTCTGAGGTGCGGTACCAGACCCTCACGCCCACGTTCCTCGCGCAGCCCGGCCGCGGTCGCGTGCTCACGGCGAAGCTCATCGTGCTCGCCGTGGCGGGAGCCGTTCTCGGCCTGATCGGGCTCGTCGCCTCGATGGGCCTCGGCGCCCCGATCCTCGCGGCGACCGGCAACGACCCGGCGATCGACCAATCGGAGACGTGGCTGCTGGCGGGGCGCATCCTCATCGCGATGGCCCTGTGGGCCGTCATCGGCGTGGGAATCGGATCGCTCATCCAGAACCAGATCGCCGCGATCGTCGTCGTGCTCGCGTTCACCCAGTTCGTCGAGCCGATCCTGCGCTTCGGCACCTCGATCTGGGAATGGACGGCGACCGTCGGCAAATTCCTGCCGGGCGCTGCCAGCGATGCACTCGTGGGCTCGAGCATCTTCACCTCGCTCGGCATGGGCACGACCCAGGTGCAGGCGCTCGAATGGTGGCAGGGCGGCCTTGTGCTCTTCGGCCTCGCGGTGGTCGTCTCGGTGCTCGGGTACCTGACCGCCTGGCGACGGGACATCACGTAGCGCGGCGTACACTCGTTCGCATGAAAGGGGCGATCCGCTGATGCTCGAGGAGGAGTACCAGCCGCGCCGCAAGCTGCCCCCGCATCTGAAGCCCGCGCCGACGCCCGAGACACCGTTCGAGTTCACGATCCGGGATGCGCAGCTCAGCGACCTGCCGCATGTGCGAGAGATCTACAACCACTACGTGCTCAATTCCACGGTCACCTTCGACGAGACACCCATGACCCTCGCCGCGCTGCGCAAGAAGTTCGAGAAGGTGAACCACCTCGGCATGCCGTTCATCGTCGCCGAGAACCCGGCGGGCCAGTTGCTCGGCTACGCGTACGTGTATCCGTGGAAGGAGAAGGCGGCTTACCGCTTCACCGTCGAGAACTCCATCTACCTAGGTCCCGCGTCCACTGGAAAAGGCCTCGGCACGGTGCTGCTGGGTGAACTCATCGAGCGCTCGCGGGCCGCGGGTGTCAAGGAGATCATCGCGGTGATCGCCGACAAGGGGGCCGATGCCTCGATCGGCATGCACAAGAACTTCGGGTTCAAAGAGATCGGGCACATGGGCAAGGTCGGCTTCAAGTTCGACCGCTGGCTCGGAACGGTGCTCATGCAGAAGTCGCTCAAGTAGCGGGAGACTTCAGACATGACTGACAGCAACCCCGTTACCCAGCTGCGCCTCATCGTCGAAACTGAGGACTTTGACGCGGCACTTGCGTTCTACCGTGATGCCCTCGGCCTCTCCGAGCAGGAATCGTTCGAGGGGGAGGGCGGAGCGCGCGTTTCGATCCTCACGGTGCCTCTCGCAACGCTCGAGCTCTCGAACCCCGCGCAGATCCGGCTTATCGACGACGTGGAGGTGGGAAAGCCGTCGAGCAGGCCGTACCAGCTCAGCATCCGCGTCGCCTTCGAGGTCGCGGACACAGCGGCCATGACAGACCGGCTCGAATCGGCCGGGGCGACTGTCGTGGCGCCGCCCACCGAGACCCCGTGGCGCTCCCTCAACTCCCGGCTCGAGGCGCCGGGTGGCTTGCAGATCACCGCGTTCCAGGAACTCGACACGCTGGAGGAGCGCAAAGCGAAGGCCGGGTTCGGCACCTCGGATGCCCGCTAGCGCGATCGTGCCCGGTGCGACGGCCAACAGGCATCCGGGCCGCTAGTTCTTGGGCGTGGCCCTTCGCAGGATCAGGTATCCGGCGAACCCTGAGATCACCGTGATCACGAGGCTCCAGGCGAACGAGCCCACGAGGCCAGTCCTGGCGAAGAAGTCGCCGATGACCTGCCAGTTGCCGGTGAGCGTGAGCACCGCTGCCCCCGCGATCAGGAGCGCGGCGAGAACGACGAAGAACAGCGTGACTCCGTTCGCTCTCCACCTCACGTACACCGTTGCGATTGCGGCGCCGAAGAAGAAGAAGAACAGGAACGCGACGAAGTAGATGAACAGCCGCTGCAACCAGGTGTCTCCGAAGAACACCGCCGTGAACATGTGCCCGCCCAGACCCCAGCCGTTCGTCGTCTCCTCGATGACCGAGAGAATCGTCATGCCGACCGCGTACATAGCCGACAGCAGCACGAACGTGACCGAGCTGCCGAGCCAGAAGTCGCGCCGGGTCACGCCGTAGCCGAGCGCGAACGGGAACGTGAGGTTGATCGCCTGGATCGCCACGACCGTCATGTAGACGAAGATCCAGGTCGACGCCCCGCTGTACTGGAGGCCGTCCGACACGTCCGCGACGTTGTCGGCGCCGACGGAGTTGAAGATGATCCACCAGATGGTGAGGTTGGCCAGAAAGATGATGCCGAGGATCAGCCACGGCATGATGATTGTCGTCCACGGGTTGGCGACGTTCAGCCTGACGACATTGAGGATGCGCCCGGCCGGGCCGGCGGCGCGGAACTGGGTTTCGGTGGCGGTAGTCATGCGCTCTGCTCGAACTCTCTCTCAGAGGTATTGGTCCTGCGGATGATGAGCTGCTGGAGCGACACGGGCGTGAGCTCCAGTCCTGCTGCCGATGCGGCGGCACGCTCCGTGGCGTCGAGACCCGCGATGGTGACGGACGCGAGTCCGCCCACACGATCGCGGTGGATTACCTCGCGCGTTCCTACGAACGCGTCGACGGCCGTGGCGACGCCGACGACTGCCGTTGCGGTTCCCCGCAGCGACTCGGCATCCTGGTCGATGATGATGCGGCCCTGATCGATCACGAGCACGTGCTCGAGCAGGTTGGCGACCTCATCGATGAGATGCGTGGACAGGATGACGGTGCGCGGGTTCTGCGCGTAGTCCTCGAGCAGGCGGTCGTAGAAGGTCTGGCGTGCGACCGCGTCGAGGCCCAGGTACGGTTCATCGAAGAAGGTCAGCGGCGCGCGCGACGCGAGGCCGACGATCACGCCGATGGACGACAGCTGTCCGCGTGACAGTTTCTTGATGCGCTGGTTCAGGGGCAGCCGGAAATCGCCGATGAGTCGCTCGGCGAACTCGGCGTCCCAATTGGCGAAGAACCATGGCGCGCTCTTGAAGACGTGCTTGACGCGGAAGTCGTCGGGGTACCGCTGGCTCTCCTTGATGAACGAGATCCGCTGCAGCACGTGGGCGTTCTCGACGGGCGATTCGCCGAATACGCGGATGTCGCCTTTCATCGCGAAGTCCTGCCCGGTGAGCAGTTGCATGAGCGTGGTCTTGCCCGCCCCGTTGCGTCCGAGGAGCCCGTAGATCTTGTTCTCCTCGACCGTGAAGCTCACGTCGTCGACCGCCCGGATGCTTCCGAACGTCTTACTGAGGCCAGTGACCTCGATTACGGCGGTCATTGCTGCTCTTCCTTTCTGATCATGTCTGAGAGCTGCGTGGAGGTGATGCCGAGTTTGGCGGCCTCCATCAGCAGGGGTCGAACGAATTCGGCGCGGAACTGGTCGCGCCTCTTGGTGACGAGCCGCCCTTGGGCCCCATCGGCTACGAACATGCCGATTCCTCTCTTCTTGTAGAGGATTCCCTCGTCGACGAGCAGGTTCACGCCCTTGAGAGCGGTCGCCGGATTGATGCGGTAGAACGCCGCAAACTCGTTGGTCGAGGGAACCTGGGTTTCCTCTGCGAGAGCCCCGCCGATGATGTCGTTCTCGATCTGTTCTGCGATCTGGACGAATATCGGTCGTGATTCATCCATGGAAACCCTCCTTCCGTTCGGTCACTGACCCACCAGCTTGGTGGGTTAGTTGGTCATGCAACTAACCAATCAGGTTGGACCGGTTCTGTCAAGTCCTAGGCTCGGAGGATGTTCGAACTCCACCACCTCACGGCCGTCGAGCAGCTCGACTGGCTGCGCCGGGGTGAGGTGACACCAGCCGAGCTCGCGGAGCACTACCTCGCGCGCATCGAACGGCTCGATCCCGCACTCGGCGCCTTCGCAACGGTGACGAAGGATGCCGCACTCGAGCGCGCGCGCGCCGTGGAGTCGACCGTTCCGAAAGCCGCCGCGCTGTGGGGCCTGCCATCGGGCGACAAAGACCTGTGGATGCGCGCGAACGTGCGCACGATGTACGGCTCGCGGCTCATGAGGGACTTCGTGCCGGAGACCTCGGACGAGATCGTCGAGGTGCTCGATGCGGCGGGCGCGGTGAGCCTCGGCAAGACGAACGCGCCCGAGTTCGGAATGCCGTCATACACCGAATCACTCGTCGCCCCACCCGCGAGAACCCCATGGGACCCCGAGCTCGGCGCCGGTGGCAGCAGCGGGGGAGCGGCGGTCGCGGTCGCCGCCGGCATGCTTCCCGTCGCAGCGGGATCCGACGGGGGTGGCAGCATCCGCATCCCCGCCGCCGCAACGGGACTCGTCGGGCTCAAGCCGTCTCGCGGTCGCGTACCGGCGCTGTCGGGCTTCGGCAGCCTCGGCGGACTCGTCGTCGCAGGGCCGCTCGCGCGCACAGTCGCCGATGCCGGCCTGCTGCTCGACGCCATCGCCGGGCCGTCGCCCTGGTCGGTCGGGCCCCCCACCTGGGACGGTGGCGCCTACCTCAATGCCGCCGTGCGCGGCGAGGGCCGCTACCAGCTCGGCGTCATGACCACCTCGCCGTGGGACTCGGCCTACGAGGTCGTCGTGTCGACCGAGGCGGCGGATGCGCTCGCCCTCGCCTCCCGCGAGCTCGACGCAATCGGCCACGGCCTCGAGCCTCTCACCCTCGAACCCGATGACACCTACGCCCCCGCTTTCCGCACGATCTGGCAGGCGGGAGCCGCAGCGATTCCCGCCGAAGGCGAGCAGCTCGAGCTGCTCGAGCCGCTCACCCGCTGGCTCGTCCAGCGCGGGCGCGGACTCGGGGCGGCCGACCTCGGCTCGGCGCTGCAGCAGCTTGCGCTGTTCGAGCGCAGTGTCATCCGCCAGTTCTCCCGATTCGACGCCGTCATGACCCCGTCGCTTGCCCTCACGCCCCGGCCTGTGGGCTGGTATGACAAGCAGGATGCCGAGCGCAACTTCGCGCAGCAAGTGCAGTACACGCCGTGGACGAGCTTCCTCAACGTGAGTGGACTGCCCGCGATCACGCTCCCGGTGCATGAGACAGCCGGCGGCCTGCCCATGGGAGTGCAGCTCATCGGGCGGCCCGGAGGTGAGCACGTGCTCCTCGCGATCGGCGCGCAGCTCGAGCGACGGCTGCAATGGCAGAAGAGGCACCCGTCTGATTGGTAAGGGCAGCGGCCGCTGCTAAGCCGCTGGGTGGACTGGGCTTCTTAGGTAAGGCATGCCTATACTGGGAGGGAAATGACGACCTCCCCGCTCACCTCCACCATCGCCTGGAACCCGCGAGCCGCCGACCGGCTGCTGCTCGCGGGAGACCAGAGTTCGATCGAGGCGATGCGCGTCATTCTCGCGACGCTTCCCGCCAGCGCCCGCGGGCAAGTGTTCGTCGAGGTGCAGTCGGAAGGCGACATCCAGCCGCTGAATGCCCCCGGTCGCTTCGCCGTCTGCTGGCTCGTGCGCGATCGCGGCCAGCAACTGCGCCGCTCTGTCGACGCCTGGCTCGCCGAAATGCTACCCGTGAGCGCATTCGGCGAGAGCACGGTATACGCGTGGATCGCCGCCGACGGCCCCGCGCGCCTGCTCAGCTCCGACTAGGTCCATT
The DNA here is from genome assembly GCA_025463605.1 of Rhodoglobus sp. Lineage (GTDB taxonomy): Bacteria > Actinomycetota > Actinomycetes > Actinomycetales > Microbacteriaceae > Rhodoglobus. Next base: position 251,641 of record JAODAV010000008.1, on the reverse strand, counting down.
CACGCGGGGTGCGCCAGGCCCACCATGCGGGCGCTCTGGGCCCACAGCGTCTCGCCCGCTCCCGGCGCGTTCGCGCTGCGGTGCACTCGCCCGTTCGGCGTGAACCCGTCGAAGTATGTGCCGTTGGGCGCATCGACGCGCTCGGTCGTCGCGAGGCGCACGAGGGGTGCGGCGCCCCGCTCGGCCGAAATGCCCATGGTGCTTGCGGGGGAGAAGAGATTCGCGAACTTGACGAGGCGCGACTCTGCCCCGAAGCTCGTCGCCACGTATCCGGGATGGTAGGCGTAGGCCTCGAGCGCCGTGCGCTTGGCCAACTCGCGCGTGAACACGATCGTCGCGATCTTGCTCGTGCCGTAGGCGCGCCATCCGCCGAGCCACGGTCGCTTGCGAAACTCGAGATCGTCCAGCCGCAAGTTGCCGAAGGTGTTCGCGACGCTCGCGGTTGCGATCACCCGCGCGCCCGGCGCGAAGAAGGGGAGCAACAGGTTGGTGAGCAGGAACGGCGCGAGGTGGTTGTGCTGGATCGTTCGTTCGAAACCGTCGGCCGAGTCGCCGCGCTCGTGCACGAGGCCGCCCGCGTTGTTGGCGAGCACGTCGATTCGTCCGTAGCGCTCGGCGAGGGATGCCGCGAGCTCGCGCACGTCGTCGAGCCGGTCGTAGTCGGCAACGAACGGCGTGCCGCCGACAGTCTCGGCGACCTCACGCGTGCGCTGCGGGTTGCGGCCTACGACGGCGACCTGCCAGCCGGCCTCGGCCAGACGCCCGGCGGCACTCGCGCCGATGCCCGAGCTCGCACCGGTGATGACGGCGACGCTCACCGGGTGTAGCCGCCCTTGCCGAGTCCGGCTTCGATCTCGAAACGGTTCTTGCGGGCGTTCTGCCCGGCGTCGACGTAGAGCGGGATGAACGCCAGCCCGTATCGACGCCACTGCGCGCGATGCACGGCCTCGTGCTCGAGAATCGACGGCGAGATGTTGTCGCACGTGAGGTAGACGGCCCCGATCGTCGTTCCTCCGCGCCCATAGGCCCACTTCGGCAAGTGGGGCGCGACGATGAGACCGCCCTCGTGCCGCAGTCGGAACCGGCTCAGCACGCCGCCGAACACGACCGCGCACGCCGTCGCGAACCAGTACCCGGGCCGCGCCACGACGGGACTGAGCACGATCGCGCGCAACCAGCCGAGCCGGCGCAAGCGACGCACGAGACCCCGGGATGCGCGCCTCGGCTCCGGCTCGTCGCCGGGGCTCACCTGCTCCATACCCCGCAGAATACAGTGGCAGCATGACCGGTGGGATCGAGCGAGTCGCGATGATCTCGATGCACACGTCTCCGGTGTCGCGCCCAGGTACAGGCGACGCCGGTGGCATGAACGTCGCGATACTCAGTGTCGCGGCCGAACTTGCCATCAGGGACGTGCAAGTCGACCTCATCACTCGTGCGATCGGCTCTCCGGCGGTAACGCCGCTGCTGCCCGGCGTGACACTACACGAACTGCCGGCGGGCGCGCCCGGCCCCATTCCCAAGGACCGCCTGGCAGAGATCGCCGATGAGTTCGGTGAGGCTGTCGCCGGGCTCTCGCGCGCGACTCGCTTCGACCTCATCCATGCCCACTACTGGCTCAGCGGCATCGCGACCCTCCCCGTCGCGATCGAGCTCGGCCTGCCGTTCGTGCAGAGCTTCCACACTCTCGCCGCTATGAAGAACACCGCTCGAGCCGATGAGGAGGAGCCGGTCATCCGGCTGCGCTCGGAGACGTTCCTCGCCGGCCAGGCAGACGCCATCGTCGCGGCCTCATCGGCGGAGGCGACTGCGCTCATCGACGACGTCGGCGCGCCCGCGGATCGCACGTGGATCATCCCACCCGGCGTCGACCTGGGGCTGTTCTCCCCGAGACCCGAACTCGAGCGGCTCGCGCTGCGGCGTGCCCTCGGCCTCGAACTGGACCGCCCGCTCGTCGTACTCGCGGCTCGCGTGCAACCGCTCAAGGGACACGAGCTCGCCGTGCGGGCGATCGGCGAGCTCCACGCGCTGCGCGGGTGGGCGCCACTGCTCGTGATCGCCGGTGAGGTGACCCCGGGGGATTCGGGCTTCGCCGATCAGCTGCGACAGCTCGCGGGCGAGCTGGGCGTGGCATCCGACGTGCGCTTCGTCGGCGCGCTCGACCGTGACGTGCTCGCCGAGCTGTTGGCAGCGGCGGCCGTCACGATCGTGCCCTCCTACTCGGAGACCTTCGGACTCGTCGCCCTCGAATCGGCCGCCTCGGGCACCCCCGTGATCGGCTACCGGTCGGGCGGGCTCGCGGAGTCGATCGCCGATGGTGTCTCAGGAGTGCTGCTCGACACTCGCGATCCTCGCGAGTGGGCGAACCAGCTCGCGCTGCTCATCGACGACGATCATCGGGGCCGCCTGGCTGCGACGGCGCGTGCGCACGCCGAGCGCTTCACGTGGGGTGCCGCGGCGACGAGTCTTCTCGGGGTCTACGCGGGCGCGAAGCGCTAGCGGGCGCGCTCAGGTGGTCGGTCGGCCGTACTCCTCGAGCAGTCTCAGCCAGATCTCGTTCATCGTCGGGTACGCGGGCACCGCGTGCCACAGTCGCGCGATGGGGACTTCACCGACGATCGCCACGGTCGCGGCATGGATGAGCTCGCTCACATCCTGCCCGACGAAGGTGACGCCGAGGATGACACCCCGCTTCTCGTCGACGACCATGCGGGCCTTGCCCTCATAGTCGTCGGCCTGCAGGCTCGCGCCCGCGACCCAGCCCATCTCGTAGTCGACCACCCGGACGTCGTGGCCGGCCTCGCGAGCTGTGCTCGATGTCAGGCCGGCGGACGCGACCTCGGGCTCGCCGAAGATCACTTGCGGAACAGAGGCGTGGTCGGCGGTCGCGACGTGCACGCCCCACGGCGCGTCGTCGACGGGCTTACCGAGCGCGCGAGCCGCGATGACATCCCCCGCCGCTCTGGCCTGGTACTTGCCCTGGTGGGTGAGGAGGGCGCGGTGGTTGACATCCCCCGTCGCGTAGAGCCAGTCGGTGCCCTTCACGAGCATGGTGTCGTCAACCTCGAGCCACTCGCCGGGCGTGAGTCCCACGGTCTCGACGCCGATGTCCGTCGTTCGCGGTGTGCGGCCGGTCGCGACGAGCACATGCTCGGCGCCGATCGTCTCGTCGCCGACGTGCACGACGACACCGTCGTTAGTGCGCTCGACGCGGTCCGGGGAGGCTTTGCGGATGTCGACGCCGAGACCGCGCAGTCCCGTCGTCACCATGTCGGCGGCGAAGTCCTCCTGGCCCTGCAGAAGGCCGCTGCGGGCGAGAATCGTCACGCGAGTGCCAAAGCTCGCGTATGCCGTGGCCATCTCGACGGCGACGACCCCGCCTCCGATGATCGCGAGACTCGTGGGCGCGATTTGCGCGCTCGTCGCATCCCTCGGCATCCACGGCTCCGACTCCAGCAGACCGGGAATGCCGGGCATGAGGGGGTCCGAGCCCGTGCTCACGACGACCGCGTGCCGCGCGACGAGCTCGGTGATCGTGCCATCCTGTGCCGTAACGCTCACGCGCTTCTCGCCGGTCAGCCGACCGTGACCACGCAGCAGGTCGATTCCCGCGCCCGCCACCCACGTGACCTGGCTCGAGTCGTCCCAGCCGTGCGTGAAGCCGTTGCGCCGCGCGAAGACCGCGGCGACGTCGAGTTCGCCCGTCACGGCCTGGCTCGCGCCAGAAACCCGCTGGGCGGCGCGCAGCACGATACCGCTGCGAATGAGGGCCTTCGAGGGCATGCAGGCCCAGTACGAGCATTCGCCACCCACGAGCTCGCTCTCCACGAGCACCGCGGAGAGTCCGCCCTGCACGGCGCGATCGGCGACATTCTCCGCGACCGCGCCGCCACCCATGATGACGACGTCGTACTCGGTGGGCACTCAGCTCCCCTTGAGAATGACGGGGCCGCCCCACCCGTCGTAGATTCCGCCGTGGCGCTCGACGAGCTCGTAGATCTGCTTCACGAACCCGTCGACCGTCTCCTCCTCGACGTCGCTCTCGGTGTGCGCCTCCATGATGAAGGTTCCGAGGCCGCGTCGCGAGACGGAAACCCGGAAGCCGTCTTCGGAGAGCTCGGCCGCGGCCGCCTCGGCCTGCGCGCGCTTGGGGAAGAACGCCGTGTGATCGATCTCCCGCGCGCGCTCGAGCTGGTCTCCCATCTTCACTCGCTGCACGACTTGCTCGGTGTCGAGGGCGAGGTGATACGAGAGTGGATGCTTCACGGCTTTCATGGGTGCTCCTAGCGTCCGACGAACTCGGCTTGCGTGCGCGAGAGGAAAGCGGTGAGGCCGATACGGGCATCCTCACTCGTCGCGAGCCGCACGAGATCGGGTTGGAGGGCCGCTTCCGCTGCGGCATCCCCCTGCCTGATGGCGATTCGGGCATTGGCGAGCGCCGCTTGCACCGCGAGGGGCGCTTGAGCGGCGATGCGCTGTGCGAGCTCGAGTGCCCTCCCGTACTGCTCGCCGTGCGGCACGACCTCCTGCACGAGGCCAATGCGGTGCGCCTCGGCGGCGTCGAAGGTGTCGCCCGTGAGAATCCAGCGCATCGCGTTGCCCCAGCCGACCGCTCGAGGGAACCGCAGCGTCGAGCCGCCGAACGGCAGAATGCCGCGAGCGACCTCGACCTGCCCGAAGGTCGTCGACTCTGCCGCGACCGCGATGTCGCTCGCGAGGATGAGTTCGATACCGAGCGTGAGGCACGTGCCCTGCACAGCCATCACGACGGGCTTGGTGAGTTGCCGACCGGAGACCTGCCAAGGGTTGATGCCGCCCTCCGGCACAACGTCGAGGCCGTCGGCCCCGATGCGCGGGCCGATGTCGGCGAGATCGAGTCCACCGGTGAAGTGGTCGCCGTGCGCGAAGACGAATCCCACCCGAAGCTCGGGATCGCGATCCAGCTCGCCGTAGGCGAGGGCCAGTTCGCGCAGCATGCGCAGGTCGGCTGCGTTGCGCTTGTCGACCCGGTTCAGCCCGATGAGCAGAACGTGCCCGTCGCGTTCGACCGTGATGCGGGGGGCGTCGTCGCCGGTTTCGCTCATGAACCCAACACTACGACGACGGCCCGGCCCCGGAGAGGGCGCCGATGATCCGCAGGATCGTCGGCATGTCCTCGACGGCTTCCTCCGGCGAGGCGGGAGCGAACTCGGTGATCCCCGCTCCCGCGAGCGGAAACCTCGTGAGCAGCGCGCGCACGGCCTCGACGAGCGTGCCGGCGAGCACGCCGAACGGCTCGGGAAAGCCGAGGCCCGCGAAGTCACCGGGGTCGAGCACGTCGAGATCGATGTGCACGTAGACGGATGACGCGCCCGTCGCCTCGACGGCCGCGACGAGGCTCTCGGCGTTGAGCTCATCTGCGCCGATCGTGCGGATGCCGCTGGCGGCGAGGAACTGCTCCTCCTGGTCGTCGGATGCACGCACCCCGCCGATCACCAGCTTGGCCGGATCGAGCGGGGTCGGCGGCACGAGCTGCTTGGGGCCTTCGCCGAGCAGTGTGCGCAGGACCATGCCGTGGAAGGCCCCGGAGCCACTCGATTCGGGCGTATTGACGTCGGGATGGGCATCCAGCCACACGACCGCAACGCCGGGGTCGCCGAGCACGCGCCCGATCGCCCCCAGTTCGACGCCGCAATCGCCGCCGATCGTGATCGCGGCACCCTTCGTGGAGGCGAGCACCTCGGCGAGCCGGTCGCGCACGAGCGCGATCGAACTCAACCGGTGAACCGCGCTGCCCTGGGCGTCGCCCGCCTCGAGCGGCACATCCACCACGCGCGTCGATGCCGAGGGCAAGTCACCACGGATGGCTTCTGCGCCGTCGACGAGTCGCATGGCCCGGGATGAACTCGACCCCTGCCACTGCGGTACGACGACGAACGAGACTGCCATGGGGGCCTACTGGCCGGAGGTGACCGCCTTGGGGGCGCCGCCGGCCTTGAGTGCGGCGAGGCGCGCCTCGACCTCGGTTTGCTTGTCCAGATCCTCGAGACCCTCGAACTGCGCGTCGAGACTGGATGCAGCGAGCTCCTGCTGGCCGAGAACCCTGGCCTCCTCGCGGCGGATCTTGTCTTCGAAGCGGCTGATCTCGCTCGTGGGGTCGAGCAGGTCGATCGACTTGACTGCGTCTTGCACTTGGCGCTGGGCGTCGGCCGTCTTGGCGCGCGCGACGAGCTCGTCGCGCTTCGACGTGAGCTCGGAGAGCTTCGCGCGCATGCCGTCGAGACCACGCTTGAGCTGGTCGACGGTCGTCGTCTGCGATGCGATGGTCGGCTCGACGTTCTTCGCCTCGTTCTCGGCGGAGACCTGCTTGCCGAGCGCAACCTTCGCGAGGTTGTCGAACTTGTCGGCGTCCGTCGAGTTGCCGCCCGCTCGTAGCTCGTCGCCCTTGGCGCTGGCGGCAAGCGCCTTACGACCCCAGTCGTTGGCGGCTTCGACGTCTTCGGCGTGATCCTGTTCCATGAGGCGCAGGTTGCCGATGGTCTGCGCTACCGCGCTCTCGGCCTCGGCGATGCTGTTGGTGTAGTCGCGCACGAGCTGGTCGAGCAACAGCTGCGGGTCTTCGGCCTGGTCGATGAGGGCGTTGACGTTCGCCTTCAAGAGCTGGGTGATCCGGCCGAGGATTGATTGCTTAGCCATCGTGCGCCTTTCGTGAGGTTGGGTCGTTTCGAAGCCTGTATTAGAACCTACCGCCGCGGCTGCGACCGCCACCACTGCTCCGGGCCGAACTGCGGGAACTCCCGCCGAACGACCCGGATCGCGAACTACCCGAGCGCCGACTGCCCCCGCCTGACCACGAGCTCCTGCTGCTGCTGCCGCTGCCACCGCTGAACCAGCCCCCGCTGGAGCTGCTGCTGCTTCCGCCACCGCCGAACAGCCAGTCGCCGAGGATGCCCCCCAGGTCGGCCCCGTCGACGCCGTTGTACTGGCTGCGCTCCTGCTGCGAGAAACCCTCCCTCGCGTCGAAGGACGCGACATCCTGTCGCGCGTAGTCAAGGGCACCGGCGGCGAGGCTTGCGGCCTGTTGGGCTTGCGCGAGTGCGGCAACCGGATCGGATGCCGCGAGCGCCGTTGCCTGCGCGAGGTGCCTGTCCGCTTCGCTCACGCGAGTGCGCGCGGTGCTTCCGATGCCGCCGCGGCGCGTCGTGATGTACTCCATGGCCGACGTGATCTGGGCGCGGGCTGCGCTCATGGTCGGATCGAGTTGAGCGCGGGCGCGGGCGATCTTCTCCTGTGTATCCCGCGCGTCGGAGAACAGATCGTCGAGTGCGGCGTTCGCCTTCTCGAGAAGGGCGAGGCTCGCGAGCGGGTCGCCCTTCGTGGCGGACGAGTCCTCGAGCGCTTGCTGTGCCGCGGCGATGGCGGGAGCCAGGGAGGCGCTCGCCGCGTCCTGGGGGAGGGCGCGGGCCGCCGCGATGTCCTGCTTCGTGTCCTCGACGGCGGCGTCGAGTTTCTCGCTCGCCTCACCGAGGTTCGTCGAGAGGGTCTCGATCGCGTCGAAGAGCTGCGCGGCCTGGCCGACGCTCGCCTGCGCCGTGCGTACGGCGATCGCGGCCTCGCTCGCGTTGCCCGCGTCGATCGCGGCCTTCGCCTTGTCGGCCGCCGCGGCCGCGAAAGACAGCAGCTTGGCCGCTTGGTCGACGTTCTCGGCGACGGGCTTGAGGGCGGCGGCGGAATAGCGGCCGGTGAGCGCGGCGAGACTCGCGGCCGCGGACGCGGCGAGCTCGCCTGCCGCGCTAGCGGCCGCACGAACCTCGGTCAGCGCCTGCGGCGCGTTCTTCTCGAGCTGGCGCAACTCGTCGAATGCATCCGCCTGGGCATCGAGTTCGGCATCCGCCGCCTCCGTGAGCCGGATGATCTCGCTCGTCCAGGCGCGCTTGTCGGCGTCGGAGTCGGCTTGCGCGTCGTCGAGCTTCTGTTTGAGCGTGAAAGCCTCGGCGACTTTGGCTTTCGCGGAGGCCAGGGTCGCAGTGAAATCCGCGGTCGCGGCATCCCCGAACTGCGCGACGGCGAAGCCGAGTTCCTGTTCCGACGTCTTGAGCGAGTCGTCGAGTTGCACGAGCAGGCTGCCGGCCCGCTGGTCGAGTTGCTTTTGCGTCATCTGCTCGGGCGCGGCCGCCACCGACTCGTCTTTGCGCCGACGGAGGCGCGAGTAGATGAAGATCCCGACGCCGACGACGGCGACTCCACCCACGATGGGGAGGATCGGTACACCTCCACTCGAGTCCGGTGTTGCGGGTGTGGCGGGATCCTGCGTCGAATCGGGAACGTTGGGCCCCACGACTCCGGTCGCCGCGGCCTCCATCGCCCTCGCGCCGTCGATCGCGGCATCCGCCCACCGGTCGTCGCGCAGGGCGTCTTCGATGGTGCCCTCGACGTCGTCGAGCTGGGCGTCGGAGAGCGTGAACCCGGGATCGATGGAGAGCGCGTACTGCCGGTCCTCCACGGCGACGGCCAAGAGCACGTCGTCGGTGCCGAACCCGTTCCGCTCGGCGGTCAGATCGGCCCAGTTCACCGGGTCTGATGGGTTCGTGAAGGTGTCGACGTAGACGACGACGAGCTGGATTCGCGCCCGCTCGTACAGCGAGTCAAGCGCGTCGATGACGCGCTGCTCGTCGCCGGAGATCGCTCCCACGGTGTCGAGGGTGTACGCACCCCCGAGGTCGACAGGATCCTGGGCGATCGCCGCAGGCGAGCCGAGCGCGAGAAGACCTGCAGACAGTGCGACGACGGCACCCAGTCGTGACCACTTGAGCATGGTCGGATTCTGCCACAATGAGCCCGCACGCCACCAAGGGAGGTGGCGGTACGAACGCAGGGGAGAAGTATCAATGGCAACTGTTGATAGGGAATCCGCGAACTGGCGCCTCTTCGGCGGAGGAGGCCTGCTCGTCGGCGGCCTGTTGTGGCTGATCGGATCGCTCGTGAGCCTCGCTGGCGCGGGTTCGGTCGGCACCTGGCTGGGCATCGTCGGCGCACTTGTCGTCGGCATCGCCCTGTTCCTCGTCGCCTTCGGCGAGACGGGGTCGAACGGCGCGGTCGGCGCATCCGTGTTCGGCAAGATCGCGCTCGTCGTGTTCGGGCTGGGCTGGGTTCTCTACGGCCTGGTCGCCCTCCTCGCGGCAGTCGGCGTCGCAGGCCCGGCCGTGCTCGTGACCATCGCTGGTGTGCTCATCGTGCTCGGCGGCCTGTTCGCGGCCTTCGCGGTGTACCAGCGCCACGTCGCTCGGGGCGCCGCGAGGTGGATTCTCTTCTTGCCAGTGCTGTGGGGCATCCTCTTCGTGATCTCCGCCCTCGACTGGGTTGCCATCGACGGTTGGTGGCTCGGCGGCGCGCTCGCGCTGCTCTACGCCGTTACGGGATTGCTGTATCTGCTCAACCGCAGGGACATCGGCTAGAGTCGACCTCGCGAACACGGGAATCGTCGCCACAACGATGTGGCGGCGATTCTGCGGTTAATGCGATAAGCGGCAGCGAACGCCTACTGCAGCGTGATCGGCTCCCTCGGGCCCGTCACGAGGTCGAGACCCGGAATCTCCTGCTGTGGCATCGACGGGTCGGGCGTGAAGTCGATCGCTGCCGAGACCTCGTACTGCCCGGCGGGAACGGGCGGCAGGTCCACGCGGAAAGCCTCCGCCAAGTCGTCCTCCACGTCGCAGCGCACCGGTTCGAACGACGCTGCGTACTGGAGCGACTCCCCGGGTTCGAGGTCGACGACCACGGCGGAGGAGTCCACGGGCCCGTTGCTGTGCCACAACACGATTCCGTTCTGGGACAGCGTGATCGCGGGACGACTTGCCGTGGTTCCGGTCACGCGCGCGGCGCTCGTGTTCGTGAGCGTCGCGGCGCCGGCGACGGTACCGCCGACGGGCGCAGCCTCGGGGAAGGCGACATCCAACTGCAGGCCGGCGAAGCTCGGGAACGACTCGGCGACGGGACCGGCGCACAGGTTGATCTCGTCCGCGGCTGCCCGCTTGACGAAGGTCTCGGTGCCTTCGGGCGCCGCGCCGCCGGAGTCCTCTGCCGACTGGTCCAGGGTGCTTGCCGTCATCGGCTGCTGCTGCATCGACAGGATCTGCACCCCGAGTACGCCGAATCCCGCGATCGCGAGCGTGCCGATGGTCGCGGCCCCGACCACACGCGGAAGTCGCCGCATGCGGCTCCGGGCGATGATGCGGTCGGCGTCGAGCGCGTTGGGAGCATCTGCCGACTCGAACATGCCTCGCAGGTCGGATTCAGTGGGCATCGGTCTTCCCGTCGTCCTTGAGCGAGATCGCCATCTTCCCGAGCCCGTCGCTCAAGTAGCGCTTCACAGCGCCCGGGCTGATCTCCAGCCACTCGGCGATGTCGTCGACCTTCAGATCTTCGTAGTAGCGCAGTACGAGACACGCTCGCTCGCGCGGCGTGAGCTTCATGAGTTCGCCGCGCAAGTCGATGCGCGACTCGGTGACCACATCCTTCGGCTCGTCGATCTCGGGCGCGGCCTGCAGATGCGCGATCTTGCGCCAGCGGCTCGAGCGGCGGCCAGAATCGAGGTAGGTGTTGAGGATGGCGCGGCGCACGTAGGCCTCAGCGCTCGCGATCGTGAAGCCGTTGCGCAACCGGCCGAACGTCTTCACCAGGGCCTCCTGCACGAGGTCGGATGCGTCGTCCCTGCTCCCCGAGATGAGGTAGGCGTAGCGCGTGAGGGCGTCGCCGCGCTCCGCGACGAGTCGAATGACGACGTCCTCCCAGCGCGGGGACTCGCTTGCGGCCTTCGCCAAGCCGTGCCTCCTCGGGCGCGCCGAGTCGAACACGGCGGTCGACTCAAAAGTAGTGCTGGTCACACCTATTAAGACGCACCGCTCGCGGCAAACGTTGTGCTAACCCTTTTCCATCACTGTCTCGAGCCTTGCCGCCAGTGTGGTGCTAGCCGAGCTTCGACCGCAACACGGCGAGCTGCTTCTGCACGGCCTCGGGAACGCGCCCGTCGAACGTTGCGAAGAACTGCTCCGTCGCGTCGGCTTCGGTCTTCCAGGCCTCGGTGTCGATGGCGAAGAGCTCGGCGACCTGGGCCCCGTTGAGATCGAGACCGTCGAGGTTGAGACCGTCGTCGGTGGGGAGGAGACCCAGCGGGCTCTCCTTCGCCGCGACCTGGCCGTCGACGCGCTCGAGCATCCACTCCAGCACGCGGGAGTTCTCGCCGAATCCCGGCCAGAGGAACTTGCCGTCCTGGTCTTTGCGGAACCAGTTCACCTGGAAGATCCGCGGGACCGTTCCCGACTTGCGCAGTCTCTGGCCCACGGAGAGCCAGTGCGCCCAATGGTCGGCCATGTTGTAGCCGCAGAACGGCAGCATGGCGAACGGGTCGCGCCTCAACTCCCCTACAGTGCCCTCGGCGGCCGCCGTCTGCTCGGATGAGATCGTAGCGCCCAGGTAGACGCCATGCTCCCAATCCCGTGCCTCCACCACTAGCGGCACGTTGGTCGCGCGGCGACCGCCGAAGATTATCGCGTCGATGACGACGCCCTGGGGGTCTTCCCAGTCATCCGAGATGGTCGGGCACTGGCGGGCCGCAACCGTGAATCGCGAGTTCGGGTGGGCGGCGGGGCGACCGGATGCCGGCGACCAGTGCTTGCCTTCCCAGTCGATGAGGTGATCGGGGGCTGTCGACGTGAGGCCCTCCCACCAGACATCGCCGTCGTCGCGAAGCGCAACGTTCGTGAAGATCGTGTTGCCCCAGATGGTGTCGATCGCCGTGGGGTTGCTCGAGATGCCCGTGCCGGGCGCGACGCCGAAGAATCCCGCTTCGGGATTGATGGCGCGCAATCGACCGTCGTCGCCGAGACCGAGCCAGGCAATGTCGTCACCGACGGTCTCGACTTTCCAGCCCGGAATCGTCGGCTGCATCATCGCGAGGTTGGTCTTGCCGCACGCGCTCGGGAACGCCGCCGCGACGTGGAACACCCGACCGCGCGGGTTGGTGACCTTGATGATGAGCATGTGCTCGGCGAGCCAGCCCTCGTCACGAGCTATGACCGAGGCGATGCGCAGGGCGAATGCTTTCTTGGCGAGCAGGGCATTGCCCCCGTACGCGGAACCGAACGACCAGATCTCGCGGCTCTCGGGGAAGTGGGTGATGTACTTCGTCTCATTGCACGGCCAAGGCACGTCGTCTTGGCCGGCTTCAAGCGGCGCCCCGACGCTGTGCACGGCGCGCACCCACTGGGTGCGGTCGCCGATGAGCTCGAGTGCTGCGGTGCCCATGCGAGTCATGATCCCCATGCTCGCGACGACGTAGGGCGAATCGGTCACCTGCACGCCGAGCTTCGAGAGCGGGGAGCCGAGCGGCCCCATTGAGAAGGGGATGACGTACATGGTGCGGCCGCGCATGCTGCCGTGAAAGAGCCTGCCGAGCGTGGCGCGCATTTCGCCGGGCTCGCGCCAGTTGTTGGTCGGGCCGGCTTCCTCCGGTGTGGCTGAGCAGATGAAGGTGCGCTCCTCGACACGAGCGACATCGTTGGGATCGCTGCGGGCGAGAAAGCTGTAGGGCCGGTGATCGGCGTTCAGGCGAGTGAGCGTGCCGCTGGCGACCATCTGGCGAGCCAGCGCATCCCACTCGGCGGGAGAACCGTTGCACCAGACGATGTGATCGGGCTCCGTCACGCGAGCGATGTCGTCGACCCACTCGACGACCGATGGATGTGCGCCGTCGGGTGCGGGGGAGTCCGTCCTTGTCATCTCTGCGAGGCTCATGTCGCTCCTATCAGCGTAATAATGTTGCCTTGTTCCACTATTACTCAACCCCTGAGCGCTTGAACCAAGAAATATGGGGAAAGATTGCGGAATCTTTCGCTATCGTGAACGCATGAATGATCTTGTGACACTGGGGCAGCGCATCCGTCATTTCCGCACCGGAGCCGGCCTGACCCTCGACCAACTCGGTGAGAAGGTGGGAATCGCCGGAAGCCAGCTCTCCCTCATGGAGAACGGGCGCCGCGAGCCGCGCCTCACACTCCTGTCGGCAATCGCGGGCGCGGTCGGAATCCAGCTCGCCCAGCTCCTGGATGACGCGCCGCCGAGCAAGCGCGCCGCACTCGAGATCGAACTCGACCGTGCACAGCGCAGTTCGGTGTACGCGTCGCTCGGACTCCCGAGCATCCGCCCCGCGAAGGGCACGAGCGACGAGACGCTCGAAGCTCTTGTGGGCTTGCACCGCGAGCTCAACCGGCGCGCCCGCGAAGCCATAGCCACCCCCGAAGAGGCTCGACGGGCGAACACGGAACTCCGCCAGCACATGCGCACGCTCAACAACTACCTGCCGGACATCGAAGAGATCGCCGAGAAGATGCTCGCCGACGTCGGCCACAGCACGGGCGCGCTCACGCACCGCTCGGTCAGCCGGATGGCCGAGCGACTCGGCTTCGAGCTCGTGCACGTCAACGACCTGCCGCACTCGGCGCGATCGGTGACCGACCTCGAGAACGGGCGCATCTACCTGCCGCCTGCCTCCATCCCCGGTGGCCACGGTCTGCGCGGCATGGCCCTGCAGGCCATGGGCCATCGCGTGCTCGGCCACGAGAATCCCGCGACCTACGCCGATTTTCTGAAGCAGCGACTCGAGATCAACTACTTCGCTGGCTCCGTGCTCATGCCCCGTCGCCAGTCGGTGCAGTTCCTGCAAGCGGCTAAGGCCGACCGCAACATCGCCGTCGAGGACTTCAGGGACGCCTTCGGTGTCACGCACGAGGCCGCGGCGCTGCGGTTCACGAACCTCGCGACGGCGCACCTCGACCTCGAGCTGCACTTCCTGCGCGTCGGAGACGACGGCGCCGTGTCGAAGGCATACGAGAACGACGAGCTGCGCCTGCCGGTCGACGTCACGGGCTCTACCGAGGGCCAGCTCGTGTGCAGGCACTGGAGCGCGCGCACGGCGTTCACGCGCACCAACCGCACGACCGAGTTCTACCAGTACACCGATACCCCGGAAGGCACGTTCTTCGACTCGACCCAGACCGGAACGACGGATGCGGAGGAGTTCTCGATCACGATCGGGGTGCCCTTCGCGCATTCGAAGTGGTTCCGCGGGCGCGAGACCACCAATCGCACGCGCTCGACGTGCCCGGACGAGAGCTGCTGCCGCCGCCCGGAGTCAGGGCTGAGCGAGCGATGGTCGGGCAAAGCCTGGTCGAGCGCGAAACTGCACGCGCACATCCTCTCGCCCCTGCCCTCAGGCACCTTCCCCGGGGTCGACGATCGCGAGCTCTACGAGTTCCTCGAAGCGCACAGCGCTACGGTCGACTGAGTTCCTCGGCGGCTTGCGCGCCCGCCGCGCGCAGCCATGCCGCCGGGTGCGCCAGCGCCGCGTCGACCGAGCCGGCGAGTTCGGTGAGGGATGCCGTCCACGCGTCGCTCTTCGCCGTCACCTGGCCCGCGATCACCCCCGCCCTCACATCGGCCCGCGCGGCGGCCTCGAGTAGCTGCCCGACGACCTTGCCGGTGAGCGACTGCTCGTCGAACCGTCCTTCGCCCGTGAGCAGCACGTCGGCGCGCGCGATGGTGTCGGAGAGGCCCGTCAGCCGCGCCAGGTAGTCGGCGCCCGACTCGATGTGTGCGCCCCACACCGCGGAGAATCCGAATCCTGCCCCACCGGCCGCACCCGTTCCGGCCACGAGGGGATCACCGCCGAGCATCCTGGCGAAGTGCGCGAGCGCGGCGTCGAGTTGGGCAACATCCTGCGGCCGCGCGCCCTTCTGGGGACCGAAGACCGCGGCGGCGCCGGTGGGCCCCAGCAGGGGAGCGGTGACATCGGTCAGCAGCGTTACCCCGCCGGCGGGAGCCTCGGCCATGCCCGCCGGGCGCACGTCGACGATCCGGGTAAGCTCCCCGCCGCCGTCCCCGATGAGTTCGCCCTGTTCGTCGACGAACTCGAGCCCGAGCGCCGCGAGCGCACCCGCCGCGCCGTCCGTGGACGCCGATCCGCCGAGTCCGATCACGAGCGAGCGTGCGCCAGAATCGAGAGCCGAACGGATGACCTCGCCGAGCCCGCGCGTCGTCGCGCCGAGAGGGTCGAGAACGTCCATGAGCGGCAGACCACTCGACTGGGCCAGCTCGACCACCGCGACCCCGCCGGGGAGCTCCAGCCACTCACCGGGAGTGGGATTGCCGTTCGGTCCCGTGACGGCGCCCACCCTGTGCCGCATGGCACCGGGCACGGCTGCCTCGACGGCATCGAGGGTTCCCTCGCCCCCGTCGGCCTGCGGCAGCAGCACCAGCTCGTCGTCGGCGCGCACCGAGCGCCAGCCGCTCGCGATCGCCTCGGCGACCTCGCGGGCGGGAAGCGATCCCTTGAACGAATCGGGTGCGATGACGACGGTGAATGGCACCTCGACAGCGTAACTGTAGGCCGGGCCCGGACGTGACGCGCGGCGGGGCAGACTGCGACGAGAGCGCTGCGGGGCGATCGAACATCAGAACTATGGAGGCCAGCCAGGTAACAAAACGCTGCATTCAGCGAAAGCACTTCGAACCTTGACAGTCGATACATCGGATGTTTCTGCTCGGCACCAGAGCCAAAGGAGGCCCCGAGTGACCACAGGTGCCGAGCGGTCGCCACTACTTCGGGTCGTCGGCGCGAGCAAGAGCTTTCCCGGGGTCCAGGCTCTCGACAAGGTGCACCTCGAACTCCATCACGGTGAGGTTCTCGCAGTCGTCGGCGAGAACGGTGCGGGCAAGTCCACCCTCATGAAACTGCTCTCCGGCAGCTACCAGCCGGACGACGGTACCAGTAGGCGACAGGATGGCGCACCCCGCCGCGCTCACCGAGCGGCGGGGGGCGTCAGCGGCCGAGAGATGCCGCGGGCAGGTCGAACCAGCGCAAGTGCTCGAAGTCCTCGCTGAGCCGGTCATCCGCGACGTGGGGCGGCTCGCCGCCCGCATAGGGATCGGGCAGCGCGTCGAGGAGGGCCGCGGCATCCGCGAGATAACCCTCGAGCACCGACTCCGGGGCGCGCTCCTGGTGCCGAGGGAAGGTCAGCACCCCGTCGGCGTCGTACGCGAGCTGGGCGAGCCGCAGCGGTGGCTCGACCGGGCCGTTCTCATGGCGCCACAGTCCCGTGTCGAGCGAGAAGCGGTAGTGCGGCACGAGCTTCCAGCCGTGATCGGCGACCATCGAGACTGCCCTCACGATGTAGCGGAACACGGCGTCGCTGATGAAGTAGTTGAAACTCACGCGCACCCAGCCGGGCTTGATGCCCTCGCAACCGCTCGCGATTTCGCGCTCGAACTCGTGCGACCGCTCGATGTCGATGCCGAGCAGGCGGTGCCCGTAGGGGCCGGCGCACGAGCATCCGCCCCTCGATTGGATACCGAAGAGATCGTTGAGGATCGCCACGACGACGTTGTGGTGCAAGTACCGACCGCCGGGGCGCTTGATGACGAACGACACGATCGAGAGGCGCTCGGCGTCGGGATTTCCGAGGATCTGGATGCCCGGATGCGTGCCCCAGGCCGCGAGCGCCCTCCGCAGGAAGTCGTGCTCGAGAGCTCTGATCGTCTCAACGCCGACGGCGCTCTTGAGCTCGAACACCAGGCCGGCGCGAATCGACTCGATGATCGCCGGCGTGCCGCCCTCCTCGCGGTGGGCCGGATCCGTGAGGTAGCGGTGCTCGAGAGGGTTGACGTAGGCGACCGTGCCTCCGCCGACGACATCGGGAACGGAATTGGTCAGAAGCGCGCGTTTCGCTACGAGCACTCCCGGGGTGCCCGGACCGCCGATGAACTTGTGCGGCGAGATGAAGACGGCGTCGAAGCCCGCAGCAGTCACGTCGATGTCGACGTAGGGTGCGGCCGCCGCGAAGTCCCAGAACGCGAGCGCCCCATGTTCGTGAAGCACGCGCGTGACGAGGGTCGAATCGGTGATGATACCCGTGACGTTGCTCGCGGCGCTGAACGAGCCGATCTTGAGCGGGCGGTTTGCGTAGGCGGCGAGCTCGGAGCGCAGACGTTCGAGATCGACGTGGCCGTCGGCATCCTCGGGAATTGTCACGACGTCGGCGATGGACTCGCGCCACGGAAGCTCGTTGCTGTGGTGCTCGAACGGCCCGATGAACACCACCGGGCGCTCCCCGCGTGGGATGCTCGCGGTGAGCCCGTACTTCACGTCGAGATCCGCCGGGATGCGCAGCCCCAGAATGCCGACGAGTTTGTCGATCGCTGCCGTCGATCCGCTGCCCGTGAAGATGACGATGGTGTCGTCGTCGCCGTTCACTGCGTGGTGGATGGCGGCACGGGCATCCTCGCGCAGTCTCGTCGTCTGCAAGCCTGTGCCGCTCGACTCGGTGTGGGTGTTCGCATAGCGGGGGAGCACTTCGTCGCGCACGAAGTCCTCGATGAACCCGAGCGACCTGCCGCTCGCGGTGTAGTCCGCGTAGGTGACGCGGCGCGGGCCGAACGGCCCCGGCATGACCTGGTCGTCGCCGATCACCGACTCCCGGATGCGCGCGAGCAGCGGCACGTCGACGAGCGCGGGGTCCGCGTGCGGGATGTCGTGTGCTGCCTCCATTCCAGAACGGTAACAGCGGCCACCCGGGCTGAACAGGGGTTTAGCTCACCAGGACCGCCAGTGCACGGGATTGGTCACCGATTCGCCTTGTCGAGGTTGAGCACCTCGTCGGCGTAGGCGATCGAATCGTCGGCACCGCTGACACGCGTCGGGTTGAGGTAGAGGAGATCGTCGATCGTGAGCCCGAACCGCTCGGCGATCTCGCCGAGGATGTCGTCGGGGGCGACGAGGTATGCCAGCGGACGGCCGTTCGCCTCGGTGACCTCGCCCTCGGCACCCACCCGCGGGCCGTGGTCCTCGACTGCGATGTCGGGCCGCATGTCGGGGAAATCCCACTCGAGGTTGGCGAACCCGGCGACGGGGAGGTAGCACGTCGCCGCATCGCGCGGGTCGGTATGCACGACGATGACCACGGCGTCGAGGAAGGTCGGGTTGTTCCCACCGCTCGGGCCGATGTTCCCGATGTCGCCGAGCGGGAGGGCTTGCGAGCCTGGTCCAGCCAGCTGTGCACTTGTGCGAAAGCCCGTGTCATAACACGTGCGCGCGGAGGTCATGCGCTCGGGCACCAGTTGCGCGTCGACAATCCCTTCTGGACCAGTGAAGTCGTGGAGCTCGAGCTCGTAGAAGTGCGTCTCAGCGACCCGGATCGTTAGCGATCCGCTGACCTCGCCCGTCGGCGACTCGAAGGTGCCGGAGGCGACCACCGTGCCGACGCCGGGCGGCTCGACGGCTTCGAACGTTGGTGGAAGCGGCTCGAGCGGAGGGACCGGGGTCGGCGTGCATCCCGAGAGGACGGCGCCCGCGAGAAGGAGACCTGCGAGAGCGGAAGCCCGAAACATGACCCAACCGTAGCGGGACATGTTGAGATGTAGTCACATCTCTTGCTTGTCACGATTCGCGGGCACCCGACATGACAAGGGTAAGGAGGAACCGTGCCACAGCTCGACGTCGACCTGCTCGCGGGAATCCGCGCGGGTGAGCGCGTGGCATGCGACGCGTGCTACGAGAGGCACGCGCCCGTGCTCGCGAGGTATGCGTGGTCACGTCTCAGGGCACGTGATCTGGTCGAGGAAGTGCTGCAGGAGACCTTCCTCACGGCGTGGCGCAAGCGCTCCGACATGCGGATCGTCGACGAGTCGATGCTGCCGTGGCTCATGGTCGTGTGCCGCAACCACGTGAACAACCTGCTGCGCCGGGTGGCGCGCGACAGATCGGCGCCGCTCACGACCGACATCGCGGGGTCTGACGGCGGGGAGGACCTCCACTGGATCGACGCCGAGCTGCGCAAGCTCAGTCGCATGGACGAGGCGGTGTGCCGCCTGTGCCTGATCGACGGCATGACGTACGCGCAGGCGGCTGCCGTTCTCGGCTCGACTCCGGGAGCGGTGGGAAAACGTCTGGAACGGGCGCGAGCGCGGCTGCGCCTGGCGCTAACCGAAGGAGGAGCCGGAGCATGAGCACTCGTACAGGGCCGTCGCAGCAGGACATCGACGAGGTGGTGCGAGCCGTGCATCCCCGGGTCATGGCGCAAATCGAGCACGGCCGGCAGCACCACAGGTGGGCCGTCGCAGCGCTGGGGCTCGCCGTGGTCGCGGGCACGTTCTCCGCGGGTCTCGTCGTCGGGAGTTCGGGGGTCGCGCATCCGGTGGCCACCTCGCTCACCGAGTGCGTCGCCTGATGAATCGGCGCCGCGAGGAGGCACGCGAGAAGGCGAGGGCCGCGCGGGACGAACAACGGCGGCGCGACCGTCGAAACCGGGCTTTGCTGCAGGGCGGACTGGGCCTCGGGGCCGCCGCGGTGATCGGCATCGTCGTCGTCGTGCTGCTCTCGTCGGTGCGGGCGCCCTCGGGCGGTCCGCTCAACATGAGCAGTGACGGAATCCTGCTGGGCAGGGGATTCGTCGCGACCGAGACTCCCGGGCTGGCGCCGGGGGAGGAGCCCGTGCCGTCGGAGGGGGATGGCACCACCATCCGCATGTACATCGACTACATCTGCCCGTTCTGCCAGCAGTTCGAGGAGACGAACGGCGGCTACATCGCGAGTCTCGTCGACACGGGGGAATTCGAGCTCGAGATCCATCCCATCTCGATTCGGGATCAGAGCTCCCAGGGCACGAAGTACTCCACGCGAGCAGCCAACGCGGCGGCGTGCGTTGCCAATTTCGCACCGAACCGGTTCTACGAGTTCCACGCCGCGCTGTTCGCGAATCAGCCCGCGGAGGGCACCACTGGACTGACCGACGACGAACTCGCCGGCTTCGCCGCGGACTTCGAGAGAGCCGACGAGATTGGTGCATGCATCGTCGACGAGCGCTTCTCCCCCTGGGTGAACTCGGCATCGGCTCGAGCTCTGCGGGGTCCGCTGCCCGACGCAGACGTGGACAAAGTGATCGGCACTCCGACGGTCATCGTCAACGGCCAGAAGTATCCCGGTGCCGTCGACGACCGCGCGGCGTTCCAGGCGTTCGTTCTGCAGGTGACCGAAGGGGACTGAAGGTGGTACGGCTACCCTTCGGGGGTGAAGTCCAGCGCGAGTGAGTTCATGCAGTACCGGTCGCCTGTGGGGGTGCCGACACCGTCGGGGAAGACGTGGCCCAGATGTGAGCCGCAGCGAGCGCATCGAACTTCAGTGCGCTCGACCCCGAGGCTCGAGTCGGGGATGAGTTCGACGGCGTCAGGTCGAACGGATTCGTAGAAGCTGGGCCACCCGCATCCGGAGTCGAACTTGGTGCCCGCCACGAACAGCTCGTTCCCGCATGCCTTGCACGTGTACAACCCGGCCCGGTCTTCGTCGAGCAGCTCGCCGGTCCACGGCCGCTCAGTGGCGGCCTCTCGCAGGACTGCATACTCTTCGGGCTTCAGGTTGGCTCGCCACTGCGCGTCGTCCCGCTTGACGTCGTAATCCATGTTGCTGACCTCTCGTCTGTCGCACACCTAGCTAACCAGCGCGATGGGCCCCGGCACGAATCGGGACGTCTTCAAGTGTCGCCATCGCGATCGTGATCCGCGTAGGAGTGAGGATGGCGGGAGCTACCATGTTCGCCGCTGTGCCATTGCTGGCAGCATGGCGGGGAAGCCAGCGATCTGCGCTGGTGCTCGTCACGGTGGTTGGAGTCGTGGGCGCCTGGCAGATTCTTCCGTCCGCTGCTCGGGGCGGACAGTTCTCGTCGTCGCACCGCTTGCCGGGGCCCCTTCGGATGAAGGCATTGAAGTACGGGACGCGATAGCGCGTCTGTCGCCCGATCAGGCGGAGCTTGTTCGATTAGTGCATTGGGAAGGTTTCACGCTTGCCGTGGCAGGCGAGATCCTCGGCATCCCGTCGACCGCTCGAACGCGGTACCAGAAGGCGCGCAATGATCTTCGAGAAGCGTTGCTGACAGGCTCCGAACAATCTCCCGCGATAGGCCCGAATTCAGGCTTATGATGGAGTCATGCAAACATTGCCAATCTCGAAGGTTAAGGATCGCCTCAACGAGCTCGTCGAGTCGGCATCCCAGACCCACGAGCGAGTAACGATCACCAAGAACGGTAGTCCTGCGGCAATCCTCATTGGCGTCGACGAGTGGGACGCGCTGCAGGAGACCCTGTTCTGGCTAAGCCAGGACGACGCTCGCGAAACCGTCGCGCTCGCACGCGCGGAACTCGCCAACGGTGAAGGTCTGACCGAAGAGCAGATCCGGGCGGAGTTCGGCGTTCCCAAGCGCACGGCGTGAGTTACGAGGTCGTCTTCGCGCCGACCGCCCGGCGCGAGATGTCCGGGGTGCCCGAGCGCGTCATCCCGGCCATCATCGAGTTCGTTTACGGAGACCTTGCTGCCAACCCTCGGCGCGTGGGTAAGCCACTCGAGCGCGAGCTGGCCGGATCGTTCAGCGCCCGCCGCGGCAGCTATCGGATCCTGTACGACATCGATGATGAAGAACACCGAGTGTCGATTCTGCGAGTCGCGCAGCGCGCGGATGTGTACCGAACATCGTGAGATTCGCTGAGCTGCCTGCCGCGTAGGTATTCTACCCGTTCACCTATCGCGAATAGGTAAACGAATAGGCGGCGATCCCACTCTCCACACGTTCCGCGCGGGAGGTTGGGAAGTGAAGCAGGGGCGGTCGGACCGGGCAAAAAGGTTGGTGGTGAATTGGGAGGTGATGTCCAAGCGACACCATCAAGCGCGGCTCGATAGTTGTGGACGATGTCTGCGAAGAGCGAGGTCCAGATCGCGAGCGGCGGAGGGCTCGCAAGACGCGCATAAAACCGAACGCCGCGTCGGCTCTCGTCGATCTTGGCAATCACTTCAAAGCCCAAGGCTGTAGCGATACTCCTTCAAGCTGTCGGACAGTTCCTTGGTCAACATTCGGGCCCTGATGAGTTTGTGGAGGGGAGCAGTTTGTAGTCCCGACCCGGCTCGAGTTGACGGTCCGAGTTGGTCATGGCCAGAGGCTATCGTGAGCCAACGTCACAACGAGGGCCCATGCTTTCGCCAAACCTTTGCACCTGTTGCCAACTGTTGCCACTGACGTGATTCGCCGGTGAGGCCTCGACAAGCTCGTCCCGCCCGGCCAGCTATTTTCTGCTGTGCCCCCAGCAGGATTCGAACCTGCGCCCCTGCCTCCGGAGGGCGATTTCGGGTGCCTTGGACGCCTAGGTGTAGCGCGCGATCCTTGAAGACAAGCGGGTTTACAAGCTGTTTCGATTTCCACGATTGCCCACGGACTTACTCAATTGTGGGCAAATCTGTGGGCACGGCTGCGCGGCGTTCTCGCTGCAGTCTTTGCCAACTTCTATCCGTCAGACCGAATGGGTTCGCTGGCCGCATCGGCGTCGTGTTCGCCTCTATGTACTCAGCAATCGCGGTGCGCGGAAAGGTCCACACGCGCCCTTGCTTGAGCGCTCCTATCTTGCCGGCTCGAGCCAAGCCGATAAGGACGGTCGGAGTGATCTTAAGATACTCGGCGGTCTGCTCGAGAGTGTTGATGTCTTCGAGGCTCATGGTCGTTCCACTGGCAGCGCACGCGCCCACGCCAGCAGATCCTCATGCAAGATGATTGGCTTCGAGTTCGGGTAGCGAGGCGTCAAGTCGCCTTTAGCGATAGCCCTCTTGATCGTGGGCACTGACTGGCCAATCGCGCGGGCGGCGTCGTTGATGCTGTACGCAATCGGCACGGGGGCGGGACGGTCATGGTCCATGCCTTACCGTACTCCGGGCCTGTTTACCTTCGCTCCTTCAGACGACTAATCCATGCGTCGATATCGGTCTTGCGGAAGCGAACACGCTTGCCGTCACCGACTGCGGTTATCTCTCTCATAGCCCGCAGCTCGTCAACTTCCCGAAGCGAGCCTCCGATGTAATAGGCCACCGCTTCCCGTGTCATCAGGGCTGGAGCAAACTCGATTCTCTTCACTGACATGGCACGATGCTTACACGGGTACGCACGTTGCTCAACCGCGGATTTTGGGATGCTACCCATTCGGATTGCACCGCGTGCCAAACGGATAGAATCGTTCCCTGCAGGGCCGGCTGCTCCGAGACAAAGGAGCAAGGCTTGGCCGACTGGCACCCCATCATGGCGGCGGAAGAGTACCAACCCGGCCATTGGGTGATGCTCGACGCATTCCGTAAACCGTACGGTCTCATCGTTTTCGTGCGCCGCGGTGATGCGCTCGGGTACCGGGCAGACCGGTGGGCGCAAGACTCAGCCGACCGGGAACTAGTCGGCTACTACCGCACCCTTCGCGGGGCTTGCAGCGCAATCCACACATACTTCATCGCCGACCACAGTCCCAAGGGGCACCCAGCGGACAGCATCATCGAACGGCGTTACCCAGAGTGGACGACGACGGCGAACACACCGCTGCGAACGGAACGGGACTAGCGACTGGTGACGGGTGTGATGTTCGTGAGAGCGGTCACGCCGGCAATGGCAGTCAGCACGCTAGAGGTCGAAACGAAGGCCGAAGCAAGATCCTTGTTCACGATGAACACAAAGAACGAAGCGATCTGCGAAGCCACCGCGAGGAGGTAGATGGCAACTCGGACAGCGGGGTACTTGGACAGCATGGCTAGCTCCTAAAGATGAGTTGCAGGTACGTGCTGCCCGTGGTGAGCAGCACTAGTGCGCCAGCGATCATCCACTGGCGACGCTCGAGGGACCGGATGCGGGCTTCGTGGTCGGTGATGTCGGGTAGCGCTGTCTTGATGACGGCTATGTCCAACTGCACGGCCTGTATCGCGTCATAGACCTTCCCGAGACTTGCGCGGTCATCGGTCATCTCAGCCTCCAACTAGGTTCCACGTGCCGCCGCTGCCGTAGTAGACGAGCACCTGTTGGTATGAGCCGCCCGTGCCGTAGTGGGCCAGGGTGCGCTGGTACGAACCGGCTGTGCCGTAGAACGGTCCCCGCGGGATGTCTGGCAAGGGGAAGCTGCCGGAGGCGTTGCCGAACGCGAGCGCGGGCGCGTTGTTCGGATTCCAGTTACCCGCCACTGAAGGGTTGAGCGTGCCGTTGGCGGCGTGCGTGAGCGTTGTCGAGCCGGATGCGAGAAGCAGCGACGAGTACGAGGCGAAGTTGTAGCTCGCGATGTTCCCGCTGTACCCGGTGCCGCCGATCGAGACGTTCCACGGGGTGGGGCTGGCGTTGCTGAATCCGCTGCCGCTGTTCTTGATTGCGGTGAGGCTCCATGCGACGGTGCTCTGGTTCGCAGCGATGTTCTGGCTCGTCAAAGTGACCGTGAGCCGGATCGTGTACTGGGTGCCGAGCGCGGCGTCGTAGTTTGTCATTAGACCGGCTTGAGCCAGATCGCCCCGGCGACGTAGGTGGGGGTGGTGGCGCTGTAGATGATCTTGGCCGCGTCGAACTTCGAGGTGCCGAGAGCTGTGTCGGCGGCGGCGCGAGCGGTCATTTCCGCCGCGAGTTCGTCGCCCTTCTGATTGATCCGTGCGTAGCCCTGCTTGAGATCCTGAGTGCTCGGCACTACCTCGAGCCCGGCCGCGGCCGCGGCGTCTCCGATTGCCATTAGAGCTCCTTCTTCGTCACGGGGTGTACTCGGTCCAGTCGACGCCCACCGCGATCTCGTCCCAGGCGAGGCCGTCGTCGGCGAAGAGCCATGCGTCGGCGGGGGCTTCGGTCAGTCCGCGGGACTTCACGGACATGTCGTGCTGGGGGAAGCGCCAGGTCACGCCGGAGACGACACCGACTTGGATCGACGTATTGGGCAGGGTGGCCACGAGCTGCTTGCCGGGCTGCGCGTCGTAGGCGCTCATCGCTGTGAGGTCATAGACGCGTCCTTTGCCCTCGGCTCGGCCGAGCACGTAGGCGGCAGCTCCGGGGCCGGGGTAAGGCCGCTCGTACTCGAGCACGAGCACCTTGGACGGGTCGCCAGCGACGTCGTAGGCTACCTGCTGCTCGCCTTCCGCGTCGGTCCATGCGTACTTGATTGCAACGCCGAGATACCAGTCCCCGGCGTCGTCCCTCGAGATCAGCTCCCGGCCCGCCTTGAGGTTGAATGCCTCCGCGACCGTCACCACACCGTCGACCACCAGCGTGCCCTCGATGAGGTGCCAGACGCGGTTCTCGTCGCAGTACAGCTTGAGGTTGGTGGCTTGCAGGAGTGGCTCAACGTACTTCCACGCGCTCACGCCCGGCGCCCAGATAGTCGCGTCTGTGTGCGAGAGGTTGGTGAGGGTGGATGTGGATGCGTTCGCGGTGCCGGTCCACGCCGTCGCGTACAGACCCGCAACGCGCCCGTCTAGGTTGCCGCCATCGAAGTAAGCAATGAGGTCGGAACCGGCCGTGATGAGCAGGTTGTCGACGTACACCGTGGTCGAGGTCGCGGCATAGAAGCGAATACTCAGGGCCGTGGTGCTAGCGGGTGCGGTGAAGGTGACACTCATCCGCTCCCACGTGTTGAGGGTGGTCGAGTACGCGACGTCCTGAGTGGCGACGACACCACCGACGTTCTCAACGTGCAGTCCCCGGCTGAACTGCGACGCGCCGTTGGCGGTGTGCCGCACCCACGCCGAGATCACGTAGGTAGTGCCCGCTGTGGCCGCGATGTTCACGTACACGTAGTCATCCGTGGCCGCTGAACGCGTGACGGCCATGGAGTAGGTGTCGGTGCGCGCCACTGTGCTCGAGCGGGCTTGAGCCCCGCCCAGGTTGTTCGTGAATCCCGTCGAGGCGGCTTCGAAATTGGGGTTTGTGAAGAGGTTGGTACGCACGGCCTCGACCGCGTCAGACTCAAGGGTGCCGTCGAACAGATACAGGGCCTTGGTGCTGGTGGAAGCATTGGCGGTGCCGGTCCATGCATACGTGTAGTCCGTGCCGTCTGTGCTCGAGCCGTCGAAGTAGGCGGGCAAGGTCGACGCTTCCACCAACAGCAACCCGTCGACTTCTAGGTAGGAGGCGACGGGCCACACGGCACCGAGATCAATGACGATGAAGTCGGCTTTGCCCGCGGTGGGCGGAGCGACGACCCCCTCGAGCTTGAAGCCGGTCGAGACGACTCCGGCGCTCACCGCGACCGTGACGTTCGTGGACTGGCCCACGAATCCACCGCCTGAGGTGTACCAGTTCACGAGGAAACGGAGCGTCTTGGCAACGGATGCGCGGACGTGACCGATGCCGAAGCTGTAGGTGTGCCCGGCCGTCACCGACGTGGTGCTGTAGGTGAGAATCGCATTGCCAGCAGTTGACGCCACGGACCACGTCGCCCGTATTACCTTCGAGCCGAATGCGGTAGTGCTCGTGGGGTTGGTGATTGCTGCCGTTCCGCCTGTGCCCGCCGAGATCGTGTAGCCGGTGGTTGCCGTTTCGCCCGAAGGATTCGGTACCAGGTTCGTGAGGGTCGGCTCCGAGTAGAGCGCTGCACTGATCTTCGCCAGCGCGTAGGCGACAGCGGTCCGGACGCTCAGGCCGTACGTGCGTTCCGTGGCCGTGGTGAGCAGAGTGTAGTCCTGCAGAAGCGCCTCGTCGGTGGCGAGCTCGAGAACCATGGTTCCGGCCTCGTGGTCTATCTCGCGTGAGCGCAGCCCGAGGTCGAAGCTCCGCGCCGAGGGCAGGTTGAGAGTGCGAGCAAGATCCAGGGTGACCCGAATGTCCTCCTTCGGGTCGATCTCGTCCAGAACGTCGAGATCGGCGGGCGTGAAGCACGTCAGTCGTGCTTGCCCGTAGGGAGCCCAAGAATCGTCAAGCGTCACGCTGGCGTCTTCGATCGACAGCTCAACGGGAGTGTCAAGCTGCACCACCGCGGAGACTGCGTGGGCGCTCAGGAGGCTCATGGTGCAACCTCCTGATAATCAATTTCAACAACCCAGCGGGTCACCGTCCGGTCGTCCAGACGTGAGCGAATGTCTCCGGAAGGCACGTACGACATGTCGATCCCGGCAACTTCCGGGTCGGCGAGAACGAACACACCGACCTCCGTGTGAAGCGCCTCCGTCGCGATTGCGTCGGTTTGGTCGAGGCAGAATATTCGAAGCGTTCCCGTTCGCAGGCCTGCTGGCGCGAAGGTAACGTCGGGATCTTCGCGGCCGAGAATCTTGTGCACGATGTTGCCACTGCGGCGACTTGACTCGTAGCCGAGCACAAGGGTGGGCGAGAGGACGGTCGCGCCTCGCGTGATGGTGGCGCTCATACGATCCGCTCCCCGTTACGGGTGTAGCCGTTCACCGTCACATTGATCGGCCGGCGAGAGACAGCACGCTGCAGCCCGTCCAGCACGCCATCCACGTCGGGCACGTCGAGGTTGACCGGAACATCGATGGGCGGTCGTGTTGTGGCCGTGTCGTACGCAGTCGCCAGCGCTTCGTAGCGGGCTTGGTCTGCTTCTGACGTTCGCTTGATTTGGTTGCGTTCGTTCTGGGAGAGCTGGTCTTTGATTGCCTGCGCGTTCTCGGCTGCTGAGGCGCCGTCCTTGTGCGTCTGGATGAGGGTTTCGTTTTCGGCGATGATGTCGCGGATTCCGTCCACCTCGGCAACGTAGGCTTCGCCGCCACGAGCTGAGTCGATGGCGTCGACTCGCTCCTGTTCCTTCTGCTTCGCCGCTTCGATCACAACAGCGAGGTCTTCGTAGCTCCCCGCTTGCGCGAGCACATAGGTCTGCACGTCAACGCCCACAGCCGCGGCCTTGGTGCGGTACTCATCCATCTTGGCTGGGTCGAAAAAGATGTCGGACGCCGCTGCGACGATTTGAGCGGTATCGAGGTAGTTGCGGCCCTCTTCCGCAGCCGTCTGGTACGCGTCAATGAATCGGGTCTTGAGTTCTTCCGCGGCGGCGGTCTGGTCCTCAATCTTCTGGGTGACAAAGTCGACGGCCCCGCCAACAACAGTCGTAACGACACCGCCAACGCCGCCCGCAATTCCTGCAATGCCCAGGAGGCCCTCACCGATCTCGCCGAGCGAGCCGTCAGCCTTATCTGCCAGCTCTTCGAACTTGCCGCCGTTGGCAGCGACACCGTCGCCCATCTCCTTCGCGTTGTCGGCGACGTCGTCTTGCCCCTTGGTGACCTTCTCGAGCGAGTCCTCGCCTGTGGCCCCGAGATCTTCTAGCGCCTTCTCCGTGTCGCTGAGAACGTCTTCGATCTTGCGACCGCCAACCTCAACCTCGCGGGTGTCCGCGCCGAAGTTGATGATGATTCGGTCATTGCCGGCCATCAGCGGCCCCCGTCGATCGCGTCATGGGCAACCTTGACGATGATCTGCTGGAACATCTTGAACGCGCGAACCGACCAACGCGAAGCTGCCGGGTAGGCAATCCAGCCTGTTTGCGAGCGGGGTGGTAGTTGACGACGTGTGCGGCGAGTGACGCGGTGCGTTCCGCCCTTGCGGCTCTTCCGGTCGTAGTCCGTAAACGTCTCCCGGTTGAGCGTGCCGAACTCCATCGGGCGAGTCAGGAAGCCCAGCTTGCTATCGCCGCCCGTCTCCACAGTCAGTCCCATCGGGTGCGCAACTACACGAGGTGACGCTGCCACGATGCTGCGCTGCTGTGCGCTGAACCCTGAACCCCAGGTGGTGTACAGCTCTTCGGTCCAGCCGTTGGCGAGCTGGCTGTTCGACGCCGAGAAGATCGCTTGCTGAATGTCAGGGCCGAGGCGTGTGAGCGCACGACGAGCCCTGAGTAGGTCGTCGGACGGCTCCCCACTCACAAGCCCGTTGAATGCGCGGGACGCCATCAGGCAGCGGGTACGAGTACCGGACGGTCAGAGCCCAGCGTTACGGACGTGGTGGCGTACGCGTTCACCTGACCACCGATCGCGCCAGGTGTAATGACAAGGTTGGCTTCGAACGTGGGGCCGCTCCCGGACTTCGGCTTGAACTCGACGGCGATCGTGTCGCCTTCATTCGCGAAGAGGTAGGCCGACAGGCTGTTCGTAGTCTCCCAGTCCTGCACGTACGAGAGAACGCACGTCCACTCTGCAGCGGTGACGTCGGTGAACTTCGCGGCCGGTGTAAGACCCTGCCAAGAAATGGTCGAAGCCTTCGGGGTGAACACGACACCCGAAACATGCTTCTCGTAGTTGTCGGTGCCGATCGTGAGCAGGACATCCTTGAGCACCAGTGGAGCTACGGCGATTGTGGTCATTGTGTGCCTTCCTTAGAGAACGTCAACCAGCAAGGTCACGTCGATATCGAATGCGAGGTATTGCCCCAGGAGCGCCTTGTTGCAGCGCGTCCAAGTTGCTGTAGGGAAGTTGAGGACGGCAGGCAGCACGTCCGCCAGGAGGGCGTCTAGGGCGTCTTCTGCCTTGTCCCTGTCGGTGTGGTGGCTGGCGATTGTGACGACGAAGCCCGCGAACGTGGAGCCTTGTGCGTTCGGTGCCGGCGTGTAGTCGTGGAATCGCACGATGAGCGTCGGCTTACTGAGCGCGTCGGGCATGTCTTCGACATCCAGCACGGTGACCTTCGGCAATGCGGTCTTGAGCGCAGCGGCGAGCTGCTTGCGCGCGCTCACGTTGCGCCTTCCACACCCGGTCGTACATTCTTCGGACGGAGCATCTGCTTGATTGCCCAGTCGAGAGGTTTGGGCTGAATCGCATACCCGTCCATGCCGATGGTCCCGGACGACGAAACCTCGCTCGCGTTCCATGTGTTGCGCGCGTGGCCGAGTTGGCCCTTGCGGTAGTGCGACGGTGGCCGCGCTCCCTCTTCCAGAATTGGCGCGTACTCTTCAACGTCGTTGCGAGCCACCTCGAGCAGTTCCCACAGGATGTCGTCGTTGTCGGGTGCGTCAGCCCAGCCGTCACGAGCCGAGTCGAGGTTGTGCCAACCGTCGTTGTCCTGAACGATGATCCGCACGGGCGCGACGGTTTCACGGAAGCCGCCCGACGACTCGAGCGCGAGTCCGAGCTCGTAGACGCCAGCGCTGTCGAGCAGCGACTCTGTAGGCCACTCGACCACGACGGTGTCATCGACAATCTCCGCGAGGAAACCGGACGATTCCACCACCTCACCCAGGGGGTCGCGGAAGACGACACTCACGCTGTCAAACGGAGTGAGATCCACCGCGACCCCCGCACGGGCAGGCTCAATGACAAGATCCTCTGCGGGTATGTCGCCTACCCAGAACGCTGTCATTGGTCTGCCTCGCGCTTTTCGGATTACGCCGTGTACGGAGTGACGAGCTGCAGGGCGGTGGCCTTGTGAACCAGCGTCGCGACGGCGGAAATCATGTTGGTGTCGATACCGCCCTTGACGGTGTCCGGCGCCTGAACCTTGACGATCTCAGGGAGCTCGTACACGGTCAGTGCCTCGCCTGCGCCCACGAGCACGTTGCCGGCGCTCAGGCTGGCGTGCGGGCGGATCACGAAGCCGTCGAGCGCGCCAGCATCCAGCTTCAGCGCAGCGCTCAGGTAGCCGAGCACGTTGTCGGCTGGCGTCTTGAGCATTGCCTTCCAGAGGGCCGGCGCGACGAGTGCGAACGTCGGCAGAGCGTTGCCGTCAGTGATGACCGCCGCGGCTCCGTCGATGAGAGCGGAGAACCCAGCGCCGATGTCCAGACCGGCGGGGTTGTCCGCCTCGAGCGAGGTCGCGCCAGCGATCGCCGCGGCGAGCACCTTGGCGTCTTCCCACGCGGCGAAGTCCTCGACACCCATACGGAAGTACGACTCCCAGTATCCGGGGGTGTCGAAGATCTGGAACTCAATCGCGTGGTCGTGGCCCATCGCCCAGAACGCGGCGGTAGCGCTCGCTGCAGCCGTGACCGGGGTGTTGGTCGGGATGTTGGCCTTGTTGCCAGACCAGTCGCCACCAGTCGGCTTCGTGGTCCACTTGAATCCGGCGATCGTGCGCGAGGTCAGGGGCAGCTTCTTGAACAGCGGCACAACCTGCTGCTCGTAGCTGCGGCCGTTCCACAGGAGGTCGATCCACTGGGAACGGCGCTCGTCGGGCTGGATAGAGCCGGTGCCGTTGTACTTGACGTCGTTGAGCGCGAACATCGCACCTTCGCCGCCCTCGTGGAATGCGGTGCGCATACGCTCGTGAAGTTCGGGCGTTGCTCGGCCGGCGCGCATGGCTTCGAAGTACGCGAATACTTCCTGTTCGGTGATGGGCTGCTCCGTGGCGACTGACGTTGCCGCGAGCGTGTTGGGGACGGTAGCGGTAGCCACGGGCTCCTCTTTCTCTTCGGGGGTTTCCTCGGCTGCAGCAGCAACTTCGGGGATCTCAGGGGATGGCGTTTCGGGCTCTGCCTCGTCGGGCTCGACGGGCACTTCCTCGGTCGGCTCGTCGGCGATGTCGAGCGAGAAGAACGCCGCGCTGGGGAAGCCGCCCAGGACTACGGCTGCCGCACCAGACAGTCGCGCTTTGACGACGTTCACGCCGTCGCGCACCAGCCCCTTGAACTCGGGGGATACGCTCTTCTTCCGACCGGCGCGGTGCTCTTCGAGGAGGCGTTGGCCGTAAGCGTTGTCACGCGGGAGGAAGTCGGCGACGATCCCCTTGCGGGTCTCAATGAATGACACGGCTTCCGCGGCAATCTGGCGGGCACCGCTGCCATCGTGGGCGAGCTTGAGCACAATGTCGCCAGGGTTCTCCGGCAGGTCGACCTTCGACGTCAATGAGAAGACGTGATCGCCGCTGGCGTTCTGCCCGACCTCGTCGTATGGGACGAGGAGTGCCCGCAGGTAGCGGTCGTCTACGAGAGAGAATTCAGTGGTCAGCTCGGGCATGGGTCAGTCCTCCGTGGGTGCGCCCGTGGGCGTCGGGGTCGGGGAGTAGTTCTCGTACTTGTCGAAGCGGACGCGAGTCCCGCGGGAAACGACGTCGTCTTGCGAGAGGCGCGCCTCAATCGGGTCGGTCCAGAAGGGAAGATCGAACTCGTAGAACTGGTTACGCTCACCCGTCTCGGTCTTGTAGGTGAGGGAGTCGACGCCCATAGTCCCGTCGAGCATCGACGCACGTATGTTGCTGAACGAGCCAATGTCCGTGCGGATCGCGTTGCGGGCCTCCACGTAGAGGTCGGCGTGGACTTCGCCGTGCGTGTTCAGCGAAATGCCGGGAGGGGTGAAGCCGACTGCGCCGTTCTCCTGCCTGCGGGCAAAGGCCCAGTCCGTCACGTATTTGTCGATCTCGGGCTGCGTGAGGTTGATGTCCGGGTCGGTCACGTCGAGTTCGATAAGCGGGATGGGGTTACGCATGCGGCCGGTCCATGCAGCTTCGGTGTCGCGCGCGCCGCGGATAGTCTTGCGCCCCTCAACAAGAATCCCGTCAGTGGGGAAGTTGAAGAGGATGATCTCTGACTCATCCACCGGCTTGTCGTTGACGAGGATCTTGCCGTCGTCCACGGTCCACGCGTCCCACGGGCAGTAATCCGCGTTCAGGATGGCGCCCAGCCTGTTCTCATCGGGCGCGCTACGGTCGACCAGCCACAGGGCCAGCCCGTGGAAGTAGCCGTCATCGACGGTGTATGTCATTCGCTCGTGCGGGCTCACAGGGCCGTTCGTGCGGTAGAGCCAGGCGTATTCGCCCGTTACGTCATCGTCCGCGTCTGAGCGGCTGTACGGGACGCCTACCGGCCGGCGAAGAGCGCGGAGGGGGAACTTGGAAACGCTTGAGACGAGTAGGTTTCTTGCCTTCGCGACAGCCGGAATGCTGATGGCCTCCGCACGGCCGAGCGGCAAGGTATCGGCGAGCTGTGCTCCGAGAAGGTCGGCAATGAGAATCTGTTGCAGGCTTCCCTCTTGCCACGGGGAAGCGATGCCCAGGTCGATTGGGGACGACAAAGCGTCTAGCCTCTTCCGGCTCAGCCCTAGACGATCAAAGATTCCCACTCTTCAATTGTCCATACGAGTATTGCCATTGACGTATGGCCATACCTAGGCGGCATTGCGGCGCTTCTGCCATTTGTACTGATTGGTGTACGCCACCCGAGAGTTCGGATGAAGTCGGCCCTCGTGATCAACCGCGATGCGGTGCCCTTCGGCAACGTCGAACGCCAGTTCGCCCCAACTAGCGCAGTCAGTGCAGTAGACGACTATCGAGATCTCCGAGACGTCCACCTTGACGGTCATGCTGCGGAGAACGGCTCCAGCTTGGGGCGGACGATCGTGTCGTCGTAGACCCGTAGGCCCATGGCAGCGGCCTCAAGGTCGATGATGTCGTCTTCATCATTTGGTCGGCCGAGAGCCCATTGGTTTTCTCCGGTGCGGCGTTTGCGGGCCAAGCGCACGGCCTCATTGAGCGAATCCTGGTTGTAGTGCTCGACCATGCCCGCTTCGTTTTCCTTGACGATGAGAGCTGCGGCGGTCTTAACATTCGCGTAGGACTGCGGGAGAGTCTTGATTCGGGGGACCATGCGTTGAATCTGCTGGGCGTGTGCGGTGATCGGCCCCTGCGTGTCGTGCACGATGGCTCGCTTGTACTTCCGAGCTATCTCCGCGGCGCGCTTCTCGAGCCAATCAACCTTCTCCCGGTGCTCGAGAACGGCAATTCGTGCTTTGCCCTTCACGCGCCAGACGGCGACGAGGCATCCACTGATCTGGTTGGGATGCACGGCCATGACGAGGGTGAAGTCGGCGGGCGGTTTCACCGTCGCGGGGTCGGTGGCGAGCGCGCCAGCCTCCCACCTTTCAGCGTTCATTAGTCCACTAGTCGAGCCGGCCGTGCCGAAGATGGATAGGTACTCCTCGGCGAACTGGCCGCGTTTCAGCTTGCGGTAACGCTTCTCAACGACCTCGATAGTTGTTAGCGTGCCGACACCGGGATGGGCGGCCAGCACGAGAGAACGGACAGTCTCCCAATCGTCTAACTCCTCGTCAGTGGTGGAATCCGGAGCGGCGTATTCCAGGATGCCGCTTAGGCCTTGACGGCCCTCTTCCAACGTGTCCCAGAGGACATTGCCCTTCCTATACTTCGCAGCCGTCCCCGCGACGACGAGTTGAGCCTCAGGTCGAGTGTCGAAGGTTGGGAGGATTGCGCCCATGAGATCTTCGCCCATCTCCGGTGACGCCTCCCCGCCCTCGTCCAAGATGATGAGGTCGTAAGCGTCTGAGCGGAACGCTGCCCCGACCGGAGTGTTGATTTGGAAAATTGACCCGTTGTCGAACACGACTCTTTCGGACCCGCGCCCAATGTTGATCGTGAAACCGCGCGTCTTCTTGTCCGGGTACCTTCGCTCGAGGGGCATCGCCACGTCTTTGATGAACCGGTCACGCGCCTTCTGCCCAGTCGTGCACGTCGTGTACGCGACCAGGTAACCGGACCGGTTCTTGCATCGACCCAACGCGATCGCGAAAAGCGAGGTTGTCTTCGCAGACCGCCGTGGCTCAAGGACGCCCGTAGTATCCGCGCCGGCATTCACAACATCCGCCGTAAGCAACTGCTGGGGCTTGATTGTCGCGTTCCCGTCGCCCACGCCCAGCAGCTCGCAACCGTCAAGGAACTCCTGCCGCAGCTCAACCGAATCAGACAACGCCGACACGTTCAAGGCCGGAATTCCGCTGTTTCGGACCTCATCCCAATGATTGGGGAGGGAATCCCTGCTGCCTACGGCGGGGGTTATGCGAGCGTCCTCAAAAGAATTAGGCACCTTTGTCGCCGTCCGTCTCTATAGTGAGCGCATGATCAACGGTTTGAAGTACGGCGACGTGACCTACATGCTGAGTGGCTCGGAGTTTAACGCGAACCTCGAGGCGCGTATTGAGGGTGCGATGCGTAAGCCTTCGCTTGTGTGGATGGAGCTGGCAGACGGCTCCAAGACGGCCCTTGGCTTCCCTACTGGTGTTGCTGTTGTCGTGGTGGCGGGAGCGCCCGACGACTACGACCCGCTTGACAGCTTCCACTAGTTGCTCGCTCACTTGCAGTGCTCGCACGGTACCCACCCCAGGTATGCGTCGGGGTGTTTGAAGAGCCGCCTCATGGTGAGCCTGTCGTCGGGCTGGGCGGTGCGGCCCATAACTATCTGTTCCTTGCCGTGGGGTAGTGCGGTGGCCTGACTGATGGGGCGTAGCACGTAGGTCTTGCTCCGCTTGCTGTACAGCGGGCTGAAGGGGTGTGTGGCTGCGCTTACGGGCATGCCGGGATCGATGACTACCAATTGAAACTTCTGGCCTTGGCTGCGCGTTTGGCGTTGCTGATGGCCGCGCCTAGCTTGCCGCCTGCTATCTGATTGCATGCCCGCTGGCCGGGTGCCTTGGCGTGTGTGGGCCCCAGGTTCGAGGGGTCATTCATCTGCGCCACAGTCCAGCCCGCACGGGTAGCAGCAGCCACCGACACGATGTGACCTACCTGCCATCTCATGTCGGGGTAAATGAGTCGGCCGCAGTCGATGCAGCGTGCGGGCAGGTTCGCTTTGATGATCGGCCGCATGCGGCGTGTAGTTGCCGCCCACTCCGCAGTGCGATGGTGGGCGGTCATGCTGTTGCCAGCCGGCTAGCTAGGGAGCGCAGGCATCCGCGGCTGCGATCGCTCCGTCGAGCTCGTCCATATCTTTGAGCGACCCGGGTGTGTACCCATGAGCGGCTAGGCAGCGTTCGTAGGCGTCCTGTGCGGCCGCTTGACTCTGCTGCGTGATGATGACGGTGACGCCGATGCCGACCACCAGGACTAGCGCGGCCAGTATCGCTATGACGATCTTCTGAAAGCGACTCATGGCCGTGATCCTCCCACACCTCAGGCACCGATCATCCAGCCCTTGTTGCGCTCGAAGTACTCGCGCGCTTCGGCTTTGAGCTCGCGCACACGAGCGCCGATGGCTTCGGGCAGAGGCTCGGTGTCGAGGTGGTCATAGGAAACGAGCTGGCGGGCACGGGCATAGCGGACGTCGCGGGCGATTTCCTCGGCTGAGCTGATGGCGTTGTTGATGACGTACTTAACCGTGAGGGGCTGCTTGCCGTCCCATGAACGGTAGAAGGCACGCACGGCTTCCGAGGCTGGCTCGAACTCGACATCCCTGAGTTGGTCATGCCACGCCGCCACCGTGAGGTCGTCTACGGTCATCCAGCGGTCCCACGTGGCGGCGTAGGTGAGGATCTTGCCTGTCTCGAGCTTGTTCATGCGCTGATGCCTTTCTGGGCTTCCTGTTCGGCAGCGAGGCGTTGCAGGTAGGCGAGGTTGTTGTCGTTGCGGGTGGGACGACGCTGGGCCATCTCGTCGGGTTCGGGCATGGGGTCGAGCCACCGGTCGCGGTTCAGCCAGGTCGCCCCATAGGGAACGAACTGCTTTGGCTTGCGGTGAGGGTGGTTGGCGTACTCGGTCGCGATCGCAACTATCTCGGCTGCAGGCTTGCGGGTGATGGCCTTGTCCCACGCGCTCACTGCGGCCTTGCGATCGTCCTTCCGCGGCCACACCGTCCAGAAGTCATCGAATGTCACTTCCGGCCCGACAAGGGCAAGAACTGTATGATCATCTGAGTGATCTATCTGGATGATCTCTTCTGCCACGTCACTGTGATTCGTAGGCGGTTTCTCTGTGATGCCTAGGTCGTTGCTCTCTGCCTTATAGGCGCTCTGCCTTGAAGGCTCTCTGACGTCAAGGCAGACAGTGATTAGGTCACTCGTTCGGTAGCCGCTCTTGCCGTGTCTCACGTCCCGCACGATGAACTGCTGGGTGGAGAGGACGCCGAGTGCGCGACTGACCGTGGCCTTTGAAGCTCCGGTCATGTCCACGATGGTCTGCTGGCCGACGAATGTCTGGTGTGTCTTGTCGTCGGTCCTCATGCAGACGGCGGCGAGTACCGCCTTCTGCGGGAGGGGCAGCTTGTACTGCCATTTCGCATCCACCGTGTAGGCCCACGCGGCGTCTCTCCACCCCATCAGCCGATAGCCCGCCGCCGCCGCTGCCCTCCCGTGGGGTTGGTGATGAGCCCGATGGTGAGTGCAGCTTCCACCCAACCGGCCGCGGAGGGGTTCTCGAGGTGGATGGCACAGCGCACCAGATGGCCGGCGAGCTCACGCGCCTGGTCGGCGGTGATGCCGATGCCCCACGGCCCTAGCTCGGAGGATGACCCTTGGATGCAGACGGTCTGGTTGCGGAGGTCGTCGCCGCCCCAGTTGAATACCTCCACCCAGTCAGCCCCGATGGGCGGGTGCAGGGTCAGCACGTTCTCATCGCCGGCCATTAGTCGGTCACCTCGACGTACCGGTGGACGTTCCAGCCGTCGTTGTCCACGTAGCTCGACAGGTACGTTGCGCGGGCGATGATTTCTTGGAAGAACTCCGGCCTCCCGTGCTTGTCCCGCTTGTCGACCTCCGACCCCCAGGTGTCACCCACCTTGTGCGTGCCGTCATCCGCGATGCGAAAGAGTCGTGTCGCACCTGTCTCGGTGGTCGTTTGCAGACCGATGACGAATGTCTCCGCGCGGAGCCTCCCTTCCCAGTAGGGGCTTGCGTCGATGTCGAAGATCCGCAACCCTTTGGCGACTGCTTCCAGTTCCTCGAGCCGGTTCGCAGCCTCCGAGAGCGCGGAGGCTGCGTCTCTAGCGTCCTGGGGCGTGAGAATGTAGAGCGCCTCATCGTTGGTCCCGTCCCACGCGACGGCGACGCGTGCGACGATCTCGTGGAAGCCGGCGTTATTGATCAACGCGATACGGGTCTTCCCGTGGTTGATGGTCACATCGTCGGCGGCTTGTGCCATACTCGTGTTGTTATTCATTTCGGCTCTCTTCGTTGAGTGATTTGGTGACACTGACCCGGCGCTCTAACGCCGGGTCTTCTCCGTTTGTGGGAGAAGTGATTGTCGCGGCTTCCAGGCGTGCCCGGTAGCGCTGATTTGCGGCGTGGGCAAGCTTGCCCATCTCCTGCTTGGTCGCTTCCCGCTTACTGGCGGGTGCCTTCGTGCAGATGGGACACATGTCCCGCTTGCAAGCGAGCCGGTGAGCGACGAGTTGAAACGTCGGATCGGGTATGTGTCGACCGGGCATCAGGCGGACACGCGCGAAGCGGTAGACGTCTGCATTGAGTTCTCGACCCAGCCGTCTACCTCCGACTCCTTGTAAAGAACCGTTCGAGGAGTTGGCTTGTAGAACGGAGGGCCACCGCCGTTGAACCGGAGCTGTGCGAGCCGCCCCTTTGTGAGGCCGGGATACTTGTCCGCGATCTGAGAGGGAGATAGCCACGTGCAAGATTCGATTCCGAAGCTAGACAAGGAGAATAACCTTTGATCGGTTGACGGGGGGATACCATTACAGGATATAGCGAGAGAGGTTGACTTTGCAAGCCCAATTTCGGTTATCCTCGATTCATGCCAACAGACGCCAAGGGCTGGTACTACCACAGCCGCCAAATGGACATCGCGATAGCAGCAGATCGGAACCTTGCCACCAATCTGCGGATCGCTCGAGAGCGCATGGGTATCAGCCAAAGTTCGTTGGCGGAGAAAATGACCGATCTGGGATTCAAGTTCCACCAGACGACCATCAACAAGATTGAAAACAACGAGCGGAAAGTTAGCGTTTCCGAAGCCGGCGCGCTGGCACTTCTACTCGACGCCACCGTCACAATGCTTATGGGCGACGACCCCGAATCGCCGCAATGGAAGTCTGCGGCGATCACGCAATGGGGGCAGAGCATGCTCTCGGTTGAGAAGAGGCTGCAGAACGAGGCGCGGAACTACATTCAGCTGCAGGAGCGAATGAAGCAGCTCTTGGAGGAAGCGAGAGAAGCGGCACGCGGACAAAAAGGCGCAATTTGGCACCCAATCCACTTCTGGACGCAACAGTCCTCATGGGAGACGCCCAGGCAACTCGTGGCGGAGATTGATGCCCGTTGGGAGGGTCCGCCCGCTAGTGCTCCTGCCCCAGTGAGCCAGCAATTCGGATTCGACGCAATCGACAGCTCAAGGCTCGAGAAAGAGAACTGGACGCTTGAGGGAGAAATGACCGAAGAGGCTTTCGAAGCCTTCACCAAACTTGCCCTTTCTAATGGGTAGCGTCACCCCGTACGAGACAGCCGGTGGCCAGCGCTACCGGGTGCGTTACCGAAAGCCCGACAACTCCCAGACAGACAAGCGCGGATTCAAGACGAAGCGGGAAGCCAACCTCTTCCTTGCCACCGTGGAGGTGTCGAAGAGCCGCGGCGCCTATGTCGACCCGTCCCGCTCAAGGGTCTCGGTCGAAGAGTGGATGTCAATTTTCGTTGACACGCGGTCGGACCTACGGCCGTCCACCCTCGATCGAGTGCAGGGCATCGTTCGCCGCAACATCGTGCCCCAGCTAGGGACTACGGCGCTCGCCGACCTCAACCGTCTGCGCGTCCAGGAGTGGGCATCCAAGCTGTCCGCCACGCAGTCGCCATGGTCGGTGCGCAAGATCGTCAACGTGCTGTCCGGAGCCCTCCAGCTCGCCGTCGATGACGGGCGGCTGAACTCAAACCCGGCCGCGCGGTTGAAGTTGCCCAAGGTGTCGAAGGTGCAGAAGAGGTACCTGTCGCATGTAGAAGTACATGCATTAGCCGATGCCGTAGAGCGCCGGGGTGAAGGGTACGGAACGATCGTTCTCGTCTTGGCGTACTGCGGACTCCGATGGGGGGAGCTCGCCGGCCTGACATGGGAAGACGTTGACCTCGAGCGTGGGCGGCTCGAGATCCGGCACACCATGATCGAGATAGACGGCTTCATGTCACCGGGCACGCCGAAGGACTACGAAGAGCGCAGCATCCCCGTGCCGGCGTTCCTGCTCAAGAAACTTGCAGACTCTGCAAATTCTGAAAGCGGGCACGTCTTTGTGGGAATACGTAGCGGGGGACCGCTACGCAATCGAGTATTCCGGCGTGGGTTCTTTGACGCCGCCGCGGTGGAAATAGGCCGTCAAGGACTCACACCCCACGAGATGCGCCACACCTGCGCGAGCCTCGCTGTATCGTCCGGTGCGAACGTCAAAGCTTTGCAGCGGATGCTTGGGCACAGCTCGGCCAAAGAGACGCTAGACACGTACGCAGACCTGTTCGACGCCGACTTGGACGGTGTGGCGCACGCTCTCGATGACGTGGTTTCCAAAATGAATGTGGGCAAAATGTGGGCAGACACCGAAAAGGCCCGGATAAGCAACAATCAGATCCGGGCCTAGTCCCCAGCGTTTCCGCGGGAGTTGCGTTCGTGCCCCCAGGCAGATTCGAACTGCCGCCCCTGCCTCCGGAGGGCAGTGCTCTATCCCCTGAGCTATGGGGGCCAGGAGTGCCTCACTAGGTTACCAGCGCATCCGTAGGCTGGCCTGCATGAGCGAACCGACCTGGCGCGACCGCCTGCGCGCCCTTCCGGTGTTCCCGGACATCTTCCCCGACTTCGACACGGATGCCGCCCCGCCCGACCCCCTCGTCCTGCTCACCCGCTGGCTCGCCGAGGCCGTGGATGCGGGGGTCTCGCAGCCGCACGCCATGTCCGTCGCAACGGCGAGCGCGGACGGCATCCCGAGCCTTCGCACCCTCATTCTCAAGGACGTCACCGCGGACGGCCTCTGGTTCGCGACGCTGAGCTCGAGCCCGAAGGGGCGCGAGCTCGCCGGCAACCCTCGCGCCGCGCTCCTCCTGTATTGGCGTGAGCAAGGGAGGCAGGTGCGGGTGACGGGAGCGGTGAGCGAGGGCGGGCGTGACCTGGCCAGCGCCGACTTCCTGGCGCGGCATCCGGACGCCAGGGCCGGTGCGATCGCCGGTCGCCAGAGCGAGCCGCTCGGGAGCCTCGACGAGCTCGAGTCCGCGCTCGCGGAGGCACGGCACCGTGTCGAGTCGGTGCCGGACGACTGGAGCGCCTATGTGGTCCGCCCGGACACGATCGAGTTCTGGCAGGCGATGCGCAACCGGGACCAGGTGAGGCTGCTCTACGCCAGAAACGGCGACGAGTGGGAGCGAACGTTGCTCTGGCCCTGACCGGAACTCCGGCATGACAGGATCGAGGGATGCTGCGAACCGTCACGTCCCGTCTGGAACTCTCGATCGCCGGACGCACGAACATGGTGTTCAGCATCGCGGCCGCCCAAGGCGGCCAGATCACGTCTGAGACCCTGACTTTCACGCTTGACGGCGAGCAGCTGCAGGCCAAAGAACTGACGGATGTGCACGGCAGTCGGCTGCACACGTTCGTCAGCGGTCCCGGAACCATGGTGATGCAGTACTCGGCGGATATCGCGGGCCGCTCCGAGCCCGCGCCGACGATCGACCTCGACCTCATCACCTATTTGCGGCCGAGCCGCTATTGCGAGTCAGACAGTCTCACCCCGACCGCGCGCTCCGAGTTCGCTGGCCTTCGTGGCCACGACCTTCTGACGGCCGTCACACTCTGGGTGTGGAGCAAGCTCCGATACGTGCCGGGCTCGAGCCTGCCCACCGACGGCGCCGAGCAGACCCTGCTTGCGCGGCGGGGGGTGTGCCGCGACTACGCCCATCTCGTCATCGCACTCCTGCGAGCGCTCGACGTGCCTGCGCGCATGGTCGCCGTCTACGCCCCAGGCCTCTCACCCATGGACTTCCACGCGGTCGCCGAGGCGTACGTCGACGGAGCATGGTGGGTCGTGGATGCTACGCGCCTGGCCCCGCGTCAGAGCATGCTGCGCATCTCGACGGGGCGTGACGCCGCCGACATCGCGTTCCTCACCAATCACTGGGCGGATCTCACCCTCAGGAGCATGGAAGTGCTCGCGATCGTCGACGAACTGCCCGTCGACGACGCAACGCAGTTGATGCAGCTGGGCTGACGACCGCGATCAGTCGAGGGTCGAGAGAGCCGCATCGACGAGGTCCTGCACATCCGCCGCTTCACCGAAAACCGGTGACGTCGCCGTGAGCCAGTACGGCCCCGAGAGCACCTGGGCCTCACCGGCGCCTCCGACGATGTCGAAGTAGCCGTCGACGCCGAAAGCCGTCACCGGGGTGCTCGACGCGTCGAGTTCGCTCCGCAACGCGGCGAGCGTTCCATCCGAAAGTTGGGCGACCGAGATCACGATGGTCTCGCCGCTCGACTCGTTGACCCACGTGCACGCCGTGCCCTGGTAGTCGAGCGCACGGTCCGCGAGGCTTCCGCTAGCCGGGGCTTGATCCACGAGGGCGAAGGCCGGACTGTAGGCGTACATCGCGTCGGGCGTGATGAGCTCGGCGCAAGGGATGGAGAGCGGCACGGCATCCGGGCCCGCCGAAGGTGATGTCGTCGGGGTCGGCGTCGGCACTTGCGTCGCTGTCGCGCTCGGCGTGGGAG
The DNA here is from genome assembly GCA_025463605.1 of Rhodoglobus sp. Classification (GTDB taxonomy): domain Bacteria; phylum Actinomycetota; class Actinomycetes; order Actinomycetales; family Microbacteriaceae; genus Rhodoglobus. The sequence goes on along the minus strand of JAODAV010000008.1, from coordinate 209,459 downwards.
TTGCCGTCGTGCCGGGATCGCTTTCGTCGGTCGGCACGCAACCGGCGAGCGCCACCAGGACGACGATCGAGGGCGCCCACAGCAGCGGGGAGAGTCGAGTGCGCATGCTCCCATCCTCACCGGCAAAGCATGCAACGCGCTGCATTTGCCGCGCGATCCGCCGAGGAACCGCCCCTGTGTGGCGCGGCTAAGCTTGTGCATCGTGAATCCTGCCGACCTGTCCGCCGCTCTCCTTACCGTCGTGACGGGAATCGCGCAGCGGCGCGGAGGCGAACTGCGGCTCACGATCGACGACCTTCTGCTCGAGCGGCCGCGCAATCGGGAGCACGGGGACTGGGCATCCAATATCGCGATGAAGCTCGCAAGGCCCCTCGGTACAAACCCTCGCGAACTCGCTGGTGAGATCGCGAGCGAGGTCGCGAAACTCGACGGCGTCGCCTCGGTCGATGTCGCCGGCCCGGGGTTCATCAACATCACCCTCGACGCGGCGGCCGCGGGCGCCCTTGCCAAGACGATCGTCGAGCAGGCCGACCGCTACGGTCACAACGATTCCCTCGCCGGGCAGACCATCAATCTCGAGTTCGTGTCGGCGAACCCGACCGGACCGCTGCACATCGGTCACACCCGCTGGGCCGCCCTCGGCGACTCGCTGGCTCGCGTGCTCAAGGCGTCCGGTGCCGAACTGGTGCGTGAGTTCTACATCAACGACGCCGGCAACCAGATGGACAGCTTCGCCGCGTCGATCCTCGCCGCCGCCAAGGGAGAGCCGACACCGGAGGGCGGCTACCCGGGTCAGTACATCGCGGATCTCGCGGCGCGGGTGCTCGAGACCCGGCCCGACCTACTGGAGCTCGATGAGCCCGAGGCACTCGCCGTGAGCGGGGAGCTCGGCTACCAGTACCAGCTGGGGGAGATCCGGGACTCCCTCGAGCGCTTCAACGTGCACTTCGACGTGTGGTTCAGCGAGCGGGTTCTGCACGCGACACCGGCATCCGGTCCTAGCGCGATCGACGCGGCCGTCGACCGGCTCCGTGCCCAGGGTCACGTGTTCGACCTCGACGGTGCCGTGTGGGTGCGAACCACCGACTTCGGGGATGACCGCGACCGCGTCATCCGTCGGGCCAACGGCATCTACACCTACTTCGCTGCCGATGCCGCCTACTACCTGAGCAAGGGCGACCGCGGCTTCGCGCACAAGATCTACCTCCTCGGCGCCGACCACCACGGGTATGTGCACCGCCTCAAGGCGCTCGCGGGCGCCGCGGGCGACGATCCCGATCGCGATATCGAAGTGCTCATCGGGCAGCTCGTGAGCATCAACGGCGCGCGCTTGTCCAAGCGCGCCGGCAACATCATCGAACTGGGCGACCTGCAGGCCTGGCTCGGTACGGATGCGCTGCGCTACTCGCTCGGGCGGTACCCGGCCGATTCGCCGCTCACGCTCGATCCGGAGGTGCTGCAGAGGCGCACCAACGACAACCCCGTCTTCTATGTGCAGTACGCGCACGCCCGCACTCACGCGGTCGCGCGCAACGCGGCAGCGTCGGGCGTGGCGCGCACCGTGTTCGACGCGGGCCTGCTCGAGCACGAGACGGAGAGCATCCTTCTCGGCATCCTCGCCGAGTTCCCGAGGGTCGTGAGGCAGGCAGCGGAGCTCCGAGAGCCCCATCGCGTCGCTAGGTATAGTGAGGAATTAGCCGGGGCTTATCACCGGTGGTACGACAATTGCCGCGTCACCCCCCTGGGCGATGAGGATGTGACCGACCTGCACCGCACGCGCCTCTGGCTCAACGATGCGGTCGGGCAGGTGCTCCGAAACGCGCTCGAGCTCCTGGGAGTGAGCGCACCCGAAAGGATGTAGCCCGATGGCCGAGCCGATCGCACCGACCGAGGTCATCGATCCGGTGGTCGTCGTGCAGCCGGCCCCCCTGAAGAAGAAGCGCCGCTGGCTGGGCTGGGTCATCGCCCTTGTCGTACTGCTCGTACTGCTCATCGTCGGATTCTTCGTCGCGGACGCGTTCGCGAAGCAATATGCAAACGACTACGTGCGCGAGCGCATCATCGAAGTGCTCAAGCTCGAGCCCGACGCCAAAGTGGATGTCGATCTGGGGAGCGGCTCCGTCATCCTGCAGGCCATCAGGGGCAGTATCGACGAGGTGTCAGTGCATGTCGACGAGATCACGTTCGGCGAGCTCACGGGGTCGGCCGACCTCACCGCCGCGAGCGTTCCCCTCGACAGCTCGCAGCCCGTCGAGAAACTCGGCATCGTCGTGACGGTGACCGAGGAGAACGTGCGCAAGCTCGCCGGGTTCCTGAGCGGCATCGATCTCACGTCGATCGAGCTGCAGGATGGTGTCATTCGCATCGCGAGCGAGTTCGACGTCTTCTTCTTCACGGTTCCTGTCGCCGTCGACCTGCTGCCCACCGCCAATGAGGGAGGCATCAACTTCGATCCCCAGACGGTGTTGCTGGGCGACGACGAGATCTCGGTCGCCGACTTGAGGGCGAGCGCGGAATTCAGGGCGCTCGCGGGCGACCTGCTCAGCTCTCAGCAGTTCTGCGTCGCCAACTACCTGCCGAAGGCACTCGTCATCGACGACGTCGACGTCGTCGGCTCCGATCTCGTCGTCTCGATCAACGGCGACGGCACGGCGCTGTCCGACCCCGCCCTGTCGCAGCTCGGGGTCTGCCCGGCGGGCTGATCCCGATCGATCCGGCTCGGGGCCAGCGGACTGGAACGCCCTCCCGAGTTCTCGACGCGCGTGGCAATATTCGCTGCAATTCAGGGTTGTAATGCTTTACTGTAATGCATTACAGTGACGTGGACAGGGAGAGAAAACATGTCGACCATAAAAGACGCCGCCATCGCAGCCGGAGTTTCCACTGCGACCGTCTCGCGAGTTCTCAACAACACCGGGCCGGTCTCGGAGTCGGTGCGCGAGCGCGTCGAGCGTGCGGTCGCCGAGATCGGCTACCGGCCCAACGCCCTGGCCAGGTCCCTCCGCACCGAATCCACGGGAACGATCGGCCTCATCGTCTCCAACATCCTCAACCCATTCTTCACTGAGCTCGCCCGCGCGGCCGAAGACGTAGCGATCGCCGAGGGCTTCACGATGATCCTGGGCAACGCCGACGAGATCGCCGAGAAGGAGGAGCGGTACATCCGCGAACTGCTCGAGAAGCGAGTCGACGGCCTGTTGCTCAACCCCGCAGTCGCCAAGGCGCCCCACATCAAGGAGATCGTGGACCGCGGGGTGCCGGTCGTGCTCATCGACCGGAGCGTCGAGGGAGTGACCGCCCCCCTCGTCCGCGCAGACGGCACGCCCGCAATTGGCGAGCTCGTGGCGCACATGGTCGCTCTCGGTCACCGCAAGCTCGGGATCATCTCTGGGCCCCGAGAACTGCGCAACGGTCTCGAGCGCTACGAGGCATTCATCGCGGCGAGCTCGGCGATCGGTTATCCAGTGCAGCCCCAGCACATCGCGTTCGGCGACTTCGAGCGAGAGTCGGGCGCGGCGGCCATGCGGCGGCTCATGTCGGCCGGCGATCCACCCGACGCCGTATTCGTCGCCAATGGACGGATGACCCTCGGTGCGCTGGAGGCGCTCAAGTCGCTCGGCATCAGGGTCGGGCAGGACGTCGGCGTGGCGAGCTACGACGACGACCCCTTCTTCAGCCTTCTCGATCCCGCACTCACGGCGATCGAACAACCAACGGCCGAGCTGGGGCGTCTGGCCATGTCAGCGCTCCTTGGCCGCATCCGGGGAGGAGGTGCAGACGAGCTAGAGCCGCTCCACTCCCGGCTGATCATCCGTCGCTCGTGCGGCGAGACCGAGTGACCGAATCCATATCCAACTCTTACGACAGTGAGGTCAGAAGAATGACTAGCACACGAAAGACCAGGCGCCTGCTTGCCGCAGGCGTTGCCGTGACGCTCGCGATGGCCACGGCCGCCTGCAGCGCCCCCGAACCGACGACGGACCCCAACGCCGAGATCGAGCTGCAGGTGCTCGGAGCTGAGGACATCAGCGCCTTCCAGCCCGCCATCGACGCCTTTCAGGCTGAGAACCCGAACATCACGATCATCTACAACTCGGTGCCGTTCGCCCAGTTCAGCAGCACCATCCAGGCCCGCATGTCCGCGCGCGACAGCGGCCTCGACGTCTACATGGTCGATGAGCCGCGCGTGCCGTTCCTGGGCTCCAGCGAGTTCGTGGTCCCGTATCCCGGTGACGCGGACGCCCTAGCCGAGACTCTGAACAAGAATGATCTCGAGGCCGTCACGTGGAACGACCAGATCTGGGGCCTTCCGATGTGGACGTCATCTCAGGTGCTCTACTACAACAAGGCGCTGCTCGCGCAGGCGGGCATCCCCGACCCGAGTTCCGCGCCCGAAGATCGCCTCACCTGGGAAGAACTCATCGACCAGGCCACCGCCGCGCAGGCCGCGGGCGCCCAGTACGGATTCTCGTTCCAGCAGGTCGACCGCTACTACCAGCTGCAGACCCTGCCCGAGACCCTCGGCGGCGGTCCCGGCCTCACGGGCGACGACCTGCTCACTCCCGACCTCGAGAACGACGGCTGGGAGCAGGCGATGGAGTGGTACGCGTCGACGTTCGCCGACGGGGTCTCACCCCGGGGCATCGACGTCGGCCAGATCCCTCCGCTGTTCCAGGACGGCAAGCTCGCGTTCATGGTCGGCACTCCGGTCTACGTCTCGAGCTTCGCAGCCATCGACACGCTCGACTGGGGCGTAGCTCCCATGCCCACCTTCGAGGGCACTGATGCGGCGACGCCGACCGACGGCTGGGCTCTCGGTGTGAGCCCGTACAGCGAGAAGCAGGAGGCCGCCTGGAAGTTCATCGAGTTCCTGACCCTCGACCCCGAAGGCAGCGCTGCATCGATCCAGGGCAAGCCCTTCCCGTCCGCCAACAAGGCGACACAGGAGGACTACCTCGCCCAGCTTCCCGAGCTCGCGGGCGGTCACGCTCCCGAGATCTCCAACCTGCTCACGTACGAGCTGGAGAACACCGCGATCCACCGCCCGCGCACGACAGGGTACGTGGTGTTCGAGGAGGTCATGAACAAGGCATTCGCCGACATCCGCAACGGCGCCGACCCCGTCGAGCGGCTGGCGCAGGCCCAGCGCGACCTCGGTGCGGTGTTCGGCCGACTCCCGGGGAACTGACGAACAGATGAGTGAATCGACGGGCCGCGTGAGCGATCGCGCGGAAAGGGCGGTGCGGCGCTCGCCGCACCGCCCCCCGGCGAGACGACGTGCGCAGGGTCGCGAGGCCGTACTGGCCCTGCTCTTCACGGCCCCGGCGCTCATCGCGCTCGCCGTGCTCCGACTGTGGCCGATGGGCAGTGCGCTCACCACGAGTCTTCTCGCGCCCGGGTCGGACGTTCTCGGGCTCGAGAACTTCCGGTACCTGTTCTCCGACCCCGCCTTCCTTGAGATGGTTCGCGTCACCGTGCTCTTCTCGGTGATCGTCAACCCGCTCCAGATCGTGCTCGCCCTCGCCCTCGCGGTGCTGCTTACCCAGCGCCTGCGCGGCGTGCGATTCTGGCGCATCCTCGTATTCCTGCCTGCGGCGGTGCCGCAGGCCGTGTCCGCGATCGTGTGGGGCGTTGCCCTTCGACCCGACGGTCCCGTCAACGGCTTCCTGGCCACTCTCGGAATCGACGTGCAGCCTTTCCTCTCATCCAAGGACCAGGCGCTGTTCTCGATCATCGTCATCGTGTCGTGGATCGGCGTGGGCTACTGGATGATGTTCCTCATCGCGGGGCTGCTCGACATCCCCGCGATGTACTCGGAGGCCGCGGCGATCGACGGCGCCGGCTGGTGGCAGACGTTCTGGTTCGTCATCATCCCGCAGCTCAGGAGGCCGCTCGGTTTCGTGCTGGTCGCCGACACGGTCGCGAACTTCCTCGTGTTCGCCCCCGTGCAGATCCTCACGCGAGGAGGTCCGGAGGGAGCGACCAACCTCGTGATGTTCGAGATCTACAGTCGGGCGTACCAATACGGTGACCTCTCCCTCGCCGCCGCGGAGACCGTGCTGCTCGTGCTCATCGTGCTCGCCATCGTCACGCTCCAGTTCCGACTGCTGCCCGGGAAGGACTGAGATGTTCGAAACCTACGACCCCATGCGCCGCAAGTGGCCGCGCCGGTTCTGGACCGTGGTCGCCATGGCGGCGGGAATCTACGCCCTCCTGCCGCTGCTCTGGGTGCTGTCGTCGTCGCTCAAGCCCGCGGGTGAGATCTTCGCCGGCCTGTCTCCGCTGACTCCCCAGGTGCTCATCCCCTCCTCGGTGACGATCGAGAGCTACGTGGCCCTCGCGACCTCGTCGTTCCCGCTGGCTCTGTTCAACTCGCTCTTCATCGTGACCGTGACTGTGATCGCGGGGCTCGCGATGTCGGCGCTCGCCGGCTACGGACTCGCGGTGTTCCGATTCCGCGGTCGGGCGATCCTCTTCGCGATCGTCGTGATCAGCTTCCTCATTCCCTTCGACGCGGTTGCGCTTCCCCTCGCCGAGCTCTTCCGGGATTGGGGCCTCGACAACACGTACTTCGGCCTCATCCTTCCTGGCATCGGCAACGGGTTCGCGGTATTCCTCCTGCGCCAGTTCTTCCTCGGGATTCCGCGCGAGCTCATCGAGGCAGCGCGGGTGGACGGAATGAACGAATTCGGCATCTTCACGCGCATCGTGCTGCCGATGTCCAAGCCCGCCCTCATCAGTGCGGCGCAGCTGATCTTCGTGTTCCAGTGGCAGTCGTTCCTGTGGCCGCTGCTCATCGCCACTGACCCGCGGATGACCGTGGCTCCCGTCGCGCTTGCCTCGTTCGTTGGCCAGTTCGAGGTCGATTTCGGGCTCATGTTCGCAGGTTGTGTGCTGACGATCATCGTGCCGATCGGCGTGCTGCTCTACGCCCAGCGGTACTTCACCGAATCGGTCGCAACGTCCGGGACCAAGGGATGACCGCCGTGCAGGCATGGGAGCGACGCGAGCAATGAGCGGATACCGGCTGGCGCTCCCCGCGATCGGCGCCCCCGCAATGTCGAGCACCCACGGGAGCCTCGGCTGGAGCTCGGCGGCTTTGCTCATCAGTGATGCCCGCGTCGTGATCATCGACACCGGCGGCCCCGGCTATCGAGCGATGTGGGATGTCTGGCTGGCGGCGGACGGCCTCACGCGCTTCGATGTGTCACTGGTGCTCGCGACGCACAGCCACTGGGATCACATCGGCGCAGTGGACTGGTTCCCGCACGCACGGATCGGCATCGGCGCGGACGAACTGGCCTGGGCGCAGGGCGCTGCGCCGGCCGACCCGTACCTCGCTCCCGAGTTGGTCTCAGCCCTCGCGCGGTCGCCCCGTGTGGATCGCCTGGAGAACACCGACGAGGTCGAAGGGATACAGGTGGTGCCGACTCCCGGCCATACCCCTGGTCACCTGAGTTTCGCCGTCGACACGGATCGCGGGCGGATACTGGTCGTCGGCGACGCCGTGAAGAATGGCGACGAACTGTCCGGTGGCGCATTCGCGATGACGATGGATGCCCCCGCCAGCGAATCCTCGCGTCAGACGATCCGCGCGGCCGCCCTCGATGACGGGATGTCGCTGCTGCTGGGACACGACGGACTGTACTCGTCACGGCTCGAACGGGTTGTGCCGCCGACACCACGGGTCTCGACGTTCGCATCCTCGGCGATCGTCGGCGAGACAGCCTCGTGAAACTGCTCATCGATTGCGACCCCGGCAACGGCGTGCCCGCCGCCGACGTCGATGACGGACTCGCTCTCGCGCTGGCGTGGGCTTCGCCCGGCGTCACCGTCGTCGCCATCACCGTCGTTGACGGCAACGTGTCCCAGAACCAGGGTGCGGGGATCGCCGCCGGTCTCGTGGCGCTCGCCGGCACTGGAACGCCCGTGTACAGCAGTTCGGCAATCCCGGCGGTGGAGGACCGAGCAGCGTGGCGGGCTGCTCTGACGTCCCGGCGGGACGATGCGCTCGCGCGGGAACTGTGGGCCAGCGAGCCGGCACTGCCGACCGGTGTGCCGACGCCAGGAGATGCCCCGGACGAGATCGTGCGCCTCGCGATCGAGCATCCCGACAGCGCCCTCCTCGCGCTGGGACCACTCACCAACCTCGCGGCCGCCGAGCGCCTCAGCCCGGGCACCCTCGCACGTTACGCCAGCGTCGTCGTGCTGGGAGGCGCATTCACCGGCCCGACCGGCGTGCGGGAGCTGAACTTCGCGCTCGACCCCGAGGCCGCGCAGGTGGTGCTGGCATCGGGCGCCGCTCTCACCCTTCTTCCCCTCGATGTGACTCGATCCACCTGGCTCAGGCTCTCCGATCTCGATGAGATCAGCAGCGCATCCCCGGTTCCCGTCGTCGACTACCTGGTCGCTACGGCCAGGCCGTGGGTCACCTGGATCTCCCGCTCTCGCGGCTGGCCGGGCGCGAATGCTCACGATGTCCTTGCGGCGGCGATAACGCTCGAACCTGACATCGCGGACTACGCCGTGGCGTCGGTCGCCGTCGACCTCGGCCGCGGCGAGGCCCGCTCCCGCCCCTACTACCTGCCGGCCGATTCGGGCGCGGCGCGCATCCGAGTCGTTACCGGCTTCGACGACGATCGATTCATGGCGCTCGTGCGCAGCCGTCTCGGCGACCAGACCACAAGCCCGACAAGAGGAGACAACAATGGATGACGCAGCGCTGGAGCGACGGTTCGGGGCAGTGGTGATCGGAAGCCGGGTCGGCGACGCGATGGGAACGCCGACGGAGGCGCTCCCGCCCGAGGAGATCGACGCGCGATTTGGATGGGTCGACACGTTCGAGGGCGACGGCACGGACGACTCGCTTATGGCCACGGTGCTCGCGGGCACGCTCGTCGCGACCCGCGGCCGGGCATCCGCCGACGACTGGGCTGGCAGTCTCATCGAGCACCGCGCGGACATCCTCGCCAAGCGTGACAAGTTCTTCCCCTCCGTGCTGCACCTTCTGGAGAAGCTCGACTCGGGTTACCTGCCCAGCCGGGTCGCCCTCGGCAACATGCCCAGCACGAGTTCTGCGATGTGCATCTGGCCGGTCGGCCTCGTGAACGCGGGCGACCCTGACGCCGCGCGCACCCAGGCGTACGAGCTGGCCCGCCTCATCCATGTCCAGGATGTCGACCACTGCACGGATGCCGCGGCGGCGGTCGCGGTCGCGGTGGCCGCGGCGTTCTTGCCCGATGCCACCATCCGTACCACCGTCGACGCCGCGCTCGGGGCCATCCGGCCCAGAAGCGGCATGCGGATGGCGGCGATGATCGCGGATGCCGTGGCGCTCGCCGACGCGTGCGGATCGTATGCAGACTTCCGCGCGCAGTACCACTCACGATTCCAGCGGCCGATCTTCTGCGACTCACTCGAGACCGTGCCGGCGGCATTCGCCCTGTCGGTGCTCGCGGAGGGCGACCTCAAGACCGCAGTTGAGTACGGCGCCAACTTCGGGCGGGACACGGATACCATCGCGAGCATGTGCGGAGCCATCTGCGGTGCCCTCGCGGCCGACGCCCCCGCCGCCTGGGTAGAGGGTTTGGGCGCAGCCGCCGTCGGCGACGCTCGCGCCATGGCGCAGCGTCTTGCCCGCACGATGCGCGACCGTGCTTCGGATCGCGAGCGCAACATGCGGGTCGTCCGGGCGCTCGCGGGGATCGCCCATGTCTAGGCTCCTCATCACCGGCGCCGCGGGGCGCTTCGGCGCAGTCATGCGCTCGGGATTGGCGCGGGCCGATCGAGAACTCGTTCTCACGGACATCGTGCCGATCGAGGGTGCGCCGCAAGGCAGCCTGGTGACCACCGGTGACCTGTCCGATCTCGGGGTCGCGCTGGAGATCGTGCGTGATGTCGACGTCGTCGTGCATACCGCGGGCATCCCCGACGAGGCGCCGTTCGATCAGTTGCTTCGATCGAACATCGAGGCCACCTTCAATGTGTTCGAGGCCGCGAGACTCAACGGCGTACGACGCGTCATCTTCACGAGCAGCGCGCACGTCGTGGGCTTATATGCCCGCGACGAGCCCGTCGACGAGTTTGCGCCAGTTCGCCCGGACAGCCTCTACGGAGCCACGAAGGCCTTCGGGGAGGCAATCGGCCGTCTGTACGCCGACAAGCACGGCCTCGAGGTCGCCTGCATTCGCATCGGCAGTTTCCGTCCTGAGCCGGAGGATCGCCGCCAGCTCTCTACCTGGCTCAGTCCGCGGGACGCCGTGCAGCTCGTCGATCGCTGCATCGGGGCCGAACGGCTGTCGTTCTCCATCGTGTATGGCATCTCCGCTAACGCGGAACGCTGGTGGTCGGACTCGACGGCGAACGAACTCGGGTATCACCCGGTCGATGACGGGCAGGCGTTCGCGGCGCGCATTCGCCAGCAGGGCCCGGAGCCCGGCGCGCTGTGGCAGGGCGGCATCTTCGCGGAGCCGGATTACCGCGGGGGAGCGGGCTGAGCATTCGCTCGTCGTCGTCCCGGTAGTATTGGTGCGGCTTCAGGGACCGTGCCGGGTTCCGCCTCCTTCCCCGTTCACCGACAGCGTAGGTTCCATGTCAAGCAACCCGCTCGCCCCGTCGTGGCTCGCCGTGCCCGATGACGCGAACGCCCTGCCTGCCGCCGTGTGGTCGCAGAACGCCGTGCGGTCCGCTGCGGGGGAGCTCGAGATCGCGGGTCTGGGCGCCGTCGCCCTTGCCGAGCGGTTCGGCACGCCCGTGTACGTGGTGGATGAGGCCGACGTGAAGGCACGGGCCAGGGGCATCCGGGAGTCCTTCGATCGCGAGTTCGCTCGAGTCGGTTCCGCGGCGAAGGTGTATTACGCGGGCAAGGCGTTCCTCTCGACGGAGATCGCACGCTGGGTCGTCGAGGCCGGTCTCAACATCGACGTGTGCAGCGGCGGCGAGCTCGCCGTCGCGCTCGCCGCGGGCGTCGACGCGGGGCGCCTGGGCTTCCACGGCAACAACAAGAGTCTTTCCGAGATCGACCGTGCCGTGGGCACCGGCGTCGGAGCGATCGTGATCGACAGTGTCGTCGAGATCGAGCGCGTCGCTGAGGCCGCCACACGGCACGGTCGAACCCAGCCGGTGCGCCTGCGCATCAACAGCGGGGTTCACGCCAGCACGCACGAATACCTCGCGACCGCTCGCGAGGACCAGAAATTCGGAATCCCACTCGCGGATGCGCCCGCCGCGGTAGCCCTCATCCGCGCGCAGCCCTCGCTGGGCTTCCTCGGGCTGCACTCGCACATCGGTTCCCAGATCTTCGAGTCGGACGGCTTCGCCGAAGCCGCGCGGCGCCTCTTCGCTCTGCATGCCGAGCTGCTCGCGAACGGACCGGTGCCGGAACTCAATCTCGGCGGTGGTTTCGGCATCGCGTACACGAGCGTTGACGAGCCGCTGTCGATCGACGAGGTCGCGGTGCGGTTCGCCGAGATCGTGGCCTCGGGCGCGGCCGAACTCGGCATCCCCGTGCCGGTCGTCGCGATCGAGCCCGGTCGGGCGATCATCGGGCCGTCGACGACGACGCTGTACACGGCAGGCACCATCAAGGATGTGCTGGTCGACGGCACAGCCACCCGCAAGTACGTGAGCGTCGACGGGGGGATGAGCGACAATATCCGTCCCTCCCTGTACGGCGCCGACTACTCGGCCCGCATCGCCAATCGCAGTTCGTCGGCCGAACCGGCGCTCGTGCGCGTCGCGGGCAAGCACTGCGAGAGCGGTGACATCCTCGTGCACGCCGACTACCTCCCCGGCGACGTGACGCCCGGCGACCTCGTCGCCATTCCCGCCACTGGTGCATACGGTTGGGCGATGGCGAGCAACTACAACTACCTGGGCAGGCCGCCCGTCGTCGCTGTCATCGACGGTGAGGCGCGCGTCATCGTGCGCGGCGAGACCGAAGAGGACCTGCTGCGCCGGGATCTGGGCCTGCACCGTGAACAGGGCCTGCACCGTGACCTGGGAGAGGCGCGATGATCGAGTACCGCAACCTGCGCGTCGCCATTCTCGGCGGCGGAAGCGTCGGCGCGCAAGTGGCGTCGCTGCTCATCGAGCACGGCGACGAGCTCGCGGCGCGCGCGGGGGCCGGACTCGAGGTCGTGGGCGTGGCCGTGCGCGACGTGAACGCGAAGCGCGACACCGACATCCCGGCCCACCTGCTCACGACCGACGCCGAGTCGCTCATTCTCGGGGCAGACATCGTCGTCGAGCTCATCGGAGGTATCGAGCCGGCGCGCACCTGGATCTTGCAGGCGCTCCAATCGGGCGCGGACGTCATCACGGCCAACAAGGCCGTGCTCGCCAACCACGGTCCCGAGCTCTTCGACGCGGCAGAGCAGGTCGGCGCGCAGCTCTACTACGAGGCGGCGGTCGGCGGCGCGATCCCCATCATCCGGCCGCTGCGCGACAGCCTCGCGGGCGACCGGGTCATGCGCATCCTCGGCATCGTCAACGGCACCACCAACTACATCCTCGACCGCATGGACGTGCACGGCGACAGCTTCGGCGAGGCCCTCATGGATGCCACGCGCCTCGGCTACGCGGAAGCCGACCCCACCGCCGACGTCGAAGGCTTCGACGCCGCCCAAAAAGCCGCGATTCTGGCGAGCCTCGCGTTCCATACGACCGTGCCGCTCGACGCCGTCTACCGCGAGGGCATGACGTCGGTCACCCACGAGCAGGTGGTCGCGGCGCGCAAGGCCGGCTACACGGTCAAGCTCCTCGCGATCTGCGAGCGACTTGTGGATGCCGAAACCGGTGTCGAGGGCGTCTCCGCCCGTGTGCATCCCGCGCTCGTTCCACTCGACCACCCGCTCGCTGCAGTGCACGGCGCCAACAACGCGGTGTTCGTCGAGGCGGAAGCGGCCGGCAGCCTCATGTTCTACGGCGCGGGCGCCGGTGGTGTGCAGACCGCCTCCGCGGTGCTCGGCGACATCGTGAGCGCCGCACGGCGCCATGTCGTGGGCGGTCCGGGAGTCGCGGAGTCGACCCACGCGAACCTCCCCGTGCTGCCGATGTCGAGCGTCAACACCCGGTACCAGATCACGCTCACCGTGCTCGACGAGCCGGGCGTGCTCGCGACGATCGCGACACTGTTCAGCGACCGGGGCGTCTCGGTCGAGGGCCTCTCGCAGTCGGTGCGCGACGGCGGGGACGCCGAGCGCCCCACCGCTACCCTTGTGGTAATCACCCATCAGGCGGCCGAGTCGTCGCTCGCAGCTACCGTTGCCGCACTTGCCGCGAGTCCCGTGGTGTCGAGCGTCGTATCCGTCTTACGAGTTGAAGGACTGTAACAAGTGGCCCACCAGTGGCGCGGAGTTCTCCGCGAATATGCCGACCGCCTCGACATCAGCGAAGCGACCCCCATCGTCACCCTCGGTGAGGGAGGCACTCCGCTCATCGCCGCGGACGCCCTTTCGCACCGCACGGGCGCGAAGGTGTGGGTCAAGTTCGAGGGCATGAACCCCACGGGCTCCTTCAAAGACCGCGGCATGACGATGGCTGTCTCCAAGGCGGTCGAGCACGGTGCCAAAGCGGTGATCTGCGCCTCGACCGGCAACACATCGGCGAGCGCCGCCGCGTACGCCACCCACGCCGGTATCACGGCGGCCGTGCTGGTGCCCGAGGGCAAGATCGCGATGGGCAAGCTCGCCCAGGCGATTGCGCACGGCGCCCACCTCCTCCAGCTGCAGGGCAACTTCGACGATTGCCTCGAGATCGCGCGCGAACTCGCCGACAACTACCCCGTGCACCTCGTCAATTCGGTCAATCCCGATCGCATCGAGGGCCAGAAGACGGCCGCTTTCGAGGTCGTCGAAGTGCTGGGGGATGCGCCGGACATCCACATCGTCCCCGTCGGAAACGCGGGCAACTACACGGCGTACCACCGCGGCTACACCGAGGAGCTCGCGATCGGCGCGACCAAGCGCATGCCCCGCATGTTCGGATTCCAGGCGGCGGGGAGCGCACCTATCGTCCTCGGCCACGTCGTCAAAGACCCCGACACGATCGCATCGGCGATCCGCATCGGCAACCCGGCATCGTGGGAGCTCGCGATTGCGGCGCGCGAGAACAGCGACGGGTACTTCGGCTCGATCACCGACGAGAAGATCCTCGAGGCGCATCGCATCCTGTCGGCCGAGGTCGGCATATTCGTCGAGCCCGCTTCGGCGATCAGCGTCGCGGGACTGCTCGAGCGCGCCGAGGCCGGCCAGGTGCCCCGAGGCTCGACGGTCGTTCTCACGGTCACGGGCCACGGCCTCAAAGACCCGCAGTGGGCGCTGCGCGCGGCCGACGGCTCCGACGTGAAGCCGACGGTGGTTTCCGTCGACACCGCTGAGGTCGCTAGCGTGCTGGGGCTGGCGAAGGCATGAGTCTCGTGGCCGATCGCACCGTCACGGTGCGCGTGCCCGCCACATCCGCCAACCTCGGCCCCGGTTTCGACACGCTGGGCCTCGCTCTCGGGCTCTACGACGAGCTCGTCGTCACCGCAAAAGCCGAACCCGGCGTGCGCGTCGACGTGCAGGGCGTCGGGGCCGGTGAGGTTCCCGGCGACGAGTCGAACCTCGTCGCACGATCGATCGTCGCCGCGTTCGAACGCTTCGGCCAGCCGGTTCCCGGCCTGCATCTCGTCGCTCGCAACGTCATCCCGCACGGGAGCGGCCTCGGCTCCTCCGCCGCCGCGATCGTCTCGGGCGTGATGGCCGCCAAGGGCCTCCTCGAGGGCATTGTCGAGCCGAGCCCGGACGACCTGCTCGCGCTCGCGACGCAACTCGAGGGCCACCCCGACAACGTCGCGCCCGCGCTGTTCGGTGGACTCACCATCGCGTGGACGTCGGCGGAGGGCCCCCAGGCGAAGAAGCTCATCGTGCATCGGGGCGTCTCCCCGCTCGTGTGCGTACCGGCCCACACCGTCTCGACGGCGCTCGCCCGCAGCCTGCAGCCGGATTCGGTGCCGTATGAGGATGCCGTCTTCAACCTGTCGCGCTCGGCGCTGCTCATCGCGGCCCTCATCCAGAGCCCCGAACTGCTCTTGCAGGCCACCGAGGACAAACTGCACCAGGACTACCGGGCCAGCGCCATGCCGGAGACGAATTCCCTCATCCGAATACTGCGCGAGAACGGCTTCGCGGCCGTCGTCTCGGGAGCGGGCCCGTCCATCCTGGTGCTCGCGAGCGACCCCTCGCAGCGCCTCGTTGCGGCCGACCTCGTGGCCAGGCACGCCGAGAATCCCTGGCAGTCGCTCATGCTGGCCGTGGACTTCAAAGGTGCTACAGTGAATTCGCACCAGGTAGAAGCGTTCGGCTAGCCGTCGCATCCCGGTAGCACCATCACCCCTCGCCCCGCCGCACATGAACCTGCGCATCAACGCAGGCAGCGGCAGGCGATCAGCTCTCCGCCGAGTTGCACCATATCTCGGTAGGGGAAAGGAACCCCAAGCAGTGACTGACGTCAACACCCGCGCATCGGGCGCGGGTTCCCGCGACCTGAACACCCTCAAGCTTGCCGAGCTCCAGGCTCTCGCCAGCGAGCGGGGCATCAGCGGCGCATCGAAACTTCGCAAAGGAGAACTCGTGGACGCATTGAACGAGAACGGCTCGACCACCGACAACAACCCGGTCGACCAGGGCACCGAGCAGCAGAACACCGAGTCGCCTTCGAGCGGCTTCGACGCTGCTGCCGCCACGTTCGAGCCCGTGGAGACCGTCGCCGTGCGCAAGCGCACCTCGCGCCGCGTGACCAGCGCCGACACCGATGTGATCGCCGCCGCCGAGATGCCCGCCGGAGCTCCCGTGGTCGATTCGGTCGCCAGCGGCCGCCGCGCCGCCTCCAAGCACGTCGCGAAGGCCGAGTCGGGCATCGACGCCCCGCCGTCCTTCGAGATTCCCGCCACGGATGCCCCCGCCGAAGACCCCACGCCGGCCGATGTGCCGCGGGGCGAGCCCGGGGTCGAGAGCGACGCGCCCACGGGCGACTCCGACACCTCGAGCACCGAGTCTCCCGCCGGCGACACCTCCAGTGAGGCGTCCGTCGACGGTTCAGGCGACGGGTCAGGCGATAGCGACGAGCAGGAGAGCGGCTCGACCCGTTCCTCGCGCAACCGCAACCGCAATCGCGACCGCCAGCCCGCGGGCGACGGTGCGGCCCGCCAGGGCAACCGCAACGGCGCACAGCGCCAGGATGCCCCGCAGCGCAACCAGGACCCGCAGCGCAACCAGGACGTTCAGCGCGGCCAGGACGGCGACGACTCCGATCGTGGCGGGCGCAACCGCTACCGCGACCGCAAGCGCGGCCGCGGCCCCGTCGGCGACGACTTCGAGCCCGAGATCAGCGAGGATGACGTGCTCATCCCGGTGGCGGGCATCCTCGACGTTCTCGACAACTACGCCTTCGTGCGCACGAGCGGGTACCTCCCTGGCAACAACGACGTCTACGTCTCGCTCGGCCAGGTGAAGAAGTACAGCCTGCGCAAGGGTGACGCCGTCGTCGGTGCGATCCGCCAGCCGCGGGAAGGCGAGAACAACCAGAGCCGCCAGAAGTACAACGCCATCGTGCGCATCGACTCGATAAACGGCCTGCCCATCGAGGAGGCCGCGAACCGCGTCGAATTCGGCAAGCTCACGCCGCTCTACCCGCAGGAGCGACTGCGCCTCGAGACGGAGCCCACCAAGCTCTCGACCCGCATCATCGACCTCGTGTCGCCGATCGGCAAGGGCCAGCGCGGACTCATCGTCTCGCCCCCCAAGGCGGGCAAGACGCTCGTGCTGCAGGCCATCGCGAACGCGATCGCCAAGAACAACCCCGAAGTGCACCTCATGGTCGTGCTCGTCGACGAGCGCCCCGAAGAGGTCACCGACATGCAGCGCACGGTGAAGGGCGAGGTCATCGCCTCGACCTTCGACCGTCCCGCCGAAGACCACACGACGGTCGCCGAACTCGCGATCGAGCGTGCCAAGCGCCTCGTCGAACTCGGTCATGACGTGGTCGTGCTGCTCGATTCGATCACCCGCCTGGGTCGCGCGTACAACCTCGCGGCACCGGCGTCTGGTCGCATCCTCTCCGGTGGTGTCGACTCGTCGGCGCTCTACCCGCCCAAGCGCTTCTTCGGGGCCGCGCGCAACATCGAGGAGGGCGGCTCGCTCACCATCATCGCGACGGCTCTCGTCGAGACAGGCTCCAAGATGGACGAGGTCATCTTCGAGGAGTTCAAGGGAACCGGCAACATGGAGCTTCGCCTCTCGCGCCAGCTCGCGGACAAGCGCATCTTCCCCGCGGTCGATGTCAACGCCTCCGGAACCCGCCGTGAAGAGATGCTCATGGGCACCGACGAGGTCAAGGTCACCTGGAAGCTGCGTCGCGCCCTCGCGGGCCTCGACCAGCAGCAGGCACTCGAGATCGTGCTGGGTCGCCTCAAGGAGACCCAGACCAACGTCGAGTTCCTCATGCAGGTGCAGAAGTCGATGCCGAACACGGGCAACGGCCACAAGGACGACTAGTCATGTTCGAGTCAGTGCAATCGCTGCTGGCCGAACATGACGAGCTCCAGGGCCAGTTAGCCGACCCCGAACTCCACTCAGACCCGGCCAGATCGAAGAAGGTCAACCGGCGGTACGCAGAACTGTCGCGCATCGTCGCTGCTTACCACGACTGGCGCCAACTCACCGACGACGTGGCAGCAGCGACCGAGATGGCGTCGGAGGACGAGTCGTTCGCGGCCGAACTACCCGACCTGGTCGTATCGCTGGATAACGCGGAGGAGAAGCTTCGGCGACTCCTCATCCCGCGCGACCCCAACGACGCCCGCGACGTGATCATGGAGATCAAGATGGGCGAGGGCGGCGCGGAGTCGGCCCTCTTCGCCGGAGACCTCCTGCGCATGTACCTGCACTACGCGGAGTCGAAGAAGTGGAAGACCGAGATCATCGAGCAGACCTCGAGCGACCTCGGCGGCATCAAAGACGTGCAGGTCGCGTTCAAGGGCAACTCCACCGACCCCGCCGAGGGCGTGTGGGCCCACCTCAAGTACGAGGGCGGCGTGCACCGCGTGCAACGGGTGCCGGCGACCGAGTCGCAGGGCCGCATCCACACCTCGGCGGCGGGTGTGCTCGTCTTCCCCGAGGTGGACGAGCCCGAAGAGGTCGAGATCAGCCAGAACGACCTCAAGATCGACGTCTATCGCTCGAGCGGTCCGGGCGGCCAGTCCGTCAACACGACCGACTCCGCCGTGCGCATCACCCATATTCCCACCGGCATCGTCGTGGCCATGCAGAACGAGAAGTCGCAACTGCAGAACCGTGAGGCCGGCATGCGCGTTCTGCGCGCGCGCATCCTCGCCCGGTACCAGGAAGAGGCGGATGCCGAAGCGAGCGAGTACCGCAAGAGCCAGATCCGCACGATGGACCGCTCCGAGCGCATCCGCACGTACAACTTCCCGGAGAACCGCATCGCCGACCATCGCACGGGATACAAGGCATACAACCTCGACGCCGTCATGAACGGAGCGCTCGAGCCGGTCATCCAGAGCTGCATCGTGGCGGACGAAGAAGCGCGGCTTGCCGACGTGGGCTCCGAGTCGTGAATCACACGGTGACGGCGTCGATTGGCTGACCAGGTCCGCCCCAAGATGCCCGCCGCACCCCGACCTGGTCAGCCAATCGACGCCTCGGTAAGCGGAGTGCTCGAGCAGTCCGCCCGCGTGCTGGAGGCGGCCCGCGTGCCGAATGCGCGCGTGGATGCCGAACTGCTCGTGGGGCACGTGCTGGGTCTGAGCCGTGGGGGAGTGCAGGCGAAAGCTCTCACGGGTGGCGAGCTCAGCGGTGAAGATCTCCTCGCCGTCAGTGAGGCCGTGGAACGCCGGGCAGCGCGCGAGCCGCTTCAGCACATCACCGGTCGCGCGGCGTTCCGCAGTCTCGAGCTCGCGGTCGGGCCGGGCGTATTCGTGCCGAGGCCGGAGACCGAGTTCGTCGCCCAGTTCGCGATCGACGCGCTACGTGCCGTTCCCTCCGCAGAGCCGATCGGCGTCGACCTCGGCACCGGCAGCGGGGCGATCGCGCTGGCGATGGCCACCGAGGTGCCGCACGCGCGCGTCTACGGGGTCGAGGTCTCGCCACGTGCCTTCGTGTGGACGCGCCAGAACTTCCGCGACACGGGCGCCGCCAACGCCCGGGCCGTCTTCATCGACCTCGCGGATGCCCTGCCTGAGCTCGACGGAACGGTCGACGTCGTCATCTCGAACCCCCCGTACATCCCGGCTGACGCGATACCTCGCGACCCCGAGGTGCGTCTCTTCGATCCCGAGATCGCCCTCTACGGCGGGGAAGATGGACTGGATGTCGTGCGCCAGGTCTCGACGACCGCCTTGCGCCTGCTGCACCGCGGCGGCACTCTCGTGATCGAGCACGGCGAGTTGCAGGCCGCGCCGATCGCCGCGCTGCTCGCGCAGCACGGCTGGACCGCCGTCGCGCACCACCGCGACCTGCTCGGACGGGACAGAGCTACGACCGCGTTGCGTTAGCTCTTCGCGGCGCGCAGCCGTTCCTTCTCGGCGAGCTGCCGCTCCTTCAGCGCCTGCTGCTTCTCGCGTTGGACGGCGGTCTTGATGGCCTCGCGTTCGCGTTTTTGCGCCTCGCGCAGTTTCGTCTCCGCATCGCGGCGGGCCTGGCGGGCTGCCTTGACCGCGGCATCCCGTGGGTAGCCCCTGGCGGGTTCGGGCGCGACGGCGGCGGCGGGGGGTGCGCCGGCGGCACGCGTGGCGATGTAGTGCTCGAGTCCATCGAGGAGGCGCTCGAGGCCGAACTCGAACGGATTGTCCTGGGCCTCGAAGACTCCCGCTCGGATCACCTCGAACAGGTGCGGGAACGCTTCCGGCGTGACGAGCGTGGCGATCACCTGCGCGTCGATGCGATCCCGTTCCTCGGGAGTCATCCCGAGGCTCTGGCTGGAGATTGCGTAGCTGCGCTCGATCGTCGCCTCCCACCGGGTCTGCCCGGTGACGAGCAGGAGCGCGCCGAGCCGTTCGCTCGGGTCGAGGGGGGTGTCGTGCAGCGTGGCGAGCGCGGCATCCATCCACGCGAGGTTGTTGGGAGTGTTCGGGGTGCCGAGGATCGGCACGTCGATGAGCCACGGGTGCGCCGAATAGACGGCTCGGGTCTCCGTCGACCACCGTGCGAGTCCCTCACGCCACGTTGGTGCTTCGGCGATCGTGGCTGGAGGCAGGCCCGTGCCGTACTCCTGCATGAGCAGGATGAGGTCGTCTTTCGCCGTGACATAGCGGTAGAGGGACATCGTGGTGAACCCCAGGCTGGTGGCCACACTCGACATCGACACTGCCGCCAGGCCGTCGGCATCCGCGATCTCGACCGCGGCCTCGACGATGCGCTCGATGCTGAGCTCGCGTTTGGGGCCGCGTT
Organism: Rhodoglobus sp.; assembly: GCA_025463605.1. GTDB lineage: Bacteria > Actinomycetota > Actinomycetes > Actinomycetales > Microbacteriaceae > Rhodoglobus. The sequence goes on along the minus strand of JAODAV010000008.1, from coordinate 189,012 downwards.
GCGGATTCGCAGCGATGCCCCACGCGAGCGCAACGCCACGCGGGAGGTCGATCTCCGCATCATCCATGTCTTTTCTCTTCCTGACTTGACACCCAGCGTAGCTCTGTGTATTAGTTAAACAGAAACGTGTGCGTCATAAACAGTATACGGCATCCACAACTGACTAAGGAGTCACCATGACACCAGCGATCGATGTGCGCAGCGTGCGCAAGTCGTTCGGCGGCACCGCCGTGCTCGCGGATCTCGACCTCACGGTCGAACGCGGCACGGTGTTCGCGCTGCTCGGCCCCAACGGGGCGGGCAAGACGACCCTCATCAACATCCTCTCGACGCTCGTCCGGCCCGATTCCGGCACGGCGAGCGTCGACGGTCACGACGTCGTGCGAGAGTCGCTCGCGGTGCGCCGCAGTATCGGCCTCACCGGCCAGTCCGCCGCCGTCGACGGAGTGCTCACCGGCGCCGAGAACATCCGGATGATGGCCCGCCTGTCGGGTCTCAGCCCCCGCCAGGCGAAGGCGCGGGAAGTCGACCTGCTCGAGCGCTTCGGCCTCGACGACGCCGGTCGCAAGCGTGCCGCGACCTACTCGGGTGGCATGCGCCGGCGCCTCGACCTGGCGCTGAGCCTCGTGGTGACCCCATCCGTGCTGTTCCTCGACGAGCCGACGACGGGCCTCGACACCCGCAGCCGGCTCGCGCTCTGGGACGTCATCCGTTCCCTGCGCGACGAGGGTACGACGGTCTTCCTCACCACCCAGTACCTCGAGGAGGCCGACCAACTCGCCGACCGCATCGCTGTGCTCGACCGCGGCGTCATCGTCGCCCAGGGCACCGCGGACGAGCTCAAGCGCCGCACCGGCGGTGAGGTCGTCGAACTGCGCGGCGACGCCGACGAGCTCCTCGAGGAGATTCCCACTGACGGCACCCTCAGCGGTTTGCGTCGCGCGATCGACGAACTCGACGCCCGCTACGACGATGGCGCCGTGACCCTGCGCAAGCCGAGCCTCGACGACGTCTTCCTGACCCTTACCGGTAGCGCTGACACCAGCGCGGACAAGAAAGAACTGGTGCGCAAATGACCACGATCGCCCCCGCCAGGGTCGCCCTGCGACCAGGCACGGAAGAACTCGTCTTCCTCGGTCGCAGCCTGCGGCACTCGCTGCGCAACGCCGAGGCACTGACGATGTCGATCCTGCTGCCCGTCATGCTCATGCTGCTGTTCACGACGGTGTTCGGCGGCGCGATCGACTCGACGGGCGGTTACGTCGACTACGTCGTCCCCGGGATCATCCTGCTCTGCGCGGGTTTCGGCGCCGCATCCACCGCGGTGGATGTCGCGACCGACATGGAGAACGGGATCATGGACCGCTTCCGCACCATGCCCATCCGCAGCTGGGCGGTGCTCACGGGTCACGTCGTCGCGAGTCTCGTGCGCAACCTCGTCGCGAGCGTCGTCGTGGTCGGCGTCGGCCTGCTCGTCGGATTCCGGCCGAACGCGACGCCTCTCGAATGGATGGGGGCGCTCGGCATCGTCGCGCTCTACATCCTCGCGATCACCTATCTGTTCGCCGCGATCGGTCTCGCCGCCAAGAGCCCTGCGGCCGCCAACGGCTATGGATTCATCCTGCTGTTCCTGCCGTACTTGTCGAGCGCGTTCGTTCCCGTCGACACGATGCCGGAGTGGCTGCGCTGGATCTCGGACCACCAGCCGATCACGCCCGTCATCGAGACGATCCGCGGCCTGCTCATGGGAACAGAGCTCGGCACCCGCCCGCTCTGGGCCCTGGCCTGGATCGCGCTCATCCTCGCGATCTCGATCACCTGGGGCGCCATCCTGTTCCGCCGCAAGGCGGGGCGCCGCTAGCTCGCGCCCGTCGCCCCGGGTGTGTCCTGCCGGCTCGCTGCGAACTCCTCGATCGCGGCGAGCAGGCCGGCGGGCGTGCCGAAGTGGTACGCCGTGATGCCGAGGCTCTCGGCCCCCTCCACGTTGACGCGCAGGTCGTCGGCGAAGAAGGCGTGCTCGGGCTGCACCCCGTAGGCGTCCAGCACCCGCTGGAACACGACGGGATTGGGTTTGCGCGCCCCGTACGAGCTCGACGTGAACAAGTGGTCGCCGAAGAGCTCGACGAGCTCGGGGGCCAGGGTCGCGAGGTGCTTGTGCACGAGCGGCCCGTTGTTGGTGAGCAGCGTGACCTGTCCCAGTTCGGATGCCCGCCGCACCGCAGCAAGCGACTCCGGCCACACCGTCATGGCGTCTCCGCGCACGCGCACCCACTCGGCTTCGTCGATCGGCATGCCGACAGCGTCGACGAAGGCGGACAGGTATTCGTCCGCGGTCGCGTACTCGCCAGCCTCGGCGGCCCATTCGCCGCGGTCGTGCCACCACCGCTCGCGCAATTGCTCGAGCGACAGGCCCGTGAGCTCGGTCATGCCCGCCATCCGCACGCGCCAGTCGTAGTCATAGAGCACGTCGTCCATGTCGAAGATGAAGAGGAGCGTCACGAGCGCCTCACCGAGAAGGCCTCGACCGCGGCCATGAGCTCGTCGGTCTGCGGCACGCCGTCGATCACAACGAGCTGATGGGCCGTAATTCCGGCCTCGCGCGCACCGGCGACGTTCGCTGCGGAATCGTCGGCGAGGAACGCATCGTCGGCCGCCACGCCGTAGTGGGCGAGCGCGCGCTCATACACCTCGCGGTTGGGCTTGCGGGCCCGCAGCATGTAGCTCACGAGAATGTTGCCACCGAGGATCTCCACGACGTCGGGGGCCAGCGCGGGCAGGGCGGCCGCGAGTGGAGCCGGGTTGTTGGACAACAGCGAGACCTGCCCGAGTTCGGATGCGCGGCGCAACGCCGCGATGCTTCCGTCGATACGGGTCATGGCGAGCGACCTCGCGTGCGCCCACTCGGAGAGGGTCAGCCTGCGGCCGCGGGTCACGCGAGCGAACTCGTCCAGGTACTCGTCGACGGTCGGCCATTCACCCGCTTCGGCCCTCGCCTCGTAGCCCGCAGCCCACCACGTCTTCGCGAGGTCGTACTGGCTGACGCCGCTCACGCGACTCAACTCGGGCAGGCGATGGCGGAAGTTATATGCGTACAACGTCTTGTCGAGGTCGAAGAAGTAGAGGTCCACGGGCTCACAAGTCTGTCACTGATCGGACCGGTACCATGATGGGGACATGGCCCCCATCTACGATTGCTCGGTCGACGCTGAGCTGCTCACCGGCATGCGCCTCGCCAGGACGGCGATCGGCCGGGGAGATCTCGTGGTGATCCCGACAGACACGGTCTACGGTGTCGCGGCCGACGCTTTCAACCCGCGCGCGGTGCAGAAACTCATCGAAGCGAAGGGCCGCACGCGGCAGGCACCGCCGCCCGTGCTCATCCCGGGCATCCCGACGCTCGATGCTCTCGCCCAAGAGGTACCAGGCGAGGTCAGGATGCTCGTGGCCAGGTACTGGCCGGGCGGGCTCACGATCATCCTGCCGGCGCAATCGTCGCTCGTCTGGGACCTGGGGGAGACCCGCGGTACTGTCGCCCTTCGCATGCCGGCGAACCGCATCGCGCTCGAGTTGCTCTCCGAGACCGGTCCACTCGCCGTGTCGAGTGCCAACTCGACGGGCAAACCGGCCGCGACTACGACGGCGGAGGCGGAGGGCATGCTCGGCGACTCGGTGAGCGTCTATCTCGATGACGGCCCCGGTGGCACGGTCGCTTCGACGATCGTGGATGCGACGGGCCTGCTGGTGCCCGAGGGCAAGCTGCGGATCGTGCGCGAAGGCGCGATCCCCGTCGACGAGATCCGCGAGCTCGTGGGGGCCGACCGATGCGCATAGTCTTCTACGTGCTCGTCGCCGGCATCTCAGGTCTCGTGACTTTCGGTCTCGCGGTGCTGATCTGGAAGCTCAGCAACAAGTACCGGCTGTATCCGAAGATCCGAGCGCGCGATGTGCACACCCGGCCGACGCCTCGGCTCGGCGGTATCGCGATGTTCATCGGCATCCTCGTCGCGTTCGGCGTCGCGTCTCTGCTCGGCAATTTCAGCATCGTGTTCACGGAGCCCGGCAAGGTGCTGGGCCTCCTCGGTGCCGCGCTCATCATCGTGCTCATCGGTGTCGCCGACGACATCTGGGACCTCGATTGGGTCACCAAGCTCGCCGGACAGATCATCGCCGCTGGGCTGCTCGCATGGCAGGGCGTGCAGCTCTCCACGCTGCCGATCGGCGGGCAGACGATCGTCTCGCCGTATGTGTCGCTCACGATCACGATCGTCGCGGTCGTGCTCGTGATGAACGCGATCAACTTCATCGATGGCCTCGATGGCCTCGTCGTGGGTGTCGCCCTCATCGCCAACGGGGTGTTCTTCATCTACACCTACCGCCTTCAGGCCGACGCGCAGACCGACTACTTCAACCTCGCTTCGCTCACGACCGCCATCCTCATCGGGGCGTGCGCTGGTTTCTTTCCGCTCAACTTCCATCCCGCCAAGCTCTTCATGGGCGACGCGGGCGCCCTCCTCGTGGGTCTTCTCATGGCGGCATCCGCCATCTCGGTCACCGGATCGGTCGACCCTGGCGTGGTGCAGCAGCCCGACGTGTTCACCGCCTATCTGCTGCCGGCCTTCATCCCGATCATCCTGCCGTTCGCCGTGCTCGTCGTGCCCCTGCTCGATTTCGGGCTCGCGATCCTCCGGCGGCTCGGCGCGGGCAAGTCGCCGTTCACCGCTGACCGCAAGCACCTGCACCACCGGCTCCTCGACATGGGGCACTCCCACTTGCACGCGGTGCTCATCTTCTACGCGTGGACGTTCGTCTTTTCGGTTGGATGCCTCGCCTATATGTTCATCCCGTTCTTCTGGGCGAGCCTGCTCATCCTCGTCGGCCTCGTGGTGTGCACCCTCGTCACCCTCGCGCCGCTCAGCAAGCGCAAGGCCCTCGAAGCGGTCGCGCAAGCCACGGGACCCGACCAGGCAGAGGGCGCATCAGACGTCGCCCGCTACGACGGGTTGGACGCAGCATCCGAGGATCAGGTTGAGCAAAACGCGGAGGCGCCAGCATGAAGACACTCAAGTCAGCCACGGTAGTCACGAGGGCTCTCCTGTTCGGTGCCGTCGTGACAGTGGGCGTTGCGGTGGTGGGATCGATAGTCGGCTTTCTCGTCGCCGGACTGCCCGGGCTGGTGAGTGCTCTCATCGGTGCGGGGCTCACGGCCCTGTTCATGGGGTTCACTGCGCTGAGCATCCTGATCGCGGGGCTCGTGACCAAGCGCAAGCCATCGAGCATGGTCTACTTCTCCATCGTGCTCGGGATGTGGCTGCTGAAGTTCGGCGTCTTCATCGCCATCCTCGTGCTGGTGCGGGGCCAACCATGGATGAACTCCTACGTCTTCTTCTTCTCCGTCATCGTGGCGGTCATCGGCTCGCTCATCGCCGACGCCGTCGCGCTCAAGGGGGCGCGCATTCCCTACGTCGGTGACGTCGAACTGCCGGTGGCCGCAGAGCCTTCTCCGGCGCCCGGCAACCCCGAGCGCTAGCGTCGAGCGCGGTCATCGGCTTGGCAATGTTTTGCTAGGCTGGACGCACACCCCCATGAGCGTTCCCTCTGGAGCGCCCGATGCAGGAGCCCCCAACTGATCACGTCCACTCTCGCTTCACTTCTCCCGTTCGTCGATGGCGACGATTCAGGGGGCGGCGGATTCCATGGCCCCTCGATCGACGAGTTCTTCCCGCCCGCTGTCCTGTTCGCCGGCACCCCGTTCGAACTCAACCGCATCATGCTTATCAGGCTGCTCGTTGTCGCAGTCCTCCTGTTGATCTTCTGGCTCGGCTCGCGGCGGATGCAGCTGATCCCCACTCGCGCTCAAGTCGTCTTCGAGTTCGCTACCGGATTCGTGCGGAACAACATCGTGATCGGCACGCTCGGCGAGAAGGACGGCAAGCGGTTCATGCCGGTTCTCATGACGATCTTCTTCGTCACGCTCGGCATGAACCTGACGGGCATCATCCCCCCGTTCCAGATCGCAGGAACGTCCGTCATCGGACTCCCGCTCATCATGGCGGTGGTCGCCTACTTCCTCTTCATCTACGCCGGTGTGCGCAAGTTCGGTCTGCGGTACTTCAAGAACGCGCTAATCCTGCCCGGTCTGAATCCGATCATGGCGGCCTTTCTCGCCATTCTCGAGTTCCTGTCGACCTTCATCCTTCGACCGATCACTCTCACCCTCCGACTCCTCATGAACATGGTCGCGGGGCACATGCTGCTCGTGCTGTGCTTCGCGGCAACGGACTTCTTCCTCTTCACCGTGCTGGCAGACGGCAACCTTCTCGGTTTCCTGGGTGTCGGCACGTTCGCCTTCGGACTCGCGTTCACTCTGCTCGAACTATTCGTCGCCGCGCTCCAGGCCTACGTCATCACCATCCTCGCCGCCATCTACATCCAGATGGCGCTGGCCGAAGAGCACTGATCCTGTCATGGCTCGTCGGACTGCACTAACCCCTGAAAGGAAACAGCAATGAACGTTGTTGGACAGCTCGCCCCTCTCGCCTTCGGACTCGCCGCAATCGGCTCCGGTATCGGCGTGGGCATCATCGTCGGCAAGACCATCGAGTCGGTGGCCCGCCAGCCTGAGTTGCAGGGCCGCCTGCAGGGCCTGATGTTCCTCGGTATCGCGCTCACCGAAGCACTCGCGTTCATTGCCATCGCGGTCGCCTTTATCCCCTTCCCCGCGCCGTAGCCACTACTACTCATAAGGAGTCCGAATGCTCAACGCATTCGTAGCGAAAGCGGAGACGGAGACCCCGAGTCTGCTGCTCCCCACGCTGCCCGACCTGATTTGGGGCACGCTCGCTTTCGTCGTCGTCCTGGTGTTCTTCATCTGGAAGGTAATACCGCGACTCAACGCTGCTCTCGATGAGCGGCGCGATGCGATCGAGGGTGGCCTCAAGCGAGCCGAAGAGGCCCAGGCCGGTGCCCAGGAGGCGCTCGACCAGTACAAGGCCCAGCTGGCCGAGGCCCGCACCGAGGCCGCGAGCATCCGTGAGGGTGCGCGCGAAGACGCCAAGCGCATCCGCGCGGAGCTCGTCGAGCAGGCCCAGGCGGATGCCGCCAGAGTCGTAGCCAACGCCCAGACGCAGATCGAGGCCGAGCGTCAGAGCGCTCTGGCATCGCTGCGCGCAGAGGTCGGCACGATCGCGATCGATCTCGCATCGGTCGTCGTCGGTGCCAGCCTCGACGAGAAGCGCTCCAAGGAGATCGTGGATCGGTTCCTCGGCGATCTGGAAGCGTCCGAAGCTGCAACAGCGAAGGCCAAGGCGTAAACAATGGGTTCAGCCACTCGAGAATCGCTCAGCGCGGCCGCCGCCGCGTTGACGGAGCAGCGCACGATCGACCTCGCCACAGGCGAGCAACTGCTGGCGGCCGCGCTCGTTGTCGATGGTTCCGCCCCTCTTCGTTCTGCGCTCGCCGACGAGTCAGCTCCCGTGGCGAATCGCCGGTCGATCGTTCAGGCCGTGTTCAGCGCGTATGCGCCGGCCGCGAGAGCGGTGCTCGAAGCGATCGCCAGCGGCCGGTGGTCGTCGGAGGATGACCTGGTCGCGGCAATCGAGCGGCTGGGCATCCGTGCTGTCGCCCTCTCCGCACCGGAAAGCGTGTCGATCACCGATGAGCTCTTCGCGTTCTCGGCTGCGGTGACCTGGAATCCGGATCTCGAGCTGGCCCTCGGCAGCAGGCTCGGCTTGACCGACAACAAGGTTGCTCTCGTGGCGAACCTGTTGAAGGGCAAGGCGAGCCAGCAGACGCTGACGATTCTCACCGCCCTCATCGCGCGGCCCCGCGGCCGACGGATTGCAGAACTGGTCCGCTTCGCGGTGAATACCGTCGCCGAAGCCTCCGGCCAGACGATCGCGACGATCACGGTTGCCGCTCCGCTCACCGACGCGCAGAAGACCCGTCTTGGGCAGGCTCTCTCCGCGCGCTACGAAACGACCATTAGGATCAACGAACTCGTTGATCCCAGTGTTCTCGGCGGAATGCGGGTGCAGATCGGTGACGAAGTCATCGATGGCAGCATCGCGGCCAGGATCACCGACCTCAAACTTCAGCTCGCCTCATAGCGCGCAGCACGACCGTTTCCACGAAGAGGAATGAACTAATGCCAGAACTGACCATCAGCCCGGATGAGATCCGCGACGCGCTCAAGGAGTTCGTCAAGGCCTACGAGCCGGGCAAGGCCACGACGACCGAGGTCGGTTACGTCGTCGACGCTGCTGACGGCATCGCGCACGTCGAGGGCCTGCCGGGGGTCATGGCGAACGAGCTCATCAAGTTCGCCGACGGAACGCTGGGCCTCGCCCAGAACCTCGACGAAGACGAGATCGGTGTCGTGATCCTCGGTGAGTTCACCGGCATCGTCGAAGGCATGGAGGCCACGCGCACGGGCGAGGTGCTGTCCGTTCCCATCGGTGACGCATTCCTCGGCCGGGTCGTCGACCCGCTCGGTGCGCCCATCGACGGTCTCGGCGCGATCAAGGCCGAGGGCCGCAGGGCCCTGGAGCTGCAGGCGCCGGGCGTCATGGCCCGCAAGAGCGTGCACGAACCCATGCAGACCGGGATCAAGGCGATCGACGCCATGATCCCGATCGGCCGCGGCCAGCGCCAGCTCATCATCGGCGACCGCCAGACCGGCAAGACGGCGATCGCGATCGACACGATCATCAACCAGAAGGCCAACTGGGACTCGGGCGATGTCACCAAGCAGGTGCGCTGCATCTACGTCGCCATCGGCCAGAAGGGCTCGACGATCGCGGCCGTCAAGGGCGCGCTCGAGGATGCCGGAGCAATGGAGTACACGACGATCGTCGCCGCTCCCGCCTCCGACCCTGCCGGCTTCAAGTACCTCGCGCCCTACACCGGTTCGGCCATCGGCCAGCACTGGATGTACGGCGGCAAGCACGTGCTCATCATCTTCGACGACCTGTCCAAGCAGGCAGAGGCCTACCGCGCCGTCTCGCTTCTGCTGCGTCGCCCGCCGGGACGCGAGGCGTACCCCGGTGACGTGTTCTACCTGCACTCACGCCTGCTGGAGCGCTGCGCGAAGCTCTCCGACGAACTCGGTGCGGGATCGATGACGGGTCTCCCGATCATCGAGACCAAGGCGAACGACGTGTCGGCGTACATCCCGACCAACGTCATCTCGATCACCGACGGCCAGATCTTCCTGCAGTCCGACCTGTTCAACTCCAACCAGCGTCCCGCGGTTGACGTGGGCATCTCGGTCTCTCGCGTCGGCGGTGACGCCCAGCTGAAGTCGATCAAGAAGGTGTCGGGAACGCTCAAGCTCGAGCTCGCCCAGTACCGCTCCCTCGAAGCCTTCGCGATGTTCGCATCCGACCTGGATGCCACGTCCCGTCGGCAGCTCGCGCGCGGCGCGCGGCTCACCGAGCTGCTGCGCCAGCCGCAGTACTCGCCATTCCCGGTCGAGAAGCAGGTCGTCTCGATCTGGTCGGGCACCAAGGGCAAGCTCGACGAGGTTCCCGTCGAGGACATCCTTCGATTCGAGGCCGAACTGCACGACTACCTCGCCCGCAACACCAAGGTTCTCGACACGCTGCGCGAGACGAACGTGCTCGACGACGACACCGAGAAGGCTCTCGATGAAGCCGTCGAGAAGTTCAAGCTCGAGTTCCAGACCGGAGAAGGCAAACCGCTCAACTCGGTGGGTACCGAGGTGTTCGAGGAGATCGAGCCCGAGGACATCGCGCAGGAGCAGATCGTCAAGCAGAAGCGTCGCAAGTAGTCCGCAGCTCGACAAGCTCGACAACGGATCACCAGCTCGATCACCGAACAGGAAGTAGGACATGGGAGCGCAACTTCGGGTCTACCGGCAGAAGATCAAGTCTGCCCAGACGACCAAGAAGATCACTCGGGCCATGGAGCTCATCTCGGCCTCGCGCATTCAGAAGGCGCAGCAGCGAGTTGCGGCTTCAGGGCCGTACTCGCGCGCCGTCACGCGCGCCGTGTCCGCCGTGGCAACCTTCTCGAACGTCGACCACATACTCACGACCGAGCCGGAGAAGATCGAGCGCGCCGCGATCGTCATCTTCTCGTCCGACCGTGGCCTCGCGGGCGCGTTCAACACGAACGTGCTGCGCGAGTCGGGCGAGCTCGCCGCTCGCCTTCGCCACGAAGGAAAAGAGATCGTGTACTACCTCGTGGGGCGCAAGGCGGCGGCGTACTTCGCCTTCCGTCGTCGTGACGCAGAGCGCATCTGGACCGGCGGTACGGATGCGCCCGAGTTCGATACGGCGAAGGAGATCGGCGACACGCTCGTCGAGAAATTCGTTCAGCCTGCAAGCGAGGGCGGCGTCGACGAGATCCATATCGTCTACAACCGCTTCGTCAGCATGCTCGTGCAGGTGCCCGAGGTGGTGCGTCTGCTTCCCCTCGAGATCGTCGAGGGAGTGGAAGCGCCTGCGGAGAACGAGGTGATGCCGCTCTACGAGTTCGAGCCCGATGTAGGTGACGTGCTCGACGCCCTCCTTCCGGTCTACATCGAGAGCCGCATCTTCAACGCGATGCTCCAGTCAGCTGCAGCCAAGCACGCTGCAACGCAGAAGGCGATGAAGTCGGCAAGCGACAACGCCGACAAGCTCATCAAGGACTACACGCGATTGGCGAACAACGCGCGCCAGTCCGAGATCACTCAGCAGATTTCCGAGATCGTGGGCGGCGCTGACGCCCTGAGCTCGAAGTGAACGCGGCAGGGACGCGTTCACAAACCAACACAGCGTAATACGACAGGAAGAGAAACCCCTTATGGCTACCGCAACCAAGAAGGCTCCGGCCGCGAAGACAGCGCCCGTCGCCGGCGTCGGCCGCATCGCGCGCGTCACCGGCCCGGTCGTCGACATCGAGTTCCCGCACGACGCGATCCCGGGCATCTACAACGCGCTCAAGACCACCATCACGATCGGTGATGAGTCGAACGAGATCACCCTCGAGGTCGCCCAGCACCTCGGCGACGACCTCGTGCGCGCGATCGCCCTCAAGCCGACCGACGGTCTGGTGCGCGGCCAGGAGGTACGCGACACGGGCGGGCCCATCACGGTGCCCGTCGGCGATGTCACCAAGGGCAAGGTCTTCAACGTCATCGGCGAGGTTCTCAACAACGAGGGCGGCGAGCCCATCGAGATCACCGAGCGCTGGCCCATCCACCGCAAGCCCCCGGCATTCGACCAGCTCGAGTCCAAGACCGAGCTCTTCGAGACCGGTATCAAGGTCATCGACCTCCTCACCCCGTACGTGCAGGGCGGCAAGATCGGCCTGTTCGGAGGCGCCGGCGTCGGCAAGACCGTGCTCATCCAGGAGATGATCCAGCGCGTCGCACAGGACCACGGCGGTGTGTCCGTGTTCGCCGGTGTAGGTGAGCGCACCCGAGAGGGCAACGACCTCATCGCCGAGATGGACGAAGCGGGCGTCTTCGACAAGACCGCCCTCGTCTTCGGCCAGATGGATGAGCCGCCGGGAACGCGTCTTCGCGTCGCCCTCTCCGCGCTCACGATGGCAGAGTACTTCCGTGACGTGCAGAAGCAGGACGTGCTGCTCTTCATCGACAACATCTTCCGCTTCACGCAGGCGGGTTCCGAGGTTTCCACTCTTCTCGGCCGCATGCCGTCCGCCGTGGGTTACCAGCCGAACCTCGCCGACGAGATGGGCATCCTGCAGGAGCGCATCACCTCGACGCGTGGCCACTCGATCACGTCGCTGCAGGCCATCTACGTGCCCGCCGACGACTACACCGACCCGGCCCCGGCGACGACGTTCGCGCACCTCGATGCGACGACCGAGCTCAGCCGCGAGATCGCGTCTAAGGGCCTCTACCCCGCCGTCGACCCGCTGACCTCGACCAGCCGCATCCTCGACCCCCGCTACCTGGGTGCCGACCACTACCGCGTGGCGACTGTGGTCAAGGCGATCCTGCAGAAGAACAAGGAACTCCAGGAGATCATCGCCATCCTCGGTGTCGACGAGCTCTCCGAGGAAGACAAGATCACCGTGTCGCGGGCACGGCGCATCCAGCAGTTCCTCTCGCAGAACACCTACATGGCCAAGAAGTTCACGGGTGTCGAGGGCTCCACCGTTCCGCTCAAGGACACGATCGAGTCGTTCGACGCGATCGTGAAGGGAGAATTCGACCACGTGGCCGAGCAGGCCTTCTTCAACGTCGGTGCGATCTCAGACGTCGAAGCCGCCTGGGACCGCATCCAGAAGGAGAACGGCTAGCCATGGCCGAAATCAAGGTCAGCATCGTCTCGGCCGAACGCGAGGTGTGGTCGGGGAATGCGAAGCAGATCATCGCTCGTACCATGGTGGGCGAGATCGGAATCCTTGCTGGCCATGAGCCCATTCTTGCGATCCTCGCGCAGGGCGAGGTGCGGATCACCGGAGTTGACGGCCAGCTGGTGACCGCGAGCGCCGACGACGGGTTTCTCTCGTTCGACCACGACATCGTGACCGTTGTCGCGCGCAATGCAGAACTGACCTGACCGGAATAACTATGTTGATCGCGATGGCCGGGCTCCCGGGGGCTGGTAAGTCGACCATCGGGCAAGTGCTCGGCAGCAGGCTCGGGCTACCCGTCGTGTCGGTGGATCCGATCGAGTCGGCGATCCTTCGCGCCGGCATCGACTCGGACCAGCCGACCGGTCTCGCCGCCTACCTCGTGGCCGAAATGCATGCTGAGGGCGCCCTCGAGGGGGGCCGCAGCGTGATCGTCGACGCCGTGAACGCCGTCACTCCCGCTCGTGAGCAATGGGTGAATCTGGCCGCGCGCCAGTCGGAGCCGCTCCGGTTCATCGAAGTGATCTGCTCCGATCCTGCCCTGCATCGCGAGCGCATCGAGAGTCGCGAGCGACTGCTGCCGCACCTCGAGCTTACCTGGAACGCCGTCGAGCAGAGCCTCGAGGAGTACGCGGAGTGGACGGGCCCGAGCGCGGCGATCGCGCGGATCACGCTCGATTCGGTCGAGCCCCTCGGGGTGAACGTCGAGCGGGCGCTCGCCTTCCTCGAGTCCTGAATGCTCCTGGTCCTGCCGCCCTCTGAGACCAAGCGTGACGGGGGAGTGGGGCACGGCACCCCGGATGCCCGCACCCTCGATCTCGCAACCCTGAGTTTTCCCGAGCTGACCCGTCAGCGAAGGGCCGCCCTCGCGGCGGTTCGCAGCCTCTCCCGGAGCGTTGGCGCGTCGATCACGGCGCTCGGCCTCGGCCCGACGCAGCGCTTCGAGGTCGACCGCAATCGCGCACTCGGCACGTCGGCCGTGATGCCGGCGATCGAGCGCTACACGGGCGTGCTTTACGACGGCCTGGGTGTGGAGGACTTTTCGCAAGCCGAACGGGACTTCGCCGGGGAACACGTCGTGATCTCGTCGGCGTTGTTCGGTGTGCTGCGGGCCAGCGACCCGATTCCCGCCTACCGTCTTTCGCACGACTCGCGCCTGCCCGGGTTGTCGCTGCGGCGACACTGGGATGCTGCCGTAACCGCTGTGCTCGCGGCACGGGAGGGCCTCGTGCTCGACTTGCGCTCGGAGGCCTACGCCGCGCTGGGCCCCGCGCCTCCGTCGGCGTTGTACCTCCGGGTCGTGTCCGAGAACTCTGCCGGACGCCGCGTGGCGCTCAGCCACTTCAACAAGAAGGGCAAGGGGCAGTTCGTGCGCGCGATCGTGAAGGCAGGGATCGCTCATGGTTCGGCCGAGTCGTTGCTCGCGTGGGCGGCGGAAAGCGGTATCCGGCTGGAGCAGGGCGCGCCCGGCGAGCTGGATCTCATCGTGTAGGTTCTGGCTCGCTGGAGCGCCAGCGCGTTCCGCTCAGCTCGGGTGCGCCCTCCAGCACCCCGCGACGTGATCATCGACCATTCCCGCGGACTGCATGAGTGCGTACATGGTCGTCGGCCCGACGAAGCGGAAGCCGAGCCCGCGCAGTGCCGTGCTCATCGCCGTGGATTCCGGCGTGACGGCGGGCAGTTCGCTGAGCGCTCGCGGCCGGCGCGCGCGAGCCGGTGGCGCGAAACTCCACAGGAGCTTGTCGAGCGCTCCCGCGTGGTCGGCGGTGAGTTCGAGCGTCGCGCGCGCGTTGCCGATGGTCGCTTCGATCTTGGCGCGATTGCGGATGATGCGCGCATCGGCCATGAGTCGTTCCACGCCCTCTGGGCCGAGCTCGGCGACGTGATGCAGCTCGAAGCCCTGGAACGCCTCTCGAAAACCTGGGCGGCGTCGAAGGATCGTGATCCAGGAGAGCCCGGCCTGGAATCCCTCGAGGCTGATCTTCTCGAACAGCGGCTGGTCACCGTGCAACGGGGTTCCCCACTCCTCGTCGTGGTACCGCGCGTACTCGGGGTCGGCGCCGACCCAGGCGCAGCGCGCGCGGTCATCAGGCCCGACGAGAACGCTCGCGCGTTCGTCAGCCCCGACGATAACGCTCGCTCCCTCGCTCATGACCGGTGCTCGATGCCCTCATGGTCGAGGAGCCATACTTTGGTGGGAATGCCGTTGCCGCCGCTGTAGCCCGTGATGCGCTGATTCGATGCGAGCACGCGGTGGCAGGGAACGATGATCGGCACGGGATTGGCCCCCACGGCCCCGCCGACGGCGCGGCCCGCGGTCGCCCGGCCGGTCGCGTGACCGAGCTCGCCGTAGGAGATGACTTCGCCGAACCGCAGCCGGCCGAGCTCCGCCCACACGGCGCGCTGGAAGGCGGTGCCCGTGGGATGCACGGGCAGGTCGAAGTCGGTGCGGTCGCCCGCGAAGTACTCGGCGAGTTGCACGGCTGCTCGATCGAGGAGCGGATGCGAGTGCTCGGGCTCGTCGTCGAAGGGCAGCTCACCGCCGCGTTCGATGGAGAGGGAGGTGATCGATTCGCCGTCGCTCGCGACCTCGATGCGGCCGATGGGGGAGTCGATGCGACGCAGGAATGCGGGGGGTGCAGCAGATGTCGAAGGAGAGAACATGCCTCGACTGTAGCCGCGGCATCCGACACCCCTCTGGCACTTTTCGGACATGGGGTGGCACGAGGCCGACGACCCGATAGTGGAGGATGGGAGGATGACCGCAATTGAACATCGCACCCTCGGCCCGTCCGGCCCCACCGTCTCGACGATCGGCCTCGGCTGCAACAATTTCGGTCGACCCGGCACTGTCACCGAGACTCAGGAAGGTACGACGGCGATCATCCGGAAGGCCCTCGAGCTCGGTGTCACCATGCTCGACACGGCGGACATGTACGGCGGGTACCCGGGCCAGAGCGAAGAGCTCATGGGCGTCGCGCTCAAGGGAAACCGGGATCGCGTCGTGCTCGCGACGAAGTTCGGCCATAGCGGTGTCGACATGGGGATCGCGCCCGGCGCCGCCAAGGGCACGCGCACGTACATCCGCAGCGCGGTCGAGGACTCGCTGCGGCGACTGCAGACCGATCGGATCGACCTCTACCAGCTGCACACGCCAGACCCCTCCACACCCATTGAGGAGACCATCGCCGCCCTCGACGAACTGGTCGCGGAGGGCACGATCCTGCACTACGGTCACTCCAACTTCTCGGGAGAGCAGATCGCGCAGGCAGCACGCGCCGGCGGGCGCTTCGTCTCTGCGCAGAACGAGTACAGCCTCGTCGCACGGGCCGTGGAGAAGGATGTGCTGCCTGCCGTCGTCGAGTTCGGTCTCGGATTTCTGCCCTTCTTTCCGCTCGCCAACGGACTCTTCACCGGCAAGTTCTCACGCACCGAGCGGCCGTCCGACACACGCATCATGCGCCAGCGGCCGCACATCGTCGAAAACGCCCCGTGGCAGGCGATCGAGGCGTTCGAGGCGTTCTGCGCCGAGCGTGGGATCACCCTGCTCGAGGGAACCTTCGGGTGGCTTCTTGCTCAACCCAATCTCGCTAGCGTGATCGCGGGCGCCACGAAGCCGGAACAACTCGAGCAGAATGCCGCGGCGTCGACGGCCTGGAAGCCGAGTACCGAGGAGGTCGCGACCATCTCGGGCCTGTTCGACGCGTTGCGACTTGTGAGTGAGCGCTCACTCACCTAGACTCTCGGCGTGATTGATACGACGACGCGCGCCAAGCCGCTCCCCGTGGAGGACCGGCAGGCCATGATCATCGATGCCGTCATCCCCTTGCTGCTCGAACGCGGCAATGCGGTGACATCACGGGAGATGGCGGAGGCGGCAGGCATCGCCGAAGGCACGATCTTCCGGGCTTTCGGCGATAAGGAGACCCTCGTCGCGGCCGCCGTGGACCGCTACCTCGACCCGCTCGTTCTGCGGACCGCCCTGCGCTCGATCGACACCGACCTCTCGCTCGACGACAAGCTGCGCGTGATCTTCGGACTCCTTCGCGACCGGTTCAACGGGGTGATCCGCATGATGAGCGCCCTCGGCCGCCACGGCCCACCGCCCAATCGCGAAGGGCGGCATGAGTTCGCCGCGATCATCGGCGAACTGCTCGAGCCGCACCGACAGGAGCTCAGGATCGAGCCGGAGCAGGTCGCCCAGTTCGCCCGCGTTCTCGCCTTCGCGGCCGCGATCCCCGCGTTCGGCGAGAGCATCCCCTTCACGACCGACGAACTCGTCGACCTCTTCAAGCACGGTGTCGTACTCCGCCCCGAATCCGGAAACCAGGACTGACATGCTCCTCTCGCTCATCTTGCGCCACCTGAAGCCGTACCGGCGACTCATCGTCGGCGTCATCGTGTTCCAGCTCGCCCAGTCCATCGCGAGCCTTTACCTGCCGAGCCTCAACGCCGACATCATCGACAACGGCATCGCGACGGGAGACACCGGCTACATCCTCATGGTGGGTGGCACGATGCTGGGCATCACGATCGTGCAGATCGCCGCAGCGATCACCGCCGTGTACTTCGGGGCGAAGGCGGCAATGGCGGTCGGGCGCGACCTGCGGGAGGCGATCTTCACTCGCGTGGGCGAGTTCTCCGAGCGCGAGGTCTCCCGCTTCGGGGCGCCCTCACTCATCACCCGCACGACGAATGACGTGCAACAGGTGCAAATGCTCGTGCTTATGACCTGCACGCTGCTCGTCTCGGCCCCGATCCTCGCGATCGGCGGTGTGATCATGGCGCTCCAGCAGGATGTCGAACTGTCGTGGCTCATGGTCGTCGCCATACCCGTGCTGCTCATCGCGATCGGGCTCATCATCATGCGAATGGTGCCGCTGTTCCGGCTCATGCAGGCTCGCATCGACACGGTCAACCGGGTGCTGCGCGAACAGCTGACGGGCATCCGGGTGGTGCGGGCATTCGTGCGCGAGGGAGTCGAAACGGCGCGCTTCGAGCAGGCCAATCGGGATGTCACGCGCACCGCCGTGAGTGCGGGGCGGCTCTTCGCGCTGGTGTTCCCCATCGTCATGCTCGTCATGAACGTGACGAGCGTGGCTGTGCTCTGGTTCGGAGCGTTCCGAGTCGACAACGGCGACATGCAGATCGGGGCGCTCACCGCGTTCCTGACCTACCTCATCCAGATCCTCATGGCCGTGATGATGGCGACGTTCATGGCGATCATGATCCCGCGCGCGGCCGTTGCCGCCGATCGCATCGGCGAGGTACTCGCGACCGACACCTCGGTCGTGCTCCCCGACAATCCCGTGACCGAGTTGCACGGGGCCGGGCGCATCGAGCTGCGCGACGTCGAATTCAGCTACCCCGGAGCCGAGCAGCCCGTGCTGCGCAACCTGAGCTTCGAGGCGCGTCCCGGCGAGACCACGGCGATCGTCGGGAGCACCGGCGCGGGCAAGACGACGCTCGTTAACCTGCTGCCGCGGCTCTTCGATGCGACGGGCGGCTCGGTGTTCATTGACGGCGTCGACGTGCGAGAACTCGACCCCGACCTGCTGTGGGGCCGGATCGGTCTCGTGCCCCAGCGGGCCTACCTCTTCTCGGGAACCGTCGCGAGCAACCTGCGTTACGGCAAGCCCGATGCGACCGACGACGAGCTGTGGGACGCGCTCGAGACCGCCCAGGCCCGCGACTTCGTGGAGGCGATGCCCGAAGGGCTCGATGCGCCCATCGCGCAAGGCGGCACGAACGTCTCCGGCGGGCAGCGACAGCGGCTCGCGATCGCACGCGCGCTCGTGAAGAAGAGCGAGATCTACGTCTTCGACGACTCCTTCTCGGCGCTCGACACCGCGACCGACGCGCGCCTGCGGCGCGCACTCGCCAAGAAAGAGAAGACGGCCACCAAGATCATCGTGGCGCAGCGGGTGTCGACCATCGTCGACGCCGACCAGATTCTCGTGATCGACGACGGTGAGATCGTCGGTCGCGGCACCCACGACGAACTGCTGGTGTCGTCCGAGACGTACGCGGAGATCGTCGATAGCCAGCTCCGGGCCGAGGAGGCAGCATGAGCACCACCGCAACGCAGAACCGGCCGATGCGGCGCCCCGGCGGCGGAGGGCCGTGGGGCGGGATGGGCATGCCGGTGGAGAAGTCGATGAACTTCGGCCCCTCGGCGAAGAGACTGCTCGCGCGGCTGCGCCCGCATCGCGTGGGCGTCATCTGGGTCGTCGTGCTCTCGGTCCTGAGCGTCACGCTGAGCGTGATCGGACCCAAGCTCCTCGGTGAGGCCACCAACATCATCTTCGGCGGCATCATCTCGAAGGACCTGCCGGCCGGCGTCACCCAGCAGCAGCTCATCGACCAGTTGCGGGCATCCGGCGACGACCAGCGTGCCGACTTCCTCAGCGGCATGACGCTCACGCCCGGCCAGGGCATCGACTTCAACGCCCTGAGCATGGTGCTCGGGATGGTGCTGCTCATCTACGTGCTCGCCTCGGTGTTCATGTGGCTGCAGGGCTACGTGCTCAACGCGATCGTGCAGAAGACGGTCTACCGGCTTCGCGAAGACGTCGAGTCGAAAGTCAACGCCCTGCCTCTCAGCTACTTCGACCGCATGCAGCGCGGCGAACTGCTCAGTCGCGTCACGAACGACGTCGACAACATCGGCCAGACGATGCAGCAGACGCTGAGCCAGGTGATAACGAGCCTGCTCACGGTGGTCGGCGTGCTCGCGATGATGTTCATCATCTCGCCCGTGCTCGCCATCATCGCGCTCGTGACGATTCCGCTCACCCTCGTCATCACGACGCTCATCGCCAAGCGCTCGCAAAAGCACTTCGTAGCTCAGTGGGCGCACACCGGCCAGCTCAACGCCCAGGTCGAGGAGGCCTACTCCGGCCACGCACTCGTGAAGGTCTTCGGGCGTCACCGTGAGGTGGAACAGCGGTTCCGCGAGAAGAACGCGGAGCTCTTCGACGCGAGCTTCGGCGCGCAGTTCGTGAGCGGCATCATCATGCCGGCCATGATGTTCGTCGGCAACCTCGTCTACGTGGCGATCGCGGTCGTGGGCGGGCTGTTCGTCGCGAGTGGCACCATGACCCTCGGTGATGTGCAGGCCTTCATCCAGTACTCGCGCCAGTTCACGCAGCCTCTCAGCCAGCTCGGTTCGATGGCCAACCTGCTGCAGTCGGGTGTGGCATCCGCAGAGCGCGTCTTCGAACTGCTCGACGCCCAGGAGCAGAGCCCCGACCCGGTTCCCGCGGCCACCCCCGCCACGATCACGGGCAAGCTCGAGTTCGAGAACGTGTCGTTCCGCTACGAGCCTGACACGCCGCTCATCGACGACCTCTCGCTCGTCGCGCAGCCCGGCCAGACCGTCGCGATCGTCGGGCCGACCGGAGCGGGCAAGACCACGCTCGTCAACCTCATGATGCGCTTCTACGAGCTCGACTCCGGTCGAATCACGCTCGACGGCACCGACATCGCGCTCATGACGCGCGACGATCTGCGCTCGCGCATGGGTATGGTGCTGCAGGACACCTGGCTGTTCGCAGGCACCATCAGAGAGAACATCGCATACGGGCGCCCGGATGCCACGGAAGATGAGATCCTCGCGGCGGCGAAGGCCACCTACGTCGACCGCTTCGTACACTCACTCCCGGATGGGTACGACACCCTGCTCGACGACGAAGGCGGAAACGTGAGCGCGGGGGAGAAGCAGCTGCTGACTATCGCGCGTGCGTTCCTCGCCCGGCCGAGCGTGCTCATCCTCGACGAGGCGACGAGCTCCGTCGACACCCGCACCGAAGTGCTCGTTCAGCAGGCGATGAAGGCCCTGCGCCAAGACCGCACGAGCTTCGTGATCGCTCACCGCCTGTCGACGATTCGCGACGCCGACCTCATTCTCGTGATGGAGTCAGGGGCGATCGTGGAGCAGGGAACCCACTCGGAGCTCCTCGCGAAGGGCGGCGCCTACTTCGCGCTGTACACCTCGCAATTCGCGGCGGCCGTGACGCAAGACGTGTAGCGGCGGGCAGTTTCGGGTCAGAGGTCGCTCTCGCCGCGCGGCTGGATGTTGATGCTCTGGTTGAGTTCGTCGACCTGGAGGTTGAGCTCATCGAGTTGCGCGATGAGAGCGTTGTGCTCGGCGACCTTCGCGTCGATCGTGGTGTAGAAGGCGTCGAGGTCGGATTGGCGCTGGAGCATGGCCTCCCGTTCCCGGTTGAACTGCGCGATCGACTCGAAGGACCCGCTCTCGGCGCGTGCGTTGAACGAGTCGATGTCGGCGTTGAGCTGGTCGTATCCGGCGTTGTAGGTCGCGTAGTCCGCGTCGATGGCGGCCGCGAGCGCGTCGATCTGGGCGACGAGCGCCTCGATCGCGGCGGCCTGCTGCTCGAACACCGCGTTCGACTGCTCGTGAAGTGCCGTGAGGGCGCCGCGGTCGGCGAAGTACAGAGCGTAGTGCGCCTCGAGCTCGTCGCCGATCTCACCGAACTCGGTGCCGATGATCGAGTGGAGTTCGTTGAGGCGCTCACCCGGTTCGGCTTTCGCGTAGAACGCGAGCGTCTCGGCGAAGGCCTCGTCGTGCGCATGCTTGGCCGCCTCCGCCTCGAGAAGGGGACCGAGAGCGTCGCGCTCCTCGTCGGTCATGCGGTCCCACGCGGCATGCAGCATCTCGTGGGCGGCGACCACGTCTTCGATTCCGTCGAGCCGGTCATCCGTCACGTCGTAGAGGAAGATGGCCTTGTCGTCGGGCAGGTAGCAACCGAGAATGCCGACATCCTCTTCGCGGCTCGAGCAGATCTCGTCGAAGTCGCCCTCACCCTCGATCTCGGGTCGACTCGCGTAGAACAGGAACCTGCCCTCGTCGGTCATCGTCGAGCGGTCCGCGTAGGTCGCGAGCTCGTCGGTCGGCTCGAACTGCCACACGGTGAGCTGGTCGAGCACGCGCTGCTCGTGGGTGCCCACCCAGGTGGTCGCCGCAACCACCGCGACGTTGACCGCCAGGGCCAGAACGATCGCGACGATGCCGCCAGCGCGCAACTTCGCCCGCCGAGGGCGCGGCCGCACGAACGCCGTATCCTCGGGAGTCACTCTACGAATCTAGCTGAGACGACTGGCCCTGCCAGACGCGTGCGCGCGCTCAATGACCGAGGAGCGGGGCCATGATTCGCGCCGCGAGCGAAGGGCGCCCCGTGACGCGCTCTTCCGCGTCTGCAACGGTCATCGCGAGCAGTCCGGCATTGGCCCCGATGAAGCGAAGCGGCTCCGGTTCCCAGCTCGGAGAGGAGTGGTTGACCCAGGGCAGTCGCACGAGGTCCGAATCGGTGCGCGTGATGAGATCCGCGAGTGTGCGCCCCGCCAGATTGGTCGTACTGAGACCGTCGCCGACGTAGCCGCCTGCCCACGCGACTCCCGTGGCGGCGTCGAAGCTCGCGGTCGCATGCCAGTCCCGCGGCACCCCCAGTGGGCCGCCCCAGGCGTACTCGGGCTCGAGCTGGCCAGTGAGCGACGGGAAGAGGTTCTCGAGCGCGCGCTCCAGATGCGCGAACACGCGGGGGCTCCTGTCGTACTCGGGCCTGATCGCGCTGCCCCAGTGATAGCGCGCGCCCCGGCCGCCGAACGCGAAGCGATTGTCAGCGGTGCGCTGCCCGTAGACCAGCAGGTGGCGGTAGTCGGTGAAGGTCTGCCCGTGCTCGATGCCGAGCTCGCGCCACGTGGCATCCGGCAGCGGCTTGGTCGCGATCATGAGGGAGTAGAGGGGAAGTACGCGCCGCTTCGTTGCTCGCAGTCGCGCGCCGTAGCCTTCCGTCGCGACGACGACGTTCTCGCAGCGGACCGTGCCATGCACGGTCGTGACCGCGCGAGGTGCGTAGTCGAGCACTTCGGTTTGCTCGAAGATCGTGACCCCTCGCCTCTCCAGCGCCCGCGCCAGCCCGCGCACGAGTTTGGCCGGGTGCACGCTCGCACACGCGGGATCGAAGGTCGCCCCGAGAGCGCCCGCTGCGCGCACCCGATCGGCATCCCACGACTCGAGCAGGTCGACACCGTAGTGCGCGGCTTCCGCCACCTCCGCTCGAGCGGCCGCGAGCTGCACCCCCGACCGCGCGAACGCGATCGTGCCGCCCTTGGCGTAGTCGATGGCGATTCCGGCGGATGCCGCGGCTCGCCCCACCTCGTCGACCGTCTCGACCATGGCCCGGCGCATCCTGACCGCAGCATCACGCCCGTGGGCGCGCTCGAGGGAGGCGACGGAGCGCGGGAACAGGGCGCTGCACCACCCGCCGTTGCGACCGGATGCACCGAAGCCCGCGATCTCCTTTTCGAGTACCGCGATGCGCAGGCCGGGGTTCTGCTCGAGCAAGTACCACGCGGTCCACAGCCCGGTGAGGCCCCCGCCGATGATCGCGACGTCGACATCACGGTCGCCGGGCAGCGCGGGGCGGGGGCTCAGGTCATCCACCACGGTGTCGTGCCAGTAGCTCAGCCCGCGGTACGGCGCCGCATCTCGCTCAGGTTTGTAATCCGCGCGCATGTTCGTACCGGCGCGCTATACGCAAGACTCGGCGGGGCCGACTGCGCTCAGCGTGGTGCAGCGGCTACCCGCCGCTAGAGCCGTGACCACGCCTCCGTGAGCACCCCGCGGAGGATGCCCTCGATCTCGTCGAACTCGGCCGGGCCGGTGGTCAGCGGCGGGGCGAGCTGGATCACGGGGTCGCCCCGGTCGTCGGCGCGGCAGTACAGTCCCGCGTCGAATAGCGCCTTGGAGAGGAACCCGCGCAGCAAGCGCTCCGACTCGTCGTCGTCGAAGGTCGTCTTCGTGGCCTTGTCTTTCACGAGCTCAATGCCGAAGAAGTACCCGTCGCCGCGCACATCGCCGACGATGGGCAGGTCGCCCAGCCGCTCGAGAGTCTGGCGGAAGATCGGCGAGTTCTCACGCACGCGCTCGTTGAGCTTCTCCTCCTCGAAGATGTCGAGGTTCGCCAGCGCGACAGACGCAGATACGGGATGCCCGCCGAACGTGTAGCCGTGGTAGAACGACGTCGTGCCGTGCTTGAAGGGCTCGTAGATGCGATCGGAGACGATCGTCGCGCCGATGGGGGAGTATCCGCTCGTCATCCCTTTCGCGCATGTGATCATGTCTGGCACGTAGCCGTACTCGTCGCACGCGAAGAAATGGCCGATTCGCCCGAACGCGCAGATCACCTCGTCGGAGACGAGCAGCACGTCGTACTTGTCGCAGATCTCGCGCACACGCTGGAAGTAGCCGGGCGGGGGCGGGAAGCATCCGCCCGAATTCTGCACGGGCTCGAGGAAGATCGCGGCCACCGTCTCGGGGCCCTCGAACTGGATCATCTCCTCGATGCGGTTCGCGGCCCACACACCGAACTCGGTCTCGGTGCCGTGGAACCCCATCTCCTCGGCACGGTAATAGTTGGTGTTGGGCACGCGGAAGCCGCCGGGGGTAACGGGCTCGAACATCTCCTTCATGGCGGGGATGCCGGTGATCGCGAGCGCACCCTGCGGGGTGCCGTGGTAGGCGACCGCGCGCGAGATGACCTTGTGCTTGGTGGGGCGGCCCTGGAGCTTCCAGTAGTACTTCGCGAGTTTGAAGGCGGTCTCGACGGCTTCGCCGCCGCCGGTCGAGAAGAAGACGCGATTCAGGTCGCCGGGCGCGTAGTCGGCCAGGCGGTCGGCGAGCTCGATGGCACTGGGATGCGCGTACGACCAGATCGGGAAGAACGCGAGCTCCTCGGCCTGTTTCGCCGCGACCTCCGCGAGGCGGCGGCGCCCATGTCCGGCGTTGACCACGAACAGCCCGCTGAGTCCGTCGATGTAGCGCTTGCCCTTGCTGTCCCAGATGTGGTGGCCCTCACCCTTGGTGATGATCGGCACGCCATGGCCGTCCTCCATCACCGATTGCCGGGAGAAGTGCATCCACAGGTGGTCTTTCGCCTTCTGCTGCAGCGCAGTGTCGTCGAACGTCGTCACGGGGGTTTCTGTGGTGGTCATGATGTTCCTTTACCTTGTTCCCCAGTTGTAGAACTGCTTGTGCAGTTTCAGGTACACGAATGTCTCGGTGGATTGCACGCCCTCGATCCCGCGGATCTGCTTGTTGAGCAGGTCGATGAGGTCTTCGTCGTTCTCGCACACCACTTCCGCGAGGATGTCGAAGCTTCCCGCGGTGAGCACGACGTAGTCGACGGCGGCGAGCCGGCCGAGCTGGTCGGCGACGAGCGTGGTGTCGCCGGCGACCCGGATGCCGATCATCGCCTGGCGGTAGAAGCCGAGTTGCATGGGATCGGTCACGGCCACGACCTGCATGACGCCGGAATCGGTGAGCTTCTGCACCCGCTGCCGCACCGCCGCCTCGCTGAGTCCCACGGCCTTGCCGATCTCCGCGTAGGAACGTCGCCCGTCGCCCTGCAGCTGCTCGATGATCGCCTTGGAGACGTCGTCGAGTTGCACGGGCTTCGATCCGGAGTTGCGCGCTGAGGGACTCATTGCTCGATTCTGTCAGCGGTTGTCGTCGCTCACAAGCGATTCCGCACCTGAAACGCCGTCAAACTGACGAAATCGATAGAAAAGGGGGTGGATGCCGCGGCGCTTGCTGGGTAAGTTGGCTCTATGAGCGCACAGGAGATCCGCAACTTCATCAACGGGGAGTACGTGTCGGCGAAGGGCGACACGAGCTTCGACGTCATCGACCCTTCAACAGGTGACACCTACGCGCAATCGCCAGTGTCCGGATCCGCGGATGTCGACGCCGCGTTCTCCGCAGCGGCCGCGGCATTCGAGGAGTGGGGCGAGACCACGCCGGCGGAGCGGCAGCTCGCACTCTTCCGCATCGCGGACGCGATGGAGGCGCGGGCCGAGGAGTTCGCCGATCTCGAGTCCAAGGACACCGGCAAGCCCCGGGCATCCCTCGTCGACGACGAGATCATGGTGTCGGTCGACCAGATCCGCTTCTTCGCGGGTGAGGCGCGCCACCTCAACGGCATGGCGGCGGGCGAGTACATGAAGGACTACACCTCGTTCATCCGCAGGGAGCCGATCGGGGTCATCGGCCAGGTGACACCGTGGAACTATCCGCTCAACATGGCGGTCTGGAAGGTCGCCCCCGCGATCGCGGCCGGCAACACGACGGTGCTCAAGCCGTCTGACACGACACCGTCGTCGACTCTCCTGCTCGCCGAGGTCGCTGCCGAGTTCCTGCCGAAGGGCGTGCTCAACGTCATCACGGGGGATCGCACGACGGGAGGCTTGATGATCGACCACAAGACGCCACAGATGGTGTCGATCACGGGCTCGGTCCGTGCGGGCATGGAGGTCGCGCGGGCCGCCGCCAACGACCTCAAGCGCGTGCACCTCGAACTGGGTGGAAAAGCGCCAGTGGTCGTCTTCGACGATGCGGACATCGCCGCGGCCGCCGAGGGCATCGGCGGAGCGGGATACTTCAACGCGGGCCAGGACTGCACCGCCGCCACGCGCGTGCTCGTGCACGAGAGCGTGCACGACGACTTCGTTGCGGCCCTCTCGGAGTGGGCGAAGGTCAACGCGACGACGGGCGCGCCGGACAGCGGCTCGTACTTCGGACCGGTCAACAATGCCAACCAGTTGCAGAGGGTGTCAGACATCATCGGCGCTCTGCCGGGCAACGCGAAGGTCGAGATCGGCGGAAACCGCCAGGGCTCCACGGGCTACTTCTATGAGGCCACGATCGTGTCGGGCCTCGAGCAAACGGATGACGCGATCCAGAACGAGATCTTCGGCCCCGTCATCACCGTGCAGAAGTTCACAGACGAGAAGCAGGCCCTCGAGTGGGCGAACGGCGTGCAGTACGGGCTGTCGTCGAGCGTATGGACGAAGGATCACGCGCGCGCGATGCGTTTCGCGAAGCACCTCGACTTCGGCTGCGTGTGGATCAACACGCACATCCCGCTCGTCGCGGAGATGCCGCACGGGGGCTTCAAGCACTCGGGCTACGGCAAGGACCTCTCGGCATACGGCTTCGAGGACTACACGCGCGTGAAGCACGTCATGAGTTTTATCGGTTAGTCGGAGTCTTTCTCCGCCCGGCCCGACGCCGCACTCGCCGCACCGATCGCCCGTCGCCCGGCCGGCACGAGCACGGCAACGCCGATTACGATGAAGAGCAGCACTCCGGCGACCACGAGCAGGGATTCGACGCTGAACTGGTCGGCGAGCGGTCCGAAGATGACCATGCCGATGGGCATCGCCACGGCCATGACGATTCCGACGAAGCCGAATACCCTGCCCTGCCGCTCCGGTTCGACCGTCTCCTGGAGGAGGGTCATCGACGGCGTCGAGAAGAACGGCACTGCGAGTCCGAGCAGGAGCATGAAGGCGAAGAACACCCACAGGTTGGTCGAGAGCCCCATGCCGATCGACAGCAGGGCGAAGATCGCGGAGGACGCGAGGATCATTGCCACGCGGTTCTTGGTGCCGCCCCACACCGCGATGACGATTCCCCCGAGCACCATGCCGACGCTGAACGAGATCTCGAGCACGGTGAGCTTCCAGACCTCCTCGCCGAAGGTGCGAGCGACCATGAGCGGCGTGAGATAGGAGGGGGCGACGATGAGCAGGAACACGATTCCGAACAGGATGAGCAGCCACCGCACGAAGGCATGGTGCGCGATGTATCTGACGCCTTCGACAAGGTCGCCGAAGTAGCTCGTGCCTTCCGCCTTCGCATCGCGGATGGTGGGCACCGCGATCGTCGCGATGAGCGCGATGCCGATCGCGGCGGTCACGACGTCGATGAAGAAGATGGAGGTGAGGGCGGCCGTGGCGTAGATCGCGCCGGCTGCCGCGGGAGCGACGAGCGCCATTCCGGACTGCATCGAGCCGTTGATGCCGTTGACGCGCATGAGCTTGTCGGTCGGCACGATCTGGGGGATGATCGCCGACACCGCGGGCATCTGGATGCCTGCCCCGGTCGACCTGATGGCGAGCGCGACGAACAGGAGCCACAGGTCGGTCATGCCGCTGAGCATGAGGAGAGCGAGCACGAGAGTCGTGGCAGCGATGGCAGCATCGGCCGCGATGATGAGCATCTTGCGGTTGAGCCGGTCGGCCCACACCCCGCCGAAGATCGACACGACCGCCTGGGGGAGGAAGCCGAAGACGGCGGCGAGCGCCAGCACGACGCCCGACTTGGTCTCCAGGGTGAGGTGCCACATGACGGCGTACTGCACGAGCATGGAGCCGAAGAGCGAGACGGTCTGGCCACCAAGGAAGACGGCCGTGTCGCGCCGCCAGTGCGGGCGGGCCGCTTCTTCGGTTGTCCCTTCCGGCGGCTCGAGGGATGCGGGTGCGGCGACCCCGGACGGTGCATGTTCTGATGTCACGCCGCAACTCCTCAAACTCGCGATATATCTCGACTGGAGGGTATCACGCGGTCCGGCCGTGCTGTCAAGGCAACCGGGGAGCTTAGGCTTCTCTCCCCTAGGCTTCTCTCCGTGAAGGACGACGGCGAGGACGGCGACGACACGGTGCTGGTGCCCCCGCGCGTGCCCACGCGGCCCGTCGACCCCGACGCTGAGACCGATACCGACGACACGGTCATCCCGATGCCGAAGCCCCGCGCCATCGATCACGCGACGACCGAACCGCCCGCCGAGCCGCCGGTGATCACCGCGACCGTGCCGACCTACTACCGCTTCCGGGTGGGGGAGCGCGCCGACTCGATCCCGCTCGATGTGCCGTGCTACATCGGCAGGCGACCCAGTTCGCCGCGCGTCGTCTCGGGGACCGCTCCCCGCCTCGTGCGGGTGCCGTCACCGAAACGCGAGGTGTCGGCCACGCACCTCGAGGTGCGCCAGCTCGGCTCATCCGTCATCGTCACCGACCTGCGCTCCACCAACGGTTCGATCGTCATGCTGCCCGGCAGCGTGCCGCGGAAATTGCGGCAGGGCGAGTCGGTCGTCGTCTCACCGGGCACGCTAGTGGATATTGGTGACGACAACATTCTTCAGATCCTCCCGATGCAGCGGCCGGCATGACCGGCCCAGAAAGGCAGCCGTGACCGAAATCGGCGGCAGCAGCGCGGGGCTCTCCGTGACCATACCTGGACGCACCGGTGCGGGTGTCACGCTCGCCTGGGGTGCGGCGACCGACACCGGTCGTCGCCGCACCGCCAATGAAGACAGCTTCGTCGCGCAGTCACCGCTGTTCGCGGTCGCCGATGGGATGGGCGGACACTCCGCCGGGGATCTCGCGAGCGCCGCGGTCGTCGAGCGCCTCGCCGATTCCGTCGCCGCGGACTTCCTCGCCCCGCGCACGATCGAGCGGGCCCTCGAGCGAGCGACGGCCGACATCAGCACGATAGCGGGCGACAGCGAGCTGGGCGTCGGCACGACCGTGACGGGCGTCGCACTCACGCTGCAGGACGACGAGCCGTATTTCGCCGTGTTCAACATCGGCGACAGCCGGGTGTACAGCTTCCAGCGCAACGAACTCGCCCAGGTCACGGTCGACCACTCGGTCGTGCAGGAGCTCGTCGATGCCGGAGCGCTCACGCGTGACGAAGCGGAGAATCATCCGGACAGCAATATCATCACGCGTGCCGTGGGGTTCAACTCGCAGCCGACCCCCGACTTCTGGATGCTTCCCCTGCAGGTGGGCATGCGTCTGCTCGTGTGCTCCGACGGGCTCACCAAAGAGGTGAACGACGAGCGCATCCGGCTGCATCTCGCGGCAGGCCTGAGCGCCGCGGAGACGGCGGGCGCTCTCGTGGATGCCGCCCTCGCCGCGGGGGGGCGCGACAACATCACAACGATCGTCATCGACGTGCTGGATGCACCGGAACCGGCCGACCCGGGGGACACGGCACCGCGTGGTGCGCACCGCTAGCACGAATCCGCGTGGCGCGGAATGGGGGTGTCGACGGTGCCCCCCGTTGGGGGGCGATCCCGGTCGTCTCCGCCGATCACCTGCCTACAATGGCCTAATCTTCTCGACAGGCTAGGGGGTGTTCGTGGCGCGCCGACTTCCCTCCCAACCCCCGACGCTTCCGGGTTTCTCTCACATACACATCCTCGGCTCGGGTGGTTTCGCCGATGTCTTCCTCTACGAACAGAACATGCCGCGACGCCAGGTGGCCGTCAAGGTCATGCTGAGCGAGGTCGTCAACGACCAGGTGCGGCAGATGTTCCAGGCCGAGGCGAACCTCATGGCGCAATTGAGTTCGCACCCCTCGATCCTCACGGTCTACCAGGCGAGCGTCTCGTCGGATGGTCGGCCCTACCTCGTCATGGAGTTGTGCTCCTCGTCGCTGAGCCACCGGTACCGCACCGAACGGCTTCCCGTCGCCGAGGTGCTTCGTGTCGCGGTGAAGATCGGCAGCGCCATCGAGACGGCCCACCGCGCGGGCGTGCTGCACCGCGACATCAAGCCGTCGAACATCCTCATGACCGCGTACGGGCATCCCGTGCTCTCCGACTTCGGCATCGCCGCGACCCTCGGGGAGTCCGAGAACCTCGAAGCGGTCGGTATGTCCATCCCGTGGTCGGCCCCCGAAGTGCTCATGGATGAGACGGCCGGAACGATCGAGTCGGAGGTGTGGGCCTTCGCGGCGACGGTGTACTCACTGCTCGCGGGCCGCTCGCCGTTCGAGGTGCCCGGCGAGTCGAACAAGTCGACGGACCTCATCGGCCGCATCAACCGCGCGAAGCCGCAGCCGATCGGCCGCAGCGACGTGCCCGCGAGTCTCGAGCGGGCCCTCGCCCGCGCGATGTCGCGCAGGCCGGAGAACCGCCAGGGCAGTGTGCTCGAACTCATCCACGAACTGCAGGCCGTCGAGACCGAGTTGGGAGTTCCGCAGACTCCGATCGAGGTCGCGATGGATGACTGGGCGCTCGCGACCGTTGCCGACCTCGAAGACCGCACGCGCATCCGGGGGAGCCAGGTGCCCGCCTCGTCGATCGCACAACGCCGCCGCCGACGTCGCGCCGCCGCCGTGCAGGAGAACTACAGCGGGGTGGGCACGCTCATCCGCGACAGCCGCGCGGGCCCGCGCAGCACGGGCACGGCCGCGCCCCAGGGCCGCGGTATGCAGGCGCTCGCGTGGATGCTCGTCGCCGCCGCCGTTCTGGTAATCGCACTGGGTGCCACTGCCACGCTCGTACTCATCCGCTCGACGGCCGCGGCCGACATCCCCGCCGTATCCGACATCCAGGCCAAGGTCACCGATGACACGGTCGAGTTCAGGTGGGGCGATCCGGGCATCACGGCCACCGACTCGTACCAGATCACCACGAGCGACGGGCAGCCGAGCGTGCAGC
Source organism: Rhodoglobus sp. (assembly GCA_025463605.1). Lineage (GTDB taxonomy): Bacteria > Actinomycetota > Actinomycetes > Actinomycetales > Microbacteriaceae > Rhodoglobus. Next base: position 158,371 of record JAODAV010000008.1, on the reverse strand, counting down.
AGCGCGAACCGAGTTTCGTCGTCGACGCCGAACCGGGCGATCGGGTGTGCATTACCGTCACGGTCAACCGGGAGGGCAAGACAGGAAACCCGAGCGCAGAGAAGTGCGCGGACATACCTGCATGATGGGCGCCCATGTTCCGTAGGTGGCTCGCCTCACATCGCTCGCTCGTCGCCAGTGCGACGAGCGGCACCGTTGTGGCTGCACTCGTCGCGACCGTCGCCATCGTCTCGACCGGGTACACGGCCCAGCGGCTCGACCTCGGCGACGGTTCGGTGTGGGTCGCGAACAGCCAGCAGCAGGCGATCGGCCGCGCCAACACCGAAGTGCTCGAGCTCAACTCGGTCGTCGCCACGACCGGCAACGACATCGACGTGTTGCAACAGGGGGAGACCGTTCTGCTCTTCGACCGCTCGGAGAACACGGTCGATATCGTCGACCCCGCGACGTCCCAGGTGTCCGACAGCGTCGCCCTTCCGCCCAACCAGCCCGAGCTGTTCCTCGCGGGCGAGAACGTCGTCGTGCTCGAGCGCGGCACGGGTGAAGTCTGGATCGTCTCGATCGGGGAGTTCGCCGACTTCGATGCCGAGTCGGAGGCCTCGCTGAGCCTCGGCACCGACGCGATCGTGAGCGTCGACCCCGACGGCCTGCTCTTCGCCTACTCGCCCGCCACGGGCCAGCTCTACAGCGTCGATGCGGCCGTGTCCGACACTGTGCAATCGACCCAATCGGTGGACATCCCCACGTCGACCGCGCTCAGCATCAGTTCGACCGCCGGCCGTTGGGCGGTGCTCGACGCGGATGCCGAACTCCTCTATCTCGACGGCCGCCAGGTCGACCTCTCCGGGCTCGTCGGCCAGGGCACGGGTGCCGTTCTGCAGTGGCCGGCGGCAACCGGGGATCGCGTGCTCGTCGCCTACTCGGGCGGTCTCGTGAGCGTTCCGCTCAGCGGAGCCGCGGCCGTCGGTCTCGTGGCAGGCAAGTCGGGCATCCCGGCGCGGCCGCTCACTCTCGAAGGCTGCGAATACGCCGCCTGGACGGATGGCGACAACTGGCGACGCTGCGCGGGGGACAGCAGCGACGGCCGAACCCTGTCACTGGCCAGCATGGCGGGCAACGCGCGATTGTCGTTCGTCACGAACGGCACACGGGCCGTGCTCAACGACGCTCGCTCCGGTGAGACCTGGGCGGTGCAGCGCGGGGGCGAGCTCATCGACAACTGGGACGACCTCATCGTCGTCGACGACAACAAGCCCGAGGAGCAGCAGAACGACGAGAACCTGCCGCCCGAGATCGAGAAGGTGCAGGAACCGCCCGTCGCCGTCGACGATGCATTCGGTGCACGACCCGGCCGGGCGACCGTGCTCCCCGTGCTGCTCAACGACTACGACGCAAACGGCGACGTTCTCGTGGTGAGCGAACTCACTCCCATCGCCGAGAGCGTCGGACGCATCGACCTCATCAACGAGCGCCAGCAGATCCAGCTCACGCTCGCGCCAGGAGTCGTCGGGTCGGTGAGCTTCGAGTACACGATCACTGACGGACGAGGCGGCTCCGCCACGGCGACCGTCGTCATCACGATTCGCCAGCCCACCGAGAACTCCCCACCCGAGCAAGTGCGCTCCACCGCGTTCACGGTGCAGTCCGCAGGCCGCGTGACGACCCAGGTGCTCGGCGATTGGGTCGACCCCGACGGTGACGCGTTCTACCTCACGAGTGCCGTCGTCGCGGCACCGGATGCCGTCACCTACAAGCCGGAGGGCACCATCGTGTTCTCGGACTCCGGGGACGGCAGCGACCTCAAGATCGTCACCCTGGTCGTGTCGGACGGCACAGCCGAGAGCTCGGGCAGTGCATCCGTCACCGTCAAGCCCGCGGGGGAGGTGCCGATCGTCGCCGACCCGTTCGTTATGCTCGCCTATTCCGGCCAGGAGATCACGGTCTCCCCGCTCGAGCACGTGCGAGGCGGCACAGGCACGATCCGGCTCAACAGCGTGCCATCCAAGGCGGACGTCACGATCACTCCGAGCTACGAGACGGGCACGTTCCGCTTCACGAGCGACCAGCTCAGGAGCCACTACCTCGAATACGTCGTCACCGACGGAACCCAGACGGTCACGGGACTGGTGCGCATCGATGTCGCCTCGCCCCCGAACGCCAACACGAGACCGATCACGGTGCCCAAGACCGTTTTCGTGAAGACCCTGCACAACGAGCGAATCGACGTCGCGGGAACCGACGTCGACCCGGCGGGCGGAGTGCTGCTCGTCACGGGCATCATGAACCTGCCGACCGATTCGGGCGTTCGTGCCGAAGTGCTCGAGCAGCGGATCGTGCGAGTGAGCCTCGAGGCCCCGCTCGATGATGGTCCCGTCACCTTCAACTACCGCATCAGCAATGGGCTCGCCGAGGCCGAGGGCGTCATCACGGTCGTCGAGATCCCGACTCCAACGCGCGTGCAGCCTCCCGTCGCGAATGACGACAGCGTGACGGTGCGCGTCGGGGAGGCTATCGACATTCCCGTGCTCGAGAACGACGAGCATCCTGACGGCCTCGATCTCACTCTGCAGCCGCGACTCGACCAGCAACTGCCGGCCGACTCGGGCCTGCTGTTCGCGTCTGGACGCGTGCTGCGCTACCTCGCACCCGAGCAGACGGGCAACTTCACGGCCGCGTACCAGGTCACCGGTCCCGACGGCCAGGCCGCGACGGCCCTGGTGCGAATCGCCGTTCGCGAAGCGGATGTCGCGACCAACAACGCTCCCGTGCCCGACACGGTGACGGCTCGCGTGATCGCGGGCGAGACCGTGCGCGTGCGCATCCCGCTCAGCGGTATCGACCCGGACGGCGATTCGGTGCAATTGCTCGGCCAGTCGACGAACCCGGAGAAGGGCTCCGTGATCTCGGTCGAATCCGACACCATCGTCTATCAGGCGGGCGACTACTCGGCGGGCACCGACACATTCGAGTACACGGTGATCGACTCGCTCGGCGCCCGTGCGACGGGTACCGTGCGCGTCGGCATCAGTCCGCGGCTCGAGGGCGCCCGCAACCCCGTGGCGATCGTCGACGAGGTCACGGTGCGGCCTGGATTCACCGTCTCCGTGCAGGTGCTCGCGAACGATTCCGACCCCGACGGCAGCCCCCTGACGGTCGTGTCGGCCGAGCCCAACGATTCGGAGACGACGGCCGAGATCATCGGCGATGTCGTCGACGTGACGCCGCCGCGCGCGCCGGGCAGCTACGGCGTCATCTACTCGATCGAGAACGACAAGGGCGGAACGAGCCAGAACTTCATCCGCGTTACCGTCGACCCGGATGCCCCGCTCTCGTACCCCCAGGCCAACGACAGTGTTCTCACCCTCTCCGACGTGCTCGATCGTGATCGCGTGACCGTCGACGTGCTCGCGAACGTCTTCTTCGCGGACGGCGACGCCCGCTCGCTCGGCCTCTCGATCTACCCCGGATACGGCGACTCGGCGCGCGTCACCTCGAACAAGCGCATCGAGGTCTCGGTCGGGAATCGCAGCCAGATCATCCCGTTCAAGGTCACGCACCCCGACGACCCCGACGTGTTCAGCTATGCCTTCATTCGTGTTCCCGGCTATGACGACGCACTCCCGCAGCTGGACCGGCGAGCCCCTGCCCTCGTCGTCAACAGCGAAGACCAGCTCGTCATCGACCTCAACGACTACGTCATCGCGGTCGGCGGCAAGCAAGTGCGCCTCACGGACTCGGGTACGGTGCAGGCGACCCATTCCGACGGCTCGAATCTCGTGCGCGATGAGAACACTCTCGTCTTCACCTCGGCGGACAAGTACTTCGGGCCGGCCTCGATATCGTTCGAGGTCACCGATGGCAGTTCTGCTGCTGACCCGGCCGGGCGAACGGCGATACTCGTGCTGCCCATCACCGTGCGCCCGCGGGAGAACCAGCCGCCCGCGTTCGACGGTGCCGTGCTCGAGTTCGAGCCGGGCCAGGAGCGCGAGATCGACCTGCTGAGACTCACGACCTACCCCTATCCGGATGACCTCGACGAACTGGCCTACACCGTGCTGAGCCCGCTGCCGGAGGGGTTCACGTACGACCTGAGTGGCAACATCCTCACCCTCACGGCCGATGACGGAGTCGCCCAGGGCGCCGTCACGAGCATGTCTCTCGGCGTGCGCGACGGCTTGAGCGAGGGGCAAGCCGGGCGCATAGAACTCCGCATCGTGCCCTCGACGCGTCCTCTCGTCAAGCCGGCCGCCGACACTGCGGTCGCCAAACGCGGCGACACCACGGTCGTCGACGTGCTCGCCAACGACGAGGCGACGAATCCGTTCCCGAACACGCCTTTGAGGGTGGTCGCCATCCGCGGCCTCGACGGCGGAACGCTCCCTCCCGGCGTGCAGATCGAGCCGAGCGCCGATCGGCAGACCCTCACGGTAACGATCTCGTCCACCGCCGAACCGATCGATGTGAACTTGCAGTACGAGGTCGCCGATTCGACGAACGATCCCTCGCGCTACGTGTGGGGCATGATCACCGTCTCCGTGCAGGACCGCCCGGATCCTGTCGCCAACCTGTTCCCGAGCGGCTTCGACGATCGCGAGATCACGATGCGCTGGAACGCCGGGCCGGCCAACAATTCGCCGATCACCAACTACCGCGTGACCTCCTCGCAGGGCGGGGTGGTCGTCGCGACCCAGGACTGCACGGGCACGACCTGCTCGATTCCGACGCCGGGTAACGGCCCCGCCAATTCGGTGATCGTCACGGTCGTCGCCACGAACGCGATCGGTGACTCCGATCCGGTCACTCTCGCGGACGACGTGTGGTCGGACATCATCCCGCCGGCTCCGACGGTGCTGGGCTCCGCGCCGCTCGACCGCGGCCTGAGGCTGACCTGGAACCAGGTGAGCACACCATCCGGCGGCTCTCCCGTCGACCGATACCACATCGCGGTGGGCGCATTCTCGACCGACGTGAGTCCCGGTGTCTGCGGCGGCGGCGTGTGCACGTGGGACACGAGCTCTGCGGGGTGGTTGCTCGACAACGGCGTCGCGGTGAACTTCACCATCAGCCCTCGCAATGCCGCGTACACGGCGCTCTCGGTGTGGAACACGAGCGAACCGCGATCGGATGTGCCTGCCGGCCCGCCCATCGCCGTGGGATCGCCCCTCGCAACCGTGCTGAGCGACACCCTCGTGCAACTCGAGTGGGCGGGAGTCTTCACCGACAACGGCCGCGCAATCGCAAACTACACGGCGGCCGCGTACACCGGCGCCGCCCCGACGTGCTCGCCAGACGGCTCGATCTCGTCAAACGGGGCAGCAGTCGCGTCGGCAGGAACGGGAACCTGGACCCAGTTCTCCGGGCTCTCGCCGAATGCGACCTACACCCTCGTGGTCTTCGCCTTCAACGGGCAGGGCTGCACCGTCAGCCCCGCGGTCGTGGCCCACACGCCACCGGCCGTGATCACCGCGCTGTCGACCTCGATGCCGGCGACGAACGGGTCCGGCCTTTTCGACGTGCAGGTGACGGGCGGCTCGATGGGCGGCGACGCTCTCACGAACGACTACTCGATCGTCTACCGGTTGAGCGGGGGCAGCGTGCCGGCAACCGCATACGGGCCAGTTCCGCTGGACTCCTTCCTCACCGCGGAGGGACTCCAGTACGGCCAGGCGGCGTTCGTCGAGGTCAGGGCATGCCGTACCTGGGACTCCCAGCCGATCTGCCAGTCGACGTGGTCGACGCCGTTCCCGATCGCGACGCCCGTCAACGCGAATGCCAGCGGAATCGAGTTCGTGAACGAGGGAAATCCCGCGCACCCCGCCGGTACCTTCGACTGGCTCGGATGGCCCGCGGGGGCCTACGAGGGCGTCGCCTACGCCTGTGGAGCCTCCCCGGGCGGTACCTTCGTACCGGCGGACACCACCCAACCGGGAAGCTGCACCGTGGACGCCGGCATGCTCGGCACTCCGTACCTGACCATCCGGGTGACCGCGAACGGTGGCCAGTTCTACGACGTCAGTTACAACGGGTTCGACTACGACAACTAGGGGCACGACTCAATGACCATGACTCCGGAACAGGCCACCTGGTTCTCCGACATCTTCAATCGCCTCGTCGCGAACGTCGACCAGGTGCTGCTCGGCAAGACCTTCGTCATCAGACTGGGTTTCACCGCGCTCCTGAGCGAGGGGCACCTCCTGCTCGAGGACTTCCCCGGAACGGGCAAGACGTCGTTCGCCCGCGCGATCGCGCAGAGCGTCGCTGGCTCGAGCAATCGCATCCAGTTCACCCCCGATCTACTTCCCGGCGACATCACGGGCGTGAGCATCTACAACCAGGGCAGCTCCGATTTCGAGTTCCACCCCGGGCCGATCTTCTCGAACATCGTGCTCGCAGACGAGATCAACCGCGCGAGCCCGAAAACCCAGTCCGCGCTCCTCGAGGTCATGGAGGAGGCGCATGTGACGGTCGACGGCGTCACGCATCCCGTGGGCGCACCGTTCATGGTCATCGCCACTCAGAACCCCATCGAGCAGGCCGGAACCTACCGTCTGCCGGAGGCGCAGCTCGATCGCTTCATCATGAAGGCATCCATCGGCTATCCCGATCACGCGTCGACCATCCGCATTCTCGAGGGCGCCGGCGTGAAGGCGCACGAGACCGTCGTGCCTCCCATCGTTACGGCTGACGTCGTCGTCGAGATGGGCCAGCTCGCCCGCACGGTGCACGTCGACCCGAGCATCAACGACTACGTCGGCCGTCTCGTCGACGCGACTCGCTCCGCCGACGAGGTGCGACTGGGCGCGAGCGTGCGCGGCGCGCTCGCCCTCGTGCGAACGGCGAAGACCCTCGCGGCGGCGAGCGGGAGGCACTATGTCATCCCCGACGACGTCAAGGCGCTCGCGGAACCCGTGCTCGCGCATCGCCTCGTGATCGACCCGGAGGCCGAGTTCGACGGCGTGACCGCACCCAGCATCATGGGTCAGATCCTCATCGAGACGGCTCCGCCGAGCGAGCGGCAAGCCGTGTGATGTCCCGAATCCCCGCGGTCGGCACCGAGAGATCGCGAGTCGTCCGAGCATCCACTCGCGGCTCCGCGCGCGCGCTCGCGCCCGGTCCGCGGTCGGACATCCAGCTCTCGAGCAGCACGAGCGGCCTGACGAACGCCCGCACGCGAATCGTCGGAGACCGCACGGGCATGCTCGCCGACGCCGTCATCGCGACCGTGCGCTTCGCGGCTGCCATTCGGCAAGTCGCGGGCCGGGTATTCGCGCGGGTGGCCTCCGTCGTGACCCCGCTCGGTTGGGCGGTCTTCGCCCTCGTGCCTCTCGCTCTCGGCTTCGGCTACGGTCTCGGATGGCTCGAGCTCGTCGTCGTCGGGTTCGCGTGCATCGCGCTCATCGTCATCGCCGTCATCTACCTCGTCGGACGCACCGCAATCACGATCGCCTTGTCGGTTCCGCACAGTCGCGTCGTCGTGGGGGAGCGCGCCGTCGGCGAGCTCACGGTGACCAACCCCGGCCGCCGTCGCACGTTCGGCCTCACCGTGGAGGTTCCGGTCGGGGCGGGACTCGCCGAGGCGGCGCTGCCCGGCCTGCGGCGGGGTGCATCCTTCTCGCACGAGTTCGTGGTCCCCACCGCGCGCCGCGGCGTGATTCCCGTGGGTCCCGTGCGCACCGTGCGAGCGGACCCGGTGGGCATCCTGCGCCGCGAAGTCGTCTGGTCTGATGTGGCCGAACTGTTCGTGCATCCGCGCACCATCAGCATTCCGAGCATGAGCACGGGCTTCATCCGCGACCTCGAGGGCAACCCGACGCGCGACCTCTCCACGAACGACGTCTCGTTCCACGCCCTCCGCGAGTACATGCCGGGCGACGAGCGCCGCTACATCCACTGGAAGTCGACGGCGCGCACGGGGACGTACATGGTGCGCCAGTTCGAAGAAACCCGGCGAAGCCACCTCGTGATCGCGCTGAGCCTCGCGAGCCATGACTACGTCACCGAGGAGGAGTTCGAGATGGCGGTGAGCGTCGCGGGTTCCCTCGGCGCGCGCGCCATCCGCGACGGCCGCACGGTAACCGTCGTGGCGAGCGAGAAGACGCCGCAGTTCGCCAAGCGCAAGGTCTTCGCGGTGCGCCTGCTCTCCACGCTCACTCGAACGCGACTGCTCGACGACCTCGCGCTGGTCGAACACACCGAATCCGCGCTCTCCATCGCCGACGTCGCGCGCGTCACAGGCGAGGAGGCGAGCGGCGTCTCGGTCGCCTTCCTTGTGTGCGGCTCGGGTGCCACGCCCCAGGAACTGCGGGCGGCATCCACGAAGTTCCCCGCCGGCGTCGAGGTCGTCGCCGTCGTGTGCGATCCCGAGAGCCCGCCCGGACTCCGCCGTGTCGCCGGCCTGAGCGTGCTCACCATCGGCTTCCTCGAAGACCTCCAGAAGGCTCTTGCGAGATCGGCGGCTGCGGCATGAGCACCGTGGATGCCCGCCGCCGAGCCGCTCGCCCGCGCCCGGTCTTCGTGCTCGTCAATACGGCAATGCTCTGGCTCACGACGATCATCGCGGCGACGGCCCTCTGGCCGATCTACCGCGGTACCGGACTGCTCGTGGTGGTCGGCGTCGCGCTCGCAGTCGGTTGCCTCGTGGCGATCCTCGGCGCGACCTTCCGCTGGGCCTCGCCGATCGTCATGGGGGCGACCGTCGTCGCATTCCTCATCGTCGGTGTGCCGGTGGCTGTGCCTGCGAAAGCGCAATTCGGGGTGCTGCCCACTCTCGACGGCCTGCGAGATCTCCTCGCTGGTGTCGCGCTCGGCTGGAAGCAACTGCTCACGATCTCCCTGCCCGTCGGCGAGTACCAGGCGCTGCTCGTGCCCGCCCTCGTGCTCGTGCTCGGTGCCGCCGTCGTCGGCCTGACGGTCGCCCTGCGCGCGCGACGCGGTGAGCTCGCCGTAATCGCGCCCATCGTGGTTTTCATCGTCGCGACGGCCTTCGGGCCGAAATTCCCCGATCGTCCCCTGGATGCTCCCATCGCGCTCCTCGTCGCCGTGCTGCTCTGGCTCGTGTGGTTCCGCTGGTACCGCCGGCGGGCGGCGATCCGCCTCCTCACGGCGCAGGCGCAAGGAGAGAGCGCGCCAAGGCCGCCCGATACCGGGCTGGCGGGCCTCCGCACCGTCGCGAGCGCAGCACTCATCATGGCGGTTGCCTCCGGGGCCGCGGTCGCCACGGCGGGGGTCATCCCGCCGACCCACGACCGCACCGTGCTGCGCACGACGATCGAGCAGCCCTTCGACCCGCGCGACTACGTCAGTCCGCTGTCCGGGTTCCGTGCCTACTGGCAGCCCGCGAGCGTGAACTCGGTTCTCTTCGACGTCACGGGCCTGCCCGAGGGCGCGCGCATCCGCCTCGCAACCCTCGACACCTGGGACGGCGTGGTGTACTCGGTCGGCAGCGACAAGGTCACGAGCGAGTCCGGCTCGTTCACGCGGGTTCCCTCGCGATACGACCAGTCGGACGTCACTGGCAAGCAGGTCACCCTCGGCGTCGTCATCTCGGACTACACCGGGGTATGGCTACCCACGACGGGCAAGTTCGAGTCGGTGGCCTTCGCAGGCGCGAACGCCGCCGCGCTGCGCGACGCTTTCTACTACAACGACGTGTCGGGCACGGCTGCCGTTGTCGGTGGCGTCGCAACCGGCGATTCGTACACGCTCACGGCGGTGATCCCGGACCAGCCCACCACCGCGCAACTTGCGAATCTCGAACCGGGACCGGCGGCGGTGCCCGCGCCGCAGAAAGTGCCCGACGAGCTCACCGGCAAACTCGACGAGTACGTCACGGGGATCGAAACTCCCGGCGGGAGGCTCGTCGCCATGCTCGACGGACTCGCGGCAGACGGCTACATCAGCCACGGGGTGGGCGAGGATGAGCCACCGAGCCGCTCTGGCCACGCGTCCGATCGGATCGCCGAGCTGCTCAATTCGCCGCGCATGATCGGTGACGCGGAGCAATACGCGGTGGCAGCAGCGCTCATGGCACGCGACCTCGGATTTCCCTCGCGCGTCGTACTCGGCTTCGTTCCCGAAAGCGATCAGGTGCGCGGGCAGGATGTCTCGGCCTGGATCGAGGTCAACACCGCGGAGTACGGCTGGGTCACCATCGATCCGACACCAGCGGCCCGCGACATCCCGGATGAGATTCCTGAAGACAACTCGCAGGTGGCCCGCCCGCAGACGATCGTTCCGCCGCCCGTACTGGAATCCGAGCCGTTCGATCGGCAGAGCACACAGGACAGCGAGCAGGAGCTGCCGCCCGACCTCGACCCCGTGCTGCAGGCCATCCTCGCCGCCCTGCGGATCGCAGGGCTAGTGCTCATCGCGGCGGCCATCCTGATCGCGCCCTTCATCGTCGTGATCGCCGCCAAGGTGCGCCGGCGCAGGCTGCGGCGGCGCGCGCCCACGGTACTCGAGCAGATCAGCGGCGGCTGGAAGGAGTTCGAGGACTCGGTCGTCGACCACGGGCTCAGTCCGGCACCGTCTGCCACGCGCAGCGAGGTTGCCGCGATAGCCGGCGGAACACAGTCCGAGGTTCTCGCGGCCGTCGCCGACCGAGCGACCTTCTCGCCCGACGAACCCCTCCCGGCCGACGCCGAGAGCGTATGGCGGGCGCTGCACGAGCTCGAAGCATCCCTCGACGCCGGACTGACGCGCTGGCAGAAGCTGAGAGTGCGAATCTCCTTGCGCTCGCTCGGTGGCTATAGTGTCACAAAGCTTTTCAAGCGATAGAGGACCGTTCCGTGACCTGTTCCCACTGCGGCACTGAACTGCCCCCGGGGGCGATGTTCTGCGGTGAATGCGGTCGCGCGGTGTCGTCGAAGAGCAGGGTCGCGGCTGAGTCGGTCACCGGGCCTGAGTCTCTTCCGCAGCCTGGGCCTGAGCGGTTGCCGAGCCCTGAGCCTGAGCCGTTGCCGAGCCCTGGGCCTGAGCCGTTGCCGAGCCCTGAGCCTGAGCCTCTGCCGCAGCCTGGGCCTGAGCCGTTGCCGAGCCCTGAGCCTGAGCCGCGCCCGCAGCCTGGGCCTGAGCCGTTACCGAGTCCTGAGCCCGAGCCGCCCCCGCGTCCAGAGGTCATGGACATCGGCGCTAGCGTCGAACGGTGCTCCCAGTGCGGTGCCCCGCTCGCGGCATCCGACATCTTCTGCGGTGAGTGCGGGTTTGTACGGCATCCGGTGGGCCGTTCTTCCCGTCCGAGCGACACCGCACAGCTTGACCCGTTCCCGTGGGGCCTTCCGAGGTCGACCGAGTTGCCCGTGCATCATGCCGCCGCAAGCCCGACGGGATTCGCCGACGAATTGGACATCGATCAGACGCGCATCGTCGACCGCTCCGTGCGGGGTGATCGTTTCGTGCTCCAGTTCAGCACGGGCGAGAGCGTGAGCGTGACGGGTACGGGGCTCGTGGGCCGCAATCCCGTCGCCGAGCCAGGGGAGTACTTCGACTCGTTCGTGACGATCTCGGACCCGGGCAAGTCGGTGTCGAAGACTCATCTCGAGTTCGGCCAGGACAACGGTGCGTTCTGGGTGAGCGATCGTTTCTCCGGCAACGGCACCATCGTCAGGGAACCAGATCTGGCCCCGCGGCGGTGTGACGCGGGCAAGCGCTACCGGGTCGTGCGCGGCACTCGCGTCGAGATCGGCGAGCAGTTCTTCATCGTGAGCTGACCGGTCCACACCAACCGCGCGATGCGCGCTCTCTCCCCGACTCGATCCCGGCAAGCCCGCGCACACGGGTAGGGCTGCTGTCATCGATGAGTGACAGCGCACGCACCGACGAGGGTCTCGGCACCGCGCATCCCCGAGGCGCCCGCGCCGTTCCGGTTCCCCGTGCTCGCGACCCTCGCTCCGGTTGTGGCATCCGCGGCGATGTGGATGCTCACCTCCTCGCCGTTCGCGCTCGCATTCGCCGCGCTCGGGCCGGTCACCGCCGTGGCGAGCCTTCTCGATTCCCGTATCGGCTCACGTCGGGCGGTCGCGCGCGAGGCACGGCGATTCGGTGCGGATGCCGAGCGGGTCCGTGCCGAGATCGCCGAACGCCACAGCGCCGAGCGCGACGTTCTGGTCGAGGCCACCCCGAGCGCCGCTGAGTTGAGCGATAGCACCATGATCGACTCGGGCAGATGGCGGGCCGACGCGAGCGAGGTGATCGTCGCCCTCGGCACGGGCACGATCAGGAGCGCACTCGAGTTCGAGCGCCCGGCCCTCGGTGCGGCGGGATCCGCGGTGGTCGAGAGCACCCTGGCAGAGCTCGCGGCCCTCGCGGCCATGCTCGACGGGGCTCCCGTTCGGGTTGATGCGCGACTCGGGCTCGGTATCTGCGGTTCGCCGCCAATGGCCACGGCGCTCGCGAGAGCTGTGGCCCTCCAGCTCGCCCGTGCCCTGTCGCCCGCGGTCCATCGCTGGTGGTGTTCGGCTTCAGGTGGTGAACTGTGGATGACGGCACTCCCGCACGCGCGCGCTCCCGCGCTCGAGCGTGCCGACCACTGGATCGCGTGGGGAACGGACCAACCGGCGGTCGCCATCGCCGTCGCGGACCACGAGACTGCACTGCCGGCATGGTGCCGCGTCGTGGTTCGCGTCGACGAGAGCGGGGGCGCGATACTTCAGCACCCCGACCGCAACGAGCGTCGTGAGTTCCGTCCGGGCGTGATCTCGCGTGAGCAAGCGCTCACCTGGTCGCGCACGGCTGCCCGGGATGCCGCTCGCCGGGGCATCTCGGCCGACGGATCAGCTGTGCCGACGGCCGTCGGGCTCGCGCCCCTCCTGCGTTACGTCGATCGGGCTGACCGGTCGCTCGCGTGCGAGGTGGCGGTGGCGCACGCCGGGCCGGTGACTCTCGACCTCGTCGAGCACGGTCCCCACGCCATCGTGGGCGGCACGACGGGCAGCGGCAAGAGCGAGTTGCTCATCTCCTGGGTGCTCGCGATGGCTGCTGCTCACCCGCCGGACCGCGTCACCTTTCTTCTCGTCGACTTCAAGGGCGGCTCGGCTTTCAGCAGCCTCGAAGCCCTGCCGCACTCGGTGGGTATCATCACCGATCTTGACGAGACGCAAGCGTCGCGCGCCCTAGAGAGCCTGCGGGCCGAGCTGCGCTATCGAGAAGCACAACTCGCGAGCCACGGCGCGAAGGGCATCGAGCAGCTCGAGGGGCTCCCGCGCCTCGTGATCGTGGTTGACGAGTTCGCGGCGATGATGTCTGACCACCCCGACCTGCATGCGCTCTTCGCCGACCTCGCGGCTCGCGGACGCTCCCTCGGCGTGCACCTCATCCTGTGCACGCAGCGGCCCGCGGGGGTCGTGCGCGACTCGGTGCTCGCCAACGCGGACTTGCGCATCTCGCTACGCGTCAACAATCGCTCCGACAGCTCGGCCGTCGTGGGTACCGACGCAGCGGCTGCCATTCCCGCCCAGGCGAGAGGACGCGGCGTGGTCGCCCTCGCCGGGCAATCGCCGGCCACCGTCCAATTCGCAATGGCCGACGCCGAGGATGCCGCCGCGGTCGCGTCACGGTTCGAGAACACGGCGCCACCCCGGCGCCCGTGGTGCGAACCCCTGCCGCCCGTCGTCGTCCGCCCGCTGGCTGTCGAGGAGAGAGGCGCCGAGACGGGAATCCCGTTCGGGCTCGTCGATCTCCCGCGGGAGCAGCGGCGCGGGGTGGCGCAGTGGCATCCCACTCGCGACGGCCATCTGCTGATCCTCGGCGCCGCAGGCAGCGGTTGCTCGACGGCAATCGCCGCGTTCGGCACCCCGGAGCGCATTCCCGCCGAGATCGCTGCGGCGTGGGATGCGCTCACCGACCTCGTCAGCGATCTCGACGAGTCATCAGGGCGGGAGCGCCTCATCGCGCTCGACGACGCCGACTCGTTGCTCGCGCGGCTGTCCCCGGACTACCGCGCGGCGTTCGTCGAACGCCTGTGCCGGGTGCTGCGGGACGGACCGGCGCGCGGCATCCGGCTCGTTCTTGCCGCGCAGCGCATCACCGCGGACCTCCAGCCGGTCACAGCGCTCGTTCCCGCCCGGCTGTTCCTGCGCCACGCCAGCCGACACGAGTTCGTGCTCGCGGGCGGCGACGGCCGCACCTACCTCGAGGGCTTGCCGCCGGGCGGCGGGCTCTGGCGCGGCGACCGCGTGCAGGTCGTCGCGGCACCTGTGCCGCTGCACGCACCCGTGGTCGCCCGCGTGGTCGATCTCGACTCGGAGCGACCCATCGCCGTGGCGACCACGCGCTCGGGTCCGCTCACGGCACGCCTGAGGCGGGCCGGACTCACCGTCGTGGAGCTCGCGAGCTCCACCGCCGACCCGCGCGAACTCGCGATCTCCTCGGGACAGCGCCGCACGGCACTCGTCGGCGACGTCGACGAGTGGCAATCGCGATGGGGCGTGCTCACTGCGCTGCGTCCGGTCGCCGAAGTGCTGCTCGACGGATGCGGCATCGCCGACGTTCGCGCCCTGACGAGGTCGCGGCAACTCCCGCCACCCCTCGACGGCGACTCCTCGTTGTGCTGGCGCATCGACGAGAACGGCGGAATCAGCCGCGCGCGCCTGCCTTCACAAGAAAATTCGCTCCGTGACTAGGCAAGGGCCCAGGCGAGGTCGGCGCTAGCGAGGCCGTGCGCCTCCGCGACCTGAGCGTTCACGATGTTGCCCGCGTGCGTGTTGAGCCCCAGCGCGAGGGCGGGATCCGATCGGAGGGCCTCGCGCCAGCCCGCGTTCGCGATCGCTCGCACGTAGGGCATTGTCGCGTTCGTGAGTGCGTAGGTCGACGTGTTGGGCACGGCGCCCGGCATGTTGGCGACGCAGTAGAACAACGAGCCGTGAACGGCGAAGGTCGGGTCGGTGTGGGTGGTCGGCCTGGAGTCGGCAAAGCAACCGCCCTGGTCGACGGCGATATCGACGAGCACGCTGCCCGGTTTCATGCGTGACACGAGATCGTTGCTCACGAGCTTCGGCGCCTTCGCGCCCGGCACGAGCACGGAACCGATCACCATGTCGGCGGTGAGCAGGGCCCGCTCGATCTCGAAGCCGTTCGACGCGATCGTGCTCACGCGGCCGGCGTAGAGGGCATCGAGTTCGCGTAAGCGCTGGATGTTCGTGTCCAGCACGGTGACGTTCGCCCCGAGGCCCACCGCGACCGAGACCGCGTTCGTGCCCGCGACACCACCACCGAGCACGACGATCTCGGCGGCATGAGTGCCGGGAACCCCAGGCACCAGCAGCCCGGGTCCGCCGTTCGGCTTGAGCATGACATTGGCGCCCACGATCGGCGCGAGGCGGCCCGCGACCTCGCTCATGGGCGCGAGCAGCGGAAGCGCGCGAGTGGACAGCTGCACCGTCTCGTACGCGATCGCCGTCACACTCGAGTCCAGGAGCGCTCGCGTGAGCTCGGCCTCGGCGGCGAGGTGCAGGTAGGTGAAGAGCAGCAGATCGTGCCGGAAGTACTCGTACTCCGAAGCCACGGGCTCCTTCACTTTGAGCAGGAGCTCCGCCGCAGACCAGATGGACGCGGCATCCGGGGCGATGGATGCACCCGCCGCGACGTACGCCTCGTCGGGAATTGACGACCCGAGGCCCGCTCCCGCCTCGATGAGCACTTCGTGCCCGTGCGCGACCAGGTCGTGCACGCCGGCGGGCGTGATCGCGACGCGGAATTCGTTGTTCTTGATCTCTCGTGGAACGGCGACCCTCATTTGATCAGCGTACCGGCGCAAGACCATGGATTCCGCACAAGAATCCGGCGTTGAGGTGCTGATTTCGTGAAGATTTCGTTACGAACGGAGCCTTTTGCCCCTTGGCTACTGTGACCGCTGCGACTCGTGTGCAAGTATCGGTCTACGTGAAACGTCGTCGTTGAAGGAGCCCCGCCACTATGACCCGACCACTTCCCCAAGACCCGATCATCCGCCAGCTCGTGCTCCAGGCGAAGAGGGCCCAGCTCAGCAGGCGTCACCTCCTTCAGGGAGCGGGGATCGGCGCCACGGCGATGGCGCTTGCGGCGTGTGCGCCGAGCGGGTCATCGGCTCCCAAGCCCGCCGACGACATCTCGGACAGCGACAAGACACTCACCTGGTCGAACTGGCCCGCCTACATCGATGAGGATGACGACGGCAACTACCCGACACTCATGCGATTCACGGAGCAGACGGGCATCGAGGTCGAGTACAAGGTCGACATCGATGACAACAACACCTACTACGGCACCATCAAAGACCAGCTCGCCCTCGGGCAGGCGACGGGCGCCGACACGTTCTGCCTCACCGAGTGGATGGTCGCTCGGCTCATCCGGTTCGGTTACGTACAAGACCTGGACGCCGCCAACATCCCCAACAAGGCGAATCTTGCCCCTGCGTTGCTCAATCCCGACTTCGACCCCGGACGCACCAAGTCGCTGCCGTGGCAGAACGGTTTCGCCGGGATCGCATGGGACACGGAGGCGGTTCCCGGGGGGCTGGAGAGCGTCGATGACCTCTGGAAGCCGGAGCTCAAGGGCAAGGTGACCGTGCTGAGCGAGATGCGCGACACCATGGGCCTCCTTCTGCTCGGCCAGGGTGTCGACATCTCGGGCTCCGAATGGGGCATGGACGAGTACTCCGCCGCGATCGAGGTACTCGAGGAGAACGTCACGAGCGGCCAGATTCTCGGCATCAAGGGCAACGAATACCTCGAGGACTTCGCGAGCGGCAACGCCGTCGCGGGAATCGTGTGGTCGGGCGACATCACCGCTGCCAACCTCGAAGCCGGGTTCGAGAAGTTCAAATTCGCTCTCCCGAGCGCCGGTGGCACCCTGTGGGGCGACACGTTCGTGGTTCCCATGGGGTCCCCGCGCAAGAAGAACGCCGAGACACTCATGAACTACTACTACGAGCCCGAGGTCGCCGCCGAGGTCGCGGCATGGGTGAACTACATCACTCCCGTGGTCGGCGCTCAAGAGGTCGCCGCAGAGCTCTACCCGGAGATTGCCGAAGACCAGCTGATATTCCCGAACGAGGAGACCCTCAGCAACGCCCACATCTTCCGCTCCCTCAGCTCGGAAGACGACCAGGCGTTCAACGCGGAGTTCCAGCGCGTCAAGCTGGGTGCGTAGATGGCGGGTGGCGCTTTCGCGGAAGCGGGGGCAGATCTCGAACTGATCGGGATCAGCAAGCGTTTTCCGGGTTTCACGGCGATCGAGGAGCTCGACCTTCGAATTCCCGCGGGCTCGTTCTTCGCCCTGCTCGGGCCGTCCGGCTGCGGGAAGACGACGACGCTGCGCCTCGTCGCGGGACTCGAGGAGCCGACGACGGGTCGAATCCTCATCGGTGGCAAGGACGTCACGAACGTCAAGTCGTTCAAACGCCCCGTCAATACCGTGTTCCAGAGCTATGCGCTCTTCCCGCACATGACGGTGCTCGAGAACGTCGCGTTCGGTCTGCGACGACGCAACATCGCCGACCCGGTCGGCAAGGCCCACGAGGCCCTGCGGCTTGTGGAGCTCGACCACCTGGCGGCGCGCAGGCCGCTGCAGCTCTCGGGGGGCCAGCAGCAGCGCGTGGCTCTCGCTCGCGCGATCGTCAATCGCCCCGCGCTTCTGCTGCTCGACGAGCCTCTCGGCGCACTCGACCTCAAGTTGCGCCGCCAGATGCAGCTCGAGCTCAAGAGCATCCAGAACGAGGTGGGCCTGACGTTCCTGCACGTCACGCACGACCAGGAGGAGGCCATGACCATGGCCGACACGGTCGCGGTCATGAATCGGGGCCAGATCGAGCAGATGGGCGCGCCCGAGGAGCTTTACGAGTTGCCGAAGACCTCCTTCGTCGCCAACTTCCTCGGGCAGTCGAACCTGTTCACCGGACCCGTCACGTCATCCACCGGCTCGTCGATCGTCGTCGACGTCGCGGGTGTGAAGGTGGAAGTCCCGAAGGATCGCGCTCAGCGCCACGCGGGCGAGGTGACGGTCGGCGTGCGGCCGGAAAAGCTCATGCTGCACACGAGTGCGCCGAAGCAGTCAGCGGGCAGCAACTCGCTGGGGCCGGGGAGAGTCACAGACGTCTCGTTCAGCGGCGTGAGCACGCAGTACCAGATCGCGATTCCCGGGATCGGTCTCGTCACGGTGTTCGCCCAGAACATGGTGTTCGGTCCCGTAGTCAATCTCGGATCCGCGGCCTGGGTATCCTGGTCGGTCGAGCACGGCTTCGGCCTTCTCGACGAGCCCGAACGCGCCCCGCGTTTCGCGGCGGACACCGACACGGCGACGATCGCCATGCAGACCCGGCACGAGCTTCTCGCGGAGATCGAGGAGGCCTGATGGCTTTCGCTGCCTTCGGCTCTGCACCCGCGGGAACAAGCGGAGTCGAGCAGGCGCCGCGACGACGAAGTCGCGTCGCCCTCATCCTGCTCGCGCCCGGTCTCGCGTACCTCGCGCTGTTCTTCCTCACCCCGCTCGTGTCGCTCGTGCTGACGTCGTTCCAGGCGCCCGTCGAGTTCGGCGACGTCGGCCAGTACCAGCCGGCGTTCAAGATCGAGAACTATGCCGTCGTCGTCGAGGCCTACTGGCCGCACTTCCTGCGGGCCTTCGGCTATGCGCTCGCCGCGACGTTCTTCGCGCTCATCATCAGCTACCCGCTCGCCTACTTCATCGGCGTCAAGGCGAGGCGATGGCCACTTCTGCAGGCGCTCATGCTCACGCTCGTCATCGCTCCGTTCTTCATCTCCTTCCTGCTGCGCACGCTGGCATGGAAGTCGCTGATGTCGGATGACACGCCCCTCGTCATCGCGCTCAAGGCGCTCTCCATCCTGCCTCCGGATGGACACCTCACCGGCACCGCGTTCTCGGTGATCTTCGGCCTCACGTACAACTTCATCCCGTTCATGACGCTGCCGATCTACACGACGCTCGAGCGGCTCGACACGCGCTACCTCGAGGCCGGCTCCGACCTCTATGCGGGCCCCGCGACGACGTTCTGGCGCGTGACTCTGCCGCTCTCACTACCCGGGATCGTCTCCGGCACGCTCCTCACGTTCATTCCGGCCGCGGGTGATTACATCAACGCGAGCGCGAGCTTCCTGGGTTCCGCTCAGACATCGATGGTGGGCAACGCGATCGAGGCCAACTTCCTCGGGTTGCTCAACTATCCGGCCGCATCGGCGCTGTCGGTCATCCTCATGGGGCTCATCCTCATCATCGTCGGCGTATACGTGAAGCGGAGCGGGACGGAGGACCTGTTGTGAGAACCTTCAGCTTCGGCAAGCTTTCATTGGGCACTGCGCTCCTGCCGATCTACAGCGCGCTCGCCCTCGTCTTCCTGCTCGTTCCTATCGTCTACACCTTCGTGTTCTCGTTCAACGACTCGGTCAAGTCGAACATCGTGTGGGTGGGCTTCACGCTCGACAACTGGACCAACGTCTGCAACGCGCAGGGCGTGTGCGGAGCGTTCTTCACGAGCATGCTCGTGGGGGTCGTCGCGACGGTCATCGCGACCGTCCTCGGCACTCTCATGGCGATCGCCCTCGCGCGGTACCGCTTCCGTGCCCGCTCCGCGATCAGCCTGCTGCTGTTCCTGCCCATGGCCACGCCGGAGGTCGTGCTTGGCGCCGGCCTCGCGGCACAGTTCCTCAGCGCGGGCGTGCCCAAGGGGCTCCTGACGATCATCATCGCGCACGCGCTGTTCTGCCTCAGCTTCGTCGTCGTGACCGTCAAGGCAAGGGTCGCGAGCCTCGATCCGGCCCTCGAGGAGGCGGGCCGGGACCTCTACGGCTCGCCCCTGCAGGTGTTCTGGAAGATCACCTTCCCGCTCCTGCTGCCCGGTATTACCGCCGCCGCGCTGCTGTCGTTCGCGCTGAGCTTCGACGACTTCATCATCACGCGCTTCAACAACGGGGGCGTGGAGACCTTCCCGATCTTCGTCTACACCGCCGCCGCGCGCGGCGTACCCGCCGAGGCCAATGTCATCGCCTCTGCCGTGTTCATCCTCGCGCTCGTGATCGTCGTCGTCTCCCAACTGACGTCCGCGGCCCGCCGCAAGCGGCTCGCGAAGCAGGCCTAGTGCCCGACAGGTATCCGCATCGGGAGCGCCTCGACGCGCTCTGGCAAGCCGAGCTCGAGGTGTTCCGGGCGGCGCGACCCAGATCCGGCGCCGAGTGGCAGCGGGCCGTGCGCCACATGCCCGACGGTGTTCCCATGCTGTGGATGGCGAAATGGCCCGGGCCATGGCCGGTGTACGTGAGCCGGGCATCCGGGGCGCATTTCGAATGCCTCGACGCAATCGACCACGTCGACCTGTGCCTCGGCGACACGGGCGCCATGTGCGGGCATGCGCCCGAGCCGTCGGTGCGGGCGATCAGTGAGCAGCTGGCCAGGGGCTCCACGTTCATGCTTCCCACCGAGGACGCTGCTGTCGCCGCTGAATTGCTCGCCGAGCGTTTTCGCGTGCCCGTGTGGCAGTTCTCGCTTTCCGCGACGGACGCGAACCGCAGCCTCATCCGGTTCGCGCGACAGGTGACGGGCAGGCCGCGGATCCTGGTGCACGATCACTCGTACCACGGCACCGTCGACGAGGCCTACGCGACTCTCGACGATAACGGCGCCGTCGTGTCGAGGCGGGGCAATATCGGAGCGCCCGTGCCCCTCGCCCAGACGACGGCGGTCGTGCAGTTCAACGACGTCTCCGCACTCGAAACTGCCCTCGCGGGGGGCGATGTCGCAGCCGTGCTCGTCGAGCCCGCCCTCACCAACATCGGCATCGTGCTGCCGGAGCCGCGCTACCACGAGGCCGTGCGCGAGCTCTGCACGCGGTTCGGCGCGCTGCTGATCATCGACGAGACCCACACCCTGAGCGCCGGTCCCGGAGGGATGACGGAGACCCTCGACCTGCACCCCGACGCCGTGGTCGTGGGCAAGAGCATCGGCGGGGGCATCCCGGCCGGCGCCTACGGCATGACGCGCGAATTCGCGGAAGCCGTGAGGGAGTCGTTGGAACTCGAGGACATCGACGTCGGGGGAGTGGGCGGCACGCTCGCGGGCAACGCCGTCTCGCTCGCGGGCATCCGGGCGACCCTCTCGCACGTTCTCGTGCCGGAGGCGTTCGCGGGCATGATCGACCGCGCCACCGAGTGGACGGCGGGCGTGCAAGCCGCCATCGACGAGTTCAGTGTCCCGTGGCAGGTCACTCAATTGGGTGCGCGGGCGGAATACAGCTTCCGGTCGACGGCGCCGCGCGACGGGCGTGAGGCCGCCGAGGCGGACGATTTCGAGTTGCAGCAGTATCTCCACCTGCACGCGCTCAATCGTGGCATTCTCATGACCCCGTTCCACAACATGGCCCTCATGTGCCCGGCGACGACCGCGGCGGATGTGGAGCGCCATACGGTCGCGTTCCGCGAGGCGGTCGTTAGCCTGTACGCATGACAGAGACTCGCCTCGGCGCTCGTGACGAAGACATCCGGCCCGAGACTTACGTATCGGTTGACGTGGAGACGGCGGGTCCCAATCCCGGCACCTACGCGTTGCTCTCGATCGGCGCCTGCGTTGTGGGCGAACCCGAGCGGGGGTTCTACGTCGAGCTGACCCCCGACAAGGACGCGGTGCTGGAGACCTCGATGGCGATCGGCGGTCTCACGATGGAGTATCTCGTCGCCGAGGGAGTGCCTCCCCACACGGCGCTGCTGCAGTTCGAGGAGTGGCTCGAGCGGGAGGTTCCGCCGGGCCACCGGCCGGTGTTCGTCGGGTTCAACGCGCCGTTCGACTGGATGTTCGTGAGCGACTACTTCTGGCGCTATCTCGGGCGCAATCCGTTCGGCCATTCCGCCGTCGACGTGAAGGCCTACTATATGGGCATGACGGGCTCGTCTTGGGCGAGCACGAGTTTGCGCCACCTGTCGCCGCTCTACCTGGGCGGCCGACACCTGTCGCACAACGCGCTCGGTGATGCGAGAGATCAGGGCGAGATCTTCCGAGCACTGCTGACCGAGGCGACGGCGCTTCGGGTATCGCGAGACTGAGAAGGAGCCCGATCCATGAGCGACACGACAGCGGCGGAGAGCTCGCCCGACATTCAGCGGATCATCGAGTCCGCCCGCCGCCTCGGCATGGAGATCGACGAGGCGGCCACCGTGCAATGGCTCGCCGCGATCGCGTCCGCGGGCGAGAACGGTGATGTCGTCGTCGACATGGAGACCGGCACGTTCGGGCATCGCGTGTCCATGCTCGACTTCAGCCCACGCGACCTCGACCGCTTCCGCAGGATCGGTGCGATCGTTGAGGTCACGGGCCCAGAGGGTGTGGCCGAGAGCGCCCTCGCCCTCTCGGGCTCTGCCGCTCAGTCCAAGATCCAGAGCTTTCCCGGCGACTGCGACTACTTCCAGCGGCTCAACATCAAGGCCGCGACGCGCGAGGAGGCGTGCCAGATCATGGCTGACCTCATGCGCCAGAAGGCGCTCGGCATGCGCCAGGGCGACACCTACCAGTTTCTCGAGGCGAAGCTCGGCAGTTATCCCTTCGACGGCACCCACGGACGCTGGGAGGTGCGAAAGGGCAGCCCCATCAGTTGGACGGCCGACGAGATCGAGGCGGGCGAGATCCGCCTGACCCAGCCGGATGGCGCTGTCGCGACGCTGCGCTGGGATGATGTCGCGCTCGATCCGGGCTGGTGCAAACTCGACTGGGTCGTGACCGATCCGCTGCGCAAGCAGCTCTCCAACGCGAGCAACGTCATCGACGTCACGTGGGAGTCGCCCGAGGGCGAGATCGTGCCGCTCGACGGGTACCTCGACGCGTACTTCCAGGAGGTCTACCTCGACTCCGACGCAGTACCGGTCTTCGCCAAGGTCGCGAAGTTCGTCACGGATGACGCGCTCGACGAGTACGTCGACCGGCTCGAGGAGGAGGTGCGCAAGTACCTCACCCGCCACCTCAACTACGGCAAAGCCGCCAAGCGCATGTACAACGTGTTCCGGCTCTCCGGCCGCCACCTCGACGCTGCGTTCGTTCGCGAGCTGTTCGACGAGCCCGCGACGATTCTGTATCAGGTCTGGTCGCTCATCGTCACGCTCGAGAACGCGACGCAACCCGGTTCCTCGATCCCCATCGATGCGGTGCGCGCCCAGGCAGATTCGCTCGTGCTCGAAGTGGTGAAGGCGCTGGATGGCGACGAGGAGGCCGCCATCGTGCAGGCGCTGCTCCATTTGCGGCAGACGCTCGAGGGCCAGCAGACCGGCGAGGCGCGCAGCGCCGAAGTGGATGCCGCCCAGGCCCAGGTGGTCAACCTCATCAACACCTTCTACCGCGACAAGCTCGTCGCGATGCCCGCGATCAAGGAGTACATCGACCGCATGCAAGCGGTGCAGGCGGAGACTCAAGCGCCTTAGCGTGGGCGGGCGGGCAGAGCATCGGATTCAGCCGACGACGACCCGCAGCTCTCCTACGGGCACGCCGCCGCCCAGCACGCGTTCCGTCGTCGCGCCGATGATGCGCTGCGCCGCGGCCGCATCGAGTGCTCCCGTTGCGGTGAGGAGCGTGAGGGCCACGGGGATCGATGCGCGCGTGCTGCCGTCGAGCACCTTCAAGGCGACCGCGGTGCCGTCAGGCGCCGCAGCCACGAGCACCCCCTCAGCGCCGTTCTTCGCGATGATCCCCAGTTCGTCGATCGCCGCTGCCACCGCGAGTGAGTCGAGCGCCCATGCGTCGGCCCGGATCGCGGCGACGAGTCGCGCAGCCTCGGGATCCGTCGCGACGCGGGAGGTGGCGCGCGCGAGACCGCGCAGGGTGACGGCGAAGACGGGAGCACCGCATCCATCGATCCCAGCGGCTCCGATCGGCTCTCCCGTGTACTCCTCGACGGTCGCGCGAATGAGCTGCTGCAGAGGATGCCCCGGCTCGAGGTACGACTCGACCGGCCAGCCGTTGTGTACGCATGCCAGCAGGAACGCCGCGTGCTTGCCCGAGCAGTTCATGGTGATGCGGCTCGGCTCGGATGCCCGGAATGCGGGGTCGAGCGGGCGATCGGCGGGGCATTGCAGGGCGTTCTCGCTGAGGCCCGCGCGCGCGAGGATCCCGTGCACGACCCCGACGTGTCGCGGCGTGCCCCTGTGGCTGGCGGCGGCGAGCACGAGCTGCACTCCGTCGAGCTCCGCACCCGAGCGGAGCACGGCGATCGCTTGCATGAACTTGAGCGTCGACCGCCCGAACACGTGGGCGCTCCCGTTTCCGAGTTCGGTGAGCACTGCGCCATCCGGGCCCACGACGACTGCCGCGCCCGAGTGTCGGGATTCTGCGAAACCGGAGCGCTCGATGACAGCGAGTTCGACGGACCCGTCAGGATCCAGCGTCACAGGGACGCGAACGCTTCGTCGAGCACGCCGAGCGCTTCGGAGAGCAATGAATCACTGATCGCGAGACTCGGCAGGAATCGGATGACGTTGCCGAACGTGCCCGCGCTCAACAGGAGCACGCCGTGCTGCGCGGCGAAGGCCGTGATGGCGGACACCGCGGCGGCATTGGGCTCGAGGGTCGCGGGCTGCACGAGCTCGATCGCGATCATCGCACCGATACCGCGGACGTCGCCGATGATGGGGTACTTGAGCTGCAGCGCGTGGAGTGCCGGCTTGAGCACACCCTCGATGCGCCCTGCCTCGGCGAGAAGGTTTCGGCGCTCGATCTCGCCGAACACGGCGATGGCCGCGGCTGCCGCGACGGGATTGCCCGCGAACGTGCCGCCGAGGCCGCCCGCGTGTGAGGCATCCATGATCTCGGCGCGGCCCGTGACGGCGGCGATGGGCAGGCCACCCGCAATGCCCTTCGCGGTGAGCACGATGTCGGGAACGACCCCGAAGTGCTCGCTCGCGTACCAGCGCCCCGTGCGGGCCATTCCGCTCTGGATCTCGTCGGCGATGAACACGACCCCGTTGGCCGTGCACCAATCCTGCAGGGCGGCGAGGTAACCGTCGGCCGGCACCACGAACCCGCCCTCGCCCTGGATGGGCTCGGCCACGAGACACGCGAGATCGGAGGCCCCGACCGACTTCTCGAGGTAGGTGATCGTGCGCTTGGCGGCATCCGCACCGCTCAGTCCGTCCCGGAACGGGTAGGAGTTGGGGGCGTGGTGCACGTCGCTCGCGAACGGCCCGAAACCCGACTTGTACGGCATGGCCTTGAACGTCATCGCCATGGTGAGGTTGGTTCGGCCGTGGTAGGCGTGATCCAGCACCGCGACGCCCGGTCGACCGGTGTACTTGCGCGCGATCTTGACGGCGTTCTCGACTGCTTCCGCGCCCGAGTTGAGCAGCACGCTCTTCTTCGCGAAGTCGCCGGGCGTGTGCTGCGCGAGAAGCTCCGCGACCCGCACGTACGACTCGTAGCCCGTGATCGTGAACATCGCGTGCGTCACGAGTTCGAGCTGCGCCGCCGCGGCCGCGATGACTGCTTCGTCGGTGTGGCCGATGGTCATGACGCCGATGCCGGCGCCGAGATCGATGAACTGGTTGCCGTCGACGTCGACGACGATCGCCCCGTGCGCCCTCTCGACGTACACAGGAAGGGCCGAGGAGACGCCCGAAGCGACGACCGCAGTGCGACGCGCGTGCAGTGCGAGGGACTGGGGACCAGGGATGGCCGTGACGACGCGGCGCTCCTGGCTGATCGGATGCGTGGTCACGACGATGGTGTCGGTCATAATGTACCGAGTTTATCCGGCGGGGCTGGAGGTAGAGCGATGGAGTTCGACCATCACTTCGAGGTCAGGGTCGAGTGGCAGGGCAACCTCGGCACGGGCACGAGCGCATACCGCGCGTACGGCAGGGACAACCTCGTCACGGCGCACGACAAAGCGCCCATCGACGGTTCGAGCGCTCGCGCCTTCCACGGTTCACCCGAGCGCTGGAACCCCGAGGAGCTGCTCATCGCCGCACTCAGCGAGTGCCACATGCTCAGCTACCTTCACGTGGCGACGAGCAATGGCATCATCGTGACGGCGTATGAGGATGACGCAACCGGCACCATGCGGCAGACACCCGACGGCGGCGGTTACTTCACGTCGGTCACGCTGCGTCCGGTCGTGACGATCGCGGCGGGTGACCCGGAGCTCGCTCGCTCGATTCACGCGGAGGCGAGCGCGAAGTGCTTCATCGCGTCATCGGTGAACTTCCCGGTGAATCACGAACCGACGATAGAGATCGCAGCATGAGCGCGAACGCCATTCGCGGCCTCGCCGTCGCGATCGGCTCGGTGCTGCTCGTACTCGGCTCCATCGCGGCGCCCGCGAGCGCGTGTGCGTGCGGCGGGCCCGCGCCCATTCCGGGAACGGAGGTCGACGTCGACCGCGAGACCGCGATGGTGCGGTGGAACGGCGAGCTCGAGGAGATCGTGCTGCAGCTCGACATGCGCTCGGATGCCGGGGAGACGGGGCTCATCGTGCCCACTCCGAGCCCGGCGACGGTCACGGCGGGGGATCCCGGCCTGTTCGAGGCGCTGCTCGTCGAGATCGAGCCGCGCGTCGCGGTCGAGTGGGACTGGTGGGGCAGTCTCGGCTACGGGGATGGCGCGCCAGCGGGCGGTGCGCCTCCCGAGGTGCTCGCACGAGTTCAGCTCGGGCCGATCGAGGCGACGACCCTCGCGGCGTCAGACACCGCGGGACTTCAGGAGTGGCTCACCACCAACGGTTATGCCCTGTCTGATGCGATCTCGGCAGAACTCGGCCCATACGTCGATGAGGGCTGGTCGTTCGTGGCGCTGAAGCTCACGGGCGACATGCCGTTCGACGGCGCGCTCGACCCGATCACCTTCACGTTCGAGACGGACTCGCTCGTCTACCCGATGCGGATGTCGCGCGCCGCCGACTCGGCGCAGAACGTGCGCCTCTACGTGTTGGGAGACCATCGTGCCGTCGTCAGCTCGACCGTCGGCGAGCTCACGGCGATCTCCACGGTAGCGTGGGCCGCGCCGGTCGAGGATACCGCGCTCGCGGCGCTCGGGGGATTCCTCACGGTCGTCGATCTCAACTATGCCCAGCCGTCGGTGCAGGTCACGGGAGACCTCGCGATCTCGGATGCGGCCACCGACGACCCAGTCATCCATACCTACACGGATGTTCGAATCGTCGAGGTGATCGGCATTCCGGCCGGACCGCTCATTGTCGCGGCGGCCGTGCTGCTGCTTGTGGCGGCGCTCGTGATCGTGCTCGTTGCGCGCTCGCGGCGGGTCATGCCGTGACCTGAGCCTTGTCGCAGCATTGCGCGTCAATGCTGGAGCGCGAGAGCCGCGAGATGGCCGCCGCCCAGCGACTGTCGCGTTCGACGGCTGCCGGCGACACCGCCGCGGCCCGGGCGTTGCGCCAGATCAGGGCGTCGTCGCGCCGGCGCTCGTCGCGCTCTTGCGTCGCGATCGCGAAGAAGACGAGGGGATGCATGTCACTCTCCTGTGTAGGTGATTTGTGGCTGATGGTCGTCAATCGTGCCGTAACCAGCAAAACTGTTACAGTGGTTATTGTGACAAGTACTACCGACATTCCTGCCACTCCTCTCGCTTCGGCTGGCGAGGAGCGGTATCTCGTCGACTTCCTCAACACGCTCGACGTCGAGGACGGCACGGATGTGCTCGAGAACGCGACCGCCTGGCGGCGGTGGAGCGAGGAGCGCGGGCTCACCGCCGGTGACGTGTCCGAGGCGCGGCGCATCCGGGATGCCTTGAGGGCTCTCGTTTCGGGGTCGACGTGCGAACTGCCCGACGTGGCACTCCGCGCCCGCGCGACGCCCGACGGCGTGATTCTCACGGGCGACACCGCGGCCGGCGAGGCGGTCGCGATCGCGGCCACGCTCACGACGCGCGGCCGGCTCCCGCGCGTCAAGCTGTGCCCGTGCGACGACTGCGGCTGGGCGTTCTACGACGCCTCGCGCAACGGATCGCGCACGTGGTGCGACATGGCCGTATGCGGCAACCGGGTCAAGGCCAAGACGTTCCGCGAGAAGGCCGTAACAGCCGGCTGAGGGCGGTTGCACACGAATCGTCCAGCAAGAATGAGAGAGGATGGGGAGTTCCCATCGTCTTTTTCGGAAGGTGCCTCGTGCGCACAGCAGCCTCACTCATCGTCATGGCCGGACTCGTGGCATCGCTCGCCGCCTGCTCCGCACAGCCCACGGACGAGGCGGCGGCCGACTGCACTCCCGTCGCATCGGGAGCCGTCTCCGACGCTGTGAAGGTGAGCGGTGAGTTCGGCGCCAAACCGGACGTCACGATCGACTTCCCGACCGCGGCGAAAGCAACCGAGCGCACCGTCGTCATCCCGGGCGACGGCGACACCGCCATCGCGGGGGACATCGTCAATGTGAGTTTCAGCCTGTACAACGGCGAGACGGGTGTCGAACTCCCGGGAACGGGATACGGCGAGGATGCCACCCCCACGAGTTTCCCGATCGACGAGGAACAGTTCCTTCCTGGCATCGTGAAGACGCTCGAGTGCTCAACGGTCGGTTCCCGGGTCGTCGGCGTCATCCCGCCCGAGGATTCCTTCGGCGAGGCGGGCTCCGCGCAACTCGGTGTCGCGCCCGGAGAGGACATCGTGTTCGTCGTCGACGTGCTGGCTATCGAGCCGCCCGCCGACCCGCCGCTGCCGAAGGCAGATGGCGAGGACCAGCCTGCTCCCGAGGGCTTCCCGACCGTCGTGCTCGACGACGACGGACGACCCACGATCACGATTCCGGACACCGCCCCGCCGGCCGAGCTCAAGATCGCGCTGCTCAAGAAGGGCGATGGCCCCGAGGTGCAGCCGGGGGATGACGTCGTCGTGCACTACGTCGGCATGAACTGGAACACGAAGGTCATATTCGACGAGAGCTGGGCGCGCGGCGAGCCGGCGACGTTCAACACCAAACAGGTCATCGCCGGATTCACCGCGGCCCTCGAGGGCCAGACCGTCGGTTCGCAGGTGATCGTGATCATCCCGCCGGACCAGGGCTACGGGGCTGCCGGCAACCCGCCCGACATCGGTGGCACCGACACCCTCGTGTTCGTGGTTGACATTCTCGGTATCGCCTAGCCTTAGTCGCATGCGCAGGGTCATCGTCCTCGGTTCGACGGGGTCGATCGGCACTCAAGCACTCGATGTGATCGCCGCCAATCCCGATCGCTTCGAAGTGGTGGGCCTCGCGGCCGGCACCAATCGGGATGCTGTTGCCGCCCAGGCGGCGCAGTTCGGCGTCGAGCACCTGGCGTTCGGAGCCGATGAGGCGGCGCAGCTCGTGCGCGCCGTCGAAGCGGACGTCGTGCTCAATGCGATCACTGGCTCGGTGGGCCTCGGTCCCACGCTCGCGACGCTCGAGTCGGGGGCGACCCTCGCGCTCGCCAACAAGGAGAGCCTTATTTCCGGTGGCGAACTCGTCACCTCCCGTGCGCGGCCGGGCCAGATCGTCCCCGTCGACTCGGAGCACTCGGCGATCGCGCAAGCGCTCAGGGCGGGAGAACATGACGAGGTCGCGCGGCTCGTGCTGACGGCATCCGGGGGACCGTTCCGCGGTCGCTCGCGCGAGTCGCTACGCGACGTGACGCCGGCCGAGGCGCTCGCGCATCCCACGTGGGACATGGGGCTCGTCGTGACGACCAATTCTGCGACCCTCGTCAACAAGGGCCTCGAGGTGATCGAGGCCCACTTGCTGTTCGACGTGCCGTACGACCGCATCGCGGTCACGGTGCATCCGCAGTCGATCGTGCACTCGATGGTCGAGTTCGTCGACGGTTCGACGATCGCGCAGGCGAGCCCGCCTGACATGCGCCTGCCCATATCGCTCGGTCTCGACTGGCCCCGCCGCGTGCCCGGGGTCGGGCGACCCCTCGACTGGACTGCCGCGAGTACGTGGCAGTTCGAACCGCTCGACGCGGACGTCTTCCCTGCCGTTGCGCTCGCGAAGCGCGTGGGCGAGGCGGGGTCGACCTATCCCGCCGTATTCAATGCGGCCAACGAGCAAGCGGTGCTCGCGTTCCACGCGGGGCGGATCGGGTATCTCGCGATTCTCGAGATAGTCGAGGCGGTCGTCGACGGGCACGAGTCGCAGGGAATGACTCTCGATGCAGTCTTCGAGGCGGAGCGCTGGGCGCGCGCGCGGGCCGAGGAGCTCATCGCGCGCTAGCGGTGCTGACTCGCTAGTCGTCCTTGTCTTTGTCCTTGCCGTTGCCGTTGCCGTTGCCGTTGCCCGGGCCGTCATTGCCTTCGTCGACCGGCTCCGGCGGCACCGAGAGGGCCGTGAGGTCCGCTCGCACGAGCTCGATCGCCGAGCGGATGGCCTGGGCGCGTTCGGCGGTGATCGTGCCCCGCGCGATCGCGTCGTCGAGCGAGACATCCAACTCCGCGAGTCGCGTGAGCGCCGTGGCGTAGTCGAGGTCGGCCGCCGCGGTGCTCACGTCCATGACGTGCGATTGCAGCGCCGTCGCCACGTCGTCGGGAAGGTCGGGCGCCTGCGCACAGCCTCCCAACCCGAGCGATAGCGCGATCGTCCCCACGAGAATCAACCTGCGGATTCTCACGGCTCCACGCTCCTTTGGAGCTGGTCGAGGTGCGCGCCCAGGTCGCCCTCGACGGCGGGGTAGCTCGGGGGAGGTGTCGGATCCGCGGGCGGTCGGGTCACGACCCAAGCGGCGGTCGCGACGAGTATCGCGGCCGCTGCGGTCGTGAGCGCCACGGCGATCCGCCGGTTTCTCCCCGCGGTTCCCGTCCTGCCGGATTCCCTCGCGGGAGCCGGTCGCGGTGCAACCGGCCGCGGCGCTCGTGCGCCGACAGGTGCCTCCAGCGGTGCTGTCGCCGCTGCTGCGGGTGACACCATGAGCTCCGTGGGGGCAGTGACTGGATCGAGCCGCAGGGTAGGCGATTCGCCGTAGGCGTCGACCAGGGCCTCGGAATCCTCGGCGCGGGGCAGTGCGAGCCCCGCCAGCACCGTGGCGGCCTCGGCCGCGCCGATCCGATCGGTCGGCTGGCGTCTGGTCATCGCCGTGAGAAGGTCGCTCCATTCCGGCCCGAATTCAGTCGGCACGGCCGGGTCGGCGTTCAAGCGCGCTGTCACCGACTCGATCGCCGAGCCGGGGAAGCTCCGCACGCCCGTGAGCGCCTCGATGAGCACGAGGCCGAGCGAGTAGACATCCGATGCCGGCCCCACGTCATGGCCGAGAGCCTGCTCCGGGCTGAGATAGCTCGCGGTGCCCATCACCGAACCGTCTGCCGTCACCCGCCCCGAGTCGACGATGCGGGCGATCCCGAAGTCGGCGAGCAGGGCCCGCGGCGACTGCGTCTCCTCGCCCACGATGAGCACGTTGGCGGGTTTGACATCGCGGTGAACGACATTGAGGGCCGCAAGGTAGCCGAGTCCGGAGGCGAGGTCCGCGCCGAGGCGAGCGACGAGCGCGTCCTCGAGCGGACCCGACTGGAACCGGAGGCGCAAGTCGGGACCCTCGACGAGCTGCATCACGAGAAAGCACTCGGGATTCTCGCCCGTCTCGTCGACGACGGCATCGAATAGCGTCACGAGCGCGGGGTGACTGAGACTCGCGATGAGCCGCACCTCATCGTGCTGCCGTTTGAAGTGCTCCGTGCCGGTGAGATCGGGACTCAGCACCTTAATGGCGACGAGGCGGCCGAGTGACTCGTCGGTACCCCGGTAGACGGTCGACATACCGCCGCGACCGATCACCTCGTGCAGGCGATAGCGGCCCGCGAGGAGCTGTCCGGTCGACTCTGTCGTGCTCATGGTGCTTTCCACCCTACCTACGCGCAGAACGGCCGTCAGGGGGCTTGCAGCATCGCAGCACTATCCTTACCCCGTGGAAACCGTTCTGCTCTACGCCCTCGGCATACTTATCGTCGTCGTAGGCCTCGCGGTGTCCATCGGTCTGCACGAACTCGGCCATCTCGTACCCGCGAAGCTCTTCGGCGTGCGAGTGAGCCAGTACATGATCGGCTTCGGCCCCACGCTGTTCTCGTGGCGGCGCGGGGAGACGGAGTACGGCTTCAAGGCCATCCCGCTCGGCGGGTACATCTCGATGGCCGGCATGTTCCCGCCCGCCCGGGTCGGCGGCAAGGCGAGAACGGCGACGACGGGCGTCTTCCAGGCCCTCGTGCAGGATGCCCGCACCGCGAGTGCTGACACGCTCATCGACACGGCGACCGACAAGCCCGACGAGTCGCGCGCCTTCTACCGGCTTCCGGTCTGGAAGCGCGTGATCGTCATGCTCGGCGGGCCGTTCATGAACCTCGTGATCGCGGTCGTGCTCTACGCCGTGCTGCTGTGCGGCTTCGGTATAGCCCAGGCCAGCACGACCGTGGGCAGCGTTTCCGAGTGTGTGCTGCCAGCGACGAGCGAGCGCCAGGAGTGCGAGCCTGCGGATACCGCCGCGCCCGGCCTCGCTGCCGGCCTCAAGCCCGGCGACCGGCTCGTGAGCCTCAACGGAGAGCCGATCGGGTCGTGGGACCAGGCGACCGCGATCATCCGTGCCTCCGCGGGGGAGCGGCTGGAGATCGTCGTCGAGCGAGACGGTGCCGAGCAGACTCTCACGGCCAGGCCGCTGCTCACCGAGCGCTATGTCACAGACGCGCTGGGCGTGGTGACCGAGGACGCGAACGGTGATCCCGTCACCCAGGAAGTGGGCTTCCTCGGTATCGGTCCGGCATCCGAGGTCGTACAGCAGCCCGTCACGGCCGTGCTGCCCGCCGTGGGCGACAACATCGTGCGGGTCGGCCAGCTCATCCTCAACCTTCCCCAGCGCATGATCGACATCGTCAATGCCGCCTTCGGCCCCGAGGAACGCGACCCGAACGGACCCATCAGCGTCGTCGGTGTCGGGCGCATTGCGGGCGAGATCACGAGTCTCAACACCATTCCCGTGGTCGAGCGCGCTTCGGCGCTCGTCGGACTCATCGCCTCTCTCAATGTCGCCCTGTTCGTGTTCAACCTCATCCCGCTCATGCCGCTCGACGGCGGTCACGTCGCTGGAGCGCTCTTCGAGGGAATCCGCCGCTTCTTCGCCAAGCTCTTCAAGCGCAAGGACCCGGGGCCGGTCGACACGGCGAAGATCATTCCGCTCACCTTCGCCGTCGTGATCCTGCTCGGCGGCATGAGCCTCCTGCTCATCTACGCGGACATCGTCAAGCCGATCAGCATCCTCTAGGGCCATCAGCCTCCTGCTAGATAGGCGCGCGTAAGCTGAGAATCGTGCCAGCCATCAATCTCGGTATGCCGACGATTCCCGAAGTCCTTGCTCCGCGCCGCAAGACCCGGCAGATCCACGTGGGCAAGGTCGCCGTCGGCGGCGACGCCCAGGTGAGCGTGCAATCGATGACGACCACGCAGACCACCAACATCAACGCGACCCTTCAGCAGATCGCCGAACTGACCGCGACGGGGTGCGATATTGTGCGCGTCGCCGTGCCGCACCAGGATGACGCGGACGTGCTGCACATCATCGCCGCGAAGAGCCAGATCCCGGTGATCGCCGATATCCACTTCCAGCCGCGCTACGTCTTCACGGCGATCGATGCCGGAGTCGGTGCCGTGCGCGTCAACCCCGGCAACATCAGGAAGTTCGACGACCAGGTCGGCGCGATCGCCGCCGCGGCGAAGGCCGCGGGCGTGAGCATCCGTATCGGCGTCAACGCGGGGTCGCTCGAGCCGAGCATCCTGCAGAAATATGGCAAGGCGACCGCTGAGGCGCTCGTCGAGAGCGCCGTGTGGGAGGCGAGCCTGTTCGAGGAGCACGACTTCCACGACTTCAAGATCTCCGTCAAGCACAACGATCCCATCGTCATGGTGAAGGCGTACCGCCAGCTCGCCGAGCGCGGCGACTGGCCGCTGCACCTCGGCGTGACCGAAGCCGGACCCGAGTTCCAGGGCACCATCAAGTCGGCGACGGCGTTCGGCATCCTGCTCTCAGAGGGCATTGGTGACACGATCCGCGTCTCGCTGTCGGCGCCTCCCGCGCAAGAGGTCAAGGTCGGCCTGCAGATCCTGCAGTCGCTCAACCTGCGCGAGCGCAAGCTCGAGATCGTCTCGTGCCCGAGTTGCGGCCGAGCCCAAGTCGATGTCTACACTCTCGCCAACGACGTCACGGCGGGCCTCGAAGGCATGACGGTGCCCCTGCGCGTCGCCGTCATGGGATGCGTCGTCAACGGTCCGGGCGAGGCAAGGGAGGCGGACCTGGGCGTCGCGAGCGGCAACGGCAAGGGCCAGATTTTCGTGAAGGGCGAGGTCATCAAGACCGTTCCGGAGGCCGACATCGTGGCCACCCTCATCGAGGAAGCGAACCGGCTCGCGGCCGGGATGCCGCCGGGTGCCACAGGATCACCGCAGGTCGTTACCGCCTGACCTGTTTCCGCCGGGGGCCGGAAATCATTCCGATATATCCACCCCCTAAGTGGGGGCAGAAAGGCCGGTATTTGTACCCCTAAAGCCCACCAAAGTGCGGACTTTGGCGCTACAGTCTGTCTCAGCGGCGAATACGTCGCTAAGTCACTTTGGCCGGTGCAGTACCCAGCCTGAGCGGTGGGGATCCGGTGACCAACTTGTGGGGGCAGTTGGCAGCATGCAGGGCACACGACGGCTTTCACTATTTCCCTCCCCGGTAACCAAGTCAGCACTGCTTCACGGATCCGCAGTGTCGGCAATGGGGATGGGAATACGGCCCGCGAACAGATCACCCCTTCCGTGAATCTGTTCGCGGGCCACCTCGCACCCGGAGCCGGTCGGCTCGCCGCGGCCCGCCGCTAGCATTGTCGAGTGTCTACACGCCTCTCCCAGCTGTTCGTCCGCACCCTCCGCGAGGATCCCGTTGATGCGGAGGTCGCCAGCCACCGTCTCCTGGTTCGCGCCGGCTACATCCGCAGGCAGGCGCCGGGCATCTTCGCGTGGCTGCCGCTGGGGCTCAGGGTGCGACGCAAGATCGAGAAGGTCATCCGCGAGGAACTCGAGGCATTCGGCGCGCAGGAAGTGCACTTTCCGGCGCTCCTGCCCCGTGAACCGTACGAGGTGACCAATCGCTGGACCGAGTACGGCGACGGCATCTTCCGGCTGAAAGACCGTAAGGGCGCGGATTACCTGCTCGCGCCGACGCACGAGGAGGTCTTCACGCTCCTCGTGAAAGACCTGTACTCGAGCTACAAAGATCTGCCGCTGTCGCTCTATCAGATCCAGGACAAGTACCGCGACGAAGCGCGTCCCCGCGCTGGCCTGCTGCGCGGTCGCGAGTTCTCGATGAAAGACAGCTACTCCTTCGACTACACCGATGCGGGGCTGGATGCCTCGTACCAGCAGCACCGCGACGCCTACGAGCGCATCTTCCAGCGCCTGGGCCTCGAGTACGTCATCGTCAACGCCGACGCGGGCGCGATGGGAGGCTCGAAGAGCGAGGAGTTCTTGCACCCGACGCCCATCGGCGAAGACACCTTCGTGCGCTCGGCCGGCGGCTATGCGGCCAATGTCGAGGCGTTCACCACCGCGGCGCGCCCGGCACGCGCCTACGAGGGCCTCACTCCGGCTGAAGTGCTCGACACTCCCGACACTCCTACGATCGCGACGCTGGTCGCGCTCGCCAACGAGAAGCATCCGCGACCGGATGGCCGGGCCTGGACGGCCGCTGACACCCTCAAGAACGTCGTGCTCGCCCTTACCGCGCTCGACGGCACGCGTGAACTCGTCGTCGTGGGTCTCCCGGGCGATCGGGACGTGGACCTGAAGCGCGCGGAAGTGGCGTTCGCCCCTGCCGTGGTCGAAGCCGCGACGGAAGCCGACTTCGCCGCGAATCCGGGTCTCGTGAAGGGCTACATCGGTCCGTGGTCGGCGGCGGGGCCGGTTCTGGGGGAGGAGGCGAGCACGGGCATCCGGTACCTCGTCGACCCGCGCGTGTCTGACGGCAGCGGCTGGATCACAGGCGCGAACGAGCACGGCCACCACGTCTTCGGACTCGTCGCCGGACGGGACTTCGGCAACGACGGGATCGTCGAAGTCGGCGAGGTGCTCGCGGGCGACCCTGCGCCCGACGGATCCGGGCCGGTGGAGCTCGCGCGCGGCATGGAGATCGGGCACGTGTTCCAGCTGGGCCGCAAGTACGCGGAGGCGCTCGGCCTCAAAGTGCTCGACGAGAACGGCAAGCTCGTGACCGTGACCATGGGCTCATACGGTATCGGGGTGACGCGCATCATGGCGGTCATCGCCGAGTCGAACAACGACGAGAAGGGGCTCATCTGGCCTAGGAACGTCTCGCCGTTCGACGTGCACGTCATCGCCGCGGGCCGTGAGGACACGGTCTTCGAGACGGCCGAGGTGCTCGTCGGATCGCTCGAGGAGAGCGGCTTCGACGTGCTCTTCGACGACCGCAAGAAAGTCTCGCCCGGGGTCAAGTTCGGGGATGCCGAACTTCTCGGGGTACCCCTCATCGTCATCGTGGGCCGCGAGGCCTCTGAGGGCCGCGTGGAGCTGTGGAATCGTGCCACGGGGGAGCGCACCACGATCGGCCTCGACGAGGTGGGGGCGGCGCTGCAGGCCTGACCGGTAAACTAGCGCCACGACATCGGCAGCGCGAGGCAAGTCGAGTCACAAGAACCCAATACCGGAGGCCCTCAGTGGACATCGACCTGAGCGTGCTGCGCCTCATGGAGCGCGAGCGCGAGATCCCCTTCGAAGAACTCGTGCAGATCATCGAGCAGGCTATTCTGACGGCCTACCTCAAGCACGTCGGTGACGACAGCAAGCATGACGGCAAGCATGACGGCAAGCATGACGGCAAGCATTCTGCCGTGAAGGATGCGCCGCCCGCTGCTCGCGTCGTGCTCGACCGCAAGACGGGCAAGGTCGCCATCTGGGTGCCCGAGCTCGACGAGGAGGGGGCGATCATCGGCGAGGCCGAGGACAGCCCGAGCGACTTCGGCCGCATCGCGGCCTTCGCAGCCAAACAGGTCATCAACCAGCGCTTGCGCGACATCGCGGACGACCACGTGCTCGGCGAGTTCAAGGGCCGGGAGGGTGACATCGTCGCGGGCGTCATCCAGCAGGGACCCAATCCGCGCATGATCCACGTCGACCTCGGCACGGTCGAGGCGATCCTGCCGCCCGAGGAGCAAGTGCCGGGTGAGGACTACGCTCACGGCACGCGCATCCGGGTGTACGTCACTGCAGTGAGCAAGGGTCTCAAGGGTCCGCAGATCACGGTGAGCCGCACGCATCCTTCGCTCGTGCGCAAGCTTTTCGCTCTCGAGGTTCCGGAGATCGCGAGCGGAATCGTCGAGATCACGTCGCTGGCACGCGAGGCGGGCCATCGCACCAAGATGGCCGTTCGCGCGACGGAGCCGGGCGTCAACGCCAAGGGCGCCTGCATCGGCGAGCTCGGCCAGCGGGTGCGCGCCGTGACGGCCGAACTCAACAACGAGAAGATCGACATCGTCGACTACTCCGAGGATCTCGCGACGTTCGTCGCCAATGCGCTGTCTCCCGCCAAGGTCACGAGCGCCTTCGTCATCGACGAGTCGACCAAGGCCGTGCGCGCCCTCGTGCCCGACTACCAGCTGTCGCTCGCGATCGGCAAGGAGGGCCAGAACGCCCGCCTCGCGGCCAAGCTCACGGGGGCGCGGATCGACATCCAGCCGGACTCCACGATGGAAGACTCCTGACCTGTGCGCTCAGGGCGCAACCCGGCTCGCGACTGAGGGGGTAACATGGAACCCGCAAGAACGTGCCTCGGTTGCCGTTCCCGTGCCGCCCGCTCCGTTCTGCTGAGGGTCGTGGCCGGGGATGGCGTCGTGATTCCGGATTCGTCCGCGAGTCTTCCGGGCAGGGGCGGCTGGGTTCATCCCACTGTCGCGTGCGTCGAGCAAGCCATCAAGCGCAAGGCCTTCGGGCGGGCACTGAGGGTGACGACGCCCCTGGACGCGGCGCAGCTGCTTGCGACAGTCGGAACCTCACCGAGGCTCCCTGAAGAACAGGCTGATTGACCTATGGACAACTAATGAGCGGCTCGAAATGAGACCCGTCCGTAACTAACGGTCTGCCCCTGTCCGGGTGCAGGCCCAGACAGGAGAAAAGTGGCTGCCAAACCACGCGTACACGAAGTCGCTGCCGAACTCGGCATCGACAGCAAGATCGCCCTGGCGAAGCTCAAAGAGATGGGCGAGTTCGTCAAGGGCCCCTCCTCGAGCATCGAGCCGCCGGTGGCGCGCAAGCTCAAGGCGGCGCTCGAGGCCGACGGCATCAAGCCGGCCCCCGCGCCCGAGAAGCCGAAAGCGACACCCAGTGCCGCTCCCAAGCCCCCCGTGCAGCAGCCCGTTGCAGCTGCCCCTGCGGATGACGACTACGACGCGCCCGCTCCCGCGGCGCCGCCCCTCACCGTCGCAGAGCGTCAGGCGCAGGCTGAGGCCGCCGCTGCGGCGCCCGCAGAACCCGTGGCATCCACCACGGACGCCGCCGCGCCGAGCCCCGCGGGAATCCCGCGCCCGGGCATCCCGCGCCCCGGCAACAACCCCTACTCGAGCAACCAGGGAATGGCCCGACCGGGCCAGCCGCGCCCGGGCAACAACCCCTTCGCGTCGAACCAGGGCATGCAGCGCCCCGGCGCCGGCGGTCCCGTCCCGCGCCCCGGTGCCCCGCGTCCGGGCGGACCCGGACAGGGTGCACGTCCCGGTGGCTTCGGCCAGCGTCCCGCCGGTCCCGGCGGCAACTTCCAGCAGCGACCGGGTGGTCCGCGTCCGGCCGGAGGCGGTTTCCGTCCCGGCGGTGCGCCTGCGGGTGCTCCCGGCAGCACCTTCGGCCCGAACCGCCCGCCAGCCGGTGGCGCCGGTGGTCGGGGTCGCGGCCCCGGCGGTGGCACCGCTGGTGCCTTCGGCCGCGGTGGCGGCAAGAGCAAGGCACGCAAGTCGAAGCGCACGAAGCGCGCAGAGTTCGAACTGAGGGAAGCCCCGTCGCTCGGCGGTGTGAGCGTTCCCCGCGGTGACGGCAAGACGGTGATCCGCTTGCGCCGTGGCGCGTCGATCTCCGACCTCGCCGACAAGCTGGAGACGATCACCGGCTTTACGGTTCAGCCGGGAAGCCTCGTTACCGCCCTGTTCCACCTCGGCCAGATGGCCACGGCGACCGAGTCGCTCGACGAGGGGACCTTCGCGGTGCTCGCCGAAGAGCTCAACTACAAGATCGAGATGGTCTCGCCCGAGGATGAGGACCGCGAGCTGCTCGCAGGCTTCGATCTCGACCTCGACCAGGAGCTCGAAGACGAGAGCGATGAGGACCTCGAGATCCGTCCGCCGGTCGTGACCGTCATGGGCCACGTCGACCACGGTAAGACGAAGCTCCTCGACGCGATCCGCCAGGCCAACGTGGTCGCCGGTGAAGCGGGTGGTATCACCCAGCACATCGGTGCCTACCAGGTCTGGACCGAGCACGAAGGCAACGAGCGCGCCATCACGTTCATCGACACCCCTGGCCACGAGGCGTTCACCGCCATGCGTGCCCGCGGTGCGCAGGTGACCGACCTCGCGATCCTCGTGGTCGCCGCCGACGACGGCATCATGCCGCAGACGGTGGAGGCGCTCAACCACGCTCAGGCGGCGGGAGTGCCGATCGTCGTGGCGGTCAACAAGATCGACAAGGAGGGCGCGAATCCCGCGAAGGTGCGCCAGCAGCTCACCGAGTTCGG
This sequence comes from Rhodoglobus sp., assembly GCA_025463605.1. GTDB lineage: Bacteria > Actinomycetota > Actinomycetes > Actinomycetales > Microbacteriaceae > Rhodoglobus. Next base: position 118,714 of record JAODAV010000008.1, on the reverse strand, counting down.
GCTCGTCGCCGAGGAGTACGGCGGTGAGACGATGTTCATCGACGTCTCGGCGCTCAACAACGTCGGCATCGACAAGCTGCTCGACGCGGTGCTGCTCACGGCGGACGCCGGACTCGACTTGCGCTCCAACCCCAACAAGGATGCTCGCGGTGTCGCCATCGAGGCGAAGCTCGACAAGGGCCGCGGTGCTGTCGCGACCGTGCTCATCCAGTCGGGAACACTGCGAGTGGGAGACGCCATCGTCGCGGGAACGGCCTACGGCCGCGTTCGCGCGATGATGGACGAGAACGGCGATCCTGTCGACGAGGCATTCCCGTCCCGTCCGGTGCAGGTGCAGGGTCTGTCGACCGTGCCTCGCGCGGGCGACACCTTCATCGTCACGGAGGAGGACCGTACCGCGCGCCAGATCGCTGAAAAGCGCGAGGCCGTGGAGCGCAACGCGCTGCTCGCCAAGGCGCGCAAGCGCATCAGCCTCGAGGACTTCACGAAGGCCCTCGAAGACGGCAAGGTCGAGTCGCTCAACCTCATCATCAAGGGCGACGTTTCGGGTGCCGTCGAGGCGCTCGAGGATGCCCTGCTCAAGATCGAGGTGGACGACAGTGTGCAGCTGCGCATCATCCACCGCGGTGTTGGTGCGGTCACCGAGAGCGACGTCAACCTCGCGACGATCGACAACGCGATCATCATCGGGTTCAACGTGCGCCCTGACACGAAGGCGCGCGAGCGCGCCCAGCGTGAAGGCGTCGACGTGCGGTTCTACTCGGTCATCTACGCGGCGCTCGAGGAGATCGAGAACTCGCTCAAGGGCATGCTCAAGCCGGAGTTCGAGGAGGTGCAGTCGGGTGTCGCGGAGATCCGCGAGATCTTCCGCTCCTCCAAGATCGGCAACATCGCCGGTGTCGTCGTGCGGTCGGGAACGATCACGCGAAACGCCAAGGCACGGGTCATCCGCGACGGAATCGTCGTGGGCGACAACCTCGCCATCGAGTCGCTGCGCCGCTTCAAGGATGACGTCACCGAGGTGCGCACGGACTTCGAAGCCGGTATCGGCCTCGGCAAGTTCAACGACATCCAGATCGGCGACGAGATCGAGACGATCGAAATGAAGGAGAAGCCCCGGGTGTAGCTCGGGGTCGGCGAGAGGTCGACACTCGGCGCGGAAACAAGGGGCCCCTACCCCGACTTTTCCTTCACCGAGTATCGACCTCTCACCTCCGGTGATCAAACCCCGTAGGCAGAAGGGCAACAAAGATGGCTGACGCAGCGCGTGCCGCGAAGATGGCGGACCGGATCAAGGTGATCGTGGCGAAGACCCTCGAGCGCGGTATCAAAGACCCGCGCGTGGGTTTCGTGACCATCACCGACGTCAAGGTGACAGGAGACCTCCAGCACGCCTCCGTCTTCTACACGGTCTACGGCTCCGACTTGGAGCGCGCGGATACGGCTGCGGCGCTCAAGTCGGCGACGGGAATGATCCGCAGCGAGGTCGGAAAGAACATCACGGCGCGGCTCACGCCGTCGCTCGAGTTCATCGCCGACGGCATCCCGGAGAACGCGGCCCTCATCGACTCCCTATTGACCGAGGCTGCGGCGCGCGATGCCGAAGTGGAGAACCTCAAGCGCACGGCGCAATACGCGGGCGACGAAGACCCCTACGTCAAGCCCAGGGTCATCGAAGACGACGACTTCGACGAGGATGACGCCCGCTAGCTGCTCGGGCAGGGCACTTAGCGTCGGTCGGTCTAGGATCGTCGGCGTGCTCTATGTGACGATGTACTACATTGCCGATGGCGTCGAACGCGGCCAGCTCATGGAGGTGTATCCGCGTCACCGCGCCTACCTCGATGAGTTTGCGCGTGGGGGAGAGCTCGAGTCGATCGGCGCCTTCCTCGATGTCTCCGCGCCCGGTTCGCCGGGGTCGATGGCGGTCTTCCGTTCCCGCGAGGCGGCCGAGCGCTTCATAGCGGTCGATCCGTTCGTGACGGAAGGGCTGGTCGGGCGTCACGAGGTGCGGGAATGGGATCCGCTCACCTACCCGCCGGGTGCCGACAGCGCAGCTAATTGAGCGGCGCGACTACTTGAGCAGTCGGGAGAGCACCCGATCGGCGAGCGGTTTGCCGCCGGTCTGACAGGTGGGGCAGTACTCGAGCGTCGAGTCCGCGAATCGCACCTGCCGCACGGTGTCGCCACACACGGGGCACGGCTGGCCGTTGCGCCCGTGCACCTGCAGGTTCGACTTCTTTTCCGCTTTGAGCTCGGACGCCGCGAGTCCGTCCGCGCGGGCAATCGCGGCCCTGAGCGTGTCCTGCATCGCCGTGTACAGGCGCGCCACGTCATCGGGAGCCATAGCCGCCGGCTTGTATGGCGACATCTTCGCCGCGTGCAGGATCTCGTCGGAGTAGGCGTTGCCGATTCCCGCGATGATCGACTGGCTGCGAAGCACGCCTTTGATCTGTGCACGGCCTGCCGTGGCGAGGATGCCCGAGAGCACGTCCTCGGTGAAGCCGGGATCGAGCGGCTCGGGACCGAGGCGCGCGATGCCCGGCACTTCGGCGGCATCGCGCACGAGGTGGATCGCGAGGCTCTTCTTGGTGCCCGCCTCCGTGACGTCGAACCCTGAGCCGTCGTCGAGCACGAGCCGCGCCGCGAGCGGTCCCTTGCCGGGGCGACCCGTGCCGGCCGTCGGGGCGGCATCCCTCCAGCGAACCCACCCCGCTCGCGCGAGGTGCATGACGAGGTGCAGGTCGCCGATCTCGATATCGAGGAACTTTCCGTGCCGCCCGACCCCGCGCACCGTCTCGCCGTTGAGCGCCGAGACCGGCGGGTCGAAGGTCTTGAGGGCCGCGAACGACACGAGCTGCAACCGGTCGACGACGCGTCCACGCAGGCGCGAGTCGAGATCCGCCGCGAGGGCATGCACTTCGGGGAGTTCCGGCACCCCTCAAGTCTGCCCGGCCAGCCCGACAGCCGTCTACGGCAGCTCGAAAGCCCCGTCGCGCTCGACGGCGAGTCCGTCGGCGGCCAGGCCCGCGAGCGCTCGCGTACGCTGTACGTCATCGGGCCAGACGCCCTCGAGTTCGGCGCCGGTGACCGGGATGTCGCTTGCCCGCAGTTGCGCCATGATGAGCCCCCGCACCTGGCGGTCCGAGCCCTCGAACCTCTTCTGCACCGGAGCTTTCGCCCCGAGGTACGGCGGGTAGCCCTCCGCGCGCCAGAGGCACGAGCCCGAGATCGGGCAGGCGTCGCAGCGCGGAGCACGGGCGGTGCAGACGATCGCGCCGAGCTCCATCATGGCGGCATTGAAGAGCCGCGCATCCGACTCGTCTGCCGGCAGTAGCGCTTCCATTGCGGTGAGGTCGCGGCGCGTCGAGGGTGGTCCCGCCACGGCCCGCCCCTCGATGGCACGGGCGATCACACGCCGCACGTTGGTGTCGACCACGGGATGCCGCTCGCCGTACGCGAAGGCGGCGACCGCGCGAGCGGTGTAGTCGCCGATGCCGGGCAGGGCGAGCAGCGACGGCAGATCCGACGGCACGACGCCCCCGTGGCGCTCGGTGATCGCCGTCGCGGCGGCGTGGAGGTTGAGGGCGCGGCGTGGGTACCCGAGGCGCTCCCACGCTCGCACGGCGTCACCGGGCGGGGAGGCTGCGAGGGCGGCGGGCGTCGGCCAGCGCTCGAGCCACTGCACCAGGCGCGGAATAACTCGCACAACGGGCGTCTGCTGCAGCATGATCTCGCTCACGAGGATTCCCCACGCACTGAAGCCGGGCGCGCGCCACGGCAGGTCGCGGCGGTTGGCGGTGAACCACGCGTTCACGGCCTCGTCGATCTCCACCGCTCAAACCTAGACTGACTGCATGGCAGCAACCCGATGGACGCCCCTCAAGCGCGACGTCCTGGACTCCCTCGCCGACGAGTTCACGCACAACTACCGCAACGGACGCACTCTCCTCGCAGTCGACGGCATCGACGGGGCCGGTAAGCGGCCGTTCGCGGATGCCCTCGCCGAGCGACTCGGCCGGGGCGGGCACGCGGTGTTCCGGGCATCCGTCGATCGCTTTCACAAGCCGCGAGCGGAGCGATACGTCCGCGGTGTGGACTCGGCCGAGGGCTACTACTACGACTCGTTCGACTACGAGCTGTTCCGGCGCGTGCTGATCGAGCCGTTCCGGCTCGGGGGCAGCACGGGCTTCGTCACTGAGGCGTTCGATGTGCAGCGTGACGCCCAGATCGAGATGGACTGGAAGACCGGCCCGCAGGATGCGACCCTTATCGTGGATGGTGCATTCCTGCACCGGCCGGAACTGCGCGGCATCTGGAACTGGTCGATCTGGCTCGACGCCGACGACGAGGTGGCGCAGCAGCGGCTGTTCGAGCTGGACGGCGCGGCGGGCAGGAGTCCGCGCTATCCGGGCGGCCAGAAACTGTACCTCGCCGAGGCCGACCCGCGGCGGCGCGCGAGCGCCATCGTCGACAACACCGACCCCGATCACCCCCGGAGAGTGTTCGTTGACGCTTGCTAGGCAGGCTGTTCGGCTGCCGGGAGCGAGCGGCGCGATACCTCCGCGACGACGTCGGCGGGGGAGAGGAACTCGCCCGACCGCTCCACCGCATGCACGAGTTCGACCAGCCGGGCGTTGACGGGGGCCGTGCGACCGATCTTCTCCGCTGCGTGCACCACGGCCCCATTGAGATAGTCGATCTCGGTCGGCTTGCCGCGGCGGATGCTCTGCAGGGTCGAGCCGGGGTTGGGGCGCTTGCCGAGGCGACGACCCATGAGGGCGGGGAGCACCTGCCCGACCCACAGCGGCATCGCGGCGAACAGGCGCAGGCGGCGATGGCTGAGAGTCTGCAGGGTCTCGAAGTGCACGTGGCTTGCGAGTCCGATGCGCACGTTCTCGCGCATGCTCGCTGTCATGATTCGCCGCAACGGCCACCGGGAGATGACTTCTTGTGCGCTCAGTCCCGTGATGGCAGGCAGGGCGTTGATCTGGTTGATGACGAGTTTCGTCCACTGCGCGCCCGCGAAGTTCGGAATGACCGTCGTCGGCATCACGGCATCGAGCACCCGTGCGGCGTAGCGGGCGGGAACATCGTTCTCCTCGGCCGCGACGCCGAGGTACGTCGGGCCGGGTGTCGTGATCGCGATCTCTCCCGGGGAGACGTATGAGGTCGCAAAAGTAGCGAGGGCGCCGACGACGTCGGAGCGAGGCGATGCCGCCTTGGCGATGGCGATTCCGTCGAGCCCGTTCTGCACGACGACCACCGGCACACCGCGCAGCAGTTGGATGTTGTCGCGGATGGCGGCAGCGGCATCCTGCACCTTGGTCGCCACGATCACGAGCTCGGGGCCGCGCGTGAGGGTCTCGTTGGCCTCGACGAAGGCCGTGTGGTCGCCCCACGCCCCCGTGAGCCGTAGCCCCTGATCACGGATCGCCGCGAGATGATCGCCGCGTGCCGTCACCTCGAGATCGTGCCCGCCGCGAGCGAGAAGGGCTGCGATGGCGCCGCCGACCGCACCCGCACCGATCACGCCTATCTGCATGGTCAGATACTACGGCCGGTGGCCCTCCATCCGGCGCGCGCCCCTGCGGTTATGATCGGCGGGTGAGTCGAGCGCCGAGCAACCCCGCGAGCGGCATCCTTCTCGTCGACAAGCCTGCAGGGCTCACGAGCCACGACGTGGTCGCGCGCGCCCGCAGGTTGATCGGAACCCGCAAGGTCGGCCACGCCGGCACGCTCGACCCCATGGCGACCGGGTTGCTCGTGCTCGGAGCCAACAGTTCGACGCGCCTGCTCACCTTCCTCGTGGGGCTCGACAAGGAGTACACGGCGACCATCCGGCTCGGTGCTGCGAGCACGACCGACGACGCCGAGGGTGAATTGCTCTCGAGGGGCGATGTCACAGGGGCAACGGATGACGCGATCGCCGCCGGTGTCGCGGCTCTCACCGGCGACATCATGCAGCGCCCCAGCAGCGTGAGTGCCATCAAGGTGGACGGCAAGCGCGCATACACGCGAGCCCGCGAAGGCGAGGAGGTCGTGCTCGCCGAGCGTGCGGTCACGATCCACACCTTCGACGTGCTCCGAATCGCGCGGGGAGAGTGGATCGACGTCGACGTGCGGGTAGCGTGCTCATCCGGCACGTATGTCCGGGCTCTCGCGCGCGACCTGGGCGAGAACCTCGGGGCGGGCGGGCATCTCACGATGCTGCGTCGAACTCGCGTCGGCCCGTTCTCGGTCGAGCAGGCGGTCGCGCTCGACGAGACCCTGCCCGAGCGGCTCATCCCGCCCGCCGAAGCGGCGACGGTGCTGTTTCCGCGACTGGACCTCGACGCGGGGGAGGCGAGCGCGCTCGCGAACGGCAAGCGCATCGCGATCCCGACGGCTCCAGCCGGCCCGCTGGCCGCAATCGCACCCGACGGCACCCTCGTGGGCCTCGTCGAGGCGGTGGACGGCCGAGCCCGGGTGCTCGCCAACTTCCCCCCGGATATCGTGGGCGCATGATCGACTGGTTCACTTGGGCGCAAGAGGGCGTCGCCGTGCTCGCGGGCCTGTTCTGCCTGGTGCTCGGGTTCGCCGGCCGCACCCCCAACGACTACACGCTCGGCGCCGTGCTGCTCGTCGAGGTGCTGCTCGTGGTGCAGCTCGTTGTCGCGCTCGTCGCCCCCGCGACCGGCAATGTGCCGACGGGGAGCGGACTGGAGTTCTGGGTCTACCTCGTCTCCGCTGTGCTCATCCCGCCCGCCGCGGTGCTGTGGGCGCTCATCGAGCGCAATCGCTGGAGCACGGTCATCCTCGGTGTCGCGTGCCTCTCGATCGCTGTCATGGTCTACCGCATGGGTCAGATCTGGTTTGTGCAGGCGGCCTGACTGCCGTCAGAAGCGGGTTGGCGCACCGCCTAAAGTTGTCTCGATGGCAAACAACGGTTCCTCGCGCGCGGTCGGCGTCGGCCGCGTGCTCATCGCGGTGTACGCGATCCTTGCCCTCGCCGCGACCGCGCGCTCCGTCGTGCAGATCATCAGCAGGTTCGAGGTGGCTCCCGTCGCCTACCTGCTCTCGGCCCTCGCGGGAGTGGTCTACATCGGGGCGACGATCGCGCTGCTCAAGCGCGGCGACACGTGGTACCGGGTGGCCTGGATCACCATCGTCTTCGAGTTCATCGGTGTGCTCGTCGTCGGCGCGCTGAGCCTGTTCGACCCCGTGCTGTTCCCCGCAGATACCGTGTGGTCGTACTTCGGCCGGGGCTACTTGTTCATCCCGCTCGTGCTTCCCGTGCTCGGCATGCTGTGGCTGCGCCGCATGCGCCCTCGCGTGGCTGTGGCCCAGGAGGCAAGCAACTGATGCGCTTGTTCCGCGCCCTGGCCGAGGTGCCGGCGGATCTGGGCCGCACCGCCGTGACGGTCGGCAAATTCGACGGCGTGCACGGCGGTCACCGGGCCGTCATCGAGCGTCTGCGGTCCGAGGCCGCGCGGCGCGACCTGCTCGCGGTCGTCGTGACATTCGATCGCAACCCGCTCAGCGTCATCCGTCCGGAGAGCTGTCCCGACGCGCTCGTGAGCAACGAGCAGAAGCTCAGGCTGCTCGAGCGAACGGGTCTCGACGCGACCCTCATGCTCACGTTCGACCGCGCGATGAGCGAGATGCCGGCGGCCGAGTTCGTCGAGTCGGTTCTCGTCGGTGCCCTGCGGGCCCGGGTCGTGCTCGCGGGCGCCGACTTCCGGTTCGGCTCCAGGGGAGCCGGTGACGTCGCGATGCTTCAGGAGCTCGGCCGAGCGAACGACTTCGAGGTCGTGGTTCTCGACGACGTCGCACCGCAGGGCGAACGCCGGGTGTCGTCCACCTGGATCCGCGAACTGCTGGGGGAGGGTCGCGTGCGAGAGGCCGCCGACCTGCTGGGGTCGCTTCCCGCGATCCGCTCGGTCGTCGTGCACGGCGAGCAGCGCGGCCGCACGCTCGGGTATCCGACTGCCAACCTGTCGCCGGATCTCGAAGGGTACGTGCCCGCCGACGGCGTGTACGCCGCCTGGCTCTCGGTCGACGGCGAGCGCTATCCGGCCGCCGTGTCGATCGGCAACAATCCGACCTTCGAGGGCGTTCCCGAGAAGCAGGTCGAAGCGCACGTGCTCGACGAGAACCTTGACCTCTACGATCACACCGTAGAGATCGCCTTCGTCGACTACATCAGGGGCATGCGCAAGTTTCCCGGCGTCGATGAGCTCGTCGCGCAAATGCGAGCCGACGAGCAGCGCATCCGCTCCGTCCTGGGCGTGCCCCCTCGACCCGGCGACGAGGCACCCGCAGCCTAGACTCGGGTGGTGCAGTCCAGCGTCGAGCGGCAACCGTGGGCGGGACGCATCGCAGCCGTCGTCGGCATCCTGCTCGTCGCCCTCAATCTCCGAACGGCCGTCTCGGCGATCTCGCCCATCGTCGCCGAGATCTCGGGAGACGTGCCGCTCGACAACGTCGGACTCGGTGTGCTCGGGATGCTCCCGCCGATCGCCTTCGCGGCCTGCGGGCTCGTGGCACCGCTCGTGGCACGGCGGATCGGTCTCGAAGCGAGTCTTGTGCTCGCGTGCGTCGCCATGGTCGTGGGACCTGTGCTGCGCGTCATCGACGGCTATGCCGCGCTCGCGATCGGCGGCGTGGTGGCCCTCGCGGGCATGGGCTTCGGCAATGTGCTCCTGCCTCCCGCGGTCAAGAAGTACTTTCCCGATCGCATCGGTTTCGTCACCTCGGGGTACGTTCCCCTCGTTTCTCTCGGGGCGGCCATCCCGGCGATTCTCGCCGCACCGATCGCGCAGAGCGCCGGGTGGCGAGTTTCGGTCGCCTCGTGGTCGGCGCTCGCGGTGCTCGCGATCGTGCCGTGGGTCGTCGAGTGGGCGCGAGCGCGCCGCGAACGGCTGCGCTCCGAGACCGTGATCGCTCCGGCCCCGGCCGGTCTGCTCCGCACGATGTGGGGGTCGCGCACGGCCTGGGCCATCATGGTGGCATTCGCGATGTCCTCCATCAGCTTCTACGCGATGTTCGCGTGGCTGCCCGAGCTGCTCATCGAATCGGCGGGTCTCGCCCCCGTGCAGGCGGGCGCGATGCTGTCGCTGTTCGGGCTCGTCGGCATTCCGCTTGCCCTTGTCGTGCCGGCCCTCGCCGCGCGCATGCGCAACGTCGGGTTGCTGATTCTCGGTGGCACCGCGGTGATCATCCTGGGATATGCGGGGCTCATGCTGCTGCCCGCCACCGGAACGTGGCTGTGGGTGCTGCTCTGTGGCGCGGGAACCGTGATCTTTCCGATCTGCCTCGTGCTCATCAACCTGCGCACGCGCAGCCCTGAAGCGTCGGCCGCGCTCAGCGGATTCGTGCAGAGCGTGGGCTACGCGCTCGGGGCGCTCGGCCCGTTCGCGATCGGGCTCATCCACGACCTCACCGGTGGATGGGCCTGGCCCCTCGTGTTCCTCGCCGCGACGAGCCTTGTCGCCGTGTGGAGCGCCATTGCGCTGTCGAGGCCGAAGTTCGTCGAGGACGAGATCGGCTACTAGTCGACGAGCCCGGCGCGATGGATGAGGGCAGCGGCACCGATGAGCGGCCCGTCGCCGGAGAGTCCGGATGCGATCACTCGCACCTTCGCGACGAACGGGAACGGTGCGCGCTCGGCGATCGCCTCGCGAATGAGCGGCACGTAATCGGGCGTGACTCGCGAGAAGCCGCCCCCGATCGCGACGAGGTCGAGGTCGACGAGGGCGGTGGCGGAGGCGATGGCCTGCCCGACCGCGCGCGCCGAGCGCCGCACGGCGGCGATCGCGATTTCGTCTCCCGCCGCGTAGCTCACCGCGAGTTCCTCGCCCGTGGCGCCGACCCATCCCTGGCGCTGCGCCCACGCCGTGGTCTTCGGTCCAGACGCGACCGCCTCGACGCAACCGGTGCCGCCGCAATCGCAGGGGTCGTCGAATCCGCCCACCTCGACGTGACCGATGTGCCCGGCGTTGCCGGTGGGTCCCGCGACGGCATGACCGCCGAGGATGAGCCCGCCGCCGATCCCGGTCGACACGACCATCCCCATGAGGTTGTCTTCGCCGCGGGCGGAGCCCACCCAGTGCTCGGCGAGCGTGATGCATTCGCCGTCCATGCGCAGCGTCACGGGCAGCCCGGGCACGAGATCTGCCACGAGATCGCGCAGGGGAAAGTCGCGCCAGGACGGGAGATTGAGGGGAGAGACCCAGCCGGGCCCGACGGTGATGGGACCGGCACTGCCGATGCCTGCGCCGACGAGCCTCGCCCCTTCGGGAAGGGCCGCGAGAGCGTTGCGCACGGCGGCGGCTGCGTTCGCCGCGAGTTGCTCCGTCGAGGATGCGCGGCCGGTGGGCTCCCGGAACCGGCTCCCGGGCAGCAGCGCGCCCGCCGGGTCGATGAGCGCGGCCTCGATCTTGGTCCCCCCGAGGTCGACAGCAAGGGCGACGGTGTTCGCGGTCATGGCAGCGTCAGCCCCGCGAGCCAGCTGCCGACATAGAACAGCGCGACCGTGACGACGATCGCCGCGAGCGGCCAGTAGAACACCAAGCGCTTGCGGATGATATTGACGATGACCATGCCGAACGCGATGAATGCCGTGAGCACGGCGACGGCCATGAGGCCGTACACGACGATCGACAGTACGACCGCGTTGCACGTGATGCCCTCGAACGGCCCGGTGCCGCACTGCGCGTGAAGGCCGCCGTAGGCGAGCGCTTGCGTGATCACGACGAGAGAGACGAGCACGCAGAACACGAGCAACAGGATGCCCACCGCGATGTCGACCGCCACGAGTACGCGATTGCGGCGCGGGGCGGGGCTGGGCGAAGTCATTCCGACAGCCTATTGGCCGGTGCCGATGCCAGGCGCGTGGCAGTGGTGCGCCGTACAGTGGGGGAGATGAGCGGTGCACCCCTCGCGTTCGCGCGCGACTACGAGTTTCCCCGGATCATCGTCTGGGATGCGCTCGTTGACGCCGAGATGGTCTCCGGCTGGCTCGCCGAGGCGGTCGTGACACCGGAGGTCGGCGGCGAGTACAACCTGAGCTGGACCCACCGCGTTGGCAGGCCGGACACATTCGGCCGCATCGTGCTCATGACCCCGCTCGAGCGCCTCGACGTCGACACGTCCAACATCGGCCGGCTCATCTTCGAGCTCGACGAGCTGGGCGGCGGCAACAGGGCGACGAGCACACGACTTCGACTCACGGTCGACTCAGCGATCGAGCCCGCGTTCGAGCCGACCGTGCGCGCGGACTGGCTCGTGAACCTCGATCAGCTGGGTGACTTGCTGCACGGGCATCCGGTGGATTGGGCGAATTGGGAGCGGGAGCGCCAGGAGTCGTGGTCCCGGTACTTCGAGGAGGCCGGCAACTCGACGGCATAGCCCGGTGTCGATGTTGAGTGGCGGCTCGCAGGGGGCCTAGCATCTGTGGACATGGACGCATTCTTCACTCTCGTGATGGCAGTGGGTGGCGACGCCGATGGGATCAACCTCTGGGGGATGCTCGGGTGCGCAGTCGCGTACGCCGGTGCGGTGTTCGCCGCAGTCGACGGCATCGGCGACCACTTGCTGCACCGCAAGGACCGTACCGACCCGGATGCCGTTCACGCGCTCCGCCTCAAAGCCGGTTCGAAGATCGCAGCGGCCGCGATCACGGTGATCACTGCCGGTGTCGTGCTCATGCTCGACGCCAACTGGATCGCGTTCACGCTGCTGACGATTGCCGCCCTCGCGATCGTGCTGTGGGTCTATCTCACCTACCGCCAAGCGGCGCGTCTTCAGCGCAACCGCGCTTGACCTGCGCTATTTCGCGCACAGGGCGGCTTCCGCTGCTCATGTGAGCAACCTCTTGCTGCGCTGGAACCCTCGTCGCTAGGTTCCCATTTGTACATGGTTGTCCATGCGCGAATGGGTTAGTCAGGGTGGTCAAGGATGATCGCGGTTGTCGGCGGGTACGGCGTGGGCCTCACCATGCGCGTCCGCCGAGCCCCGGCGCCCGGTGAAACGGTCGCCGACGGCATCCTGAGCATCGGCCCGGGCGGCAAGGGATCAAACCAGGCCATTGCCATCTCCCGCCTCGGTCACGCCGTCGCACTCTTCACGGCCATCGGCGCAGACGCGGCAGGTCGCGACGCGATCGCCCTCTGGGAAGCCGAGGGGGTCGACGCCACGGGCGTCGTGACACCGGGCGGCCCCACGATGACCGGGTTCATCACCGTCGACGCCGCGGGGGAGAACCGCATCTCGATCGCCCCAGGGGCGCTCGCCGCACTGAGCCCCGACGACGTGGAATCATTCCGCGAGCGAATCCGCGAAGCCGAGTTGCTAGTCGTCTCCCTCGAAGTTCCCGTCCCCGTCGCGGTGCGCGCCCTCGGGATCGCGCGCGAAGAGGGCACTCCCACGCTGCTCAATCCCGCCCCGGCCGCCGATCTCTCTGCAGCCGACTGGGCCCTCGTCGACACCGTCACGCCCAACTCGATCGAAGCGGCAATGCTGCTCGGCAGCACGGGCTTGTCGCCCGCCGTCGCCGCGGAGGCTCTGGCCTCGGCGACCGGGTGCGCCGTCGTCATGACCCTCGGCACAGAGGGCGTGATCGTGCGCGACGGCTCGGAATCCCACGCCGTCGCGCCCGTTCCGGTGCCCGCCGTCGTCGACACGACGGGCGCGGGTGACGCCTTCACGGCGGCCCTCGCCGTCGGCATCGTCGAGGGGATGACCCTCCACGAGGCCGCTCGATTCGCCGCCGCCGCGGGGGCGCATGCCGTCACGATCGAGGATGTCGTGCCGTCCCTGCCGACTCGCGACGGCATCCTCTCGCTGCTCGATTCAGCTGGGTCCTCGGCGCAGGGAGGGCGGTCGCATGGCTGACGCCCTCGGGCCCGCAGACGCTGCCCGGTACATCCAGCACACTTTCATCGAGGCGGGTACGACACGCGAGCGGATCCTCGAGCACGCGCGGGAATGTGTGACGTACGGATTCGAAGGCGCGATGGTGCCCGGCTCGTGGGTCGGGCTCGTGTCTCGCGAACTCGCCGGCACGGGACTCACGATCGCCTCGGCGCTCGACTTTCCCATCGTCGGATCGATGACATCAGAGGGCAAGGCCCGCGAAGCGGCGGAACTCGCTCGACTCGGCGCAACCCAGATCGACATCGGCGTGCAGGTGGGCTGGCTCAAGAGCGGCATGTTCGACGAGTTCGCCGACGACATCGCCGGCGTCGTGCGGGCGGCGGGCGTGCCCATCAAGGTCATGCTCGAGCTGCCCCTGCTCACCCCCGCCGAACGGGCGGCAGGCGTCGAGCTCTCTCTTCAGGCCGGTGCGTCCTGGCTCAAGAACGCGAGCAGCGGGGCCATAGAGACCGCCAACCCGCAGGGCATCGCGTGGCTCGTAGGGGCCGCCGCGGGCAGGGCGCGGGTCAAGGCATCCGGATCGATCAAGTCGCTCGCTCAAGTCACGGCCCTCATCGGGGCGGGCGCCGACCTCGTGGGCACGAGCGCGGGCATCGAGATCGTCACGGGCACGGCGACCGAGGCGACGGGGAGCTACTGACGATGGAGATGTTCTCCCTCGGGGCGACGCCTGCCGACCTCGATCGCGACGCGCCGGAGTCCCTGCACTCCCAGATCTCCGACAGCCTGCGTTCGATGATCGCGTCGGGGCAGTGGCCGGAGAAGTTCCGCCTCAAGGCCGAACCCGAACTCGCTCGGGAGCTGGGGGTGAGCCGGGGCACGCTGCGTCGCGCGCTCCAGACGCTCACCGAGGACGGCATCCTCACGCAAGTACAGGGCCGGGGCACGTTCGTCGCGGATGCCCGGCCCGCCGCCCCCGTCGCCCAGAAGCTCAGCACCCTCTCCGAGGACTTCGCGAGCCAGGGCATTCCCCTGCAGACGAGCGTGATCTCGGCCGAACTCGTGACGCCGCCGGCTTCCGTCGCGCGAGCCCTCAAGGTGCCGCGGGGGCAGACGGTGCTGCTGCTCGTGCGCGTGCGCGGCACGCACGAGCACGCCGTCGCCCTTCTGCACAACTACGTGCGCACCGACGTCGCTCCCGGCATCGAGACGATCGACTTCGCGGAGGTGACGCTGTTCTCGGTGCTGGAGGAGCGCTACCGGCTCGAGATCGACTCCGCCAGCCGCACGTTCTCGGCGATCGGAGCCGATGCGGCTGTCGCCGAGCGGCTCGGCCTCGCGCCGGGCTCGCCCGTGCAGTTGCTTCAGCAACTCACCGTGCTCGTCGACGGCAGTCCCGTCGAGTACTCAGACGTCTGGATCGACAGCGCGCAATTGCGCATCACGACACATCTCGCCCGCCGATAAGGAGAACCCATTCCATGACCACGCGCCTCATCATCGATTGCGACACCGGTTCCGATGATGCTGTGGCGATCATGTCGGCCGCCACGCACCCCGAGCTCGAACTCGTCGCGGTCACCACGGTCAACGGCAATGTTCCGCTCGCGAACACGACGGAGAACTCCCTGCGGGTGCTCGACCACATCGGCTCGACCGTACCCGTGTACGCGGGAGCGCCGAGGCCGCTCGTGCGCCCCGATTTCCCTGTGCCGCGGGATGTTCTCAACGGTGACAAGCCGGCGTTCCAGGTGGCGTACCTCGACTTTCCGCCCTCCACCACACCGGTGCAGCAGCAGAACGCGGTGCAGTTCCTCATCGACAGCTACCTGAGCGACGAGTTCGCCGATACCGTGCTCGTCGCGGTCGGCCCGCTCACGAATGTCGCGCTCGCTCTCGCCGCGGAACCGCGTCTGGCCGCAAGGATTCCTCGGCTCGTGATCATGGGCGGCGCCATCGGCTGGGGCAACGTCACGCCCGCGGCCGAGTTCAACTTCTGGGTCGATCCGGAGGCGGCCGAGGCGGTTCTCAGCGCGGGACTGCGCGACGTGACGATCTTCCCGCTCGATGCGACGCACTCCGCGCCCGTAAGCCTCGCCGATTGCGCGGTCTTCGACGGCATCGGCACGCGCGCATCCCGAGGATCGAGCTCCCTCATCCGGCATCGCATCGGCAACTACCCTGACGCCCCGGATGCCGCGAAGCTCACGGCACCCGTTCACGACGCGCTGTGCGTGGCCTATCTCGTGCATCCCGAGGTCATCACCGAGTCGGGCGAGTACCCCGTGCACGTCGAGACGAGGGGCGAGCACACCCTCGGTGCCATGGTCGTCGACGACCGGCCCTGGTCGCTCGAGCCGCGCACCGCCCGGGTCGTACGGCGCGCGGATGCGCAGATTTTCGTCTCGTTTCTCGCAGATGCGTTCCGCTCTTGACGGCCGTCAGCGGTGCCGTCACTCTGGCGATGATTCGTCGCCGGTTCCGATCCTCGTGCCCTCACCAGGGTGCGATTCCCGAGGCGAAGTCGCCGCGGGCATGCTCCACGAGAGCGCAGGAGGCGTGATGTCCCAATCGGACACGCCGTATTTCTCCAACCACCCGGCAGAGTCGCCGGGTCAACAAGAAACACCCATCACTCGAAAGGCAATGCAATGACCACTGCCCCCGTAGCCGCTCCGCAAAAGAGCAGCCGCATGAACCGCAACAACCTGCCGACGACGTTGATCGTCACGCTCATCCCAGTGTGCGTGGCCCTGAACATCGTCGGCGGCTACATCGCCTCCGCGCTGCGGCTGCCCGTCTACCTCGACATGATCGGCACGGCGATCTCCGCGATCGTGCTCGGCCCGTGGTGGGGCGCCCTTGTCGGCGTTCTCACGAACGGCGGGTCCGCGCTCATCAGCGGCCCGGTGAGCCTGCCGTTCGCGCTCGTCAACGTCGTCGGCGCCCTCATCTGGGGTTACGGCGTGCGTTCCTGGAAGATGGGCCGCACCATCCCGCGGTTCTTCATCCTCAACGTGATCGTCGCGGTTGCGTGCACAATCGTTGCGGCCCCGATCATCGTGCTGGTCTTCGGCGGTGCAACGGGCAACGGCGCGGACGCGCTCACAGGCACGTTCCTCGCGGTGGGCCAGAACCTCGTCGGCTCGGTGTTCTCGTCGAACATCCTCACGTCGCTCGCCGACAAGATCATCGGCGGCTTCGTGGCCCTGGCGGTCATCGAGGCGCTGCCGAAGTCGCTGACGCAGAACATCGACATCGTCAAGGCGACGCCGCTCAAGGGCATCCTCCTGGCCGTCGCGGGAATCGTCATCGGCGTGCTCATCGTCGTGATCTTCCTCGCCGTCACCGCAGGATCCGCTGCAGCCTGACACCGATCGTGACCGGGGGCGGCGCGCCCGACGGACTCGCCGCCCCCGATCCAAGGAGAGCAATGTCTGACCCCATCATCAGCTTCACCGACGTCACATACACCTACGCCGGAACCGACGAACCGGCCCTGCACTCCATCTCCCTCGAGATCCAGCCGGGGGAGTACGTGGCAGTCCTCGGCCTCAACGGCGCGGGCAAGACGACCCTCGGGCTGTGCGTCAACGGCGTCGTGCCCACCATGCTCGGCGGCGAGCTCACCGGCACGGTGCTCGTCGGCGGTCTCGATGTCTCCGAGTACCCCGTACGCGAGATGTCGAAGCTCGTGGGTATGGTCTTCGACAACCCCGAGTTCCAGATGAGCCAGATGTCCGCCGCCGAAGAGGTCGCGCTCGGGCTCGAGAACGCCGGCGTTCCGTACGAGGAGATGCGGCGGATCATCCCCGAAACGCTCGAACTGGTCGGGCTCGGCGGCTTCGAGGAGCGCTCGCCGCTCGGGCTCTCCGGCGGGCAGCAGCAGCGCCTCGCGATTGCCGCCGTGCTCGCGATGAAGCCCCAGATCCTCATCATGGACGAGCCGACCTCGAACCTCGATCCCATCGGCAAGCAGGAAGTCTTCGACATGGCCGCGAAACTCAATCGCGAGCGCGGGATGACCGTGATCGTCATCGAGCACGAGGTCGAAGTGATGGCGCGCTACGCCGACCGGGTGATCGTGCTCGACGCCGGTCGCATCGTGATGAACGGCACGCCCCAGGAGATCTTCAGCAGGGTCGACGAGCTCGACGCGCTCAAGCTGAGGGTGCCCGAGAGCGCGGCGCTCGCTCGAGTGCTCGGCTCGGAGTACGGCCTGTGGAAGGGCCAGGTCCCCATCACCACCGAACCGGCGGTCTCCGCCATCAACGAGCTGCTGGGAGCGAAGAATGCCTGACTCCACGACAACGGACGTGCCGCTCGCGATCGATATCCGCGATGCGCGCTATGTCTACCCGACGGGCAACGTCGTCGCCCTCGGCGGCGTCGATCTGAAGGTCGAGCGCGGCGAGATCATCGGCATCATCGGCCAGAACGGCTCGGGCAAGACGACCCTCACCAAGCTCTTCAACGGGCTGCTCAAGCCCACCTCCGGATCGGTGATCATCAACGGCATCGATGCTGCGAAGCACACCGTGCAGCAGATGGCTGCCCATGTCGGCTACGTATTCCAGAACCCGAACCACCAGCTCTTCGCCCGCACGGTGCAGGCCGAGCTCGAGTTCGGGCCGCGGAACATCGGCGTGACCGAGGATGACATCGCCGTGCGCGTCGCCGAGGCCGTCGAGTTCTTCGGCCTGCAGGACGTGATCGAGGAGCATCCCTATCGGGTCAGTTTTCCCATTCGCAAGCTCGTGGGAATCGCATCCATCGTCGCGATGCGGCCGTCGATCATCATTTTCGACGAGCCCTCGACGGGCCAGGACCATAACACCACGCAAATCATCAACGACCTCATGAGGCGACTGCGCGAAGAGGGCACTACGGTCGTGTGCGTCTCCCACGACATGCCGCTGCTCGCGGACGTCGTGGAGCGCGTGATCGTGATGAAGAACACCGAGATCATCGCCGACGCCACTCCTCGCGAGGTGTTCGCCGACAAGGCGCTCATGGCGCGCACCAACCTCCAGGCGCCCCAGGTGACCGAGATCGCCCTGCAGACCGTGGTCCCCTTCGGTGGGCCCGTTGCGCTGACCCCGGCGGAGCTCGCCGCAGACATCGCCTCCCGGGTGGGCCGCAAGGCCAAGACCGCATCCCCCGCGGCCGAAGTCGCGAGCTGAGAGAGAAGACCTACATGTCGATGCAAGCAGCCCTTCCGATCGCGATGATCCCGGGCAACTCGATAATCCACCGCATCAACCCGCTCGCGAAGCTCGTATGGGTCGTCGGGTATGTCGTTCTCGCGTTCTCCACCCAGAACATCGTGATCCTGTACTCGATGGCGGTGTTCGCTTTCATACTCGCCCCGATCGCGGGCGTCACGAAGCCGCTGCTCAAGGCCTGCCTCATCCTCGTGCCGGTCGGTTCGTCGCTGCTCGCGCTGCAGATCATCGCGCCGGCGGTTGAACGGCCGTGGACCGAGGTGGCGAGCCTCGGGCCACTCCCGCTCTACGGGGACGGCCTCTACTACGGCTTCGTGCTCCTCGGGCGAATCGTCGCGTCGCTCATCATCGCGCTCGTGATGGTCATGACGACCCACCCGAGCGACCTGTTCACGTCGTTCGCGAAGCTCAAAGTGCCGTACACGCTCAACTTCATGCTCGCGATGACGCTGCAGCTCATTCCCGTGTTCCAGCGCGAGGTCGGGATCATCCTGAGCGCCCAGAAATCGCGCGGCATGAAGGGCACCGGCTTCGCGGCAGTGCTTCCGAGTTTCGTTCCCGTCTTCGTGGGTGCGATCGAGCGCGTGCAGCAACTGTCGATCTCACTCGAGTCGAGGGGATTCGGCTCGAACGGCGTCAAGACGAGCTACCGCCAGGTGCGCGGCCGTCCGAGCGACTGGGTGGTCGGCATCGTCGGCGCCCTCGTCGTCGCCGGCCTGTCGACGTATTCGATCATGCGCGGCACATGGAGCCTCGCCGGGGAGATCCAGTTCTCGTCGGTGTTCGTGTTCGTGACGTTCCTGATCTCGGCAACCATCTTCGCGGGGATCATCCTCGCGGCGATCCTCTTCTCCTTCAAGAAATAAGAAAGCGACCAAGAATGCCAGCAACGAGCGCCGACGAGCGCCAGCACCACATCCAGGTAGCGCCCGGCGAGGTCGGTCGCTACGTGTTCCTGCCGGGGGACCCCGGTCGCTGCGAGCCCATCGCGCGGCTCTTCGACGATCCCGTGCTCGTGGCGAAGAATCGCGAATACGAGACGTGGACAGGCACGCTCGACGGCGAACGGGTCTCCGTGACATCGACCGGCATCGGATGCCCGTCCGCGGCGATCGCGATGGAGGAACTCGTGAAGGTGGGCGCCGACACGTTCGTTCGAGTGGGAACATCGGGCTCGATGCAGCCGGAGATCCTGCCCGGTGACCTCGGGGTGATCAACGCCGCGATCCGCGACGAAGGCACGACGAGCCATTACCTGCCCATCGAGTTTCCCGCCGTCGCCGACATCGATGTCACCCGGGCGCTCGCGATCGGCGCCCGCAGCCTGGGCAAGACCGTGCATGTGGGGGTCTCGCAGTCGAAGGACTCCTTCTACGGACAACACGAACCGGGTCGCATGCCCGTGGCGGGAAGGCTCAAGGAACGCTGGACCGCCTGGATGGCCGGCGGGGCGATCTGCTCCGAGATGGAAGCCGCCGCGCTCTACATCGTCGCGGCAACCCTGCGCGTTCGCGCCGGCGGGATCATGATGATCATGGGGCACCCCGACCAGTCGCCCATGACCGAAGAAGAGCTTGCCCGAGGCGACCTCGGCAACCTCTTGCCGGCCGCGATCGCGGGCATGCGCGAACTCATCGCGCGCGACCGCGAGGAGAGCGCAGCGTGAACGACGACCCCGACGTGCAGTACCACGTGCAGCTGCGCCCCGGCGATGTCGGCCGTTACGTGCTGCTGCCGGGCGATCCCGGCCGCTGCGAGCCCATTGCGGCACTCTTCGACGACGCCGCGCACGTGGCATCCAATCGCGAGTACACGACGTGGACGGGCACCCTCGGCGGCGAGAAGATCAGCGTGGTGTCGACGGGAATCGGATGCCCGTCCGCCTCGATCGCGGTCGAGGAGCTCATCAAGCTCGGCGCCGACACCTTCATCCGCGTCGGCACGTCGGGAGCCATGCAGCCCGGCACCCCGTCGGGCCAGCTGGCCATCGTGACGGCCGCCATCCGCGACGAGGGCACGACGAGCCACTACCTTCCCATCGAGTTCCCCGCGGTGGCGCATCCGCAAGTGGTGGATGCGCTGTCGACGGCCGCGCGCACTCTCGGAGCCTCCTACCGCAGGGGCGTATCGCAATCGAAGGACTCGTTCTATGGCGAGGTCGAGCCGGCCAGGATGCCCATGCCGCAGCACCTCGAAGACCGCTGGAACGCGTGGATCGCCGGCGGCGCGATCTGCTCGGAGATGGAGGCCGCGGCGATCTTCGTGCTCGGCTCGATCCACCGGGTACGCACGGGCGGGATCATGAACATGTGGTCGGAGGGCGAGGAGTCGGCGGAGGACAAGACGCGATTCCTGAAGGTGTCTGTGGAGGCGCTGCGCGTGCTCATCGCTCAGGACCGGGAGGGCGCGCAGTGGCCATAAGCGCCGATGTGGCGCGACTCGCGGCGGCGGCGCCCGAGTACACGCGGTTGATGGGTCAGCACCAGCGCAGAAACTTCGTCTTCCTCATCCTCGACGGAGCGACATTCTCTTTCGCGATCTCGCTGCTGTCGGAGACCACGATTCTGCCGGCCTTCGTGAAGGCGCTGAGCGACAACTCGTTCCTCATCGGCCTTCTCGCGGCGGTGTTCGCCATCGGGCACTACCTGCCCCAGCTGGTCGGTGCGCATCTCGTGCGCGGGCGCACGAGGCGCAAGCCGCTCATGCTCGCGATCGTCGTGAGCGAGCGGGTGGGCATCCTTGCCATCGCAATCACGGCGCAACTCATCGGCGACCTCGACGACGGCACGATCCTCGTGCTGTTCTTCGTCGCCTTCTGCGGCTACGCCATCACGACGGGGCTCATCGGGCCGGTGTACGGCGACTTCATCGCGAAGGCGTTCACGCGCAATCGCGGGTGGTATTACGCGGCCACCCAGCTCATGGGTGGAGTGCTCGGCTTCAGCTCGGCACTCTTCGCCGAGCACCTCATCAAGACCTACGAATTCCCTGTAGGGATTCAGCTGTGCTTCTGGCTGTGCTTCGCCCTGTCGTTCCTGTCGATCTTCTTCGTGGCAGGTCTCAAGGAGGAGCACTATCCGCACCCGGACAAGCGCACGAGCCTGTGGGCGACCCTCGCCGAAATCCCGTCGCTCGTGGCGTCGAATCGCTCGTACGCCCGATTCATCGTCGCGCGGTCCGTGCTCGCCCTGTCGACACTGGGCGTCGGTTTCGTGGTGGTCGACGGCCTGGGGAGCGTGCTTCGCGTGTCGGATGCGGCGCTGCTCGCGGCGGTATTCATCCTCTCGCAAGCCCTTCTCGGGTTTCTGCTCAGCCTGCTCGGCAACTACCTGGGGTGGAAGCTCATCGTCATGCTCGGCGGCGCGCTCATCGCCGTCGGCATGGCGGCCGCGGTCGTCGGCGGATCCCTTCCTGTCTACATCGCGGCGTTCGTCGCGTTGGGCGGCGCCAACGCGGTGACGATCATCGCCGACCCCAACATGTCGATCGAGCTCGCGCCGGCCGCGAAGACCAGCCTGTACCTCGGCACGACCTCGACCGTGCTCGCACCGTTCTTCATCCTCGGGCCGCTCATCGCCGGAGCGCTCGCGGACGTGGTCTCCTATCGCGCGCTATTCGTCGTCGCCGGTGTTCTCGCGATCGTCGGCATCGTGCTCGCCGTGCGCATCCGGGAGCCGAGGAAGGACGTGCTCGTGGAGACAGTTGGCCAGCCGGGGCTGCAGCCGTGAGTGAGCGAGATGCCCTGAGTGAGGAAGCGGCCCAGGGTGACGGAGGACCCGCGACCAGGCGGATGATCATCGACACCGACACGGCCGCGGACGATAGCTTCGCCCTGCTCGTGGGACTGCTGCACCCCCGGGCCTCGCTCGAGGCGATCACCGTCGTCGCGGGCAATGTCGAATTCGAGCAGGAACTCCAGAACGCTCTCATCACGATCGAGGCGAGCGGCCGCGCCGGCGAGGTTGCCGTGTTCCCGGGCGCGCGCGTGCCGCTCCGGCGAGAGTGGCACCCCGCGAGCGCGCACGGCGACGGCAAGGGCAACCATGACTTCCCGCACCCGGCCCAGTCCGTGAGCGAGGAGCACGCGGCCGAGGCGCTCGTGCGCATCGTCGACGCGAACCCGGGCGAGATCGACGTCGTCGCGATCGGCCCGCTCACGAACATCGCGACCGCGGTGCTGCTCGATCGCGACTTTCCCGCCAAGGTGCGCGAGCTGTGGGTGATGGGCGGATGCGACAACTCGGTCGGCAATGTCACGGCGGCCGCCGAGTACAACTTCTACGTCGATCCCGAGGCCGCGGACATCGTGTTCACGGCGGGATTCGACGTCACGGTCGTGACGTGGACGCTCACGCTCGCCCGGGCCCTCTGGAACCGCGAGCAACTCGCGCGCATCGAGGCTCTCGGCACCCCGCTGTCGCGGTTCTTCACGATCCTCGACACACCCAACCTCGAGTTCAACGAGGGGGTGTCCATCTACGGGAGCACCCATCCGGATTCCCTCACGGCGATGCTTCTCGTGCGGCCGGATCTCATCGAGCGATCGAGCCGCAAGTTCGTCGCGATCGAACACGGCAGTGAGCTCACTCGTGGCTACTCGCTGTTCGACGACCGGGCCGACCGCAACGCGCCCAACGCGCGAGTCATCGACGAGATCGACGAGGCGGGCTTCTTCGAGGCCTATCTCGAACTCCTGCGCACGCCCTTGTAGCGTTGCCGACGAGCAATGTGCTCATATGAGCAAGAGTCCAACGGATGTTGCACCCACGGGTTCGTAGACGTATCGTGTGTGCGGGGCGCAGGGCCGAAAGGGAGGACCGTGAACGAGACGACGGAACTGCTTGCCGTACGCGTGGCCGAGCTGTACTACGAGGAGAACAAGTCGCAAGACGAGATCGGCGGCCTCCTCGGCGTCACGCGATGGAAGGTCGGCCGGCTGCTCGCGCAAGCGAAGGAGCGCGGCATCGTGCGAATCGAGATCGTTCACCCGCGCGCGCGGCGACTGGGAGTGGAACGCGCCCTGTGCGAGCGATTCGGCCTCGATGACGCCGTGGTCGTGCCCGTGCCCGCTAGCGTGACCGAGCTCGGCGACCGGGTCGCCCAAGCCGCCGCCGACTACCTCACCGCACTTCGACCGGTTCCCCGCACCCTCGGCGTCAGCTGGGGCAGAACCCTCGACACCATCGCCGGGCGACTCGAGCAGGGCTGGGCGACCGGCGTTACCGTCGTGCAGATCAACGGCGGTGTGAGCCTCAACCGCAGGCCCGGCACGGCCGCCAACACCGCGGCCACGATCGCCCAGCGCGCGAGCGGCCAAGTCGTGCTGCTGCCGAGCCCCGCCATCCTCGAGCGCATCGAGACGCGCCGTGCCATCGAGGCCGACCGCACCGTTGCGGGGGTGCTGGAACTGGCCCAGGGAGCGTCCGCCTACCTGTACAGCGCCGGTGTTGCCGATGCGACGTCGGTGCTCGTCGACAGCGGCTACCTCACGGCCGCCGATGTCGCCGAGCTGGTGCGCAAAGGAGCGGTCGGGGATGTCGTCGGCCGCTACATCGACGCCAACGGAAACATCGCAGACCCCGGCCTCGATGAGCGTACGGTGGGATTGGGACTCGACCAGCTGCGCGCGGCGAAGAACGCCATTTTCGTCGTATCCGGCGAGGCCAAGCACGATGTCGCTCGCGCCGTCGTGACGAGCGGGCTCTGCACCGTGCTCGTGACTGACGAGGCAACGGCACTCGCGCTGTTGGAAGGCACCGTCTGATGGAGGTAATCTAAATGACTCTCGAGAGACCACTGGCGCTCGCTCCCGCGAAGCGCGCGCTCGAGCTCATCGGCGCGGACCTCACCGAGAAGAGCCTGCGGCTTCACCTCGAGGGGCTGCCGGGCGTCGACGCCGTCGGGCTCGAACAACGCGCGGCCGGACTCGGCACTCGCTCGATCAAGACCACATCGAAGGCCTGGGCCCTCGACACGATCATCCGGCTCATCGACCTCACGACCCTCGAGGGTGCCGACACCCCCGGCAAGGTGCGCTCGCTCGTCGCGAAGGCGATGAACCCCGATCCATCCGACCCCACCGTGCCGCGCGTCGCGGCGGTGTGCGTCTACGGTGACATGGTGCCGTATGCCGTCGAGGCGCTCGGGGCATCGCACGGTGACCCGGCGAAGGGACTCATCAGTGTCGCGGCGGTCGCCACGGCGTTTCCGAGCGGCCGGGCATCCCTGCCCGTCAAACTCGCCGACACCGCCGACGCGGTCGCGAACGGTGCGGACGAGATCGACATGGTCATCGACCGCGGCGCGTTCCTCGCCGGAAAGTACGGCGTCGTCTTCGACCAGATCGTCGCCGTCAAGGAGGCCTGCCGCCGGGCCGACGGTACGTACGCCCACCTCAAGGTCATTCTCGAGACGGGCGAGCTCAACACCTACGACAACGTGCGCCGGGCTTCCTGGCTCGCGATCCTCGCGGGCGGGGACTTCATCAAGACCTCGACCGGCAAGGTGGCCCCGGCCGCGACGCTGCCCGTCACGCTCCTCATGCTCGAGGTCGTGCGCGACTGGAAGCGCCTCACGGGCGAGAGGATCGGCGTGAAGCCGGCGGGCGGCATCCGCAGCTCGAAAGATGCGATCAAGTACCTCGTGACGGTTGCCGAAACGGCGGGCGAGGAGTGGCTCGACCCGCACTTGTTCCGGTTCGGCGCCTCGAGCCTGCTCAACGATGTGCTGCTGCAGCGCCAGAAGCTCTCCACGGGCCGCTACTCCGGCCCCGACTACGTGACGATTGATTGAGACCATGACTGACATCACCAAGACCAGCCGCTTTCTGGACTACGCGCCCGCGCCCGAGTCGCCGTCCATCCTCCACCTGCGCAAGAACTACGGGCTCTTCATCAACGGGGACTTCGTGAAGGGGCACGGCAAGCCCTTCAAGACGATCTCGCCCGCGACCGAAGCGACCATCGCCGAGATCGCCAACGCCAATGCCAGGGATGTGGATGCCGCGGTCGCCGCTGCGAGACGCGCGTACGACACCACCTGGTCGAAGCTCTCGGGCGCCGACCGCGGCAAGTACCTGTTCCGCATCGCGCGGCTCGTGCAGGAGCGCGCCCGTGAACTCGCCGTCGCGGAGAGTCTCGACAACGGCAAGCCCATCAAGGAGGCGCGCGACGTCGACGTGCCGCTCGTGGCGGCGTGGTTCTTCTACTACGCGGGCTGGGCCGACAAGCTCGACTACGCGGGGCTCGGTCCGAACCCGCGGGCGCTCGGCGTCGCGGCACAGGTAATTCCGTGGAACTTCCCGCTGCTCATGCTCGCCTGGAAGATCGCGCCGGCGCTCGCCGCGGGCAACACCGTCGTGCTCAAACCGGCCGAGACGACGCCGCTGAGCGCCCTCATCTTCGCGGAGATCCTGCAGCAGGCCGACCTGCCCGCGGGAGTCGTCAACATCATCACGGGCGCGGGGGACACGGGCGAGGCCCTCGTCAATCACCCCGACGTCAACAAGGTGGCGTTCACGGGTTCGACCGCCGTGGGCCGCGCGATCGCGAAATCGATCGCGGGAACCGGCAAGAAGGTCACGCTCGAGCTCGGCGGCAAGGCCGCGAATATCGTCTTCGACGACGCGCCCATCGACCAGGCGGTCGAGGGCATCGTCAACGGCATCTTCTTCAACCAGGGCCATGTCTGCTGCGCCGGCTCGCGCCTGCTCGTGCAGGAGAACGTGCACGACGAGGTCGTCGATCGCCTCAAGACGCGCCTCGCGACGCTCCGGCTCGGGGACCCGCTCGACAAGAACACCGACATCGGGGCGATCAACTCGCGCGAGCAGCTCGACCGCATCCGCGAGCTGAGCGACATCGGCGAGGCCGAGGGCGCCGAGCGCTGGACGGCCGAGTGCGTCATCCCCGACAAGGGCTTCTGGTTCGCGCCGACGATCTTCACGGGCGTCGAGACCTCGAGCCGCATCGCGCGCGAGGAGATCTTCGGGCCTGTGCTGAGCGTGCTCACCTTCCGTACCCCCGCGGAGGCCATCGCGAAGGCGAACAACACGCCATACGGCCTGTCTGCGGGCATCTGGAGTGACAAGGGATCGAAGATCCTCGCCGTCGCCGACCAGTTGCGCGCGGGCGTCATCTGGGCCAACACGTTCAACCGTTTCGACCCGGCGTCGCCCTTCGGCGGCTACAAGGAGAGCGGGTACGGACGCGAGGGCGGCCGTCACGGCCTCGCCGCCTACCTCGAAAGCGCGGGCTGGGGCGCGCCGTCGTCCCCGAAGGGCATAAGCACAGTCACGAAGGGTGCAAGCAAGTGAGTCGTCTCGCCGTTCCCAAGACCTACAAGCTCTACATCGGCGGAAAATTCCCGCGCAGCGAGAGCGGCCGCACCTACGAGGTCGCCACCCGCGAGGGCGCGTTCCTCGCGAACGCCGCGCTCGCGAGCCGCAAGGACGCGAGGGATGCCGTCGTCGCCGCCCGTGCCGCAATCGCGGGCTGGGCGGGCACGACGGGCTACAACCGCGGTCAGGTGCTCTACCGAATCGCCGAGCTGCTCGAAGGGCGTCGCGCCCAGTTCGTTGACGAGCTCGTCGCCGCCGAGGCCGTCTCGGCCGCCGTCGCGGGCCGACAGGTGGACACCGCGATCGACGCGTGGGTCTGGTACGCGGGCTGGGCCGACAAGTACGTGCAAGTGGCCGGCAACGGAAACCCCGTGAGCGGCCCCTACTTCAACCTCTCCACGCCCGAGGCCACCGGAGTCGTCGCGATCGTCGCACCTCAAGGCGCGACGGGGTCGCTGCTCGGCCTCGTGAGCGTCGTCGCCCCGGCGATCGTGAGCGGCAATACCGTTGTCGTGATCGCCAACCAGGCGTCGCCGCTGAGTGCGATCAGTCTCGCTGAAGTGCTTGCGACGAGCGACGTGCCCGGAGGCGTGGTGAATATCCTCACCGGTTCGCCCGCCGAGATCGCCCCGTGGCTCGCGGGTCACGCCGACGTCAACGCCCTCGACCTCGCGGGCGCCGAAGCCCTCGCTTGGGTGGACCTGCAGATCATGGCGGCGGACACCCTCAAGCGCGTGCTTCCGCCCGAGAACGGTGCCCCGTCGCCGTCGCTCGAGCGCATCGTGGCACTCACCGAGACGAAGACCGTCTGGCACACCAAGTCGCTCATCTGAGGCGCGCTGCCCGACGGGGTAGCGTGATGACATGGGCGCTGCGCGAGACTCCTGGGCGGTGCTGCCGCTCGGCGCGCAAGTGGCGCTCGAGCAGCAGTGGGCCGGGGTCGCCGCCCGCGCCCTGCCGTGCGGCTCCGCGGTGAGCGACCGCGACGGGGCCGTGATCGCCTCTGGGCGCAATCGTGCATATGACGCGCCGGGCGGCTCGGGTGCGCTGCAGGGCACCCGCATCGCCCACGCCGAGTTCAACGCCCTCGCCGAGGTCGCCACCGAGCTCGATTGGCAGGATCTGACCCTGTGGAGCACGCAGCACCCGTGCGCGATGTGCGCGGCGGCCGCGGACTTCACCGGCATCGGTCTCGTGGTCTACGTGGCCGACGACCCCAGTGATGACTCGACTTTCGACGAACGCGATGAGATGCGCGGCACCGTGCCGTACGAGCCGCTCGGCTCCCGCGAGTGGTGGGCCGTGAGTTCCCTCCTGTTCCTCTCCACCGGCGCCGTGCTGCGCGGAGCCGCTGACGGCACCATCCGATCCGCGACGGTCAGGATGCCCGGGGTCGCCGCCCTCGCGCTCGATCTCGCCGCCGACGATCACCTCGGCAGGCTCGCCACCGCGGGATACCCGCTGCCGGACGCACTCGAACCGCTGTGGCCGCGCCTCGCGGAACTCGGCGCGGAAGCGCCTCGTGCCGGCTGAGCGCGCCTTCACGCGAGTCTCGAGCTCGATGCTCGCTGGCGTGCTCGCGATCGGTTTCGTGCTCGCGGGCGGCCTCGGCCTGATCGGTGCATCGCCCGCACGCGCCGGCGAAGCCGACGTCATCTACTCGCTCGTCACCGAGGCTCGGTGGGCGCAAGGTCTGCCGGGGCTCATCCGAAACGCTTCGCTGGAGGCCGTCGCGCAGGGCTGGGCCGAGCAGATGGCCGCGTCGGGTGCGATCTCGCACAATCCGAGCACGGGTGCGCAGATCCCGGCGGGCTGGACGTCGTGGGGCGAGAACGTCGCTCAGGGTTACTCGAGCGGCGGGGCGATGCACGACGGCTGGATCGGCTCGGCGGGCCACCGCGCGAACATCCTCGGCGACTTCACCGACGTGGGCATCGCGTTCATCATCGCCGGGGGCACGACGTGGGGCGTCGAGGTCTTCGGAACCTATCCGGGGCACGCCGGTCCTGCGCCTCCTGCGCCTCCCGCGCCACCTGCGCCGGCCGCGCCAGCCGAGCCACCGGCCCCCGCCGAAGCCGCTCCGGCCCCGTCGCCCGAGGCGGCAACGCCGACCCCGACGCCGGCCTCCACGACCGCGGCACCGCGCGCGCAGCCATCGACCCCGGCCCCGACCGAGACGGTAACGGCGCGCACGGGTGACCCCGTCGAAGCGGCGAACCCGATCCCGATCATCCTCGCGGCGGTTCTCGCGGTTGCGCTCGCTGCCGGGGGAGTCGTGCTGTGGCGATACCGCGCCCGCAGGCATCGCGAGCTGTAGCGGGCGGCTGCACTACCGTAGGAGCGTGCCAGCAGTCATTGTCGTCGGTAGTGCCAACATCGATCAGGTGTTCCGCGTCGAACGCATCCCCGCCCCCGGTGAGACCGTGCTCTCGGCCGGTCTCACGACCAATCTCGGCGGTAAGGGCCAGAACCAGGCCGTCGCGGCGGCGCGCGCCGGTGCAGCGACCACCTTCATCGGCGCGGTGGGCGACGACTCGTTCGGCGCGACCATCCGCGCGGGCCTCGCGACCGACGGCATCGACGCGGCACTCGTGCGCACGGTCGACGCGCCGAGCGGCACCGCCCTCATCGCCGTCGACGATGCGGGGGAGAACACGATCATCGTCGAGGCGGGGGCCAACGGCGCGCTGCGCGAGCTCAGTTCGCAGGATGCCGACGCCGTCGCGAGCGCGGACGTACTCGTCATGCAGCTCGAGATCCCACTCGAGACCGTGCAGGCGGCGGCGGGAATCGCGCGTGCCGCTGGCACGACGGTGGTGCTCAACGCGGCGCCCATCCGCGACCTGCCCGACGATCTGCTCGCGAGCCTCGACGTGCTCGTCGTCAACGAGCACGAGGCCGCGGCGCTCGCCGATGCGAGGCCGGGGGCGGGGGGCATCCGTGCGCTCGCACCCGTCGTCATCGTGACGCTCGGTTCGGCCGGGGCAGTGCTCTACGAGGGCGATGCGCCCGAAGTGCGCGTTCCTGCGCCGAAAGTCACCGCAGTGGATGCCACGGGCGCGGGCGACACGTTCTGCGGTGCATTCGCGGCGGCGATCGCGGAGGGGCAGTCACACGAGTCCGCCTTGCGGTTCTCGGTCGTCGCGGCATCCCTCTCCGTGCAGGTTCGCGGCGCCGTGCCGTCGATCCCGCAGCGTGCGCGGATCGACGCGGAACTCGCGGCAATAATTTAGGCGCAGAATTTAGATAACGAAATGATAACGACGCCGCTATAGTTGCATCACCCCGCGAGCGCGGGCAACCCGACTATGAACGGCGTGTCGATGACGACAGTGCGCTGGCCCGACCCGAGGGGCCTCGCGGCGGCTGCCGCGGCGATCGGCCTCGTGCTCGTCGTCGTGCTGAGCCCCGACGCCGCTCGCGTGCACGCCGCTGATGTCTTCCAATCGCTGCGCGCCCCCGGGGAGGCAGCCTTCATCGCCGGTCACCGCGGCGACCAGGAGGGGGCGCCAGAGAACACGCTTCCGGCCTTCGAGCTCGCGATCGCGAGTCAGGCCCAATTCATCGAGACAGACCTGCAGCTCACCTCCGACGGCGTGCCAGTGCTCATGCACGACTGGACGGTCGACCGCACGACCGACGGGTCCGGTCCCGTGTGGACGTACACCTGGGACGAGCTCAGCAGGCTCGACGCGGGCCGGTGGTACGCCGACGAGTTCACGGGAACCCGCGTGCCGGCGCTCTCCCAGCTGCTCGATCTCGTGCGCTCCTCCAACACGCGCGTGCTGCTCGAGCTCAAAGGATCGTGGAACGTCGCCCAGCTCCAGTTCGTCGCCGACGATATCGAGCGGTTCGGGCTCGATGGTCGCGTCATCGTCGCGAGTTTCGACATCATGAGCCTCAAGGCACTCGCCACCGTCGCACCGGACATGCCCCGACTCGTCATCAGCCGCACGATCGCGGGCGATCCGGCCATCCTCGCCGCCACCTGCGGTGCGGTTGCCATCGTCACGAGCGCACGATTCGTGCGCGACAATCCGGACGCCGTGACGCGCATCCACGAGGCCGGCCTCGGGGTGCTGCTCTACACACTCAATGACAAGGAGACCTGGTCAGATGCCACCTCGCTCGGTGTTGACGGCATCATCACCGACCTGCCCGCGCAGCTCGACCGGTGGCTCGCCGACACGCGCCTCGCAGCCCCGGCGGCGGCCGCGACTCTGGAAACTCGCAGGGGATGAGCGCATGATGGAGAAGTGCCACATGGAGAAGTGCGTGACCGGTTAGTGTTCCTGGGCGACAGCCTCACCGCCCACGGGGACTGGGAGGAGTGGTTCCCCGACCGCGAGATCATCAATCTGGGCGTCGGCGGCGACACCACGGATCATGTCGTGGCGAGGCTCGATTCGGTCGTCGCGAGCAAGCCGGGAGCGATCGCACTTCTCATCGGCACGAACGATCTCGGTCTGCGCAAGTCCGTCGAGCACCTCGTGCGCAACGTGGAATACCTACTTGTCACGCTGCGCCGCGACCTGCCGGGAACGCGCATGCTCGTGCAGTCGATCCTCCCCAGGGCGCGCGAGTTCGCTCCCCAGATCCAGGACGCCAATCGGCACCTGCGCCAGTTCGCGCCCAGCGTGCGCGCACAGTACCTCGACTTGTGGCCGGCCTTTGCGCTCGACGACGGCGAGATCGACCCGCGATTCTCCGACGATCGGCTGCACCTCACGGCGGCCGGCTACGGGGCGTGGCTCGACGAGTTGCGACCAGCCCTCGAGCGCCTGGAGGATGCGCCACCCATGAGTCGGCCCATCCAGGCCATTCGCGAGCCGTAGGGGCGGGCCTGGGGGGCTCGGCGAGGGCCTAGAGCGCTGCGACGAGAGCGCGGTAGAACTCGATCGCACGCAGGAACGTCGCGACGTGCATGCGCTCGTTCCTCGCGTGGAGCGTGTCGCGCTCGTCCCTGGACAGCTCGAATGCCGAGAACCGGTAGACCCCGCGACTGATGCGCGTGAAATGCCTGCTGTCGGTCGCGCCGTTCTGCACGTACGGCGTCACGAGGGTTCCCGGGTAAGTCTTCTCGATCGTCGAGCGAACCAGTTCCCAGGCGAGTCCCGTGATCGGCGACGTCGGCGCGGCCTCACCAGCCTGCACGACCTCCACGCGCACGGAGTCGTCGTCGATCGCGCGTGTCACGTGCTTGATCACGCTCTCGACCGTCGACCCGACGGCGACTCGCACGTTGACCGTCGCGGTCGCGCGCTCCGCGAGCGCGTTCACGGCGTGGCCGGCTTCGAGCGTCGTCACCGCCTGCGTCGTGCGCACCAGTGCGTTGAGTTCGGGGCCGAGTCTCGAGATGTACGGCAGTAGCAGCGGGCGCGTGAACCCGACATTGCGGAACACCCAGCCCACGAATCCGTGCGCGTGAACTCCCACCGTGCGGAACATCTCGAGAGCGACCGGATTGAACGAGGCCGGGAACGGGCGGTCGTTGAGCCGCACGATCGCCCGCGCGAGTCGAACGGTCGCGGTGAGCTTCGGCGGAGTCGAGGCGTGGCCGCCCGCCTGGTCGACGATGAGCGCCAAGTTGGTGACGCCCTTCTCGCTCACTCCCACTACGGCAACCGGTCCGCTGATGCCGGGGAAGGCATCCTCGACGATCGCGCCCCCTTCGTCGAGCACGAGCGTGGGCCGCACGCCGCGGCTCTCGAGCACGTCGACGATCGCGGCGGCTCCCGTGCTGTTCGTCTCCTCGTCGTGGCCGAATGCGAGATAGATGTCCTGGGAGGGCACCAGTCCGGCCTCGAGCTGGGACTCGACGGCTTCGAGGATGCTCACGACCGAGCCCTTGTTGTCGAGCGTGCCGCGCCCCCAGATGAGCTGATCGTCGCCCTTTCCGCTGAGCTCCGCCGCGAAAGGAGGATGCTTCCAGCCGAGGTCGGTCGCGGCGACGACGTCGTAGTGGGCGAGCAGCACGCTCGGCTCCGTCGACGCCCTCCCGTGCCAGCGGAACAGCAGGGAGTGGCCAGCGATGACCTCGCGGTCGAGCTTGCGGTGCACGAGGGGATATAGCTCCCTCAACCGCGCGATGAACCGCTCGAACTGTGCCCAATCGACCTCATTCTCCTCGAGTCTGGAGATGGTCGGGATTCGCAGGAGCGTCTGGAAGCGGGCTACCGCGGCGTCGCTGGACATGCTTCGACTCTACCGAGCGCGGTAGTGGCCGCCGCGCGCACCGATCCCGTACCTTGGTGCCATGAGCCGAGCCCTGCACTCCCTCTCCGCGGGGGCCATTGTGCTCCTCGCCGCATTCGGCACGGCAGGTGCTGCGTTCGCGGCGCCCGCTTCGGCCCAGCCGGCACCAGCTGCCGCGTCGATCGTGCGCACCGAGGGCGACGTGAACGACTTCTCGTTCGAGAGCTTCAGCGCCGACTACTACCTCGACATCGACGCGGACGGGCGGTCGATCCTCACGACGGTCGAGACGTTCGTTGCGCTCTTTCCCGAGATCGACCAGAACCACGGAATGCGGCGAGCCATCCCGCTCGACTACCAGGGCGTGCCCACGGATGTCTCGGTGCAATCCGTCACCGACGGCGAGGGCAGTCCGCGACCCTTCGACGTCGAAACCGACGACGAAGGCTTCCTGCTCGTCACGAGCGCGGACCCGGGATTCGTGCACGGCGCGCAGACCTATGTCTTCACCTACACCCAGCGCAACGTCACTCGCTTCTTCGAAGACACCAACGACGACGAGTTCTACTGGGATACCAACGGCACGGGGTGGTTGCAGGGATTCGGCAGCGTCTCCGCACGAGTGCATGTCTCCGATGAGATTGCGGGAGCTCTCACGGGCAGTGCCGCGTGCTACTACGGCTACGAGGGCTCCTCGACGACGTGCGATGTCCAATCGGAAGAGGATGCCGACGGGGTCGTGTTCAGCGCCGCCGTGCAGGATCTCACGGCGTACCAGAACATGACCGTGGCGATCGGGTTCCAGCCGCACACGTTCGTGCCGCGCGACGACTCCTATTTCGCGTCACCCATCGCCGTGCTCCAGGTGCTGAGCGTGCTCGGCGCAGTCATCGCGGCGATCTGGGCGATCGTCCTGCGGGTGACCGCGCTGTCAGACGGTCGCGGCCGGCCGACGATCATCGCCGAGTACTCGCCTCCGAAGGCGCTC
Source organism: Rhodoglobus sp. (assembly GCA_025463605.1). Lineage (GTDB taxonomy): Bacteria > Actinomycetota > Actinomycetes > Actinomycetales > Microbacteriaceae > Rhodoglobus. The sequence goes on along the minus strand of JAODAV010000008.1, from coordinate 85,110 downwards.
GACCTCATCACGGCGTCCGTGCTGCTGCGCAAGACATCGCGCGGCACGGCGGCGCAATTCGTCGATTTCGCCGTGCGCCGCAAGATCCGCATCGTCGAGACGCAGGACCAGGGCTTGTTCGCGCGGGGAACGACCTACCTGCTCGAACTCGTCGACCCGAGCGGGCTCACCGGCCCCGAGCTCAATCTCGCCCAGGCGCTGTTCGGCTACCAGCTTCAGCCGGGCACCGGATACCTCATGAGCCGTAAGGACCCGACGCTCAGCCAGCACGTGCGCTCGATCATCCAGAGTGCGACGTCAGCGGCGACGCGAGACGGTCTGCGCAAGAAGGGAATGGCCCGGCACGCGATCCTCCCGACACTGCTCGCCATCCTCTCGGCGACGGGAGCCGTTGTGTTCGGTGTCGTGCTGCTCGACGACTCGATCGGCGGACTCATCCCGCTCGTACTGTTCGCGCCTCCCATCATCGCCGTGCTCATCGTCTTCGGGATGGTGTTCCGCACCCCGCTCACCGACAAGGGCGCCGAACTGCGCGACCACCTCAAGGGACTCGAGCTCTACATCCGGCTCGCGGAGGCCGATCGCCTCAGGATGCTGCAGAGCCCCGAAGGCGCACTTCGGGAGCCGATGCCTGATACCAGCAGGCCTGAAATCAGCACAGGCACCAGCGATACCCGGCAGATCATCGATGTCTACGAGAAACTGCTGCCGTACGCCGTGCTGTTCAACCTCGAGAAGGAGTGGGCGGAAGAGCTCGGCAAGTACTACGTCGACGCCGCCCCCGACTGGTACTCCGGCACGCACGCGTTCAACGCCGCGATCTTCGCCTCGAGCATCAGCTCGATGTCGACGACCGTCGCGACGTCGTACTCGGGCAGCTCGTCGAGCAGCTCGAGCGGCGGATCCGGAGGCGGCGGCTCATCCGGGGGCGGTGGCGGCGGCGGAGGTGGCGGCGGCGTCTAGCCGATCGACATGACGCCGTAGCCCACGATGAGGGCGACGGCCATGAGGAAGCCGCCCGTCAGCGGAGCGGTCCAGCTGCGAGTGCCACGCGCGATTCGCACGAGATACACGAGCACAGAGATACCGACCGGAATCGCCGAGCCGAACGCCGCGATCGTGAAGCCGATGTTCGCCGACTCGGCCCGAGCCGGATTCTCGCCGAGCTCGATGCCGTACAGGTACAGCGCGTAGACACTCATGAATCCGACGAGCACCACCGCGATGATGATCACGACGCCGATGAGGCCATCGAGCATGCGCTCTGGACCGTCGAGTCGGCTCGAGAGCACTCGGGCCCCGGCGAAGTTCGCATTGAGCGTCATGGGGTCAGCCTAGGCCCCTACTTCACCTCGCCGGCCGCCCAGTCGACGACGACGTCGTTCGGGCCCGCGCCGAGCTTCGCGTGGAGTTTCGAACCGGGATACACCAGGGGGAGGGCGCTCGCGGGAACGGCGTTGCCGACTTGCACCTGGTATGGCGTCTCGACGCCTGTCGCGATCGTGAGCGTGAGTGCGTGCACGGGGTCGCCCTTGGCGTTCTTGATACCCATTACCTGGTCGGCCACGAGCACCACGGTGACGGGCTTTCCGTTCGCGAGGATGTGCGCGGCGCTGTTCTCGCCCGTCGACTCCGGCAATCGCACTTCGGGGGGCTGGCTGGCGAAGTCGATGGCGACGCGCGAGCGGTCGGCCGGATCGACCCGCACCGCCACGACGACGCCGGGCTGCTGCAGCTGCGGGATGCTCACCTCGGGCACGCGCTGCGAGACTCGCGCCTCGAACGGCTGCTGCCCATCAATCATCACGCGGATGACGAACTCGCACGTGCGCTCGACGAGCGAGTTCATGACGGTGATGGTGGTGCCCGAGGGGGCGACCGAGAGGATCTCGCCGCGGGCGAGAGTGCCCGTAGCGATGAGCTGCTCATCGACTCCTCCCGTGAGGTTGCGGAAGCCGTCGGCTAGGTCGTCGAAGAAACCCATAGTGAAACATCCTCTCGTCGGTCGAGGCATAGCGTAGTGGTAGAGGAGGTTCCCATGACGTCGCTGTGGCTCGACCACGCACCGCTCATCAATACGGATCCCTTCGAAAGCGGTGCCGAATTCGACGAGGTGGTCGTGGGCGCCGGCATCACGGGACTCGTGACAGCACTGCTCTTCGCGCGCGCGGGCCACCGGGTGGCCGTCGTCGAGGGGCGCTTCGTCGGAGCAGCGGCCACGGGCAACACGACTGCGAAGCTCAGCCAGCTGCAGGGCACCCACCTGTCGCGAATTCGCGAGGCGATGTACCCGGCCGTCATGCAGGCCTACGCGGACGGCAATCGCGCCGCCTTCGACTGGATGACCGCCTACCTGGATGCCCGCGGCGTGCCCTACGACCGGCGCGACGCCGTGACCTACGCGGCGACCGAAGACGGCGTGCCGATGGTGCGGCGCGAGTACGAGCTTGCGCGATCGGTCGGCCTCGACGTGGACCTGTCCGGCGCGGCAGAGCTTCCCTTCGCGACCCACGCAGCCGTGACCCTGGCCGATCAGGGCCAATTCGACCCGATGCGAGTGCTCGCCGCGCTCGCGGCCGATGTGCGGGTGCTCGGCGGCCGCATCTTCGAGGGCGCGCGCGTCACGGGCGTGCGCACGAGCTCGCCTTCTCGCGTCACGACGGCGCTCGGCGAGGTATTCGCGAGGCACGTCATCCTCGCGACAGGCACGCCCGTGCTCGACCGCGGTCTCTACTTCGCCAAGGTCAAGGCGCACCGCAGCTACGCCCTCGCGTTCCGGGTGCCCGGCGGCGAACTGCCGCGCGGCATGTTCATCGGCGCCGAGAGCCCGACCCGCAGCATCCGCACCCATCGTGACACGCACTACGGCGAACTTCTGCTCACGGGCGGCAACGGGCACGGCGTCGGCCGGCACCCGTCGCCCGCGCGCGCCATGCGGGAACTCGAGGACTGGACCGCCGAACGCTGGGTCGGTGCCGAGCGGACTCACGCCTGGGCAGCGCAGGACTACATCGCGCCGCACCACGTGCCCTTCGTCGGCTACCTCCCGCGCGGCCGCCACCGGGTGTTGTTGGCGACGGGCTACGAGAAGTGGGGAATGACCAACTCGGTAGCGGCGGCTCACACGATGGTCGCCGACGTGCTCGGCGATCACGCACCCTGGCAGAGGGCCCTCCGTCGCCGCGTCACCACGCCTCGCGCCTTCGCGACCGGCGTGGGGGAGAACCTCGCCGTCGGCTGGTGGTACGCGAAAGGGTACGCTCGCACGCTCAGCAGGCGGCTGCCGTCGGAGCCGCCCGTCGAGGGTGAGGGCGTCACGGGCCGCCGTGGCGTGCGGCCCATGGGGGTTTCGACCGTCGATGGCCGCTCGTGCACCGTTTCGACGGTATGCCCCCACCTGTTCGCCGCCCTCGGCTGGAACGACGGCGAGAAGAGTTGGGACTGCCCGGCCCACGGCTCGCGGTTCGCGCCAGACGGCTCGGTGCTCGAAGGGCCGGCCAAGCACGGCCTCCGGCGCCCCTAGGCTGTCAGAGTGAGCGCGTCATACCCCACCCGGCGCCGCCGCACTGCCCTCATTCCGGCCATCATCGCCGTCATCGCACTGCTCATCGGCGTCGCGATCATCGAGTCGGATGGCTTCACGGTCATCCGCTACATCGTGTCGATCTTCGCGGCGATCGTCGGCGTATTCGCGTGGCAGGCCCGGCAGTGGTGGTGGCTTGTCGGGCTCGTTCCGGTCGTCGTGCTCTGGAACCCGGTGCTCCCCATCGTGATCGGCGTGCCGGATATCTGGCTCGGGTTGCAGTACGCCGCCGCCCTGGTGTTCATCGCGGCGGGCATCCTCATCACGGTCGAAGACGAAGAGAAGCGCGGCTGACCTGCAGGTTCCCGACAGGCGCAATGCGCACAATGTCGCAGGAATCGGCGTAGAATGATCCCAACGCCCCGAAGCCCACCAGTCGCATCGCGACTGGGTCTGGATCACTGGAGGGGGCGCCGTCATCGGGTGGATCCGCTACCCGGTAGCACTGCATCCGCATACCGCGACCGCGGCCCACCACCTCCGGTCGCATGGAGACCACGTGACACCTTCGGGACAGACCGAACCCGGCCAGCGCAAGCGCCAGCGACCCACCGGGGAACGCAAGGGCGCAGGGCAGCGCCAATCCGGCGGCCAGCAGCGCCGCCGCGTGCGCCCGGGCGACGACATCGGTGTCATCCCCGTGCTCGCTCGCGCCGCCCGAGAGGTCGAGACGGCCGTGCAGAAGGGGCCGCTCAAACCGGCCAACCGGGCGCGATTCCAGGTCGCCGCGCTGCTGCTGCGCGAGGAGCGCACTCGCGTCAAGACCGACCCCGGCCTCACCGATGCCGAACGGGCCAACGAGCAGAAGCGTCTCGACGGCCTCGCCGGCATTCTCGCCAAGACTGCCGCGCGCGACACGAGCCTCATCGCGATGCTCGCCGACGACGCTCCCGTGACCGCCGCCGCGAAGGCGCTTCGCCGCGACCTGCTGCTTGCCGCCGGCGTCGAACTGAGCCCGGATGAACTCATCATCACGACGGAGCCCAAGCCCGTCGACAAGCAGGTCGAGAAGCAGGTCGTTCCCGCGTCGGTGCGCGCGATGCAGATGTCGAACCCGTTCCTCGCGCCCGACTTCAGCGCCGTCAACGCGAAGCCCGCCACCATCAACCGCCTCGCCAACTGGGAGCTCATCGAGCCCCTGTTCCGCTCGTTCGAGTACGGCGCGGGCGGCGGTGCCGCAACGATGGACCTGCCCGAGGCGCATTCTCTGCGCACCGGCGGCACGCTCGAGATGATGCGCCACCAGGCGAGATTCGTCGAGGAGGTGCGCACGGGTCACCGCACATTCCTGCTCGCGGACGAGCCCGGCCTCGGCAAGACGGCCCAGGCGCTGCTCGCGGCAGAAGCATCCAATTCCTACCCGCTGCTCGTCGTCGTTCCCAATGTCGTCAAGACCAACTGGGCACGCGAAGTCGAACTGTGGACGCCGGGTCGTACCGCGACGGTCGTGCACGGCGACGGCAACGACGTCGATGCGTTCAGCGATGTCGTCATCGTCAACTACGAGATTCTCGACCGCCACGTCGGATGGCTCGGCCGCTTCGGCTTCAAGGGCATGGTCGTCGACGAGGCGCACTTCATCAAGAACCTCAAGTCGGAGCGCTCCAAGCACGTGCTCGCGCTTTCCAAGTCGATCAGGGCGACCTACCCGAAGGCGCTCTTGATGGCGCTCACGGGAACGCCGCTCATCAACTCGATCGAAGACTTCAGGGCGATCTGGCAGTTCCTCGGCTGGATCGATGAGAAGAAGCCGCTCGCCCCGCTCATGTCGAAGCTCGAGGAGACGGGTCTCACGCCCGCCGACCTCGGCTTCTTCGCCGAGGCACGCCGCGCTGTCATCGACATGGGAATCGTGCGTCGCAAGAAAGTGGATGTCGCCGCCGACATTCCCGCGCGTCGCGTCGCCGACATCCCGGTCGAACTCGACGACGACCTCGGTCGCTCGATTCGCGCCGCGGAGGCCGCCCTGACGGCGCGGCTCGTGGAGCGCTTCCAGCGCGTGCGTGGTATCAAGCCCGATGCGAGCGATGAGGAGCTCATCCGGGTCGTTGCCCACGCGGAGCTCGAGGAGTCGAAGGGCGCCACCACTGGCGAGAACGTCTTCACCATGGTGCGCCGTATCGGTCAGGCCAAGGCCACCCTGGCTGCGGATTACACGGCACAACTGGCGAGGTCCGTAGGAAAAGTGGTCTTCTTCGCGTAGCACATCGACGTGATGGATGCCGCGGAAGAGCACTTCGCAAAGGTCGGGCTCAAGTCGGTGTCGATTCGCGGAGACCAGTCGGCCAAGGCGAGGCAGAACGCGATCGACTCGTTCCACTCAGACCCCGCCACCGCCGTCGTCGTCGCCTCGCTCACCGCTGCCGGCGTCGGCCTCAACCTGCAGGCGGCATCCAACGTCGTGCTCGCCGAGTTGAGCTGGACGAGCGCCGAGCAGACCCAGGCGATCGACCGCGTCCACCGCATCGGCCAGGAACTACCGGTCACCGCGTGGCGAATTATCGCCGCCCACACCATCGATGCGCGTATCGCTGAACTCATCGACAGCAAAGCGGGCCTCGCCGCCCGCGCGCTCGACGGCTCCGACGAGGATGTCGCCGCCGAATCGAACATCCAGCTCGAGGCCCTCTCGAGCCTCCTGCGGGACGCCCTCGACCCGTCACGCGTGCGAGCGTGAGGCCCGACCTCACCATCCTCGGTCCAGGGGCCCATCCACGCCTGCTCGCCCGCGAGGACGTGATCGTGCGCAAGGGACGCTTCACGCTCGTCAACGATTCGCTCCCGCCGTCGGAAGCGAGGACGCGCGACCTCGTCGCCATTCATGACGCCCTGGATGTGGCGGGCATCGAGCACCTCCTCGTGCGCCGTGATGACGACACTCCCGTGATCGCCGTCGACCGTTCGCGGCGTGCAGACACCGCGGCCGCGCTCGCGGAGGCCTTCGCCACCGAGCCGTTCTACTCGCGCGGGTCGTCCGGGCCCGCCGGGCTCGTCGCGGATGGCGCGCTGAGCGCCTCGGGCAAGGGCCGCGTGCTGCGCCTCTACCGCCCGCGCAGCGCAGCGAGCGGCCGCTTGCGGTACGGAGCGTCGACCGCCGTGCGACTCGAGTTCTGGGATTTCGGGCCGGAGGAGATCGTCGCACCCGCGGAGAACGCGCTCATGCGCGTGCGCCTGCCGCGCGTCGAGGCGGTTGAGGCCACCGTCACGGCCCACGGCCGCGAGTGGGCGACGATCGACGGCATGTTCGACACGCTTGCGAGCGACGTCGACTTCGACATCGACATGGTGTTCTCCTGGGTCGACGGCACGTCGAGCGAGTTCCAGCGCGCTCGCGCCCAGCGCATGAAGACCTACGTGGTCGGCGACGGCGACGACTCAGACGCGCGGTTCCGGCAGATCGACGAGCTCAAGTACGCGCTCAGGAGCGTCAACCTGTTCGCGCCGTGGGTGCGGCGAATCTTCATCGTCACCGACTCGCCGCGTCCCGCCTGGCTTGCCGAGCATCCTGCCGTCACGCTCGTGCGCAGCGAAGAGTTCTTTGCGGACTCGAGCGTGCTGCCGACCCACAACTCGCACGCCGTGGAGAGCCAGTTGCACCGCATCGACGGGCTCGCCGAGCACTTCATCTACTCGAACGACGACATGTTCTTCGGTCGCGCCGTGCGACCCGACATGTTCTTCTCCCCGGGTGGCATCACCTCGTTCATCGAGGCGACGACTCGCATCGGACTCGGCGAGCCCCTCGCGGCCCGCAGCGGCTTCGAGAACGCGGCGCGCGTGAACCGCGCCCTGCTGCGGCGGCGATTCGGCCGCATCACGACGCGGCATCTCGAGCACGCGCCCACGCCATTGCGGCGCAGCATCGTGGCTGAACTCGAGCGGGAGTTTCCCGAGGACTTCGCCCGCACGGCCGCGAGCGCGTTCCGCTCGAGCACCGACATCTCCGTTACCAATTCGCTGTACCACTACTACGCCCTCATGACGGGGCGGGCGGTGGTGCAGAAAGCCGCTCGCGTCAAGTACGTCGAGACGACCCTCAGGCAGGCGGCGGGGGAGATGCGCGAGATCCTGCATCGCCGCGACTACGACTTCTTCTGCCTCAACGACGGCAGCGCGCCCGAGGTCTCGGTGGCGAAGCGAACACGCACGGTGCGAGCGTTCCTCGAGGACTACTTCGGCATCCCCGCGCCCTGGGAGGCACTGCCGGGCGAGGTCAGACCGGCAGAGGTATCGGCATCGTCATCGGCGGCTCGGGAGAAACCGGCTGGCTGACCCGGTCGGCGATGCGGATGCCCGACGCCGCGAGTCGTCGTCGCGTCTCCGCGGCATCGACGAAGTCGAGGGCCTCGTAGTGGCCCACGGGTACGACCGAGTGCAGCACGGTGCTGCCGTAGACGTGAACGAGGTTGAATGAACGGGCGCCGTCGCGGCCCCGAGTGCCTCCGACGGGCACGTTGAGGTCTTGCGTGTAGCACGTGGCGGACGCGACGGACACCGGAATTCCCGCGAAAGTGCCCGTGGAACTGTAGTGCAGGTGGCCGGCGAGAATGCTGCGCACGTCGGAGCCGAGCAGCACTTCGGCGAGGCCGGACTGGTCGCGCAGCTCGACGGCGACGGCGAGATCGAGCACTGTCGGCAGTGGCGGGTGGTGCATCGCGAGGATTGAGCCGTGGGGCGACCGCACCGACAGCTCCTCGGCGAGCCAGTCGAGCTGGTCGCTCGTGACCTCGCCCCAGTGGGCACCGGGAACGGTCGAGTCGAGCGTGATCACGCGCAGGCCGTTGATGTCGTAGACGCGATCGACGGGCCGCGAGCTCGGCTGCTCGCCCAGCAGCCCGGTGCGGAAGGCCCCGCGATCGTCGTGGTTGCCCATTACCCAGATGACGTGCGCGCCGATGCGGCGGGCGACGGGCTCGACGAGTTCGCGCAAGCGCTCGTAGGCGCCCGGCTCGCCGCGATCGGCGAGATCACCCGTGAACACGATCGCCTCGGGGCGACCTTCCGAGGCCTCGAGCTCCCCGAGCAGCTGCCGCAAGTGCGCTTCGGCGTCGACGCGGTCGTACAGGCGACCGTTCGAGGCGAGCAGGTGCGTGTCGCTGAGGTGAAGCAGGAAGTGATCCGGCCGAGGGTATTCGGCCGTTCTCACGCTCGCGCTATCCATTCGGGCAGCCACTTTCTCATGAGGACTGTATGCAAACGCACCAACTGTACAGAAGTCGATCAGTTCGCTGCGAATGTGACGTGAACGTTACGCGGCGATTCGGTAATGCGTTGTTGTCAGGCCGGGGCCACGCGCGCAGACAGCCTCTCGATCGCTCCGACGGGGATGGGAAGCCAGCTCGGGCGGTTTCTTGCTTCGTACACCGTCTCGTAGAGGGCCTTGTCGAGCTCGAAGGCGTCGACGAGGGCGCGGTTCTCGCGCAGATCGCAGCCCGATTCGCTGCTGTAGCCGTCGGAGAAGGCGTTCCGCGCCGTAATCGCCCATTCGGCCGCACCCGGTACGCCACCCACGCTGCCCGACACGTAGTCGAAGGAGCGGAGCATCCCGGCGACGTCTCGCATCGGGCTGTCCAGTCGACTGCGCTCGCGCATGGGGCGCAGCGGCTCGCCCTCGAAGTCGACGATCACCCAGCCCCGGCCCGGTGCCGAGAGCACCTGGCCGAGGTGCAGGTCGCCGTGGATGCGCTGCTGCGCGGGCCATGGCACCGCGGCGGCATGGGCGAAAACTTCGCGCACCGCCGGACCGAAACGCTCGAGCGCGGGAACTTCGTCGACCGCCGCCGCGAGCCGCCCGTGCATGTGGTCGAGCGCCGCGTCGATCTCGACCTGCCCGCACGGATTGGTGGGCATGACGGCCGCGAGAGTGGCGTGCACTCGCGCGGTGGCTACGCCCAGTGCGCGGGCCTGCCGCGAGAAGTCCTCGCTGCGCCGTGCCGAGGCGAGCGCGACCCGCCACGCGTCGTCGACCCCAGGCAGGAACTCCTGCGCGAATGCGAGGTGACCCCTCGCGCGGCCCGAGGGCTCGCCCTTGTCGTTCCACTCGGCTATGACGTGTCCGATGGGCAGCGGCACCGTGTCGGAGCCCGCCGCGGCGAGCGCGGTCTGCAGCTCGACATCCGGATTGTCGCCATCATGCAGCGCTCGGAACAGCTTGCAGATGATGGGAGCGGCGCCCTCCCGCTCGTAGATGATCGACGTGTTCGACTGCTCGCCCGTGAGCACCCTCGATTGGAGCCCGGATGCCACGGCGCCCGCCGAATGCCGCCCCCTGACCCACATCCGATCGCCGTCGAGCTCGAGCTCTCCCGCGATGAGCGCGAGGAGGGCACTCGTGTATGCGGGGTCATGCGGACCGTCGTGGACGTGGCCGGTGGCCGTCGTCGCGACAACTTCGGCACCGGGCAGTTCGCCCTCACGATAGGTGAGCGGCACCTGGTAGAGCGCGGGTTTGCCCACGGTGTGGTCGATGAGCAGATGGGTGACGATCGTCACCCCCCGCTCGGTCGAGGGGAGGTTCCAGCGGCCGATCTCCTCAAGCACCGGGAGCGCGCCCTTGTTGGCGTACCAGCGCTGGCGAGACATCCACGCACCGAGGAACGTGCTCGGGTTCTCGGGCACGATCATCCTCCAGACTAGCCACGCGTCACGCCGCGGGGTCAACCCCTGGCACCGCTGGCGGTCAATCCACACGTCGCACACAGGGGCATCACGGGCTCGGCACCTATCGTGGCGGAGTGCTGTCCCGTGCCCCCTCGCTCTCGCGCGTTCCCGTGTGGGCATGGCGGGCGCTCATGGCGCATCTGGGTCCCCGGGAGCTCAAGCGCTTCAGCGCCGAGCCGATCGATGCCGTGGACTACCGACTCGACGTGGATTACGTCGGCGACGGCATCCGGCAGCACCGGCTCGATGTCATCACCCCGCACGACCAGCGAGGACCGCTTCCGGTCTACGTGTACTTTCACGGCGGAGGCTGGACTTCGGGCGACAAGGCGGCGCTCACGCGGTATTGCGCGAGCCAAGCGCTCGCGGGAATGGTCGTCGTCAACGTCAACTACCGCATGGCGCCGCGGCACCACATGGAGCACATGATGCAGGATGCCAACGCCGCGACCGCATGGATCGCGCAGAACATCGCGGATTTCGGCGGCGATCCCGGGCGCATCGTGCTCGGCGGGGACTCGGCGGGCGGGCAGTTGTCCGCGCTGCTCGCGGCGGCCACGGGCCGGCCGGAACTCGCCGCCCACTACAAGCTCGAGCCTGCCCTGCCGTTCGCGAGCATCCGCGGAATCGTGCAGCATTGCAGCATCGTTGACTTCTCGGTGATCTTCGAGCGCGGTTTCATCCTTGGCCTGGGGTTCGTGAGGATGCTCCTCCCGGGTCGCGGTCGCGGCCAGCACCTCGAGCGGGCCGCGCGCTTCCTCTCGCCGATCGAGTGGCTCGACGCGAACTACCCTCCCGTGCTCGTGACGACGTCGCGGCGCGACTACCTGTATCGCGCGAACATCAATTTCGTGGCCGCGCTGAGGCACCACCGTGTCGTGGTAGACGTACTCGTCGATGACGACGCCTTGCACACCTGGCAGCAGGACAGCCGCCATCCCGCGTCCCGCGAGGTGTACAGCAGGCTTCAGGAGTTCGTTCGCCGTCACGCCGGGGCCGTGCACTCGGGGGCGTCGGGCGCATAAGCACTATCTTGTGATTCGTGACTGGCGAGGATGCACCGGCGGAGGAACCCGAAGGGTACGGATCCGCGAAGGTCGACAAGGACGTGCTTCTCGACGAGGCGATTCCCGACATCGACTGGACCATTCCACCTGACGGCGCCGAGCGAGACATCGTTCACGCCCCGAGCGGACCGCTCGCGACTCTCTCGGTGGGCAGGGTCGACGGGCGCCGCGTTCTGCTCGTGCCGGGTGTCACGGGCTCCAAGGAAGACTTCGCACTCATGCTGCCGCTGCTCGCGGCCGCGGGGTACCGCGCGGAGAGCTTCGACATGGCGGGGCAGTACGAGTCGGCGACCGCGGGACCGCCCGCCGGTCGCCATTTCGACCACGACCTCTTCGTGCGCGACCTGCTCTTCATGCTCGAGCGCGGCGACGGACCGGTTCACGTGCTCGGCTACTCCTTCGCGGGAACCGTCGCCCAGCTCGCCTACGCCGCGCGCCCCGAACTGTTCGCGAGCCTCACGCTGTTGAGCTGCCCACCGGAGCCCGGGCAGGGATTCCGCGGGGTGAAGCGCCTCGGCAGATTCACGGGACTCACGACCGGTCGCGTCGGCGCGGCTCTCATGATCTGGGGCGTCAAGCGCAACTTCACCAAGGTGCCGCCGGGCCGGCTCGCCTTCGTGCACCATCGTTTTCGTTTCACGAACCGGCGCAGCGTGCGCGACATCATCGTGCTCATGAAACATGCGCCCGACCTGCGCGACGTGCTCGGGGCCGCGCCGATCCCTAAGCTCGTCGCGGTGGGGGAGCACGACCTGTGGCGCTTGGGTCTGCACGCGGCGCTCGCCGAGGCGATCGGCGCGAGACTCGCCGTCTACCGCACCGGCCACAGCCCGTGCGAGACGGCGCCCCACCAGCTCGTGCGCGACCTGCTCGCCCTGTATCGCTAGGCCCTGTATCGCTCGGCCTCGTATCGCTAGGCCTCGCGAGGGCGGGGTTGCGCCTGCTCGCGCTCCCAGGCCCTCCGGGCGGCCCGCCGATCGAGCAGGGATCGCTCGCGCCAGTTGAGGCCGAGCGTCGAGAACGCCCACTGGATGCGCCGCGCGAAGCCAGCGAGCGTCGCGAACGGTCGAGCGGAGACTCCCACGCGGAGGGTGGGGTCGAACCGAACGCCCATGTCCGGTTCGAGATGGATGCTCAGGTCGAGGTCGTCGTGGATCTCGCGCAGATCCCGGTGCACCACCCCCCGCAGGCGCCGCCAGGTGTCGGCGCGCAGGGCGAGGTTGGACCCGAAGAGCGGAGGATGACCGAGCAGCCCGCCCACGAACCAGACATAGCCGCCGATGTAGAGGTTCTCCGCGAGCCAGTGCACGAGCGGCGTCGAGCCGTAGAAGTCGCCGGGCCCGCTGAGGGCGCTCAAAGCGGGCTCCTCCTCGAAGGCGGCGACCACTGCCCCGAGCCAATCGGCGGGCGGAACGGAGTCGGCGTCGAGCCGCGCGATCACGTCTCCCGTCGCGGCGTCGAAACCCGCCGAGGTCGCCAGGAAGATACCGCGGCGGGGCTCGGCGACCACGCGAGCGCCGGCCGCGCGCGCGACAGCGGCCGTGTCATCCGTGCTCCCGTTGTCGACAACGACGACTTCATCCGGCTGCCGCGACTGGGCAGCGAGCGCGCGCAAGCACCCGGCGAGCATCACCGAGTCGTTGAACGAGGGAATGACGACAGACACGAGGGTCATGGCGTGACTCAGTGTAGATAGTGTTGCGACGTGACGTCACCCGGATCGCGAATAGCCGCTGCATTCGCGGCATTCACCCTCGCACTGTTCCTTCCCGTCGGGCCGGCCGCGGCGCTTGCTCCCTTCGATACGAGCGACTTCTCGTTCGAGTCGTTCAGCGCGCAGTACCACCTCGACGTCGACGACTCGGGGCGCACGGAGACGCGCGTCGTCGAGACCCTCGTGGCGCGCTTCCCGGAGTTCGACCAGAACCGCGGCATCATTCGCGCGATCCCCATGAAAGACGGCGACGTGCCCCTCGATATCACCATGGTGTCGGTGACCGACGAGAACGGCGATCCCGTCTACTTCGAGCGCAACGACTACGACGGGTTCGCGGAGTTCGCGCTCGGCACCGACGAATTCGTGCACGGACGCACGACATACGTGCTCGAGTACACGATGCGCGACACGATCCGGCACTTCGAGGACTCGGGCCCTCCCGGAACGGGCATCGACGAGTTCTACTGGGACGTCAACGGCAACGGATGGGGTCAGTCGTTCGACACGGTGAGCGCCGACGTGTTCCTGTCGCCCGAACTCGCATCGGCCCTGACCGGCGACTCGGCGTGCTACCTCGGCTATTACGGCGACTCGGGCCAGTGCGAGATCACCCGCAATGCCGACGGCACCGAGTTCCGGGCAACGGTCGGTCCCGTGAGCGAGCACAACACGCTCACGCTCGCCATCGGGTTCGACGGCGGCACGGTCGTACAACCCCCGCTGCCGCGCGACAGCTGGGTCGTGCAACTGCTGCCCAAACTGCTGCTCGCGCTCGCGGCGCTGCTCGTCATCATCGCGATCATCGTCAAGAACGGTGTGTGGCGCGATGCGCCCGGCCGCGGCACCATCATCGCCGAATACACGCCCCCGAAGGAGTCGAACCTGCTGCTCGACGCCAACCTCATCAAGCGAGTCGGCTCGGGGCTGCCCGCCCTCTTCGTCGACTTCGCGGTGCGCGGGATGATCAAGGTCATCGACAGCCAGCCCGGCGCGGCCGTCACGTCGGACAAGTCGCGATTCTCCCTTCAGTTCGTCACTTCGCATGGGGCGAACGCCCAGGAGCTGAAGGTTCTCGTTGCCCTGTTCGGCGTCTCGCTCACCCCGGGCAAGCGTGTGAACCCCGGTTTGCTGAGCGCCGACATCGGGGCATCCCTCTACGGGCTACCGGCATCGACCGCGATTCTCGCGTCGAAGGAGGGCTATCGCGCCGAGCCGGTGAGCACACTGCCGAAACTCCTCGGGCGCATTGCGTTCTGGGCCGTTCTCGCGTTCTTCCCGATCTGGGTCTGGGCCGCGATCTTTGACGTGCTCGACGACAACGTCATCGGTCCCGCTTTCGGCACGCTCGCGCTCGCGATCGCCGTGCCCATCATCCTCATCAAGCCCAAACGGCTCACGTCGAAGGGCGCGCAGGCCCGCGACTACCTCCTCGGCATGCGCGAGTACCTCACCATTGCCGAGGAGGACCGGATGCGCGTGCTGCAGAGCGCGCAGGGTGCCGAGCGCGTAGACGTCACCGATCGCGACGCCGTCGTCAAGCTCAACGAGCGCCTCCTGCCCTATGCCGTGCTGTGGGGAGTCGAAGGCAGCTGGGTCGAGCAACTGCGCGCGTACTACCGCGACCAGACTCCGTCGTGGCTCGAAGGCAACAGTTTCGATTCCTCGCTGTTCCGTAGCTTCACCTATGCCTCGACCTCGTCGGTGCGCCCCATCGTCACGTCGTCGTCGAGCGGTGGCAGCTCGTGGTCGTCGAGCGGCGGCTCCAGCTTCTCGAGCGGTTCGAGCGGCGGCGGATTCTCCGGTGGCGGTGGTGGTGGCGGTGGTGGCGGCGGTCGCTAGGCTCTAAGCAGTGGACATCACGCTCGTCGTCGCGCTAGTCATCGCACTGGCTCTCTTCTTCGACTTCACCAACGGATTCCACGACACCGCCAATGCCATGGCGACGCCCATCGCGACCGGCGCCCTCAAGCCCCGAGCGGCGGTCGCGATCGCGGCCGTGCTCAACCTCGTGGGCGCGTTCCTGAGCACGGAAGTAGCGAAGACGATCAGCGGCGGGCTCATCCGCGAAGGCGACGGCGGCATCCAGATCACTCCGACCCTCGTGCTCGCAGGACTCATCGGCGCGATCGTCTGGAATCTCGTCACCTGGCTGCTCGGGCTGCCCTCGTCGTCGAGCCACGCGCTCATCGGCGGGCTCATCGGCGCAGTGATCGTGGGTGCGGGTTTTGGAGCGATCGACGGGGCCGTGCTCGTCTCGAAGATCCTCATTCCCGCGGTGCTGGCACCCATAACCGCGGGCCTCGTGTCGTTCATCGCGACGAAGATCGCCTACGCGATCACCAAGAAGCGGGAGCGCGACGGGTTCAAGCGCGGCCAGATATTCACGTCATCCCTCGTCTCTCTCGCGCATGGCACGAACGACGCACAGAAGACCATGGGCGTCATCACCCTCACGCTCATCGCGGCGGGCTTCCAGGATGTCGGCTCCGGGCCCGAGTTCTGGGTCATCGTCGCGTGCGCCCTCGCGATCGCGATCGGCACGTACTCAGGCGGCTGGCGCATCATCAAGACCCTCGGCCGCGACATCACCGACGTCGAACCCGCACAGGGCTTCGCCGCCGAGGCGGCGACGACGGCGACCATCCTCGCGTCCACCCACCTCGGCTTCGCCCTCTCCACCACGCAAGTCGCGTCCGGCTCGGTCATCGGCACGGGGGTGGGACGCAAGGGTGCATCGGTGCGCTGGCGCACGGCCGGGCGAATCGCCCTCGGCTGGCTCATCACGATTCCGTCCGCCGGCCTCGTGGGCGCCATCGCGGCCCTGCTCGCCGGACTCGGGTTGTGGGGCATCATCCTCGACGTCGTGCTCGCCGCGGGTGCCATCCTGTTCATCTTCCTGAGATCGCGGCGCAACCAGATCGACGCGCGCCACTTCCACCGCCCGCAGCCGGGCGTGTTCGTACGCCCCAAGAAGAGCAAGAAGGCGGCCCGATGACCATCGCCTGGTTCGCTTTCGTCGTCGTCGTGGGGGCATCGCTGATCTCCGCGTGCCTGCTCGTGACGCTGTTCTCGACCGCCCTGCGGGTGGGCGATTCGGAGCTCGCGTGGCGCAAGCGTGTCTCGGTCGCGCTCTTCGTCGTGTGCGGGCTCGTCGTCGCCCTCGGCGTCTACCTCATTGTGCCGGCGCTGCACGCGTTCGGCTGAAGCGCGTCCTAGTAGATCAGGGCGCGCACTGCGAAGGCACCATCGGTCGCAGCCGCGAGGGTCAGGCCCGGAAGTGAGTCAGGTGCGCCGATGCCCTGGATCGTGATCGAGTGCTGGGTGTCGAAGAGGTAGAGCGCCGAGTCGAGGTGTCCGTCGTCGCCGTCCCCGGTGGCGAAGGTCTGGAGAACGGCGCCCGAGGCCTCGAGCCGCGGGTCTGCGATGGCATTGGGGAGCGTGGCGTACGAGTCGAGCTCGCTCTGCTGGAACGGGATGTCGGCGATCGTCACGCCGAGCTGGCTCGCCTGGTCATCCGTCACGTAGACGCACACGCGCTGCTCGTAGGCCTCCTGCGCCGTATTGGTCGCCGAGACCTTCTCGCTGTAAGTGAGCCCGTCGAGGAGGCTGCCCAGCGCGACGGCGATCACGTCGCATGCGGGAAGCGAGCCGGCGGAACCGCCCGGCGATGCCGTCGAGGAGGCCGTCGGACTGGGCGTTGGCGTCTCCGCTGGGGCGGGCGTGCAGCCGGCGAGGGCGAGAACCAGCACAGCAGCAGCGGTGGGGGCGAACAGTGCAGCGCGTGGCATCCCACGACGATAGCAACCGCTCCCTGGCAGTTCCCACGGTGCGAGAGGCCCGCGGCGCGACCTATCGGTAGCGCGTAGAGTTGCAGTTGTCGCCAATCAAAGGAGATTCGACGATGACAAGCACGCCACAAGCGTCAGTACAGCCGAGGGATTCCGGCCACATGAGGGATGAGATGCTCTCGGAGACCAATATCGAGGGCGACGAGAATTCGCCCAGAGCGGACTACATCGCCGCGATCGACGGGTCGATCGCGACCCGCACAGAGACGGACTCGCTCGGTTCGATGCAGATTCCGGCCGATGCCTACTGGGGCATACATTCGGCACGGGCTCTCGAGAACTTTCCGATCACTCGAAGAGCCCTCTACAACTATCCCGACCTCATCCGTGCGCTCGCACGGGTGAAGCAAGCGTCAGCCCGCGCCAACGCCGAGATCGGCGTGCTCGAGCAGGCGAAGGCCGACATCATCGATCGCGTGTGCGAAGAGATCGTTGGCGGCGCACTCCACACCGAGTTCTGCATCGGCGTCATCCAGGGTGGGGCTGGCACCTCGACCAACATGAACGCCAACGAGATCATCGCCAATCGCGGACTCGAACTCATGGGCTACGCGAAGGGCGAGTACGAGCACCTGCACCCCATCGACGACGTCAACCGCAGCCAGAGCACCAACGACGTGTACCCCACGGCGATCAAGCTCGCGATGGTCTTCGGCATCCGGCGGCTCCTCGCCGAGCACCGGCTGCTCACCAATTCGTTCGCCGCGAAGGGGCGCGAGTTCAACGACATCCTCAAGATCGGGCGCACCCAGCTGCAGGATGCCGTGCCGATGACGCTCGGCCAGGAGTTCACGGGGTTCGCGCACACCCTCATGGAGGACTACGACCGGCTCAGCGAGGTGATCCCGTGGCTCAACGAGATCAACATGGGCGCGACGGCGATCGGCACGGGCATCACGGCCGATCCGCGCTATGCGGAGGCGGTGCGCAAGCACCTCGTCGACATCACGGGCATCGAGATGGAGACCGCGCCCGACCTCATCGAGGCCACGAGCGACGCGGGAATCTTCATGACCCTCAGCGGCACGCTCAAGCGCGCAGCCGTCAAGCTCTCCAAGATCTGCAACGACCTGCGACTGCTGTCGAGCGGCCCGCAAGCGGGGCTCGGCGAGATCACGCTCCCGCCCCGGCAGGCCGGTTCGTCGATCATGCCCGGCAAGGTCAATCCCGTGATCCCCGAGGTCGTCAACCAGGTTGCGTTCAGCGTCATCGGCGCGGATGCCACGGTCACGGCGGCCGCGGAAGCCGGCCAATTGCAGCTCAACGCCTTCGAGCCGGTGATCGCGCACTCGATCCTGCAGTCGCTCGCGTGGATGACGAACGCCTGCTTCACGCTGCGGATCAACTGCATCGACGGGATCACGCCCAACCTCGAGCGCCTCTCGATGCAGGTGGAGACGAGCGTGGGCGTCGTCACCGCCCTCACGCCGTACATCGGCTATGCGGCGGCAGCGACCCTCGCTCACACCGCGCTCACGACGCACGCGTCGATCGCCGACCTCGTGGTGTCGTCGGGACTCATGAAGGCAGAGGATGTCGCGCGGGTGCTCTCACCCGAGCGCTTGAGCGGCATGGTGCCGATCACCGCGTCGCTCACGCTGCCGGCACAGCGCCCCGAGCTTCCTTAGGCTAGGGCTGCCTGCTGGGCGATTCGTCGTCGTCATCGATCGCGGCGAGCGCACGGTCGCGGGCCTCGCCCGCGTTCGTGACGGCCGTGTCGATCGCGGCCCCGCCACGGTCGCGCAAGTCTGAGGCGACCTTGCCGGCCTGCTCCCGAGCACCGACGGCGGCCCCGGTCACGCGGCCCGCGACGTCTTTCGCGGTGCTCGACACGTTGGCGGCGACGTCTTTCGCGGTGCTGGAGACGTTGGCGGCGACATCCTTCGCGGTGCTCGACACGTTGGCGGCGACATCCTTCGCGACACCGGGAGCGGCCTTGGCGGCGGCCTCAGCGCGCTCGCGGATGATGGGCGCCTGCTGGCGCGCGTATGCCTCGACGTCCCTGCGCGCCTTCGCTACGCGGGGGTCTTCCCACAGGGCGGTGGCCTTGGCCTTCATTTCGTCGTAGCGCTCGCGCCCGGCGCGCGTTCCGAGAACGTAACCGATACCGACGCCGACCGCGATGATGAGCAATCTGGGGTTCATATTTCCCACCCTACGGTCAGCCGCTGGGAGCGACTAGGGGGTTGCGAGCGGCGACTCCGGCACTACCTCGGTCGGTTTCTTGTCGGGCCGCCAGCCTCGCCAGCTCGGTTGTCGCAGCTTGCCGGTGGGCGTCCACTCCGCGAACTCCACTTCGCCCACGAGTGTCGGGCTCACCCAGTGCGCGTCTTTGGCGTCGATGGCGGCGACCTCATCGAAGGGGCTCGTGACGCGCTCGAGACGGCGCAGGCGGCCGGCCATCTCATCCAGATCGCGCGTCGTGAAGCCCGTGCCGACTCGGCCGACGTAGCGCAGGCCGTCGCCGTCGGGGATGCCCATGAGCAGCGATCCCACGCGATGTGCGCGGGTGCCCTTGCCCGGGCGCCAGCCACCGATGACGACCTCTTGCGTGAGATGGTGCTTGACCTTGAGCCACGAGCGCACGCGCCGACCGGGGGAGTATGTGCTCTCGCGGCGCTTAGCGAGTACGCCCTCGAGACCCAGGGTGCGGCTCGTCAGCATGGCGGCACCGATGTCGCCGTCGAACGCGGGAGGCACCTGGATCGCGCCGACCGACCGCACGGACTCCTCGAGTACCCGCCGGCGCTCGTCGTACTCCTCCTTGACGAGGCTCTCGCCGTGCAGTTCGAGCATGTCGAAGGCCATGAAGTGAACGGGCGTCGATGGCATGAGCCTGTCGACGTCGCCCTTGCGAGTCACGCCCATGCGCCTCTGCAGCAGACCGAAGTCCGGTCGACCCGACTTGGTGAGCGCGACGATCTCGCCGTCGATGATGGCATCGCCGTCGACAGCGTCGGCGAGCTGCTGCAGCTCGGGGTAGGTCGAGGTCACGTCGACTCCGTTGCGGCTCGCGAGCCGTACATCGCCGTCCGCGACTCGAGCGATCGCCCGGATGCCGTCCCACTTCATCTCGAACGCCCACTCGGTCGTGTCCCCGAGTTCCCCCTCGCTGCCGAGCGTCGCGAGCATCGGCGACGGCAGCCGGCCAGCGTCGTGGCGAGACTTGCCTTCAGCGCCGATGACGCGGCGCCGCGAGTCGGCTTTCGCGTGCCGCGGCGGCTGCTCATCCACCGACTTCATGAGGTGGATGAGCCAATTGTTGTCGTTGCCGTCGCGGCCACCCGTCTGGATGAGCGCGTAGCGATGCGACCCGTGCTTCTCTCCGTGAAGGGTCGCGATCACCTCCTTGCCGTCGCGCCACTTCTCGAGGTCGTAGGTTCCCGAGTCCCAGATGGTGACCTTCCCGGCGCCGTACTGGCCCGCCGGAATTGTGCCCTCGAAGGTGCCGTACTCGAGCGGGTGGTCCTCCGTCTGCACCGCGAGGTGATTCTTGGCGATATCGGTGGGCACGCCTTTGGGCAGTGCCCAGCTCACGAGCACGCCGTCGTGCTCGAGCCGGAAGTCGTAGTGCAGGCGGCTCGCGTGGTGTTCCTGGATGACGAAGGTGTTGCCGCTCGACGGGGGCGCGACGCCCGCGGGCACTGGTTCGGGGGTCTTGGCCGTGTCACGCATGCTGCGGTACTTCGCGAGTCGGTCATCCGCACCGTCTGCGAATTCGAAGCCGGCCATGCGCTCGGGTGTCGGTTCGAGGGATGCGAGGTGTCCCGCGGTGAGGTTCGCGAGCGGGTCGGGCTTCTTCTCGACGCGCCGCAGCACCTCGCGGTAGTCGAGCTGGGCAAGGCTCTTGCTCTCGAGCTCTTTCCACGTTCGCGGGGCCGCGACCATGGGGTGCGAGCGACCGCGGAGCGAATACGGGGTGATCGTGGTCTTGTTGCCGTTGTTCTGGCTCCAGTCGACGAGCACCTTGCCGTCGCGCAGGGTCTTTCTCATATCGCTCACCACGAGGTCGGGATGATCGGCCTCGAGCGCGCGCGCAAGTTCGTGTGCCACCTCCGACACCTCATCGCTGGTCTGCCGGCCGTCGATCGCGGCGTAAAGGTGGATGCCCTTACTCCCGCTCGTAACGGGCATCGGGTCGAGACCCATGTCTGTGAGGATCGCGCGCGCCCAGCGGGCGACCTCGGCGCACTCTTGGAGACCTGCGCCGGGACCCGGGTCGAGGTCGAGCACCATGCGGTCGGGATTCTTGCGCATGCCCGTGCGCCCGAACTGCCATTGCGGCACGTGGATCTCGATCGCCGCGATCTGGGCGAGCCACGTGAGGGTCGCGAGGTCATTGACGAGCGGGTAGACGTTGACGTGGTCGGAGTGCTGGATCTCCCGGCGCGGCACCCATTGCGGGGTCGAGCGTTCGTCGAGGTTCTTCTGGAAGAACATCTCGCCCGGCTCCTCATCCGTGCCGACACCGTGAACCCACCGCTTGCGCGTGACGGGCCGGTTGGCGGCGTGGGGAATGAGCACGCGGGCCACGCGCGCGTAGTAGTCGATGATGTCGCCCTTGGTCGTGCCCGTCTGCGGATACAGCACCTTGTCGAGATTGGTGAGCTTGAGGCGGTGGCCATCGACAGTCACCGTCTGGTCGGTGGTGCCGGTAGCCGTGGACATGCTTCAATCATGCGTGCGCGGGGGTGACACCGCCAGCCGATCGGGTGTTGACTAGGAGCCAATGTGTACTGAGTCAACATAGGAGATTCGCATGCGGTCGATCTGGAAGGGCGCCATCACCTTCGGGCTGGTCAATGTGCCCGTTAAGGTCTACAGCGCCACGGAAGACCACGATGTCTCGCTGCACCAGGTGCACGCGAAAGACGGCGGGCGCATCCGGTACAAGCGGGTGTGCGAGATCGACGGCAAGGTCGTCGAGTACGCGGACATCGCCAAGGCCTACGATGACGGAGATCGCACGGTCATCCTCACCGACGACGACATCTCGTCGCTGCCCGCCGAGAAGAGCCGCGAGATCGATGTCGTCGAGTTCGTGCCGAGCGACCAGGTCGATCCGATCATGTTCGAGAAGGCGTACTACCTCGAACCCGACTCGAAGTCGGTGAAGGCATACGCCCTGCTCCGCCGCACCCTCGAGGAGACGGAGCGCACGGCGATCGTGCAGTTCGCACTGCGCCAGAAGACGCGTCTGGGCGCATTGCGCGTGCGCGGCGACGTGATCATGCTGCAGGCGCTGCTGTGGGACGACGAGGTGCGCGAGGCCAAGTTCCCGTCGCTCGACGAGAAGGTGACGATCTCCGCCAAGGAATTGGAGATGTCAGAAGCGCTCGTCAAGTCGTTCGAGTCGGACTTCGAGCCCGAGAAGTTCACCGACGACTACCAGGACCAGCTCAAGGAGCTCATCGAGGCCAAGCTCGAGAAGGGCGACGCCGTCGACACCGCGGAGACCTTCGGCGAGCAGGCGGAAGAGGGCGACGGAGGCGGCGAAGTGCTCGACCTCATGGAGGCGCTGCGGCGCAGCGTCGAGAAGAACCGCAAGGGTGCCGATGGGGCTGCGAAGAAGGCGTCCTCGACGTCGAGCAGAGCCGCCGACAAGGATGCGCCAGACAAGAAGGCGCCCGCGAAGAAGCCCGCCACCAAGAAGCCGGCCGCGAAGACCGCGGCCGAACGAAAGAAGGCGAGCGCCTAGCTGTTGCGCAGTGAGCTGATCAACTCGGACTTCTTCTTGCCCGAGTAGCCTCTCAGTCCGATCTCCTTCGCCTTGCGGCGGAGGTCAGGGACTGTCCAGTCTTCGTAGTCGCCCGATTTGCCGCCCTTTCGGCCGACCGCTGAGCGCCCGCGACTCGCGGCGGCGTTGCTGATGCGAGCCGCCTTCTGCTTGCTTGCCCCGTCTTCACGCAATTCCTCGTAGAGTTCCGGGTCTTTGAGACTGTTGTTCCTCGAGCCGGGCATGACAGGCACCTTCCTCGTGAATGGACTGCGGGATTTCTCTCGACGCTAAGCCGGCTTGCAGCTGAGCTCAACGGGCTTGACACCGTCAGCGCGCGGTGTCCCGCGCACCGGGGCAAGCCGAATGGGCTGGCCCCGATCAGTCACGCTTGAGGTCTCGCGCCGCGCCATACGGCAGCGCGAGCCAGACGAGTGCGACGATCACGAGCGTGACGACGCCCGCGGTGATGCCCGCGAACCGACTGACGACGACGTCGAAGATCAGCATGACCGTTCCGACGAGCGTGATCCCCACGAAGGCGAGGGTGATCTTGAGAATGCGATTGGCGATCTTCACGATCGTCGACTTCGCCTGCTTGCGGAACAGCGCCCGATGCAGGCTCACCGGGGTGAGACCGAGCACGGTCGTGAGGCCCGCGACGATCACGAGAGCGAGATAGGTGTCGACCTGGTAGGCGTCGAGGTCGGTGAACCGCTGCTGAAAGGCGAGCGTGAGGAGGAATCCGGTGAGGATCTGCGTGCCGGTCTGGATGACGCGCAGTTCCTGGAGGATCTCGTTCCAATTGCGATCGAGGCGCTCATTCTCGGTCTCGTCGCGCCCGTCGCCGGGAACCGCATCGACCTCAGCCATCATCGTTAGATCGTATCGACGGTCCTGTGTGACGGCAGCCCCTTGACGGGGGCGGGTCTGGCCCGCCAGAGGTGAACCCCCGCATAGCTGCGCCATGGCGCCCAGCGCGGGCCGTAGTCGGCGAGCCCACGCGCGGTCGACGGGAGACCCAGGGCCCTGGAGCTCTGCAGCATGACAAGGTCGGTGGTCAGCAGGATGTCCGGGTTGCCGAGCACGCGCATCGCGAGGTACCCGGCCGTCCATGGCCCGATCCCGGGCAGGGCGGTCAGGCGGGCGGTGAACTCGCCGACGGGCATCCCGAGGTCGAGTTGCAGCTCACCGCTCGCGATCGCCTCCGCCGCGCCCACGATCGTGGCGATCCTGCTCGCGGGTCCGCGAAGCACCTCACGGCCGCGCTCGGCGAATTGCACGGCGGTGGGGAACAAGCCGTCGGTGCCGAGGTCGCGCGTGAGGTTGCCGAGCACCGTGCGCGCGGCGGCAACGGAGACTTGCTGCCCCACGAGAGTGCGGAACAGCGCCTCGTCGGCGTCGACAGCGCCGGGGAGCCGGTTGCCGGGGCGCGCGCTCACGAGCGGGGCCAGCACGCCGTCCGCGGAGAGGGCCTCGTCGATCGCGACGGAGTCCGCGTCGAGGTCGAAGAGCCGGCGCATCCGCGACACGAGCGTCGAGACGTCGGCGATGCTCTCCAGTCGCGCCGCGCACACGACCGCGTCGCCGTCGAGGGTGAGGCGAGCGTGGCCGACTCCGCCCGGCAGGCGGAGGGGACGCTCGAAGGTCGCGTCGTCTCCCGACTCGAGCCCGGGTACGGCGTGGTCGGCGAAGAACCGCATGAGTCCCGCGCCATCGAACGGCGCGCGGGCCGGCAGGCGGAGGGTAATTGTCGACGCACCGGGAACGGCCGCGCGCGGGTGACCCGCGTGGGCGCGCCGGGCGAGCCGCCGCAGTTCGCTCGGCGTGGTCTCGTACACCGCGAGAATCGTGTCGTTGAACTGGCGGATGCTCGAGAATCCGGCTGCGAACGCGACGTCGGCGACGGAGAGGTCCGTCGAGGCGAGGAGCGTGCGGGCGCCCTGTGCTCGATGAGCCCGAGCGAGGGAGAGTGGGCCCGCGCCGAGTTCGGCCGTGAGCACGCGAGTGAGGTGCCTGGGGGTGTACCCGAGTCGGGAGGCGAGCCCCGTCACACCTTCGCGCTCGACGACTCCATCGGTGATGAGCCGCATCGCGCGCGAGGCGATGTCGTCCCCGAGGTTCCAGTCGGGCGAGCCCGGCACGGCGTCGGGCTGGCATCGCTTGCACGCCCGCAGTCCGGCTTCGTGCGCCGCGGCCGCCGTGCGGTAGAAGCTCACGTTGCGCGCGTGCGGTGTCATGGCGGGGCAACTCGGCCGGCAGTAGATTCCCGTCGAGTGCACACCCGCGATGAACTGACCGTCGAAGCGAGAGTCGCGTGACGACAGCGCGCGGTACCGTTCGGCGAAGCGGGCGTCGGTCGTGATCACCCGTCCAGAGTCGCATGAGCCCCCGACAACTACTAGCGGAAATCGGACACTGCCTCGGCGCGATTGACATGCACGTGTACCTCATTCGGGGGTGGCACGCAAGGTCTAGGTTGCCGCAGGGAACATTGATTGACTGTGCCAGTGAGCACACAATTGAGCCATCCAGCGCCTCGTCCCCTTGCAACCAAGCTGACCGCTGCGCACCGCACGAAGTTGCGCGCCCGGCTCCAGAAGGAGCTCGAAGAGGCCCTGAGCTCGCAAGCCCAGTTGCGTAGCGACATCGCCATCGCGCTCGAGTCGCGCCGCGGAGTCGGCACGGATGAGGCCGAAGACCCGGAAGGCTCGAGCCTCGCATTCGAGCAGGCACAGGCGAACGCCATGCTCGGCCAGTCGCAGCGTCACGCCTCCGAGATCTCCGCCGCCCTCGCGCGCATCGATGCCGGGACCTACGGCTCGTGCTCCACGTGCTCACGACCGATCGCGGTGGGTCGGCTCGACGCGCGCCCGTCGACCGCGTTCTGCATCGCCTGCGCGAGCTGACGGCCCCGCTCACCTCACACGCCGCGCCGAGCCGTACGAAATAACTCGCCGCGCGCCGTTTGCCGCGCGAAGGTACGATCAAAGCGGGACGACCGGTCCTCCACAAGGCTTGGCGCACAGGTCGTCGTGACGTATGGAGGACAAAAGTGGGATCGCTCATCTACGGCACGGCCGCCATCGAGGTGAAGTTCGAAGACCGCGTACTCGCACACCTCCAGGTCGTGATGAGTGCGAAATTACGGCGCGGTGAATCGTTCTTCTTCAGCTGGTTCGACGATCCCTCCGTCGGCGACGGCCGCAGTGCCGTGTGGGTCGATCCCGCCATCCCGCTGTACTTCCGTTACAGCGGCAGCCGTCCGCCGACCCTCAACAAGCTGTGGCTCGAGGAACTCGCCATCGCGGCAGGCAGCAACCAGGGGCTCGTGCTGCTCGAAGAGCCGGGAGCCGACGGAGTCGTGCGCGCCGAGGACAACAGCGTCAAGCGCAAGGACAATTCCTAGCCCGTTCTAAGCTGTTCGGGTGATCGACACCGATGTGCGCATCCGACTCACTGAGGTTCTCGGGGAGTTCGTGTCGATGGACGCCGTCGAACTGGATGCCGCCCGAGCCGACCGCTCCGGCCACGTCTCCGCCACCCGGCCGCTCGCGATCGTGCACGCGCAGTCCATCGAGCACGTACAGCACGTCATGCGTATCGCGCACGAGACCGGCACACCCGTCGTGACTCGCGGCGCCGGCACGGGGCTCGCGGGGGGAGCGATCGCGTCGGAGGGCGAGATCGTGCTGTCCACCCTCGCGATGGACCGACTGCTCGAGGTCTCGGTGGACGACGAGCTCGCGGTCGTGCAGCCGGGCATCCTCAACGCCGACCTCAACGCCCAACTCGCACCGCGCGGGCTCTGGTTCGCTCCGGATCCGGCGAGCCGCGCGATCTCGACCGTGGGCGGCAACATCGCCACGAATGCCGGTGGCCTGCTGTGCGCCAAGTACGGCGTCACGCGCGAAGCCGTGTTGGGCTTGAAGGTCGTGCTCGCAGACGGCCGGATGCTCGAACTCGGCCATCGCACGGTGAAGGGCGTCACGGGGCTCGACTTCACGGCGCTCATGATCGGCTCCGAGGGTACCCTCGGGGTGATCGTGGAGGCGACGGTGAAGCTGCGCCCCCTCGTCGCGGGGCCGGTGCCGGTCATCAGCGCCAACTTCGGGACGGTGGAGGAGGCGGCCCGCGCCGCCGCCGTGATCACGTCGTCCGGCCTGCATCCCGCGATCATGGAGCTCATCGGCGAGAGCGCCATGGCCTCGATCGCCGCCCACCTCGGCATCGCGCATCCGGGTGGCTCGCAGCTCATCATCCAGCTCGACGGACCGGGTGCGCAGATCGAGGCGGATGCGGTGCTCGCCATCATCCGCTCGCTCGCGGGCACCGCCGAGATCTCGATCGACCCGGCGGAGGGGGAGCGGTTGTTCGCGATCCGCCGCTCGTTCCACCCGGCGATGGCCGCGGCAGGCACCGTGCTCATCGAAGACGTCTGCGTTCCCAGGAGCAAGCTGCCCGCGATGTTCGCGGCGATCGGCGAGATCGAGCAGCGGTACGGCATCACGATTCCGACCGTCGCGCACGCCGGCGACGGCAACCTCCACCCGAACTTCATCCTTGACAAGGGCACGGCCGAGGGGGAGGACGTGCCGGAGGCGATCTGGGCCGCTGCCGACGAGATGTTCCTCGCCGCGCTGCGACTGGGCGGCACGCTCACCGGCGAGCACGGTATCGGCATCCTCAAGCGGCGCTGGCTGCGCGACGAGCTCGGCGATGACCAGCTCGAACTGCAGCGGCAGGTGAAGGCGGTCTTCGATCCGCTCGGCATCCTCAACCCCGGCAAGGTCTTCTAGCCTTCTCACGCCGTAACACCGTGCCCGTGCCGCAATAAGGTGGGTGCATGACCTTCCTGCCCATGACGACCTACGACGACCTGTCGCCCGCAGGCAAGGCGGCGAGTGACCGGCAGCTCGAACTCTACGGCGGGCGCATCACCACCATGAAGGCCACCCTCCTCAGTCACGTACCGAGCTTCACCGCGTACATGCAGTGGTATGTGCTGCGTGACGATCTCGTGCCGTTCATCGGTGAGCGCGCGGTCTCCCTGTTCTCCTACGCGATCTCGGACGAGAACGGCAGCCTCGTGTGCTCGGTGTTCTTCCGGCGCATCCTCATCGACAATGGTGAGGACCCCGACAACCCACAAGTGACGGAGGCGGAGCAACTGCTCATCGACTGGGGGCGGCTCATCGCGAGGAGCCCGAGCGCCATTCCGGCAGCGGTCTACGAGCGACTCGAGGCGACGTTCAATCCGCAGTTGCGCGTGCTGCTCGTCGCGTTCGCGGGGCAGATGATCGCGACGAACCTGTTCACCATGGTCGGCAAGGTGCCACTCGACGAGGAGCTCTACGACTACCGCAAGCCGGGCGACGAGCGCACCGCGGGCTGAGTTCTCGGCAGGATAATCAAACCGTGACGATGACCATCCGGCGCACGCGCCGCATTCACCCGGCCTGGATCGTCGCCATCGTCGCGTTCCTCGCCCTCGTGGGTGCCGCCGGTTTCCGCGCCGCGCCAGGGGTGCTCATGCTCCCGCTCGAAGACGAGTTCGGCTGGACCCGCACGCAGCTCTCCCTCGCCGTGACCGTCAATCTCCTGCTGTACGGACTCATGGCGCCCTTCGCGGCCGCCCTCATGGCACGCTTCGGTTTGCGCAAGGTCACGTCGGTCGCGCTGCTTTTCGTCGCGGCGGGCGCGGCGCTGAGCATCTTCGCGACCGAACCGTGGATGCTCGTGCTCACCTGGGGCGTGCTCATCGGCCTCGGCACCGGGTCGATGGCCCTCGTGTTCGCGGCGACGGTGGCGGACCAGTGGTTCGTGAAGAGCCGCGGGCTCGTCGTCGGCGTGCTCACGGCAGGTAGCGCGACGGGGCAGCTGGCGTTCCTGCCGCTCATCGCCATCCTCGTGACCGAGCAGGGCTGGCGGCAGGCATCATTGCTCGTCGCGGGGGGCGCTCTTCTCGTGGTGCCGCTCGTGCTCATCTTTCTGCGCAACCATCCCGTCGACATCGGAATGACCCCGTACGGCGCCCCAGACACCTACGTGTACGAGCAGCCAGCGCGCGGCAACGCCGTCAAGAACGCGCTCGGCACACTGCGGCGGGCGAGCCGGGTACGCACGTTCTGGGCGCTCGTGGCAGGCTTCGCGATCTGCGGTGCCACCACCAACGGGCTCATCGGCACGCACTTCATCCCGAGCGCGCACGACCACGGGATGCCCGAGACGGCGGCGGCCGGACTGCTCGCCGTGGTCGGCATCTTCGACATCCTGGGCACGATCGCGTCGGGGTGGCTCACCGATCGGATCAACCCGCGCATCCTGCTCGCCGTCTACTACGCATTCAGGGGGCTCGGCCTTCTCGTGCTGCCCTTCCTGCTGTCGGCCACGGTGCAGCCTCCGATCATCATCTTCGTCGTCATCTACGGCCTCGACTGGGTCGCCACGGTGCCTCCGACTGTCGCGCTGTGCCGCGAGATCTTCGGCAAAGACGGACCAATCGTGTTCGGCTGGGTATTCGCCTCCCATCAGGTCGGCGCAGCCATCGCTGCCACCGTCGCGGGGGTCGTGCGCGATTCCACGGGGGAGTACTCGGCGGCTTGGTTCGGCGCGGCGGGACTGTGCCTCGTCGCTGCGGTGGTCAGCGCGACGATCACGCGCCGCAAGGCGCCAACCCTCGCCTGACCGCTACAGTCGCAGGGTGGATGACTCATGGATGCTCCCCGCCATCGCCTTCGCAGTGTGGCTCGTCACCCTCGCCGTGCAGTTCGCGGATATCGGCACCGCGCGCTTCGATGAGCGCCGGCTCGCTCGCGGCGCCCGCACACTCGTGCGACTGCATTCGGTCGCGTGGGTCATCCCTCTCGCGGCTTTCGTCGTGGTCGGGCTGGGACTCGGCGTCGACTGGGCGGCGCGGCTGCTGTTCGACGACCGGGCGCCCCTCTCGGCGATCGTCGCTGCGCTGAGCCTCGCGGCCACGGCAACGGCTGCGTGGCTCGTGATCACGATCGCCGCGACTCGGCCCGCAGCGGACAGTTACCGCGCGATTCGGGACGAGCTCGTCGACGTCTCGGGCGTGCGCGTGCAGCAGGAGCGTCTCGACGAGTTGCGCGTTCGGCTCGTCGCTATCGACGACTCGACGGATCGCTTGGCGCCGACGATCGACTCGTCGGTGCGCACGGCCGTCGAGTGGGTGTTCCGTCGCCCGCAACGCCTCGTGCCGCCGCTGCTCGCGGTGTTCCTGCTCATCGTCGTCATCATCGCCGCGGTCAATGATCCGGGCCACGAATGGCTGGTCGTCGCCGCGCTCGCTGCGGTCGTGCTGAGTTCGGTGCTCGCGGTGGCTGGCGCACGGGCATCGCTGAGCCTCGTTGCCATGGTGCGAGACACGCAAGTCGAATACCGTGCCGAGGTCGTGCACCTGCTCGCCGAGGCCGAGAAGATCTCGAAGAAGCGCGTCGCGGGGCTCGGCGATCGCGTTGCCCGCGCGCTTCAGATCTTGCGAGAGCAACAGGGATAGTGTCGGTTTCATGACTTCGACGAATCCCACGGCGAGCACCCCCGACCACACCGCGTCCGCAGGAACCGTTGCAGCCGATCCCGTGACCGCGCCGGCCGATATCGCAACCCACGCCACCGCGACAGTGCAGCCCGGTCTCACGAAGCCGCCCAAGCGCAGCTCGGCGCTCCTCGCGGTCGGCATCATCGGGGTCATCCTGCTCTCCGTCGTCATGTTGTTCGTCGTCGTGTACCTCATCGCCGGCCTGGGTGGCGACGCCTTCGCGCTCGGCGGCGTCATGGCCCTCGTTCCCCTGGCGATCGTCTTCATCGCCGTGCGATGGATCGACCGGTGGGAGCCGGAGCCACGGCTCGCCGTCGTTTTCGCTTTCCTCTGGGGTGCGGGCGTCGCGGTACTCATCGCCCTGCTCGTGGGTGCGGAGATCGACAGCGTGCTGCTCGCCATCTCACAGGGCGACGACTTCGTCTACGAGTTCGTGGGTGCAGCGATCCAGGCGCCCATCGTGGAGGAGACGGGCAAGGGCCTGGGCCTTCTCATCCTGTTCTGGGTCGCGCGCAGGCACTTCGACGGCCCGGTCGACGGGATCGTCTACGCGGCGTGGGTCGCCGGCGGGTTCGCCTTCACCGAGAACATCCTGTACTTCGGCTCGGAGTTGGTCGACGTCGGAGGATTCGACAGTTCGGTCTTCGAGATCTTCCTCATCAGGGGCATCATGTCGCCCTTCGCGCACGTGATGTTCACCCTGTGCACGGGAATCGCGCTAGGGTTCGCGGCGCGCAAGACCGGGGCGTTCGGCGCGATCGGGTTCTTCGTGCTGGGGCTCATTCCGGCCATCCTTCTGCACGCACTGTGGAACGGCGCGCTCTTCTTCGTCGCCGACTTCTACGGCTATTACGCGATCGTGCAGCTGCCCCTGTTCATCATGGCCGTGCTGCTCGTGCTGTGGCTGCGCCGCCAGGAGTCCAAGCTCACCCACGACCGCCTGGGCGAATACGCGAACGTCGGCTGGTTCAATCCCGACGAGGTGAACGCCCTCGCGACGCCGAACGGTCGCCGGCAGGCGGTGGCGTGGGCGAGGCGGAACGGCAAGGGCGCCGCCATGAAGCAGTACATCCGGGATGCGACGCGCCTCGCCTTCGCGCGGCAGCGCATCATCACCGGTCGCGGTCGCATCGGCGCCGAGGCGGATGAGGCCGCCTTGCTCGGGGCTATCGTCGAGTCCCGCAAGGCGCTCGCCAAGGCGTAGCACCGGCGCTACGCGGTCGGCGCCACCGCGTCGTATTCGCGGAAACTGCGCTGAACGCGCAGCAGCACGGCGATGAGCGCGATAATGAGCGCGCCGCCCAGCAGCGGCGGGAACCACAGCGACGTGAGCGCCGCGAGGCCGCCCATGAGCAGCTCGCCGACTCGCGGCCCGCCCGTCACCACGACCGTGAAGATGCCCTGAAGTCGTCCGCGCATGTCGTCTGGTGCGGCGCTCTGCAGCATCGTCATGCGGAAGATGGAACTCACATTGTCGGCCGCACCCATGCCCGCTGACATGAGCGCCGCTAGCACGAGCGCCGGCAGGTTCGCGTGCCGCTGGTCGGCCGGGCCGCCTGAGCCCAGAGACAGCGCCGCGAACACGATCCCCATGCCGAGCACGAAGGCACCGTACACGGCGATCGACCAGCCGATCGCGACACCGTGCCGCCGGATGCCGCCGAGCCTGCCGGAGAAGAGACTGCTGAGCAGAACACCGACCGCTCCCGCGGCGATGAGCACGCCAACGGTCACGGCTCCGCCGCCGATGAGGAGGGCACCGACCGCGGGGAACAGCACCTGGGGACGACCGAAGGTCATCGCGACGATGTCGACGACGAACGACGTGCGGATGTTGGGTGCCGTACGCAGGAAGTCGATGCCGCCGCGCAGCAGCGCCCAGCCCGGTCGCGTGGGCTCGCCCGTGGGAGGCAGCGGGGGCAGTGAGACGATTCCGAGGAACCCCGCGAGAAAGAGCACGACGTCGACCGTGTAGGTCCAGCCGAAGCCCGCTACGGCGACCAGCACACCAGCCAGCGCCGGGCCGACCGTCAGCGCGACACCGAAGCTGATACCCCCGAGCGCGGACGCCGCGGGAAGGAGTCTCGCGGGGATGAGCCGCGGCACTATCGCGGCCCGCGTCGTGAGCGAGGTCGACGCCGTCACGGCGCTGATTACCGCGAGCACGTAGAGCACCACCACGTTTTCCACGCCCGTCCAGGCGAGTGCGGCCAGGGCGATAGAACTGAGCCACGAGATGGTCGATGACCAGATCATCACCGAGCGGCGGTCGAAGGAGTCGTTGAGCAATCCGGCGTAGAGGCCGAAGACGATCATCGGCAGCAGCGCGAACCCCGACACGAGGGCCACGGCGAACGTCGACTCGGTGATGTCGTACACCTGCAGCGAGATCGCCACCAGAGTGAACTGGCCGCCGATCGCCGAGATCGCGGAACCAACCCACAGGCGTGCGAACGCGGGGCTTGCTCTCAGCGGTGTGAGATCGACGAAGTGGCTGCGCCTCATCGGGAGAACAACAGCATGATCGCGTCGATGATCGTCGGACCGATCCAGAAGAGGGCGACCGCGATCCCGATGACGATCGCGCCGACCGAGATGCCGCGCTTCAGACGCTGGCCCTCGGGCGCGACGATGTTGGCGGCGAAACTGCCGACCCGTTCGTCGGCGTAGCGGTCCGTCTGGGTGAGCGTCTTGGCGCCGACCGTATCGACGATGCGCAGCAGCCTGTGGTGCACGGCGGGCTGACGCAGATCGAATGCCGCGGCGGAGTAGACGAACATCCACTTGTCGATGATCTCGACGTCGTATGGCGCCGCCTCGTCGATGAGCAGCGCCATGAGGTCGGGGGTGAACACGTAGAGCGCGTCGCGCTCGTACTGCTTGGGGCAGTACAGGGTGAAGTGCTCGTTGAAGTCGCCTTCGAGCTGCAGCACCTGGTCTTTCGTGAAAGTCGCGGGCAGGTTGGTGCCGCCGAACAGACCATTGTTGGCGCGGGAGTCGAGCACCATATGCGGCAGCGCACGGTCGAGGCTGAGCGCCATGAAGCCCCAGTTGTGGGTCGTCGAATTCTTTCCGCTACCGGTGACGTAGCGGTAGTTGCCGTAGTCGAAGAAGCGATCCGCTGCCGAGCGCAAATGATCGAGTGCCGTGCGACCGCGCCCCAGACCGAAGATGGCGCCGGGATATTGCGGATCGGAATCGGCGGGAGAGAAGTCGAGGCCGTTCGCCTCCCCGAATCGAGTGAGGCGCAGCCACTTCTCCCAACGCCCGCCCTGGCCGAAGAAGCTACGGACGACGAGTAGCACGATGAGCACCAACACCGCGAGGAAGCCGAGCGGGAAGAGCGCGAACACGAGGCCCGCGCCGCCGTCGGTCGTCGCCAGGGCCGGCAGGATCGTGGCGATTGCGGTGAGCACGACGAAGAGGCCGATGCCGAGGCCGAAGACGAGCACGACGACCTGCAGCACGCCGCCGAGGGCCGCATACCGCGGATCCGCCCGCGCCTGCTGGCGGAAAGCCGTGACCTCCTGACGGCTGACGGGCGCGGTGAGCGGCGCGTAGTCGATCGTGCGGAGCATGGCCCCATCGTATTGGGCCCCGGCAAACTCATCGCCCAGCGGTGCGGCATTGCCTGCGACTCTTCTGGGCGATGAGTTGTTCTGCCACCTAGAGTGCCACCGCCAATCGGCTCGCGCAAGAGGCGTGGCGGGCGCAGCTAGAATAGATAGCCGGATTTTGGCTGGCACACCCGCGACAGCCAGCAGGGAGCGAGCGCATGCCTTCAGGCGAGTTGGCGAGGGAGCGCGAGTACGTGCGAACGCTGTACGCCCGCCTCGACGAATTGCGCGATGACGCCCAGCGCCAACTCGAACTCGTGCGCAGGAGCAACCCCGGCGGCAACCATCAGAACCGCTCCGAGCGGGATGCGTTCGCTCGAATCTACGAGGACCGCATCAGTCAGCTGCGAGCCATCGACGAGCGTCTCGCTTTCGGCAGGCTCGAGCTTGAGGGCGAGCCGCCCGTGCATCGCTACATCGGGCGCATCGGCCTGCGCGACGAAGACCAGCAGCCTCTGCTGCTCGATTGGCGAGTGCCCCAGGCGCGAGCGTTCTACCAGGCCACGGCCGCGACTCCGCTCGGGGCGAGAGCGCGGCGGCACCTGCAGAGCCAGGGCCGCGACATCGTGCGCATCGACGACGAGATCTTCGACCACGAGCTGCTCACGGGCGACGTCTCCGGACTGCAGGGTGAAGCCGCTCTTCTCGCGACCCTTACCGCCCAGCGCACCGGTCGCATGGGCGACATCGTCGCCACCATCCAAGCCGAGCAGGATGCGATCATCCGCTCCGAACTGCGCGGCACGCTCGTCGTGCAGGGCGGTCCCGGCACCGGCAAGACCGCCGTCGCGCTGCACCGGGCCGCGTACCTGCTGTACTCGCACCGCGATCGGCTCGCGTCGTCCGGCGTGCTCATCGTCGGTCCGTCGCGGTCGTTCCTGCAGTACATCGAGGCCGTGCTCCCGTCGTTGGGCGAGACGGGTGTCGTGCTGGCGAGCGTCGGCCAGCTGTTCCCCGGCGAGGACACGTCGGTCGATGATCCCGCCGAGGTCGCCGTGCTCAAGGGCTCCCTCGACATGGTGCAGTTGATCTCTCGCGCCGTCCGCTCCCGCCAGGTCGTGCCGCGTGAACCGCAGGTGCTCGATGTCAATGGCGAGCTGCTCACGGTGCCGCCGCAGCTCATCCAGTCGGCGATGCAGAAGGCCTGGGACACCAAGAAGCCCCACAACGTGGCTCGCGTCTCGTTCAACAAGGCGGCGCTCGCGGCTCTCGCCCGGCTGCTCGCCGACCAATTGCGCTCGCACGGCAACACGATCGAGGAGTCCGACCAGGCCTGGCTCCGTGAGGACCTGCGCACGGCGCATGACGTGAAGGTTGCCCTCAACACCGCGTGGCTGCCGCTCACCCCCCAGAAGCTCCTGCAGGACCTGTACGCGCGACCCCAGTGGCTCGAGTCCCTCACGCCGCAGTGGACGCCCGCCCAGCGGGCCCTGCTGTGGCGCGACCGGGAGGCACCGTTCACCGTCTCCGACGTGCCACTGCTCGACGAGGCTGCCGAGCTGCTCGGCGAAGTGGACGCCGCCACAGACGCGAATCGGCGCGAGCAGAAGCAGCAGCGCAAGCGGGACATCGAGAACGCTCAGGCGGCGATCGAGAACATGCAGGTCGAGGGGCTCGTGGATGCCCGCACCCTCGCCGACGGATTCGAGGCGTCTGCCGACCGGGGTACAACCGCTGAGCTGGCCGCCGCCGACCGCACGTGGGCATACGGACACGTCGTGGTCGACGAGGCGCAAGAACTCTCGCCCATGCAGTGGCGCCTGCTCATGCGCCGCAACCCGCTCAAGTCGTTCACGATCGTGGGGGATATCGCTCAAGCATCGGCGGCCGCCGGCGCCACCAGCTGGGAGGCGGCCCTCGATCCGCACGTGGGGGTCTCCGAGGGGCACAGTACGTGGCGCCTCGAGGAGCTCACGGTCAACTACCGCACGCCCGCGCAGATCTCGGAGGTCGCGGAGTCGATGGCGCTCGCCCACGGTGTCGAGATCACGCGCTCGCGGGCGGTGCGCGAGAGCGAATGGCCGGTCGATACGGTGCGAGGCGAGTCCCTGCCTCAGCTCGTGGTCGATACGGTGCTCGCCGACCGGTCGATCGACGATCGGGGAACGCTCGCTGTGATCGTGAGCCAGTCCCTTCTTCCGGATGTCTACCCCGCCCTCGCGGACGAGTTCGGTTCCCTGGTGGGGCGTGGCCCCGCGGGCCTGTCGCGCGCGATCGCCGTGCTCACGCCGCAGGAGGCCAAGGGCCTCGAGTTCGACGCCGTCATCGTCGCGGAGCCGAAGCGAATCGTCGACGAGATCGCCCGGGGCGCGGCCGCCCTCTACGTCGCGATGACCCGGCCCACCCAGAGACTGCACCTCGTCGCGACGCTCGACCTGCCTGCGGGCATCCAGTCACAGAAATCACACTCGTAACAGCAGCAACAGCCGTGTACCCCTCAGTGGGGGTTTGCAGGACTTTCACAGGTTAGGCAGTATGTACCTACGAACAAATTCCTCGGGGGAGGGAAGTTCGATCGGGTGCGATTCGTCGCAACGAGTAGGGCCGGAGGCGGGGGAGCCTCCGGCCCAACGTTTTCTCTCCTGAGTACATCGGGGAGGACGCGGGATGCCGAACAGTCGCATCCTCCGCGAACGGGTCGCCGGCCAGTCTGCGATGTGCGATGTCGTTCGCGCCCAGGCCGCTTCCCCCGAGCGCAGCGCCGTTGAGCGCGTCCTTGGATTCAATCCCCTCACCTCAGCGAGTCGCGCGATGTATGGCGGGGCGCTCGCGGAACTCCTCGTCGGCGATGTGCTCGCGAACCTGGGGCCGCGCTGGGACGTACTGCACGACCTGCCGCTCGGCCACACCGCGCTCGACCACCTCGTCATCGGGCCCGCGGGAGTGTTCACGGTGCGTGCCGCGAACTACGGCGCCCAAGACGTGATCATCGATGGATCCGCGCTCATAGTCGCGAAGGAAGCCCGTGATGACATCACTCGTGCCGCAGCTGAGGCGGCCGAGGTGGAGCGCATCCTCGCCGCGGCCACGGGTGGACCTGTGGCTGTTCGAGCGCTGCTCGTGATCGTCGACCCCAAGCGGCTCACGGTCAAGCAGACCGCCAGTACGGTGCGGGTCATGGCGAGCTGGGAGCTCGAGCGAGTGCTCACGCGTGCCGCGCGCACCTTGACCGGCGATGAGGTGGCGCGTCTCTCCGATGTCGCCGACCTCGTGACGACCTGGCCTCGCGCCGACGCCGTCGATCTCGCCGACACACAGCAGTTGTACCGGGACTTCTCGGCGGTGCGAGACGAGGTGCGCGTGGCCCTCGGCAGGCGCATCCTGTGGATTGTCGTCGGGTTGGGGCTCGTGTACGGCGCCGTCTGGGCGCTCATCGGTACGCTCGCGTCGCTCGTCTTAGCAACCCGGTGAGGCGCAGACGCACATAGGCCGGTGATAGGTCCCGCCCGGCATTCTGGCGGTTCGGTGGTGCAGGATGGTCGGATGTTCCTACGTCACCCGGTGTTGAGTGTCGCGACGTTCGCGTATCTCGCGATCGTCGGCTGGCTCACGCTCACACCGCAATCGGGCAATAGACAGGACAGCCTGCTGTGGCGCATCGCCCTCTTCTTCGACGCGCATGCCTCGACCGAGTGGATCACGTTCAACGTGCTCGAGTTCGCCGCCAACGTCGCGATGTTCGTGCCCATCGGCCTGTTCTTCGTGCTACTCCTCGGCCGGCGGCAGTGGTGGCTCGCCGTCGTGCTCGCGGTCGTTCTCACGCTCGGGATCGAATTCGCGCAGCGGTTCATCCCCAATCGCGTCTCCGACCCGAGAGACATCATGTCCAACTCGGCGGGTGCGATCGTGGGAGTGCTTGCTGCGCTCCTTCTCACCGCGGGCAAGGCGCGGCGGATCCGCTTGGCCGCGCGCCAGCTGGCCGCCACGCGCTGAGTGCCGCGGCTAGCTCGCTTCGTCGGCTAGCTCTCTTCGTCGTAGTCGAACGCGTCGCGAATGTGCGCGTTGAAGTAGCGTCCGTGGGACTCGCCCGGCGGGTCCAGCAGCATCCGGACCACATCGGGCGGCACGTCGAAGTACCGGTAGTTCGCGCCGTTGGTGAAGCGCACCCGCAATTCCCGAGCGCCCTCGTGATAGGCGACGGCGCGGAGCACGGACGATTGCAGGATGTGCCACTCGCCGCTCCGGGCCATGTCTTTCACCATAACCCTGCCTCACCATAACCCTGCCTCACTCCAACCCTGCTTCACCCCAACCTCGCGATCCACCGTACGCTTGGCCCGTGAGGCGATGGTGGGCGTTCGTGCCATACGGGATTGTCGCCGTGGCGCACCTCACCGGCTTGTTCACGGGAGCCGAGTGGTTGGCGTCACCCACCAAAGGGCTCCTCATGCCAGCGCTGCTGCTGGCCCTGCTCGTGTCGATTCCCGCGCGCCGGGGCGAGGTGGCCCTGTGGGGCGGTGCGGGCATGCTGTTCTCGTGGGCAGGTGACCTGCTGCTCTCCGCTCCCGGCGAGGCGGGATTCATCGCGGGCCTCGGGTCGTTCATGCTCGCCCACGTTGCCTACCTGGTGCTCTTCCTCCGTCCCTTGAGAACGAAACGTATGCCCGCGCTCGCACTCGCATTCGGGGTGTGGTGGGCGGCTCTCGTCATCGTGCTCGCGCCGCACCTGGGCGCACCGCTCATTCCCGTGGCGGTGTACGGTCTCGTGCTCGGCGCCTCGAGCGCTGCCGCCCTCGGCACCACGCGCGTCGTCGCGATCGGCGCGCTTCTCTTCCTGCTCTCCGACACGATGCTCGCTTTCAAGCTGTTCTGGCCGGGGTTCGCCGTGTGGCAGCAGGACTTGGTCATCATGCTCGCCTACATCGTGGGCCAGGGTCTCATCGCCGTGGGTGCGGTGCGCCACGCGAGGCGATCCCGCGCCGCGGTCGCGCCGCCCTTGCCTTCGCCCGCCGGGGCCGGTAGACCGGTTTCATGACTGATGCCGTGAAGTCCTGGGTCGAGGGTTACCGCAAGGCCTGGGAGTCGAACGATCCCGACGACATCCGGGCGATCTTCACGGAAGACGCCGTGTATCGCGGCACTCCCGCCGACCCGCAGCCGTGGGTAGGTCACGACGCGATCGTGGAAGGCTGGCTCGAACACCAGGATGCGCCCGGCTCCACGACATTCGAGTGGCACCCCGTCGCGGCGCAGGACGATGTCGCCGTAGTGCAATGCGTCTCCGGATACCCTGACGGGCCGAAGGGCGGCATCTACGACAACCTGTGGGTGATCCGTTTCGCGCCGGACGGCCGGGCGACCGAGTTCACCGACTGGTTCATCGCGCGTCGCTAGCTCGCGCGGCCGGCTGTGATTCCTCGCTGGTACGGTTGCGCGCATGTCCAAAACGCCGAGCGAGCAGCCGACGGAACCCCTCACGACGGAACCCCTCTCGACACCGCAGCAGCCCACAGCACAGCGCACACCGGCCGCGACTTCGCCGCGCACCTGGCTCCCGGTCGTGCTCGCGGCTGTGGGCCTCGGGGCGGCGGTCGTGCTCGCGGTCGTCGTCATCCTGTTCACGACCCAACGCGGCGAAGTCCCGGTAACGGCACCGACGGGGTCGCTGGCCCCCAGTACCGCACCGGCCGCCACGCCGGTCGAACCCGCGCCGCCAGCCTTGCCCGTCGTCGTGCCGCCCTCGCGGGATGCCGACACCAACGAGTGCGTCGACTCGACCGGTGAGGGCGGCACTGTCGATCTCGCGTCGGCTCGCGTCGAGGTGGATGACGGCGCCCTGTTCGTGACATTCGACCTCACGCAACCGTTGCCCGCGGGCGACGCGGGGGTGGGCATCTATGCCGAAGCCACCAACGGCAAACGCTCGTACCAGGTGGCGACCCTCTGGGTCGACGGCGAGCTCGATGAGTTCTTCGTGCACGAGTTCTCGAAGGACGACGACGAGGGGCTCGACCGGGACGATGTGCGCCTCGACGGCACCACGATCACGGCGGGCGTGCCGGGCGACGTGCTCGACCGGCTCGGAAACGACTGGCGCTGGTACGCCTACAGCACTGCGGCGGGCGCCGATGTCGACGCCTGCCCGGGTGATCCGCTGACTTTCGAGACCCTCGACTTCGAGCAGTCCGGCCGCTAGCCGGTCGTGCAGCTGCCGCTCGATACGGGGGAGCTGAGCCCCCCAGCCTGGGCGGCGACCGGATCGAGTTCGGTCATGGTCATCGCGTAGCCCACGTTCGGGGTGTCGGCGCTCTTGGCAAAGACAACGCCGACCACCGAACCGTCGAGGGCCAGGAGCGGACCGCCGGAGTTGCCTTCGCGCACATCGGCAGCAAGCACGTAGACCTCGCGATTGCTCGTCGAGTCGCCGTAGATGTCGGAGACGTTCGTGGTGGTCACGGTGATCACATCCGCGGCACCGGAAGTGAACGGCCCGCCGTACGGGTAGCCCTCGACCGCAGTATCCGTACCGGGCGGAACCGTGTCGCCGAGCGCGAGCGGCGCGGCGGTGAGTCCGGGCACCGCGATGATGGCGAGGTCGTCGAGCGGGTCGAAGTACACCACCTGACCGGGGAGCGCCTGCCCGTCGAGTGCCTCGATCACGGGTTCGGTCACGCCCGCGACGACGTGTGCGTTGGTGACGACACGATCGTCGGCGACCACGAATCCGGTGCCGGATTGCGATTGGCCGCACGCGTAGGCGTTGCCGGTGATTCGCACGACCGATTGCGCCGCGGCGTTGAGTTCGGCGCTGCCGGTGTCGATCTGCGGGATCGTGGGGGACTGGCCGCCGAATGCGTCCGAGATCACCGGCAGGCCGCTCTCGGCAACGACGCCGCGAACCTGTGCAAGGAATGCTTGAACGGGGTCGGGCGTGAGGTTGTCGATGGTGCGGATGACGGTTGAGCCCGCGATCGCCTTCGACAGGAACGGCACCCCGAGCTGGCCGACGCTGAAAGCCACCATGGATGCGACAAGGGCCGCCACGATGCCGGTCACGATGCCGCCGAGTAGCCGGTCGAGTCCGCTCAACGGGCTTTTCTCGACTCCCGCACGGATGCCCCTGCCGATTGCTCCGCCGAGTGCGTGGCCCCCGACCACGAGTCCGATGGCGACGAGAATCATCACAATGGGCCG
This sequence comes from Rhodoglobus sp., assembly GCA_025463605.1. Taxonomy (GTDB): domain Bacteria; phylum Actinomycetota; class Actinomycetes; order Actinomycetales; family Microbacteriaceae; genus Rhodoglobus. The sequence continues at coordinate 44,204 of JAODAV010000008.1, read as the reverse complement.
GAAGACGGGGTACGGCACCCAGTTGGCGACGATCGGGGCGAGGAAGAAGGCGGCGACGACCCCGGCGACCACCCCGGCGATGACGAACAGACTCCGGGATAGGCCGTTCCGCATTCCGTAGCCGACATACGACAACAGCAGGATGATGAGCAGCACATCGAGTACGAGCGCTTCGGGCATGCTTCTGAGCCTACGCGGGCGCGCCGCGCAGGCCGGCACCGCGCAGGCTCGCGTAGCGCAGGCCCCGCGCCGCGCGCTCTTACGCCGCGCGCTCTTACGCCGCGCGCTCGAAGCGCACCGAGGGAAGCACGGAGGGACGCACACGGGTTCTCCCGACCTTGCGCCAGTTGCGAGCGGGATCGAGCCATGGCGGAGCGAGCAGGTGAGGTCGGCCGTCGATCATCTTCATCGTGAAGTCGGAATTGTGGAGCATGTGATGGTGGGCCGAGCAGAGTAGAGCCCCGTTGTCCACGTCGGTGAGTCCCCCGTTCGCCCATTCCACGACATGGTGCGCGTCGCACCAACTGGGCGGGGCCGTGCATTGGGGCCATACGCACCCACCGTCTCTCACGGCGAGTGCTCGGCGTTGGGCTTGAGTGAACAGGCGTTCGAGGCGCCCTTCCGCCAGGGGTTCGCCGTCGGGGCCAAGGAGTAAGCGGCGGAATCCCGCATCGCACACCAACTCACGGATCGTTTCGGCGCTTACCGGCTCGGCGACGTCATCCAGCCATCCCAGACCCCCACCGGACTGAAGGTCTTCGAGGGAGATGACTGCCATCACCGTCGCCGTCGGCCGCTGGCCGTTCGACCGCATACCCGCGGTCAGGAGGCCGAAGAGCACGTCGAACTGGCGCTGGTCGGGGGTGCGCGGGTCGCTGACGCGCTGCACGATGTCGCCGTCCGGCGTCGAGATGGAAGTCGTGCCCAGCAGGGCGTCTTCTTCGCTCAGGAAGCGGGGTGCGGCATCCGGGGCGGTCGATTCGGCGAAGGCGGCCTTGAGCTGCGCTGCGGCAACCGGATCGGCGGCACCCCAAAACGGCGTTATGCCGTTGCGCTCTCGGCCGAGCACGAAGCTGCGCCGCTCGCGCAGCGCCTCCTCGCGCGGCACCGCCCCGTCGGGATCGAGCGCCTCGCGCCACGCTCGGGCCATGATCGCGATGCAGTCCGCCGACTCCTGTCGGGACTGCGTCACGAGGTCCAGTTCGGCGTCGTTGATGAACTCGGGGTCGGCGTGATGCCGGGCGGCCTGCGAGAGGCACCGCACGACAACCCTCGCCGCCTCGATCGGCATCGAACCAGACCTCACGGCCTCGGCAACGTGCGGGAACAGGGCTGGCAATGCACGGCCGTCGAGCGTGGCGCGGGAGCGGATCGCCTTGCCGAGGCGGATGCGAGCTGCAGCATCCGCTTGCGAGGTGCGCGTCAGGTGCTCGACGAGGTGAACGGCTCGGCGATGCCCGAGTTTGTAAGCCAGTCCATCGCTGCCGAGCTCGAATCGAGACCGCTCGTCGAGTTCAGCAGCGGCGGTCGCGCGTAGTCCGTCGACGAGCCGGCCCACGCTTTCCACCGCAGCCCTGACCGCGCACAGGGTCTCGTCGTCGGCATCAACCTGCGGGATTTCGGCGGCTCTCTTGAGCAGGCCTTGTGCCTGCTTGAGTAGGTCGACCGCCGAGCTTTGCATAGGACAACTCTATTAAGTTGTCAAGGTTTGTGCTGGTCAGGGGCTTGATTAGTGGAAACTTCGCGCGGGCCGCGACTGTGGAGGAGGGGCGCCGGGCGGCACTGGAGAGAAAAAGAACGCCGCGCGCCCTCCTCACCCAACCCCGAGTATCCGTCGGTCGAGGTGCCGCTGCTCGGCGGGGTTGGTGGCCAGCTCCCGGGCGCGGCGGAAGGCGCAAGCCGCAGCATCCTTGTCGCCCGATCGCACCAGGAGTTCGCCGCGGGCCGCCCAGTAGAGGTGATAGTCGTCGAGCCCGGCGATCGCATCGAGGAGGACGAGCCCTGCGCGCGGGCCGTCGGCCATGGCGACCGCCACGGCGCGGTTGAGGGCGACGACGGGGGAGGCTGTCATCGCCGAGAGCTGCGCGTAGGCGCCGGCGATTGACGGCCAGTCGGTGTCGGCGGCGGTGGGGGCGTTGGCGTGGTGGGCGGCGATCACGGCCTGCAGCTGGAACGGTCCGGGGTTCATGCGCGAGAGAGCGGCGACCAGGATGCGGTTGGCCGCGTCGATCTCGGACAGGTTCCAGGTCGTGCGGTCCTGATTCTCGAGCAACACGAGTTCGCCGCCGGCGATGCGCGCATCCGATCGGGCTCGTGTGAAGAGCTCGAGGGCGAGGAGGCCCTCGACTTCCGCGTTTGCGGGCAGCAGCTCCAGTGCCTGCCGCGTGAGGCGCACCGCCTCGTCCACGAGGTCGACGCGCACGGTGACCGTCGAGCCGCGCGAGAGGTAGCCCTCGTTGAAGATGAGGTACAGCACGGTGAGCAGGGCATCGACGCGCTCATCCAGGGCGGCAGGGATGGTGAGCGGGATGCCGGCATCCCGGATCTTGCGCTTCGCCCGCACGATTCGCTGCGCGAGCGTCGGCTCCGGCAGCAGGAAGGCGGCGGCGATCTCGGCCGTGGTGAGGCCGCCGACAAGGCGCAGCGTGAGCGCGACCTGCGAGTCACGATCGAGGGCCGGATGGCAGCACAGCAGGGCGAGCCTCAAGTGCTCGTCGCCGACGTCCGAGTGCTCGACGATCATCGCGGGCCCCTCCTCGGTCTGTTGCGACGGATCGGTCGGTTGCGTCGCCTGGGCCTGCTGCGACAGCAGGTCGGGAGCGGCCGACAGCAGACGACGGCGGGCGGATGCCTCCCGCCGCAGTCGGTCGATGGCCCGGTTGCGCGCCACCGTGTACAGCCACGCCGCCGGATTGTCGGGGATCTCGTTCCAGTGCAGTGCCTCGAGCAGGGCATCCTGAACCGCGTCGTCGGCAAGATCGAGGTCGCCGAAGCGGTGCGCGAGGAGAGCGATCACACGACCGCCCTCCTCGCGCGCGAGGAGGGTTACTGCATCCGGAACCGTCACATAGCGTCCGGGCGGAAGGAGATCGGACGCACCTCGAGGGTCGCGTTGTCGATCGGCATGGCCGACGTGAGCGCGAGAGCCTCGTCGAGGTCGGACGCGCTGATGATGTAGTAGCCGCCGATCTGCTCCTTCGTCTCCGCGAACGGCCCGTCGGTCACGGTGTCGGCGCCCGAGACCCGGCGGATCGTGGTCGCTGATCCGGTGGGCTGCAGCCGGCCGCCGCCGAGGTAGTGGCCGCCGTCGATGAGCTTCTGGTTGTAGGCGGTCCAGTCGCCCATGTACGCGTCGAAGTCGGGAGTGCCCGGGGCAGGGGTCTCGCGGTACTCGTTCTCACCGATGAAGATCATGTATTCCATTGGGTTCTCCCATGCTTGCGGAGGGGGGTCTGTCCCGCCTCTCGAAAGCATGACGCAGCACGAGCCGCGAATCGACAGCGAGCGCGAACTTTTTCGGCCGTTACCCTGAATGCCATGACGGATGCCCGCAAGCCCACCCCGCCGGGAACCTGGCCGCTGCTCATCTCGGGTGCGCTGCTCCTGCTGCTGGTTCCTGCGATGTTCCTCGCCCAGGTCGTGCCGCAGTGGCTGGCGATCGCCGGTGCATTCCTGTTCCTCATCGCCGCGGTCGCGAGCCTCGTCTGGACCTATCTCACGTACGTTGCCCACCGCGGCACCCCTGCGCGGGGCGTTCCCATGGCTGGACTCGTCATCGGTGTGATCGTCGTCGTGGTCGCCGGGCTCGTGCTCGTGCCATACGCGATGGCTTAGCGCCCCTTTCTGGGGCTGCCGGCGGCGCACCTACGGGGCGTAGCTTCGAGACATCTGGAGATCCGGGGGGAATCCATGACAGATGTGCTGACTCGGGGGAGTCTCGAAACGTCGGCTACGACCGCCGAACCGAAGCTGCGCGTTCGCGGCCCTGCCTATGCCGTGATGATGGAGTGCTTGCGCATCCAGTCGGGTGCACGCCGCCAGTCGCGTATCGCCCGGTTCCTGGGCATCAACCCCCTGCTTCCGGATGCCCGCAGCTGGTACCGCGGAGCCCTCGGCGAGCTCCACGTCGCCAAACTGCTCAAAGCGCTCCCAGCCGGCTTCACCGTTCTCCACGCCGTGCCCGTCGGATCCGGAACCTCGGACATCGACCACGTCGTCATCGGCCCCACGGGCGTATTCACCATCAACACCAAGAACCACTCAGGTCAGCGCGTCTGGGTGGGCGGCGACACACTCCTAGTCAATGGTCACCGCACGAACCACATCAGGGATGCCCGCTACGAGGCATCCCGCGCAACCCGACTCCTGAACTCCGGGGTCGGCGAACGGGTGGATGTCACCCCCGTCATCGCCATCGTCGATCCCGGGTCACTCACCTTCGGGCGCGAGCGCCCGCAAGGAGTCGTGGTGCTGCATTCGAGCCGCCTCGAACGCGTGCTCGTGCGCCGAAAGCCGGTGCTGTCGGATGCCCTGGTCGCCTCGCTGGTGCAACTCGCCGAGGTGCGCGGCACGTGGCACAGCGACTCGAGTGTTCTCGACGACACTCTGCGGCACGAAGCGCGGTTCACGCGGCTTCGTGAAGCGGTGGAGGCTGCCGCGCGACGGCGGTTCGGGTGGGTGCTCGGTGCGATTGTCGCGGCGTGCGCTGGTGCCGCGTCGATGCCCGTTCTGTTCGGCTAGACGCTGACCGGAAAGCGCAGCATCGCCGCGACGGGCGATCCGTCGAGCAAGTCCTCGTTGTGCACACCCCGCACGCTGCCGCCCGATCGCAGTACGCGCGCGGCGATCTCGTCGACCACGTTGTAGACGGGCGGCACGGCCGCTTCGCCCACCCGCACGCCCCCGAACTCGTCGACGTTGCCTTCGATCACGATGTCCACGTTGAACAGCAGCTCGTCGACGGCAGCGGCGGTTGCCGCCACGGCGACATCCTTGATGCCGCTCGCGGCGAGTCCGTTGCTGCGCCGAGTGCCGAATAACTCGCGCCACTGGCTCAGGTCGAACTCCTTGCGGGTTTCGAGCAGCTCCCACGCCCGGGCGTCGAGCTGCGCCGGCTCCCGGTACGAGGGGTTGAATCCCGCGCTCTCCTCGAGCAGCGGCGAATACGTGTTGACCGCGCGGTACGCGGGCTCGAGCTCTTCACTGGAAGCGAGGACGAGCGGATGCCGCTCGTCGCCGATCTGAGCGAGCACGGCATCCTGAACCGCTGTGCAGTACCGGCGCTCCTCGGGCTTCTCGCCCTCAGGACCGGCCGGACGCGGCATGTCGGCGTCGCCCTCGTTGTTCGCGTAGGCGAATACCGATCGGATGTCCTCAGGCAGGTCGAGTGGCAATTCCACGGGCGGCTCGCCGCGCGTGAGCGAGAGCAGGCGCACGTGGCCCATCGTGAGGCCCAGCACGTATGCGCGGTCGCGCGAGCTGCCATCTCGCAGCAGAACGCCGATCTCGAAGCGGTCGCTGACCGTCACCCGCTCGGCGACCGGGTCGTGCAGGGCAAACGCGTGGAGCTCGTCGGGCGTTGCGAACACGGCCAAAGCGCGGCTGCCGGGTGTTCGCCAGAACTCCTCGTCATCCTGCAGCTGGCGCAAGCGCTCGATCACGGACATTCGGTTCTTCTTGGGCACGTCGAGCTCGTTCAGCCGGCGCTCCGCCTCGGAGACCAGATTGCGATATTCGACCTGAACCGGGCCGGTTTCCGTCGGAATCGGCGACGAAGTCAGCTGGATGGACACGCTCGGCTGGTGGCGGAGATCCGCGAGCTCGATCAACTTTGCGGCGCCTGGCAGTTGTACTGGTTCCATCTTTCGACGGTACGCCGGAGTGGGGCGAGCGTGAAAGGGCTGAGGTGTTTCAAAGATCACGGGCACCCTTCCCCGCTGCCACTCCGGATGCGACAGAGCGGTCTGCCCCTACACTCCACATAACGACGCCGACGTCGAGAATCAGGTGGTGCATTCATGACGAACACCTCGACACCCACCCCCAAGTGGGAGATTGCAACTCGTGAGCGCGTGCGCGTAGCTCTCAAGAAATTCGCGCGCCCCCTTCAGGACTTGGTCGCCCGCGATGCGAACGAAGGCGATACTCGTCTGCTCATCACTGACCTACTCTGTGAAGCGCTCGGCTACGACAAGTACGAGGACCTCACCACCGAGTACATGGTGCGCGGCGAGTTTGCGGACTACGGAGTTCGCATCGACAAGCAGATGGCCGCTTTCATCGAGGTGAAACGCGCGACGACGAAGCTGGGTGTAAAACATCTGCGCCAAGTTGAGATGTATGCCGTCAACGAAGGTGTCGAGTGGGTTGTGCTCACCAACGGCGTGCACTGGCAGGTGTACCACCTGACCGCAGGACTCCCGGTAACAATCGACCTCACCCTCGATCTCGATCTTCTCGGACCGCAGACCGTTAGTCACAAGGCGGATCAGTTGTTCTACCTGAGTAAGGAGTCGTTCAAGCGGAAGCAGATCGAGGACGTGTGGAAGCAAACAGCCGCCACATCGCCCAAGGCGTTGCTCAGCCTCTTGCTCTCCGAGCCGGTGCTGGACGCCGCGCGCAGAGAACTCCGTCGGCGAGCTGGCTACAACTTGGACTCTGCCGATCTCGCGCGACTCGTTCGCAGTTCCATCGTCCGTGCGGAAGTTCTCGAATCCCGGTGAATTTACAGATTGCAAGAGTTGAAGATTGAGAACGTGACGGGATTCTCCAATACGTCGCTAAGGCTCGATCGAGAGAACATCGTGCTTGTGGGGCTCAACAACGACCAACACAACTCAGGCAGGTATGCACCCGCACCTCTGCTAAACTCCCAAGGTTGCCGTCTAACGGCCGCGGATAAAGAGAGCTCGACCACTTCCGGTCCGGGCGCCGCGCAACGAGGAGAAAGGGGATCACCTTATGGCTCTTGAAGCCAGTGTCAAGAAGGCGATCATCGACGAGTACGCAACCCACCCGGGCGACACGGGATCCCCCGAGGTCCAGGTCGCGATGCTGACTCACCGCATCAAGGACCTGACCGAGCACCTCAAGGAGCACAAGCACGACCACCACTCACGTCGTGGGCTGCTTCTGCTCGTGGGGCAGCGTCGCCGCTTGCTGGGCTACCTGCAGGACATCGACATCGAGCGTTACCGCTCGCTGATCGAGCGCTTGGGTCTGCGCCGCTAGCAGATCGCGTCGAACTTGACGACGGGCCGTCACCTACGGGTGGCGGCCCGTTTTTCGTCGGCACGCCAGTATCCCGACACCTCCTGTTGCGGGCGAGCCAGCGAGGCCCAGACGACGCTGGCGACGATCCCCAGTTGCAAGATCGCCACATACTTCAGCGCGATCGGTGGCGCGACGCCGAATAGGGCGCTCGAGTAGGCGAGCACGGCCGTGAACTGCAGCAGGATCGCGGGCAGCAGGTACCACGGCGTGATCAGCGCGCAGATCGCCACCAGGATGCCCGCCGCATAGAAATAGCGGTCGTGCATTTGGGGGAGCAGGAACGGCACGAGCACGCCCACGGCAGCACCGACCTGCAGCAGCCAGAGCTCCGGCACGACGACCGACGGCTTGCGCCGCAAGTAGAGCAGGCCAAGAATGGCGACCGCGCCGAGCGCGAGGAAGATGCCACCCCGGTTCACGACGTCGAACAACTCGTTGGGCACCCACTGATAGATGTTGGGCGACTCCCTCACGAGGTAGGAGCCGTTCGACTGATTCACGTAGATGCCGAGCAACGAGGGGAGGGACCGACCCGCGCTCATGGCGGGCAGGTAGGTCAGGAAGAAGACCACTACGGCGATGAGGATGGCGCGCCACCGGTGTCGCTGCACGACGAAGGCGAACAACAGCCAAGGCAGGAAGAAGAGGCCCTGGAGCTTCACGGAGAACGCGATCGCGAAGGCGACCCAGGCGAGGATGTCGCGTCTCGTCAGGACGAAGTACGCCATCCAGACGATGAATGCGGTGTAGACCGAGTCGGCCTGGCCCCACATGGCCGAGTTGAGGAACACCTCGGGAAGCAACAGGGCGGCGATACCGGCGAGCCCGGCAATCAGCGCGCTGCGCCGCACGTGCCAGGCGATCGCGACAACGCCGGCCGCGAGTGCGAGGTCGAATACCAGGGCGATGAGTTTCACAACGGCGAGCGAGTGCAACGGTGTCAACGTGCCCAGGTACAACAGGTAGAGGTACGGCACGTTGTAGTTCGCGAAATCGTCTGCGAGGCCCGACGCCCCGTGGGTCTTGAGGTGCTGGAACCACGGGTCGAGAAAGCGGGTGAAGTCGTGGGACATGTGGGGCTCGAGCGCCCAGCGAAGCCCCATTGCCGCCACGAAGGCGATCGCCAGTAGCGACCATTGCTGCCACCGCCCGTCGACGCGCAGGTAGGCGATGAGTTGATGGGTGTGGCCCCTGACGGCCTTCATGAGGAGAGAGACTACCGTCGCCACCTGCACCCGGCTGTCAGCGACGGATCGTTGCCCGACCATAGTCACGCCGAGCGGACTGGCATACCGTGGAGAACATGAAGCGCACCACGCAGTTCCGCCTGATCGCCATCGCCGTCGCGGTCGTCGCGTTCCTGATTGCGTGGGTGATTGTCGAGGCGGTGCTGGGCAGCGTGTTCTTCGTGGTCAAGATCGCGCTCGCGCTGGTGATCGCTCTCCTCGTAGCGGTCGCGGGACTCATCCTTCTCAACCGCCTGCGCCCCCGCGACTAGCTGGCCACGGCGTTGAGCGCGGGCTGGCTAGACGTGCTCAAGCGCCAGCATCGCCTCCGCCGTCGCCGCCACGAGCGCCGCAATATCGTCGCCGGACAACTCGGCGTGCGGCGCGCTGACGATGACGGTGCGCAAAGCGAGGTTCTCGAGTTGGAGGTCGACGACGACGCGGCTTCCCTCCGCGGATGTCTCGATCCATCCGGCGCCGGCGACACCCGTCGGAAGATCCAGCGGCGCGCGATATGCCTCCACGGTCCGACGCAGACCCTCGACGGTGTATTCGTAGTGCGCGCACTGCTTGATAGGCGACGTGAGCGAACTCGGGTAGCGCGATGAGTAGATGTCGGACTCGAAGACGCGCACGAACTGGGTGACAGTCGTGGTCGCACCGGCGTAGCCGCCGAGGTCCAGCACGACGTCGTCGCGGGAGACGAATGACGGGCTCGCGGGACTGATAGGGGCTGGCGAGAGGGCGAAGCTGCAAACGATCGGATCGCCGTCACCGGTGAAGTAGGCGCCGTGCACATCATCCACGTAGGTGCCTATGGGCGTCGGCGGCGCCGCTACATGAGCGGGATCCGGCTCGAGCCCGTCGAACAGGGCGAGTGCCTCGGCGGACGGCACGAGCCGCGCGGCTTGCTCTTCGGTGAGACAGGAGGTTGAGCATCCGGCTTCAACGTATGGCGGGTAGTCGGGCTCAGGAGCCGCCAGGCCGTCGGCCGTTGTGCCCAACAGTCTCGATAGCAGCAGCACGAGCCCGACGAACACCCCCGCGACGAGCACGGCTGCGATCACGCCGATCCACACGAACAAGTAAGAACGCGGAGGCGTGCTCGGGTCGATGCTCATGGGGCCATCGTGGCAGACCGCGACCCTGCACGCCTCGCTACGGGCGCCGCGGCGCGGTCGACTTGCGCACGACCAGTTCGGGCTCGGTGTGCACGGGCTCGGCGATGTCGGTCTCCTCGATGAGCGAGAGGAGAGTCGACATGATCTGGAAACCGAGCTGCACGAAGTCCTGGCGCACCGTGGTGAGGGGCGGGATGAAGTGCGCGGCTTCGGGGATGTCGTCGAAGCCCACGACGCTCATGTCGTCGGGCACGCGCATGCCGCGGTCGGCGAACGCGTGCAGCACGCCGAGCGTCATCTGGTCGTTGGCCGCGAACACCGCAGTGAACTCCCCGGATGCCGCGAGCTCGAGCCCCCGCTCGTACCCGCTCTCCGGAGTCCAGTTGCCGAACAGGGGCTCGCTCACCGGCAGTCCCCGACTCTCGAGCTCGGTGCGCCAGCCTCGGAGGCGCTCGGTTGCATCGAGGGACCAGTCGGGCCCAGCGATGTGAGCGATTCGCTCGTGTCCCAGATCGGCCAGGTGCGCCGTAGCCATGCGCGCGCCGAGGAACTGGTCGATTGCGACATTGTGCTTGTCGGTGGAGCCGCCCGAGTCCGCGACCACGAACGGCACATCGAGTTCGAGGCTGTCGAGGATGTCCAGGGCGCGCTTGTCCGCAACGATGAGCACGATGCCCTCCACGGCCTGGCCCATCAGCACATCCAGTGCCGCTTGCATGGGTTCGCGTTCCGCCGTGGGCAGGCTCGCCATGCTCACCTGGTAGCCGGACGCCCGCGCCGCCTCGTTGAACGCGATCATGCGCTTCGAGTGACTGTGCAGCGCGAGCCCCGTGCTGATGAGCCCGATGCTCTTGGTGCGATTCATAGCGAGCGCGCGCGCGACGCTGCTGCGGTGATACTTGAGCCGCTTGATGGCGTCGTTGACCCGGTCGCGCGTCTCCTGGTTCACCCGGTGCGGCTCGTTGAGCACGCGCGAGACGGTCTGGTGGGATACCCCGGCGGCGTGCCCCACGTCGGACATCGTCACACGAGAGGTCACCGCGCTCCTTCTTCTACCATCGGGGTTCGGCTATTGATCCACGACCGAGCCGTCGACGTGAAGCCGGGTGAGGATTTCACGCTTTCGGTAAGGGTAGCGTTCGGCCGCACCGGGCTGCAGAGCGACACCGACTCCCGGCACATCGCTGATGGTTACGAACCCGCGCCCGTCGTGCTCGGCGGCGCCGGTAACCAGGTCCGTGGCCTTGGGGCGGTCGTCGCCCTTTTCGCCCCAGGTGTCGTTCGGGAACTCCTGGATCACGAAGTTGGGCGCCGTCGCGGCGATCTGCAGGCACGCGGCCATCGACACGGGGCTCAGCGGGTTGTGCGGCACGACGCCCACGTGGAGGGCCTCGGCCATGGCCGCGACCTTGCGCGCTCCCGTGATGCCGCCGACGATGCACACGTCGGGACGCACCAGCTGGGCACCTTCACGCGCAAGGAGCATTTGGAATTCCCAGATGGAGGTGAAGCGCTCACCCGTGGCGATGGGGACGTTCACCTTGGATGCGACGTAGCCCATCTCATCGATGTTGTCTGGCAGCACGGGGTCTTCCATGAACAGGGGCGTGTACTGCTCGATCGCGTTGCCGAGCTGCACCGCCTCGAAGGGGGACAACCTGCGGTGGATCTCGATGCAGAGGTCGACGTCGTTGCCGGCCGCCTCCCGGTATCGGGCCACTGCGTCGGCCGCGCCCTTGATCTTCGTCACGTGGGTGTCGAAGTACGGCTCCGTGCGGAGGGCGTCGGTGAAGGGCGTGAGGTGGCCGACGGCGGTGTAGCCCTGCTTGCGGGCATCCGCGATGCCTGCCACCAGCTCATCCGTCGTCTCGCCGAAGACGTGGTAATAGACGCGTGCGCGGTCGCGCACCTTGCCGCCGAGCAGTTCATGCACGGGGGCGTCGTGGTGCTTGCCTTTGATGTCCCACAGGGCGATGTCGATCGCGCTGAGGGCGCCCATGACGACGGACCCGCCGAAGTGCGTCCAGCGGTAGAGGTACTGCCAGTGGTGCTCGATCAGCAGCGGGTCTTTGCCGATCAGGTAGTCCGCGAACCGTTCGATGACGGCCGCGGCACCCTCCTGGAAGCCCCACGCCCCCGACTCGCCGAGACCGGTAATGCCGGTGTCGGTGGTGATCTCCACGAACAGATAACGATCGATGAAGATCGGGGTGACGCTGTCGATGCGCATTCTTGGTGCCTTTCAGTTGTGATGGGATGCCGGCGGGCGAGGGTCAGCCCTTCTCGGCACCGCTCGTGAGTCCTTCGGTGAGCAGTCGTTCGCTCGCGAAGAAGATGATGACAATCGGGATGGTCGTGATGACCGAGGCGGCCATGAGTACCGTCGTCGGAACCTCGATGCTGTTGCCCGTGAGCTGGGACAGCCCCAGGGAGACAGTCCACCGGTCGCGGTCGTCGACGAGGAACAGCAGCGCGAACAGGAACTCGTTCCAGGCCACCATGAAGACGAACAGCCCATTGGCGACGATCGCCGGCATGGCGAGCGGCAGACTGATGCGGCGCATGATGCCCAGTCGCGAAGCACCGTCGAGCGCGGCTGCTTCTTCGAGGCTCACGGGGATGGTCTCGAAGTAGTTCCTGAGCATGTAGATGCTCACCGCAACGGTCTGGGACACGTACACGAGCAGCACGGCGATGAGTGAACCGCGCAGCCCGACGCGCGTGAAGAACACGAAGAGGGGAACGGCGAGCAGGATGCTTGGGAACAGGTACACCGCAAGGAAGAGCGCCGAGATCTGCCGCCGCCCGAAGAACCGCAACCGGCTGATCGCGTATGAGCCCGGAATGGACACCGCGAGCGTGAGCGCGACCGTGCCGAGGGCGAGCACCGCGCTGTTGCGCATGAATCCGAGGAATCCCTCGCCGCCGTCGACGACTGGCAGCAGCGCGCGCGAGTACGCCTCGAAGCTGAGGTCGCCGATGGCGACCCAGAGCGCGCCGGGGTTGTTGAGCACGTCCCCGAGGCCGCGTACCGACAGGAGGCCCATGTAATAGAACGGGAAGATGGTCGCGATGAGCAGCAGCCCGATCACCACCCACCGGGCGATGCCGAAGAAACGGTTCTCGAACCGGTCGCGGCTGAAAAGCGTGCGGGATGCGGAGGGCCGCTGAACGGTAGTCATGAGTAGTCTTCCTCCCGCTTGCCGAAGAACTTGAGATACACGCCCACGAGGATGGCGAGCACGATCGCGATCACCAGGGCTTGCGCCGAAGCGAGCCCGATGTCCCCGCGCCCGGTGAGGAACTGGTAGACCCGCACGCTGATGACCTCGGTGCCGGCACCACCGCCCGTGAGGAGGTAGATGTCGTCGAAGCTCGTGAACGTCCAGATGAACCGCAGCACCGAGAGCACGGCGATGGTCGGCAGCAGCTGCGGCCAGACGATGTAGCGGAAGCGCTGCGTGAGCGTCGCGCCATCCACTCGTGCTGCTTCCTCGAGGGAGCCCGGGATGGCCTGCAGCCGCGCAGTGAGGAAGAGGAAGGCGAACGGGAACTGGCGCCACGCCTCGAACGCGATCACGGTGATGAGGGCAGTCGGGATGGGAATGGTGAGCCCGAACAGCGAGACGTCGCTGCTCTTATCGCTCAGGAAGGCAATGGGCTCAGACCAGCCGAGCAACTGCTGGCCCCAGAAGTTGACGAAGCCGAACTGGGGGCTGAGCATGGTCTGCCACACGAAGGTGACAGCGACCACGGGTGCGACGTACGGCAGCAGCATGACCGAGCGCACGAAGCCGCGACCGCGGAACTTGCGGCGCAGGGCGAGCGTGGCAATGAGCCCGACCGCAATGGACGCGGCCGTACCGAAGATCGAGTACACGAGCGTCGTCACGAGGGTGTCGACGAAGCCGGGGGAGGAGATCACGCGCTCGAAGTTGTCGAGAACGTAGTTGCCGAAGATGCTGGACGAGCGCAGGTTGATGAGCTTGACCCGTTGGAACGCGAGCGAGATGCTCCACAGGATCGGCAGTACGACGACCGCGATCACGATGATCACCGTGGGGGCGATGAGCCCCATTCCGGTGCGGGCCTCGGCGCGCCTCAGGGCGCCGGGCTTGGTGCGACGGGTCCGTGTGGGGGGCCCGCCCGACGGCACCGGGGAGGTTCCGGTGCCGTCGGGAGGAGTGATGGTGCTAGTCACTCGATCGAGTCCTGAATTGCCTGGACCGCCTTCTGAGCCTGGTCGGCAGCACCCGGTCCGTCGACTTCGCCGCCCTGCAGGGCACCGATCGCCTTCGGGATGGGGAGCTCCGCGAGGATCGCGCCGAGTAGCGCGCCCTGGCCCTGCTTGAATCCCCAACGGCTGAAGTTGTCCACACCGTCTTGGAGTGCCGCGAGCACCTCGGGCGAGTACACGTCGGCGAGCTTCGCCTTGGTGTCGACACCGGTCTCGAGGTCCTTCCAGCCTTCAACGAACTTCTGCGGGTCGTCGGCCGTGCCACTGCGCGTCGGGAACTTGCCTTCCGGCGCCTGGCTCAGCCACTGCAGGTATGCGTCGTCCATGAAGTACTCGACGAACTGCTTCGCCGCGTCGGCGTCCGCGTCGGCCGTGACGACCCACGAGGTGACGTCGCCGCCGGAGACGGGGCTGCCGTCCGGACCGGCGAAGCTCGTGACGAAGCCGCTGTTCTCGGCGATGAACTTCGGGTCGGCAGCGCACTCCGGGCAGGTCGGCATCGCGTCGTTCACGAGGCCGGCCATCTCATCGAGGATGAAGGAGGCCCACATGGTGATCGCCGCTTTTCCGCCCATGTACGTCGTCTTGGTCGAGGTGGAGTCCATCGCGCCGGGCACCGAGTAGTCGTGAACGAGCTCACCATAGGTGCTGAAGGCCTTCACGCACTCAGGGCTGTCGAGGGTCACGTCGCCGGAGTCATTCACGAGATCGCAGCCGTTGGCGAGCGCGAAGAACTCGAACACCTGCTGGGTGTATGAGGTGCTCGCGCTGTCACCGGCAACGAATCCGGCGATCTCCGGGCTGTTGAGCGTCTTGGCCGCATTCACGAGGTCGTCGTAGGTCTCGGGAGCGGGAAGGCCCGCCGCCGCGAAGAGGTCCTTGCGGTAGATGACCGAGAGCGGGAATCCGTCGCTCGGGATGGCGATCTGCGCGCCGTCCTCCTGAGTGAGGTCGACTGCCGACTTCGAGAATGTGCTCGGGTCGAGGTCGTCGAGGATCTGGCCCGTGACATCCGTGTTGACGAGGTCGTTGCTCGACATTGTCCGCACGGCTGAGAGTGGCAGGGCGCCGACGACGTCGGGGAGGGTTCCGGCAGCTGCCGCGGCAGTGATGAGCTGCGGGAACTGGTCTTCGTTCACGCCCACCAGCTCGACGGAAATGCCTGTCGCTGCGGTGAAATCGTCCGCGGCGGCCTGCGCCTTGGCGAGGCGGTCAGCCTGCTCTTCGAGGGTCCAGACCACCAGCGAGCCCGATCCGGATTCGCTGCCCGTCTCCGCTGCCGAACAGCCGGCGATAGTGGCGAGCACCGCGACCGCGACAAGCGCAGCCAACGGTTTGTTTCTTCTCGTCATCGAGAAACTCCTTTGTGTGTTGGGGATGTCGGCGGGGTGCCGTTCCGCCTGCGTCGCCCGTGAATCATCGCAATGTTAGCGCTCGCATTCGGAATGTGACCAATGTTAGCGCTCACATCGATCCTGTCAAGACGATGTTCGGATGTTACGGGCGCCCAGGGACGTGCGTCGACCGTCCGAAGCGTGCCTAGCCCGGTTCCTCGTCGAGGAAGGTCACCTCGACGAGCGGGCTGCCCGCGACCCATTTCTCATAGTGGCGGGGGTTGCTCACGATCGCCGCGAAGACGCGTCGCCGCTCGGCCGGATCGGTAATCGGCGTCGCCACGGCGGGGAGCGACGCGAATGTCGACTGCTTGAGGTGAAACGTGAATCGCGGATCCGCCTGGAGGTTCGCGTACCAGTCGCGCCGACCCGGCAGCCCGCTGATGTAGATCCTGTCGCCGACGCGGTGATACCAGATCTCGATCCGTCGCGGCTGCCCCGACTTGCGCCCCATCGTCGTGATGTCGACGACCCTGTCGCGGGCGAGGGCCTTGCGAGCCGTGTCATCCATGATCATCGACCCTACGTCGGTGACGCCTCATCAGCCCCCGTTGGGATCGAGCCCCCCGACCTGGGCGGCGAGGTGTTCGATGTAGGTGCGGAACTGCTCTTCGCTGATGTCGCCCGGGGTCGAGAGGGTCGTGCGAACCACGAGATTCGCCCGTTGCACGTCGAAGCTGTAATAGCGGCCGAACGGAGACACCTCGACCCACCCGACAGCCGCGACATCGGTGGGCACGTCGACGGCAGGCGCCATTGTGACGTCGGCGGTCCAGTAGCCGGCGCCGGTGCCCGCGTCGTAGTGAGAGCACTCCGCGACAAGCTCATCGACCGCCGCCATGTGGGCCGAGGCGCTCGCGGTGTCGCGGAAGATGCGTACAGAGCTCTCCATCGCGTTGAAGTACTCGCTGTCCTGTCGACTCCCGGTGAAATGGATGGGGTCGGGTGAGACGTCGGGACGATCACCGAAGGGGATTGCCATCGGCACCGCGGTGAACACGACGAAGCATTTTTCCGGTGTGGCCTCCGCTTGTTCCCAGGCGGTCGCGGCGTAGCCGTACTCCGCCTGCACCGTCGACACGTCGTAGGTTCCCCACGGGGCCACGGTTTCGGTGAGCCCGAGCGCGATGAACTCCTGCTTGTGCGCGATCGTGTATCGAACGTCGTCGCCGCCGAAGCACGGGTCGGGGCACGCGGTGAGCTCCTGTGCCTGCGGCGACCCGGGCTCGCCCGTCAGGGGCGGTTCGGTGGTGACGGGAGGTCCAGCGAGGGCGTTCACGGTTTCGCCGACAGTCGACGCGACCGCGATGACCCCGGCGACGAGACCACCCAGGACAGCCACGGAGCCCACGACGATTGCCGTGACGATGAGGGCCGTACGGCGGCGGCTGCCCGGTTTGGTCGGCACAGGCGTGTAATAGGTCGCCGCCGAGGGCTGCACGACGGGCACCACGGGCGGGGGGTACGCGGGCGGCGGATACGCGGGTGGCGGGTAGGCCGGTTGTGCGGCGGGCGGCACGACGGGCGGCGGTTCGGGCGGCACCAGTGCCGCAGGGACGACCGGAAGCGGCTCGGGAGGCACGGGCGCGGGGGTGGTGGAGTCCACGGCATCCCATCGTTGTCGGGGCGGCCTCTGCGAGCCCGCGTGCAGCACAACGTATCGCACCCCGGCGAAACTGCGAATGCCCCTATAAGTGGGTCTCGGCGAGCGCCGGCAGCCGCGCTTGGCTCACGGGCGTGATGCTCGTGATGGTCGCGAAACCATGGGCGAGCAGCGCTGCATCGCTGCCCGGTTCCGGGGTGTTCGGAAGGTCCTCGACAGCAAGGCGCACGAAGTTCTCGTGCCGCTCGGTCATCGTCGTCTGAACGATTCCGAATGGCGCGAGCGTGGCCTCGCGCACCTCGGGTGCCGTCGCGACGTTGGGCACATTGAGATTGATCACCGTGCCCGCGGGTTGCGCGAGCAGAAGCGGCAGGATGCGCCGGGCAACGGCCGCCGCGGCATCCCACTCGTACATCTCCGGCTCCATGCCCACGTCGAGGGAGATCGCCAGCCCTCGTGCCCCGTTGAGGCCACCGGTCAGCGCGGCGCCGACCGTGCCGGAGTGGAGGATCGCCCGCCCCACGTTGGCCCCGTGGTTGATGCCGGACAGCACGAGTTCCGGCGAGTCGCCGAAAGCCCCGTTGGCCGCGATGAGCGCAATGAGGCCGGGCGCGCCGCGAACCGCGAACGCGGGCACGCCCTCGAGCCCCGGGAGTTCCCGACGCTCGATGCGGATGCGCCCGTCCTCCTCGGCGGCGGTGATCGACGCGCTACTGCCGCTCGACTGCCGGGCGGGAGCGGCGATCGTCACATCGTGGCCCTCCGCGATGGCGGCGAGCGCCAGCACATGCAACCCGGGGGAGTCGATGCCGTCGTCGTTGGTGACGAGCGTGCGGGTCACGTCTCCTCGACCCTTGCCGCGAGCTCGCTGGGGCTCACCACCGGCATCCGGCCGGTCGTCGTCTCGGGATCGAGCGTTCGCACCTTGACGAGCAGGCGCAGTTTCGCGATCGTCTCCGGGTCGCCCGTGCCGAGCCCGTGCCGCGTGACATTGAGGGCGCCGGCGGCCGCGCCGAGCGTGATCGCTTCCTCGACGCTCGCGCCCGAGGCAAGGGATGCCGCAACGCCCGCCGTGAGGGAATCCCCGGCACCGGTGTGGTCGGCGACCTCCATCGTGGGCGTCGTGACTTCGCTGACCTTGCCGTTGGTGAGCATGAGCAGCGGTTTGTCTGATCGCGTGACGATCACGGTCTCCGCGCCTTGAGCCTTGAGCACGCGCATCGCCTCGATCACCTGGCGGGTGACGTTCTCGGTGATGCGACCGTCTGCGAGCAGTTCCTCGTCGCTCACCTTGACGAGGCTGACGCCGCCGGCGAGGGCAGCGTTGAGCCTCTTGCCCGCAAGATCGACGATCACGCGGCGACCCGCCGTCTTGAGGTCCGCGGAGAGGCGGCGGTAGACGTCGGCAGGCAGCGCGTGATCGCTCGCTGGGCCGCTGAGGATGACGAGATCGGCGCTGAGCCCCTCGCCGAGGGTGAGTCCGTAGAGCTCGTCGAGGTCGTGCCGTGAGATCGGCTCCCCACCGGTCTCCACGATGCGCACGCGCTCCCCGTTCCGGCGATCGTGGATGTAGGCTCCGCCGCGGCCGTGGCGATCGACGGAGACCACGCGAATGCCTTCGTCGTCGAGCAGGTGGCGCAGCATCCTGCCGCTCTCACCGGTCAGCACGCTGCACATCGCGACCTGCACGCCCATGCGCAACAGCATTCGGGCCTGCCACACCCCTTGCCCGCCCGCGTGAAGGTGCACCTCGGGCCCATCCGGGTGGTCTTCAACCGTCACGGTGAGCACGGGCGATGGCGCGAAAATCACGACCTCGGTCATGGTTCGAGGCTATGGATGCCGTGCAGGTGTGTAAAGGGCTACCTCTGGGCGCTCGACGCGCGCGTTTCGGCGAGCTTCGGGCGCTTGGTGAGGTCGCGTGGTTCGTAGGGTCCGGGGAACTCGAGCAGAAACCACTGGGCGTAGCCGGCGGCGAACAGACCCGCCAGCACTGCGATGACGTCGATCAGCACATCCTGGTCGGGACGGTGCTCGAGGGTCAGGACGAGGGCGCACGCGATATAGCCGACTATGCCCGAAAGCAACCCGTACGCGACCCACAGTGCGGCTCCGGCCGCCACCGCCCCCTTCGAGACACCGTCGGCCGGGAACCGGCCGACCTGCCACCCCCAGGTCGTCACCAGGTAGACCGTGAGCGACGTCAGGCCGACGAGCAGGGGTTGTGGTGCGGTGACCCCTGTGGCCTGTCCGACCCAGTCCGACACCGCCGTCACGAACGACGAGAGCACGCCCGGTACGAGCAGCAGGATGGACAGCAGCACGCCCGCGATTGCCATCACGGCGGCGTTCCGCGGGCCGTAGCCCGCGGGGGAGCGCACCGAGCGCGCGCCGGCCCCGGCGGCGAGCATGAGGCACACACCGACGAAGACGAGACCGATCGAGCCCCAGACCGGGAGCAGGGCGCCAAGGCCCGTCACGATTCCCGCGACGATGAGCGCGAGGCTCACCACCCCCGTTATCACGCTCCGGAGGAGGGCGGCACTGCGGAGAGAGTGCACCAGCACGAGAGCCCGCTCCGTGCCGGATGCCGCCGAATCGCCCTGAGCGGAGACCCTGCCGATGGCGGCCTCGATGCGCGCCCACGCGTCCCGAGCCTGAAGCACGCTCCGCACTGTGAAGAACGCGACGATCGCGCACAGGATCAGGGCGATCGTCCAGCCGGGGCTATCGGAGAGCGACCGAGCGACGCCTTGCGGATCGGTCGGTACGTCAGCGGGTGAGGTCAGGGCGACGACCGGCACACCGAGCAGGATCACGAACACGAGCAGCGCGCGGGCCGGGTCCACCGCCACCGGCACGATCGAGAGCAGGGGCCGCAGGATGAACGCCGCCGCATGCGGCGCAAAGCCGGACTTCCAGCGCGTCGCGCCTCGGATCGCGAGGTGCACCGCTCGCGACGCGATGCCCACGCGATAGCCGGGTTCGAGACTTCCGATCGAGTCGGGGCCGAGCCGCACGAGCCGTCTGAGGTCGCGCGCCGAAGGATCGTCGGCGGGAGGCGGGTCGAAGGGTGCCCCGCGCATCTTGCCCACGCGCGGTCCCTGTTTGAGCGCAGCCTCGGTGAGAATCGCATCCTGCACCGCTTCGACCTGCTCTTCGCGCGTGGGAGCACCCGGGCTCGCCGCGTAGGCGGGTGTGCTGAGGATGCTCGGCACGGGGCTCGAGTCGAGGAACGCGAGCACGCTTGCCGCTGCATCCAGGCGGCCCCACAGCCAATCGTTCTTGCGCCAGTCCCGGGCGAGGAATCCGGCGAAGCCGCCGAGGGTCGTGCCGGTCAGCTTCGCCTGCGGCGAGAGCCGGGTCGGCGACACGAGTCGCGCGACCTCCTCGGTGAGATCCTCGCCGTCCGCGACGGCGAGGATCGAACGCAGGTCGGTGCGAAACTGCTCGTTCCTCAGGTCGTCGAATTCGGTCATCCGGGCTGGCAGTTGTTCGGCCGTGACGGGCCAGAAGCGTACGTCGGAGAGTGCCTCGGGGATGCCTCGCGCGGCGCAGAGAGCGGCCACCTCGAGTGCTGATACGTCGCGCTCCGCGGGAAGTCCCGCCCACAGGGTGTGTGCGATCTCGGTGTCTTTCATCTGCCACGTGTCTGAGGCCAGTTGGATCGCGATGCGATTGAGCTTCGATTCGATTGTGAGCAGTTCCGCGCGGTCGTCGTCTGCAAGAGTGACGAAGACGCTGGTTGCAGCTCTCGCGAGCTCGTCGGGCGGCAGGGCGCCGGTCTGGTCATCCTCGGAGAGCGCCGCCATGCAGACGCGAAGCAGGATCCGGTCCCTGATTGCCGTCGCCTCGTCGAGCGAATCGTAGAGGGAACGCCTGGTCTCGACGTATTGCGGGAGGTAGGTGCTCGGAGCGATGGACTCGTGCCTGGGCGGACTGGCGAAGGCGGCGTCTTCGAGCGCTCGCACCCACGCCAACAGGCTGAGGCAGGCGTCGATCTGCGCGATGGGGCCCGCGAAGACCGAGCGGGTGAGGTCGGGCGGCCCGGTATGTGCGGTCGCGTAGGCAGCGTTGAGATCCCGCTGGATGTACTGCACCCCCTCGGTCGTGGCCGCAGGGAACGAATGGCGCTCGAGGAGGTCGGTGCCGAGTTGCCATGTCGCCGGGTCTTTGAGCACGCGAGCCAGCAGGTTGGTATCGGAGTGCTCGCGATAGATCGTGTACTGGGCGAGGGCGACCTCCGAAGGGTAGCCGGGCTTGGCCGCGGCGGCGGACAGCGGCGCCATGCTCGCATCCCGACCCTGTGCCAGGGCGAGCTCCCTCCGGAACGCGTCGATCGCATCCGCCTCGTCCTGCCCGGATTCGGCCGAGAGACGATTGCCGTATCCGCGCGTGACCGCGGTGAGGAGGAACGACGAGCGGTCCGTGCGCTTCGGAAACGTGCCCGTGAGCGTTGCCGGGGCGTGCTTGCGGTCGTATCCGCGGGGCGGACGGCGATTGCCCGTGGCGGGGGGATCGGGATCGAGGTAGAACACCGCGCGATCGGCGTATGTCTCGGACGCCATGGCCCGGATGGCGCGAAAGGCCCGGTCGATGGGGATGTTGTCGAGGAGACCGCCGTCGAACACCCGGAATGGCGCCTCAAGACCCTGGCGATGCAGATTGAACGCCAGCGACATGTCGACCACCGGTCCCTCTGGTGGGATGGCGTCGCGGACATACGACGAGTAGATGAGTGCCGGCTCGAACACCCCCGGCAGCGACGAAGTCGACCGCGAGGAATACGCGAGTCGAGCCAGCGCTACAGCCACTTCGGCTGGTACCGGCTCCGTGCGATTCTCGTAGGCGGGCGGGGCGGGAACGGCCCTGCCCAGTTCCTTCTCCTGCCACCGGCGGGCGCTGTGGTCGGCGCCGACGAAGTGGAAGTGTGCTCGCCCCTCGCGAGAACCCCGGTCGCGGGCATCCTCGCGGTCCATAAGGGTCGCCGCGAGATCGATGACGACTCTCGGTGCACGATGGCTCTCGACCTGGTCGCCCTGCTTGTCCTCGTAGAGGTTGACGAGCGCGACGTTCACGTGCCGGGCGAAATAGCCGTCGCCGTCGAGCACCGAGTCGACACCGAGCAACCCCGGGCGCCGCAATAGGTTCCAGAGTGCGCCGTGGTCGAGCCAGGTCTGCAAGACACTGTCGAGACCGGCGCCGACCCGCTGGGCGACTCCGTACAGCACTCCGTTGAGGCCGCCGGCGCTCGCTCCCGCGAGCACGTCGAACTCCACGCGGTCGTAGCCGCGGGCCTTGAGCGCGTCGGCATAGACCCGGGCGCGCTCGATCACCTGCCGATCTGCGGCGTCGCGCCGCGACGCCGGCCAGAGCAGGTAGCACTCCTCGCCCGATCCTGACTCACCCCGCACCCAGCGGATTCTGCGGAGCAGGTCGAGTTCGGCCACCGCCCCGCCGATCCAGACGGCGAGGCTGATGCCGCCTCGCATGGCAAGGGCGATGCGCAACGTGCGCCTGAAGAGGGGAGCCGCTTTCACGTCGAAGCCGCCGGTGGGCAGCGAGCCCTCCGTCGTCGAAGTGAGGAGGATCGAGTTCGGTTCACGCTGTGCGCTCATATGAGCCTCCGGGGTGCCGATCATGCATCGATCTAGTGGAATCTACTCTCGGGTGCTCGGCAGCGATAGTCGCGGGTCTGGCGGAGTTGTAGCATCCGACCATGGCCCAAACCGATCCCACATTCGACCGAAACGACCAAGGCAACGGCTCGTTCAACGACTACCGAGGCCTGCTCGTGCCGAAGAACGCGCGAGTGACGCTGCGTCTCGCCGGCAGCAACGCCTACCAGCGCGAGCTCGCCGAGCTGCTGCAGAGCGGGGCGAGTCCGCTCGAGACGGCCATCAGCCGGCGCAGCCAGCAGGAGGAAGCGGTGGATGCCCCCATCGAGGTGAGGCTGTTCACTGGGTCGCGCGTGTCGGGGCCAGTGGGCACCGTGCCACGCGGACTCGAGTCGCTCGTTGATGAGGCTCTCTCGAGGCTCGACATCGCGGGGCGCAAGCAGCGTATTCCCGTGCAGATCGTGCGCAAGGGTGGCTTGTACCGCGTGGACCTGCGCATGGGCGAGACGCGGTAGCCCTCGGAATAGTTTCACGGCGCTTCCGGTTGTGTAGCCTAGTCGATGCAAACGCATGGATTGATCCCAACCAGGAGAGCATGATGCAGTTCGGAATCTTCACCGTCAGCGACGTCACGGAGGACCCCACTACCGGGACCACCCCCACGGAGAACGATCGCATTAAGGCGCTCGTCGCCATCGCGAAGAAGGCGGAGGAGGTCGGCCTCGACGTCTTCGCCCTCGGCGAGCACCACAACCCGCCGTTCGTGTCGTCGAGCCCCACCACCATGCTCGGCTACATCGCGGCACAGACCGAGAAGCTCATCCTCTCGACGAGCACGACGCTCATCACCACCAACGACCCGGTGAAGATCGCCGAGGACTACGCCATGCTGCAGCACCTCGCTGACGGCCGCGTCGACGTCATGATGGGTCGCGGTAACACGGGCCCGGTGTATCCCTGGTTCGGCAAGGACATCCGCGACGGAATCGAACTCGCGGTCGAGAACTACGCACTGCTGCACCGCTTGTGGCGCGAGGACTTCGTCGACTGGCAGGGCAAGTTCCGCACGCCGCTGCAGGGCTTCCAGTCGACCCCGCGGCCGCTCGACGGCGTGCCGCCGTTCGTCTGGCACGGCTCCATCCGCAGCCCCGAGATAGCCGAACAGGCCGCCTACTACGGTGACGGCTTCTTCGCGAACAACATCTTCTGGCCCAAGGAGCACTACATGAAGCTCATCGGCTACTACCGCCAGCGCTTCGAGCACTACGGCCACGGCACTGCGAGCCAAGCGATCGTGGGGCTCGGCGGCCAGGCGTTCATGCGCAAGAACTCGCAGGATGCCAAGGCCGAATTCCGCCCGTACTTCGACAACGCGCCCGTTTACGGCCACGGTCCCTCGATGGAGGACTTCACCGAGCAGACCCCGCTCACGGTAGGCAGCCCGCAAGAGGTCATCGACCGCTACGCGGCAATGCGCGAGCACTTCGGCGACTACCAGCGCCAGCTGTTCCTCATGGACCACGCGGGCCTGCCGCTCAAGACCGTGCTCGAGCAGCTCGACATCCTCGGTGAGGAGGTCGTGCCCGCGCTCCGCAAGGAATTCGCTGTAGGACGACCTGCGACAGTTCCGGATGGTCCGACCCACGCGTCGCTTGTCGCCCGCAGGGCGAAGGACGAGCAGCAGGGTGCAGCGCGTGACGCGGCTGCGGCATCCGGGCCCGCCCCTACCGGCGAAATGAAGGACGGCGCGGCCGCTTCGCACCCGGAGGCCGCCCGATGAGCGCCGTTGAGCCCGCGACTCCTTCATTTCGCAGAAAGCTTGCCGTGGTTTCGGCCGGGCTCAGCCAGCCCTCATCGACCCGGCTCCTCGCCGATCGCCTCGCCGAGGCGACCAAGGCGTGGCTCGGCAATCTCGACGTCGAGCTCGACGTCATCGAACTGAGGGACCTCGCGCAGGATGTCACGAACAACCTGCTCACGGGCTATCCGAGCCCGCGGCTCGAGGCCGCCATAGAGAAGGTCACGAACGCCGACGGACTCATTGCCGTGACGCCCATCTTCACGACGAGCTACAGCGGTCTGTTCAAGTCATTCATCGACGTGCTCGACCCGCAGTCGCTCACGGGCATGCCGGTGCTGCTCGGGGCGACCGGCGGCACCGAGCGCCACTCGCTCGCGATCGACTACGGGATGCGACCGCTGTTCTCCTACCTCCATGCCGTCGCGGTGCCCACGGGCGTGTACGCCGCTTCGAGCGACTGGGGGAGTGACGCCGGTCTGTCGGAGCGCATCGATCGCGCGGCGAGCGAACTCGCCGCGCTTGTCGCAGTGTCGGAGCGATCCGCGCAGACCCGAGACCCGTTCGCCCTGCCGGAGGGCTTCAGTCCGGTCGGGAGTTTCGGAGCCCAGTAGGGCCGTTACCCTTCGAGGACGAACGACACCTCCATGGTGACCTGCCATGCCTGCACGGCACCGTCACCATATTCGACCTTCTGTTCCTTGACCCAGGCGCCAGAGATGTTGCGCAGCGTCTTGTTGGCGCGAGCGAGGCCGGCGGCGATCGCATCCTCGAAGCTCTCGGTCGAGCGTGCCGTGATCGTCGAGACTTTGGCGACTGTAGCCATGGTGTTCCTCCTTGAACGGTTGGTCAGTCCATTCAACGCCTGATCGCGGCGATTCGGGAGAGCTGGTGGCCCCGCGGGTGATCGGGAGCAAGGATGGGGGCATGGCATTCCGCGGCGTCGCGCTGATGGCGGTCGCATCCTCGCTGCTTCTGGCAGGATGCGCGGCGCCGGCGTCCGTGCCAGCAGGCCCGAGCGTCGCCGAGATCGACTCGGTCGTGCAGCAGCAGCTCGATTCGCAATGGGACTCATACCCAGGACTCGAGGGTGCGATGAAGCCCCAGGTGGATCGCGTCGCGTTCACATCGGCCGAGACGTGGGCATCTATGCAAGTGAGCTGCCTCAACGAGCGGGGCATCGACGCGCGCGAGGTGAGTGGGGGATACACGGTCGAGGGCCTCGACGACCCGGTTGCCGCCCGCGTTGCGATGTGGGTGTGTCTTGGCGAGTACCCGAGGGATCCGCGCGATGCCGGGTATCTGAGCGACCCCCAGATCCTCTACATGTACGACTTCTACGTGAGCCGCCTGGGGCCGTGCATGAAACTGCTCGGCTACGCCGTGAGCGACCCGCCCGCTCGCGAGGACTATGTCGACCGTCTTCGAAGCGGCAACTACTGGAGCCCGTACTTCGCCGAGGGCTGGGAACCGCAGCGCATCGACGTCGAGAAGTGGGAGCGGGTCGACTTCGAGTGCGGGCGCCTGCCCGACGATCCGTACCACCAATACCACCCGCTCTCGTGGGTGGAGGGACGGTGAGACGGCACGCCGCCGCCGGACTCGCGCTCGCGGCATCCATCGTCCTGCTGGCAGGATGCTCGGCCGCGCCATCACTGCCACCGGGGCTCACCCCCGCCGGGGTGAAGGCACTCATCGACGAGCAGAATGCGGCGTGGTGGAACGGCATGTTCCCCGACGAACCGCAGCCCGTGATCGAGCCGGTCTCCTACGACACCTACGAGGTGCAAGGTCCTCGGGTCGAGGAGTGCATGCTCACCGCAGGCATCCCCGGCGTCACCGTGAGCGGTAATGGCGGATACATCTTCGACCCCAACGACCGCGAAGTAATGGATGCGTTCAACCGCCAGATGTACATCTGCATGATGACCTACCCGGCTGCATTCGACTTCGACGCGCCCGAGGAGAGGGGGTATTACAGCCCGGAGCAGCTCGCATTCATCTACGACTACGTGGTGGAGCGAACCATGCCGTGCCTGAACATGCTCGGCTACACCATGCCCGAACCGCCGAACCGTGAGACGTTCATCGAGACGTTCTACGTGAGCGGATATTCCTTGCCCTACTATCAGCTCTCCCCGGGGCTCACCGACACCGAGGCGTGGGAGCGGGTTCTCCTCCGATGCCCCCCGCCGCCCATAGGGCAGTGGTACTTCCCGACCGGGGGATCTTTCGAGTGACTGGGTCGCGTCGCTAGCCCCTTTTCGCATGCGGCTGGTAGACTCTACGAGGTTGTCTACGGGTACAGGTACCCCGGGCGGCCGGAGCAGGCTGGCAAGAAGCTGGTCATCGGTGGTGAACTTCCGAGGGGTCTCGGAGCTTTTCTACTGTTGGCCAGAGCAGCACTCGCACTCGAGTGCGTTGCCAAAGCGCTGAATCCACTGTGCTGTCAAGCACGCGTGGTGCGCCCCTTTTCTGCCCGCTCCTGCTCTGCGCTGTTCGACAGCCACAGGAGCGTCGCCACCACACGGGTTGCGACAGATAAATAAAGGAGAAAACCCCTTGGAGGGTCCAGAAATCACATTCACCGAAGCCGTTCTCGATAACGGCAAATTCGGCACGCGCACGGTCCGTTTCGAGACCGGGCGCCTCGCGCAGCAGGCACAGGGTGCCGTCGCCGCGTACCTCGACGAAGAAACCATGATCCTCAGCGCCACGAGCGCCGGAAAGCACCCGCGCGACGGCTTCGACTTCTTCCCCCTCACGGTGGACGTCGAGGAGCGCTCATACGCCGCAGGCAAGATCCCCGGATCGTTCTTCCGCCGCGAGGGCCGCCCGTCCACGGAGGCCATCCTGGTCTGCCGTCTGATCGACCGTCCGCTGCGCCCGACCTTCGTCGAAGGCCTGCGTAACGAGGTGCAGATCGTCATCACCGTGCTGTCCATCGCGCCGGACGAGTTCTACGACGCGCTCGCGATCAACGCGGCATCGCTCAGCACGCAGATCTCCGGCCTTCCGTTCTACGGGCCGGTCGGCGGCATCCGCCTCGCCCTCATTTCCACTCCTGGTGGGGATGACCAGTGGGTCGCCTTCCCGAAGTTCAGCCAGCTCGCCGACGCCGTGTTCGACCTCACCGTCGCCGGCCGCCTGGTCACCAACGACAACGGTGATGAGGATGTCGCGATCATGATGGTCGAGGCCGAAGCGACCGAAGGCAGCTGGGAGCTCATCAAGGCGGGCGCGACGAAGCCCGACGAGGCAGTTGTCGCGCAGGGCCTCGAGGCGGCGAAGCCGTTCCTCAAGCAGCTCATCAAGGCGCAGCTCGACCTCGCCTCGAAGGCCGCGAAGCCCATCCAGGACTTCCCGCTCTTCCCGCCCTACTCCGACGAGGCGTACAACGCCGTCGCGGAGATCGCGTACGACGACCTCAAGCGCGTCTACCAGATCGCCGACAAGATCGAGCGCCAGAACGCCGACGACGAGCTCAAGGAGCGCGTCAAGATGGCGATCCAGGCGAAGTTCGAGGCCGGCGAAGTCGGCGGTGACGTGCCCCCGATGGTGAGCGCGGCATACAAGTCGGTGTCGAAGAAGGTCATGCGCACGCGCGTACTGACCGAGGGCATCCGCATCGACGGTCGAGGCCTGAGCGACATTCGTGCGCTCGACGCCGAAGTGCAGGTCATCCCGCGCGTTCACGGTTCCGCGATCTTCCAGCGCGGCGAGACCCAGATCCTCGGTGTCACGACGCTCAACATGCTCAAGATGGAGCAGCAGATCGACTCGCTGAACCCCGTCACCAAGAAGCGCTACCTGCACCACTACAACTTCCCGCCGTACTCGACGGGTGAGACGGGTCGCGTCGGTTCGCCGAAGCGCCGCGAGATCGGGCACGGCTTCCTCGCCGAGCGCGCCCTCGTCCCCGTGCTCCCGCCGCGCGAGGAGTTCCCTTACGCGATCCGCCAGGTGTCCGAGGCTCTCGGCTCCAACGGCTCGACCTCGATGGGCTCGGTGTGTGCCTCGACCCTGTCGCTGCTCAACGCCGGTGTGCCACTGCGCGCCCCGGTAGCGGGCATCGCGATGGGCCTCATCTCCGACGAGGTCGACGGGGAGACCCGCTACGCGGCTCTCACCGACATCCTCGGTGCAGAAGACGCGCTCGGCGACATGGACTTCAAGGTCGCCGGCACGAGCGAGTTCGTCACCGCCATCCAGCTCGACACGAAGCTCGCGGGTCTCCCGTCCTCCGTGCTCGACGGTGCGCTCAAGCAGGCGAAGGAGGCCCGCACGGCCATCCTCGCCGTGATCAACGCTGCGATCGACGCTCCCGACGAGATGGCGCCGACCGCGCCGCGTGTCATCAGCGTGCAGATCCCCGTCGACAAGATCGGTGAGCTCATCGGCCCGAAGGGCAAGACGATCAACCAGATCCAGGATGACACGGGCGCCGACATCTCGATCGAGGATGACGGAACGGTCTACATCGGTGCAGTGGACGGCCCCTCGGCCGAAGCCGCTCGCGCTGCCGTCAACGCGATCGCCAACCCGCTGAACCCGGAGGTGGGCGAGCGGTTCCTCGGAACCGTCGTCAAGCTCGCGACGTTCGGCGCGTTCGTCTCGCTGACCCCCGGCAAGGACGGCCTGCTGCACATCAGCGAGGTTCGCAAGCTCGCCGGCGGCAAGCGCGTCGAGAACGTCGAAGACGTGCTGTCCGTGGGCCAGAAGATCCAGGTGGAGATCACCAAGATCGATGACCGCGGAAAGCTGTCGCTCGCTCCCGTCGAGGAGGGCACCGAGTCTGCGGACACCGACAGTTCCGCTGCCGCGTCCGTTGGACCGGAAGCTCCCGCCGAAGGCGAGTAGCCACATCTGCGCGCCGCCGCCGCTGCGGCGCGCTGCAAAGATCTGCTCGGGCCTCTCGCCAGGCGCCGAGTAAGACGAACGGGCCCATCCTTTACGGATGGGCCCGTTTGCTTTTGTACCCCGATCGGGTGTCAGCATGGCGACCGCTCCGACCCCTACAGTGAGCGGGTGACCCGAATCACAACGCCATTCGACCATTTCATGGACGACCTGCTCACCTGGCTGGACAGTGCCTGGTTCGTGTGGATCGCCATGGTCCTCTCCATCGTGCTCGTCGTGGTGATCGTGAGGATCTCGAAGGCCAGAGCCAGGGCGCGTGCCCGCGTGCCGCAGTACCGCCGGCAGCGAGAGTCGTAGTTATCGGGCGGGCGTCTCCGAAACGCCCACGAGTTGCGCTCGCGCCACGATGTGGTTCGAGATCATGATTCCGAGCCGCGCGGGTGTCGCGTCCTCTGTCAGGTCGAGCCGCTCGACGTCGAGCGCGCTGACGGTGAAGTAATAACGGTGCTCGCCGTGACCAGCGGGCGGCGCGGCGCCCTGGTAGCGCGGCTGCCGCAGCTCGTTGGGCAGCGTTATCGCCCCCGCTGGAAGCAGGCCCGCCTCGGGATTGCCCGCGTCCGGTGGCAGCGAGGTGACCTTGGCGGGGATGTTGTAAACGGCCCAGTGCCACCAGCCACTGCTCGTGGGGGCGTCCGGATCGAACATCGTGAGCGCGAAACTGCGGGTGCCGGATGGCGCGCCCTCCCAGTGCAACGTCGGTGACCGGTCTTCTCCGCTATCCGATCTCGCCCACTGCGGCAGTGTGTCGCCGTCGGCGAAGTCCGGGCTCACGAGTGTGAAGGTCGGCACCTCGGGGAGGCGCCAATGGGGATCGTTGGGGGAGGTCATCCCTCATTATGTTCCGGGCGCAGGGGGCGGGGAAGGTAGTGCGGGATCAGTCGATCATTACGGGGGGCTGGTACGGGTCCCAGATACCGGTTTGCGACAGCCAGACCACAGCGGCGGCGATGAGCACCACCACGACGATCGCGGCACCGAGCAGAATGAGCGCGGTGCGCGCCGACGGAACCGTGAAGAAGACGACGACCGACGCGGCGAGCAGCGCGATGACCAGGCCGATGGCGACGAACGGAACCCAGCGCGGCTCCTCGGCGAAGCATCCCGGCGGCGGCGGATATTGAAGCGTGCAGATCTGGCCCACGTACTGCAACGGCCACAGCACGGCGATGGAGATCACCGAGAGCAGTGCCGCGATCACGAGCCACATCGTGGGCCTCGTAGTGGGGGGCGTGTCAGTCGTCATCTTTGCTCCGATCGTGGGTCTTACTTGTTAAAGACGCTCCGCTCGCAGGAATCGTTGGGACCATCCAACCGCACGCGCCGTCGAACACGGTGTCGTAACGATTGTTTTCCCCTCACCCTGCGGCCGGTGGCGCAGCAATACTCTGGGAGAGCCTGGGGGAGGCGAGGATGACACAGTTGGACACGAGGCAGAGTGTGCCCACCACCGAAGAGACGCCCACGATCGTCGCAAGCAATGCCGTGCGCCACCGCAGGATCGGCTCCTCCGACCTCCGCGTCTTTCCCCTTGCGATGAGCGGCAACGTCTTCGGCTGGACGGCCGATGACGCCACGACCAATGGCATCCTGGATGAGTATGTCGCCCAGGGCGGCAACTTCATCGACACGGCAGACTCATACGCCGCCGGCCGCAGCGAGATCATGATCGGCAACTGGATGCGCGCGCGCCGCAATCGGGACGGCATCGTCGTCGCCACCAAGGTGGGCAAGAGCGCGGAGAACCCCGGCCTGCGAGCCCGCGTTCTCACGCGAGCAGTCAACGCCTCCCTTGAGCGGCTCGGGGTGGCGTACATCGACCTGCTCTACCTGCACATCGACGACATGGACGTTGAGTTCGAGGAGACGCTTCTCGCGGTCGACGAACTCATTCGAGCGGGAAAAGTACGGTACTTCGGCGGCTCCGACCACACCGGCAACCGCCTCATCGAGGCCCGGATCGCTTCGGCCCAGCTCGGGGTCGCGCCCATGGTGGCGCTGCAGAATCACTACAACCTCGTGCACCGCCGTGAGTACGAGGGCGATCTGGCGCACGTCGCCGTACAGCAGGGGCTCGGCGTCATGCCGCGGTTCGCACTCGCGAGCGGATTTCTGACCGGCAAGTACCGCCAGAAATCCGACATCGCGAAGAACGAGCGCGGCGGGGAGGCCGCGAAGCACCTCAATCGCCGTGGCTTGCGCATTCTCGCGTCGCTCGAAAGTATTGCCTCGGCCCATGAGACCTCGATCGCGTCTGTCGCGCTCGCCTGGCTGCTCACCAAGCCCAATGTCGTCGCGCCCGTCGCCTCGGCCAGCCACGCGCACCAGGTGCTCGACCTCACCACGGCCGCGAGGCTGCAATTGACCCGGCATCAGGTTGCTGAGTTAGACCGCGTCTCTGCCTAGTCCCGTCGTCGGGCGGGGATTATGCTCTCTCCGGCAAGTGAGGGGGCGGATCAGCTCAGGCCTGGGATGCTCAACCAACCGAGCGCGATGAGGATCACGACGGCGTTGAGGATGAGCGCAATGACCGTGATCGCCGCGATGCCGCGGCGGCCCGCCCCTCGGAAGATCAGGATGAGCACGAGCACGATCTCGAGCAGGATCGCCCACGTAAGGGTTCCGAAGGGTGCGGGGAACGCCACGAAGAGCGATATGAGCATGAGGGCCGCGAGTACGAGCTCGGCGACGGCAAGGATCGTGGCGCCGCCACGGCCGCGCACTCGCATGATGCCGTCGATGAGCGCGAGGGCTGCGGCGAGAATGGTGATGATCAGGAGCCAGGACAGTGTGATCACGAGCGTTCCTTGTCGGTCGGCGGTTCACCTCCACCGCGCTCCAGCGTCGCGGTGCAAGTCCCACCATACTTGCCGCAGCGTGCCGGGAAGGGGCTACTTGGCCTCGGCGAGAACCCTCTTCGCGATGCGCCCGAGCGCGGCAGTCGCGGCCACTGAGTCGCCCGCGTAACCGCCCGAGAGGGCGCCGTCGCGAGCGAGCAGGAGCTCGTCGGCTGCATCGCCGGGAACGGGATGACCGACCCGCCTGAGCATGTCGGCCAGGGTGTCGACGTACCACTCGCGATGGGCCGTGACGACTTTGCGCACGGGATGTTCGGCATCGGGGAACTCGGCGGCGGCGTTGATGAACGGGCAGCCGCGGAATCCGGGGGCCGCGATCTCTGCGCCGATCGCTGCCACGAACTCGTTGAGTGCAGCGCGGGGATCGGGCGCGGCGGCGATGATCGCCTCGATGTTCGCACGGACGGTCTCATGGCGGCTCTGGATGTACTCGACGATGAGGTTGTCTTTGGCCCGGTAGTGCTTGTAGAAGGTGGCCTTCGTCACGGCGGACGCGGCGATGATGCGGTCGACACCGACGTTGCGGATGCCGTCTTCGTAGAAGAGTTCGTTGGCCGTGTCGAGGATGCGGCCCTTCGCTGGAGCGCGCTGCGTGGTCGGAATGGGGGATTCCATGACCATCACAGCGCGACTCCTTGCGGGGGAAATTCCGGCCGGATTGCTCCGGCCGGTTGGTGCACATCCGCCATCGGGTTAGCGGAGGTGCTGGGCTTCGGGTGCCTGAAAAGAACAGTAGCACATGAGGACAGACAGACCAGTCTGTTTGTCCACATTCGGGATGCCCCAGTTATGGGGGCGCGTGGGGTAGGTCGCCCTGTCCCGTTCTCCCACAGGCCGGATGACGTAGGCTCGACCAGTGATGAACGGTGCCGTGTCTCTCCCGCTCGACCTCGCGGAACTGGCGTTCACGGCATCCGGCGACTCGCTCGTGCGCCGCAGTGTGCTGCCGAGCGGGGTGCGCATCCTGAGCGAGCACGTGCCAGGCGCCCGTAGCGCCACGATCGGCTATTGGGTCGCGGTGGGATCGCGCGACGAAACGCCCACGACCTACGGTTCGACCCACTTTCTCGAGCACCTCCTGTTCAAGGGCACGACGACCCGCAGCGCCCTCGACATCGCTGTGAGCTTCGACTCGGTCGGCGGCGAGCACAACGCCATGACCGCCAAGGAGTACACCTGCTATTACGCGAAGATCCAGGATCGTGACCTGCCCATGGCCATCGCGGTCATCGCCGACATGCTCACGTCGAGCCTGCTCGATCCCACCGAGTTCGAGAACGAGCGCGGGGTCATCCTCGAAGAACTCGCCATGGCCGACGACGACCCGGCGGATGTCACGAGCGAGCGCTTCTTCGAGGCCGTGCTGGGCGACCATCCCCTCGGCCGCCCCATCGGAGGCAACCCCGAGAACATCCAGGCCGTCACGCGTGACGCGGTGTGGAACCACTACCGTGCCAACTACCGCGCGCAGGACCTCGTCATCACCGTCGCGGGCGCCGTCGACCACGACGAGCTCGTCGTCGGTGTCACGGCGGCACTCCAGAACGCCGGCTGGAATCTCTCGGCCGAAGCCGCTCCCGTGCCGCGCCGCGACGCAACCCTCGACACGATCGAGCGCGGAAGCCCCCTCGTCGTCGTCAACCGTCCCATCGAGCAGGCCAACATCATCGTCGGCGTCACGGGCGTCTCCGCGGGTGACGAGCGCCGTGTGACGCTGAGCGTGCTCAACTCGATACTCGGCGGCGGGATGTCGAGCCGCCTGTTCCAGGAGATCCGCGAGAAGCGCGGGCTCGCGTACTCCGTCTACTCGTTCACGCCGAGCTATTCCGATGCCGGCCTGTTCGGAATGTACGCCGGATGCTCGCCGGCCAAGGCCCCGCAGGTCGCCGAGCTCATGCTCAGCGAGTTCGCACGGCTCGCGGAGGGCGGCGTGAGCGCCGACGAACTCGCTCGCGCCGTGGGGCAGCTCAGTGGAGCATCCGCTCTCGCCCTCGAAGACTCAGACACCCGCATGTCGCGACTCGGACGCAGTGAGATCACGACGGGAGAGTTCGTCGACCTCGATGAGTCACTGCGCCGTCTCGCGACGGTGACGGCCGAGTCCGTGCGCGAGCTCGCGGAAGAACTCGTCTCCCGCCCCGTCTCCATCGCCGCGGTCGGAACGATCGACGCGCAAGCTCTGTCGGGCCTCGCGGCGTCGCCGAGCCCGGCCCAGTAGTACGCACAACAAGAATCGCAGGTACCACCCTCATGGCTCATTACCTCTACCTCGTGCGCCACGGCGAGCAGCAGGATGCCGAGTACGGCCTGCCCGACGGGCCCCTCTCCCAGAAGGGCAAGCGCCAGGCGATGGCGATCGCCGAGCGACTCAGCGGCGTTCCCCTCACGCGAGCATGGCATTCGCCCCTGCAGCGAGCGGCCGAGACCGCCGCGATAATGACCTCGAGGATGCCCGCGCTCGAGTCCCGGCCCAGTGCGCTGCTCATGGACTGCATCCCGTCCGGTCCCACGGTCGACATGCCCCACGCCTTCGAGCCGTTCTTCGGTTCGATCACCGCCGAGCAGATCGATGCGGGGGAGGCGCAAATGGCGGATGCCGTCGCCGAGTTCCTCGCTCCCGCCCGCGAGGACCGGCATGAGCTGCTCATCACCCACAACTTCGTGATCGCGTGGTTCGTGCGCGAGGTCTTCGGCGCTCCGAGCTGGCGCTGGCTCGGCCTCAACCAGGCAAACTGCGGGCTTACGATCATCCGGGTGCGCAGTGCGAAGCCGCCCGTGCTCGTGACCCACAACGACCTCGGCCACTTGCCCGTCGAGCTGCGGACCGGAATGCCGGAGCTGCAGCCCTTCTAACGCCGATCTCGCGAGCTGCCAGCCTCATTCGCTGCTACTCGACGAGCGACTTCGAGTACCAGTTCGTCGCGTTCGGGTTGTCGTTGTAGGGCTCGACGTCGACGAAGCCGCTCGAGCGGTACAGACCGCCCGCAGCTTCGAGACTCGCGTTGGTGTCGAGCACGAGCTCCGTCGCGCCGAGCGCCCTGGCCCTGCGCTCGAGTTCGCCGAGCAACTGGCGGCCGAGGCCGCGGCCCTGCACCTGGGGTCGCAGCCACAAGTGCTTCACCTCGAACCGGCCACCGCCGAGGTCGCGGATGCCGCCGCAGCCGGCCGCCGTGCCATCCACCTCCACCACGAGAAAGACGCCGCGCGGCTCGACGAACTGCTCTGGGTCGGGGAATGTGGTGCGGTATCCCGAGGGGGCTGGGAAGGTCTGCGCACGGAACGCGAAGTACTCGGCGAGCAGCACGTGCGCCGTGGCATCCGTCACGCTCGCTTCTTGGTAGGTGGGCACCAGCCCAGCGTATGACGATTGGCCGCTCCTCGATGGTTGGTAGATTTGGCGGATGACAACGAGAGTCGCCGTCGTCGGCGCGACCGGCAAGATGGGCCAGCTCACCTCCCAGATCATCGAGGCATCCGACGAATTCGAACTCGTCGCGCAGATCGACTCGAAGGGCCCGTTGAGCGACATGCTCGGGGCGGACCTCGTCGTCGATGTCACGCTGCCCGCCGTGTCGCAGCAGGTCGTCGAGTTCGCGGTCGCCCACGCAATCAACGTGCTCGTGGGCACATCCGGCTGGTCGAGCGAGCGAATCACAACGCTCGAGCGCACCATTGCCGGCAACCCCGACGTCGGCGTCATCATCGTTCCGAACTTCTCGATCGGCTCGGTGCTCGCGACCTCGTTCGCCGCCATGGCCGCGCGCTTCTTCGACTCGATCGAGATCATCGAGGCGCACCACGCGTCGAAAATCGACTCGCCCTCAGGCACGGCGGTGCGCACCGCGGAGCTCATGGGCGCGGCTCGCGGCAACCTCGGTCCCGTCGTCGCGCCTCATGTCGACCAGCGGGCGCGAGGGCAGCAGGTGTCGAGCATCCCGATCCACAGCCTGCGCATGCAGGGGGTCGTTGCCAAACAAGACGTCATCTTCGGCGGCAACGGGGAAGTGCTCACGCTCAGCCACGAAACGCTCGCCCCGAACGCGTACGAGGCCGGAATCCTTCTCGCACTTCGCGCCGCGCGCTCGGCTCGCGGAGTGGTCGTGGGGCTCGACAAGCTCATCGATCTCGGCCTCGATACGTCCGCGTCGTGATTCTGTTCGCGGCATGAAGGCCCGCATCGCCGCCCTTGTGATGGCGGCGCTCCTCGCTCTCTACCTGGTGTTCGTCGCGCAGTACGCCATCCGGCTCCTGTTCGACGAGAACGGGTTCGCGAAAGGCCTCGGCATCGCGCTCGCCGTGCTCCCGCTACTGGGTGCCTGGGCGCTCACCGCCGAACTCGTGTTCGTCACCCGCGGCGAACGGCTCGTGCGCTTGCTCGGAGAGGAAGGCGGACTGCCAGTGGACGACCTGCCCCGCCTGCCGAGCGGTCGGCCGGATCCCGTCGCCGCAGACCGGGAGTTCCCGAAGTACAAGGCAGAGGTCGAGGGCGCTCCGGACTCCTGGCGAGCGTGGCTGCGGCTTGGCCTCGCCTACGACGCGAGCGGCGATCGGGGTCGCGCGCGCTGGGCGACCCGCAAGGCGATCGCGCTCGAGCGCACTAGCTCGTGACGATCTGGCCGATCGCCTTCTCCACCGTCTCGTAGCGGAAGACGAAACCGTCGGCGAGAAGTCGCGGGGACGCGACATTCTCACTGCGCAGCAGCATGTCGACGCCCGCATCACCCAGCAGTCTGATCGCGAACTCTGGCACCACCCACGGATCCCATCGGCTCATCGCTTGTGCCAGCGCGTGGGTGATCTCTCCCGAGGTCGCGGGCGTCGGTCCCGTGATGTTCACGACGCCCTCGAGGTTTGAACTGAGCAGATGCTTGATTCCGGCTGCCGTGTCGTGCAGGGCGACCCACGCCCAGTTCTGCTTGCCGGAGCCATACCGCGCACCGAGGCCAAGGAATGTGAGGGGAATCAGCGGCGTGAATGCACCGCCCCGACCGACGACGATTCCCGTGCGGAACCTCACCGTGCGCGTGCCGGTCGGCGCGAGCCGCGCTGCGGTCTCCCACGCCTCGACGACATCGCTCAGAAAGCCGGCCCCCTTCGAGGAGTCCTCGGTGAGCACGTCGCCGGGTCGGTCGCCGTAGTAGCCCACCGCCGAGCTGTTGAGGAAGACACCCGGCGGACTCTTGGCCGCGCCGATCGCCTCGGCGAGAGTGCGAGTGCCGTTGACGCGCGAGTAGAGGATCTCCTTCTTGTACGACCGCGTCCACGGGATGCGGCCCGTCGACGCACCCGCGAGATTGATCACGGCATCGGCCTGCTCGATCGCGGCCGGATCGACGGTGCGCTCCGACGGCGACCACTGGAACTCATCGGCTGTCTGCGGCGCGCGCCGCACGAGCCGAGAGATGGTGTGCCCGTCGGCCTCCAGTTGTCGGCAGAGCTCGGTGCCGATATACCCGGATGCGCCCGCCACGAGCACGCGCATCGGGCGGGCCCCTACCGCCGCCACTAAGCCAGGCTGGCTTCGAGGGTGATGGGGATTCCGGCGAGGGCCTGGGACACGGGGCATCCGGACTTGGCTGATTCGGCGATGCGCTGGAAGTCGTCGTCCGAGATGCCGGGAACCTTGGCGCTGACGAGCAGGTGGCTGCCCGTGATGCCCTCGCCGACCTCGAATGTGACTGCGGCGGTGACCTGCAGGCTCTCGGGCGGGGTGCCGTTCTTCGCAAGCTGGCTAGAGAACTCCATGGAGTAGCAGGCCGAATGCGCGGCGCCCAACAGCTCTTCGGGGTTGGTCCGGCCCGCGACGCCTTCGGCGCGTGCGGCCCAACTCACGGGGAACTCCGCTACGTCGGACGAGTCAAGTGATGTCGTCCCGGATCCGCTCTTCAAATCTCCGAACCACAGGGTCGTTGCTTCGCTCGTCACTGACATTGTTGGTGTCCCTTCGTCAGATTCCAGACTAGGCGGACTACGCCGTGGCGGCACCCCTGCTCTTGCGACGCCCGAGGATGCCCGCCCGCACGAGAAGCAGATAGATCTGGCATCCGAGACAGAATGCGAACACCGAATTGAGGAACGCGGCGATGAACGCTGCGCTCGCCGCGATCGTGAGCGCGTACGGCACTCCCGCGAGGTGCAGCGCCGAACCGGTCAGCGTGATCACGAACCCGACCCCCTGCGCGAAGGTCGGTG
The DNA here is from genome assembly GCA_025463605.1 of Rhodoglobus sp. Lineage (GTDB taxonomy): Bacteria > Actinomycetota > Actinomycetes > Actinomycetales > Microbacteriaceae > Rhodoglobus. The sequence goes on along the minus strand of JAODAV010000008.1, from coordinate 5,968 downwards.
GCGTGGGATCCTCGAGATCGGTGGGCGGCGCGAGGCGCGGCTTGATGAGGGCGCGAAAGACGACACCGAGGGGATGGCGCTGCACACCTGCGAACGCGCCCCACGCGAAGACGAGGGTCGCGATACCCAAGATGATGAAGGCGGGCTCTGTCGCACGTTCTGTGACACTGGAGCCGAGCGGTGTCGCGAGCCCCAGTCCGACGACGACGAGCATCACGACGGCGGTGACCGCGGCCGTGAACCGTGGGCCGCGTGGGTCGATTCCTCGGGGTTTGTCGCTCACGCTGCCACCAGGATCCTGTCGAGTTCTGCGGTCAGATCGTCGCGTCGGGGCGCTCCGCCGATACGGGCGCGCACGACGCCCTTGCGATCAAGGATGAGCGTCGTCGGGGTTTGCATGATGTGGAACCGGCTGGCGAGGTCGGGCCGATTGGTGACGTCGAGATCGACGTGCGTGACGTTGCGTCGAGTGGATGCGAGGTCACCGAGCACCACGCGGGTCGACGCGCACGGCGCGCACACCTCGGTCGAGAACTGCAGCAGCGTCGCACCGGCGGCGAAGCGGCGCACGCCGGGAACGTCGGCGACTCGCACGATCGTGCGCCCGTCGGTGTGCCGCACGCGCCCCTGCTGCGAGCGCCACGCGAACCCGAGCCCGGTCGCGAGCGCGACGAGCCCTGCCAGCGCGACGATAACGAGGAGGGGGTTCATGATTCGTCACGATATTGCCGTAGCGGTGGCGCGGACGGAGTGTTTCCGTCTATTACGACCTGTCGCGGGGGTACCATCGACGCGATGAGCGCGACGAATCCCACCTACGAAGACCTTCTGCGCGACACGCTCGAGAACGGCGTGCACAAGACCGACCGTACGGGCACGGGAACGCGAAGCGTGTTCGGCCGCCAGTTGCGGTTCGACCTCTCGCAGGGTTTTCCGCTCGTCACCACCAAACGCGTGCACTTCAAGTCGATCGCCTACGAGTTGCTCTGGTTTCTGCGCGGCGACAGCAACGTCGGCTGGCTGCGCGACAACGGTGTCACCATCTGGGACGAGTGGGCGGACGCGGACGGCGAGCTCGGGCCCGTCTATGGCGTGCAGTGGCGCTCGTGGCCGACGCCGAGCGGCGAGCAGATCGATCAGGTGTCCGAGGTCATCGACGCGATCAAAGCCAATCCCGACTCTCGCCGGCTGATCGTCTCGGCGTGGAATCCGGCCGACATCCCCGACATGGCGCTCGCCCCCTGCCACGCACTGTTCCAGTTCTACGTCGCCGAGGGCAAGCTGTCGTGCCAGCTCTACCAGCGCAGCGCCGACCTGTTCCTCGGCGTTCCGTTCAACATCGCGAGCTACGCGCTCCTCACCCACCTCGTCGCCGAGCAGACCGGGCTCGCGGTCGGCGACTTCGTCTGGACCGGCGGCGACTGCCACATCTACGACAACCACCTCGAGCAGGTGACCGAGCAGCTCACGCGCGAGCCGTTCCCGTTCCCGACCGTGCGAGTCGGAGGAGCACGCGACAGCATCTTCGACTACGAGTACGAGGATTTCACGGTCGAGAATTACCAGCACCACCCCGCAATCCGCGGCGCTGTCGCCGTATGAGCGTCGGCCTGATCTGGGCCGAGGCCAGGGGCGGCGTGATAGGACAAGGCGGCGGGATGCCGTGGCACCTACCCGAGGATCTCGCCCACTTCAAGCGGGTCACCCTCGGCAGCCCCGTCGTGATGGGCCGACGTACCTGGGACTCGATCGCGCCGCGCTTCCGGCCCCTGCGCGGGCGCCGCAACATCGTCATCACCCGCCAGCCCGACTGGAGGGCCGAGGGCGTCGAGGTCGCGCACAGTCTCGACGACGCGCTCGAACTCGTGGCCGGCGCCGACCGCACCTGGGTGATCGGGGGAGGGCAGATCTTCCGGGAAGCGATCGACCGTGCCGACCGGCTGGAAGTGACCGAGATCGATGCGAGCTACCCGGGTGACTCCTTCGCCCCGGCGATCGACGACGGCTGGATCGCGGTGGCCGTGGAACCGGGGTCGGGCTGGGAGACCTCGCCCACGGGCATCCCGTACCGGTTCGTCTCGTACGATCGCGCGTAGCCGGCCGCTGCCACACCGCCACACCCGCCTGCCCAGCCGTACCGGCCAACCCCCACCGCCTCGCCCCAGCGGCCAACCCCCACCGCCCGCCCCAGCGGCCAACTCCCACCGCCCGCCCCAGCGGCCAACTCCCACAGCCTCGCCCCACCGCCAACGACGGACAGGTCGCGCTCCGGTCGGCGCGTCGGTCTGTGGGCCCGGCGTGTCGTCGAGTTTGTCCGTCGACGGCCACTGCTCCTGAACAGCGCCCCGCCGGCCGGGCCGCACCCCAGTTGCGTCCGCTGAAGCCTCGCGTCCGCGCCGGTGCCGCACGATCGTCCGATGCGTGACGTCGCCGACTACCTCACCGAGAACGGGGCGGTTGCCCACGTGACAACCCTGCGATCGGCCGGCTATCCGCCGGACCGGGTCGAGAACGCTGCTGCGGCGGGCAAGGTGCTGCGTGTGCGTCGCGGGATCTACGCGTCGCCGTGGGCGTCCCATGAGCTGGTCAGGGCTGCCCGGGTCGGCGGTCGCCTCGCCGGTACGTCAGCCGCTCGCGCCCACGGCATCTGGGCACCACCCTCCCGCCACCTCGTCGTCGAGGTGAGCAACTCCGCGACGCGATTACGGGACCCGGATGACGCGAGCCGCCCGCTCGGCGACCGCGACGACGTCCGCGTGCTGTGGGCACCGCTGCCGCGACCGATTGCGCAGGGCCTAGGGATCTCGCCCGTCCTCGAGACCTTGCGGCAGTGCATCCTGACGGTGCCGGAGCACTTCGCCGTGGCGATCATCGACTCCGCGCTGCGCACGCATCCGATTGATCGCACCGATCTGGCCGCGATCCAGCGAGCCGTGCCCGCGCGATTCGCGCGGCTGTTCTCGAGAGTCAACCCGGCGGCCGAGTCTGGCACCGAGAGCGTCCTCAGGGTGATGCTGGGCCAGGCCGGCGTGACCGCGAGGCCACAGGTCGCCGTGCCACTGTCCGACCTTGACCGGGTCGACCTTCTGATCGGTGACCGTCTCGTCATCGAGTGCGACAGCGAGGCCCACCACGGAAGCAGAGCAGATCGGCTGCGCGATCTGCGCCGGGACGCGGAGCTTGCCGCGTTGGGATTCATCGTGCTGCGGTTCGACTACTCGCAAGTGATGTTCGAGCCCGATGCGGTGCTCGCGGCGGTGCTCGCCTATGTCGATCGCGGGTTGCACCTGGACCTCAGCGACGGATGAGCCGCGAGACTCGCCGGAACCGACGGTGCGCCGACGGCGTGTCGGGTCGGCCATCCGTCGCTGGCGGTGCAACCGGCGGCGACCTGCACCGGCGCTACGAATCGGCCTCGGCCGCGGGGTAACCTGTAACCCGTGTCTATTGCCAATCCCTTCGGCCAGGTCCTCGTGGCCACCGTCACCCCGTTCACCGCCGATGGCGAGGTCGACTGGGCTGACGTCGAGAAGCACATCGACGACGTGGTTACCGGCGGAGCCGACGGCATCGTCGTGACCGGCACGACCGGTGAGACCAGCACGCTCACTGATCCCGAGAAGATCCGCCTGGTCGAGGTGGCCAAGGCGGTCGCGGGTGACCGGGCGAAGATCATCTTCGGCGGCGGCTCGAACGAGACGGCGCACGCGATCGAGATCGCGAAGAAGGCGGAGAAGGCGGGAGCTGACGGCAACCTCGTTGTCACCCCGTATTACAACAAGCCGACGCAGGCGGGCATCCTCACCCATTTCCGCATGATCGCCGACGCTACGGATATGCCGGTCATCCTCTACGACATCCCCGGACGCACCGGAGTGCCGATCAAGTTCGAGACGCTGCTGCGCGCGTCCAAGCACCCCAACATCCGCGGCGTGAAGGATGCAAAGGGCGACTTCGCCGAGGTGAGCCGGGTGCTCAACCAGACCGACCTCATCTACCTGTCCGGAGATGACACGAACGTGCTGCCGCACCTGTCGATCGGGGCTGCTGGACTCATCGGCGTCACGGTCAACATAGCCCCAACGCCGTACCGCCAGATGGTCGACGCCGTCAACGCGGGCGATCTCAAGGCTGCGACCGCCGTTCACAAGGCGCTCGAGCCGCTCGTGCGCGCCGTCATGACTCACGTACCCGGCACCGTCGCGGCGAAGTACATCCTCCACGGTCTGCACCGCATCGGCAGCCCGCGCGTGCGCCTGCCGCTCGTGGGTCCGGAGGATTGGGAGGCCGCCCAGATCGAAGACGAACTGGCTCACGTCAAGGACATTCCCGGTGTGGACCTCTCCGACTTCCGCCCCGACCGCAATGCCGCGGCAGGCGGAGCCCTGCCCAAGGTCGCCGGCACCACCCGCTAGCGCACGACACACAGCACAGGCTTTCACCGGGGGCCAAAGACCCCACCGCTTTCAACGCAAGGTACAGATGCCAGTCTCCGTTTACGACCCACCCCCTCTCGCGCCCGGAACTCTCCGCGTCACGCCCATCGGCGGTCTCGGCGAGATCGGTCGCAACATGACGACCTTCGAGATCGACGGCAAGATCCTCATCGTCGACTGCGGCGTTCTGTTCCCGGAAGAGCACCAGCCCGGGGTCGACCTCATCCTCCCCGACTTCAGTTCGATCAGGGACCGACTCGACGACGTGCTCGGGATCGTGCTCACGCACGGCCACGAAGATCACATCGGAGCGGTGCCGTACCTGCTCAAACTGCGCCAGGACATCCCGCTGCTCGGAAGCACTCTCACGCTCGCGCTCATCGAGGCGAAGCTCAAAGAGCACCGCATCCAGCCATACACCCTCACCGTCAAGGAGGGGCAGAAGGAGAAGCTCGGGCCCTTCGACCTCGAGTTCGTCGCGGTGAACCACTCCATTCCGGATGCGCTCGCCGTCGCCATCACGACCGTCGCCGGTGTCGTGCTTCACACGGGCGACTTCAAGATGGACCAGCTTCCGCTCGATGATCGCATCACCGATCTGCGCGCCTTTGCGCGACTCGGCGAGGCGGGCGTCGACCTGTTTCTCCCCGATTCGACGAATGCGGATGTTCCGGGCTTCACGCCGAGCGAGCGTGACATCGGTCCCGTGCTCGAAGGCGTCATCGCCAAGGCCCCCCGCCGTGTCATCGTGGCAAGCTTCTCGAGCCATGTGCACCGTGTGCAGCAGGTTCTCGACGCGGCAGTCGCCAACAACCGCAAGGTCGTGCTCATGGGCCGGTCGATGGTGCGCAACATGGGGATCGCCGCCGAACTCGGCTACCTCAAGGTGCCAGACGGCGTGCTCCTCGAGGCGAAGAAAGCTGCGGATCTTCCCGACAACCAGCTCGTCTACATGTCGACGGGCAGCCAGGGCGAGCCCATGGCCGTGCTGGCCCGCATGGCCAACCTCGAGCACCAGATCGAGGTCGGCAAAGGCGACACCGTCATCCTCGCGTCGAGCCTCATTCCGGGCAATGAGAACGCCGTCTATCGCGTGATCAACGGACTCACCAAGCTCGGCGCCAATGTCGTGCACAAAGCCAACGCGAAAGTGCATGTCTCCGGGCATGCTGCCGCGGGGGAGTTGCTGTACTGCTACAACATCCTGCGCCCGAAGAACGTGCTGCCCGTGCACGGCGAGTATCGCCACCTCGTCGCCAACGCCCGGCTCGCGATCGACACGGGCGTGCCCGAGGAGAACACGATCATCGCCGAAGACGGCACCGTGATCGACCTCAGGGACGGCGTCGCGAAGGTCGTCGGCCAGCTCGACCTCGGATACGTCTACGTCGACGGCTCGAGCGTCGGTGAGATCACGGATGCCGACCTCAAAGACCGCCGCATCCTCGCCGAAGAGGGCTTCATCTCCATCTTCGTCGCGGTAGACCCCCAGACCGGCAAGGTCATCGTGGGGCCGGAGATCCAGGCGCGCG
>JAODAV010000052.1 GCA_025463605.1 Rhodoglobus sp. | reverse complement strand
TTCATAGACCTAGACCGTTCCTAGCCATGCTCTGACTAATTGCTTCACTTCTTGTTGCTCGTGTGGTTCGTAAAAACTATGCAGTGCACCCTTTATGAAGTGTAGTTCTTTCTTACCTGGTAGCTGTTCGAATAGTAGCTTTTGATGCTCGGGTGGCGTGGGGTCGTCATGTTCGCCAACAATCATCAGCACCGGCATAGTTAGTTTAGTCACATTATCGAGTAAGTTATACCTCATCCTGTCTTCCATGTGTGACCATTTGAGCCTCTTTTCGTTCTTGCCATCATGAGTCATCGTGACTCGGATACCGTCTCGTTTCCAGGCTTCCAAATCATCAGCTTTTGTTTGTAGGCTCAGTTTGCCTGATATAACCGCAGAGATTGGAGCTAGGGCTTTTATTTTTTCGGGATACTTTTCGGCAAACAATGCTACGGAGATTCCGCCTAAGCTATGTCCGCACAGTACGAACGGCTCGCAGTACCATGACTGTGAAGATGCCCAAGCGATTACGTCTTCCATGTCAGCATAGTAATTAGTAATAGTAGCGTCCTCGTACTTGCCGCCTTCGCTTTCACCAAAAGTATAAACTGAATCCCACGAAACAACCGTATATCCAGACTCGAGAAAGGCCTCGGCCATGGCACGAATATGGCCTTGGGTTTTATTGCCGCCAAGACCGTGCATCACAAATGCTAACTTGCCGGGAGTGTCAGCCTCTTCGACTAGCACGACCACCTTATTGCCATCACGATTTTTTATAAGTGTTTTCATGGGAGGAAGTATAACAAACAGAGGTAAAGCGACCAAGTCAGACTCGAACCAATTAACTTCTTAGAATATTTTAGGTAGCAAAAACCCCTGCCGTAATAACAGAGGTTAAATATTCTTGGTTGAGTACGTGCATTCGAATTGGAACCTCATCAGCAAAGAGTTGCTACGTTGGTCTAGCAGACAGCCACAGCTTCAGTATTGAGCAGTCGCTCAAACAAAAAAGACTCCTCATAAGAGGAGCCTTAATTGGACTTTGTCACCGATAGTAGCGAGTAAGCCCATAACAGCGATGGTTAAACACTGTCATAGGCAAACTTTGGTTATACTACTTCTTTTCGATGACAGTAATCTTTGGGTGCTTGATTGCATATGGCTTCGTAACATACTTGCCAGAAATTGCCGATCTTGCTCGACTCATGGTAAAAACTCCTTTCCGTCGCATAAGGCAACACTCTTAGTATAGCAGTGTTGTTTTCCAAATACAACAGTCAGAAAACATTCGTTCACAGAGGTAAATGCTTGACATATGTTGTAATGTTGTACTATAATGACAACACAATAAAGGAGCAAAGCATGGGCAACACTTTCACCGAGTTCATTAAGCAACGTAGGCTAGAGTCAGAGCATACACTGAGGCAGTTTAGTCAAAACGCTGGCTACGACGTAGCTTACATATCACGCTTAGAGAATGGATTGATTACTCCCCCATCAGACCTCGATAAACTTAAAGCTTTAGCTAAGGCCTACTCTATTAGGTATGGCTCTGACACTTGGGACAAATTTTCAGACTTAGCCGCTGCAAGCCGACAATCTGTGCCTGACGATGCATTTGCCAATCCTGTTGTACCTCGATTTTTACCAGTCTTCTATCGTAAAATGCGTAAGGACAAATTGACCGAAGACGACATTAAGCAACTTACTAGCTTGCTTACAGGAGAAAAGACTGCGTAATGGACACCTCGCTCGATGTATCCGTAATCTCTGACGAGGAGCTATCCAAGATAGCGTCTAGTTTCCTTGAGAAGCACAACCAATCAGATTTGCTACCTATACATATCGAAAAGATATGTGACAAGGAAGGCGTTGGCTTACTCATCGTGCCTAATTTAACATCGCTTAAAAATACAGAAGCCTACATAGCAAACAACTGTGAAGTCATCGTAATGGACCAGAACGTGTTTGAAACACAAATAGATCGTGCTAGATTTGGCATTGCTCACGAGCTAAGTCATCGAATACTGCATACAGCGCATACTGAGCGGTTTCCTATATCTGATGCGGACTCTTACGAAGTATTCCATAACGCTGTCAGCGCAGACAACTTGACGATAATCGAAGACCAAGCTTACTCATTAGCTGGTCATTTACTAATGCCGTCAACTCTACTTAACGCTGAGATTGACAAGCTGATCAGAGCAGAAAATGGTGAACTTACCGATAGCGTTATTCATAGGATTGTACAAGCATTGGCAGCAATATTTATGGTTTCAGCAGATGCTATGCTACGCCAAATCGAAAAAGTAAATAAATTATTGCATGAACTAGTCTCCAAAGAAAATCGAGCTATTCTAGTGCCGCCATACATCAAACCTAAAATGAACGCCCCCGCAAGCGTAAGTTAAGCTTGGAATAGTTTCAAAGGGATTATTGCGGCATCCACTGTATGCTGACTTTGGAACTTAAATGGCTATTACTGACTTGGTGTTTTCTTTTCTTGCTCCTGAACCGTTACACCTTGTGGCTGCATGCCCTTGAGCCTATTACTGAATTCAGTTGTGGCATTATTATAAAGATCGACATTTGTATTGTACGTCGCAATATTTTCCTTATACTTGCCAAGATTTGAGTTGTAGATTGGCACTAAGTTATTGTACGCAACTATGTTATCAACATAGTTATATCTTGCTAGGTCCCTTTCTTGCGCATTCAGCGTAGCCTCGAAGTTGTCTATATTTTTACCTTGTGAATCAATAACCGCTAAGATACTTTTCAAGTTAGACTTATATGCCTCCACTGTGGCATTGTACTTAGCTTCTGCAGCAATAAGCTTAGACCTGTTATCGGTGAAATAAGCCTTGTAGTAGTTTTCAAGCTCGGGGGTAATTGAACCAACTGGCATGACTGATAACAATGAATGGGTTTCATTAATCTGCACATCTTCTGATTCACTGGCATACGATT
>JAODAV010000033.1 GCA_025463605.1 Rhodoglobus sp. | reverse complement strand
CAAGTCATTGTGGGAGCTGGCTTGCCTGCGAAAGCGGTGTGTCAGGCAATGATGGATTTGGATGTGCCGACGTCTTCGCAGGCAAGCCAGCTCCCACAGGTTTTTGTAGTGCAAAGGATGTGTATTGGGCACAAAAAAGGGGAAGCTCGCCGGCTTCCCCTTTTGCTACCGCTGTAACCGTCAGATCACCTGAACAATTGCCTTGGTCACCACATCAATGTTGCTCTGGTTCAACGCCGCGACGCAGATCCGGCCGGTGTCCAGCGCGTAGATGCCGAACTCGGTGCGCAGGCGCACGGCCTGGTCTTTGGTCAGCCCGGAGTAGGAGAACATGCCACGCTGACGACCGACGAAGCTGAAATCCTGGGTGGTCAGGGCTGCCAGTTTTTCGACCATGGCCTGACGCATGCCGCGAATCCGCAGACGCATTTCAGCCAGTTCCTGTTCCCACAGCGCACGCAGCTCAGGGCTGTTCAACACCGTGGCGACGATGATCGCGCCGTGGGTCGGTGGGTTGGAATAGTTGGTGCGAATCACGCGCTTGACCTGCGACAGCACGCGGCCGGCTTCTTCTTTCGAGTCGGTGACGATCGACAGTGCGCCAACGCGTTCGCCATACAGCGAGAACGACTTGGAGAACGAGCTGGAAGCGAAGAACGTCAGGCCCGACTCGGCGAACAAGCGCACAGCGGCGGCGTCTTCGTCAATGCCGTCGCCAAAACCCTGGTACGCCATGTCGAGGAACGGCACGTGACCTTTGGCTTTCAGCACTTCCAGGACTTTTTTCCAGTCTTCCGGGCTCAGGTCGACGCCGGTCGGGTTGTGGCAGCAGGCGTGCAGCACGACGATCGAACCGGATGGCAGATTCTGCAGGTCTTCGAGCATGCCCGAGCGGTTCACGTCATGGCTGGCAGCGTCGTAGTAGCGGTAGTTCTGGACCGGGAAGCCGGCGGTTTCGAACAACGCACGGTGGTTTTCCCAGCTTGGATCGCTGATCGCGACCACGGCGTCCGGCTTGAGTTGCTTGAGGAAGTCAGCCCCGATTTTCAACGCGCCGGTACCGCCGACCGCTTGCACGGTGACCACGCGGCCGGCCGCCAACAGCGGCGATTCAGCGCCAAATAGCAGTTTCTGTACCGCGACGTCGTAGGCCTGGATGCCATCGATCGGCAGGTAGCCACGAGCAGCGTGTTGAGCCACGCGAGCGGTCTCGGCCTCGGCAACAGCGCGCAGGAGTGGAATTCGCCCCTCTTCGTTGCAGTAGACCCCAACGCCCAGATTGACCTTGGTGGTCCGGGTATCGGCGTTGAATGCTTCGTTGAGGCCCAGGATTGGATCGCGTGGTGCCATTTCGACAGCGGAGAACAGGCTCATTTTTGCGGCGGCTCTGAATGGAGGAGTGATGGGGGTACAACGCTCCAGCCGAATGCACTAGAGCGGTGCACAAACGGGGAGCTAGTATAGAGGCCATCGTTCAGCGCTGCGACAGGTTGCCACGGCTTTTTTAACGGTATTTCCGTTTTATTTTTCGATCGTTCTGCAAATGATGACGTCTATTGTCCATCGGCTAGTAGGATGGGGCGCTTGAAAGCCTGGATAAGTGACTCCATCTGTAGTCTCTTCATGTCTTTTCCCGGCGGCAGCGGTCGTTCGCGGTTTTCTCGTTTCTTCGCGGTTTCGCGCGACGGAAATGAACCCAGAGGTAACTTATGTCGGAGTTTCAGCTCGTCACCCGTTTCCAGCCCGCCGGCGACCAGCCGGAAGCCATTCGTCTGATGGTCGAAGGGATCGAAGCCGGGCTGGCGCACCAGACGTTGCTCGGCGTAACGGGCTCGGGCAAGACCTTCAGCATCGCCAACGTCATCGCGCAAGTGCAGCGACCGACCCTGGTGCTGGCGCCGAACAAGACCTTGGCCGCGCAGTTGTACGGCGAGTTCAAGGCGTTCTTCCCCAACAACGCCGTCGAATACTTCGTTTCCTACTACGACTACTATCAGCCTGAAGCTTACGTGCCGTCGTCGGACACCTTCATTGAGAAGGACGCATCGATCAACGACCACATCGAGCAGATGCGACTGTCGGCGACCAAGGCGCTGCTGGAGCGCAAAGACGCGATTATCGTCACCACCGTTTCGTGCATTTACGGTCTGGGCAGTCCGGAAACCTATTTGAAGATGGTGTTGCACGTCGATCGCGGCGACAAGCTCGACCAGCGTGCGCTGCTGCGGCGCCTGGCTGACCTGCAATACACCCGCAACGACATGGACTTCGCCCGCGCCACCTTCCGTGTGCGCGGTGACGTGATTGATATCTACCCGGCGGAGTCCGACCTCGAAGCGATTCGCATCGAGTTGTTCGACGATGAAGTCGAGAGTCTGTCGGCCTTCGACCCGCTGACCGGCGAAGTGATTCGCAAATTGCCGCGCTTTACCTTCTACCCCAAGAGCCACTACGTCACCCCGCGTGAAACCCTGGTCGACGCCATGGAGGGAATCAAGGTCGAGTTGCAAGAGCGCCTGGAATACCTGCGTGGCGCCAACAAGCTGGTGGAGGCGCAGCGTCTGGAGCAGCGGACCCGTTTTGATCTGGAAATGATTCTGGAGCTGGGTTACTGCAACGGCATCGAAAACTACTCACGCTACCTGTCGGGGCGTCCCGCCGGTGCGCCGCCGCCAACACTCTATGACTACTTGCCGGCGGATGCGCTGCTGGTGATCGACGAGTCCCACGTCAGCGTGCCGCAAGTCGGCGCGATGTATAAGGGCGACCGCTCGCGTAAAGAGACGCTGGTTGAATACGGTTTCCGCCTGCCGTCGGCGCTGGACAACCGGCCGATGCGTTTTGACGAGTGGGAAGGCGTCAGCCCGCAGACGATTTTTGTCTCGGCCACGCCGGGCAACTACGAAGCCGAACATGCCGGGCGGGTGATCGAGCAATTGGTGCGTCCGACCGGGCTGGTGGATCCGCAGATTGAAATCCGGCCGGCGCTGACCCAGGTCGATGACCTGCTCTCGGAAATCGGCAAGCGCACCGCGCTCGGCGAGCGGGTGCTGGTCACTACGCTGACCAAGCGCATGTCGGAAGACTTGACCGATTACCTGGCGGATCACGGCGTACGCGTGCGTTATCTGCACTCGGACATCGACACCGTGGAGCGTGTGGAAATCATTCGCGACCTGCGCTTGGGCCAGTTCGACGTGCTGGTGGGCATCAACCTCTTGCGCGAAGGCCTGGACATCCCCGAGGTGTCGCTGGTGGCCATCCTCGACGCCGACAAGGAAGGCTTCCTGCGCGCCGAACGCTCCCTGATCCAGACCATCGGCCGCGCGGCTCGCCACATCAGCGGCAAGGCCATCCTGTACGGCGACCGGATCACCGACTCGATGAGGAAGGCGATCGACGAGACCGATCGCCGCCGGGCCAAGCAGGTCGCGCACAACCTGGCGCACGGCATCACGCCGCGCAGCATCCAGAAGCAGATCCGCGACATGATCGACGGCGTCTACAGCGAGAAGGCGAGCAAGGAGCAGGAGAAGCAGGAACTGCAGCGCGCCATGGTCGAGGACATGTCCGAGCGGGACATCTCCAAGCGCATCAAGCAGCTGGAAAAGCAGATGCTGGAACACGCCCGCAACCTGGAGTTCGAGAAAGCCGCGCGCGTGCGCGACCAGCTGGCCATGCTCAAGGAACAGGCGTTCGGCGCGGTGGTGCACGACAACGTGGTGCTCATCGACACCGCGAAGAAGAAGGGCTGACCGGTGGCGGCGAAGAAGTACGCGGTGCTGATGGTCTGCACGGGGAACATCTGCCGCAGCCCGACCGCCGAGGGCGTGCTGCGGCATCGGGTGCAACAAGCCGGGCTCGCCGACCGCGTGCACATCGATTCCGCGGGCACGCACGACTACCACGTGGGTTCGCCGCCGGACGAACGCAGCAGCCACCATGCCTCGCTGCGTGGCTACGACCTGAGCGACCAGCGCGCGCGGCAGGTCGCCGCGGCGGACTTCGACCGCTTCGACCTGATCCTGGCCATGGACGACGGCCACCTGGAGCTGCTGGAAGAGGACTGTCCTGCGCAGCACCGGCACAAGCTGCGGCGCATGATGGAATTCGCCCCGCCCGGGCTGGCCGATGAGGTCGCGGATCCGTATTACGGCGGCAAGCAGGGCTTCGAGACCGTGCTCGATCACATCGAGGCCGCCTGCGACGGCGTGCTCCGGCACATCCGTGCTGAACTCGGGGCCTGACAGCGCTTGCTGCACTGCAGAAAGACCTGAGTACCCGAGCAGGGCACTGGGGTTTTCTGGTATACTTGACGGAAATAGTCAGGAACCCCCGAAGGGGAGGACGACCTCGTCCGGCAGGTGCCGTGGGAGGTAAGGAAAGCAAGCAAGACAAGGAGATAGCGATGCGTCTCACGACCAAAGGCCGCTTTGCGGTCACCGCGATGATCGACCTGGCCCTGCGCCAGAACAACGGTCCCGTCACCCTGGCGGCGATCAGCCAGCGCCAGCAGATTTCGCTGTCCTACCTCGAGCAGCTGTTCGGCAAGTTGCGCCGGCACGAGCTGGTCGAATCTACCCGCGGCCCCGGCGGCGGGTACACGCTCGGCCGCAAGGCCACGGAGATCACCGTCGCCGACATCATCGTGTCGGTGGACGAGCCGATCGACGCCACCCAGTGCGGCGGCAAGGAAAACTGCCAGGGCGACGGCGGCCGCTGCATGACGCACGAGCTGTGGTCCGCGCTGAACCAGCGCATGGTGGAGTTCCTGGACTCGGTGTCGCTGCAGAAACTGGTGGACGACCAGCTCGCCAAGGGCATCCAGATCGAGGACAAGCCGACGCCGAAGCGCGCGATCTCCAGCTCCCCGGTGGTGAAGCCCATCCGCGTGAACGCGCCGAACTCGGTGTTTGCACTCGGTAATTCGTTCGCCAAGCAGTAATTCCAACCGCCAGCAAAAGACGCCAGCAATGGACATGACGCCCCATTTCCCGATCTACATGGACTACGGCGCGACGACGCCGGTCGACCCGCGCGTGGTCGACGCCATGATCCCGTGGTTGCGCGAGCACTTCGGCAACCCCGCTTCGCGCAGCCATGCGTGGGGCTGG
>JAODAV010000043.1 GCA_025463605.1 Rhodoglobus sp. | reverse complement strand
ATCGATCGAGATGATTTCGGCTTTTACCGAATCACCGATGTTCAGCACGTCGGTTACTTTGCCCACTTGATCGTTCGAGATTTCGGAGATGTGGATCAAGCCTTCGAGGCCTTCTTCCAATTCTACGAATGCGCCGAAGTCAGCGGTCTTGGTAACTTTGCCTTCAATACCTTGGCCGATTTTGTAACGGGCTTTGATATTTTCCCAAGGATCGCGCTCGAGCTGCTTGATACCGAGAGAGAATTTCTCGGTTTCTTTGTCGATCGAGAGAACGATTGCGCGCACTTTGTCACCTTTGTTGAAGGCTTCAGAAGGGTGAGCAACTTTCTTGGTCCAGCTCAAGTCAGAAACGTGGATCAAGCCGTCGATGCCTTCGCCGATGTCAACAAACACGCCGAAGTCAGTAACGTTCTTAATCTCGCCCTCAACGGTAGAACCGATGGGGAATTTCTGTTCGAGGAGATCCCAAGGATTGCTCTCGAGTTGTTTCAAGCCGAGGCTGATGCGGCGGTTCTTGGTGTCGATATCGAGAACTTGGCATTCCACTTCGGTGCCCGGCTCGAGAACTTTCGAGGGGTGCTTCACCTTGTTGGTCCAGCTCATTTCCGATACGTGGATCAAGCCTTCTACGCCGTCTTCGAGCTCGATGAACGCGCCGTAGTCCTTAATGGAAACTACTTTGCCTTTCACCTTGTCGCCTACGTGGTACTTCTCGGGAACCTTGTCCCAGGGGTTGTCTTGTACTTGCTTGAGGCCGAGGCTTACGCGCTCTTTCTCTTTGTCGTACTTGAGAACCTTAACGGTAACTTCGTCGCCCACTTGGAACAATTCGCTTGGGTGCTTGATGCGTCCCCAGCTCATGTCGGTGATGTGGAGGAGTCCGTCCATGCCGCCCAAGTCAATGAAGGCTCCGTAGTCGGTGATGTTCTTCACAACGCCCTGAACTACCATTCCTTCTTGCAATTGCTCGAGGGTTTCTACGCGCAGTTTCTCACGCTCTTTGAGGAGCAGAGCTTTACGGGAGAGCACGATATTTCCGCGGCGCTTGTTGAACTTGATTACTTTGAAGTTCAATTTCTTGCCGAGGTATTTATCGAGGTTGCGCACGGGGCGAATATCGATTTGCGAACCAGGCAAGAATGCCTTTACGCCGATATCAACTTCCAGGCCGCCTTTAACTTTTTTGGTCACTACGCCGCTGATAACTTCATCGCGTTCGCAGGCTTCGGCAATCGAATCCCAGGCTTTGATGATCTCGGCTTT
Source organism: Rhodoglobus sp. (assembly GCA_025463605.1). GTDB lineage: Bacteria > Actinomycetota > Actinomycetes > Actinomycetales > Microbacteriaceae > Rhodoglobus. The sequence goes on along the minus strand of JAODAV010000043.1, from coordinate 4,659 downwards.
GTTGCGCGAGAGGATCATTACGCCGTGTTCGTTTTCCATTTTCTCGAGATAGACTACAACGTGATCGCCCGGTTTAACGGTGATCTTTCCGTCCATGTCGCGGAATTCATCGAGAGGCACGAGGCCTTCCATTTTGTAACCGATGTCTACGGTTACGTAATCGCCAGCAAGAGCAATAACCGCTCCGTTCACTACTTCGCCTTCTTTAACGTTGGTAGTGGTCTGGGATTTTTCAAAGATTTCGCCGAAGGTAAAATCTTCGCCGAGCTTGTCTTGGGTAACTACGTCGAGGTCTTTAAGTTCTGTTTCGTCTACGGTGATATCAGCGAACTCGCTGAGCCACTTATCATTCTTAGCAGAGGCACCCGTCTGCTTCTTCGGGCTATTGGTTTGAGTGTTCATTAGGCCTTTTCTTTCCTCAGTGCCCAGGACTCGAGCTGCGCGAAATGCGAGCGTTTGCCAGGGATCAAAGCGGTCCATCGGTTTAATCACGTTAGGTGAGGGAAATCAAAGGATTAGGGTGGGATTTGCTCTCGGAAGAGCAGGAAATTGCGGTTTAGAGTGCCGGCAAGATAACGCATAGCAAAAATAGACGGGAATTTCGCGGAGGAAGGGCCTAAAGCAACCTTCCCCTGCGCAGAAACTATTCTTTTGGACTGATCACGGTTTCGAATTTTTGGGGAGGCTGAGCATTGATCACGGCCACATCGGCCTTCACTAGGCCAGCATCCTGCTCACCCTCCAACTCCGAGTGAATCATCACTGCCAGCTCGCGAAAACGATAATTCTCTTCGCTGGATGCATTAAAAAAAACGATTTCGGTGCTCCACCGCGTGGTTCCCTCCCCAAAAGAACTTAGGGTATGAACGTCGGTAAGTTTACCGAGGGTAAGGTTTTGCGCTTTTAGGTATTCCTTCACCGACTCACTCTTCTTAACGATATCCACCAATTTGGCCTTATATTCGCGGTTATATTTCTCGGCGGCCTTGGCAAACATTCCTTTGGCACTTTTGTCTTCTTGGCTGCTTTTTTCTTTTGCCTGGGCGGGAATGGTCACCAGGGCGGTTAGCGCGATAGCTAGATAAAACTTATTCATATTTCCTCCATTGAAATTTTGTTTGTATGAATTTTAGCATTGGCCCACTGGGAAATAGAAGCTGAGAAGGGGGGGTAACGATGCCACCCGAGCTGGTGCGGCGGCCCCGAGATCAAGGAATGCGGTAATTGACGGGGTTAAAGCCGCGGCGCCGCGGCTTAGAGATAATTACTGCCATCCTTTCTGAAATCTTAGTAAAATCAATATGTTACGAATCAACAATACCAGACTATTTTAGTTTACTAATGCCCCTGCTCTATGATAAATTGGCCCCACTTATGAAAGTTCGGCCAGTTCCAGCCAGCCCCGTTTACGCCTCTAGTGGTTACAGCTCCGTAACCACTTTGCTTACACCAGCATTGCAATCAGGTTTACGCTATGCGAAAACCCTCTTCGCCGGAAATGATTCCGCACTGGTTCAAAACAAATATTCTTTAGGAGCTACGATGAAAACCCAACTTCTCACCCTCGCCGCCCTGGCCCTCGCATCTGCCTTCGGCGCCACTGCCCAGGCCGCGAACTTTACCGGCACCAGCTACACCAAAGCCTACCGCTTCGAGCACCCGCTCGATACTTACGACAGCTGCTCGAACCACTCCGAAGCCGGAGCCGAAGCCGAAGAAGGCGCCGAGAACGAAGCGATGCTCGCCTGCCAGCAAGACTATAACTCTGACTGCGTAGTAATCGGCCGCCGCTTCCGCACCATCATGAGCAAAGAATTCATTGGCTATAAATCCTGCGAAGCGCAAGTAACCGTGCACGGATACCGCATGAGCGGCCGCGGCGCCGAACAAGGCACGCAAGTCATGCCCCCCGAGAGCGACCGCTAAGATTTTAAGAGCCACTTTTATGAAGAGGATCCGAATATGAAAAAGCTTCTACCACTACTGTTGATCCTCGCCGCCCCGCTAGCGCACGCTGCTCCCCCGGCGCCGACGAAAACGGCGATCAGCTTGCCCGCCACCGCGAAGCTGTTGTTCCAGGTTTATGGTTTCTCGAATTTCGGGGGTATTTCTTCCGCAAGCTCGGCGCTTCAATATGCCAGCGACAATGCCCGGCAACGTATGCAGGCCCGAATCGAAGAAGGAGACGGCTCCCACGGACCGATCAACGTGGAATACCAGTGTCAGTCCCTCTACCGCGTATGGGGTGCCCCGAACGTAAGCCAACACGAGTCTGGCTCAGCCGATGGATTTTTCGGTAGTGGCGGTCAGGTTGTTTATGACGCCAGTCTTGCGGTGAACATTTACTGCGATCCCCGGGATTTCGCCCAGAAAGTAGCTATCTCCGCCATGCAAGCCTGCGAAAAAGAGCCCAAGGTTGAATGCATGAGCAAAGAATATATGGACGCTTTCTCCAAGATTGAAAAAACCACTTACCACGACATTTATAAAAAATAAGAGGCCCTAAATGAAAACCATACTCTGCTCCCTAGTTGTACTTTCCACGTTAATCGCTAGCTCGGCACACGCCGGACGCAGCTCCGGTATGCCAAATACCGCCAAGATGCTCTTCCAAACCAGCGGCAGCGTGGGGGCATACGACACCGGCCTCTCGGCGGATGCCCTGGTGCAAAAAGCCGTACGTGGAGCGGAACAAAATATCCAAGACATCATCAAAGGCAAACGAGCGCCGGGAGCTTCAAATGGATTCTTCGGTGCCGTGGCCGGTGAAGACAGCCTCAAGCCCATCAACGTGGAGTACGAGTGCCAGTCCATTTACCGCGTTTGGTCGGATGCTACCGCCGAATCGAAAAGCTTCGCGAAGGGCGATATCTTTGACGGTCAAATGACCCGTACCGACGCCAACGTTACTGTTTCTGTTTACTGCCAGCCCCGCGATTTCCGCCAGAAGGTTTCTATCTCCGCCATGCAAGCCTGCGAAAAAGAGCCCAAGGTTGAATGCATGAGCAAAGAATACATGGATGCCTTTTCGAAAATTCAGCAAACCACCTACTCCGATATCAACAAGCCTTAAGGAATATCGTGAACTTAGCGCAACCTCAAAACAATGAGAAAGGCGGGCCGGCACTCCCGGCTTCGCCTCTTCCCGCGAAGGGTGCCGAGAGCGTTGTGCTCGAGACCCTTCGTTTTGAGTTTTCTCGGCGCCTGCAGAGGAATCCACAGTATTCGATGCGCTCCTTCGCCAAGCATATCGGCGTGAGCCATACCCTGCTCTCCCTCGTGTTGAATGGCCACCGCAAACCGTCCCGCGGGATGGTAGAGCAGCTGGCGGAGCGCTTGCAATATTCCCCTGCGAAAACCGCCTTTTTGCTGGGCGAGCAGGAAAAACAGAATCGCAGCCGAGCTCAGGTAAACAAAAATTCATCCAAGCAAGAAACAATCTCCCTCGACCAGTTCGCGCTGATCTCCGAGTGGCAGCACTACGCAATCCTGAGCCTACTGCAGGTACCGGATACAGAGTTCGAGGCGAAGTTTATCGCCAAGCGCCTGGCCATCAGCCCGCTTCTAGCCAAGGTTTCGATGCAACGCCTCCTGAATCTAGGCATCGTGGAGCAGGATGCTTCCGGCAAATGGAAGCAAAAAAGCGGCCCGATCATAGTGGAGAATACCCGCTCCACCGAGAGCACCCGTAAATTCCAGCGCCAACTCATGGGCAAAGCCGTAGATTCCATGCTGAACGATCCGATGGAAGCCCGCGATCTGTCCTCCACCACCTTCGCCATGGACCCCAAGCATATTCCCTTCGCCGTGAAGCGAATCCGCGAATTCCGCCGCCAGCTCACCGACGAGCTCGAAGCCTTTGGCGAGGCCAAAGAAGTTTATAATCTCACTGTTCAAATTTTCCCCACCTCGAAGAGGAACAAGAAATGAAAACCCTATTATTATTGATGATGCTCGCATCTAGTTTCGCTTTTGGGCGTAGCGATGGCGGAAATGAAGGCGGCCACGGCGGCGATCCATACGCCCTCGAATTCTCCGGAATCGCCAAAGCGATTGGCGATAAATTAGTTCAAGAGGAAACTCGCTCGGGCGCCGCATTCATCAAGTGGAAATTCAAAGCCGCTGATTTCCAGAAAAGCGCCAAAGCGATCCGCTATACCTCCGCCGAAAGCGACGATATGGTTCTCCGCGGACAGGAAGTGGACGCCATCAATTTCCCGGACCAGAATCTGATCAAGGTGAATCGCGCCCGCTGGAGAGAGCTCAATTTTCGCGCCCGCTCACAACTGGTGCTGCATGAAGTGTTCGGCATCTTGGGCGTGGAACGTGACAGCTTCGAAGCCAGTCTCGACTTCAAAAGCTTCCTGGCCAACGCCAGCAAGGAAATGGAAACCGAGCTCGCGGATTCCTCCCAGATGAATCTCTTTTATGGGCTTTGCCAGAGTTTTCCTGCTCTCGGTGATGCCTCCACCTGCGGAAGCGGAACCGATAAGCTGGAGAAAGCTCAGATCTGTGCCACCAATCAAGCCGAGGCTAAGTGCCGTATGAGCGGCAAAGGCGGCTGCGAGATTCTAAATACCTCCTATACCCCGAAAATGAGCACCACGGCCTTCGGCCTGAGGTACTGCGAAGTATTAGTACTGATGAAATAGTCATTTT
>JAODAV010000031.1 GCA_025463605.1 Rhodoglobus sp. | reverse complement strand
TGCAGAACTCCATGATGTTCACGCCGTGCTGACCCAGCGCAGGCCCGATGGGCGGTGCGGGGTTGGCGGCGCCGGCCTGGATCTGAAGCTTGATCAGACCCGTAACCTTCTTCTTCGGTGCCATTGTTTTCCTTTGTTTCGTGCGATCGTGTCGACCGCGCTCCCGCGAACCGGCTAGTCCGGCAGCGGTGGTTGGAACCGGGCGAGTTTACCCGGAAAAACTCGGTAGCGCGAGCGCTACAGCTTGGTGACCTGGTCGAAACTGAGCTCGACCGGGGTCTCGCGCTCGAACAGCGACACCAGCACGATGAGCTTGCCGCTCTCCGCCTTGATCTCGCTGATCGAACCGGGCAGGCCCGCGAACGAACCTTCCTTGATCGTGATGGTCTCGCCGACCTCGAAGTCGATTTCGGCCGGGATGACGCGTGCCGTCGACTTGCCCTTGCCGCCCGCGCCCTTGGCTGCCGGAGCCTCGACGATCTGCACCAGGCTCTTGAGCATGTTGAAGGCCTCCTCGAAACGGAGGGGGCGCGGGTTGTGCGAGTTGCCGACGAACCCGGTCACGCCGGGCGTGTGGCGCACGACCGACCAGCTGTCTTCGTTGAGGTCCATGCGCACGAGCACGTAGCCCGGGATGCGCACACGGTTCACGAGCTTGCGCTGGCCGTTCTTGATCTCGACGACGTCCTCCATGGGAACCTCGACCTGGAAGACGTAGTCCTCCATCGCCATGGATACCTTGCGGTTCTCGATGTTCTGCTTCACGCGCTTCTCGAAACCGGCGTAGGAGTGGATGACGTACCACTTGCCGGGCTTCGCACGCAGCTCGTTGCGGAAGTCGTCGTAGGGGTCGGACTCCACGGCCCCGTCGTCGTCGCCCAGCTCCGGTCCGTCGTATGGGGCCACGTCGGGCTCCTCGGCGGCGGCCTCCTCAGCCTCGATATCGGCCTCGTCGTCTGTGGCTGCGACCGAGGCATCCGCCTCATCGGGAGAGTCGACGTCGAGGGCGTCGTCCACGATCGCGTCCGCCTCGGGATCGATCGCCGCGTCGAGCGCCTCGAGCAGACCCGCGAGGTCGCCCTCGAGCTCCGATTCCTCGTCGATCACGTGCATCGCCCCGTGCTCGGCGGCGTTCTCGGACTCGTCCGCCGCTGCGAGCGTGTTACCCGTCTGGGCTTCGTCGTCTTCTGAGGACTGCTCTGCGGCCGTCGCGATCTCAAAATCGTCGCGGTGGTTCTCAGTCACTGGATCTCTTTCCGTTTGCTTGCGTGGCGGACATGCCGCCGAGTGTGTGAAGTTCTAGCCCGTGATCGTCGGGTCGCCGAACAGGAAGTTGACGAGCGCGCTGAAGCCGAAATCGAGCCCGGACACGAGCGCCATCATGATGACGACGAACACGAGCACGACGCCCGTGTAGCTGAACAGCTCGCGACGGGTCGGCGTCACGACCTTCCGGAGTTCGCCGATGACCTGTCGGATGAAGAGTGCCAGGCGCCCGAAAGGACCACGGCGCTGTGCGCGATCCTTCTTGGCGTTGGCGACGACGTCCTCACTGGGCTCGTCGATGACTTTTCTGGCCACTCGTAACTACCTTCCGATACTTCGGCTTGTTCGCCCCGCCGCGCAAAACTGCGCGAAGGGACCTGCAGGGCGGACAGGACTCGAACCTGCAACCTGCGGTTTTGGAGACCGCTGCTCTACCAATTGAGCCACCGCCCTTTGTGCGCAACCTGTGAGAAGGCGCGCGAAAGCATGGCAGTTTTCAACCGCCTGCACCAGTGTACGTCATCCGGGCGACGGAAAAATATCTGCAAATCCCCGTCATAGACAGAGCCGTCTGCCGTCTCTTCTGACAAGCGACAACTAACCACTTCGCTGCGGGGCTAACCACCTCGCGACAATCCAACTACATAGCACTACCCCAGATAGGGCGCAGCGAAGCTGAGATCAGGCAGTGTTCGTCACCTCAATTTTCCAAATTGAGCTCGATTGCAGATCGTCACGGCTTCCTCTGTCCGAAAAGGATCAGGAAGGTACCAGTCGTGTTCACTCGACACATCCCGCGTGATGGAAGCCCAGTCGAGGCATCCACCCATCGCTTCGCAACTCGCGCCGCCGCCTCGGCGAGCGCGCTTGCTCTCGGTCTGGGCCTCGCCCTCGTTCCCGTGGCGGCCAACGCCGAAACCGGGGCCGCTTCGTACGCGGAGGGGCAGTTCCTCTCCGGCACCCTCGCGGGCATGGACCTCGCCAATGCGGTCTCTCTCGATCCCGCGGTGGCTCGCAACGACGGCACGCAGCCGAAGCAGACCTCAGACGATCCGCTCAATGCGACGGTGCTTCAGACGGTGGATGTGCAGCAGGACGGCGGCATTCAGACCGACCTCGGCGACTATGTTGACGCCGGCACTCTCAATCAGTACGCGGAGGCCGACAAGAACGGCGCCTCGCTCGGCGCGAGCGGTGCCGTTGGTGACGACGGCGCGATCGGCGCCGGCCCCACCCAATCGGGCGCAGCCGGAGACGTGGATGTCGACCTCAATAGCGCGCTCGACGACAGCTACGACAACGTGCTGAACAACCTGACCCTCTCGCTCGACGGTGTGGCCGCCCAGGCGCAGGGCAACCTCGACACCGCCGTCGGTGACTACCGGCTCGAAGGCGCCGTGCTCACGTTCACGAGCCCGGCGATCGGCGACCTGACGTCGAAGGTCAACACGGCGCTCGACTCGGTCGACTCCGAACTTGCCGCCCTCGAAGCCCCCGGCGGTGCGCTGAGCACGGCGGTCAACGACATCCTCAACCCCATCCTCGGAATAGTGGGCTCATCGGCCGACGTCACAGTCGACATCACGAGCGACGTGCATGAAGCGGTGCAGTCGCTGCTGACCGGCGTCTACAGCAACGGACCTGTGCAGTTCAACCTGCAGACGGGAAGCGTCTCCGTCGACCTCGAGCAACTGCTCGGCGGCGACCTCAACAACCTGCCGGTGAACACCGAGCTCCTCTCCGATGCGGTCATCGGCCAAGTGCTCACGGGAATCACCGACACCGTATCGTCACTCGCCGACCAGATCGTGGACCGCGTGAAGACCTCGTTGCATGAAGCGAACGTCGACATTCACGCCAACCTCGACCTCGTGAGTGAGCAGGGCTCCACCGAGGGCCAGCTCTGCCACGACGTGCAGGTGCCCATCATCGGTGACATCGTCGACGGCCTCGGCGGCCTCGTCGGCGGGCTCGGCGGGTCCGACGTCACCCAGGGCATCATCGGCTACACCACCCAGACGATCTGCGAGACGGTGCAGACCGTCCTCCCCGACCTGCACAGCACGGCCAACCTCGACATCGAGGGAACCGTCGACCAGCTGCTCGACGGGGGCGCGGCGAAGGCGGAGGCATCCGTCTCCCTCCTCAACGGAACGATCGCCCCGACCGTACCCATCGATCAGGTCATCGGTGGTCTCGGCAACGCGCTTCTCGACGGTCTGTTCGGCTCGGATGGCGCGATCAGCAGCCTGATCGACAGCCTCAACACCGGGCTCGTCGACCCGGCGGTGACCGGCCTGCTCGGTGCGGCCGGTGTAGACAGCGCGCTCACTGACGCTCTCTCGGTGCGAGTCAACCTTCAGGAGACGTCGATGGCCAGCCCGCAGGGTATGGCCGTGGCGACCGGGTCGCTGTTCACGCAGACCGCGGTTCGCGTCTCGGCGCTGCAGGGCCAGCTCTCGACGCTCAACCTCGCAGCGGCGACGGTGGGGCCGAACATCACTCAGGTCATCGACCCGGGTTGCACCGTCAACTGCGGCCCCGGTGGTGGTGGAGATCCCGACCCGTGCACCGTGAACTGCGGTCCCGGAACGCCATCGACGCCGTCGACACCGTCGGCAACGGATCGCCTCGCCTACACAGGCGTGGGTATCGCCACCCTGATCGCAGTCATTCTCGCCCTACTGGCTTCGGGAGCCTACCTGGCGCGAGAAGGTTACCGGAAGAATCACCCTCAGGCCCTCGGGTAAGGCCTAACCGGTAACTCACAAGTGGCCGGAGTCGGCGGTCTCCCCAGGACCGCGGCTCCGGCCAATTTCTTGTGCGCTCACCTAAGCTTGTCGGGTGACACTGCCACGGATCTCCCGCCGAATCGCCGCCATCGCCGAATCAGCAACACTCAAAGTGGATGCCAAGGCAAAGGCGCTTCAGGCCGAAGGCCGACCCGTCATCAGCTATGCGGCAGGCGAGCCCGACTTCTCAACGCCCGCAAACATCGTCGAGGCGGCATCCCGCGCGGTGCTCGACCCCAAGAACTACCGCTACACGCCCGCGGCCGGCCTCCCCGAGTTGCGTGAGGCTATCGCCGCGAAGACCCTCCGCGACAGCGGGCTGGCGGTACCCGCATCCCAGGTCATCGTTACCAACGGCGGTAAGCAGGCCGTGTACGAGGCCTTCGCGACGATAGTCGACCCGGGCGACGAGGTGCTGCTGCCGACCCCGTACTGGACGACGTACCCCGAGGCCGTGAAGCTCGCGGGCGGTGTTCCCGTCGATGTGTTCGCGGGCGCCGACCAGCAGTACCTCGTGACAGTCGACCAGCTCGAGGCCGCACGCACCGACCGCACCAAGGTGCTGCTCTTCGTCTCCCCGTCCAACCCCACGGGCGCCGTGTACTCCGCCGAGCAGACCAAGGCGATCGGCGAGTGGGCCCTCGAGCACGGCATCTGGGTGATCGCGGACGAGATCTACCAGAACCTCGTCTACGGCCACGGCGCGAACCCCAAGGCCGCCATCTCGATCGTCGAGGCCGTGCCCGCTCTCGCCGACACGGCCATCCTTGTCAACGGTGTAGCGAAGAGCTATGCAATGACCGGATGGCGACTCGGCTGGATGGTCGGCCCGGCCGACGCCACCAAGGCCGCCGCCAACCTGCAGTCGCACCTCTCGAGCAACGTGTCCAACATCTCGCAGCGCGCGGCGATCGAGGCGCTCACCGGCCCGCAAGATCAGGTCGAGGTGATGCGGCAGTCCTTCGAGCGGCGGCGCGACCTGATCGTCGCGGAACTCAACAAGATAGACGGCGTGCTGTGCCCCAACCCGGAGGGCGCTTTCTACGTGTACCCGGATGTCACGGGCCTGCTGAACCGCGAGTGGGGCGGGGTCACGCCCTCCACGACTCTGGAGCTCGCCGACCTCATCCTCGACCAGGCCGAGGTCGCAGTCGTGCCCGGTGAGGCGTTCGGCCCGAGCGGATACCTCCGGCTCTCGTACGCCCTCGGCGACGGCCCGCTCCTCGAGGGCGTGCAGCGGCTGCAGAAGTTGTTCGCGTAGCGGCTCTAGAGCAGCTTCCGCTGCGACGCCCAAACGGTGAGCTCATGCCGGGAGGAGAGCTGGAGTTTGCGCAACACCGCCGAGACATGGCTCTCGACCGTCTTGATGGAGATGAATAGCTCGGTAGCAACTTCCTTGTAGGCATAGCCTCGAGCGATGAGGCGCATGACCTCGCGCTCCCGAGCGGACAGCCGGTCGAGCTCCTCGCTCGACTCCGCCTGCTCGCCGGCCACCGCGCCGAACGCGTCGAGCACGAAGCCCGCGAGGCGGGGCGAGAACACCGCGTCGCCTCCTGCCACGGCGACGACCGCACGACTGACTTCCGCCCCCGAGCTGCCCTTCGTGATGTAGCCGCGAGCCCCGGCCCGGATGACGCCGACGACATCCTCGGCGGAGTCCGAGACGCTCAGCGCCAGGAACCGCACCGACTCGAGCAGCCCGCTGGAGCGGCGGAGCACCTCGGCACCCCCGCCACCCGCGCCACCGGGAAGGTGCACGTCGAGCAGCACGACCTCCGGCTTGAGCGATGCGATGAGCACGACCGCCTCGTCGACGGTCGCCGCTTCGCCGAGCACCTCGACGGTGTGGTCGAGATCGGCGCGCAGGCCGGAGCGGAAGATCGAATGGTCGTCGACGATGAGCACGCTAGTCACGAGGATCCTCCAGGTGCAGGTGCACCTCGGTGCCCGTGCCGCTGGCACCAGGGCGCACGGTCGCGGTTCCTCCAGCGCGCGTCATCCGACCGATGATCGATTCGCGGATGCCGAGCCGGTCGGCAGGGAGGGTGTCGAGGTCGACGCCCGGTCCGCGGTCACGCACGAACACGTCGATCGCACCGGGCGAGGTCTCCAGGTACACGGAGACCTCGCCGCCCGCATGCCGCGCGGCGTTGAGCATCGCCTCTCGGGACGCGGCGGCCAGGGCGGCGATTCCGGCGACGGACTCCCCGGTCGCAACCACCTCGATGCGCACGGGATAGTCCAGCTCGATGGCAGCGGCCGCCGCCCTGAGCTCCGCCGAGAGGTCGTCGGCGATGGGCATGTCCCGCTCGAACAGCCAGTCGCGCAGCTCGCGCTCCTGGGCCCTGGCGATGCGGGCGACCTCGCTCGACGCGCCCGCCCGGTTCTGGATGAGCGCGAGGGTCTGCAGCACCGAGTCGTGCAGGTGGGCGGCGATCTCCGCCCGCTGCTCCTCCCGCACGCGGGTGGTGCGCTCCGCCATCAGGTCACTCCACAGCGAGACCACCCGGGGAGCCACGATCACCGCGATCCCGAGCACGACCACGGCGACCCCGATCACGGCGTTGAGTGCGCTCGGGCGGCCGAGCAGGGCGACCGTACCCGATGCCAGCAGCAGAAGCGATGCGAGGGCGCGCACGACGAGGCCGTACCGCCGGGGCCGTTCCGGGTCGTGGCGGTCGAAGGCGAGGCTCCAGGCGACTGCGGCCCCGCTCACCGCGGCCGCGATGAGGAGGGCGGGCGTGACGATGCTGTCAAGTGACGGGGTGGCGATCAGTACCGCCATGGCGACCACGGCGACCGCGAGCAGGACGGGGGCCACGGGAATCAGGCGGCGCACCTCGGCCGGGTCGTCGGCCTCCGTCGGGTCGAGCGGAACGAGCGCCCACAGCCAGAGGTAGAGCAGAACTCCGGCACCGCCGAACAGCGCGAGCGCGACGACGAGCACGCGCGTGTGCCCGATCGGCCAGCCCAGGTGCGCGGCGACGCCCGCGCACACGCCCCCGAGCAACACCCGGCGCGGGCGCCGGAGCGGAGAACGGAGGATCGCAGTGGTCACCACTGAATCCAAGCAGGTTTCCCGGTTCGCGCACCGCGAATCAGGGTGCAGTCAGGGTGTCCCCTCATAGCGGGCGCACGCGCGACCCGCCACGATCGGAGCATGGCACGAAAGACAACGGCACCCGACGAGACTGAGACGCCCCCGGAAGCCCCTCCGCCCCCGGGAAACCGTTTCTTCGCCTGGCTGCGCGCGCTCGACCTCCCGCGCCAGCCCGGCTGGATCGGCGGCGTGTGCGCCGGCATCGCCGCCCGGCTCGGCATCGATCCCCTCATCGTGCGCGGCATCGCCGTCGTGGTCGCGATCCTTGGCGGCCCCGCCTTCCTGCTCTACGCCGCCGCCTGGCTGCTGCTGCCGGACCAGAAGAACAAGATCCACCTCGAGGAGCTGTTCCGTGGCCGACTCGAATCGCCCATCGCGGGCATCGGCGTGCTAGTGCTGCTGTCGCTGCTGCCCGTCACCCAGGGCTTCTGGTACGCCGGCTCGGCGTTCTGGGGCGAGCCGTACTGGGGCATGACCGTCGGTCGCGCCCTCTGGACGATCGCAGTTCTCGCCGCCATCGTCTGGTTCGTGGTGTGGATCTCCCGCCGGGCAGGTCGCGCATCCATGACCCCCACGGTCTCGCCCGCCACCACCGACGGCCGCCCCGACACGATCCCGGACCCGGTCGGCCCCCAAGCGCCACCCGCCGGCGCCCCGACGGAGGCCGTTGCCGCCTGGCGCGAACGGCAGCAAGCATGGCGGGAGGAACGGGAGGAGTTCCGAACGCAACGGGCGAGCGAGCGAGCAGACGCCAACCGCGTGCAGTTCGAGGAGACCCGCAAGCGACGGATGCTCGAGCAGGAGGCCTATCGCGAGGCGCGCGCCCGCACGCGCCCGCATCCCCTGTTCTCCTTCATCGCGATCGGCCTCGCCCTCGTCGCTGGCGGACTGGTCGCCCTCACGTTCAGCGACACCGAGCTCGACGCGCGGGCCATCGGAGCCGGCCTCGCCACCACGGCGGCCGTCATGGCGCTCGGAGTGATCGTGAACGGGATCGTCGGCAAGCGCGGCGGCGGCGCGGGAGCGCTCGCGGTGATCGCGCTGATCCCCCTGCTCTTCATCGCGATCGTGCCGCCGAGCTCGCACATCACCTACGCGGGCGGGGCGCAGCTGAGGCCGACCGATCGACCCGGCACCGACGACACGTACTACGTCGGTTTCGGCGACGTCCAGGTCGACCTCACGCACTACTTCGACGACTCCCCGGCTCCGGATCCCGACAACTGGGCGACGGAGGCGATCACGCTGTACGTTGCGAGCGGAGACGTCTACGTAAAGCTGCCCAGCGATGTGCCGGTCGGGATCGATGCCTCGGTCGGCTCGGGCGCGATCGACTTCGATGCCAGCGACGGCCGGCCGGGCAGGTCCGACCGCTGGTGGGGCGAGACCCACTTTTACGCGCTGCCGGGCGATCCCACAGGCACCGAAACCGGCCGGATCCTTTCCGTGCGGGTCGTCGTCGGCCGCGGCGACATCACCTTCGACGGAGAGGCAACCCCCAATGACTGAGCACGTGCACGCCCGCGCCACCACGATCGTCTGGGGCGTCATCCTGCTGCTCGCCGCGGCAACCGCGTTTGCGGCCCTGATGGGACTCAACGGTCCCGTCGTGATCTGGGTGGTCGTGACCCTCGGGGTGATGCTCGTTCTCGTCGGCGTCATCGGCGCGGCGGTGTCCGCGGCGCGGCGCGGGCGGGAGCATCCACCGATCGGTTGATGCGAGCGTCAACCCGTCCACGGCTGCCGCTTTCGCGCGGATGAGTGCACCATGGGGTCATGACATCTACCGATCCCGTCGTGAGCGTGCGCGACCTGCGCAAGCACTACGGCTCCCTCATTGCCCTCGACGGCGTCAGTTTCGACATCGAGCGCGGCGAGACGTTCGCACTCCTCGGGCCGAACGGGGCGGGCAAGAGCACGACCATCGAGATCCTCGAGGGCTACCGCGACCGCTCGGGCGGCGAGGCGAGCGTACTCGGCGTCGACCCGGGCAAGGGTGGTCTCGACTGGAAGGCGCGGCTCGGCATCGTGCTGCAATCGACGGGCGAGAGCGGCAACGTCACGGTCCGGGAGCAGCTCACCCACTTCGCAGGGTTCTACCCGCACTCGCGCGACGTGGACGAGGTGATCGCCGCGGTCGGACTTGAGGAGAAGCAGAAGACGCTCATCCGCAAGCTATCGGGAGGCCAGCAACGGCGAGTGGATGTCGCGCTCGGCATCATCGGACGCCCCGAGCTGCTCTTCCTCGACGAACCCACCACGGGTTTCGACCCGGAGGCCCGCCGCCACTTCTGGACGCTCATCGAGTCCCTCAAGGCACACGGCACGACCATCCTGCTCACCACCCACTACCTCGACGAGGCCGCACACCTGGGCGATCGGGCCGGGGTTATCGCCGGCGGCCGGCTCATCGACATCGGCCGCATCAACGAGATCGGCGGTCACCTCTCCCGAACGCCCATCGTGCGTTGGCGCTCCGGCGGTGTGCTGCGGGAGGAGCGCACCGAGGAGCCGGGCAGGCTCGTTGCGGCCCTCATGCGCGACGGGGGCGAGCCCGAGGGGCTGCAGATCATCCGGCCGAGCCTCGAAGACATCTACCTGCAACTCGTGGCCGCGCACTCGCCGACCGCGATCACCGAATCGGAGCGGGCACTGTGACCACCACGACCGACATCCCGCGCCTTCCCGCCGGCCGCACCGTGCGCCTCGGGATCAGCCGCATCGGGTACGAAGTGAAGACCTACTTCCGCCAGGCCGACGGCGTGTTCTTCACCTTCCTCTTCCCGCTCGTGATGCTCACGATCTTCTCGGTCGCCTTCAGCGAGAGGCCGTTCGGCCCAGCCGGCGAGTTGAGCGCCGCGGCCTTCTACCTTCCCGCGATGCTCGCGGCGGGGCTGCTGCTGAGCGGCCTGCAGAACATGGCCATCGACATCGCGGTCGAGAAGAGCGACGGCACCCTCAAGCGCTTCGCCGGCACTCCGCTTCCCGTCGTGAGCTACTTCATCGGCAAGATCGGGCAAGTGTTCGTCACCGGCCTGCTGCAGGCAGGCCTGCTGCTGCTCGTCGCGAGGTTCGCGTTCCAGGTCGACCTGCCCACGCAACCGGAGAAGTGGTTCACGTTCGCGTGGGTATTCGTTCTCGGCGTCACGACATCTGCGGTGCTGGGTATTGCCCTGAGCGGGGTACCCCGCAGCGGCAAGAGCGCGACGGCCGTCATCATCCCGATCGCCCTCGTGCTCCAGTTCATCTCCGGGGTCTACATCGGCTTCTCGCAGCTACCGGAATGGCTGCAGAACTTCGCGAGCGTGTTCCCGCTCAAGTGGATGGCCCAGGGCATGCGCGAAGTGTTCCTGCCGGACAGCTTCGAGATGGTCGAGCAGGGCGAGAGCTGGAACCTGCCGGGCGTCGCGATCGCGACAGCCCTGTGGCTCGTGCTCGGCCTCATCGCGTGCCGGTTGACGTTCCGCTGGATCCGCAAAGACACCTGACAACCGTCGGTCCGGGCGACGGGTCAGATCTCGAGGCCGACCGGCACGGGCTCCGGCTGCAGCGCAACGCCGAACTCACTGAGCACACGGGACTGGATGTACCGCGCGAGTTCGGCAACTTCCTCCGCGGTCGCGCCACCGCGGTTGACGATCGCGAGCGTGTGTTTCGACGAGATCGCGGCCCGCGAACCCGGAAGCGCGAACCCCCGCCCGATGCCGGACCGTTCGATGAGCCACGCGGCGCTCAGCTTGACCCGGTCGTCGCTCGGAGGCGCCGGCGCGGGCTCCTGGCCCAGGGGCACCGCGACGTCACCGGGTTGGGGCTCGACCAGCCAGCGCGGCGCGTCGCCCGGGAGGCCGCGTGCGAAGTTCTCCCCGACGATCGGGTTGGTGAAGAAGGAACCGCAACTCACCGAATCGGGATCGGCGGGATCGAGCACCATTCCCTTGGATGCCCGCAGCGCCAGCACGGCGTCGCGCACCTGTGCGAGCGGCACCGCAGCGCCCACGTGCACACCGAGGGCCTGGGCGAGCTGCGGATAGGCGGCGATGCCCTCGCCGGATGCCTTGAGCTCCAGTTCGACCGCGACCACGAGCCCGAGCCGCCCGCGCTTGAGCGCCGAAGTGCGGTAGCCCAGCCCGAGCTCGGACGCGGCAACCCGTTCCACCGCCCCGGAGTCGAAGTCGAGCAGCTCGATGGCCACGAGCGAGTTGGACAGTTCCTGACCGTACGCTCCGATGTTCTGCATGGGGGCTGCACCCGTCGATCCGGGGATACCGCTGAGTGCCTCGATCCCGGCCAGGCCGCGGGCGACGGCGCGGGCGACGACGGCGTCCCAGGGTTCGCCGGCCTGCACGCGGAGGCGCGTGTCATCCAGCTGCTCGATTCCTCGCGTGCCGACCTGGATGACGGTGCCGTCGAATCCGGCATCCGAGATGACCACGTTGGAGCCGCCGCCGAGAACGAGCCACGGCTCGCCCGAGCCCCACACTTCGAGCGTCTCGGCGATGAGCTGCGCCTCGGTGGTGGGGCTGATGATGCTGCGAGCCGGTCCGCCGACCCGCATGGTGGTGAGCTCGGAGAGCATCATCAGGCGAGGCTTACGCGCGCCTGCGCCTTGCCGAGCACGGTCTCGTCGTTGAACGTCACGGTGAGATCGATTCGGGCGGCTCCGTTCTCGAGGGCGCCCACCTTCGCGACGACGGTTACCGTCGCGCCGTCGGTTGGATCGACGAGAACCGGTCGCGTGAACCGCACCTGGTAGTCGAGAACGGTGCCTCGATTCTCCAACCAGTCGACGACGGGCTGCACGGCGATGCCCATCGTGAGCATGCCGTGGGCGAGCACACCCGGAAGGCCCACGGACTGCGCGATGTCGTCGCGATAGTGGATGGGGTTGAAGTCTCCGGATGCTCCCGCGTACCGAACGAGGGTGTCCCGCGTGAGGTGGTACTGCTTCTCGGCGATCACGTCACCGATCGTGAGGTCGCTCATTCGTCACCCCGCACGACGAGAGTGGAGATCGCGGTCACGACGTGCGCACCCCCAGCGTCGACGATCGTGGACTCGGCGGTGACCATCGAGTGGCCGCCGAGGGACTTGATGCTCGTGACGGCGAGCGTCGCCGTGAGCTCGTCGCCGGCGACGATGGGGCGGGTGTAGGTGAATCGCTGGTCGCCGTGCACGACGCGCGTGAAGTCGATGCCCGCATCCGGTTCGGCGAGCAGTTGCGCTAGTGTCGCCTCCTGCACCACCACCGGGAAGGTGGGCGGCGCGACGATGTCGCTATATCCGGCGGCGGATGCTGCTGCCGGGTCGTGATTGAGGGGGCTCGTGGCGAGCACGGCGCGAGCGAACTCACGCACCTTCTCCCTGCCGACGAGATAGGGCGCGGTCGGGGGGAACACGCGGCCCTGGAGTTCGGGGTTCACTGGCACGGGAGCCAGCCTACCCAGCGGCCGGGCACGGGCAGCGAAGACCCTGCGGCACAAAGCGAAGCCCCGGCGACCTTCTCGGTGCCGGGGCTTTCGAATCTTTAGGTGCGGGTGCCTACTGGCAGCTGTCGCACTGCAGAAGATCCATTGGGTCGACGGGAACTGCGTAGCCACCGACGTTGTCGCTGTCGTTGTCCATACGATCCTCCTCAAGTCTTCTCGTGAACGTCTCTGTTCGAAACGCCTCCGACTGTTTGCCGGGGTTATTCACTATATAACCGGAATGACACGATTGTCATTCCACAACATGTAGTGGTTTCGGCGTGTCGCCCGATTTCCTTAATAGTACGTCCGGCCGCCGACAAAACCGAGGGCGAGCCAACCATTCACCCCCCGTTTTCTTGGAAGTCTCTGGGAGGCCTCGACACTCACGCGTGGGAGGGGTTTACTCAGGAATACAGCACCGTTTCATCCGCACCAGCCAGAGCGTCCGCGCCTTCAATGACGAATGCGAAGGAGTATCAGAACAATGACGATGATCACGTCAAAGCCCGGTTCGGACAGTGCGCGGCAACCCCGCGCCGCCGCAATCGAGTGGACGGCAGTCCAAGCCGGCCTGTGGGTCGGCAAGTCCAACGGCGAATTCGCCGGGATGATCGAAGCCCACTGGGGCGAAGGGTTCGCCGCAACGACGCGGCTGGCCAAGTCGCTCGGAATGTTCAAGACGGTGGAAGACGCGAAAGCGAGTTTCGCCACGCAGTAGCGCCGCGCTGGATGGGCCGGGGAGCGCCATAGACTGGCGCGATCCCGCCCCATCCAGACCGGAGCATCCTTGTCTACATCTGTCTCTTCCGACGCCCCCGCACAGAGCTTCTTTCACCGCAACGTCGAGCTCATCGTCGCCATCCTCCTCGGCCTCGTGTCGATCGTCACCGCGTACGCCTCGTTCCAGAGTGCGCTCTACGACGGCACGATGACGCAGAAATACACGGTCGGCTCGAACCTCGCGACGGAAGCGGAATCCCTCTACCTGGAGGGCAACCAGCAGTACGTGCAGGATGCCCAGCTCTACGACCGGCTGACCGACCTGCAACTCGACACTGCCAGCGACGACCCTGCCCTCGCGGCGCGAGCGCAGGAGAAGTACGACGTCATCTACTTCCAGTCGGTCTCCGACGACTTCGGTGCGGCGATCACCTGGGCGGATGAGCAGAACGCCGCCGACCCCGACCTCTATTACAGCCCGCTCGACAACGAGGACTACCTGGACTCGCTGTACGGCTCGTACTACGAGCAGAAGCAACTCGCCGACGACACGATCGCGAAAGGCGACACCGCCAACGGGCTGAGTGACCGTCTGACGCTCAACACCGTGCTCATGGCGATCTCGCTGTTCCTGCTCGGTATCGCGGCGGTCGTGAGCAAATTCCAGGTGAAGGTCATCCTGGGCGGTGTCGCGATCGTGATCTTCGTGACGGCGGCCATCCTCACCGCGTTCATTCCGTTCCTCTGGATCGGATAGGTGCCGCGGACGGCGGTCGTGAGGGCCGCAGCGGGGTGCGCACGTGAAGCTCGGGTAGGGTCGCGGAGCTGGCCTCCAGAAGACCGGTGCATCGTTCTACCCCCGCACGGGTGACAATCAGCGCGCCCTCGGTTAGCGTGAAGAACGGCGGCAGCAAACGACTGTCGCGCGCGTGGTCCGGGGATCCACGAGATTCCGGGGCCCAGGTCAAGGAGGAACTGTGCGCAAATTATGGGTTATGGTCATCGCCGCTCTCGCGATGGTCGTTGGATATGCGACGCCGGCGGCTGCGATCACTGGCAATTACGTCGAGGACAACGAGCATCCATTCGTCGGCCTCGTCGTGTTCTATGACGAATCAGGCGAATTCTCGCACCGGTGTTCCGGTTCTCTACTCACACCGACGGTGTTCCTTACGGCCGGTCACTGCACGGATGGCGCGACAACCGCTCGCGTCTACTTCCAGCAGGATGCGGGCGTCAACTTCGATCCGGTGACCGAGGTGGACCCGGTGTCTGGATACCCGGAGACCTGCGCGGGCGACACCCTCGGCGTGCTGTGCGCGACCTCGGATGAGCTCTACAACTACGGGTTTGACGACTTCGCCAGCTTCCCGAACACCTTCGACGCGGGCATCGTCGTGCTCGACCAGCCGATCACGCTCGACGAGTACGGCTCGCTTGCCGTGGCCGGATCGCTCGACGGTCTCGCCACCTCACGGGGCACGCAGGATGTGACGTTCACCGCCAGCGGGTACGGGCTCACCTACAGCAGCCCGGTCGCCGTCACGTCGTTCCGCGAGCGGCTCATGGGACAGGCGATTCTCACGAATCTCAACAGCGCCAATACCGGCGGGTTCAACCTGCAGACGAACGGCAATGGCAACGGGCGAGGGGGCACTTGCTCTGGTGACTCGGGCGGGCCGGTCTTCTACGGCGGTTTCGAATCGAACGTCATCGTCGCGGTGACGTCGTTCGGCCTCAACCAGTGGTGCCGCGGAACCGATTTCGCCTACCGCATCGACACCGTCGAGGCGCTCGAGTGGATCGAGTCCGTCGTCGGTGAAGACGCCTTCAGCCAGATCGACTTCGTCACGATCTAGTCCAGCCGGTCAGCGAGCGCTGCGGGAGCCCGCGTTAGGTGGGCTCCCCCAGCGCTTCACCCTGTCCCCGGTCGTGCTGTCCATCATCGTGATGCTGGCGGGTGGCGTTCCGCTGGAACCAAGGCGCCCCCGAAACATGTTGTTTGGCTGTGTTGTACCCCGGATGGGGGTAGGTGCGCGTAACCTGCCTACGGGGACGAGGTGAAGCGACATGAGAGTCGGCGACCGTGTAACAGCAGAGATCGAGCGCTTTGGGGGAAGGCTTCTCGGGCCGTCAGGGTCCGAGCCATACTCCAAGTTCAGTCGGTCTGGCGAGATTGAGATCGTCGTCTGGGCTGTCGAGAATCAGCGAACTCTGGAAGTACGGCACCTTCGAGAGGATCGGCTCACGGTCACCTCGTGAGGCTCCGCGGTGCCCTGATATCTAGTTCTCACCCGCTAGCGCGATCGCTGCCCGCAGTCGCGCCTTCTTTGCGGCTGATGTTCCGTTCCAGAACACCGCGTAGTCGTTGAACGTGTCGACTCGCGCGTAGAGCAGCGTCAGCTGCGAGCTGACCAGATCGACGGCCGGGCGAACGGACCGCCACGAGATGTCGTCAAGCACGAGGAACCCATTGGTCGGGTCGAGCAACGGGAGATAATTCTTCACATCGTTGAGTACCGGCTCCGTGTCGTGGTTTCCGTCGATGTGGATCAGCCCGAATGTACGGCCGGCGAGTTCGTCGTGAGCGGCCGCGTCAGCAGTCGTGCGCAGCAGCACCGAGCCACGCTCCACGTTCAGCTGCGCGCGGAGGGCCTCAACGGTGTCGTAGAGGTCATCAAAGTCCGTCTCCTCGACGAACTTGTTGATCTCCGACTGCAGTTCCTTCTCGTCATGCTCCATGGCTTCCACGCGGGAGTACGGGTCGATACCGATCACCTGGCCACCGGTGTACTTCGTGTGCACGAGGGCCTGGGGAAAGTACGAACGGCCACGGTAAACCCCGATGTCGATCGAATTCTTGATGCGCTCGGATTGGATGATGTGGGCGAGCACTGTCGCTTTCGAGACGCTGCACCCTCCGCCAAAGTCAATGGGAACAACGTCGAGCACAGCGGATACTTCGGAACGAAGGCGTTTGAGGTTCACGGGATGACCCTACTGTGCGCGGACCAGCCTCCGCAGCGACCTGCACTCTGCGTAATATTGTGTAAGAAGGCGGGGGGCCTGGACTTTGCTCAGCGCTGAAACACTGGCGTCGATCGGTTCGAAGGTGAATCGAGTCGCCTCGGCCGGTGTTGTCAGTCAGCTTCTAATGGGGGAGGCACTGAGGTTGCATATCGGCGACCGTGTTATCGCGGAGTTGCAGATGTTCTCCGGGAGGGTGCTCGGACCGTCGGGCAGCGTGCCCTACGTCCCCAGTAGCCCGGACGGGCCAGACATCCTCATCTGGGCGGTCGAAGACACTCGCACCCTGGAAGTCAGGCATCTGCGCCAGGACCACCTAGCCGTGGTCTGGTCGAGGTTCGACGACATCTGACGACGCGTAGCCGGTCGCCGTTTGTTTCGCCGCGTGACGCGCGGCCTTTCGCCCGGCGCGCAAGCTTCGTAGCCTGTCGTCATGGCCGAAATAGTGCTCACACCCCATCGCAGCATCGCGCACACCTGCCGCGGCGCGATGGACTGTGGTGCGGATGCGCCCGGCCACGCCATCGGTTTTCTGCAGCAGCGGCTCGCGTCGGCGTCCCCCAGCAAGTGGGTCGACGCAGTGGTGGAGGACGTCGAGCAAGACGGATGGGTACTACTACGCACCCTCGACGACCGAGCTGCCGCACGAGTGTGGAACCACGCGGAATTGACCGCGCTCGAGCCCGGTACCCCGGTAGCCCTGCACGCCCTCTATAACGTGCTGGCCATCGGCACTGCTCGCCTCAACGTGGTGGTCGCGGCGAGCTAGTCCTGCTCGCCCCGATTAGGAGCTTGCGGGCATCATGGCCTTCATCGAGGACATCATCGCCTCGCACGCCTTCATGACCTGCTGACAGGCTTCGGCGCACATGCGGCAGTGATCGTTCATCTCCGCGTGCATCATGCACTCGTTGGCACACGCGTTAGCGGTTGCCATCATCGCTTGCAGCATCGCCATCATGCTTGCCATGTCCATCGCGGCCGGACGAAGCATCATCCGCATCGTGGTGTTGCACATGTCCGCGCAGTTCATGCACAGGGATGCGCACTTCTCCATGCCCGCCATTGACATGTCCGCCGACGCGCACATCGTGCACGCCTGCTCGCAGGCCGAACACGCCTCGACGAGGTCTTGCATGGCTGCCATGTCCATGCCCGGCATCATCGACGTCGAGTCCTTCATCATCATCGACATCATGTCGTTCGTCATCTGGTCTCCCGAAAATTCGTCGCGGCCGAATACCGCTGGTACAAAGGTTACTCTCGGCCTTCACGTAACGGCAGGGGTCTCTGGGCGGTCCTGGGGCAGACTAGCTGCGCGCGATATCCCGGAACAGCGATACCAGGAAGCTGTCGAGCTCGCGACGGTTACGCTCGCTCGCTCGGCTGTCGCCGGGCAGCTTGACCTTGAGCAGGTCGTAGGTTGCGAGCACCGCAAGGCTGCCCTGGTACGTCCCGGGTACTTCGCCCGCCATGAAGTTCGGTGCCGAGAGCAATTCGACCGATTGGACGCTGGCGCGACTCACCGCAGTGGTAGTGATGTGGTCGACGGAGGGGTCGTAGGCGAGGAAGAACAGCATGTCGTCGGTGTAAACCGCGATGTCGAAGGAGCCCTGGGGTTCGAACTGCGACATGTCGACCGCGATGTAGCGGGGCGGCGCGTCCCTCACCGCGTAGGTGAGCTTCGACACCAGTCGCGCGAGGAGGTCGGGGTTGTCCTTGAACACCAGTCCCTCATTGAGACTGTCATGCGAACCGAAGAGCTGTGCCTTCAGAGTGTTGCCGATGTCGACCAGTTCCATCTCAGTTTTCCTCCCGTGGCCGCGTACCGGCCCCTTCCGGCTCCGGCAGCGGGATAAGGCCGACCGAGCTGGCAGCGACCGACGCGAGAGCATCGACCCAGGCACGATTGAGCGAAACCTCCCGGCCTCCCAGGAAGTGGAACTCGAGCGAGACCGATGGATCCAGCCACAGCGAAACACGTCCGCCGCCACGACTGCCGCCCACCTCCCACGTTAGCGTGAACGACTCTCTGCGTCGCAACTTGGTCACGATCACAACCCGCAGGTGCGCCAGAAGCCGGTCATCGAACTCGAATTCGGAACCCGCGGGCCCGTACACCAGCCGACCCATAGTTCTCCCGCCTTCGGACCCGAGCGTCCAGTGAATGATATAAGCGAGACCGGATGCGACACCAATTCGCAAGGCTCAACCGACAGCATGGTCAAGACTGGGTGAAAACCCATCCGTAATACGACTGGCGCGCCGGCGGGGCATTTCTCCCTATGAGACCGTTTCGGGATTCGAAGCCTACGACATCTTCCTGTTTGACCCGCACGGCCACCGGACGGCGTACTCAACCGGCCAAAACGTTGGTAGTTACCGGTCGGCGCGAGCCAGTTGCACCAGACGCCCGGAGGCGGCCGTTGCCCGAACCGCCGCCTCCCGCAGCGACTCGCCGAGAGCGAGTGAGGCGGCGACTGTTCCCGCGAATTCATCCCCGGCACCGGTGGTGTCGACGGCGGTCACAACTTCGGCTGCGACGTGCTCCACACCGCCGTCTCGGCTTGCTATGTACGCACCCCGCTTGCCTGCCGTCACGATGGCCGACCGTGCGATCTTCAGAAGCTGTTCTGCCAGCTCCGCTTCGGCATCCACTGCCTGGGTCGCGGAGTTGCCAAGGATGTCGCGCGCCTCGTCAGCGTTCACGATAATCGGGTCTGATGCGGCGAGCACGCTTCGGTCGATCGCGCCGACCGGGCTCGCATTGAGCAGGAAGCGCCGAGCATTGGCTTCGCACCAGGCCGCGGCAGCTTCGACGGCCTCGGCCGGAATCTCCTGCTGGGCAATGACGACGCGGGGCTGGCACGATTCGAGTGCAGCGGTGGTGCCCGAGGCGGTGAGGCTGCTGTTGGCGCCGGGGACGACGACGATGCTGTTCTCCGCATCGGGGGTGAGGGTGATGTATGCGCGCCCGGAAACGGCGCGATCTCGCCGTACCTTGCTTACACCGACCCCGTTCGCGGTCAGGTTCTCGAGCAAAGAGTCGCCCACGGCATCCGCGCCGACCGCGCCGATGAATACAGTTGGCGCGAGACGCGCGGCAGCGAGGGCCTGGTTGCCGCCCTTGCCCCCTCCGTGCTCCGAGACGCCTGAACCGAGCACCGTCTCGCCTGGGTGCGGCACCGAGTCGGTGAGGAGGACGATGTCGAGATTGACCGATCCGACTACGGCGACAAGAGGGTCGACGTGGGCGGTGGCGGATGCTGTGGGCGACGTAGAACTCATGGGCATCTTTTCGTAGTGGTGTGGGCGACAGGCAACGAATCCGGAAGGGCACCAGCCGCTATGTTCGATTGCCGGGCTGTTGCCCAATCTTAGTTTTTCTCGAGCCGTGCCCGGCGCTACAGGGAGGGTGGATGCGCGAGCCAAACTGGCGGCAGGAGGGTGAGGAGCCCGACTACCGACTTTCGCTCGCGAACGAGCGCACCTTCCTGGCCTGGATCCGCACCGCCCTCGGCCTGCTCGCGGGTGGCATTCTCCTCGAACAGTTCTCTACCGATCTCGGGCCGCCTTTCGTGATCGTCCTGCTCGCGATCGCATTGGCGCTGGCCGCGGCGGCGTTGTGCGTGCTGGGCTATTTCCGCTGGCGGGCCAACGAGATCGCGATGCGCCATTCGCGTCGCTTGCCGGGCACCCTGGCCATCCCGTTCCTCGCCGCAATGCTGCTCATCATCACGGCCGTCATTGCTGTAATGCTGGTCTTGCAGTGACCCCGCCGGCGTCGCCCGCGGAGTGATCAAGGACCCAGGGCTCCAGTAGGAACGGACGGCGCTCGCCTGGAATCGCACCGCGCTGCTCATCGCGGCCAACGGCGCACTTGCGCTTCGCACGTCATGGGAGAGCGGGGAATCCGCCTACGCCGTCGTGGCGGCCATCCTTTTGCTGACGGCGGCGGGAGCATCTATCGACGGTGCATGGCGCAAGCGCAGCCTTCTTTCCGCGACGACCCCGATTGCTCCTTCCTCCCTTGCGGTGGGAGTCGTTGCAGCTGTCACGTTTCTGGCCTGTGTCGCAGGTGTCTCGTCAGCGGTCATCGGCAGCTAAGTCGAGGCGCAAGACCCGGAACAGAAACACCCAGACCCGACGAGCGATAATGGATGCATGCTTGACCTGTCCGGAGATCCACACTGCTGCGGGCCGTCTCGTGGCGCGCCTTCGGCGCCCGCAAGCGTGCCCGTGGTCGGACCCCTCAGCGCACCCCCCAGGGCAGTTTTGAAGCGTGGCGCGCACACCATCAAGCAGGCCGTGGTTCCCGCGGGAAGGTTCGCGATGGGGGACTCGGCTGGGGTCGGCAATGTGGGCGACGGCGAGACTCCCGTGCACGAAGTCGTGCTGCCCGCGTACAGTATCGACACCACGAGCGTCACCAATGAGCAATTCGCGAAATTCGTCGACTCCACCGGATACCGAACCGAAGCGGAGACATTCGGCTTTTCGGCCGTGTTCCATCTCGCGGTCGATGCGCCGCAGTCCGAAATCATGGGTGCGGCAGCAGGAACGCCCTGGTGGTTGGGCGTTGAGGGTGCCGATTGGGCTCACCCCGGCGGCAGCCGCACATCCATCGATCGAATCGGGGACCACCCTGTCACCCACGTCAGTTGGAACGACGCCGTCGCATACTGCGAGTGGGCCGGCCGCCGCCTGCCAACGGAGGCGGAGTGGGAGCGGGCAGCCAGGGGCGGCATCGAGGGAGCGACCTACCCCTGGGGCGATGAACTGCACGATGACGACCAGCAGTGGCGCTGCAACATTTGGCAGGGTGAGTTCCCGGTGCGCAACACGCTCGACGACGGATTCCTCACTACCGCTCCGGTTCACACCTTCGAGCCCAACAGCTTCGGCCTCTGGCAGACCGTCGGCAACGTCTGGGAGTGGTGCTCCGACTGGTACTCCCCGAGTTACTACGAATCGTCGCCCGAGGACAGCCCGCGGGGGCCGGATGCCGGCAGCGCCCGGGTACTGCGCGGCGGCTCGTTCCTCTGCCACGACTCGTACTGCAACCGCTACCGCAACTCCGCGCGGTCGTCGAACACCCCGGACTCGTCGATGGGCAATGGTGGGTTCAGAACGGTATCGCTCGAGTGATCTCCGCGCTGTAGAGGTCGGGCAGCACGTTGTGGCGCATCAGGTCGTTGATGGTGTCGGCATGGCCCGGTTCGGCGGCTAGATTCACGTCCTCGAGCGGATCGGCTCGCCGTCCGCGACGCCTGAAGTGTACTTGTACAAGTGCATCTTGCCGATCGCGACCGTGTGGTACCCGGCGTCGCGGAGCTGCTGCGCCGTTGTAGGCAGTTCGGGGGTTCGCTCCCACCCCAGTTGTTGTCGGCAACGCCGTGGGCGCTGACATAGCGCTGCCTGAGCAGTGAGGCGCGTGACGGGACGCACAGGGGCCCCGGCAGTAGGCAGAATCGAAGGTCACTCCCGCTTGCCAGCGCGTCGAGATGCGGAGTCTGCACAACCCCCCCGCTGCGCGCACCCGCCGCATCCGCACGGTGTTGGTCGCCCAACAGCCAGCCGATATTGGGGCGTCTGGGGTCATGGCTCGGCAACAGCGACCTCCGTGTCCGCTGTGTCCCCTGTGTTCGCTGCGACGGCAGGCTTCGAGCGCAGTATCGTGCGGATGCGCCAGAGCGCGACCACGAGCAGCGCGACGTTCAACCCGACGCCCGGCAACGCCCCGATCAGGGCGTTGTACGCGATCAGGACGACCGTGGCTGCGCCGTTGAGCATGTACAGGCGCAACGCGTGCGACTGCGCCAGCGCGACCACGACCAATGCCGATCCCGCCCAGCCGATGATTTCGACGATCATGGTTTTGTCTCCTCCGCTGTTCGCTTCACCCAGTCGGCCGACGCGACGAGTTTCACGCCGGCGGGCACCTCGGGCGCCCAGGCGGGAGGACGGCCACTCGCGGTCGGCTGCGGACCTCGAACGGAATCGTGGCTCATCGCGGGAGCGTCAGGACCGGCGCTTCGCCATAGATCAGTCCACCTGCATGTGCAGCCGCCCGTCCGGATTTCGAGGGTGAGGTGCTCCGGAGGGTTTGCCTGCGCCCTATTCCGCGGCAGCGAAATAGGCATCTACCTCACCGAGCCAGCGGTCCCGGTCGGTTGGTGCGATGAACGCGGCCTCGAAGGAATTGCGTGCGAGCAGATGGATGTCATTCTTCGTCATGCCGAGCTCATCGTGAATCGCCTGGTAGTTCACATCGACGTTGCCGCCGAAGTAGGGCGGGCCATCGCTCGACACGGTCGCCAATAGTCCCTCGGCGAGCATGCGCGGAAGGGGGTGGTCGGCAAGTGTTGGAATGGTGCCCAGGGCTACGTTCGACAGCGGGCAGGTTGTAACCGCGATTTGCTCTGTGCGTAGCCTCTCCACCAGTTTCGGATCCTCCATGACGCGCACGCCGTGATCGACCCGTTTGATGTGCAGGAGGTCAATCGTGGCCATGACCGTGTCGGGCCCCCCCTCCTCGCCGGCGTGGGCGACCAGGTGCAGTCCCTCGGCCGCTGCCCGAGCATAGACCTCCGTATAGAGCTCGGGCCCAAAGCCGATCTCGGTGGAGTCGAGGCCGACCCCAATGATCCGGTCACGATACGGCATGATCAAGGTGAGCATCTCGTGGGCGGCCTGGGTGCCCAGATCGCGCGAGAAGCACATGATCAGATCAGTCGAAATACCGTGACTTTCCTGACTCGCTCCGAAGGCGGCGGTCAGGCCCCCCATGAGCGCCTCGATCTGCACACCATTGCCGAGATGGATCTGCGCGTCGAAGAAGATCTCGGCCCGCCGCACGTTGGCGCCCACAGCTCCGTCGAGGTACCCGGTGGCAAGCTGGAAGAAGTCCTCCTCCGTCTTCAGCACCGTGAGGTTGAGGTAGTGCAGGTTCAGGAACTCCTGCAGATTGCGGAAGGCATACCTGGACCGGAGGTCTGCCTCGTCTAGGTACGGGAGTGGTACGCCGTTCTTTCGGGACATCGCCATTATGTGGGTGGGATCGATGGCCGCCTCGACGTGAATGTGCAACTCAGCGGTCGGGGGTCGAGTAAAGGCAGCTGAATTGCCACCGTTCATTAGTCGCACCCTCTCTGTCGGATGGTCATGCTCCAGTGATCCAGTCGGCGGAGGCGGTCAGCCTCGCCTTGCCATCCTCACGCCAAGCTTCGTCGCTGTTGTGGCGCGCGAGTGTAGCGACGCCGAGACCCGATGCCCTGGGCTCCTGATACCTGTCGAAGTACGCGTCGAGCCGTTCCTGCAGCTCCGCCTCGACGTCGGCGTATCGGGAGTCGCCGAGCAAATTCGTAGTCTCCCGCGGATCGCCCGCCAGGTCGAACAGCTCCCCGGGGTCTGCGCCATACCGGCGCACCAGCTTGAATCGCGGAGTACGGATCATGCGCAGGTCCCCGTACTCCCCGAAAACGGTGTCCGACCATGGTTCACCTGGCTCGTTCCTGCACAGCGGCATCACCGACCTACCGGGCAGCTTGAGCCTCTCCCCTTCGAACGGACCCAAGCGAATGCCGGCGAAGTCGAGCAGGGAGTCGTGCAGGTCGCACAGGGTGACATGCTCGGCTCGCCGCTGCCTGCCGAGGATGCGACCGGGTGCCTTCACGATAAGAGGGATGCGGATTGATTCATCCAGCATGTTGTAAGGGTAGGTGGAGTTGCCCTTACCCCACAGTCCGTGGTGGCCGAGGTTGAGGCCGTGGTCCGCGGTGTAGACGATCATCGTAGAGTCGCTGAGCCCCTGTGCCTCGATCTCATCGACCACCCTGCCGACCTGCTCGTCGATCTCGCTAATCGCCCCGTAATACTGCGCCACTGCCTCACGCGGATTGTCCCGGGTCGCGTACAACGCCTCTGCCGTCAGCCTTCCGAATCTGTAAGTGGAGTCCTGCGGGATATCGGTGAAGTCGCCATCCCGATACTGGTCGACGAGACGTTCGGGATGGTTTGCCCACGGGCTGTGGGTCGTGAAGTAGCCGACGAAGAGGAAGAACGGCTTCGCCTCCGGACGGCTGCGCAGGAAGTTGATGGCGTGATCGGTGATCGCATGCCGGTCGAATGCGCCGCGTGGAGCCGGAGTGGTCTCCGGAGCCGCGCCGGCGAACTTGGTAGGCGTCGGTGGGGGGCCGTACTGGTGAAACCAGTAGTCGAAATCGGCCAGCGTGTCGTCCTGCTCTCCGATGTGCCACTTGCCGACCATCGCAGTCGTATAGCCAGCGGCTTTAAACCTCGCGGCGAGTGACGTTTCGCCTTGTAGCCAAGGCACCGCAGCGACCTCCTGCTGATCGCCGGCAAGATAGTCATGCATTCCGTGCTGGGATGGCATTCGGCCGGTCCAGAAGCTCGCACGAGCGGGTGAGCACACCGGTATGGGAGTAAAGCCGTTGTCGAATTGCACCCCGGTCTTCGCCAAGTAGTCAAGGGTGGGGGTGCGCACCTCGCTGTTGCCGTATGCGCCGAGCGCCCACTGCGCGTGATCGTCGGTCAGAAAGACGACGACATTGGGATGGTCCACACCGGAAGGGTCCAACTCATCGATCATCGCGCCACACTCCCGCTAATGGTCTGAAGGAACAGCCGCGAGACTGCCGCGGAGTCGACGGTCAGTGCAACCTCTACGGAGCGCGACGGCGCTGCGTCGCCATAGGTATCGGCCTCTCCCGGCATACCACGCCGGTCGACGATCGTCTGGCCCCGGGTCCGACCCAGACCGAGCTCGACGGTCGTTGGATGCATCGCTGACCCGAAGAGAGCCGGTTCAGCAACGAAGCACGCGGCTCCCGCGTCGCCGATGAGGCCGCCTGGGTCCAACGTCGAATCAGTGGCGTGGACGCGAGCGGAGAACTCCAACAACTCCCCCGCTAGACGGGTGCTCGCATTCGTCGACTCCCGCATTCGCGAGTAGTCCGCGGCCCCAACCACCACTCTGGTGAAGACGTCGAGCCCGTACATCGCCACCGGAACCGGCGCGTCGAGCACGATCGCCGCCGCCTCCGGGTCGTGCCAGACGTTGAACTCGGCGACGGCGGAGGCGTTGCCGATGCTAGCCGACCCCCCCATGAAAACGATGCGCTCGAGCTTGGCGGCGTCGTCCGGGTACATACGAAGCAGTAGCGCCGCGTTGGTTAAGGGGCCCAGGGCGAGCAGGGTGAGAGGCTCAGTGCTTTCGGAAATCACCTTCCGCAAGAGTTCAACCGCGTGGAGCTTCTCCCGCGCGTGGGGGCTCGTTGGGAGGACGATACCCCCAAGCCCGTTCGCGCCATTGATCTCGTCAGCCGACCTGGGCGGCTCGATAAGTGGTCGCTCAGCACCCCGCGCTACGGGAACAGGGACGTGCCCGGCCGCGTGGAGGACGTCAAGCGTGTTTCGCACGACTTGGTCAACATGCGTATTTCCGGCCACGCAAGTAACGGCGCGCAAATTCAACTCGGGATGCATCGCGACGAACAGAAGCGCCAACGCATCGTCGACCCCTGTATCCACATCGAGCAACAGGGAAGTAGTCACGCATCGCCTCCTCAACATCGTCAAAACATCGCCGGAGCTCGATTGACAGCACCGGCGAGGTATGTCTATATTCAAGCTATCAGAGGTTGGACCTCTGGATGTCCATCCTAGGTGGGAGAAATCCAAATGCTTACCCGCACTCGCCTCGCAAGCGACTTGGCTGTAGAACTTCGCAAGATGGTCACCGTTGATCTGAACGCCGGCGATCGTCTTCCGTCCGAAAAGGACCTTGCTGAGCAATTCGGAGTGAGCCGGAACACCGTTCGCGAAGCGCTGCTGTCGCTATGGGAGTCCGGTCTGGTGATAAGGAAGTGGGGGGTCGGCACGTTCGTCCGCGACTCCAGCCAGGCGATTTCCCAGAGCATGTCACCAATCAAGGGGATGAATCACCTGATCCAGTCATCCGCTAACAGGATCACCCTTGCCAACACATCGGTGGAGCTGGTTCCGTGTCCACTCGATGCGGCCGCTGCCCTATCGCTCGAGCCCGGCGTGGAGGTTTGGCACATCGATCGCGTCTTCGCCTTTGACGGGCACCCCGCGACCATCCTGCTTGACTGGGTTCCAACGTCGATCAATGGCCGCGCAATCGACGCGACGCTGTTGACTGACCCTAATGTCGGTCTCCTTGATCTGCTCCGAGATTCTGCACGGTGCAGGATCGCCACCATGGAGTCGGAATTCACTGCCGAACTGGCTGGCCCGGAACTGGCGGAGAGACTGGAGGCCCCGGAGGGCACTGCCCTCATCGCCGTGGAACAGGTCAGCGTCGACAGCTCGGGCGACATCGTCATCTTCAGCCGGACTTACCACCACACCCAGATCAGCAGTCTGCACCTCGTACGATCGATCCAGACCTCGTGACTTCAATCCGTGAGCAGTCAGAACGCCTGCACGCAGCGGGTGGGGGGATTGTTCGAGACACCGTCAGCGAGTCGCTCCCCGCGTGGAACCTTCGCGATCGACCGGCGCGGAACGCACCCAACATCGTTGTTGTCGTACTCGACGACATGGGCTGGTCCGACCTGGGGTGCTTCGGATCAGAGATCAACACCCCGGTCATCGACGCCTTGGCGGCCAATGGCCTGCGGATGACGAACTTCCAAGTGACGCCCCTGTGCTCGCCCACTCGGGCGAGTCTCCTAACAGGAATGAACCATCACACCGTCGGAATGCGATTCTTGTCTGTCACGGACACTGGCTTCCCCAATTCGCGCGGCCAGCTGCCCAAGGGAATCGCCACAGTGCCCGGCACCCTGCGCGCCCATGGCTACGGGACCTACTTGGCCGGCAAGTGGCATCTCGCGCCGCGAGGTGAACTCACCCCGGCCGGACCCTACGACAACTGGCCGCTCGCCCGGGGATTTGATCGATTCTTCGGTTTCCTCGGGGGGGCGTCCGATCAGTACATCCCGGAACTCATCCAAGACAACTCCCCGGTGACACCTTCAAACGATGGCGACTATCACCTGAGTAGTGACTTGGTAGAACGATCGATTGGGTACTTGCGGGACCATGCCGCATTCCGTCCTGCAGACCCGTTCTATCTCCAGCTCGCTTTCGGCGCGACTCACGCCCCATTCCAAGCTCCCAAAGAGTATGTCGACCGCTACCGCGGCGTATTCGACGCCGGATGGGATCAGGCAAGAAGCGACAGGTTCAATCGCCAGAAATTGCTTGGCGTTATTCCGAAAGATTCAGCACTCACGGAGCGGGATGGCTCCGTGCCGGAATGGTCGGAACTTTCGGACATCGAGCGGGCAATCGCGACACGCACGCAGGAAGCTTTTGCCGGTTTTCTTGAGCACACTGACGCGCAGTTGGGTCGCCTTGTCGATTGGCTTCGCGAAGCCGAACTCACCGAGAACACGCTGATTGCAGTCCTCTCCGACAATGGTGCCGCCGGAGACGGCGGGGCTTTCGGAACAAGCAATGTCGTACGCACCTACAATGGTCTTCCCTCGGACCCAACCAGCGAGGCTGTGGGGCTCGACGCCTACGGCGACCGCGACCACCCCGTGCACTACGGGTCAGGCTGGGCGATGGCGGGCAATACCCCTTTTCGCTTGTACAAGCAGTACGTCGACCTGGGTGGGGTGCGCTCGCCCTTGGTGATTCATTGGCCACGGGCTATTTCAGATCCGGGTGCGACCCGCGACCAGTACCTCCACGTCGTCGATCTGGCCGCTTCCCTCTTGGACAGCGCGATCGACCCAGACTCTGGCAGTGAGAGCGTCGCTGGCTCGCTGGACGGCAAATCCTTCCTGCCCGTCCTCTCATCGGGGAGTGCGGACTCGCCTCGATCAACTCAGTACTTCGAAATGCTCGGACATCGCGCGATCTGGCACAGCGGTTGGAAAGCAACCACCCGCCATGCAGCAGGCACGCCGTACTCCGACGACATCTGGCGTCTCTACGACACGACTCGGGATTTCTCGGAGAACAACGATCTTGCGGATGCGCATCCGCAGCGTCTTCAGGAACTCGTCGATCTCTGGTGGCACGAGGCTCGCGCCGCGGGCGCACTTCCCCTGGACGACCGCTCCCTCCATGAGTTGCTCGGCGGTGGCGGTGCGGGTGCATCACGCCATCTCGACTCGATCCGGCTTCGGCCCGGACAGAGCCACTTGAGCGTCGCGACCCGCCTCACCGGGACCGACCGGACGATGACCGTTGTTGCCCGCCTCCACCGGAGTGAGGGCAACGAGCAAGGGGTTATCCTCGCTAGCGGCGCAAGCTATGGCGGGTATGTCCTCTTCATCCTCGATGGACGGCTGAGCTTAGAGCACCACTTCCTGGGCGACCGGGTTCGATGCGTATCGGACCGCCCCGTCCCGGGCGGCGAAAGCGTGGTCGGCTTCGAGTTGGTGCGATCCGCCGGTCGCTCAGCCGACGTGACACTGCTAATCGATGGTGCAGCAGCGGGACGGGTACGCGTGCCGAACACATCCATTCAGCTCGCATTCTACGGACTGGACACCGGACGAGATCCCGGAAGCCGAGTCTCTACCACCTACGGGGACCGAGGCGAGTTCGCATTCTCGCCAGACGCTCTGCGCGACGTGACCATCACTTTCGCCGCGGACAATTCCCCCGCCGACCTTGCCCGCCACATCGAGCTGGACCAGTAGTGTCCGCGCCCGCCACCGTCAACGAGGACTCATGACAAACTCTCATCCAATCCAGGTAGCTGCAACCCTCGATCAGCCGGCGATCAGCCTGGCCAACATCGGCAAGGAGTTCAATCTGGGTCGCCGACGCGTCGTCACGGCGCTCACCGGAGTTACGGCAACAATCGAGCGCGGCGAATTCGTGGCACTCCTCGGACCGTCCGGATGTGGCAAGAGCACGCTGCTACGAATCATCTCCGGGCTCGAGAAACCTACGTCCGGCACCGCATTGGTCGAGGGATCATCGCCCGAACAACTGATCTCGGATCACCGCTTGGGATTCGCATTCCAGGAGCATGCCCTGCTCCCGTGGGCCACGGTCAGCGAGAACATCGCCATTCCGTTTCGACTGGCGCGTCGGCCGATCGACCGGGCACGGGTGTCAGAGCTCGTGGCGCTGGTCGGACTCGCGGGCTTCGAGAGTGCACGTCCGAAGCAATTGAGCGGGGGTATGCGGCAGCGAGTCGCCATTGCTCGCTCGCTTGCTCTGGCGCCCGACCTGCTGCTGCTCGATGAGCCCTTCGGCGCCCTAGACGAAATCACGAGGCGGCGCCTGAACTTTGAACTCGCTCGCATTTGGGCGGAAACCGGCGTCACCACCGTTATGGTGACCCACTCCGTCGACGAAGCCCTGCTGCTCGCCGATCGGATCATTGTGATGGCGACAAACCCGGGAAGGATCGAGACAGAAGTGATGGTCGATCTCCCTCGGCCGCGCACTGCCGAGACACTGGGAAGCGCGCGGTTTGGTGAACTTGCCACCGAACTCATCCGCCTGCTGGATCACTCCGAACCCTCGGATGAGTCGTGAAGCGGCCCACACGTACGCTGCAGATGGCTCTCGGAATGGTAGCCCTCTGCGTCGCCTGGGAGCTCATCGGTCGCCTCCAGGTCTTCGGGCCTACATTCCCGCCCCTATCGACGGTATTTGGTGTGCTGTTCTCACCGGACCGACAGCGCCTATTCAGCTCCGCCATCGGTGCCACGGGCACCTCGGCTGTACTTGGCCTGACTATCGGGGGCGGAATCGGAATACTGATCGCTGCGATGCGCCAGGCAATAACCGCGACGAGGCCTGGTCTCGACAGGTTCGCTGCAGCCATTCACGCGATCCCGCAGATCGGCATCGCACCGGTGCTCATCGTTCTACTGGGCCGCGACAACGCGCCAATAGCCGTCGCATCAATCGCCGCCTTCTTCCCGTCGTACGCGGCGGCCACCAGAGCCTTCGATGCAGCACTGACGGCCCATCACGATCTGTTTACAGTACTGGGCAGCCGGCGCAGCAACCGCCTGCTGATGCTCGAACTCCCCGCAGCCGTACCAGGATTAGCGGACGCTCTCCGCCTTGCCGCGCCAGGTGCGGTGCTGGGGGCGGTCCTCGGAGAGTGGTTCGGCGCCCCCCGGGGCGTGGGACTCCTCATCCTCAGTTCGTCACAGGCTTACGACATCCCACTCCTTTGGGCATCCGCGTTGCTCGCCACGGTGCTCGCCATGGTCGGCTTCGGCTTTTTCACTATCTTGCAGCGTGCTGCAGCAAGGCGGTTCGCATGAATCTCGCCCGCACCTTCTTTAGCCGCTGGTGGGCCGTGATCGCGGTCCTGGTGCTCTGGCAACTGATCGTGACCGTCTTCAATGTCAGCCAGTTCCTGATCCCCGGCCCCGTAGTCATTGGCCAGGAGATCGCTCGCGACCCCCTCACGTACGTCGCCCCTCTCCTGTCGACGGTTCGAACGGCGGCCATCGGGTTCGTGCTCGGGGTCGGCCTCGGCTACGTCGCTTCCTCTGTCACATGGCTCCTGCCCGGACTCGGTGGGGTGGTAACGCCGTTGGCGCTCGTGGTGAGATCTGTGCCCTTCGTTGCACTCGTACCTGTTCTGGCTAGGGTCTTCGGCTACTCGGATCAGACGGCGTGGATCATTTGCACCATCGTCTGCTTCTTCCCCACCTTTGTTCTCGTCAGCACCGGATTCGCCGACGTTCCGGCCAACGGCGACGATCTCTTCTCGATGGCCGGGGCATCACGGCTGGATCGTTACCGCCTACTCGCGGTGCCGGCATCCCTCGTCATGCTCGCCACGTCGATACGAATTTCCGCTTCGACGTCAATAGCCGGCGCTCTCGTTGCCGAGTTTCTCATGGGGCGACCCGGACTCGCGTACGTGCTGTCAGTGGCTCTCGGCGAGCTGGACATGAAAACGCTGTGGGCGGCAGCCCTCATCGCGATTGTTCTCTCGATCGTTGCCTACCTCCTCGCCGGACAGTTTGAAAAGCGTGTTATCGCCCGATGGCGCTAACAGGATCGGGGTCTACCAGACCCGCCACAGCACGACCTAACCATTTGGAGAAGCCATGAAGCACCACCAACGCAAAAAGATTCTCGCCCTGTCCGGAGTAATCACGCTAACCGCCCTTCTGGTCTCCGGGTGCGCTTCACCTCAACCGGTGGCGCCTGCCGCGGAAGAATCACCGGTGCCGATCGAGCCGGTGACCGTCGCCTTGAGTTACCTCAAGGACATCACCTACGCCGGCAACTGGATCGCCGACGACGGCGGCTACTATGCCGAGGCCGGGATCGCGCCTGACTTCCTTCAGGGCGGGCCGAACGCTCCTGCGCCGGAGGTCACGATTGCATCAGGCGAAGCGACGATCGGCTATGAGAACAACACCATCAGGCTGTTCAGCTACCTTGCGGACACTCCGGATCTCGTGATCATCGGAGTGCGATTCGCAAAGTCGCCCAATGGTTTGCTCTCACTCGCGGCGAATCCCATCCTTGATGCCAACGACCTGGACGGTGCAAGCATCATCGCCGGTGCGCCCAACCGGCCGAATGTTGATGCCTTGATGGCACTCAACGATGTGACTGACTACGAGTTCGTAGTCGGCGGTGTGGACGTGGGGCCGCTGCTGGCGGGCGCGGGCGACGCGCTGCTCACCATCGCTACTGCTGGCCCCTTGGTGCTCGAGGAGCAAGGGATGAAGGAGGGTAAGGACTACTTCTTCACCCCCTTCAGCGATCTCGACTACCACCAGCTCTCCAACGTCGTTGTCGTGTCGCGGGAGTACCTTGAGAGCAACCGGGCTCAGGTCGTGAACTTCATGGCGGCAACCATCCGGGGATGGCAGGACCAGCTGGATGATCCCGAGTTGGGAGCGCAGCTCGCCGTCGACGTGTACGGAGTGGACCTCGGCCTCAATCTCGACGCTCAGACGAAGTCGGCTGCAGCCGAGCTTTCCTATATGAACGACCGGGACAACCTCTTCCGGTTCGATCCCAAGGACTTCGATGCAGTGTATGAGGGCCTTGCCAAGGTCGGGGTCACGGGGCTGCCACCCGTGAAGGACATCGTGGACACCACGGTGCTCGACGACGCGTATGCACTGCTGGGCGCCAACTGATTGATTAGTCTTCCCCGGCCCGCACCCCTGCGGGCCGGGGAAGACTCCGGCACTAGCCGAGAGACGATCACCGTCCCAAGTTCTTGTCCGAGCCGCTCGCGCGCATGCGAGGGCAAGCATCGCAACCAACTGGTTTTCGGCAACGGGACGGGATACTTCCCTCGAACCTCCAGCGACACCGGCTGGTTCGTTCGAGCCGTGCGCAAGTGCCAGGAGGAAGACACAACCTTCCCCTTCGTCACTCCCCACGACCCTGCGACAGACCGCAGCCAGCCTCGCCATCAGCAGTGGAGCGAACCCGAAAGCCGTGCAACGGATGAGATGGGCGCTCAGACAATTGAGGGGTTTACGTGGGGGAAAGTCACCTGAGACAAGAAGAACCCAGGGAATCCCAGCGATTCCGGGCAGTCTTACGGTAGCTGGGGGTTCTCAATCCGCCCCAGCCACCGACAAGAAAGACCCCGCGAGTTACACGGGGTCTTCGAATTGCTTGGGTCTTTCTTATCGGTAGGTCTTTCATTAAATACCGAAATGCCTCTATAACCCCTACAAACACTGGGCGCTCTCTGCGGGCCGAATCTACCAATTCCAAGCTAAGCGTGAATTCTTTCCATGACATTCGCGGAGATCGAGCCAGAGCAGTGGCCACGATCGCCCTTATGGCCTCGGAAGGGGCAGCGGCACCAGATCACCCAGCGCGATCAGTCCTCGGTCTCCGCAGACGGGGCAGGCAGGATCTTTTCGCGGAGATACCGCACGCTGGACTTGCTGACGTGGGTAGACACGAACGTGAGACGGGCCAAGGTCTTCATTGAGTCCGGTCAAGGCGAAGAGGACCCTG
Organism: Rhodoglobus sp.; assembly: GCA_025463605.1. GTDB lineage: Bacteria > Actinomycetota > Actinomycetes > Actinomycetales > Microbacteriaceae > Rhodoglobus. The sequence continues at coordinate 110,752 of JAODAV010000031.1, read as the reverse complement.
GTAATCGCGTGGCTTACGGCGATGGCATTGAGGCTTATGACACTGGGTGCGGGCTGACCAGTGCCGTAGTCGGCGGCACGTCTCTGCTGCTCATTGGGATCGGCCTCTACGGCGAGCTTGGAGCGGTCGATCAGCTCAGCGCATCGGAGGCATCCGCTGTCGGGAGTGACTGGACGCCACACCGCGAATACGCTTCCGACCTTGCCAGCGTCGTCGACCGGGACTTTCACACCCACCTGGATCATCGGGATCAGGTACTGATGGCTGATGATGTTGGCCAGGTGGCGGGCAACTGCAGAGTCGGCTGCAAGCACGATGTAGTCGCATGATGCCAGTGCCTCTGCGGCTCCTTGGTCGCGGGCATCAACTGCGTGCGCGCTGACCTTTGTGCCCTGCCCGGCTTGTCGCGCGATTCGCTTTGCTACGTTGACCTTGTGGGTGGACAGCTTACGGCCGAGCGTACGCATCCATTCGGGAAAGTCAGCGTTAGTCAGTATTGACATCGCGTCTAGGCTTCGTGCGCCCGGAAGGCGCGTGAGGTTGGTTGGTTCAACTCGGTCAGGATCGACGACTACCAACTCCCCGACTCCGAGCCGGGACAACCATTCGACAGCCAGCATTCCCATAAGAGGCAGTGATGTTCGGCGGCCGCCAAGGCGAGTAAGACCATCACAGTGCCGTTACTCATCCCTGAAGGCAAAGGGGGAGCAACCTCGCGCAAGCAGCCACAGCCGATTAAGAGTCTGCAGAAGTTTCCGGGTCAATCCCAGACTTGGGCCGACTACTACGGGATGCGCTCCCTTGTCGAAGCATCTAACAACCTGCTCAAGCTCGCGAGCGCCGAAGACATAGGGAACTCCAAGAAGCGTTCTGGTCGCGGATTTGCTTTCCACTACCTCGCAGCAACCCTGGCTGCCGTCTCGACGAACATCCGCCGCATCATCACGTTCTTCGTGAATGAAGCCGAACGTTCCATCGGGGAACGGATTCGCACCCGCCGACGAAAGAACGAGCACGGCGACGCCCTGTTGCGCCAGAACGAGTTACTGACAATCCCGCTCGCTGCCCCATAAGGGCGACACAGCACACCTCGATACTTCAACCCTTCGAACATCGAAGGCGCTAGCCTGCCCAAGAGGCAGGCTAGCTCGCGTTAACGGCGGACCGGGGAACCTCGACAGCTTCCGCGGAGTGATCCACTGTCCAAATTCGAAGGTCGGATCCGCTATTGAACCAATGCCACCCGTGACACAGCAATTTAATGAAAGCTTTGGCCCTATTGGCTGAAAGGGCCTCGGTAGCTGGGGCGGGATTCGAACCCGCGACCTCACGATTATGAGTCGTGCGCTCTCACCAACTGAGCTACCCAGCCACGCGGCATCCGTCTCGACGAGCGTATACCGAGCCCCCTGTGGGAATCGGACCCACTACCTCTTCCTTACCAAGGAAGTGCTCTACCAATGAGCTAAGGGGGCGCACAAAACGAAGAAATCCGTTTTGGCACCGTAAGAGACTAGCATCCGTGGACCGCTGCTATTGCGGCACCTTCACGCCCGGTAGCGACCACGCGGTGAACGACGGGCCGCCGCCGCGGAACCTGAGCCCGACGGCTTGCGCACCGCCGAACAGCAGCGACGGGATGCCCGCGAAGGAGGCATCCTCGAGGGTGACATCGAAGTCGGCTCGGGCGGCCGCGACGAGCACGGACTCGTCCGCGTGCTCGCGGATGTAGACGAGCAGGTCGTCGCCGACGTGCAGCCAGCGGATGCCGCCGTCGGACAGCGCCACATGCCCGGTGCGGAGGTGGATGAGTTCCGAGTACAGGGCGATGGTCGGCTCATGCTCGTCGATCGAATCCCAGGGCATCGGGGTGCGGGAGTGCTCGCCGTCCTCGCCCTTGAGGCCGAGCTCATCGCCGGCGAACACGACAGGGATGCCGGGAAGCGTCATCGACATGCCGAGCGCTACCGGGATCGCGCCCGGCGACGCGTGGCTGGCGAATCGCGCCGTGTCGTGGGTGTCGAGCGCGTTCATCGTGTGCAGCCGCACGCGCCAGGGCAGGGCGGACGTGAAGCGCGCGTGCGCTGCGTGCACCTCGACCCCCGTGTAGTCCGGAACCGTCTCATGCGGAAGCCCGAAGAACCAGTCGGTCGGGCGGTGGTCGGAGAGCCAGCCCCAGACCGGACGGGTGAAATCGGCGTAGGTCATGGAGCCGTGCCATCCGTCGCCCTGGAAGTCCTCGTTCGCGTCGTTCGTCGACTCCGCCACGAGCAGGGTGTCGGGATCGAGACCGATCATCGTGGCGCGGATGGTGCGGCGCACCTCGCCGTTGAGGTCGTGTTCGCGGTACCGGCCCGTCATGTTGGCGACGTCGATGCGCCAGCCGTCCATGTTGTAAGGCTCGGCCAGCCACTTGCCGACGATCGAATCTGCGCCCTGGATGACGCGCCGCCTGAGCTCCTCAGAAGTCCAGTTGAACTTCGGGAGGCTCGGCACCCCCAGCCATGACACGTAGTCGGAGTCAGACAGCCAGTAGTAGAACCCACGCTCGACTGACTCGGGGTGCGCTACCGCAGTGGTGAACCACTCGTGCGCGTCGCCGGAGTGATTCGACGTGAGGTCACCGATCACCCTGAAGCCCCTCGCGTGCGCGGCTTCGACGAGGGCGATGAGAGCCTCGTCGCCACCCAGCAGCGGGTCGACGCGATCGAACGAGTACGCGTCGTAGCGGTGGTTGGAGCGCGCCGGGAACACGGGCGTGAGGTAGATCATCGTCACGCCGAGTCGTTCCAGATGGTCGAGGTGGTCGACGATTCCCGCGAGGTCGCCGCCGTAGAACTGGCGCGGTGTGTCCGGCCCCACGTGGATGGGTTCGTCGCTCCACTTCGCCGGCTTCGCCCACGACGGCAGCCCGCGCGCATCCGCCGCAGACGATCGCGCAAAGCGGTCGGGGAAGATCTGGTACATCACCGTCGATCGCCCCCAGGCGGGCGGGGCTGGATGCGCCACAAGCCTGAAGTCGTGCACGTCGAGCGTCTCGATCACCGACAGCCCCGCGGCGTTCAGCCACGCGTGGGAACCGTCGGCATGAGAGATGAGAAACCGGTACCCGTGAACCGGGTTCTCGACCTCGATGTCGGCCTCCCACCAGTCCCAGCCGTCGCGAGCACCGATACGTTTCGCGAGCGAGAAACGCGGCTCGTGGTCGGGGTTCGACCGAGTGCGTACGGCGCTGACGGCCTGATATGACTCCGGGATGCGCATGCGCACCTTCACCACGTCGCCGAGGCTTGGCGCATCGGCCGAGACGTACAGGGGCGAGCCGTCGTGGTGCGGAAGCAATCGCTGCACTACTTGACCGAACCGGCTGTGAGACCGCCCACGATGTACTTCTGCAGATACAGGAAAAGCGCCATCACCGGAATCGCGGACAGCACGGCACCCGCCGCGAACATCGTCCAGTTCTTCGAGGTCTCCTGCGACACGAACGTGTAGAGCCCGACGGCGAGGGTCTGGCGAGCTGGCTCCTGCAGCACGACGCTCGCGACCACGAACTCGCTCATCGTGGCGACGAACGAGAGAAGGCCGACGACCGCGAGGATGGGGGCGACAAGGCGAAGGATGATCGTGAAGAAGATCTGGGCATGGCTCGCCCCGTCGATCTTCGCCGCCTCGTCGATCGACACGGGAACCGTGTTGAAGAAGCCGTACATGAGGTAGGTGTTCACGCCGAGAGCCCCGCCGAGGTAGACGAGGATGAGGCCGAGCTGCGACCCGAGCCCCAGGATCGGGAAGATGTCGCCGATCGCCGAGAGCAGCAGGAAGATGGCAACGACGCCCAGCAGCTGCGGGAACATCTGCACGAGCAGCAGGCTGAGAAGTCCCACTCGCCTGCCGGTGAATCGCATGCGCGAGAACGCGTAGGCGGCGAGGGCACCGAGGAACACCGTGCCGACGGCGGTTACGAGCCCGATGACGATCGAGTTCATGAACCAGGCGGCGAATGGCTGCTGCGGCAGGTTGAACAAGTCGACGTAATTGGAGAAGTCGATCGAGCGGAAGAGGGCGTTCGATCCGACGAGCGTGCCCGTCGGGTTCAACGAGGCCGACAGCACGTAGAGCAGGGGAAACACGGCAAAGGCGACGACCACGATACCGACGACGTGGCGCCAGCCGGTCTCGCGGAACCACCGGCCCGGCGTGAGCTTGCGCTTCAGCGGGATGACCCGCGGTGCCGTTTCGGCGGTCATGAGAGTTTCGGCAGTCATCAGTTGAGCTCCTCGAGTGCCTTGGTCTGGCGGAAACCGATCACGGAGACGACCGCGACGATGATGAAGATGAGGATCGCGAACGCGCTGGCAAGGCCGTAGTCACGACCCGTTCCGCTTCCGAACGCCACCTTGTAGACGAGGGTGATGAGCAGGTCGGTGGCGCCCGCATCGACGCCGGCCTCGGGATTGCGGGGCCCGCCGCCGGTGAGCATGTAGATGATATTGAAATTGTTGAAGTTGTACGCGAACGACGCGATGAGCAGCGGTGCTACCGAGACGAGTAGCAGCGGGAACTTGATGAGCCGGAACACCGACCACGGTCTCGCTCCGTCCACCTTGGCAGCCTCCGTGAGCTCGTCGGGAATCGACTGCAGCGCACCCGTGCAGATCAGGAACATGTACGGGAAGCCGAGCCACAGGTTCACGATGAGCACGCTCGCCTTGGCGAGCCATTCATGCGTCAGCCACGGTATATCCGCACCGAAGAGCAGCACCTGGTTGATGAACCCGAAGTCCTGGTTGAACAGTCCTAGCCAGACGAGGCCGGAGAGGAACCCCGGGAAGGCGTACGGAAGGATGATCGCCACGCGGTAGAACCTGCGCCCCTTCATCCGCCAGTCATTGAAGACGAGGGCGAGGAAGAGCCCGAGGGCGAACGTGAGGGCGACCGACAGGATCGCGAACGCGAAGGTCCAGGCGACCACGCCGAGGAGCGGGCCCCGGATATCCTCCTCGCCGAATGCGCGGGCGAAGTTGGCGAACCCGACGTCGATCTTCCATCCCGGCTGGATCTCGGTGCCGTCGGCGCTCACGAAGGAGCCGTTGCCGCCGTCGGTGTACACCTCGCCCGACTCGGTGTCGGTGAACGTGTCGGCCTGCTCGTCGTACACGAACGTCGACGTGTAGAGGTAGGCGGTGCTGCCATCGGGGGTGCGCAGGGCGCCGTCGTTCGGATCGTCTGTCAGCGGCACCGAGATGCTCGCGATCTCGCTCTGGCGGGAGATCAGATCCTGGAAAGTGAGCGTCGTGTAGCCGGGCAGGGAATCGGCCTTGCCAGTGCCGTCGGTGCCCGCGTTGGTGACCTCGTCGAGGGGGCGGTCCTGGCCGCCGAGAAAGACCTCACCATCGGGATCCGTGACGAGAAAACTGACCTGGCCGAGCTGGTCGAGAACAGTGAGGCCGTAGGCGGGCGAGTCCGGTACGCGCTCCTGCGAGCGCGCGATGATCGCGGTGACCGCGTCTTCCTTCGTGCTGTTGTGACCGTCGCCGTAGTTGGTGAACGCGATGTACCCGCTGTAGAGCACCACGAAGATCTGGAAGATGGCGAGGAAGACGATGCCCGGAGCGAGGTACTTGGCCGGCAGCAGCCCGGGCTTGAGGTAGATGAAGTTGAGGGCGAGCGTCACGGCGAGCGCGATGCCGAACACCAGCCATGACTGCTGCATGAAGAGCGTGAACAGCGCGAAGACGGCGAGCGCGTCGACTATGCCGAGCAGAACGATCTTCACGAGGATGCCCGTGAGCGATGATCGCTCGCGAGTGGGCCGGGTGAGCACTGAGGTCATGACGCTCCTTCCGCGCCGGCGAACCGGCGCTGAGTGGGGCCGGCGGGAGGATCGCTCCGCCCGCCGGCCCGCTCATCCGATCGTTATGATGCGTCGATCTTCGACTGGATGCTGGCGACCATCGCCTGCCACAGGGTGACCGGGTCACCCGTGTTGTTGATGATCGCGACCTCGGTGGTTCCCCAGTCCGCCCACACGGCGTCCATCGCGGGAACGTTGGGCATCGGAACACCGTTGGCGCCCACCTCACCGAACGCGGCGACATCCGGGTTCGACTTGGCTGCGTCGAATGCCGAGAGCAGCGCGGGCGCGCGGCCGCCGACCTCGTAGAGCGCCGTCTGCACGGCCTCGGTGCCGAGGTAGTTCACGAGGAACTCGTTGGCCGCGAGGGTGTTCTCGCTCTTCGCACTGATGAAGAAGCCCTGCACGCCGACGAACGGTGTTGCCGGGTCGGGACCGGTGGTCGGAATCGGGTCGATCGCGTAGTTGATCCCTGCCTCTGCAGCCGCCGGCACGTTCCAGGGTCCGGTCAGGAAGAACGGCGACTTGCCCGCGTTGAACTCTTCCTTGGCGATGTCACCCGTGATGTTCGTGTTGAACACGCCGGCCGCACCCTGGGTCGCGAGGAACTGCGCGAACGCATCGCCACCCGGCGTACCGAGCTCGAGCTTGGACGCGTCGTAGGTGCCGTTCTCGTCGAGGCCGAACACCGGGGCGCCGAAGGATGCCTGCAGCGGGTACAGGTGGTACGGGTCGGCCGCGTTCGGGTCGAGGCCAACGAGGAACGGGTAGGTCGCGGTGCCCGCGGCGACGAGCGCCTGGCCCGCAGCGACTGCCTCGTCGAAGGTTGCAGGCGCCTCGGGAGCGAGGTCGACGTTGCGCAGGAGGGCGATGTTCTCGACCGAGTACGGCAGGCCGTACGTCTGGCCTTCGAAGCTCATGGCCGTGATGGCGACGTCCTGGAAATCACCCGCCTTGTCACCGAGCTCGAGGGGAGCGACAACACCGTTCTGCACGAGCTTGCCGAGCCAGTCATGCGCTCCGACGATGATGTCGGGGCCTTTGCCGGTCGGAACCTGGGTGATGAAGTCGTCTCGGATGTCGCCGAAGTCCTTCGTGACGAGCTTGACGGTGATGCCCTTGTCTTCCTTGAACTGGGCGGCGACGTCTTTGAGCACTGCGGCGCGGTCGGCGTCGACCCACACCGTGAGCGTTCCGGTCCCCTGCTCGGGCGTCTCGCCCGCAGGCGCGCAACCTGCGAGGGCGAGGAGAGCGACTGCTGCCGCCGCCCCCACCGCGAGTATGCTGCGTGATTTCACCTTCATTGGTGTCACCTTTCGTGTGCGGACGGCCTCATTGCCGGCGCCCATCTACTCCGGCGCAGACGGATCGTGATTGCGTGATCCGCACCGCCGGCGAGGCCGTACTCTCGATGCGCTCGCAGAACTGCAAGCGTTTCCATTCATACTCTGTCCGACGGCGTTTGCCAACTGGCCTGTCGGGTTAGCACAACCGGCGGGCCAACGTGCAAGCGCTTACATCCGGCTCAAAATGCCGTATCGTGTTCGCATGACCCTAGAAAGCGACACGGAATCCACCGCGCCCGCCGACCGTGAAGAGCCTTCTGAGAAGCTCGTGACCACAGGGTCTGAATGGTGGCGCAGCGCCGTCATCTATCAGGTGTACCCCCGCTCATTCGCCGACTCGACGGGTGACGGGGTCGGCGACCTCACGGGCATCACCAACCGGCTGCCCGCCCTCGCCGAACTCGGCGTCGACGCGGTCTGGCTCTCTCCGTTCTTCCGGTCGCCGCAGAAAGACGCCGGCTACGACGTCTCCGACTATTGCGACGTCGACCCTCTCTTCGGCACCCTCGAGGACTTCGACAGGATGCTCGCCGCCGCGCACGAGACCGGCCTCAAGGTCATCGCCGACATGGTGCCCAACCACACGTCAGACCAGCACGAGTGGTTCCAAGCCGCGCTCGCCGCGCCGGAGGGATCGCCCGAGCGTGACCGCTACCTGTTCCGGGACGGCAAGGGCAAGAACGGCAACCTGCCGCCCAACAACTGGGAGTCGGTGTTCGGCGGTTCGATGTGGACCCGCATCACCAATCCCGACGGCTCACCAGGACAGTGGTACCTGCACATCTTCGACACCTCGCAGCCCGATCTCAACTGGCGCAACCCGTGGGTGCGCGAGCAGTTCCATGACATCCTGCGGTTCTGGCTGGATCGCGGCGTCGACGGTTTCCGAGTGGATGTCGCGCACGGCATGATCAAAGACCCCGCCTTTCCCGACTACACGCCTCCGACCGAAGCCGGCAGCATGGGCGGAACCGCGATCGACCACGACGGCGTTCTCACCTCTATGGCGGTGCCCGAAGAAACGCCTGACCCGCCGTACTGGGCGCAGCCGGAGGTGCACCAGATCTGGCGCGAATGGCATGAGGTGCTCGCCGAGTACGAGGGCGACCGCGTACTGTGCGCCGAGGCCTGGGTCGACCCGCTCGAGAAGATGGCCCTCTGGGTGCGCCCGGACGAGATGAGCCAGGCGTTCAACTTCGACTACATGTTCACCGACTGGTCCGCACCCGCCCAGCGGCGCGTGATCGACCGCTCGATCAGCGCCTTCGCCGGCGTCGGGGCACCCAGCACGTGGGTGTTGTCCAACCACGACGTCGTGCGCCACGCCAGCCGCCTCGCGCTCACCACCGAGAATCCGCAGGGCGCCGGCATCGGCCCGAAGTCAGCCGGGCAGCCCGACCGCGTGCTCGGACTGCGCAGGGCACGAGCCGCGACATCCCTCATGCTGGCCCTTCCCGGCAGCAGCTACGTCTACCAGGGCGAAGAACTCGGACTGCCCGAAGTGATCGACCTTCCCGACTCCGCGCGACAGGACCCCACCTGGTTCCGCACCCACGGCGAGAAATACGGTCGCGACGGATGCCGCGTGCCGATCCCCTGGGAAGCCCACAAGCCGGCCTACGGCTTCAACTCGACGGGCAACAGCTGGCTCCCGCAGCCGGACGACTGGGCACCCTACGCGCGTGACTCGCAGGATGGCGTTCCGGGCAGCACCCTCGAGCTCTACCGCAGCGCCCTGCGATTGCGGCGCGAGCACGGACTCGGCACGGGCACGATCGAGTGGGTCACGGGCTACGGGGCAGAAGTCGTCGCCTTCCGCAACGGTGACATCACCGTGATCGCGAACACGGGCGAGGTTGCCGTCGAGCTTCCCGTCGGCGACATCGTGCTCTCGAGCGAGTCGATCACCGGCGGGGCACTGCCCGCGGACACGACCGTCTGGATCGCCGACTGACGAGGCCTTAGTTGACTGCGTTCGCCTGCAGCCAGGCGAACGGGTCGATCGGCACCTTGTTGATGTGGATCTCGAAGTGCAGGTGCGCGCCGTAGGCGACGCCGGTGTCACCGACAAGCCCGAGGAAGTCGCCGACCTTGACCTCCTGGCCCTGCACGATGGGGCTCGAGCCGGAGATCATGTGCGCGTAAAGGCTCTCCACGTCGACCCCGCCCAGATCGTGCTGGATGATGACGTGGTTGCCGTAACCCGAGTAGTCCTCCCCGGCGACCGACGCGATGCCGTCGGCGATCGCGTAGATCGGAGTTCCACCGCCGGGCACGAAGTCGACGCCCTTGTGGAATCCGCCGACTCGCTCTCCGAACCCGTCGGTGATCGGCACGTGGTACGGGAACGGCCAGCGCACGGCGCCGGTCGTCGCCGTGTACGCGTAGCTCGCGCCGGAGTACTTGAGCTGGAGCAGTTGCGCGTATGAGATGACTTCGTAGTTGTCGCGGATCGGCGCGATGCTGGCGACGTCAGGCGAGACCGCCAGGCTCTGCGCCGGCAAAACCTCCTTCTGCGCTACCCGCAATGGCGACGCATCAGCCGACAGGGATTCGGCGCTGATGAACGCGTTCGCCGGCACCGACATCCCGACCAGGAGCGCCGCAGCGAACAGCATCGCGCCTAGCGACAGGAACTTGGATGATGCGCTCGAACCGGGGCGGCGTGTGGAGGGGCGCGTGGAGGCCTTGCCACGCTTGACGGTGCGCTTGACCTGGACGAGCTTGGGCGACGTGGTCGCTACCGAGCGACGCGGGTACTCCGCTTTCGCGGGAACGACCTTGGCCGGCACACGAGCGGCTGCGGCGTTCTCGAGTTCCCGCGCCTGCCGACGCGTCATCGGTGCAGCGCCCGCAGCGCTGCCCTGCACGTTATCGAAAGTCACTTAGGCGACCCCGGTGATCGGGGCAGCGAGGGTCGACGCGGTGGCGAGCGTGCGCATCGACATGAAAATCTCCTCCAGCAAACGGCAGCCGGGAATGGGCCATGGCCGGTTCTTCGGGCGTTGATTACGCGCGCTCAATGCACGCGTATGTAACGAATTGGTCAAGGCTAACGGGTATATCGCTCGTTCGCCACTGACCTCAGTCGCACCACGCGGCTCAGAGTGCGAGTCGGTCCAGAGTGCGCTCGAGAGCGGCCGCGACATCCGGGTGGGCGGCAAGGATGAAATCCCGGTCAGGTGCCGCGTCGGCCCGACCCTTGACGGTCGCGCCCGCCTCCCGCGCAATGAGCGCTCCCGCGGCGTGATCCCACGGGCTCAACGTGCGCTCGAAGTAGGCGTTGTAGCGGCTAGAGGCAACGAAGCAGAGGTCGAGCGAGGCGGTGCCCTGGCGCCGGATGTCGCGCACGAGCGGCAGCAGGCGCGCGACGAGCTCGCCCTGGCGGCCGCGCATGGCCGAGTCGTAGGCGAAACCCGTGGCGATGAGTGCCTGCGACAACGCCACCGGAGCCGCGACCCGGATCGGCTGCTCGCCGAGGAATGCTCCGCCACCCGCGGTCGCGGTGAAGATCTCGCCGATCGCGGGATTGACGACCGCGCCGGCGAGCGCGGTCCACGTGAGCGGGTCCGGCTCGCCCTCCACCACCGCGATGCTCACGGCGTAGTGCGGCAGCCCGTAGAGAAAGTTGACGGTGCCATCGATGGGGTCGACGACCCACGTGAGGCCGCTCGAGCTCGACCCCGACCCGCTCTCCTCACCGAGAAAACCGTCGTTCGGGCGCGCATCCGCCAGCAGCCCCCTGATGAGCGCCTCGGTTTCGCGATCAGCCTCGGTCACGATGTCGACAGGAGACGACTTGGATGCCGCAACCTCGACCCCCTCGCGCCGGCGCAACGCCGCCAACTCTCCCGCCCGAAGCGCGATGTCACGGGCAAGGTCGAGCAATTCGTCGTGAGGCACCTGACAAGCCTAGGTGCGTGCCCCCGCGCATCCGCGCGTCCGGCGCAAGCCCCTAGTGTTTGTTAGGAAGGTGTACCTACACTGTCCAGATGTATTCGGGTCGAGACAGGGTCGCCGTGCGCGACCGAATTATCGACGCCGCCTACCCTCTATTCGCGCAGCGCGGCATCCGCGACGTGAGTCTGCTGGAGATCCAGTTCGCCGCCGGCGTCACAGACGAGCAACTGTCTCGAGAGTTCGAGAACCGGGACGAGCTCGCGGCCGTGTTCCTCGAACGGCGGGAGCAGCAGTGGACGCATGACATCGTCGAGGCGGGTGCCCGGTCACGCGGCGCCACACCCGACGCGCGGCTGCTCGCCATCTTCGAGGTCTTCCACGACTGGTTCCAGCGTGACGACTACGAGGCCTGCAGTTTCATCAACGTGCTCCTCGAGATGGGACGTGAGCATCCACTCGGCATCGCGAGCGCGAAATATCTCGTGAACATCCGCGACCTGGTCGCCAGACTCGCAAACGAGGCCGGTCTTCTCGACCCTGACGAGTTCGCCCTCTCCTTCCACATTCTGATGAAGGGGTCCATCATCAATGCGGTCGAAGGCGACTCATCCGCCGCGATACGCGCCAAGGAGATGGCTCGAGACCTCGTCGCGCGGCACCGCCCCACCAGCCGCACGGTTGCGTACGACCGCGCCGACCTCCGCACGATCGACGACTGGGAGCTCGGGTACGGCTGACCCTGCGCCCTACTGCACCAACTCGGGCTCGGGAAGAAGGAACAACCCGTGAAGGGAACCCGCCGCCTGGCTCATCTCCTCGACCCACTGGCGATTGATCATCACCGGGGTGGGGTCGGAGAACTCGAACACGAGCGGAATCGTTGAGGCCATCCAGAAACTCATCCGACCGCCACCGTCCGGCCTGTCCCAAGAGAATGTGAACGACTCGTTGCGGCGGAGTTTGCTGACCATCACCATCTTGATGTGCGCGAGCGCACGGTCATCGACCTCGATCGCCACTCGGGAATCGGCGTAATACATCATGCCCATGATTTGCTCCTCAAACGTGGGAGCAGGGGGCCGCACCGGTTGGCACAGGAGGCCACTCTCATGTGCAGTGTACCTTGCGCAGGCCCGTAGGCCGGTGAAGGGCCTCTCATCCACAAGTAGCTAACAATTGAACGCCCCAAGGTGGCGGCGCCGATACAACCGCCTGAGCGCTTGAGTGGGGGTGGCTCGGCACAAACCAAGAACGCCCCCGGAACAGTGTCGGGGGGCGTTCTCTCGTTTCCGTGGCAAGTACAGGATTCGAACCTGTGAAGGCGAAGCCGTCTGATTTACAGTCAGATCCCTTTGGCCGCTTGGGTAACTTGCCAGGGCGCTTCCGACCACATGTGGTCACCTGACCGAACGCGCTGAACAAGGATACAAGGTCGGGGGCGGCTGTGTGACCAGTCCGCACGCCGGTAGGATCGGCTCTCGACCGAGGAGGTGCAGCCGCATGCCGGGAATCAACGAGGTCGCCCAGCTCGCCGGGGTCTCGACCGCGACCGTTTCGCGCGCCCTCAGCGGCAACGGCCACGTGTCGGAGGCAACCCGGCGACGCGTGCACGCTGCGGCACTCGAGCTCGAGTACGTGGTCTCGTCGAACGCGTCGAGCCTCGCCACCGGCCGCACGAAGAACGTCGGCGTGGTCATCCCCTTCCTCAATCGCTGGTTCTACGGCGCCGTACTGGAGGGGGCGGAACAGGCCCTTCTGAGCCACGGCTACGACCTCACGCTCTACAACCTCAGTGGCGGCAACGACGAGCGCCGCACGGTCTTCGAGCACTTCCTGCTGAGAAAACGTGTGGATGCGGTCATCGCCATCTCCCTGGAACTGACGCCTAACGAGGTGAGCCGCCTGCTCGACATGAACAAGCCCATCGTGGGCGTCGGCGGCCCATTGCCCGGCGTGCGCACTCTGAGCGTGGACGACGTGGCGATCGCGAGGCTCGCGACGGAGCACCTGCTCGCGCTCGGCCACAGGGCGATCGCGCACATCGGCGGCAACCCCGACTATGAACTCGACTTCCACCTCCCGACGAACCGGCGGTACGGCTACGAGGCCGCGCTCGAAGAGGCGGGCGTCGCGATTGACCCGACGTTGTTCCACGCCGCCGATTTCACCCTTCAGGGCGGCCACGCTGCGGCCAAGCAGCTTCTCGGCAACCCGCGCAAGCGGCCCACGGCGATCTTCGCGGCATCCGATGAGATGGCGATCGGCGCGATCCTTGCCGCACGCGACCTCGGGCTCCACGTGCCCGACGACGTGTCCGTCATCGGCATCGACGACCACGAGCTCGCCGAGTTCTTCGGCCTCACGACCATCGCCCAATTCCCGGCGCTGCAGGGGCGGATGGCCGTCGACATCCTCATGGAGCAGCTGCAGCCCACGCACACGGCCGATGCTTCGTCGAACACTCCGCTGCCGTTCGAGCTCATCGTGCGCTCCAGCACGACGCGGCCCGCGCAGGCCTAGTAGTCGGCGGCGGCGCCGTACCGCTGGGCCGCTTCGGCGACGTCGCGCAGGTAGCCGCCGGCCGAGTTGTACGCCGCGATGCCCGTGCGCCAACCCTCCTCGCTCGCCATGTCGCCGTCACTCGCGCGGCACAGGTAGTTGGCGGCCGCCGGAGCGGAGTCGTCGATGTTCTGCGGGTCGGCGAGCCCGTCGCCGTTGCCGTCGAAACGCCAGTTGCGCCAACTCGCGGGGATGAGCTGCATGGGGCCGACCGCGCGGTCGTAGCGCTTGTCCCCGTCGAACTCGCCGTCGTCGGAATCCGGGATATTGGCTGTGTCGCCGCCGTCCAGCACGATCCCGAAGATCGGTGGAACCGCCGTGCCGTTGTCGTCGAGCTGCGAGCCGTCGTGGCGCCCGTGGTCACTCTCGACGAGGCCGATCGCCGCGATCGTGTTCCAGCCGATGCCGCACCCCGGCTTGATCTCGTTGGCCGTGAGAGCCGCGCCGGCGTAGGCGATGAGCGCGCGCTCCGGGATGCCCGTCGCCGCCGCCACCCGCTCCGACCAGTGCGCGTCGACCACCCCGGCGATGCCCGGCCTCGTCGGCGTCGCCGCGAGCGGTGCCGGCGCGGACTGCTCAGCGAACTGGGCATCCTCGTACTGCGGCTGACGCGCGATGACGAGCACGGCTATGACAAGCGCCGCTACCGCGATGACGGCGCCCGCGATCAGGAGTTTCCGTCGATCGGTCACAGAGGACGTTCTAGCATGGGGTCATGGCAGATTCCTCATTCGACGTTGTGAGCAAGGTCGACAAGATGGAGGCGGACAACGCCGTCAACCAGGCTCAGAAGGAGATCGCCCAGCGCTACGACTTCAAGGGCGTCGGTGCTTCGGCGGAGTGGAGCGGCGACAAGCTGCTGCTCAAGGCGAGCGCCGAGGAGCGCGTCAAGGCGGTGCTCGAGGTCGTCGAACAGAAATTCATCAAGCGCGGCATCTCGCTCCGCAGCCTCGACGCGGGAGAACCGTATCCGAGCGGTAAGGAGTTTCGCATCGACGTGAACCTCAAGAACGGCATCTCGTCGGAGGACGCCAAGAAGGTCTCGAAGATCATCCGCGACGAAGGCCCCAAGAGCGTGAAGAGCCAGATACAGGGCGACGAGCTGCGCGTGCAGTCGAAGAGCCGCGACGACCTGCAGGCCACCATGGCTTTGCTCAAGGGCAAGGATCTCGACGTCGCGCTGCAGTTCGTGAACTTCCGCTAAGCGAGCGCCGTGCATCCTCGTCGCTAGACTGCGAGCGATGGTAGCGACGACGGGCGACGGCTGGTTCAGCGTGACACTGGCCATCGCGCTGTTCGTGCTCGACTTCGCGATCCGGGTGTTCGCGATCATCTACGTGCCCCGCAACCGTCGGCCGCAGACGGCGCTCGCCTGGCTGCTCGCGATCTTTTTCATCCCATACATCGGCATCATTCTGTTCCTCATCGTGGGGCAGGCGAGGCTGCCCAAGTCGCGGCGGCTCAAGCAACGGGAGATCAACGACTACATCCTCGAGACGACGGAAGGCTTCGATCGCGTGGAGCGGGATCCGCCGTGGCCGGTTTGGCTCGAGCCCGTCGTCGAGCTCAACCGCAAGCTCGGGGCCATGCCGCTCGTGGGCGGAAACAGTGCCGAGTTGTTCTCCGACAACCAGAAGGCTCTCGACGCGATGACGCAGTCGATCCGCGACGCCACGAAGACCGTGCACGTGGAGTTCTACATCCTGCTGCTCGACAACGTGACCGCCCCGTTCTTCGACGCGCTCGAGGATGCGCACAAGCGCGGCGTGGTCGTTCGCGTGCTGCTCGACCACCTCGGTAACGTGCAATACCCGGGATACCGGCGAACGGTGAGACGCCTCAATCGCATGGGCGTGAAGTGGCACCTCATGCTGCCCTTCCAGCCGCTGCGCGGCAAGATCCAGCGGCCCGACCTGCGCAATCACCGCAAGCTCATGGTCATCGACGGAACGCTCGCATACACGGGATCGCAGAACGTGGTGGAGACCGGCTACCAGCGCAAGAAGAACCACAAGCGCGGGCTGCACTGGAAGGACTTCATGGCGCGATTCGAAGGTCCGGTGGTCGCAGGCATCGACGCGCTGTTCGTGACCGACTGGTACTCGGAGACCGGCGAGCTGCTCGAGCGCGAGGCCGCGCCCGTGCGGGAGTCGGGTGACGGGCGGCTCGACTGCCAAGTGGTTCCGAGCGGTCCAGGATTCTCGGGCGAGAACAACTTGCGCATGTTCAACTCGCTCGTCTACGCGGCGCAGGAGAAGATCATCCTCGTCAGCCCGTATTTCGTTCCCGACGACTCGATGCTCTACGCGATCACGACCGCCGCCCAGAGCGGACTGCACGTCGAGCTGTTCGTCTCGGAGATCGGCGACCAGTTCTTCGTCTACCACGCTCAGCGCAGCTATTACGAGACCCTGCTCAGGGCCGGCGTCATGATCTACCTCTACAAGTCGCCCACCATCCTCCACGCCAAGCACATGACTATCGACGACGAAGTCTCGGTGATCGGGTCGAGCAACATGGACATGCGTTCGTTCACTCTCGACCTGGAGGTATCGGTGATGGTGCGCGGGCGCAGCTTCCTGCGCTCACTTCGATCGATCGAGGATTCCTACCGGGAGAACAGCCGGCAGCTGACTTTGGAGGAATGGCAGAAGCGCAGCTCGCTCTCTGCGACCCTCGACAACATCGCTCGACTGACTGCGGCCGTGCAATGACGGGCCTCTCCCCCGAACTGCAGGAGTGGCTCGATGCGGCATCCATCGACGACTCGGTGCTGCAGTTGCGACCCGACTACCGCGCGCTCATCGTCGTCGCGGAGAACGTTGCCGGCGGCGAGAGCAACGCTGCGAGCGAGGCATGGCTCGCGCGGGCCGCGGCGGCCGAGATTGCGCTCGAGCACGAGCACCTCGAAGCCTGGCGCGAGGCGTTCCGCGAGTTCGGGGCGAACGCGAGGCGCACCCGGCCGAGCGTCGACGCGCTCGTGCGCCGCGCATCCGGGGGGCTGCCCCGCATCGACCGCGTGACCGACATCTACAACGCGATCTCGGTGCTCCACGTCGTGCCCGCCGGCGGCGAAGATCTCGATGGGTATTCCGGACCCCTGCGATTGGCGAGGGCCGACGGCTCCGAGTCGTTCGACACGATCGCCGACGGGATGCCCGTTGTCGAGCATCCGGAACCAGGCGAGGTCATCTGGCGCGACGACGCGGGAGTGACCTGCCGGCGCTGGAACTGGCGCCAGTGCGTGCGCACGAGACTGAGCCCGGCGACGACGCGGGCGGTGTTCATCTTCGACGCCCTCGGGCCGGTCGGCGACGACGAGCTCGCGGCGGTCGGCGAGGAGCTCATCGTCGCGCTCGGGGACCCGCCCCACGGCATGCGGCTACTGCGCGGCGCGTAGCTGCGCGAGCTCTTCGATCACGAACTCATCGTTCGGCCGCAGCACGACGAGCCGTTCCTGGATCTCGAGCGCCTCAGCTCGGCGACCGAGAGAACGCAGGCAGCGCGCGATCGCCCACTCGGCGAGCTGGCGCTGCTCGTCGGTGCCGTGAGCGCGAGCTGCGGCATCCGCCAGCTGGAATTCCTCGAGCGCCTCGGGGAAGAGCTCCGCCTCGTGGTGGGTCCAGCCGAGGTTGTTGTGCAGCGCGATCGCCCAGCGCTTGGTGCGAGCGTCGGTCGATGCCTCGGCGAGTTGAATGCCTCGGGCCGCCCACTCCCCCGAGTGCGCTTCGTCGGCGATCGCGAGCATGTGCGCGGCGTCAACCGCGAGAAAGTCTTCGTGTTGCTGCTCGGCGAGCCGGAGCGCTTGTGCGAAGAGGGTTGTCGCCTCCGCGGGCCGCGCGGACGAGTTGGCCAGCCGACCGCGTTCGAGAGCGAGACGGATGCCTACCGCCGGCTCATTCGATTCGATTCCGTCGAGCACGGCATGCGCTTCATCGCTCCGCCCGGAGAGCCCCAGCGCCCTCGCGAGCTGCGTGGCGAGCTCGGCGGCGGCGACGGGCGGTGCCACGGTCAGTTCGCCGCGGAACCGCTCCGCCGACCCCGCCGGATCGGCGAAGTCCCAGAGTTCGTCGAGTCGCGCGGGATCGAGTCGATCGGTCACGCGATGAGCTTAGAGCCCCAGGTTGGCGTAGGCGAGGTAGCCGCCGGTCGGGGGTTCGACCGTGAGCCGACTATGGCTGCGCTATGCCCATCCTCTGAACTGGCTAAGCGCGCCCGTTCGAGATCTGCACCATTTCGTCGCGCGGCACGACCTTGATGCGCGTGCGACCCTGCAGCCCGCCGAGCGACAGCTCGTGGGCGTCGAGATTGTGCCAGCCGTTGAGGTTGGTGTACTCAACACCGCGGCTCGTGAGCAGAGCCGTCACCGCCTCCTCCTCGGGATGGGCGGGCGACCACCAATTGGCCTGGTCGTTGAGCACGTGCTTGATGGTCTCCATCGCGTCGCTCTTCGTGTGGCCGATGAGCCCAACCGGGCCGCGCTTGATCCACCCGGTCGCATAGACGCCATTCACCTGCTCGTCACGATCGTCGAGCACCTGACCCTCGCGGTTCGGGATGACGCCGCGCCGCTCGTCGAACGGAATCCCGTCGAGGGGGGAACCGAAATAGCCGACCGCGCGGTACACCGCCTGCACGGGCACCTCGCGGAACTCGCCCGTTCCGACGACGCCACCCTGCCCGTCGGGCTTCGTGCGCTCGTAGCGGAAACCCTCCACGCGGTCGGTTCCCAGCACCTCGACGGGGCGGGCGTGGAAGTGCAGGTGCAGTCGGCGAGAGGCTCCCGTCTGCGGCTCGTCGCGCCACTTGCGGAAGATCTTGTCGATCACGAGCACTTGTTTGTTCGTCTCGATGGCGAGCTTCGAGGCCTCGTCGTAGTCGAAGTCCTCCTCATAGACGACCATGTCGACGTCGTCGAGCTCCCCGAGCTCCCGGAGTTCCAGTGGCGTGAACTTGACCTGCATGGGACCGCGACGCCCGAACACGTGCACATCGGTTAGGGGAGACGCCGTGAGAATCTCGTAGACATTCGCGGGAATCTCGGTCGGCAGCAGGTCATCCGCGTGCTTTGCGAGCATGCGGGCCACATCGAGCGCGACGTTGCCGTTGCCGACCACGGCGACCTCGCGCGCATCGAGCGGCCACTCCCGCGGGTAGTCCGGGTGGCCGTCGTACCAGCTCACGAAATCGGCGGCGCCGAAGCTGCCGGGCAGGTCGATTCCGGGGATGTTCAGCGCGGCATCCCGAATCGCACCCGTCGAGAAGATGACGGCGTTGTAGTGCTGCTTGAGGTCGCCGAGAGTGATGTCGCGACCGTAGAGCACGTTGCCGAACAGGCGGATGTGGCCCGTGTCGAGCACGTCTTTGAGCGCCGTGATGATGCCCTTGATGCGCGGATGATCGGGCGCGACCCCGTAGCGCACGAGCCCATACGGCGCAGGCAGCTGCTCGAAGAGGTCGATGGAGACGTCGAACTGCTTCTCGGCCTTGAGCAGGATGTCCGCGGCGTAGATTCCCGCGGGTCCGGCACCGACGATGGCCAGGCGTAGTTTCTTGGTCACTAGTTGGAGCGCTCCACGATCGTCTCGGCGAAACGGGTCAGGGCCTTCTTGACCGGACCCTCGGGCAGGGGGGCGAGTGCGTCGACAGCCTCGCGAGACCAGCGATGCGCCTCCGCGAGCGTCTGCTGGGTGACCGGATGCTCGCGCAACTCGGCGATCGCAGCGGTGAGGTCGGCCTCGTCCGCCGCGCCGTAGAAGGCCGAGGTCACGTCGCGTTCGATCCTTCGCAACAGCTCGTCGGCATCCGTGTCGGTCTTGGCGAGCTCGCGCAAGTAGAGCAGTGGCAGCGTCGCGACGCCGCTTCGCAGGTCGGTGCCGGGCGTCTTACCCGTGTCATCGACCTCGGACGCGAGGTCGATGACATCGTCGATCAGCTGGAACGCGACGCCGATCTTCTCACCGAAGATCTGCACGGGCTGGCGGTACTCGGCGGGAGCGTTGGAGAAGATGACGCCGACCTGCGCGGCCGCGGCGATGAGGGAGCCGGTCTTGTCGGCGAGCACCTGGATGTAATGCTCTATGGGGTCTTCGTCGTCGCGCGGGCCGATCGTCTCGTGGAGCTGGCCGAGGCACAGTCGCTCGAACGTCGCCGCCTGAAGGGCGAGAACGCGCTCGCCGAGCCCCGCACCGATCTTGCTCGCGCGAGCGAACAGCAGGTCACCCGTGAGGATTGCGACGGAGTTGCCCCACACGCTCTGGGCGCTCGGCACCCCGCGGCGCATTTGCGCCTCATCCATGACGTCGTCGTGGTACAGGGATGCGAGGTGCGTGATCTCCACTGCCTGCGCGGCCGAGATGACGTCGGCGTTGTTGCCCTCCCCCAGCTGCGCGGTCAGGAGGGTGAGCACGGGACGCACGCGCTTGCCGCCCGCTTCGAGCAGGTAGCGGCTCGTGACATCCGCGATCTCGTCGGCGAACGACATCTGGGCGAGAAGGCCCGCCTCGACGGCCTCGAGACCCTTCTCGATGGCTTCCGCGAACCGACGCTCATCGCTCGACGCGAAGAGCTTCTCGCCGAGACCGAGCGAGGAACTCAGCGTGTTGCTGCGGCGCGCAAGCGGGACGCTCGGATTCACGATTCCTTTGACCGGTTTCTGTTGCGAAGCGCTAGGGCTTCGGGTTGGCTGCCGTCTTGATCGGGCGAGTGGCGTTGCCCTTGCGCTTGGCCACCGAGGCCAGCACCGTTGCGTCAACCGGCTTGCGGCCCCGATGCAGGGCCACCACGCCGGCGGTGAGATTGCGGTACGCGACGCGGATGAAACCCGCCCCGCGAATCCACTGGCTGAGCTCGCCCTGGTCGGGCCACTCCCGGATGGACTCCGCGAGATAGGTGTAGGCCTCAGGGTTCGAGCTCGTGCGGTCGACGATGACCGGCATGACGTAGCGCATGTAGGTGTAGTAGCCGGCGCGGAAGATCGCCACGGGCGGCTTCGAGAATTCGCACACCACGAGCCGGCCGCCGGGTTTGAGCACGCGGTACATCTCGCTGAGCGCGGCCTTCGGGTTCGACACGTTGCGCAGCCCGAAGCTGATCGCGACCGCGTCGAACTCGTTATCGCCGAACGGCAACTTCTGCGCGTCGCCGAGCACGAACTCGATGTTCCTGTGCTTGCGGCGCCCCTCGGCGATCATTCCGGGAGAGAAATCGAGCGCAACGACTCGGGCGCCGTGACGCTGCAGGGCGGCCGAGCTCGTACCGGTGCCGGCCGCGACATCGAGGATGCGCTCGCCTGCCATCGGCGCGACCGCTCGCACCATGGCGGATCGCCACAGGATCGCATTGCCACCGGAGAGCACCGTATTCGTGAGGTCGTAGCGCTTGGCGACGCCGTCGAACATGCCCGCGACCTCATCCGGGCGCTTGTTCATGTCGGCCTTGCTCACGGGTCAAGTCTAGGGTTACTGTCCACGGGGGTGGTTCGGAGCCGAGAGTAGGGTGGAGGGTGTGCGCGTCCTGACGGAGGCGATCCCGGACCCCGGGGCCCTCGTACCATTGCTCTCGCCGCGGCACCCGCTCGCCTTCATCCGCAAGGGTGACGGCATCATCGGGTTCGGCGAGGCCGCTCGCCTTGAGTTCAGGGGGCCGAACAGAATCGCGGATGCCGCTGCCGCCTGGCGCGAGTTCGTCGCCACGGCAGATGTGACCGATCCGGTCTCGCTGCCCGGTTCGGGGCTGGTCGCACTCGGCAGCTTCGCCTTCGCGGACGGCTCGGCGAGCGCGAGCGTGCTCATCGTGCCCGCGGTCGTCGTCGGCAGACGCGACGGCATCACCTGGATCACCCGCATCGATGGTGCCGAGCTGCCGCCGGTCGAGCCGTCCGGCTCCGAGTTCCGCACCGCTCTGCTGCCCGGCACGATGACGCGCAGCGTCTTCACGAACGCCGTGCGCCGCGCGATCGAGAGCATCGCGGCCGGCGCGGTGCGCAAGGTCGTCATCGCGAGAGACCTGCTGGGGCACGTGCCCGCAGACGGGGATCTGCGTCGCGCCATCACGCACCTCCAGCGCAGCTACCCCGACACCTTCACCTACGCGATCGAGGGACTCGTGGGGTCGAGTCCCGAGACGCTCGTGCGCTCCGAGAACGGGCTCGTCAGCGCCCGGATCCTCGCGGGCAGCGCGGCCAGGGGCGAGGACGCGGAGAGCGACGCGGCGTCCGCGGCCGCCCTTGTCGCTTCCGCCAAAGACGAGGGGGAGCACGACTTCGCCCTGCAGAGCGTGCTCACCGCGCTCGCACCGCACACGGGCGCGCTCACCTCCAGCGAGCATCCGTTCGCCCTCAAGCTGCCCAACCTGTGGCACCTCGCCAGCGACGTCACGGGCACCCTTACCGACGGCTCGAGCGCGCTCGACCTCGTCGGGGCGCTGCACCCCACCGCTGCCGTCGCCGGTACGCCCACGGATGCCGCACTCGCGCTCATCGACGAGCTCGAGCCCTTCGATCGCGGCCGCTACGCCGGTCCGGTCGGTTGGGTGGACGCGAATGGCGACGGCGAGTGGGCGATCGCACTGCGCTGTGCGCAAGTGTCCCCGGACGGAACCATTCAGGCCTTCGCTGGCGCCGGCATCGTCGAGGGCTCCGAACCCGACCGAGAGCTCGCCGAGACGGCCCTCAAGTTCCGGCCGATCGTTGACGCTTTCCGCTAGCTCGCGGCGAGCCTGCGCTTCTGCTCCTCCACGTCGAAGTCGACCGCGGGCCACTGCGGGTCAAGTGCGCGAAGTGCCTCGAGCAGCAGTCCCTGCACGGCCCAGCGCGCGTACCACTTGTGATCGGCGGGAACGACGTACCACGGAGCATCCGTGGTCGACGTTCGTATGAGCGCAATCTGGTACGCCTCCATGTACGCCGGCCACAGGGTGCGCTCGTCGATGTCGCCGGGGTTGAACTTCCAGTTCTTCTCCGGTCGCTCGAGGCGCTTCCCCAGGCGGGCCCTCTGCTCGTCCGATGAGATGTGGAGCATCACCTTGATGATGCTCGTTCCCGCCTCGACGAGCTCCTGCTCGAATTCGGCGATGAGGCCGTAGCGCTGCTCGATCTCTTCGGGTTTCGAGAAGCCGCGCACGCGATGGATCAGCACGTCCTCATAGTGGGAACGGTCGAATACGCCGATCTGGCCGGACGCAGGCAGCTTCTGTCGCACCCGCCAGAGGAAGTCGTGCTTCTTCTCCTCGTCGGTCGGAGCTTTGAACGCGTGAAGTTTCACGCCCTGAGGGTCCACTCCGCCGACAACGTGACGGATGATGCCGCCCTTGCCCGCGGTGTCCATGGCCTGCAGCACGAGCAGCACGCTGCGCTCGCCCCCGAACTTGCTCTCGGCGTAGAGCCGCTCCTGCAGGTCCGCGAGTTCGTCGTTGCGGTCGTCGAGGTCTTTCGCCGCCTCCTTCTTGCCCCCTGTGATGCCGGGGGTGGATGACGTGCCGACCGTGGACAGGTCGAATTCGGCGTCGACGGGGCTGAGTGCGCTCATGCTCGCAACGTTATCCGCTCGGCCGCGCGTTCAACAGGAGGGGCCTAGCGCGGCAGCGGGACTTCCACGACGGTCGGAACGACGGATGCCGTCAGCGCCTGGTCGAGCTGCCCGCGGTTGTCGACGCGCAGGTATGCCCACCCGTAGGCGGACGCGAGCTGCTCGATGGACACCTCCTGCGGTGTCAGCAGCACGCGATCGAACGCGGCACCCGCGGTCGCGGCGACCTCGAGACCGTCGAAGATCGTGCCGCCCCCGTCATTGCCGACGATCACCTGGATGCGCGGCCGCACCTCACCGACACCGAACAGCAGCGCCCCTGCATCGTGGAGCAGGGCGAGGTCGCCGAGCAGTACGCGAGTCGTGCCCTGGGAGTCGGGCTGCGACGACAGGGCGATGCCGAGTGCGGTCGCGATCGTGCCGTCGATCCCGGCGAGTCCACGGTTGGCGTGCACGCTGATCTTCTTGCCCGGCACGACGTTGTCCGCTTCGCGAATGAGGCGGGATGCGCCGAGCACGAGCCGGTCGTGTGGCCAGGTTGCGCGCCACACCGCCTCCGCCAGGGTGCGGCGCGTGACGGGAGCGCGCACTGCGGCGAGTTCGGCGCGAGCGTGGGCGCCCGCCTCGGCGGTGACGTCTGGCGCGGTATCAGCAGGCTCGATGAGCGCGCGCGAAGCGCTCACCCAGCGGCCCACCCACGAGCGAGAGGAGTCCGGCGGGTCGCCCGCGACGGTCACGGCATCCGCGAACACGGAGACCCGGTGGCCGGGGTTGTAGTCGTCGGCCGAACGGCCGCGCACGACGATCGTCTTCACACCGTCGCGCTGGATGAGTGCGGGAACCTCCCGGCTGAGGGTCGGGTGGCCGAACACGACGACGCGCTCGACCCGGTCGCCGAAGTTGGCCGTGCCCAGCAGCTGCCGGTACGCGACCACGAGGTTGGGGCCGAAGTGCGCTCCGCTCGCCACCTCCGCGAGCAGCGGCGCGCCGAGTTCGCGCGCGACCTGCTCGGCCTGCTCGCCCGCACCGGTGCCCGCGATAACGATCGTTCCGGGGCTGGGCTCGAGACTCAGGCGCGGCGCGGGCGCGGGGTGCGCCGACACCGCGGGCAGCTCGACCACGGACACGGCGACGGGAGCCGGCGCATCCGGCAGCGAGAAGGCTGCCGAGAGGGGCTCGGCGAACGAGAGGTTGAGATGTACGGGTCCGGATGCCACTGCCAGCGCATCGCGTGCGAGTTGAGCCGCGGCATCCTGCTCGCCGGCGTCGCCCACTGGCGCCGCGACGTCCCACTCGCGCCGAACGGCGCCGCCGAACATTCCCGGCTGCTCTGTGGTCTGATTCGACCCGATGCCGCGCAGGTTGTCCGGACGGTCTCCGCTGAGCACGATGAGCGGCACGCCCGAGTGGTGCGCCTCGAGCACCGCGGGGTGCAGGTTCGCGACGGCAGTTCCCGAGGTGGTGATGACGAGCACGGGCCGGCCGGTCTCGACCGCGATTCCGAGCGCGAGAAAACCGCCAACCCGCTCGTCGACGCGCACGCGCAGCGTCAGAAGTCCGAGGCGATCGAACTCGGCAGCCGCGAGCGCGAGCGCCTGGGACCGCGACCCCGGACCGAGCACGACATCGCGTACCCCCAGTCGGACGAACTCATCGAGCAGGGCCACTGCGAAATCGGTGGCCGGCGAGTCAGTCCTTGGGCGGGTCATCGTCGAGTTCGGCCAGTTCCTGCTCCAGTCGACGGATGCGCTCGTCATGCTCCTCGTCGCGGCGCAGGTTGCGCAGGAACGCGGGGTCGTCATCCGGTGCGATGGTGCGCCGCTCACCACCCCGATCGCGCCGCTCCTTGCCGATGAAGAACCACAGCAGGGCTCCCACGATCGGCACGAGCACGATGAGGATGACCCACACGACCTTCGGCAAGGCCCGCACGCGTCGCTGGTCGGTGAGAATCACGTCCACGATCGCGAACACGTCGAGAGCCAGCACCACGAAGGGCAGGATGACGAGCAGGCGGGCCATGTCGCAATTCTAGGCTGGCATTCTGCCCCTCGGCTGTCGTGCCTACACTTGCTACGTGAAACCGTGGGTCGCGTACAGCCTCGTCCGTATCGGCATTTTCGCCGTGGTGTTCGCCCCGCTGTACTTCGCGGGTGTGCCCTGGTGGCTCGCCGCGATCATCGCGGCCGTCATCGGACCGTGCGTCGCGTACATCTTCTTCGGACGCCTGAGGGATGCCGTCGCCGTCGACCTTGCCGAGCGGCGCGCGCGCCCCGCGGGTGACGCCGACAGCGCCGCCGAAGACGACTAGAAGGCGATCGCCCAGCCGAGCCCGAGCCCGTAGACGAGCGCCGTGAGGGCCGTGAGGCGCAGCGCCACGATGAGCTCGGGCGCCGTCTTCGCCGTGACAGTGATGACCGCCGCCGGCACCGCGGCGAGCAGCGCGAAATAGACCAGGTAGGCGTTCTCGTAGAACAGCGCGAAGAACGCGAGGATGCCGAACGGCGCGAGCACGAGCACGGCGAAGACGATGCGCGAAGGCAGGTCGCCGATGAGCACGGCGAGAGTGCGCTTGCCTGCGAGCTTGTCCTGCCCGCGGTCGCGGATGTTATTGACCATGAGCACGCCGCACGCGAACAGCCCGGCGGCAGTTCCCGCGAGCCAGCCCTCGATGGTCACCGTGCCGGCGAGCACGAACTGGGTGCCCGCGGTCGCGACGATGCCGAAGAACGCGAAGACGAACACTTCACCGAGCCCGTAGTAGCCGTAGGGGCGCTTGCCCCCGGTGTAGAACCAGGCCGCAAGAATGCAGGCCGCCCCCACCGCGAGCAGCCACCAGTGCTGCGTGCGCCAGACGATGATGAGCCCGGCCGCGGCAGCGAGCGCGAAGAAGACCAGCGCGACGATGAGCACCGTGCGCGGCTTGGCTGCGCCGGATGCGGTGAGCCGCTTCGGGCCCACCCGGTGCTTGTCGGTGCCGCGAATGCCATCCGAGTAGTCGTTGGCGAAGTTCACGCCGATCTGCAGTCCGAGCGCAACCGCGAGGCACAGCAGAGCGCGCAGCCAGTGCCAGCCAGGGCCGGCGTCTTCGTGGGGCAGAACGTATGCCGCGGCGGTGCCGAGAGCGACGGGGGCGATCGCGAGCGGGAGGGTCTGCAATCGCGCGGCCGAGATCCAGTCGCCGAGAGTTGCCTTGCGCACAGTGACGACGCCGGGCGGGAGCCCGGGACGGCCGCTCTTGCGCTTGTTATTCGCGCCTGGCTTCTTCGCCTGCGCGGCCTTCAGCTGGGCCGCCGCGCTCGGGGCGGGAACGGACTTGGGGTCGATGCGCTGCTTCCTCGGAGTTGCCACGGGAGGAGTCTACTTAAGCGCGAGCGCGGCGATGCTGAGTCGGTCTGGCTTGCCGTTGGCGAGCACCGGCAGCGAGTCGACGAGAACGATTCGCGCAGGAGCCGCGGCGCGACCGAGCCGCGCAGAAATCGCCTCCCGCAGCACCTCGAGCGGTAGTGCCACCGTGCTGACGACCACCGGCGACTCGCCCCACTCCGGATGCGGCGCCGCAACCACGACGGCCTCCCCTAGACCGGGCAGCGTGCGCACCGCGAGCTCGACCTCGGCGAGAGATATCTTGACGCCGCCCGACACGATCACGTCGTCGACCCGGCCCGTGACCCGCAGCACACCGTCGACGATCTCCCCCGTGTCGTCGGTGAGGTACCAGCGCTTGCCGTCGTGCTCGCGGAACGCGAACGCCGTGCGGCGCGCGTCGTCGAGGTAGCCCTCCGCGAGCGAACTCGTCGCGAGTTCGATGCGCCCGTCGGTGATGCGCACCTCGGTCGAGCCGATCGGCACGCCATCCCACACGCATCCGCCGCACGTCTCGCTCGAACCGTAGGTGCGCGTGACGTTGAGGCCGAGCTCGAGCGCTTTCGCGGCGAGATCGAGGGGCATGGCCTGCCCGCCGACGAGGATGCGGTCGAAGCGGCGCAGGGTCTCGAGTGCGGCATCCGCGTCGATGAGCCTCGCGAGTTGGGCGGGAACGAGCGACGTGAACCGCATGGGTGCGCCGAGAGCGGCAGCGGCATCCGCGAATCGTTCCGCAGTGAACTGCTCGGCATCCATGACCACCGGTTCCGTGCCGGAGGCGATCGATCGCACGAGCACGTTGATTGCCGCGATGTAGGTGAGCGGAAGGGCGAGCAACCACTGGCCGGGGCCGCCGAGTGCCGCATCCGATGCCGCTGCGCTCGCGAGCACGGCATCCGCGCTCAGGGCGACGCGCTTGGGTTTGCCGGTCGAGCCACTCGTCTCGACCACGAGGGCGATGCGTTGGTCCACGGTCTCCGGCGCAGCCACAGCCTCCGGATGGGCGTGCGGCAGAACGGCGGGTCCGTCTGCGGTGAGTGCCGAACGCAGCGCCGCGAACACCCCGGCCGTGTCCGCCGCGTCGACGACAGCGAGCGGGCGCGTCACGTCAGAACTGCCACGGGTACGGCGCCCAGTCGGGTTTGCGCTTCTCGAGGAACGCGTCCCGGCCCTCGACCGCCTCGTCGGTGCCGTAGGCGAGGCGAGTGGCCTCCCCCGCGAACACCTGCTGCCCGACAAGGCCGTCGTCGACGGCGTTGAAGGCGAACTTGAGCATGCGGATGGCGGTGGGCGACTTGCCGAGGATCTCCTCCGCCCACTCGTACGCGACTTTCTCCAGGTCGGCGTGCGGAACGGCCGCGTTGATCGCGCCCGCCTCGAGAGCGCGAGCCGCGTCGTACTCGCGGGCGAGGAAGAAGACCTCCCGCGCGAACTTCTGCCCCACCTGGCGAGCGAAGTAGGCGCTGCCGTAACCGGCGTCGAACGAGCCGACGTCGGCATCCGTCTGCTTGAATCTCGCGTGCTCTGCGCTCGCGATGGAGAGGTCGCACACCACGTGCAGTGAGTGCCCGCCCCCGGCGGCCCATCCGGGGATCACGGCGATGACGACCTTGGGCATGAAACGGATGAGGCGCTGCACTTCAAGGATGTGGAGTCGGCCAGTGGAGGAGGTTCCGTCAGAGTACTGGTACCCGTCGCGGCCCCGGATGCGCTGGTCGCCCCCCGAACAGAAGGCCCAGCCGCCGTCTTTCTCGCTTGGCCCATTGCCGGTGATGAGCACGACTCCGACCGCGGGGTTCTGGCGCGCGTCATCGAGCGCGCGGTACAGCTCGTCGACGGTGTGGGGGCGGAACGCGTTGCGCACCTCCGGTCGGTCGAACGCGATGCGCGCGACTCGGCCCGAGGTGTCGAGGTGATACGTGATGTCGGTCAGGTCGGTGAAGCCGTCGACCTCGCGCCAGAGCGTCGCATCGAAGAGTTCGGAGACCTGTGCCATGGCTCCAGCCTAACGACGGCGATCCGCGCGGCAGGGGCTCGCACTCATCGCGCGACGAGCTCGCCAACGAAGCGCAGCACCACGAGCAACAGGAACGGGTTCGCGATCACTCCGAGAACTATCGCGATGATCCCCCACGGGCGGCCCAGGCGCAGGATGACGGCGAGCGCCCCCGCGAGCACGCTCGCCACCGAGAGGCCGATTGCCACGTAACCGGCGATGGTGGCAGGCACGAAGTCGTTGCCGGATGCGATCACAATGGCGACCACGTGGGCGACCACTGTGAGTACTGCAAGGCCAAGGGCGATGAGCCCGAGCAGCGGCCCCCTCTTTCGCACGGGCTGCTCTTCGGGCTCGGGCGGCTGGTCGACGGGGGGCTCCTCCGCGACCTCCTCCTCGGCGTAGCCCGTGACGACATAGGGCACGACTTTCGTCGGCAGGCGCTCGAGTGGGCCGGGTTCCGTCACGGAATCACCCTAACCGACAAGGAACTTGCCAGACTGGCACCATGCATCCCTCGATCGACGACCTGATCGGCACGGCGCGAGTCGTGGCCCTCCCTCTCGTCTCGCGGTTCCGGAGCATCGACATCCGCGAGGCCATGCTGTTCGAAGGCCCCGCCGGCTGGACCGAATTCTCACCGTTCACGGAGTACGGCGACGACGAGGCATCCACGTGGCTCGCCGCCGCGATCCACTTCGGGTGGGGTGCGCAACCCCCCGTGCTGCGCGAGATCGTGCGCGTGAACGCGACAGTTCCCGCGGTCGCCGCCTCAGCCGTGCCCTCGGTGCTCGACCGCTTTCCCGGATGCCGCACCGCCAAAGTCAAAGTCGCCGAAGCCGGGCAGACCCTCGCGGATGACGCGGCGCGCGTCGAGGCGGTGCGCCGTCACCTCGGACCGGACGGACGCATCCGGATCGACGCTAACGGGGCGTGGACCGTCGACGAAGCAGAGCGCGCGATCCACGCTCTCGCGGCGTTCGACCTCGAGTACGTCGAGCAGCCGTGCGCAAGCGTCGATGAGCTGTGGGAGATCCGCCAGCGCGTGAAGTACATGGGCATTCCGATCGCGGCAGACGAGAGCGTGCGGAAGGCCGAGGATCCGCTTCGGGTCGCGCGGCACGAGGCCGCCGACATTCTCGTGATCAAGGCCCAGCCGCTCGGCGGCATCGCGGCGGCGCTCCAGATCGTTGCGGATGCGGGCCTCCCCGTTGTCGTCTCGAGCGCGCTCGATACCTCGGTCGGCATCTCGATGGGGCTGCACCTGGCAGGAGCAATCGAGCGGCTCGAGTTCGACTGCGGCCTCGCGACCGCGTCGCTGCTCGCGGCGGACGTGACCGACGAGCCGCTCATCCCGGCCGACGGTCGCCTCGAGGTTCGCCGTGTCGTGCCCACCGATCACCTGCTCGTGACCCACGCGGCGCCGCCCGAGCGCCGCGACTGGTGGATCGATCGGCTGCGCCGCTGCCACGCCCTGCTGGCTGAGTAGCTCTCGCCGACCCCGGCGACGGACGACCGGCACAACACGCCGGGTCTTGTGCCCGACACGCCGTGCCACGAGAAACCGGTCCGTCGCTGGGGGTGGGCGGCCGAGGTGGGGGGCCGGGACACGGCGGCCGGGGTGGGCGGCCGGGACACGGCGGCCGGGGTGGGCGGCCGGGACCTTGCGGCGGGGGCGGCAGCGGGGATGGCGGGCCGCTACAGGCCCGAGTAGGTGTGCAGCCCCTTGAAGAACAGGTTGACGATCGTGAAGTTGAACACGACCGCGCTGAAGCCGATGATCGCGAGCCACGCCGAGCGGGAGCCGCGCCATCCTCGCGTCGCGCGAGCGTGGATGTAGCCGGCGAAGATCGTCCAGATGATGAAGGTCCAGACCTCCTTCGTGTCCCAGCCCCAATAGCGGCCCCACGCGCGCTCGGCCCAGACGGCGCCGGCGATGAGCGTGAAAGTCCAGAACACGAAGCCCACGACGGTGACCCGATAGGCGAGATTCTCGAGTTTGTCGGCCGCCGGGAGCGTGTCGAGGAATCTCAGGCCGGCCGCCCGACCAGCCGCCCGCCTGGCCTGCAGCAACTGCACGACCGAGATCGCCGCACCGAGGGCGAAGAACGCCGTGCCGAGCGACGCGACGAACACGTGGATGACGAGCCACGCCGACTGCAGGGCCGGCGGCAGCGGCACGACGTCGACGTAGAAGTTGACGGTCGCGACGCCGAGTGCGATGAGTACGAACCCGACGACGAAGGCACCCACGAAACGCAGGTCCTGCCAGAACTGAACCGCCAGGAACACACCGACGATGATCGCCGTCGCCGTGAGGGTGAACTCGAACATGTTGGCCCACGGCACACGCCCGGCGGCGGCACCGCGCAGCACGGCCGCCGCCACGTGGAGCACCCATCCGATCACCGTGAGTGCGACTGCCGCGCGAAGGTATCGCGGTCCCTTCGTATCGGCGGGGGCATCCGTCGTCACTCTCTCCAGCAGGCGAGTGGACCCTGAGGATGCCTCCACCGACGTCTCGACGCGCGCGGGCGCGGGAGAGGAGCGGCGAGCGAGGTCGAGCGTGAAGAGCACGAAAGCGAGGACGTAGATGGCCATGGCCGAGTAGACGGCGACGAGGGAATACGACACGAGGGTCTCAGTCACGGATATACCCTAAGCCTTCGGAGATGGGGAATGCCGGTCGGCGATGTCCGCCACGGCGGCCTCGAGAGCGGGGTCGTCGCCGCGGGCGAGCCCCGAGTACTCGAGAGTCACGGTGCCGTCCTTGTTCGTGACGGCTTTCACCCACACTCGGCGCCGCGGCACGAACAGGCTCGTGACGAGCCCGGCCACCACGAGAATCGCGAACAGGAGCACCCACCCCTGGGCGGGGTCGTGGTGAACGTCGAGCGAGGCGAAACGCGGGATCGCAGCGAGCTCGATGCTGCCGAGACCGTTCGGCAGCTCGATGCGGTCGCCGAGCCCCAGTTTGATGGTCGGTTCGGGCGCGTTCCGGCCCGCGACCTGCGTGAGTTCGTCGGTGTTGAGCGCGTAGGCGTTGCTGCCCACACCGTTGTCGAGACCGAGATCGCCGGTGTACACCTCAAGCGTGAGGGTCGGGTTGATGAGATCCGGGTAGTTGGAGGTGAGTGCGCCGCTCGTGAGTTCCGCCGTCGAAGGGTAGAGAGCGCCGATCATGCCCACCTGCTCGGCAAGTCCATCCGGAATCTTGAGGATGCCGAAGCTCGTGAGGTTCGCATCCGTCGGAAGGAACGGCGTCGGCTGGTTGAACACGACCTCACCGTCGGCATCGCGCACGATCACGACCGGGGCGTACCCGTTGCCGAGGAGGTAGACCTGCGTGCCGCCAATTTCGAGCGGAGTGTTGACCTTGATGTCCTGCTCGCGCGGCTGCTCGCCCCGCATGGTCGTCGTCACTTGCGCCGTGAAGTCGATGGCCTGCCCGAGCGCGTCGAGGTTGCTCTCCTCGTACGTCGCCTCGAAGTCGTCGAGCGCGATCGAGTACGGCTCGAGGGCGGAATCCGTGAAGAAGCGGCCGGGGTTGAACGAGTCGTAGCTCGAGAGCGAATTGTTGAACGCGTAGCCCTCGACGACGACGCGCTGCCCGGTGTAGCCGAAACCACCGCCAACGCCCACGGTCACGAGCACGCCGATGAGTGCGACGTGGAATACGAGGTTTCCGGTCTCCCGCAGGTAGCCCCGCTCCGCGCTCACCGAATCCCCATAGACCTGCACCCGGTAGTGCAGGCCGCGCAGCAGCTTCTCGGCGGAAGCCACCGCGGCGGGGGCATCCACCGTCGACGGGCGCGTCGTGAAGCCCTCGAGGCGCTCGAGGCGCGCCGGCGTCTTGGGCGGACGAACGCGAAGTGCGTCGAGGTGATGCTTGGTGCGGGGGATGACGCAGCCGATGAGCGACACGAACAGAAGCAGGTAGATCGCCGAGAACCACACCGACGAGTATGTGGTGAACACCTGCAGGTTTTCGAGTACGGGCGCGATGCCCGGGTTGTCGCGCTTGTACGCGATCACGCCGTTGGGGTCGGAGGTGACTTGCGGCACGAGCGAGCCGGGGATCGCCGCGATTGCCAGCAGAAGCAGCAGGAAGAGCGCCGTGCGCATGCTCGTGAGCTGGCGCCAGAAGAACCTCAGGTAGCCGACGAAGTCGAGCCGCGGCTGGGTGATGCCGCCCTTCTCGGGCTCGGGAGCGTCCACGTGCCCCGACGGACGGGTCGCATCGGCACCTCCGACGTCAGATCGCGGGGGCGAAACCACTGATCACCGTCCCGAGACCGGAGATGAACGCACGCCACAGGCCCGACACCATGAGCATGCCGATCGCGACGAGCATCGCGCCACCCACGATGTTGATCACCCGGATGTGCCGCTTCAGCCACGCGACCGAACCGGTAACCCAGCCGAGGCCCAGGGCGACGAGCAGAAAGGGGATGCCGAGGCCGATGCAGTACGCGATGCCGAGCAGCGCTCCCCGCAGCGGGTCGCTGCCGTCGAGGGCGATCGTGTAGACCGCGGTGAGGGTGGGGCCGATGCAGGGCGCCCAGCCGAGGGCGAACACGATCCCGAGCAACGGTGCGCCCCCGAGACCGGTCGCCACGCGCCATCCGGGCCGGATCGTGCGCTGCATGACTGTGACTTGCCCGATGAATACGAGACCCATGAGGATGACGACAACCCCGGCGATGCGCAGGATGAGGTCGAGCCACGGCCGCAACAGCAGCCCCGCCGTGCCGAACAGGATGCCGAAGGTCACGAAGACGACGCTGAACCCGAGGATGAACAGGGCAACGCCGAGCAGCAACCGGCCCCGCCCCTTCTGCTCGGGGGTGCCGGTGAAACCGCCCACGTAGGCGAGGTAGCTCGGAACGAGCGGCAGCACGCACGGCGATGCGAACGACACGAGCCCGGCGAGGATCGCTATGGGAATCGCGATGAGGAGGTTGCCCCCCAGCACCAGCTCCCCGATGGGATCGGCCACTAGTCGGCCTCGGCGAGCACGGTGTCGATCATCGCCGCGAGGATCGACTTGTCGCGGATGAGACCGCTGATTCGAGCGGCAACGCGCCCCTCGCGGTCGACGACTAGCGTCGTCGGCACGGCGTTGGGAGCTACCGCCCCCGAGAAGGCGAGCTGCACGGCAGCGGTCTGCGCGTCGAGGATCGACGGGTACTCGATGCCGAACGTCTTCTCGAACGTCGATGCGAATTCCGCGGTGTCGGTTGTGTTGACGCCGAGAAACCGCACGTCGGTGTACTCCTCGCTCAGCGCCTTGAGGTCGGGCGCCTCGGTGCGGCACGGCGGGCAGCTCGCGTACCAGAAGTTGACGACGTACACACCACCCGCGAGCTCAGCGCTCGACAGCTCGTCGCCCGACACCGTCTCGCCTGAGAACTCGATCGGGGCATCCCGCTTCGATTGGGCGATCTCGGTGAAAGCACCGTCGCCCGAGATGTAGCCCTCACCGGTTCCGTCGGAGTACTGGTCTGCGAGCGGCTCGTTGCTCGTGCAGCCCGCGAGGGCGAGCACAAGCACGGCTGCGGCGAGTGGTCGGAGGTTCACACTGCTCCCGAGTCGATTGCTGTCGCGAGCAACTCTTTCGCAGGTTCCTGATAGTCGACCTCGATGAAATGATCGCCTTCGCGAGCCAGTGTCGTGATGCTGGAGAGGGTGCAGCGGCGCTTGCGGGGGTCATGCACGAGGCGCATGTTCTTGACCGACCGCGCGACCATGACGATGGGCATCTGATGACTCACCATCACCACCTCGCCGCCCTCTGCCGCTGCCCAGGCGTGCGTGATCGCCTCGAGCATGCGGCGCTCGACCGTACGGTACGGCTCGCCCCAGCTCGGCTTCAACGGGTTGATGAGCTTCGGCCATGCGCGGGGGTGGCGCAGCGCGCCCGGGAACTCGAACTTGCGGCCCTCGAACCAATTGGTCGGCTCGATGATCCGATCCTCGGTGACGATCGGCAGTCCGAAGCGCTGTGACCACGGCTTCGCGGACTCCTGCGCGCGCTGCAGGGGGCTCGCGTAGAGCGCCGAGACCGGATGCCCGACGAGGCTCGCGGCGGCGGCATCCGCCATTCGACGCCCGAGTTCGCTCAAGTGGTAGCCGGGGATGCGCCCGTAGAGGATGCCATCCGGGTTGTGCACTTCACCGTGACGGACGAGGCGGATGAGGTCGGCGGGCACGCCCTCAAGTCTACGTTTGCGTGACGGGCGACTTCGCCTGCCTACCTTGCGCATAACTCCTGCAGTTCTCCTCCAGCGAGTGGACCGGCGCGCAGGGCCCGTCGGCCCCCGGCAGGCCGGCGCTTGCGCATAACTCCTGCAATCTCAACGGCGGCTGGCCTGAATCCCCGTTCCGCCGCACCAATCACCGAATGGCTGCAGGAGTTATGCGCGGGTGACCAGGGGGAGGGGCGAGTCACGCGCGGGCGGAGTCCCGTATGCGGGAATCATGCACCGAGGAGGTGCAGGAGTTGTGCACGCCGGGGGCGAGGTATAACCGTCGCATGCACGAGTCCTGACTTGCCGACGAACTAAACTCGCGGGGTGACTCAACGCACCCTCATCAAGAACCTTCTCGCCGCGACCGACGGGCCCGTGTCCGTGTCCGGCTGGGTCGACACGGTGCGTGACCAGAAGAAGGTGCAGTTCGTCGTGCTGCGCGACGAGTCGGGCGCGGTTCAGCTCGTGCACCCCCGTGGAGAAGAGGGCGTGCCGGATGCGCTCGCCGACACGATCTCCGGACTCGCGCAGGGCACATTCCTGACGGCAACCGGCGAGCTCAAGCACGACGAGCGCGTGAAGCTCGGCGGTGTGGAGGTCAAGCTCGACGCCCTCGACGTGGCGGCGGCGGCCAACCCCGAGACACCCATCGCCGAGGACTCCGGGGTCGACAAGCGCATGGACTGGCGATTCCTCGATTTGCGCCAGCCCAAGAACAACCTCATCTTCCGCATCCAGACCACGCTCGAGCACGCCTGGCGCACGTACTGGGTCGAGAACGACTTCATCGAGCTCCACACGCCCAAACTGATGGCGAGCGCGAGCGAGTCGAAGGCCGAGCTGTTCGAGGTCGGCTATTTCGAGGGCAAGGCATACCTCGCGCAGAGCCCGCAGTTCTTCAAGCAGATGGCGCAGCCGGCGGGCTTCGGCAAGATCTTCGAAGTCGGGCCGGCCTTCCGCGCCGACCCCTCGTTCACCTCCCGGCACGCGACGGAGTTCACGTCCGTCGACTCGGAGATCAGCTGGATCGACTCCCACGAAGACGTCATGAAGTTGCACGAGGAGCTCCTCGTCGCCGGCTTCCAGGCGGTCAAAGACAAGCACGGCGACGAGATCGAGGCTCTGTTCGGCGTTGAGGTGACGGTTCCGACCACGCCGTTCCCGCGCATCCCGCTGGCCGACGCGAAGCGCATCGTGGCCGAGCGAGGCTACGAGGTGCCGCGTCTCGACGACGACATGGACCCAGAGGGCGAGCGCCAGATCGCCGCCTATGTGGCCGAGACCTTCGGCCACGAGTTCGTGTTCCTCACCGACTACGCGTCGAGCATTCGGCCGTTTTATCACATGCGCCACGAGCATGACGCGAGCCTCACGAACAGCTACGACCTCATCTTCAACGGCGTCGAGATCTCGACGGGCGCGCAGCGGGAGCATCGCATCGACGTGCTGGTCGAGCAGGCCAAAGGTAAGGGCCTCGACCCCGAGGAGCTCGACTTCTACCTCGATTTCTTCCGATACGGCGTGCCCCCGCACGGTGGTTTCGGAATGGGTCTCAGCCGGGTGCTCATGCTCATGCTGCACCTGCCGAACCTGCGCGAGGCGACTTACCTCTTCCGCGGACCGACTCGCCTCACGCCCTGAGGGACCGGCGCACGAGCAAGCGCCCTGCCCGCATTTCATGTTCATGCGGCATGATGACCCCATGTCCAAGAAAATCGACGCAGCGCTCAAGGACCTCAAGAAGGCGCTCAACAAGCACGCCGACGCGGTCGGTGGCCGTTCCGTCTCGCTCAAGAAGGCCCAGCGCGCGACCGCCAAGGTCGCCGCAGCGGCAACCGCCTACGCCGAAGCCGTGCACAAGAAGAGCGGTCTCGGCAATCCTTTCGACGACATGATCCAGCCGGGCCTCGAGCAGTCGACCCTCGTGTCCCTCGCGGCCGAGCGCGACGCCATAGCCAAGAACCTCACGGGCCCCATCCCCGTGCAGGAGGCGAAAGAGCCCGCCTAGGCGTTTGCCTCCAGTAGCGCGGCACGCAGTCGGTGCGGGTCGATGCGCCAGATGTTGTGAACCTCGTCGTTGATCAGCACGACTGGGATCTCGTCCCAGTACCGGGCGTTGAGGGCGGGGTCATCGAGGATCGATTTCTCTTCCACAGCGACGGATGCCTCCGCCCCCAGCTCCTCGACCACCGCCGTGACCACCTGCCGGGCGTCGTCGCACAAGTGACACCCCGGCTTGGACAGAAGGGTCAGGCGCACATCGGGCACGAGCAAGAGCCTAGGACACTCGACCGTAGACTGATCGGGATGCCCGACGCAGTGCCACCACTCCCCAGCGATCGTCCGATCGTCGCGTTCTTCGATGTCGACAACACGCTCATGCGTGGGGCGAGCATCTACTACGTCGGCCGTGAGGCGTTCCGCCGTGGACTGATCTCATGGCGCGACATCGCGATCTTCGCGTGGCACCAGTTCCGCTTTCTCGCGGTCGGCGAGAACCGCAACCACCTGTCGACGGCGAAGAATCGCGCGCTCGGACTGGTCGGCGGCCACACCGAGGAGGGGCTCATCGCTCTCGCCGAGGAGATCTACGATCGCGACTTCGCCCCCAAGCTGTGGCCCGAGACCGTGGAGCTGACGCGCGAGCACCTGCTCAAGGGCCACGAGGTGTGGCTCATCACGGCGACTCCGCAGCTGGTCGCCCAGGTGATCGCCGATCGGCTCGGTCTCACCGGAGCGCTCGGCACGCGCGTGCAGGCGCTCGACGGCGTGTTCACCGGAGCGCTGGACGGGCACGTCATCCACGGCGAGGAGAAGGCCGCACTCGCGGAGGTGTTCACGCGCGATCGCAACGCGAATCTCGCCGACTGCTGGGCCTACTCAGATTCGAGCAACGACATCCCGTTGCTGAGCATGGTGGGAAACCGCGTCGTCGTGAACCCCGACGCGAAGCTGCTGGCGCACGCGCAGTCGAAGGGCTGGACGGTGCTGCCGCTCAAGCGATCGAGCATCCGGGATGCCCGCAAGAAGGTGCGACAGGAGGCTCGCGCGGTGAAGAGAGCCGCGAGGTAGAAACCTCGGTCGCAGGCTCCCTCGGCGCTGGCGTCGCGGAAACGCTGGCGCGTTTCTTATAGCTCCAGCGCGCTACTTCTTGTTGCGACGCTGGTGACGCGTCTTGCGCAGCAGCTTGCGGTGCTTCTTCTTGGCCATCCGCTTGCGGCGCTTCTTGATGACTGAACCCATGGGTACCTCACTGATTTCTGAACGACCGACCCGGTCCGATTCAGAACCGCGGAAAAATGTACTCGCCGAGTCTAGCTGATTGGGCTAAGCGCTTCAGCCGACGTCGGAGATGGGCGTCTGAATGGCCGCAACCACGGCGGACTCCGGAATGCGGAACGACCTGCCGAATCGTACGGCGGGCAACTCCCCCGAGTGAACGAGCCGGTACACGGTCATGTTCGACACGCGCATCATCTCGGCCACCTCGGCGACCGTGAGGAAACGCACATCGGAGAGATCCCGCGACATTCGGCTGCCCCTTTGACGACGTTGCACTCGAACGGATGTGACTGGAGTGCTAATCGGTAACACTAGGGGCTGTTGTGACGCGCTGTCCACCCCTTATCACGGGGGTGGGAGCCCCGATCAGCGCTTGCGGAATATGCGCTTGCGAACCACGGTCGGTAGGTGTTGCGCGACCTTCTCCGAAGTCTCCTGGATGACCGTTCGCGCCTGATGCGTTCCCTCCGCGACCCGGCGCCCGATGTTCTCCCCCACGTCGGCCCCCGCCCACGCCGCGAACACTGCCGAGCGCCCGTCGTCGATCTCGATGTCGTCTTCGAAATCGGCGCTGAGGAAGGGAATCAGCCAGTCCTCGAGCTCCTCGAGCGGCGTGGAGTCGAGACTGTAATAGCGATGCTGCCCGTCTTCGCGTACCGAGACGAGGCCATGGTCGCGCAGCACTTTGAGGTGCTTCGACACGGTCGGCTGGCTGAGGCTCAGGTGATCCACGATGTCACCGACGCTGATCTCGCCGCTGTCAGACTCGGGTGCGACGTAGCGCTCCAGAAGCACCTGCATGATCTCGCGCCTCGTCGGGTCGGAGACGACGTCGAAGATGTCAGCCATGGCATCAGGGTAGCTGCGCGCTGGAGCTATGGGAATCGCGCCAACGATTCTGCGACGCTTGTCTCCGACGGAGCTATGCTTCGTCGGTCGGTACAAGAGGAGGAACGATGCGCGGCAGGCCCGTCTCGCGCGACAGCTTCTTCGCCCGCATCCGCGACGGCATCGATGCCTTCGTCGCCGCGACGCCGGCGCGCTTCGCGATCGTGATCTTCCTCGGGCTCATCCTGTTGTTCACGCTTCTCTTCTCACTCCCTATCTCGACGACGTCGGGCAGGCAGGCGCCGCTCGTCGACGCGCTCTTCACCGCCGTCTCCGTCATTTGCGTGACCGGCCTGTCAACCGTGGACATGGCCACCTATTGGTCACCTTTCGGTCACGTGCTCGTCTTCCTCGGCGTGGAGATCGGTGGTGTCGGCGTGCTGACGCTCGCCTCGATCCTCGGACTCGTGATCAGCCGCCGGCTCGGCCTGCGGCAGAAGCTGTTGGCGGCTGGCGATGCCAACCCGCTGCGCATCCGCAAGGGCCCCATCGCCGAAAGCCAGGCGGTGCGCCTCGGCGAGACCGGCAGTCTGCTGCTGACCGTCGCGATCAGCGCGCTCGTCATCGAGGCCGGCGTCGCGATCCTGCTGTTCCCGCGCATGGTGCTCGAGGGCGTGCCGGTGCTGGATGCCGCGTGGCAGTCGATCTACATCTCAGCCATGGCCTTCACCAACACGGGCTTCCTCCCCACCACGGAGGGCCTCAGCCCTTACGCGGGCGACGTCTGGTTTCTCAGCGCCCTCATGATCGGAGTGTTCGCCGGGGCGATCGGGTTCCCCGTGATCTACGTGCTCGCGCGCAACCTGCGAAAGCCCAAGCGCTGGTCGCTGCACGTGAAGATCACGCTGCTGACCTTCGCCCTGCTTTTCTTCCTCGGCGCCGCGGCGTACTTCGTGCTCGAGTTCAACAATCCGCGCACATTCGGCAACCTGGATCCCGGCCAGCGCATCCTGCAGAGCTTCTTCATTTCGTCGATGGCACGCTCGGGCGGGTTCGCGACGATCGACATGTCGCACCTGGATGGCTCGAGCCTGCTCGTGACCGACATGCTCATGTTCATCGGCGGCGGCTCCGCGTCGACGGCCGGCGGTATCAAGGTCACGACGCTCGCCATCCTGTTTCTCGCGGCGTTCGCGGAGGCCAGGGGCAACAGCGAGATGGAAGCGTACGAGCGCCGCATTCCGCCTGACGTTCTGCGACTGGGCGTGAGCGTCGTGCTGTGGGGTGCCACGACGGTCGCGGGCGCGTGCATCCTGTTGCTGCTCATCACCGATGAGCCGCTGGACTACGTGCTGTTCGACGTCATCAGCGCGTTCGCGACGTGCGGACTCACGACGGGGTTCACCCAGAACTCGTCGGATGCAGCCCAGTACATACTCGCGGCGACCATGTTCTTCGGTCGAATTGGTACGGTGACTCTGGCGGCGGCCCTCGCGGCGAGCCAGCGCCGGCAGTTGTTCAGGAGACCGGAAGAGAGGCCCATCGTTGGTTGACAAGATTCCGCACGACGCACCCGTGCTCGTGATCGGCCTCGGCCGCTTCGGTGCGGCGGTGGCCGGGCAACTTCAGCGCCTCGATCGGGAGGTGCTCGCGATCGACCCCGACGCGACACTCGTGCAGAAGTGGTCGGAGCGGGTAACCCACGCGGTGCAGGCGGATGCGCGCAGCATCGACGCTCTCCGACAGATCGGTGCCCAGGACTTTGCCATCGCCGTCGTCGCTGTCGGCTCCTACATCGAGGCGAGCGTGCTCATCACGGCCAACCTCGTCGACCTGAAGATTCCGCAGATCTGGGCGAAGGCGAACAGCCAGTCGCACGGCAAGATCTTGGCGCGCATCGGCGCGAACCACGTGATCTACCCTGAGGCGGAGGCCGGCGAGCGCGTCGCGCACCTCGTCTCCGGCCGCATGCTCGACTTCATCGAGTTCGACGACGACTTCGCGATCGTCAAGATGTACCCACCGAAGCCCATCCGCGGCATCCCGCTCTCGGAGTCCCAGGTGCGAAGGAAGTACGGCATCACCGTCGTGGGCGTGAAGTCCCCCGGCAAGGAGTTCACCTACGCGACTCCCGACACCGTCGTCTCCAACCACGACCTCATCATCGTGAGCGGCAACTCTTCGGACATCGAGAAGTTCGCGACGCTCAACGCCTGACGGTCTTTTCTCCGCAACCTGCGTGCAGGTTCGCGGCCTGCGCGCAAACTTTAGGATGAACGCGGTTTAGCGACCCTCCGCCAGTTCGCGAGCTCGCGCGAGCGCTGCGGCGGTCGCGCGGTCGAAGATGCCCTTGAGGTCGGCGGCCTGCAGTTCGGCGATCGCCCGCTCGGTGGTGCCCTTCGGGCTCGTCACCTGCAGGCGCAGCTCTTCCGGCGTACGATGCGAGGCTGCCAGAAGCTCGACCGCGCCGAGGAACGTGCCGTTCACGAGCTGCTCGGCCTGCTCGGGTGAGAAGCCGAGACCGACCGCCGTGCGAGTGAGCTCTTCGATGAAGTAGAAGACGTACGCCGGGCCCGAGCCGGAGATAGTGCTGAGCGCATCGATCTGGGTCTCGGGGATCTCGACGAC
Organism: Rhodoglobus sp.; assembly: GCA_025463605.1. Classification (GTDB taxonomy): domain Bacteria; phylum Actinomycetota; class Actinomycetes; order Actinomycetales; family Microbacteriaceae; genus Rhodoglobus. The sequence continues at coordinate 69,212 of JAODAV010000031.1, read as the reverse complement.
CGTGCCGACCGTCTCGAAGAGCGAGCGGCCGAGCGCAAGCTGGCCCTCGTCGGCCCGCGAGCCGGCAGACAGGCCCGTCACCGCGCGGCCGACGATCGCTGGGGTATTCGGCATGGCGCGCAGAACGGCGTTGTCAACGATCGACTCCATAGTCGCGGTCGTCACGCCCGCCGCGACGCTCACGACCACCGCGGCGGGATCGAGGGCCGGGGCGAGCCCCGCGAGAGTGTCCGGCACCATGGCCGGCTTGACACCGATCAGCACGATGCCAGCGCCCGCGACCGCGCGGAAGTTGGCATCCGGCGTCGACTCGATCGCGAACGACTCAACGCCGGGCCTGCGCACGAGGGCCGCTTTCGCCTCGGTGCGATTGGTGACCCGGATGCCCCCGCTCACGGTCACGCCGGGAGCGAGCAGTCCGGTGAGGATCGCGCCGCCCATGGCGCCCGCCCCGATGATGGCGATGCTGGGAAGAGTCGTGGTCATGCAGTCATCCTAGGATTGAGCGCATGAGCGCATCGGGTGGAAGCAAGGCAATCATCGCGGCACTCCTCGCCAACACCGGTATCGCGGTCACCAAGTTCATCGCGTTCCTGTTCTCCGGCTCGAGCGCCATGCTCGCCGAGAGCGTGCACTCCCTCGCCGACAGCGGCAACCAGGCGCTCCTGCTGCTCGGCGGTCGCAAATCCCGCAAAGCCGCGGACGAGACGCATCCGTTCGGATACGGCCGCGAGCGCTACGTCTACGCGTTCGTCGTTGCGATCATCCTGTTCTCCGTCGGTGGCGTCTTCTCGATCTACGAAGGCATCGACAAGCTGCAGCACCCGCACGAGCTCGCGGTACCATGGCTGCCGATCCTCGTGCTCTCCATCGCCATAGTGCTCGAGTCGTTCTCGCTGCGCACGGCGGTCAGGGAATCGAATCACGTGCGCGGCAGGCAGACCTGGATCCAGTTCATCCGTCACGCGAAGGCGCCTGAGCTGCCCGTCGTGCTGCTCGAAGACATCGCCGCACTACTGGGCCTCGTGTTCGCGTTCGCCGGTGTCGGCCTGACGATCGTCACGGGCAACCCGATGTGGGATGCGGTCGGCACGCTCGCGATCGGCGTACTGCTCGTGACGGTAGCGGTGATCCTCGGCATCGAGACGAAGAGCCTCCTCGTGGGCGAAGGTGCGAACGCCGCCGACGTCGAGAACATTCGGGATGCGATCAACGCCAACAACAACGTCGAAGCGCTTATTCACATGAAGACCCTGTACCTCGGGCCGGACGAACTGCTCGTCGCCGCCAAGATCGCCTTCGCGAGCAAGACCAGGCTCGCGGATGTCGCGAAGAGCATCGACGACGTGGAGGCGAGCATTCGCGCCGCCGTGCCCGTTGCGCGCGTGATCTACATCGAGCCCGATGTGTACTCCGCCGTCGGATCGAAGAGCCCGCCCACCGATTCGATCGTCATCAAGGGAACCGACTAACTCACCCTTCGCACCGAGGAGAAACGACATGTCCCCGCTCGAAATAGCCAGAGCAGTGCTCCTCATCGCCCACATCCTCGGGCTGGCGGCGATCATCGGCCCGTTCATCCTGCAAGTGCGCACGAAGCACGACTTCAGGTTCGCGCCGATGCTGATCGGTGCGATCGTGCAGGTCGTTACGGGCGTCGGGCTCGTCGCCGTGCGCGAGATCGGCGATCTCGATGTCAACAACGCCAAGATCGGCGTGAAGATGGCGATCGCCGTCATCGTGCTTGTCGCCCTCATCGTCGCGGTAGTGCGCCAGCGCCGAGCCGTCGCTGCGGGAACGAGCGACCGAGTCAGCCTGCCGTGGATGCACGTCGCAGGTGCGGGCGCGATACTCAACGTCATCGTCGCCGTCGCCTGGGTTTGAGTAGTGGCCAACCGGGTGACGCTCCCGTGAGGTGCAACGGCTGGCTCTAGCGGCGCTCCTCGAAGAACCTAGCGGCGCTCCTCGAAGAATCCCACGAGCAACTCCGCGCTCTCCTGCGCGCGAACGCCCGCCACGACTTCGACCCGATGCGGAAGGCGGCGGTCGCGCAGCACGTCATGCACGCTCCCGGCGGCGCCCGCCTTCTCGTCCCAGGCACCGAAAACCACGCGAGGGATGTGCGCCTGCAGGATCGCCCCGGCACACATGAGGCACGGCTCGAGCGTCACCACGAGGGTCGTGTTCTCGAGATGCCACGAGCCAGTCGCCGCGGCGGCCGCCCTGATGGCCACGATCTCCGCGTGAGCAGTGGGGTCGCCGGTCAGCTCGCGCTCGTTGCGTCCTGTGCCGAGGCGTGAACCGGTCTCATCGATCACGAGCGCCGCGACGGGAACGTCGCCCGACGACACGGCCAGTCTCGCCTCGGCGAGGGCGTCGCCCATCCACTCTTCATAGCGGCTCACAGTAGATTGAGCCTATGCGAGTCCATGTTGCCGACCACCCGCTCATCACTCACAAGCTGACGGTGCTTCGCGACAAGAACACGCCCTCGCCCACATTCCGCGCGCTCGCCGAAGAACTCGTGACCCTGCTCGCGTATGAGGCGACTCGCCACGTCCGCACCGAAGTCGTCGACGTCGAAACGCCCGTGGCTGCGACCAAGGGGCTTGCGATCAGCATGCCCCGACCCCTCGTGGTGCCGATTCTGCGCGCCGGACTCGGCATGCTCGAGGGCATGGTCAAGCTCGTTCCCACGGCCGAGGTCGGTTTTCTCGGGATGGTGCGCAACGAGAAAACGCTCAAGCCCGACATCTACGCGGAGCGGCTGCCCGAGGATCTCTCCAACCGGCAGTGCTTCGTGCTCGATCCGATGCTCGCCACGGGCGGTTCGCTCATCGCGGCGATCGACTACCTCTTCGATCGGGGCGCCGTGGATGTCACGGCCGTCTGTCTCATCGGATCACCGGAGGGACTGGCGGCGGTGGAGAAGGCGACCGAGGGCCGCGAAGTCACGGTGGTGCTGGGAGCACTCGACGAAAGACTCAACGACGTCGGGTACATCGTTCCCGGCTTAGGGGATGCTGGAGATCGGCTCTACGGCACGGTCTGAGCTTGCATTTCTTGCGCGCGTGCAAGATAGTTGCATGCATGACTGTTCGCGCGCATGCCCTGACCTCCCTTGAGGCCTCCGGTACCCGTGCTGTCATGTGTTGTCGAATGTGTGCCTGATCGGCCTATTCTCGCCGAGTTCCGTTCGCAACCGAGCATGAACTCCCGGAGCCTCGCCCTCATATCGGTGGGATTCCGCTCGCATTACCAGTAGCACCCCGAAGGATCACAACCTCATCATCAGAGGCCCTTCACACAAATCCCAAAGGATTTCAGACCACATGTCTCTCGCAACTTTCGATCGCGCACCCCTCAGCCCGGTAGCGCCCACTCCCGCTCCAACCACCCCTCCCTCCGCCGAGTCCCCTCGGCTGCGTGCGGTGCCCACCGGCACCGAAGCCCGCGGTTTCGTGCTGTACGTCGGCATCGACGAGTCCAAGGCCGCCGAGGCCGGCACTGACCTCGGGTCGCTCGTCGAGCAGCTCAAGGCACTTGTGGGGCAGCTCGCGCCGGCGTCCGAGACCTATGCGGCTGTCGCTCTCGCCCCGGTTGGCGCCGGGGGCCGCGATGTCGACGTCGTGCGCCTAGCCCTTCAAGACCCGGCGGCGCTCGCCAAGCACCGCCAGGTGGAAGAGCCCCCCGTCAAGCACCGCACTGGCGTCGTGATCGACATCTCGCGCAAGCGCGTGACCCTCGACGGCGACACCGCCCCCCTCACCTACAAGGAGTTCGAGCTGCTGCAGTACCTCGTGCTGCGCGAGGGCCGCACCATCGACCGCTCGGAGCTCATTTCTTCGTTGTGGTCGGTGGGCGACGACGAGATCCCGAACGAGCGCACAATCGACGTTCACGTGCGGCGCTTGCGCGCGAAGCTCGGCGACTACGAAGACATCGTGCGCACGGTGCGGGGAGTGGGTTACCGCTTCGACCGTCACGCGGATGTCTCGATCCGCCAGGCCTCGACGCCCTCGCCCGACTTCTTCTAGAGCGACTCCGCGGGGCCGCGTCAGAGCTGCCCGGTCTGTTCGCGCCAGGCGCGCTCCTTCTGAATCCACTCGTTGTCCTGGGGGAATTCGTCGATCGACGGCACCCGGCGGATCTCGGTCTTACTGCCCGCCGTGTACGGCGCGCGCTTGGCCCACGCGACCGCCTCCTCCTTCGAGGCGACATCGAGGATGTAGAAACCGTTGAACAGTTGCTTCGTCTCGCCGTATGGGCCGTCGGTCACCACCGGAGTCTCGCCCGTGAAGTCGACGACGACTCCCTCGTTCGGGTCGTCGAGGCCCTCGGCCGCGAGCAGAACGCCAGCGCGAATCAACTCGTCATTGAACTTGCCCATGGCATTCATGAGCTCCTCGAATTCGACGCTGGCGAAGTCCGCCATCGCCTCGTCGGTTGCACGCATGATCAGCATGTACTTGGCCATGATGTCCTCCTTGCTCTGGAATCTCGCTCTTCGAGCCTCTCACCCGGAGTCGAGTGGCGCCACGGCACGTCGACAACGGCTCAAGGATTGTGCCGGGGCGATCAGCCGGGCGTCACGTCGTAGATCAGCCTCGCGAACTGCCCGTGCGCCTCGGCCGACACGAGGGTCAGCCGGTCGGACTCCACCCGCCTCGTAAAGAGCGGCGCTCCACCATCGAGAGCGACAGGCGCTATGGAGAGCGCGATTCGGTCGAGGGCGCCGATATCCAAGAACTGGCCGGCGAGGTCGCCACCACCGACAACCCAGATGTCGCCATCGCCCGCAGCCTCGCGGATCTCGGGCAGCACGTTGCCGACAGCACCGCGCACGAATCGGATGTCCGCGCCGACCGGGGCCGGCAGGTCGCGAGTCGTGAATACGAACGTGGGCCGATCGCCGTGGAAGTCCCTCCACTTCTCGGGGTGGGCGAGGATGTCGGACTCGGCCAGCACCCACTCGTAGGTCGTCGACCCCTCGACGAGCACGGTGGCATTGCCGGGCAGCAGATCGGGGTCGGGTTCGGTGCCGCCCGCCGCCGCGAACAACCAGCTCAGCGAGTTCTCGGTGTCGGCGATGAAGCCGTTGAAGGTTGTCGCGGTGTCGAAGAGGATGCGGCCCATGTGTCGACGGTAGACCTCTGCGCCGACACCCCAACCGGTGACAGAAATCGGGCTATCCGCAAACTCGCAGAAAAAATAACAGAACGGTAACTAGACACCGTTACCTTTCCGTTATACATTCATAACTAGCAGAAGTTGTTTGCTGTGGCAGCTACTGCGGAATGTGATTGCAGGACACTCTTGGTGCAAGGGAGAGGGTCGGTTCCTAGCCTCTGGAACCGACCCTCAGCCTGTTTAAGGGCACGGTTCTCCACAGGCGAATTCCGCGATTATTCCTCGGTCGGTGCATTTGCATAGAGTTGGGGGATGAACGACAAGTCGGCATCCGTTGCCGCGTGGGAGGCGCTGTTCCGCGCGCAGGTGTCCGTGCTCCGCCAACTCAATCGCGAGTTCCCCAGCGAAGAGCTGTCATTCAACGAATACGACGTGCTGTTCAACCTGGCTCGCCAGCCGGAGCGGCAGCTGCGCATCCGCGACCTCAATCGGCACCTGCTGCTCACCCAGCCGAGCGTGAGCCGACTCGTCGACAGGCTCGTATCGCGCGGTCTCGTTCGCAAGGAGACCGACCCCGGCGATGGGCGCGGCACGATCGTGTGCCTCACCGACTCGGGCTACGACCTGTTCCGCAAAGTGGCCGTCGTGCACGCGGAGTCGATCCACCGCCGGGTGGGCAGCGCGCTCACGACCGAGGAGCTTCGCACGCTCGCGGCGCTCTCCGACAAGCTGCGGCTCGGCCCGGATCACTGATGCCTGGGCCGAGCGTCGTCTGGCTGAGAGACGACTTGCGCCTGGCCGACAACCCCGCGCTCACCGCGGCGGCGGAGCGCGGCGAGCCCGTGATTCTCCTCTACGTGCTCGATCACGTGAGCCCGGGCATCCGGCCGCTTGGTGCCGCGAGCCGGTGGTGGCTGCACCATTCGCTGCGCTGCCTGGCCGAGTCCGCGCCTCTCGTGCTGAGGCGAGGTGGGGCAGAGCAGGTCGTGTCCGAGTTGGTCGCCGAAGTGGATGCCGGGGCCGTCTTCTGGAACCGCCGCTACGGCGCCTCCCGCGACATCGACGCGCGGCTCAAGCAGCGCTTGCGCGACGACCGTCTCGATGTGCGAAGTTTCCACGCGAACCTGTTGTTCGAACCGTGGACGGTCACCACCGGGAGCGGACCGTACCGGGTGTTCACGCCGTACTGGAATGCGGCTCGAGAGCTGCCCGTGCGAGGGCCGCTGCCGGTGCCCGAAATGGAATATGCCGCGGCGGCGTCAGACGACCTCGACGACTGGGCCCTGCTGCCGACACGACCGGACTGGGCGTCGGGCCTGAGTGAGTCGTGGACTCCGGGCGAGCGCGGTGCGGGCGAGCAGCTCGAATCGTTCGCCGAGGAGCGCCTTGCGGATTACCACCGGCGAGACGAACCTGCCGTCGCCGCGACGAGCCGGCTGAGCCCGCACTTGCGATTCGGCGAGGTGAGCCCGTTCCAGGTCTGGAACCGGGTTCGGGCGACCGGTCACCCGAACGTGACGAAGTTCCTGAGCGAGCTCGGCTGGCGGGAGTTCAACCATCACATCCTGTTCCACGCACCGGATCTCGCGCAGCGCAACTACCGGCCGGCGTTCGATGCGTTCCCGTGGAGCGAGCCCGATCGCGAGGTGCTCGAGGCATGGCAGCGGGGCCGCACGGGCATCCCGCTGGTGGATGCCGGAATGCGCGAGCTCTGGCACACCGGCTACATGCACAACCGCGTTCGCATGGTCGTCGCGAGTTTTCTCGTGAAGAACCTGCTCATTGACTGGCGCGTCGGGGAGAAGTGGTTCTGGGACACCCTCGTCGACGCCGACGAAGCCAACAACCCCGGCAACTGGCAGTGGGTGGCGGGGTCTGGGGCAGATGCCGCACCCTACTTCCGCGTCTTCAACCCCGAACTGCAGGCCCGCAAGTTCGACCCAGCCGGCCGGTATGTGAAGCGCTGGGTGCCGGAGCTCGGCACGGCCGAGTACCCGCAGCCGATCGTCGACCTCGCCGCGTCACGCCGCGAGGCGCTCGAGGCTTACGAGCACGTCAAGCGAGCAGCGCGCTAGGGCCGTCCGCCCACGGCTCCGACTGCGCGCGCTGCGACGGCGACGCCAGCACGTGCCGCGGCGGCTACCTCGCCGGTGCGAACCCACGCCTCGAGAAAACCGGCGGAGAAGGCATCGCCAGCACCCGTGGGATCGACGATCTCGACCTGCGCCGCGGGCACACGCTCCCCCGCGACGAGAACCCCGTCGTGGCCCATCGTGAGCACCACCAGCTCGACCGAGCGCTCGAGCGCCTCGACGATCGCCTCCGGCTCGACCAATCCGGTCATGATGCGACCTTCGTCGAGGTTGGGGAACAGCACGGATGCCCCGCTCACCGCGGCGAGGAAGCGCTCGGCACCGTGGTCCGCGATGAAGCCCGCCGAGCCCGGATCCACCGATACCCGCACGCCACGCTGCCGCGCCCGCGCGATGAGGCGCGTGAAAGCCGCGCCGCCGTCGGCTGCCGCGAAGAGGGTGTAGCCGGTGAGGTGCAGCACCGCCGCGCCATCGAGCAGGGCATCCGGGATCGCGTCGAGATCGAGTGCGGGATTCGCACCCTTCTGCGTGTACATCGTGCGCTGTTGCCCATCGACGACGAGCACGATCGTTCCCGTGGGTAGCGTCGAGTGTGACTGCAGGTGCGCAACCACCCCGGCCGCCGAGAAGAGCTCGGAGTGCCGCGCGACGTCGTCGTGACCGACGATGCCCACGAAGTCGACTCCCGCCCCGAGGTGCGCAAGCCATGCCGCCGTGTTGCCCGCGGAACCACCAGGGACCGATCGGATCGAGCTGAGCGTGTCGGTGTCCTCCCGCACCGGGCCCGAGGGCGTTACGACGATGTCGTCGATCACGTCACCGACCAGGAGAAAGCGATCAGCCACGGAGGAGCGCCGACCACGCCGTCGCGATCTCGCCGGCGACGCGCACGTTGTTGCGCGCAAGGTCAAGATTCACTTCGAGGCTGCGGCCGCCCGAGAGTTCCACGATCTTGAGGAGGAGGAACGGGGTGACGGCCTTGCCCGAGACGCCCGCCGCGTGAGCGAGAGCGAGGGCCTCGGTGAGCACGCGGTCGTGCTCCGCCGGATCCCATTGCTGCTCGACCGGGATCGGGTTGGCCACCACGATGCCCTGACCGTGGCCGAGCGCATCCTGAGCCCGCATGATCGCCGCGACCTCGCGGGCCGACTCGACCGACCAGTCGAGCGTGTAAGCGGACTCGCGCATCCAGAAGCTCGGGAAGACGCTCGTGCCGTACCCGACCACGGGCACGCTGAGCGTCTCGAGGCGCTCGAGCGTCGCCGCGATGTCGAGCACCGACTTCACGCCGGCTGAGACGACCGTGATGTTGGTCACCGCGAGGGTCGAGAGATCGGCCGATTCGTCGAAGGTGTCGCTCGCCCCCCGGTGCACCCCTCCGAGGCCGCCGGTTGCGAAGACCCGGATGCCCGCGAGGGCCGCGAGGTGAGAGGTCGCCGCTACGGTCGTGGCCGCGCTCGATCCCGCTGCGGCGATGATGGGCAGGTCGCGCACGCTCGCCTTGGCGAGCTCCTCCTGCGCGATGCGGCGCACGCCCTCGGCGTCGAGTCCGATGTGCGGCACCCCGTCGAGCACGGCGATGGTCGCCGGCGTCACGCCGGTGTCGCGCAGGATTGCCTCGAACTCGAGGGCGGCCTCGTGGTTTCGCGGGCGTGGCAGTCCGTGGGAGATGATCGTGGACTCGAGGGCGACGACGGGACGACGGTCGGCGAGCGCCGCTGCGACCTCGTCGGAGACGGTGAATGCGTGGGACATGGTCGCTCTAACCTACGCGCCGTGCGACCCGTGATGGGCACTGCCGACGAACTAAACTCGGCACATGACAACCGGAGCGCGGGCCTCGTGACTATGGCCGATGCCGCGCGCTACCTGGGGGAGCCGCTGCTGACCTCGCCAGGGCAGCCGTTGCGTGTCGCCGTCTACTCGCGCATCTCGCAGGGCATCCGCTCGGGAACCTTCACCTCCGGCGAGTTGCTGCCGCGCGAGACCGAGCTCGGAATCGCCCTCGGCGTGAGCCGCACCGTCGTGCGGGAGGCGCTCATGCTGCTCGAAGAGGACGGGCTCATAATCACCAAGCGCGGGGTCGGCCGCTTCGTCTCCGACTCGATCCCCCACCAGGGACTCGATGAGTTTCAGCCGCTCGAGTACCTTCTCGCGGAGCCGGGCGCCGACCTCAGGGTCGAGCTCGTCGAGTTCAGCCTTCAGAAGGTCACCGACTTCGTATCGGATCACCTGGAATTGGGTGAGGATGCCGAGTTCTGGTTCCGCGAGTGCATCGCGACGCGAGACGGCCAGCCCGTGGCGCTCGTGCAGGAGTACGTGCCCGACGACGAACAGCTCGCAGCGCTCAATAGCGCCGTGGCGCTTCAGCTTGAGGATGCCGCTGCCGAGCCGTCCACGCTCCTTCAGGCCCTGACCACTCGGCTCGGCCAGGTGTTCAGCGCGGGTGCCTGCCGCATCGCCGCGACCGTTGCGGGGCCGACGCGAGCCCAGCAGCTCGGCATCAAGGCGAGCGACCCGCTCCTCGTGCTCACCCAGACCGCGTCCCTCACGGGGATTCCCGCCTACATCTCCAAGTGCGCGCTCCCGCCGGCTTTCGGGCACCTCGCGGTCGCGCAGTGGAAGCCGACCTACCCGCGCTGACTCACTCGCGCGAGTGATCTGAAGCGCCAGAAATAGGCGGCGGCTAGCGCCACGAGCAGCGCCGTGATTGCCGCAGTGATCCAGAAGCCCGCCGTCGCTCCGTGCGCCTGGGCGACGAGTCCGCCTCCGGCCGATGCGAGTGCCTGCCCCACGACGAGCGTGCTCTGCAACGTCGTGAGCACGGTGGTGGCGCGGCCGGGTGGTGCGGCCTCCGCGCCGAGGCTGAAGAGTGCGACGAGCACGGCGCCGATGCCGCATCCGCTGAGGAAGAGCGCGATGAGCACACTCCAGAGCGAGGATGCGGCGGCGAGCGTGATCGCACCCGCGAGACCCAGAGCGGCGAACCCCAGCCAGCGCGCGGGCAGGGTGAACCCGCGCGGCAACGCCGCGACCGAGATCGCGACGACGATCGCGCCGACGCTCATCGCGCCGTACACGATGCCCGTCTGCTCGCCGCTTCCCCGAGCCTTCATGAACTCGGTGAGCGCCGTGAGAATGGATCCGAAGACGCCGCCGACGAGCAGCATGCCCGCGGCGAGCACGAGGATTCGCGTCGAGAACACCGAACCATCACCAGCATGAGCCGGCCGGCCCGTCGAGACCGCGGTCGCTGAGCCGGGCAGCACCGCGGAGCGCAGCTGCACCGCGGAGCGCAACTGCCCCGCGGAGCGGTGCAGCGCGAACGCCAGCACCATCGTCGCGGTGAGCACGGCTCCGACCACGAGGGGCGCCCATGGCGCGATGAGCGTCGTGAGAATGCCGACAAGAACGGGCCCAATGACGAAGGATGCCTCGTCCATGACCGACTCGTAGCTCATGACCATCGACACGGCCCGTCCGCGCCTGGACTCCGACCGGGCCAGGCCGGCGAAGCCGACGAGCCGGGAGCGGGAGAAGGGCGCGACCTGGGGAGTCGTGCCGCCCGCGATGAACGCGACGACCGCGAGTGCGGCAATGTGGGCCCCGCCGGCGATGAGCGCGAGAAACCCGGCCGCCGCCCCGATGCTCACCGCGCTGCATCCGAGGAGCACTGCACGCTGGCCGAGCCTGTCGGCCAGCGATCCGACGATGGGCCCGCACACGGCCGTGCCGATGCCTGCTGCCGCGGCCGCGAGGCCCGCTTCGGCGACGGAACCGCGCGCGGTTGCGACGACGGTGAGGATGCCCACGATCATCATCGCGAATGGCAGCCGGCCGAAGAAGGCGATGGGGAAGTATCCCCACCCGGTCAACCTCGCGAAAGCGGCGAGGTCGGCGCGCAGGGGAGCGCGGGTGAACCGGCTCCCCTGCGTTCCGGTCAGCTCTTCGGCGACGACGGGGACTCCACGACGAACGCGCCCGAGATGATGTCGGCCTCGAGCTGCTTGACCTCCTCGAGCAGTGCAGGGTCGAGCTTCGACTCCCAGTCGTGGGTCGGCGCGATGCCGACGCCACCGTTCTCGAGTGTCCCCACGTAGGGGGCGTTGTCGAAGTCGCCGTTACCCGCGGCAGTCGTGACCTCCTCGGCAGCGGTGGTCAGGTTCTTGAGCACCGAGGTGAGGTAGTAGGACTTGTACTCGGGCGCGCTCTCGAACGCGTCGGAGTTGACGCCGATGATGGCGCCTTCGCTTCCGCGGTCGATCATCGCCTCGATGGACGCCTTGAAGAGCGTTCCCGCCACCGGCATGATCACGTCGACATTCTGGTCGAGCAGGCCGTCCGTGAGCGTCTTGGCCTGGTTCTGGTCGTCGAAGCTGCCGACGAACAGGCCGTCCTGCGCCGCCTTGTCCCAGCCGAGCAGCGTCACCGAGGTGCCGTGCACTTCGTTGTAATGCGTGATGCCGTCGGCGAAGCCATCCATGAACACGGTGACCGAGGGGAAGGGCATTCCGCCGTATGTGCCCACGACGCCCGTCTTCGTCGCGCCGGCCGCGAGGTAGCCCGCGAGTGCTGCGGCTTGCGCGGTGTCGAACAGCACGGGCTTGACGTTGTCGAGCTCGAGCGGGCTGAAGTCGTCGTTGGTCACGGTGCTGTCGATGAGCCCGAAGTTCACGTCGGTGTTCACGAGCGCCGCGTCGCGCGTCGCGGTGGCCAGAGCGAAGCCGACCGTGACGATGAAGTCGCAGCTTTCGCTGATCAGCGCGTCGATGTTGCCCGCGTACTGGTCTTCCGAGGCGGACTCGGTGGCTTTCGTCTCGACTCCGAAGGCGTCGGCAGCAGCCTTGACGCCGTTGTAGGTCAACTCGTTGAAGTCGTTGTCGTCGAACCCCGTGAGGTCCGAGACCGCGCAGGGAAGGAAGTCGCTCGCCGCGCTATCCGTGGGTTCGGACTCTTCGGGAGCCGCCCCGCACCCGCTCAGGACGAGAGCCGCGAAAGCGCCCATCGCGACCAGGGAGGTGACTGTTGTGCTTCGTTGCATTGCTGTGTCTCCGTTTCGTTGGGGTGGTGCTACTTCTGCTTCGCCGCCAGGGCGTGCCGCGTGCCGGGGTCGAGGAACGCGGCATCCAGGCTCGCCTCGTCGATGGCGTCGAGGTGCTCCGCCGAGAAGCCGAGCACGTCGATGAGGATGCCCCGCTCCTCTCGAAGGTCGGTGCCGGTCTGCATGGGGTTGTCGTCGCCGAGCACGAGCCGCACGCCCGCATCCCGGAACCGTGGGGCCGGATGCGCGGCCACGGCCGGGATCGCTCCCGTGTACCAGTTGGACGTCGGGCAGATCTCGACGACCACACCCTCGTCAGCGCACCAGCGCAAGATGTCCGGGTCGTCGACGATGTGCGCCCCGTGCCCGATGCGGCTGGCCCCGAGTTGCTCGACCGCCTGGCGAGCCGCGGATGCCGGTCCCGCCTCGGCGGCGTGGCACGTGATGCCCAGTTCCGCGGCACGCGCGATTGCGAACGCGCGGCGGTGGGGCTCGAGCGCGGGGTACAGCAGTTCGTCACCGGCGAGATCGAAGCCCACGACGCCCTCCCCCGCGAACAGCGCGGCGGCACGGGCGACCGCCTCGTTGGTGTCGGAGTCGTGGTGCCTGAGGCAAGCGACGACCGCGCCGCTGGGCATCCCGGTCGCCTCGGATCCCTCGCGCATGCCTTCGGTCACCGCGGCGATCACATCCTCGAGCCCGCGCTCATCGTCGGTGTGGGTGGCCGGCCCGAAGCGCAACTCGAGGTAGTCGAGACCGGAAGCCGCGGCGTCCTCGACCGCTTCGCGCGCGATGCGGCGTGCCGCATCCGGTGACCGGAAGAAGGGGTAGGTGGCCGCGACCTTCGTGAGGTAGACCGTGAGATCGACTGGGCCGGTGAGCCTGATGGCCTGCTCCCAGCCGCCCTCGGGCGCCGCAATGCCGGCGACTGCCGCGAGTTCCGCTGCGGTCGTCGGACGCACTCGTCCCTCGAGGTGGCTGTGCAGGTTGATGAGCATCAGAGTTCCAGGCGCACCGCGACTTCGAGGGCGGCTTCGATGCTGCGCATCCAACCGTCTTTGAGCGCCTTCTCGACGCCGGAGTAGAGGCTCGTTCCGTCGAAGAGGTTGCTCGAGGTCGAGCAGATCATGCCCGATCGCACGCCGCGCAAACGGGCGACGACGTAGATCGCGGCGCTCTCCATCTCGACGTTGAGCACACCGAGTCGGTTGAGCTCGGCGATCCACTCAGGGGTCTCGGCATAGAAGGCGTCGTCGCTCGCGTTGATGCCCGAGTACACAGCGGTGTCTGTGCCTGCCGTGAGTTCGCGCGCCACCGCCGCGAGCTCGAGCGCGATCGCCAGGTCGGGTACCGCAGGGAACCCGTGGTGGGCGTAGGCCGCGGTGGTTCCATCGTTGCGCAGCGCGCCCTCGCTCACGAGCAGGTCACCGGGCTTGACGCCGGCTTGCAGGCCCGCCGACGAGCCGACCCGGATGAACGACGTGACGCCGACCCGGATGAGCTCTTCCACCGCGATTGCCGTGGACGGGCATCCCATGCCGGTCGACGTGGCGGTGATCTTGCGGCCTTTGTACAGGCCGGTCATGGTCATGTGCTCGCGCTTGTGGGCCACGGTCTTCACGTCGGTGAGGAACTCGGCGACGAGCGGCACTCGGAACGGATCCCCGGGCAGCAGAGCGACGGTCGAGACCTCGCCCGGCGCGACGCCGATGTGGTACTGGCGTTCACCGACTCCGGCCGCGCTCTTGTCTACCGGGGAACCGCTCATGTGGTCTGCTCCGCAACTCTGGGGATGAGGTCGGTATGATGTTATACCTCTCCTCGCGTGGGCGCAAAACCCGGCCGTTCGACCCGCTACTACCCTTCGGCGAGGTGCGCCTTCTCGACGCCGTCGAGGATGAGCTCCAGCCCGAACTCGAATTCGTTGCCGTAGGCGTATCCGGGTTGCAGGATGAGCGTCACCGCCATTTCGGCGAGGTTCGGGAACGCCTCGGCCATCTGCTCCTGCTGCGCCATGATGTCTTCCGTCGCCGCTCCGATGTCGCCCGACGCGTCAAGCGGAAGGGTCGCCTCCTGCATCGCGAAGCCCTGCACATAGCTGTCGAGCAGCGACATCGCGTGGCCGGCCATGGGCATGGAGAATCCGGCGGCGCGCAGACAGCCGATGACGGAGTCGAGATGCCCGAGAGTCGCGGGTCCGGGTGACGTGCGCGCCTTGATGCTGATGGCCCAGGGATGCCGAGCGAGCACCGTTCGCGTGGATTCCGCCCGCTCGCGCATGGCTGGGCGCCACTCGTCGCCGGCCCGCGGCGTCACGAATTCGCTGTAGACCATGTCGAGCATGCCGTCGAGAATGTCGTCCTTGCTCGTGACGTGGTAGTAGAGCGACATCGCCTCGATGCCGAGCTCCCCCGCGAGCTTTCGCATGCTGAGCGAGTCGATTCCGCCGTCGTCCGCGAGCGCGACCGCGACCCGGATGGCGCGTTCCCTCGTGACCGGTTCGCGCGTGTCCCGCTTCGCCTTCGCCTGCGCCACAACGCCTCCATTCGACTTTCGCTAGACATCACCTTACATCGTATGGTACCGTCTGGCTATCGACCTTACACCGTATGGTCAGCACCGCCTGATCAATCCAGACTTCGAGACAGGAACAACGATGAACGACACCAAGAAGATCGCACGCTCCGTGGGCGTTCTCATGCTTGCCGCCTTCCCCGGCGGACTGTTCGAGATCTTCTTCGCCATCTGGCTCATCGCGCGGGGCTTCTCGACCGTACGTCTCACGGTTGCGGCACGCGCGTGAGCACCGTAACGCCCCACTGGACGACCGCCTCGCTGCCCGACCTCACCGGCAAGACGATCATCGTCACGGGTGCGAACAGCGGCATCGGTCTCGAAGCCGCCAGGGCGTTCGCCGCCCACGGAGCGCACGTCGTCTTCGCCGTGCGTGACGAGAAGCGGGGCACGGATGCCGCGGCGACGGTAACGGGATCCACCGAGGTACGCCTGCTCGACCTCGCCGACCTCGAGTCGGTGCGCCGCTTCGCCGCGGACTGGAGCGGGGACATCCACGTGCTCGTCAACAATGCCGGCGTGCTCGTGCCGCCGTTCGGCCACACGAGAGACGGCTTCGAGCTGCAGTTCGGCATCAACCACCTCGGGCACTTCGCCCTCACCAACCTGCTGCTGCCCCACATCACCGGTCGCGTCGTCACCGTCGCGAGCGGAGCGCACCGATCGGGAACGATCGACTTCGACGACCTCAATTGGGCGACCCGGCGCTACGGCGGCGGCTCCGGGGCGTACGAGCAGTCGAAGTTGGCCAACCTGCTGTTCACGCTCGAACTGCAGCGCCGCCTCGAGGCGAGCGGATCGCCCGTCATCGCGACGGCCGCCCACCCCGGGATGGCGGCGACCAATCTCATGTCGAGTTCTGAGAACCCCGTCATGACCGCGATCGCCAAGGTCGCCGTGCGGTTGTTCGCCCAGGACGCGGCGAGCGGCGCACTGCCCACCCTCTTCGCGGCGACCGAGCCAGTGCCCGGCGCGAGCTATGCGGGCCCGGGCAGCCGTCGGGAAATGGCCGGACCGCCCGTGCTCGTCGGTCGCTCCGATGCGGCCCTCGACCCCCGTACCGCCGCCCGCCTGTGGACGGCGTCCGAAGAACTCACGGCAGTGCTGTACCCCGCAGCCGAACTGAAAGGCACCTCATGAAGGCAATAGTCCAGCGTGCGTACGGCACCGCCGACGTACTGAAACTCGAAGAGATCGACCGGCCCGTGGTCGGCGACGACGACGCGCTCATCCGCGTTCGCGCGGCCGCCGTCAACCACGCCGACCTGGTCTACACGACCGGCCGTCCGCTCATCGCCCGCCTCGCCTTCGGCATGCGCGCGCCCAAAGACATCGTTCGGGGCAAGGATGTCGCCGGCACGGTCGAAGCCGTCGGCAGTGGGGTCTCGGGCCTCAAGCCGGGTGACGAGGTGTACGGCGAGCTCGTGTCGGGCAGCTTCGCGGAATACGCCGTCGCCCCCGCGGCTCGTCTGGCGCTCAAGCCGGCGAACCTCACATTCGAGCAGGCTGCCACCGTGCCCCTGTCTGGTATGACCGCGCTGCAGGGGCTGCGTGACGCCGGTTCGCTCAAGGGCGGGCAGCGAGTGCTCGTGAACGGGGCATCCGGAGGTGTCGGCTCTTTCGCCGTGCAGGTCGCCAAAGCCCTCAGGGCCGAGGTCACCGCGGTTGCCAGCGCTCGCAACGCCGAACTGGTGCGCTCGTGGGGCGCCGATCACGTCGTCGACTACGGCCGGGAGAACTTCACGCTCGGCACGGCGCGCTACGACCTGATCCTCGACCTCATCGGCAACCACACCCTCACCCAGTTGCGCGGTGTGCTCACGCCCACGGGCACGCTCGTGCTCTCCAGCGGAACCGGCGGACGAGTGCTGGGCCCGATGGGGCGCATCCTCGCGGCGGCGGTCACCTCGCCGTTCGTCAGCCAGACCCTGAGCCTGTTCACGCAGAGCGGCACATCGAAGACCCTGGATGACCTGCGCCACCTCATCGAATCGGGGCAGGTGACCCCCGCCATCGATCGCACCTACCCGTTGGCGCACGTAGCGGAAGCCGTTCGGTATTTCGCCGACGAGCACGCCCGCGGAAAGATCGCGATCTCCGTCTGACTTCGGCCGCCGTCCGGCGGTCGAGCTGCACCACCCAAACAAAGGAACCTGCTCATGTGTACAACCACGCCCGAAACCACGAGGATGAGCGCACCGCACATGCTCCTGCTCATCGTGGGGGTGCTCCTCGGCGCCGGCGCCCCCACCGCGCTGGCCTACTCGGGTCCGCCGCTCGTCGCGGTTGCCCTGGTGGTAGCGGCGATCGCCGCGATCCTCGTCGGAGCCGCGGGGCTCGGGCGCAGCATCCAGTCGCCCGAAGCCCCCAGCGCAACCGGGTACCCGGCCAGGCTGGAAGGCACCCTCGACCCCAAGCTCACCCGCTGGATGTGGCTGGTCAAGTGGCTCCTGGCCATCCCGCACTTCGTCGTGCTGTGCGTGATGTGGATCGCGTTCGTCGTCGTCACCATCGCGGCCGGTGTGGCCATCCTCTTCACCGGCCGCTACCCCGCATCCCTGTTTCAGTTCGCCGTCGGCGTGCTGCGCTGGAACTGGCGCGTCGCCTTCTACGCCAACGGCGTCATCGGCAGCGACAGCTACCCGCCATTCACCCTGGCGCGCACCGCCTACCCCGCCACGTTCGAGGTGGCGTACCCGTCTGCCCTCTCGCACTGGAAGGTGCTTGTGAAGTCCTGGCTGTTCGCGCTGCCGCACCTCGCAATCATCGCGCTCGCGACCGGAGGCACCTGGGGCGCCTGGACTGGTGGAGCAGCCAACGGCTTCTCACTGCTGGGACTGCTCGTGCTCATCGCCGCGATCGTGTTGCTGTTCACCGGCGTCTACCGCCTCGGCCTGTTCAACCTGGTGATGGGCGCGCATCGCTGGCTCTACCGCGTGTTCGCCTACACGGCTCTCTTGCGCGACGAATACCCGCCGTTCCGCCTCGACCAGGGGGCGCTCGAGAAGGCGTGACCCGTGGCGAAGCATGTCACGTGGTGAACCGGTACCCCATCCCCGCCTCGGTCAGCAGGTACCTCGGCTTCGACGGCTCCGGCTCGAGTTTCTTGCGCAATTGCGAGAGGTAGAGCCGCAGGTATCCGGTGTCGGTCGTGTACTGCGGGCCCCACACCTCGGTGAGGAGGGTCTCTCGGGTCACGAGCTTGTCGTGGCTTCGCAGCAGAACCTCGAGCAGGCGCCACTCTGTGGGTGTCAGTCGAACGTGCTCGCCCGCACGCGTCACGAGTCGGGCGGCAAGGTCGACGGTCACGTCGCCGAACGTGACCACCGGATCGTCGGTGGTCGCGGGCGTGCGGCGGGAGAGCGCACGGATGCGCGCCAGCAGCTCATCGGCCGAGAAGGGCTTGGTGACGTAATCGTCGGCGCCCGCGTCGAGAGCTTCCACCTTGTCCCAGCTTTCGCTGCGGCCAGACACGACGAGAACAGGGATCTGGGTCCACCCCCGCAGCGCTTCGATCACTTCGATACCCGTGAGCCCGGGCATCCCGAGGTCGATGACGACGATGTCCGGATGCGTTCTGATCGCGACCTCGAGAGCCGCCTTGCCGTCTGGCGCCGTCTCGACCTCGTACCCGCGAGCGGTGAGGGTTATGCGCAGCGCGCGAAGCATCTGCGGATCGTCGTCGGCGATGAGGATTCTCACGGGTGCACCGCCAGCTCGACCATCATGGTGAGTCCGCCGCCGGGGGTGTCTTCGGCCTCGAGGGTTCCGCCCATGGCTTCGACGAAACCCTTCGACAGCGCCAGACCCAGGCCCAGGCCGCTCGTGTTGTCGGTGTCACCGAGTCGCTGGAACGCCACGAAGATGTCCTCGCGTCGGTCGGCCGGGATCCCGGGCCCCGAGTCGATCACCCGCAGCTGAACGTGGTCTGCGCACTCGATCGTCGCGATAACGGGCGGCACCCCCGGGGGCGCGAATCGAAGCGCATTGGCGAGCAGGTTCACGATCACGCGCTGCAGCAGCACGCCATCCGCGAGCACGGGAACGGTCTCGCCCAATTCGAGTTGCACCTCGCCCGGCGAAAGGCCGAGTTCGTCGAGGGCGCCGAGCACGAGCCCGTCGACCGCAGTCGCGGCGAGCTCGACGCCCAGCACGCCCGCCTGGAGGCGACTGGCATCGAGCAGCTTGGTGACGAGTTGCGCGAGTGAGTCGAGGCTCACCTCGGCGGCTTCGAGCAGTTCGCGCTTGTCCGCCTCCGTGAGCGTTACCTCCATCGAGCGCAGCGACGTCACTGCCGCGGTGGCCGCCGCGAGCGGGCGGCGGAGATCGTGACCAACCGCCGCGAGCAGCGCGGTGCGAAGCCGATCTGCTTCGGCGACCGGCCGCATCCGGTCGGCCTCCGATGCAAGATCGCGCTGGCGCAGGACTGCTTCGATCTGAGAGAGGAAAGCGCCGAGGATGCGCCGGTCGGATGCCGCCAGCTCCGTGCCGCGGAGGTAGAGGCTGCCGTTCTGACCGATCGGGAAGGTCGTCTCGATGTCGGCGTCGTCGGCGATCGCCGAGTCGATGGCCGAGTAGAGGGTCTCCCCCTTCGCGCGCAGGATCACGCTCGTCATGCCGAACGATTCGCGCAATCGCGACACGAGCGCCTGGAGCGCATCCTGGCCGCGGAGCACGCTACCCGCGATGTCGGCAAGCGTCTCCGACTCGGCGGCGGAACGTGTCGCTGCAAGTGACCGGCGTGCCGCCTGGTCGACGACGATGCTGACCAGCACGGCGACGACAACGAAGATCACCAGCGCGACAAGATGCAGCGGATCGGCGATCGTGACCGAGTAGAAGGGGGCGACGAAGAAGAGGTCGAGGAGCGCGCCGGCACCGACGGCGCAGATGAGGGCGGGCCAGATACCGCCCACGAGCGCCACCACCACGACGAGAAGTTGGAACGCGAGCACATCGATCGTGATTGATTCGTCGTCGCCGAGCAGGCGCAGCGTGCAGCTGAGTGCCGGCAGGCCGACTGTCGCCAGCACGAAACCGGCGACACGACGACGCAGCGACAAGGCGCCGCGCAAGGCGAAGTTCTTCACGTTCCTGAAGCTTAGACTTCGTGAACTGCGCGGTCCGATGCCCGAAGTCCTAACGGTTCCCTAACGCCGAACCGCGAGTTGGCGACCATGGGAGGGGTAGTCTCGCGCTGGTGAGTGACATCGAGACCGAGCATCCGATTCCCGCCAGCGTCTCACTGAGCAACGGGAGCACGGAGCCCACGCGACCCCTCGCGCGCTGGCTTCTGGCCAACCGTGTCGCCCCGGCCGGCCCGGAGTCGGCCGAGGCGAAGGGGCACACGCACGCGTGGTGGAAGGTCATGACGCTGACCGGCGTCGACTACTTCTCGACGCTGTCGTACCTCCCCGCGATAGCGGTTCTCGCAGCGGGCGCCCTCTCCCCCATTGCGACACTGCTCATCGTCATCCTCACCCTGTTCGGAATGCTGCCCATGTACCGGCGCGTGGCCAAGCAGAGTCCACACGGGCAGGGTTCGGTGGCCATGCTCGAGAAGCTGCTGCCGTTCTGGCGGGGCAAGATCTTCGTGCTCGTGCTACTCGGTTTCGTTGCCACCTCGTGGATCATCACCATCACCCTCTCCAGCGCAGACGCCACCGTGCACCTGCTGGAGAATCCCTTCGTTCCTGAGTTCCTTCAGGGCAAAGAGGTTCTCGTCACGATCGTGCTTCTGCTGGTGCTCGGCGGGGTGTTCCTGCTCGGCTTCAACGAGGCCGTGAATGTCGCCATCCCTCTGGTGGTGGTCTTCCTCGCGCTCAATGCCGTCGTGGTCGTCGTTTCCTTCTCCGCGATTGCCGCCGAGCCCGGCATCCTCGCCGATTGGCTGCAGCGCCTGCTCGCCAGCGGCACGAGTTTCGGCGACATCACTCGCACCGCGGTGTTCGCGTTCCCGCTGCTGGTGCTCGGCCTCTCCGGGTTCGAGACCGGGGTCAGCATGATGCCACTCGTGAAAGCGGAGGGTCTCACCGAGTACCAGATACTCGCCTCGCGTGTGCGAAACACCCGCAAGCTGCTGACTGCGGCAGCGCTGATCATGAGCGTGTACCTGCTGACGACGAGCGTCATCACGACGGTACTCATACCGCCCGAGGCGTTCGAGGAAGGCGGCGAGGCGAACGGCCGGGCTCTCGCGTACCTCGCCCACCTCTATCTCGGCAACACGTTCGGAACCATCTACGACATCAGCAGCATCCTCATCCTGTGGTTCGCCGGCGCATCCGCGATGGCCGGCCTCATCAACATCGTGCCGCGGTACCTGCCCTCCTATGGCATGGCTCCCGAGTGGAGCAGGGCCGTTCGGCCGGTGGTTCTCGTCTACACCGGCGTGAGCATCATCATCACGATCGCCTTCCAGGCCGATGTCAACGCGCAAGCGGGGGCGTATGCAACCGGCATCCTCGCGATGATGGTTTCGGCAACGGTCGCGGTCACCATCTCAGCCGCTCGCAGCCGGGAGCGACGCGCGACGGCCGGTTTCGGTGTGCTCACCGTCGTTCTGCTCTACGCCCTGATCGCCAACATCGTCGAGCAACCCGACGGCATAGCCATCTCGGCGCTCTTCGTCGCCGGAATCATCACCGTCTCGATCGTCTCCCGCGTGTACCGAGCGACGGAACTGCGGGTCGAAACCATCGAGTTCAACTTCACCGCGAGACGCATCATCGGCGAGGCGCTCGCCTCTGATGGTCAATTGCACGTCATCGCGAATCGCCGGCAGGCGGGAGACGCGGCTGAGTACGCCGAGAAGGAGGCGTCTCAGCGGGGGATGAATCCGGTCCCGCGACGGGCAAAGGTTCTCTTCCTCGAGGTCGAGGTCGTCGATCCTTCCGCTTTCAGCCAGACCCTCGACGTGCGCGGATACGAGATCGAAGGGTACCGAGTGCTCCGGGTCACGAGCGCCGCCGTGCCCAACACGATCGCCGCGGTGCTCCTCGCCCTGCGCGACGCGACCGGCGTGCGACCTCAGTGTTACTTCGAGTGGGCTGAAGGCAACCCGATCGCCTACCTGTTCCGATACTTGCTCTTCGGTCGTGGCGACACCGCACCCATCGTGCGCGAGATCCTGCGCGAGACCGACAAGGATCCGGCGCGGAGGCCGGGAATCCACGTCGGGGGGTGACCCGACCTGATCCGCCGGGGCGGCATCCGCTCAGGCGTTTCCGACGACCCGCTGGTAGTACGCGGCGTACGTCTCGGGGATAGCCCCCGCCTCCCGCGTCATTCGCAGCAACGCCTCGGTCAACCGCAGCTCGGGATCTGCGCGCAGGCTGCTCCAGTCGTGCTGGAGGTACGACCAGTCGAGATCGCGCGAGACCACGAGTTCGAGGTTTGAGCGTAGCTCCGCGAGGTATCCCTCATGGTTGTCCCAGCCGATCTCCTCGCGAAGCAGGCAGTCCGCCCACCCCTGGATGCCGAACTCCAGGAGCTGCGGAAACCCCTGCAGCTCGTACGTGTACGGCTGCACGTCGAACGACACCGGTTGCCAGTCGTCGTGGTTGCGGCCATCGGTGCGCAAGAAGCGGATGCCGCAGTCCCAGAGGATCTCGAGGATGTCCGGCCGATCGGATAGCCCGCGATAGTAGGTGTACGGCCCCGTAAGTCCGGTGCAACGCACGCCGAGCGAGCTGGCGAGAAGCTCGCTGGTTCGCGTCACCTCGTCGCGGATGCGCTCGAGCGAGCCGCCCTGGATCAGCGTCACGCCCGACGAGTTGCGCTGCACCAGCGTCTTGAGGGGCTTGTGGGTGTACGTGTGCTGCTGAACGTCGAACAGCGGATCGCCGACGATCTGCCGGAACTGCTCGATGTTGCGCTCGAGGGTCTCGCCGAGCACGAAGAAGGTCGCGGGAAAGTCGAACTCGCGGTGCAACTGCACCGCGCGGCTCAGGAATGCTCGAGTGATCGCCGGATCCTGGTGCTCGACGTCGTAGCCGAGCAGGAATGCAGAGCTCAACGGTTCCTTCCGTGTCTGCACCGGGCCTACCGCCGGGGCATGCAGAGCATAACCTCAGTCTTCTCGAGCCTGTCAACCGAGCCCTGAGGCGACCCCTCGCCTACCCTGTAGTGGTGATCGAACCAGTGATGGCCGAAGAGGCACACCGCCACACGGTCGCCCGACCCAGCAGATCACGATGGATATGGCTCGGGGCCGGGGTCGTCGGCCTCTGCGGTCTCGGCGCACTTCGAGTCGTTCTGGACTCAGCGGCAGGATTCTCGCTGCCCAACCAGGTGCAGGATCTCCTGACGCTCAGCATCAGCGTCGTAGTGGAGTCCCTGCCCTTCGTGATCCTGGGCATCCTGTTGTCGATCGTCGTGCAGGTGTGGCTCCCCGATGGGCTGCTCCAGCGATACCTGCCCCGCAATCCGATGCTTCGGCGAGCGTGCATCTCGCTGTTCGGTGTTTTCCTGCCGGTGTGCGAGTGCGGCAATGTGCCGCTCGCGCGCGGGCTCATCGTCGGCGGGTTCACGGTCCCCGAGGCGATGACGTTCCTCCTGGCGGCGCCAATCGTGAACCCCATCACCATCATCACGACGCACCAGGCGTTCGGGTTCGACGACGGCATCCTCGTCGCCCGTGTGATCGGCGGGCTGGCAATCGCCAACATCGTCGGCTGGTTGTTCAGCCTCCACCCGCGACAGAACACCCTGTTGACACCGCGCTTCGAGGCGGAATGCCGACGCCCCGACGACCACGACCACGCACTCACACGCCGTGAGAAGAGTCTCGACATCTTCGTGCGCGAGGCCAGCGTCATCATGCCGGCGCTCTTGATCGGTGCCCTCATCGCCGGGGCCATCCAGGTGGCTGTTCCGCGCGATGTGCTCGTGACCCTGGGAACCAACCCGCTGTGGTCGGTGCTGGCGATGCTCGTGCTCGCCTTCGTCATCGCCGTGTGCTCGAACGTCGACGCCTTCTTCATCCTGCCTTTCGCCAGCACGTTCATGCCCGGGTCGATCGCCACATTCCTCGTGTTCGGACCGATCATCGACGTCAAGATGCTTGCCATCCTGCGCACGACCTTCACCACTCGGGTGCTGGTGCAACTCACGGTCGTCGTGGCGCTGTTGAGCGCTCTGATCGGGCTGGTGGTGAACTTTGTGGCCTAGCGTGCAGCGCTGGCGAGGCGTGATCCTCGTGGGACTGGTGGTTGCCGCGACGGTATGGCTCGCGGCAACCAACCAGCTCGTGCTCTACATCCACCCGCGGTACATCGTGTTCACGATCGTGATGGCGGTGCTCGCCCTGATTCTCGTGATCGCCAGTGTCACGGGGCGATTCCGCCACGAGGATGACGAGGCGCCGCCTCGAGGTGTGCCGCGCGTACTGTCAATCCTCGCGCTGGTTATCGCCTCGGCCCTCGCGCTCGCCATGGTTGCCCTGCCGCCGGCGACCCTCACGAGCGCCACCGCCAGCCAGCGGGACATCAACAGCACGTCAGTCGGCCCGCAAACGCAATCCGTGAGCGACGCCGAAAATGCCCCTGCCGACGCGTTCTCCAACTTCACGGTGGTCGATTGGGCGTCCCTGCTGCGTCAGACCGTCGATCCCGGCTTCTATGAAGCCAAGTCAGTGGATGTGGTCGGCTTCGTCACCCCTGACGCCGACGACCCGCAAAACGTCTTCTACGTCTCCCGTTTCGTTGTCACATGCTGTGCGGTCGACGCGCAACCGGCCGGAGTGCCCGTCTACCTTCCCGACTGGAGCAGTGTCCATGCGGCGGATGATTGGGTGAGGGTCACCGGAGAGTTCGCGGTCAACGGCAGCGACCGTAGCCAGCAGCCCCTCGCGATCGTCCCCGATGCGGTGACGGCGGTGGAACAGCCCAGTGAGCCGTACCTCTACTGACGCACGGCGGTGGTCGGATGCCCGGTTCCGGCGCGCGCTCGCGTTCACGATTGCGACCCTGGGGGGCCTCTGTCTCGTCTTCCTGGGCCTTGGGTACTTTCAGGGCCCCAAGCTGTCGAGCGCCCAGCTCGACACGGCCGGCGTCAGGCTGTTCGTCAACCAACCCATCGCGCAGGTGTCACCTGAGCAGGTCACGATCGAGCCGACCACGCCGTTCACAGTGACGAACGGCGACGGACTGGTCGCCCTCCAGTTCAAGCAATCGCTTCTCTATGGCACGGACTACCGAGTGCGCATAGACGGCGTCGCGAACGCGACCGGCGGGCCGGCATCCAGCATCGAGTACCGCTTCACCACAACTTCCCCCCAGCTGTACTTCCTCGACCGCGGTGAACCCGAGGATTCGATCGTACGTACGGGGTTGTCGGGCGCAAGCCGCGAGATCGTGTACTCCGGCCGGCACATCCAGGACTTCGCCGCGATCGACCGCAACACGCTTGCCGTGGTTACCCTGACCGATGAGAACACCAGCTCGCTCGACCTCGTCAGTCT
The DNA here is from genome assembly GCA_025463605.1 of Rhodoglobus sp. Lineage (GTDB taxonomy): Bacteria > Actinomycetota > Actinomycetes > Actinomycetales > Microbacteriaceae > Rhodoglobus. The sequence continues at coordinate 43,912 of JAODAV010000031.1, read as the reverse complement.
GCGTGACGGAGTGAGCGAGAAGCTCCTCCTGCCCGACGTCGGCTCGATCGCGAAGCTCGACGTCTCGACACCCGGTTCGGTGCTCGGGTTCACGCTGTCCAGCGCCAAGGCCGGGGTCGGCCAGCTCAATTCACGCACGCTATACACCGTCGACCTCGATGCGGGACGCGCTGTCCAGCCGGTGCTCGACCTGGACGGCGAACCGATGCGCGTGCTGGGCTGGCAATTCGTGCCGGGCTCTTCGCTCATCGCCGCCCTGAACCTGGACCGGAGCGTGCTGGTGGTCGACCCGGCCTCAGGAACAGCCACGCCGCTCGGCCAGCTTCAGGAGCTCCATCGCGTCTCCCCAGACGGCACCATCATTACCGGTTCCGACCCGTTCGGCCCGGTTGCCGTCACGATTGCGAACGGTGAGCAGACCCGCCTGAAAGCCTCACCCCTCGACGGACGCACTCCCTTTCTCGGGGAAACCGAGGTGCTGCCCAATGGAGACCGCATCGCCAACGCCGTGCTACCGAACGCGACGAACACCCAGTACGCGAGCCTCCTCCTCTACGACGACGGCACGACCTCCCGCGTGCTTTATCGCACAATCGACGACGCGGGCAGCATCCAGGACTTCTCGGTTTCGCCCAACTCCCAGTACGTCGCGATCGAAACGGTGCCGAACAGTGCGGCGAGCGTCTCAGACGGCTACTTCTACGACGCCCGCTCGACAAGTACGACGACCGTGATCGTCGACGTTGCGACGGGTTCGATCGTGCGCAGCTTCGAGGGTTTCGATCTCGCCTGGTAGTTCTCTCGATGTGTCGCTGCATGACGTTGCGACCGAACGCCGAGTTGGCTCTTCGCTGGGGCGGTGAGTTAGGGTAGCCATACCTAATCACGGAAAGGCTCCTCGCTCAATGCATCGAACCAACCGCGGCATCCTCGCTGCCGTCACCCTCGTCGCCGTACTCGGCCTCACCGCCTGCGCCGCCTCACCGGCACAGACCAGCTCCGAACCAACGACCGAGGGGCTTTCCGGTTCCATAACCGTCTACAACGCACAACACGAGGAACTGACTCAGGCCTGGGCGGATGCGTTCACCGCCGAGACCGGAGTGGAGGTCGTCCTTCGCAACGGTGACGACTCCGAGCTCGGAAACCAGATCGTGCAGGAAGGCTCGGCCTCGCCCGCCGACGTGTTCCTCACCGAGAACTCCCCGGCGATGAGCCTCGTCGAGAACGCCGACCTGTTCGCGCCCATCGACCAGGCGACCCTCGACCAGGTGCCGGAGACGTACCGGCCGGATTCGGGCAACTGGACTGGCATCGCGGCCCGATCGACGGTCTTCGCCTACAACCCCACACTTCTCCCCGAGTCGGATCTTCCGGCGTCGCTCACCGAGCTCGCCGGGCCCGAGTGGCAGGGACGCTGGGCCGCGTCGCCGTCGGGCGCCGACTTCCAGGCGATCGTGAGCGCATACCTCGAGCTCGAGGGCGAGGCAGCAACCGCGGACTGGCTCGCCGGCATGAAGACCAACTTCGTCGCCTACAAGGGCAACAGCACCGTCATGAAGGCGGTCAACGCCGGCGAGATTCCCGCGGGCGTCATCTACCACTACTACTGGTTCGGTGACCAGTCGGGCACGGGAGAGAACAGCGGGAACGTCGAGCTGTACTACTTCAAAAACCACGACCCGGGTGCATTCGTCAGCATCTCGGGCGGGGGCGTGCTCAAGTCGAGCGCCAACCCCACCGCGGCGCAGGCCTTCCTCGCCTTCATCACCGGCAAGTCGGGCCAGGAGATCCTGCAGACCGGCACGTCATTCGAGTACCCGGTGGGCAGCGATGTGGATGCGAACCCCGCCCTCGTGCCGCTCGTCGAGCTCGATGCGCCCGAGATCGATCCGTCCAACCTCAACAGCACCAAGGTCACCGACCTCATGACGCAGGCGGGGCTTCTGTAACTCTTGGTCCGCTCCTCGCGCCGGAAGACCCCGGTCGCCATCCTCCTGGTGGCGATCGGGGTCTCCGTCGTGGGGCTCATCCCGATCGGCTACGTGGTGGCAACCGCGATCGCGACCGGGTGGACCACCATGAGCGCGCTGATCTTCAGACCCCGCGTCGGCGAGCTGCTGGTCAACACCGTCGGCCTCGTGGTGATCACGGTGCCGCTATGCGCCCTCATCGGCTTCACGGCGGCATGGCTCGTCGAACGAACGACCCTGCCGGGGCGGCGCATCTTCGCGGTCGTGCTCGCCGCGCCCCTGGCGATTCCCGCATTCGTCAACAGCTACGGCTGGGTCACGGTCATCCCCTCGCTCAACGGACTCTGGTCAGGAGTGCTGGTCGCCGGCCTCTCCTACTTCCCGCTCGTGTATCTTCCGTGTGCCGCGGCCCTGCGGCGGCTCGATCGGGGGCTCGAGGAGAGCGCCGCGGCACTCGGTCTCTCCCCGGTGCGAGTCATCGTGCGCGTCGTGCTGCCCCAGCTCCGCCTCGCGCTCCTGGGGGGCTCCCTCATCATCGGACTGCACTTGCTCTCTGAGTACGGCGCCTTCTCGATGCTGCGGTTCGACACCTTCACGACGGCGATCATCGAGCAGTTCAGGTCGACGTTCAACGGACCTGCGGCAAACGCCCTCGCCGGTGTACTCGCCCTGTGCTGCCTGTTTCTGCTCCTCGGCGAAGGTGCCGCGCGAGGCCGGCGACGATACGCCCGGCTCGGCGCCGGAACGATAACCCCGCCGAGGGTCGCCCGGCTCGGCCGGTTGACGCCTGTCGCCTACGCGTTCCTCATCAGCCTCGTCGGGCTCGCCATCGGCGTACCGCTGTTCAGCATCGTGAGATGGCTCGTCGCCGGCGGGCTCGCCGTGTGGAGCGAGCCGGTGCTGGCGAGCGCGCTTGTGCAGACTCTCGGATACGGCATGACCGGCGCTGCGGTGACCGTGCTTCTCGCGCTCCCCATTGCGTACCTCGCGGTGCGCCACCCCGCACGACTCGTGAGGCTGCTCGAATCAGTCACCTACGTCACGAGCTCGCTGCCTGGGATCGTCACCGCGCTCGCATTGGTGACCGTGAGCATCCGGCTGGTGCCCGACCTGTACCAGACCGTGGTCGTCGTGCTGGTCGCTTATCTCATCATGTTCCTTCCGCGAGCAGTCGTGAACCTGCGCACGGGAATCGCACAGGCGCCCGTCTCACTGGAGGAAGCGGCACGATCCCTCGGCCTCAATCCGGTCGCGGCTTTCGTGCAGGTGACCGCGCGGCAGATCGTTCCTGCGGGGCTCGCCGCGGCATCCCTCGTCTTCCTCGGAATTGTCAACGAGCTCACGGCCACGCTGCTGCTCGCGCCCACCGGCACTCGCACACTGGCCACCCAGTTCTGGTCGCAGGTCAACGACATCGACTACGGAGAGGCAGCACCGTACGCTGCACTGATGGTCGCCATGTCGTTGCCCGTGACGTACCTCCTGTTCGCACGATCCCGCTCGGAGGCGACTCGATGACCGCGGTGCTCATGAACGAGGCCGTCAAGGCGTTCGGCGCCACGCTCGCGGTCGACCGGGTGACGCTCGACATTCCCAGCGGATCCACCACGGCGATCGTGGGTCCCTCGGGATCGGGCAAGACGACCGTGCTGCGGTTGCTGGCAGGCTTCGAACAGCTCGATCACGGAACGATCACACTCGGCGATGACGTCGTCGCCGATCTCTCCCGATCGGTGCCGGCGCACCGGCGCCTGGTCGGGTACGTCTCCCAGGACGGCGGCCTCTTCCCCTACCTGAGCGTCGCCGAGAACATCCGGTTCGGCATGGGTTCACTCTCCAAGGTTGATGCCCGCCGAGCGGTCACGGACCTGCTCGAGCTGGTCTCGCTCGACCCCGCGCTCGCCGACCGCGGGGTGGACGAACTGTCTGGGGGCCAGCAGCAGCGGGTCGCACTCGCGCGCGCGCTGGCTCGTCAACCTCGCGTGATGCTGCTCGACGAACCGTTCTCCGCCCTCGACACCGACCTCCGAGCATCCACCCGCCGCATGGTCTCCGAGGTGCTCGCCGGCTCCGGCATCACCACGGTGCTCGTGACGCACGACCGCACCGAGGCGCTCTCGTTCGCCGACCAGGTTGCCGTCATGCGCGCCGGGCGTATCGAACAGGTGGGTTCCCCCTCCGAGGTGTACGAGAACCCCGCGACACTCTTCGCTGCGCAATTCCTCGGCCCGACGGTCGTGCTTGACGCCGAGGTCGCTTCTGGAGTCGCCGACACCCTGCTCGGCCGCATACCAGTGCATCCGGATGACGCGAGCGGGGCCGCCCGGGTGATGCTGCGGCACGAGCAACTCGCCGTGCGCACCGCGGTCGGAACCGGCAGTGGGCTCGTTCGGGGAATCGAGTACCAGGGCGCGGACATGGTCGTCTCGATCCGCCTGCACGACGGACACGTGCTGCCCCCGGTGCGCATCACCACCGACCGCCACCTCAAGCAGGGCGACACCATCGACATCCGGGTCGACGGTTCCGGTCGGGCGTTCGGGCTCGTCGGGCAGTAGTTCACGACCAGCAAACCGACGACTTCCCGAAGCAAAGACCGTTCTCCCTACTGGGGGGCCCTAGATTTTGTTCATGACAAAAATGGGGGATGGGCTGCGTCATTGGTTCAGCAAGCGCAGCCGGGTCGTGTTGACAGTGGTCTTGGTGCTGATCATTGGAGTGTCCGTTGTGTCGACGGCCACACCGTGGCCATCCGCGTTACTGATCCGGTCGGTCTTCGAAAAGGGCGGCGCAGAGACGGCAGCGGAGATGGAAAGGCACGTGCCAGAGGGGGTGTCCATCTCGCAGGAGCTGGACCTGACGTCGACTCCTGAAGGGAGCACGTTCGACGTCTACCGACCCGCTGGCGAGACGGCATCGCTGCCGACGATTCTCTGGATTCACGGGGGAGCGTGGATTTCTGGGGACAAGCGGGACGTTGCCCCGTACCTCCGCATTCTCGCTGGAGAGGGCTACACCACCGTCGGGTTGAACTACACCGTTGCGCCCGAAGCCGTGTATCCGACAGCCGTTGACCAGCTGAACGCCACCATCGCGTACATTCTCGATCACGCCTCGGAGCTGGGGATTGACGCGGATCAGATCGTGCTCGCAGGCGACTCGGCCGGCGCCCAACTTGCCAGTGAGTTGGCGGTGCTGGCGACCAACCCGGAGTTCGAGACTCTGACGGGCATCAGTTCCGCGCTGAGCGCCGACCAGGTGAAGGCCACCGTGCTGAACTGTGGGGTCTACGAGCTCGACGGCATGGCGAAACTTACCGGTATCGGCGCGTGGGGGTTCACCATCGCCCTGTGGGCGTACACCGGAACGAAGGACTGGTCTCAGGAGTCATCGGGAGCGTTGATGTCCACGCTCGAGTTCGCTACGGAGGACTTTCCGACCACCTATATCTCGGGCGGCAACGGTGACGCGTTGACCTGGATCCAATCCGTGCCCATGGCCGACCGTCTGGAAGAACTCGGGGTCGACGTGACCAGGCTGTTCTACTCAGCTGACCACGAACCAGCGCTACCGCACGAGTACCAGTTCCATCTGGATGGAGCGGATGCCCAGCACGCACTCGAGGAGACCATCCGGTTTCTGGGCTCGGTGACCGACTGACCCTCGCCCTCGACCCTGTGAGTGAGCTCGCGCCGGCCGGCGTTGCACTAGCCGCCGAACGCGTAAACCACCCCGCCCGAGACCCCGGCGTCGACCGTGAAGATGGAGCCGGCCTCGGGTTCGTCATCGGGGCCGAGCCCCATCCTCGAGGTGGTGATGTAGAGGGTTCGAGAATCAGCGCCGCCGAACGCGCATGCTGTGACATTGGTCACAGGAAGGGTGACTACCTCGCTCAACCGACCGTCGCGATCGTAGCGATGAACCTGGCCCCCGCCCCACAGGGCGACCCAAAGCCCACCCTCGACGTCGATCGCCACGCCGTCTGGGTGTCCAGCAGCGGCGGCAATTGATGCGAAGACTCGTCTGTCATGGAACTCCCCGGTAGCACCATCGAAGTCGAAGACGTCGATCGAGTCTGTCGGAGTATCTACATAGAACACCTCTGAGCCGCTGGAACTCCATTGCAGCCCGTTCGAGATGGTGACGCCCTCGAGCACGGTGTGCACGCTAAGGTCGGGGTCGAGACGATAGAGGCTTCCCGCCCCAGCGCGTTCGTCGTACGCCATCGTTCCGCAGTAGAAGCGTCCTTGCGGATCACACCCGCCATCGTTCATGCGCAGGAGAGGGTCTACGAACACGGGCTCGAGCGCCTCCCGCGTTGCGAAGTCGTCGTCGGTCAGCACGAATCCGTTCTCGATCGCGACAACGTAACCGCCCTTCTCCCGAGGGCGCAGCGCGGCCGCCACGGAACCGAGGTGATAGCGCAGCGGCTGCTGATCGTCTTCGGTGAACTCGAGCACATCGCCCGCGAGCAGGTCCACGCACAGCAATCGGTTTCTGCGAGAGTCCCACACGGGCCCTTCGCCGTGTCCCATCCAACTACCGGTCAGGCGTGCCGGTGCTCCCGTCACATCCATCCCCCGTCGACGATCCACTTCTGCGCTGTACATGACCTCGAATCGTCGGCAGCCAGCCAGAGCATCAGGCGCGCGACGTCATCGGGATACAGCTTCTGAGGAAGGCACTGATTGCGTGCGATCGAGGCCTCTGCCTCCGGCGTGATCCACTCGTCGAGCTGCCTCTTCGTCATAACCCAGCCAGGGATGATGCAGTTCACCCGTATGCCGTCGGGGCCAAGTTCTCGCGCGAGTGTTCTCGTGAGTCCCTCGACTCCCGCCTTGGAGGTGATGTAGCCGGGCAGGTCCATGAGATCGATATGGGCGCTGATCGAGCCCAGGTTGATGATCGATCCGCCGCCCTGCTCGCGCATCATCGGCCAGACGGCCTGCGCTGCGAAGAAGTGATGGCGCACGTTCACCGCCATGCGGTCGTCCCACAGGGCGACATCGACGTCTGCAACTCTGTCACGCTTGTCGTTGGCAGCGTTGTTGACGAGCACGGTGATCGGACCCAGCGCCGCCGCTGCCGCCGTGATCGCTCCTTGCAGATCGGGGATGTCGCGTACATCGCATCTCTCGAACCAGGGTTGCGGCCCGCCTTCCTCAGCGACCGCGGCGCTCAGCTGCTCGCCAGACGCCGCGTCGAGGTCGACGAATGCCACCCGTGCGCCCTGAGCGGCGAGTTGGTGGACAAACTCCGCACCGAGACCGGATGCCCCGCCGGATACGAACGCCACTCTTCCCGCAAGGCTGGGATAGCTCGCGAATTGATCGCGCGGGGTGCTTGCGACCTGAGCGGGCATCGAGTTCCTTTTCGCAGTGATTATTTCGGGAAGTCCCTTGATAGTTTCGCGATGAGATGGAGCCTAGGGAGCCGCCGGGGCTGTGTCAACGGAGGGCCCAGGCGCCCACCGGAGAACGCCTGCGTGCTCAGGTTCTGTCGAGTAGGGTCTCGAACGGCTGAGGCATGGCGCTTTCCGAATTCCTTGACATCGACGGCCCGCCCTTCCTAAACTGCGCGGACAGCGAGTGTTGAAAACTACCGTCAAGACAACGGCAAGTTCGCTAGGTAATTTGGGATAGTTTCGACAAAGGAGTCATATGAAAGCGCCCACCCCGCCCGCGCCGATCCGGGCCGAGGGCTCCCGCATCATTGACGGGTTCGGTAACGCGATCCGACTTCGGGGTGTGTGCCTCGGCGGGTGGTTGAACATGGAGAACTTCATAACGGGCTACTCGGGCAACGAGTCGCTCATGCGGGCGAAGGTACGCGAAGTGCTGGGTGACGACCGGTACGAGCGCTTCTTCGAACGGCTCCTCACCGTCTTCTTCAACGAAGCGGACGCCGCTTTCCTCGCCGAAAACGGTCTCAACGTGGTGCGGATCGCGCTCAACTACCGGCACATCGAGCATGACGACAAGCCCTTCGAGATCGTCGAAGACGGGTTCCGCCACTTGGATCGTGTCATCGAGCAGTGTGCGGCCCACGGTATCTATACGATCATCGACCTCCACTCCCTCCCCGGTTATCAGAACCAGCACTGGCACTGCGATAACCCCACCCATGTCGCGAGCTTCTGGGAGCATCCTCACTTCCAGGATCGCGTCGTCAACATGTGGGAGGCGATGGCGACTCGCTACAAGGACAACACCTGGGTTGCGGGGTACAACCTCATGAATGAGCCGGCGGACGAGACACGCAAGGTGGTCGGCCCGTTCTACAAGCGGCTCGTCAAAGCGGTGCGCACGATCGATCCCGACCACATGCTCTTCGTAGACGGAAACAGCTACGCGACCGAGTTCGACATCTTCGATGAGCCCTGGGAAAACACGATTTACACGATGCACGACTACGTGCCAGCCGGGCTTGGCCGGCTTCCCTTGGCTCACGAGCCGTCCTACCCCAAAGACGGCAGGTACCCCGGCCGCGAGTCTGCGCATCAACAGTTCTTCCGACGCTCGCAGTACATGCGCGATGCCGGCACTCCCCTCATGGTCGGCGAGTTCGGACCGATCTACACGAACGATGAAGCGATCGACAGTCAGCGCCGGGTGATCCTCGCCGATCAGCTCGACATCTATCGGGAGTACAACTGCAGTTGGTCGATCTGGATGTACAAGGACATCGGCCGACAGGGCCTCGTATACGTGAAGCCGGAGTCCCCGTACCTCAAGCGCTTCTCCGACTTCGTCGCGAAGAAGTTCCGGCTCGGAGCCGATGAGTGGGGCACCGACGGAGAAGGGGTCCGCGAGGTCACGCGCCCGGTGCAGGACCTCATCGAGCGCGAGGCGCCCGATTTCAACCCCTACCCTCGTGGTCGGTTCGACTGGGTGCGAACCCTCCTGCTAAACATCACAATCGCCCACTCACTGGTCGACGAGTACGCGCTCCTCTTCCGCGACCTCGATGACGAAGAGCTCGATGCCCTCGCGGACTCGTTCGCCTTCGAGAACTGCCAAGTCCGCGAGCCGCTCTTGGAAGAGTTGAAGCGAGGCTGAGAGTGCGGCGGCGCCAATCGACTAGGAAAGGGAGGATGCCCGATGCGCGCTGCGGTATTTCGTGAGGCGGGAAAGCGCATGGTCGTGGAGGATGTCGAACTCAACGCTCCCGGCGCGGGGGAAGTGCTCGTGCGAATCGAAGCGGCTGGAGTCTGCCACAGCGACTACCACTACATGACGGGCGACATCAGCTGTCCCATGCCGATCGTTCTGGGGCACGAGGGCTCGGGGATCGTCGAGGCTGTCGGGGCCGACTCGAGCGATCGGATTCGTGTGGGCGATCGGGTTGCCCTGTTGTGGCGACCGCGGTGTGGGAACTGCCTGGCATGCGTCACCGGCAATCCCGTTCTCTGTCAGTTCGGCCGCGTGTTGGCGACCACAGGGGGACTACTGGATGGAACCTCCCGATTGCACAAGGGGGACGAACGAATACATCACTTCCTCGGCGTCTCCTGCTTCGCGGAGCGGGTGGTGGTGTCAGAGACGTCTGTCGTGCCGGTCCCCGATGGCGTTCCCCCGGAGGTGGCAGCCGTCGCCGGGTGCGCCGTGATTACGGGCGTCGGAGCCGTGCTCAATGTCGTGACGGGAGGCTCCGGTCAACCCCTGGTCGTTCTGGGGAGCGGTGGCGTGGGCCTCTCCAGCATCATGGGAGCTCGCCTGATCGGAGCGAATCCGATCATCGCCGTCGACCTCGATCCCGCGAAGCTTGAATTGGCACGGCACTTCGGCGCGACCCACTCCGTAGACGCCAGGGAGGGCGACGCCGTGAAGCGCGTACTCGACATCATCCCGACCGGGGCACCGTGGGTAGTCGACGCTATCGGCGCGCCGACGACCCTGGCTGAGGGCCTGGCCGTTCTGGCACCAGGCGGCACTCTCATCGCCGTCGGGCTGGCCCGCGGCGACGCGACCGTGCCTGTGCCAATCAACGATCTGGTTCAGAAACAGAAGCGGATAGTCGGCTCGCTCTACGGTTCCAGCAACCCTCTCGTTGATCTACCGAGGATCTTCGGGCTCTACCTTGCTGGTCGCCTGCCCCTGGATGACCTGATCGGTGAGCACTTTCCGTTGGCGTCGGTCAATGAGGCGTACGAGCAGCTGATGACCGGTTCCGTCGGGCGAATGATTCTCGTGCCATGACGCGAGCCAGGCGCAGTTCCGAGTGGTACGGGGGTAGCGATCGCAATGCCTACCTGCACCGTGCGTGGATGCGGCGGGGCCTGCCCGCGCACGCATTTGACGGCCGTGCGCATATCGCCATCGCCAACACCGCGTCTGATCTGACTCCGTGCAATTCTCACCTCAACGAGGTTGCCGAGAGTGTCAAACAGGGCGTGTACGAGGCTGGAGGAATTCCTGTGAACCTCCCCGTCGTATCCCTCGGGGAAACCCTGGTGCGGCCGACCGCGATGCTGTGGCGAAACATGGCGGCGATGGCGATAGAGGAAATGCTCCGCGCGAACCCCATAGATGGCGTGATTCTGCTGGGCGGCTGCGACAAGACCATACCGGCTCTGCTCATGGGAGCTGCCTCCGTGGACCTACCGGCAGTCCTCATCCCTGGGGGTCCGATGCTCAACGGAACATTCCGCGGGCAAGTATTGGGTTGCGGCACCGATGTCTGGAGGCTCAGCGAGGAGGTGCGGGCCGGCACCCTTCCGGAGGACACGTTCAACAGTTCCGAATCGTCGATGATCCGCAGCCGCGGCCATTGCAACACCATGGGCACGGCATCGACGATGGCTCTGTTGGCCGAAGCCCTCGGAATGACGATCCCGGGTCTCGCGGGAACACCAGCACCCGACAGCCGCTTGCTGGAGGCCTCTCACGAGTCAGGCCGGCTGGCGGTCGAACTGGTCGAGACGAAGCGCTCCATCGGCCAGGTAATCAGCGCCGCGTCCTTTCACAATGCAATCGTCGCGCTTGCCGCGATCGGAGGCTCCACCAACGCGGTAGTGCACCTCCTTGCACTCGCCGGAAGACTCGGCATCGAGCTCACGCTGGACGACTTCGACCGGATCGGGGAAGGCGTGCCTCTGCTGGTCAACTTGCAGCCGGCAGGGAAGTACCTCATGGAGGATCTCTTCCGGGCAGGCGGACTGCTTACCGTGCTGAGCCAGGTGAAGGACTTGCTGGACCCGAACGGAATGACCGTCACCGGACGGCCGCTCGTTGATTACCTCGACGACAAGCCGATCTGGGACCTCGATGTCATATCAGAACGAGCTACGCCGCTTCAAGACGACGCCGGCATCGCGGTTCTCCGCGGCAACCTTGCGCCGCTCGGCGCCATCGTGAAGCCGGCGGCGGCATCCCCCGAGCTGATGATCCACCGCGGTCGCGCCGTCGTATTCGACTCGATCGAAGACCTGCACGCCAGGATCGACGACCCTGATCTTGATGTGGATGCCGACTCCGTGCTCGTTCTTCGAGGCTGCGGACCGCGTGGGTACCCGGGCATGCCCGAGGTCGCCAATCTCCCGCTGCCGTCGAAACTCCTGCAGCAAGGGGTGCGGGACATGGTGCGGGTCTGCGACGGGCGAATGAGCGGCACCGCCTACGGAACCGTGGTACTGCACGTTGCCCCGGAAGCCGCGGCAGGAGGACTTCTCGCGCTCGTGCAGAACGGCGACTACATCATCCTCGATGTTCCGGCTCGCAAACTGGAGTTGGACGTCGCTGCCGAGATTCTCGAAACTCGCAGGATCTCAGCGGCGACTCAAGACGCTTTTGCCGCCCCGTCTCGGGGCTGGGAGCGACTGTATGTGGACCATGTCATGCAGGCCGACACGGGCGTCGACCTCGATTTCCTCGCCGGCGGATCTGGGCCGACGGTGTCTCGAGAATCGCATTGAGAGCCGCCGAATATCGGCCCCCGTGCGCACAATGGAGCCATGACGCGATTTGCGATCGACGCCCTTACCGCGATCCGCCTCGTCCGCGAGGGGGTCACGCTGCCCGACGCGCACCAGCTCGTCGCACCGAAGTCGCTGCAGACGCAGGCCCTGTCGCAGCTCTATCGGGCGGTTCGCCGAGGGGAGCTGAACAAGGAAGAGGCGCGCGCGATCCTCGACGGGATCACCACGATGCGCATCCGGCTTCTCGGCGATCGAGTCTCGCGCGCGGTCGCCTGGCGAGTGGCGGAGCAGCTCGGGTGGGACGACACCGCCAACGCCGAGTACGTCGCGGTCGCCCAGCTGCAGGCGGATGCATTGGTCACGCTCGACGAGCAACTCGCGCGCCAGGTCGAGGGCATTGTGGTCACGGCGCCGTTCGAGGCGCTCCTGAGGGCTTGACGCTCGCGCTCGTTCGGGGTTAGACAGAGGAATGGCCGGCCAGTTGATCAGGCCGCTGTCGGCTGAGACGTGGGAAAAACGGTTCACGGATGACCCGCGACCCTCACCCGGGAGGTGACACATCATGAAGGCCCTCGTCTACGACGGTCCCGGTCAGAAGTCCTGGGAGGACGTTCCGAATCCGGTCATCATGCAGCCGACCGATGTGATCGTCAAGATCGACACCACCACGATCTGCGGCACCGACCTGCACATTCTCAAAGGCGATGTGCCCACGGTCACGCCCGGTCGAATCCTCGGTCACGAAGGTGTCGGCACGATCGTCGAACTCGGTTCGGCTGTAACCAGCCTGAAGGTCGGTGATCAGGTGATCATTTCCTGCATCTCCGCCTGCGGTCACTGTGACTTCTGCAAACAGGGCGTTTTCTCGCACTGCCTCGGCGCCGAAGGCGCTTCGGGCATCGGGTGGATCCTCGGTCACCTCATCGACGGCACGCAGGCCGAGTACGTGCGGGTGCCCTACGCCGAAACATCCGTCTACCTATTGCCGAAAGGCGTGACCCCACGACAGGGTGCCATGCTCTCTGACATCCTTCCCACCGGACACGAGATCGGGGTCAAGTACGGCCAGGTCAAGGCCGGCGACGTCGTGGCGGTCATCGGGGCCGGGCCGGTCGGTCTCGCCGCGATAGCAACAGCCGGGCTCTACGGCCCCTCGCGCGTCATCTCCATCGACCTCGACGCGAACCGCATCGAACAGGCGAAGTCATTCGGGGCGACGGATGCCGTGAATTCGGGCGACGAGGACTGGAAGGAGCAGGTGCTCGCCCTCACCGACGGACTCGGGGTGGACGTCGCGATCGAGGCGGTCGGCATCCCGCTGACATTCACCATGTGCACGGAGATCGTGCGCCCGGCGGGTCACGTCGCCAACGTCGGCGTGCACGGTCACCCGGTAGAGCTCGCCCTGCAAGACCTGTGGATCTCGAACGTCACCATCAGTATGGGCCTGGTCAACACCAACACCCTCGGCATCTTGCTCAAGCTGGTGGCCCAGAGGAAGATTGCGGCCGACTCGTTCATCAGTCACTCCTTCAAGCTGGAGGACATCCTCGAGGCCTATGACGTGTTCGGCCGCGCAGCCGAGACGAAAGCACTCAAGGTCGTACTGAACGCCTGAGCCAGCGGACCCAGAGGGGCTCGCCCAGAACCTGGGTGGTCACCACGCCTCTACGGTCACACCCAACCACTCGCCGAGGTCGGCGATCTCGGCGCGCACCATCTCGTCTTCCTCCAGATCGAAGGGCAGCAACTCGTGCACCGCCGTGACCGTCAGCACTTCGCGCTCGCGATCGACCGCGGCATCGAGCATCCCGACGAATCGGTCACCCATGAGGATCGGATGCGCGAAGAAGCCGTACTTGCGCTGCGGCTTCGGCTTGAACTGCTCGAGCACGTACTCGAACTCGAAGATCTCCTTCAGCCGTGGCCGGTCGAACAGCATGCCGTCGTACGGGTTGAGGAACGCCACCCGGCCGCCTTCGTCTTGGTCGAGTGCGGCGAGCGCCTCAGGGTCGACACGCCACTTCTTGTCGCTCCCCTCGATCGCCGCCGGCTCGCCCGCCTCACCCACCGGCGTCCACGGCGACTTGTGTTTGGCGATGCCGGCGGCCTGCAGCCTGCGCTCGTTCAGCATCCGCTCCGCCTCGTCAAACTCGAACTCGGGCAGGTTCCTCGGGTAGACACGTTCGGCGAGATCCCACCGCCGATGGCGTGCCTCACGCCCGACTACCGCCACCTCTCCCTGCCTCTGCAGGAAGTCGAGCATGTGCACCACCTGGTTGGGCCCATACCAGCCGTCCGGCGGGCGGGTCACATCGGCCGTATCCGGGATCTGGGTCGCCAAGAGCGGACCCTCCGCCCGTAGCCGGGCGAGAACCTCGGTGCGGAAGCGGTAATTCGCCTCCAGCCACTCCCGACTGCTCTGCCGGCGCGGCCAGCGCCGCATCGCCGGGAGCATGAGGGGTAGCAAGCTGACCGGGCGGAATGTGCCGTCGAACTCGAACAGCAGCCGATCCGACTCAACGGCCTTCGAGAGCTGCATCGATTCGTAGGCCGAGCCGATGCGCGACCAGAGGATGGTGTGCTCGGCCGGAGCGATGGTGGCAGTCGGATCGATCTTGATCGAACCGAGCTGCTCGGCGACCCCGATCACATCGCCTGGGCGATCGGCATCCAGCAATTGCGCCCGCACCGCGATGCGGCGGGCCTGGTCGCGCGTGAGCTGGTGCGTCACGGGTCGAGGGTACCAGCGGGGTGCGACGGCGATCCGAGTCTGAGACCCAAGCCCAACGGCTACCCTGTCGAAGTGACTTCTGACTCGCGCCCGAACCCCTTCCTCTATCTTCAGAGAAACGCGGACAACGATCCACACGGCGTCTTCTTGCAATCAGCCGACCAGACCGTGACAAACGCGGAAGCTGTGGTCTCCGCGAAGAAGCTCGCATACGAATTCCGGCGCTTGGGTGTGAAGCCGGGCGACGTGGTCGCACTCGACCTGCCGGACCAGCTCAGCATCCTGTTCACCGAGGCCGCCTACCACGAAGCCGCGATCAGCACGGTCATTCCCGACGGCTACGTGGCAGATGACGTCTTCCAAGTCGACTGGATCTTCTCGAGCCGCACCCCGACCCCCCAGCGCGGAGCCAGGCTCGTCAGCGTCGACTCGCCGTTTCTGCAGCAGGTCGATCAGAACCCGTACGGGATACGACCGCGCGACGAGCCAATGGATACTCTTCGGATCATCTACTCGAGCGGCACGACCGGCACGCCGAACGCCATCCCCCTGACCCGCACGGCGTTGCAGTCCTTCGACGATGCGCTGGACACCTGGTTTCAGGGAGACCCGTTCCTGGTGCTGATGGACATCGGCACCCCGTGGGGCTTCGGCGGGTTCTTCCTCAGTGTGAAAGGCGGTCGGCCCTTCCTCAGCGTCGGAGGCGCGGCACCCGAGGCGATCGTGCGCCTCGCGGCGGAGAACGCGGTGACGTCGCTCAAGGGCTCGCCCGCGCAGATCGCCGGCTTCGTCGATGAACTCGAGGCCCAACAGCGCACCCTGCCCAGCATCGAGACGGTCTGGTTCGGTGGCACCATGATGCCGCCCGGGGTGGCCGAGCGAGTGCGTCGGGCCACCGAAGGCTGCGACATCTACTGCATGTACGGCTCGACTGAGGCCACGATCGCAACAAGTCGGCTCTACGAATCGGATGACCCGTCGAACGCCGGCCAGATACTTTTAGGCTCGCAGGTGGAGATCGTCGATGACGACGACCGGGTGTTGCCCGATGGCACGGCAGGGCGCATCCGCCATCGAAGTCCCGGCATGGTTCACGAATACCTCGGCGACCCGGATGCGACACGTCGTGCGTTCAGGGATGGCTGGTTCTACTCGGGGGACCTGGGGTTCATCCGTCCGGACGGGGGACTCTCCCTGACCGGACGGGAGTCCGAGGTGCTCAATGCCGGTGGCGTGAAGGTGGATCCCGTCAAGCTGGACCACTTCGCGATTGCGAACGCGAATGTGACGGATGCCTGCAGTTTCGAGTACGAGACCAGCTCGGGGCTACGGCAGATCGGCATCGCCCTCGTGACCGACGAGCAGATCGATGTTCAGGCCCTCGTCGCGCACCTCACGGCCGAGTTCGGCGTAGCCGCACCGAAACTCGTCGCGCGAGTCGACTCGATTCCCCGCAACGCGATGGGCAAGCCGATGCGACGGGTGCTGGCCGAGAAGTACAAGGAGAGCTGAGGCTCAGTTCGCCCGGCGCTTGCGGTTGTAGGCCACTGCGACAAGTCCGGCGCCCGCAAACAGAGCGGCGATTCCGATGGGAAGTGCTGCCAGGTCCGCAGCGGCGCCCGTCGGGGCGAGAGCCGGGGCCCACGCCGCGTAGTAGGTCGTCGACGACGTCAGCAGTACGGAGAAGTCCGCGAGGGTGGTGAGCTGGGCGTCCGTGTACCAGCCCTTGAATTCCCAACCCGACGCGGTCGGGTCGGCCGGCCGCACTGCGGCAGTCCCGGCCACGACTGTCTGGACCGCTGGAGCCACGCCGTGGCCGCTCGCGTCGAAAGTCAGCGCGGCGGTCGCCCCGTTCCAGCGGATCACCACGACACCGCTCGCGCCGGCCCGAGCCGCGGCCGACTGCGTGATGTTGAGGCCGCCCCCACCACCTCCGCTGTTCGCCAACGGTGCAGCCAGGGTGGTGCCCGTCGAGTCCGCGGGGCCGCCGCCGCCGCAGCCGGGAATACCCTGCACAGTGGGAGCGCCGATCGCACCTCCCCCGCCGTAGCAGTTGGTGTCATCACTGAAGAGCGACCCGCTCGGCACGAGCGTATTGACAACCACGCCGGCGCCGCCGTCGGCATTGGTCGTCGGACTCGCGGCGGCCCCGCCACCGGCGCCGTAGGGGGCGACCGGATTACCGAACCCGGAAGCACCCGCGAAGCCGCTTCCGCTCGACCCGCCGGTCGCGCCCGACCCATCGGCGCCGTTGGCCACCGCCTCATTTGTCGTCCCGTCCGAGACGGTACCCGCGACGCCTGGAGCGGCGACGGTGAGGTTCAGCGGGGCGGTGGCACCGCTGAAGTCCACGATCTTCACTTCGCCCCCACCGCCGGCGGCGGCGTACCCGTTCGTGTTCGGCACAGGCTGGTCGGCGCCAGCTCCACCAGCACCGACGAGCAGCACCTCGAGCTTGGTCATGTCCGCGGTCGGCGTGAAGGCCGCCGATCCGGAGGTAAAGGTCTGCTCGCATACGCCGGGCGCAATCAAGACGCCGTCACCGCACGCATCCGCCGTCGCAGCACCGGCTGGTGCGACTCCCATGAACAGGGTCGAAACACCTGCGGTGGCCACTGCGGCAATGGCAGTCGACGTTCTACGAACAGCGAGCTTCACTTCGTCTCCAACTCAGGCATCGGTACCCTGCGGAGAATTCATGGAACGACGAGTTCGCTGCTGGACGCGCACGCTGGGGCTTTTTGAGTATGCCAGATCGCGAGGGGATTCAGAGCACGTACACGGGAAAGGCGCGCCCGCGCCAGCGTGCGCGATGCGCCTGATCGGCGCTAGATGCTTCGTGCGCACCGGAATCCCACGTGTGTGGCCGCCGAGTCTTCGTCCTGTGCTGACCTTGCGGCGGGACGATAGCGAAGACAGTACTCCGGCGAGCAAAGATGAGACCCGCCCTTGAGTACTCGTTGAAGATGCTCCCCAGCACCCATGGGTCCGCAGCCACAGTGCTGCTGAGCTGAGTGTGTCGGCCTCCATGGGTCTGCGGTCCATTCCCACGTGTTTCCGGTCATGTCTACGAGCCCGAACAGGTTCGGCTCAAATGTGCCGACCGGGGAGGTTCCGATCCAGCCGTTCGCTCCCGTGTTCTTCCACGGGAAGGCTCCTTGCCAATGGTTCGCCAGCAGGCGGTCGGGAGTGTCCGAGGCATCGCCCCACGCATAGACGGCCCCGTCGATGCCGCCGCGGGCAGCGAACTCCCATTCAGCCTCGGTGGGAAGTCGCTTACCCGTCCACTCCGCGTAGGCATTCGCGTCCTCGAATGCGACTTGGACAACAGGGTGCTCCCCCTTGTCGTCCACGCCGCTGGTCGGCCCATACGGATGGCGCCAACTCGCGCCGGGAGTCCAGCGCCACCACTGGCGCCAGTCGTTCAAGGTCACGGGCCCGGATGTGGGTACGAACACCAGCGAACCCGCAACGAGGAGGTCCGGATCTGCGCCGGGAAAATCCGCGGGGTCCGGCACGCGCTCTGCCACGGTGACATAGCCGGTAGCTCTTACGAAGGCTGCGAACTCCGCATTCGTCACGGGGGTTCGATCGAGTTCGAACGGAGCGACCGAAGCTTGCGTCACCGGACCCTCCTCCGGGTAGAAGGTGGAGCCCATTGCGAATTCACCACCAGCGATGCGGATCACAGGAGAATCCCTCGAAATCGCTTCACCACCATCGTGATCCCATCCTCTCCCTCGGTTCGGATCAGCCCGCCACGATTGAACCGAAATACGGCTCGGGCTGCCGGTCTCCTAGGCAAGAAACCGGCAGCTCGAACCATGTTCCTACTGTGTCTTGTAGGCGACATCCATCGCGTTGAGGATGTCGTCAATGGATGCCTGCCCACCGAAGACCTTTTGGACACCCTCCTTGTGAGCGGATGAGACCACCGGGTTCGGCCACAGCTGGTCGGGGAACGGATAGGTCTTGCCCGCCTTCCAGTCCGTGTCAAGGATGGCCAGTGCGGGGTTCAGCGTGAACTTGTCGGTGTCGATCGACGGGAGCGATCCGGCAACGGTGGCGTAGGACGCCATCGAGTCGGGACTCGCCATGTACTTCAGGAACGCCGCAGCAGCAGCAGGGTTCTTGGCCTTGGCGTTGAGCCCGAAGCCGTCAAACGCCGCAGCGGGCATCCACGTGTCGTCGGGGTCCTCCGTTGCAGGCAGAGCGAACATCCCGAAGGTGGTGCCGGCCGGGGCGAGCGCCTTGATCTGCGAGATGGTCGTAGTGAGCGTCACGGATGCGAGCGCCTTGCCGCTGGCGAGGTCCGCCTGGGCAATGTCGTTCGTGGTTCCGTTCGGGTTCGCAGTGAAGCACCCGGCGTCGTTCATGTCCATGTACATCTCGAACGCCTTCTTCCACTTGGACTTGAGGAAGGTGGCGTCGCCGTCCTTGACCTTCGACTCGAAGTCCGGATCCGCTGCGTAGACCAGGGTGGAGGTCAGCGAGTAGTTGATCAGCTGGGTCACGAACAGTGACTGGAGTCCGAGCGAGAAGCCGACCTTTCCGGCGTCCGTGGCCGCCTCGCAAAAGTCGAGAACTTCAGACCACGTCGTCGGCACCTTCGCGCCGGCTTCCTCCACGGCCTGCTCGTTGTAGACCGCGCCGATCCCAGCGACGGTCATCGGGAAGACATACCGCTTGTCGTCGATCTTGGTCACGCTGTCGAGAGCCTCCGGCAGCGCCGGGAGTCCATCGATCGTGGAAAGGTCGAGCAGGTAGCCGGTCGGTGCGAGAACCTCCATGGCTCCGGGGTTTCCGTTGCCCGGCCAGACCGTGAACACGTCGGGTGCGGTACCAGACGACAGCTGCGTGCGGATGGCTGCCTGGTATTGCTGGTTGTCGGCGTAGGTCGCAGTCACCGTAAGCCCAGGATTTGCCTCCTCGAACTGGGCGATGATCGGGTCGAGGGCGGGCTTTGCCGTGGCGTAGGCGCCGATGACGAGCGTTCCCGACAGGGGGGCGTCGGCACCTGCCGTCTCTGCGGGCGTTGGAGCCGGGCTCGAGCACGCTGCCGTGCCGAGAGCAAGCAAGGCGGCAAGGGTGACCGCGATCGCTTTCTTTGATTCCATTCGAACTACTCCTTTGTGTATCAAGATGGTGTTACTGCGGTGATGAGGACTGACTGGCGAAGACCGCTCAGCCTTTCAACCCTCCCGAGAAGCCCTGGATTACGGTCTTCTGAAGAAGGAAGTAGACGATCAGGATTGGTGCGATGCCGATGATCAATCCGGCGAAAACGATGGGCCAGTTCGACTGGTACTCCCCCACGAAGCTGAACAGCGCAACCGGGATCGTCTGACTGCCGCTCCCGCTCAGGTATAGGAGGGGAGTGAGGAAGTCGTTCCAGACAAAGATCGCGTTGAGGATGATGACGGTCCCCGTGACCGGGCGCATCATCGGGAATACGATCCGCCAGAACGTGGTCAGCGGGCCTGCACCATCCACCCAGGCTGCTTCCTCGTACTCCGCGGGCAGGGCTCGGAGGAACCCGGTGTACAGAAACACAGAGAACGGCACCTGGAGACCTGCGTAGAACAGCACGAGAGACCAGGTTGTCCCCAGCAATCCGATGTCACGGATTGTGGTGTACAGCGGTATGAGTGCGACCTGGAAAGGCAGTAGGAGACCCACCATGATGACCCAGTACGCGGTCTTGGAGAGGCGGGAGGTGAGTCGCACCAACGGGTAGGAGGCCATCGCGGAGACGAAGACGATGACCACGACACTCAGGACGGAGACCATCAAGCTGTTGACGATCGCGCCGCCGAGACTTGCCTGGTTCCACGCGTTGACGAAATTCTCAATCGTCGGCGCGAACGTGGGCACCAGTGGCGACCCCTGGTCGTTCTCCTTGCGAATTGCAAGATTGATCAGGATGTAGAAGGGGAAGGCGAAGACAAGCGCCACAACGAGCATGAGCACTTCGAGAATGCCGGTGCGCCAGGTGTAGCGGGTCATTTGTGTCCCCCTTGAGCGAGAAGCGCGCGGTACTGGATCGCCGAAATGAGCGCGACCATCACCAGAAGGATGAGGGCCATCGCGATGCTCGACCCGAATAGGCCGAACTGGAAGGCGTTCTTATAGATCAGCGTCGAGAGGGAGTTCGTCGAGTTTCCTGGACCACCCCCGGTCATGACGTAGACCTCAGCGAACACTTTCAGTCCGTGGATGAGCGTGAGCATCACGCTGATCGTGATAGCGGGAGCGAGCAGGGGGCGGGTGATGGACCAGAACCGTCGACCGGCTCCTGCTCCGTCGACTGCACTCGCCTCGAGCAGTTCGGCTGGGATGCCCTGCAGGCCCGCGAGGTAGATGACCATCGTGTAACCGGACTGCTGCCAGATGATCACGATCATCACGGCGATCAGCGCCCAGTTCGGGTCGCCGAGCCAGTCCTGTTTGAGCACGCCCAACCCGAAAGCGTCGAGGACCCCGTTCAACGGGCCGAGGGGCGCGAAAATGTACTTGAAGAGGTACGCCGTGACCACGGGGGTAAGTACCGCGGGCGCGAAGAAGAACACACGCAGTGCGTTACGCGACTTGATTCGGCTGTTCAGTGCGACTGCCAGGGCAAGCCCGATTGCGTTGGCGATGAAGGTCGTGACGAACGCGATGATCAGGGTATTGATGATCGCCTTGACCGAGTCCGGGTTCGCGAAAATTGCGGCGAAATTGTTGAATCCGACGAAGTCGAATGTGCGGCTAAGCCCGTCCCAGTTCGTGAATGCGAATACCGTGCCTCGTGCGGTCGGTACCAGGAGGACAAATGTATAGAGCGCGAGGGCGGGTACCGCGAAAAGCAGCACGGTTCTCGGCATCGATGTGATGCGTCTGCGCTTGAGTGCGGCAGGGGCCGCTTCGGAGGTCCTAGCCACGTCCGATCTCCTCGAGAAGATTGTCATCGGACGGTGCGTTCCGGGTGGCCATCTTGCGGCCCTCGCCGAGTTGGCGTGCCATCCAATCGTTCGAAACGATGGAGTCACCATCCTTTATCAACTGCTCATACAGTCGGCTTCTCAGATTCGCGAGCAAGTCGGCGCATCCGTCGTCTGCGATTCTGTTGACGAACTCGTTCGGGTCGGACCCGAGGTCGTAGAGCTCGTCGACATCGGTCAGGTTCCAGATGTACTTCCAAGCGTGCGTGCGGATCATGCGCTGTGTGAAGAGTCCGAACTGCTGTCCGTTGTAGGTGGAGACCACATGCTCGCGCAATGAAGACTCGATCGATGGCGAGAGCTCTGCGCTCGTGGTCTCGAACAGCGACGCACCGTGCGGTGCAGTCGGGGAAGGAATACCCGTGATAGCAGTGATCGTGGGAGGTAGATCGAGGGTGTTGTAGGCGAACGAGTCGACCACCGAGTTGGCCGCGATGCGAGCCGGCCAGCGCATGATCAGGGGAACCCTCACCACGTTGTCGTACATCACGTAGTGCTTGTCCATCATCCGATGCGAGCCCCCCATGTCGCCGTGGTCGGTGGTGTAGATGACGAGGGTGTCGTCGGCTACACCGGCCGCCTCGATCGCTCGCAGCACGGAGCCGATCGCGTCATCCATCTGTGCGATTACCGCGTAGTAGCGTGCGACGATCGGCGCCCAGTCCTCCCATGCGTAATTCTCGACGCCCCAGTTGATGAGTTGCTGGCGCTGTATGTACGGCTTGTTCACAAGGGGGTCCGCGAAATCGCGCCACTCGGGAATCGACGCGACGGGATATCGGGCGGCGAACTCTTCTGTGGGCTGACAGGGAAGGTGCGGTTCGAGGAAGTCGAGGCGCGCATGCCAGGGACCGGCAGTCTGGGAGGACTCGGTGATGAATGCGGCGGTCTGATCAGCCAACCAGTGGGTGCGACTGTCGACCGTAGGCACGGGGTCGATCTCGCCGAACCAGTCTGCTGAAATCGGGGAGTCGGGGTACCGCTCCGCCCTCCACGCGTCGTAGGCCTCGAGGGGCACATAGCTGTCGTATCCGAAGACCGTTGGATCATGGTCCGGATGAACATGCCATTTGCCGACGTACTGGCTGCGGTATCCGATGTTGTGAAGCTCACGCGGCCAGGAGTACGAGGCGGGGTCAAGGGCAGGGATGCGCGAGCCGAGATCGTAATTCCACAGGCCGCCCGTCGCTTCCGGACGACGGCCAGTCAATAGCGACTGGCGTGCTGGCGTGCATAGCGGGATCGGCGTGTACGCGGAGTTGAACCATGCGCCGCCGGCCGCGAGAGCGTCGAGGTTGGGGGTACTCACCGGGTAGTCGTCGCTGCGGCCAACGCAGTCGAGACGGTGCTGATCCGAAACGATCAGGAGGATGTTCGGGTGAACACCCTTGTCTCGGGAATGCGTGGCACGTGTCATCTTCTACGCCTTTGTATTGTATCGACCGGGTGGTGGATCGATCCATGGATCGATCCACCATAGACTAAGGGAACGCGACTAGCTGGTCAAGCCGTGGGGCATATCCTGATCAACATGAGCAATGCAGCGAGAACACCAAGCGCGGACCGCGAGGTCCGCATGCTGGAAATCGCTGCGGCCGCTGGCGTCTCGCGATCGACCGTCTCGAACGTCATGCGTGGCAGATCCAGTGTCGCCGAGGATGTGAAGCGGCGCGTGCTCGACCATGCGAGCCGACTCGGCTATGTGTACAACAGAGGTGCGGCCAGCCTCCGCATGCGACAGTCCCACCTCGTCGGCTTGGTAATCCCGGACATCGCGAACCCCTTCATCGCCGAAGCTGTCCGCGGCGCCCACGAGGTGCTGTCGGATCGCGGCTACCTCGTGGCCACCATCGAGACCGCCGACGACGCGGACCGGCAGGCGCTGGTTCTTCGATCTCTGGCCGAACACCGAGTAGATGGATTTCTTCTTCTGCCGGCACTCGGTACGGATGTCACTGCCCTGCGGGCGGACCTTGGCGGTCTACCCACCGTGATGCTCAACCGAGACATCGGCGCCACCGACCTCGAGTTCGTCGGACCAGAAGAAGGGGCCGTCGCGCGCGTGGGAGCGGAGCATCTGATCGGGAGACATAACAGCACCACGGTCGCCTACTTCGGCGGTTCGACAGAAGCCCAGCCGAGGATCGCCCGCGCCCGCGCCTTCGAGGCTTACGCCACAAGCCACGGGGCGACGATGATGCAGCAGTGGTCGGTCCCCTGCGACCCCACGCCAGCTGCGTCATACGAGTTGGCCGTGAAATTGATCGCCACCGGGCAAGTCCCCATGGGAATCCAATGCCACAGCGATTCAATCGCTTACGGGCTCCTCCGAGCTCTCCGCGAAGCCGGGATCACGCCCGAACAATGTCGGGTACTCGGATGCGATGACCTACCCGACTCGGCCTACTGGAACCCCAGCGTCACCTCGATCTCCGTCGACTCGATGATCATCGGCCGAACCGCCGCAAGTCGGCTCCTCTTGCAACTGGGCGGGACTGGCGACCCGGTCGAAGTGCCTCCTCCGCACCTCATCACTCGCGCCTCCTGCGGGGAGCACTGATCGGCTAGCGCGGTGGCTCCCGGTCCAGCGGCGGCTCCCCGCCCTCGGCGACACCGAGCCGCTGCTTCGCCGCATTGACGAGCCAGGCGCGATCGGTGGTGATGAGGTAGTCGCCCGCGGCGATCCCCTCGAGCACGAGTGCCGCGACCTCCTCGGGCTGCAGTCCGCGCTCGCGCGCCGCCAGCAGCTTCGCCTCACCGGCGCTCTCGGTCCCCTCCAGGTGAGTGACCAAGCCCGTCCTGACGGTGGTCGGGCACACGACCGACAGAGCCACCTTCGAGCCGAGTTCGGCGAGTTCCCGGTATGCGGACTCGGTGAGCGCCATCACCGCGTGCTTGGTCGCCCCGTATGAGCCCATCTGCGGCGCGGACGACCAGGCGGCCACCGAGGCGACGTTGACGAGGCGCCCGGAGTCTCGTTCGATCATGCCGGGCAGGAAGGCACGCATGCCGTGCAGCACACCCCAGAAGTTGATGTCCACCGCCAGATGCCACTGCTCGAGCGGCCCGCTCCAGGTCGTCGACACCGGGCCGATGACGCCGGCGTTGTTGATCACGAGGTCCACCGCGCCCCATTCGCGCACCACGGTCTCCGCAAGGGCCACCACGGACTCCGCGGAGGTCACATCGCTCACGACGTCGAGGAGTTCGGCCGACGGCGCATCCTTGAGGATGCCGTCGCGCGCCGCCCGCAGGGGTTCGACGCGGACGTCCGCCAGGGCGACCCGGTATCCCGCGTCCACGAGGGCGCGGCTCAGCGCGAGACCGATCCCGCTCGCGGCACCTGTGACGACGGCAACTGGTTTCTGCATGGGATTTTCTCCGATCATTGGTGGGGTCGTCATTCGCGTTCGCCGGGCCTGCCCTGCGAGACCTCGACGATCGACCGGAACTGGGACTTCTGCATGAGGTCGCCACCGTGGGTGGTCGCCCCGCGATCGGCCGCGGCGAGCAGCAGTGCCGTCTCGATGGGCTTCGCGATCACGTCAGCGACGATCATGCCGGGGCGGATGAGGGTCAGGTCGTTGAGCGGCTTGCCCGGTTGCACGACGGAGCCCACACTCGTCGCATTGACGAGAAGGTCGGCGGTCGCGACGGCCGACTCGTCGCCGACGCTCGACTTCAGGGCGGGGAAGGACGCGTCGAGGTCGTCCACGAGCGCGAGCGCCCGTTCGCGGGACCGGTTGACGATTGTGAGCGAGGCGATACCCTCCGCCGCGAGGGAGAAGGCGATCGAGCGGGCCACTCCCCCGGAGCCCAGCATCACGACGTGCATCCCTTCCAGCGTGAACCCCCGCGAGGTGAGGCTGTTCACGAAACCCTCGCCGTCGACCTGGTCGCCCCATAATTCGCCGTCGGATGCCCTGCGGACGAGGTTCACCGCGCCGGTGAGACGCGCCTGCGCGCTCAAGTGGTCGACGAGCTCGCACATCGCCGCCTTGTGGGGCATCGTGACGAGGATCCCGTCGAGGTTGCGCCACGAGCGCGCAGCCTTGACGAATCCGGCCAGCCCATCCGAGCCGATCCCGACCGGGATGACGACGACATCGAGGTCCAGGTCGGCCATGACCGCGCCGAGCGCTTCGGGGGCTCGAGCCCCGTCGATAGGATCGCCGATCACGGCGAGGACCCTGGTGAGGCCGGTGATCGGCATGCGAGATCCCTTGTGTCGTAGATGAGCCGGTGTCGGCGGGGCTGCAACCGCGCAGCGCCTGATTCACGCTAGGCGACTGTGGACTATATGTCTATACTTGTTTTCGACCCGGCGCCCGCTGAGCCACGCACGTACAGAGCAAGGAGGCTCCGTTGTTTCAGGTACCCGGCGAACAGATTCGATGGGGCATCCTCGGGTCCGCGAGGATCACCGAGACGGGTCTGGCGCCCGCGATCGAGTCCGATCCCCGCAACGTGCTCGTCGCCACTTCGAGCCGCGACCTGGCTGCCGCCCGACGGCAGGCCGACCTCCTCGGCGCGGAGAACGCCCACGGCAGCTATGAGGATCTGCTCGCCGATCCGGCGGTCGACATCGTCT
The DNA here is from genome assembly GCA_025463605.1 of Rhodoglobus sp. Classification (GTDB taxonomy): domain Bacteria; phylum Actinomycetota; class Actinomycetes; order Actinomycetales; family Microbacteriaceae; genus Rhodoglobus. The sequence continues at coordinate 17,715 of JAODAV010000031.1, read as the reverse complement.
ACAACCCGCTCCCCAACTCCCTCCACCGCGAATGGACGATCAAGGCGCTCGAAGCGGGCAAGCACGTGCTGTGCGAGAAGCCCATGGCGCTCTCCGCCGACGATGTCCGGGCCATGGCAGACGCCGCGGTCGCCGCAGACCGCCTCCTCATCGAGGGCTTCATGTGGCGGTATCACCCGCGAGTCGCCCGCGTGCAGCAACTCGCGCGCGAAGAACTGGGGCCACTGCGCCTGGTGCGGGTCGCGTACACCTACGACTTGTGGGCGAACTACGCCGGCGACGCGGCGGCGGCGGCCGGCGACATCCGCCTGAATGCGGACCTCGGGGGCGGGGCGCTCGGTGACATTGGGTCGTACACGATCAGCGGCCTGCGAGCCTACGCCGGGGGCAGGGCCGTCTCGGTGAGCAGCCGCCTGCTGAGCGAGCACAACGGCGTGGACATGCGCTTCTCGGGTGAGGTGTTGTTCGACAACGGGGTGCTCGGCCAGTTCTACTGCGCGATGAACGTTCCCGGGGGTGCCGTGGTCGACCTGACCGGCGATCGCGGTCGCCTGCGCTTGCCCAACGCCTTCCGCACGAGCAGCGACTGGGGCGATGTCATCATCCAGAGGCTCGACCAACCGGGCAACATGGCAGTGGAGAGGCTCCCCTTCGAGGACCAGTTCGAACTCGAGGTCGCCAGCATCTCGCGGGTGCTGCTCGACGGCGGCGAGCCGCTGATCACGCTGGAGGACTCCATCGGCAACGCCGAACTCATGGACGCCATCCGCTCGTCCTGGCGCCACGGCGTTATCACCCTCTGATCCACCAACCTCCGGAAGGAATCATGAACAGCTTGGAAGGCAAGAGAATCATCGTCGCGGGCGGTGGCGGGGCGCAGGGTCGAGTCGGCGCGGTACTGTTCGCCCAGCACGGCGCCAAGGTGATCGTCGCCGATGCGTCCGCCGACGCTGCCGCGGCGACCGCCGACGAGGTCACCACCGCTGGTGGCGTGGCGATCGGTCTTGCCGCCGACGTCGGATCGAAGGAGTCCTGGGAGACGCTCGTGGCGACCGCGAAGCGCGAGTTCGGCGGCCTGGACGGGCTCGTCAACTACGCCGCGATCCTGAGCCGCGCGGGCGCCGTGGAGACCGAGGATGAGGTCTGGGAGCGGACGCTGCACATCAACCTGACGGGCGCGTGGTACGGCGTTCGCGCCGTCATCCCCGCGATGCTCGAGGCAGGCAAGGGGTCGATCGTGAACATCGGCTCCGTCGACGGGCTGGTCGGCCGTGGAGGCGGCACCGCGTACCAGGCGACCAAGGGCGGTGTGCGATTGCTGACCAAGTCGGTCGCCACGGAGTACGCGGCTCGCGGCATCCGGGCCAACTCGGTGCACCCGGGACCGATGCAGGCGCGCATGGCCATGGTCGTCGGACCCAAGGCGGACCCGACTGCGACCGCCGCACTCGAAGCGCGACTGACCGCGCAGGTGCCGATGGGGCGGCTCGGCCAGCCGATCGACATCGCGTACGCGGTGCGGTACCTCTTGTCCGACGAGGCGTCGTTCGTGACCGGCGTCGACCTCGCGATCGACGGTGGGCTGACGGCGCAATGAGCCGGTACTCGACGGGCACGAGCAAGATCGTGAGCATGGCGGATGCCGCGGCGACCGTTCCCGAGGGCGCTTCGCTCTCGTTCGGCGGGTTCGGCCACTTCGGCCATCCGCTCTCGTTCGTCCGTGAACTGCTCCGGCAGGGGAAGGGCGGATTCACGCTCCACGCGATCGCGGAGTGCTGGCCGGCGGAACTGCTGACTGCGGCGGGCCGAGTGAACCACATCAACCTGTCCAACCTGATGTTCGAGGGCCTGGGGCGCGTGCGTGCCATCTGCCGCGCGGTGGAGAACGGCCAGATCACCACGGACGACCACAGCCACCTCGGCCTGTCCCTCCGACTGCTCGCCGCGGGCTGGGACATGCCGTTCATGCCGATCCGAACCATGGCGGGCAGCGACCTGGAGCACATCCAGACCGGGCCGGCCCCCAAGTTCCGCCGGATCGCCAGCCCGTTCTCGAACGAGCAGGTCGGCGTGCTGTCACCCCTCTCCCCCGACGTCGCCGTCGTTCATGTGAGCGAGGCGGACAATCAGGGCAACGGCATCATCCACGGCCAGATCTCGGTGGTGGACGCGCAGGTCCGCGCGGCCAAGCGCGTGATCGTCACGGCGGAGCGGATCGTCGAGCCCGAGGTGATCGTGCGGAACAACGAGCTCGTGACCGTGCCCGGCATCCTCGTGGACCAGGTGGTGCACGCCCCCTACGGTGCCTACCCGGGCGGCATGTACGGCCTCTACGACGAGGACATGGAGCTCATGGGCGATTACTACGACGCGTCCCGCTCGGTGGAGGCGGTCGACGCGTATCTCGCCGAGTGGGTCTTCGGGCTCGCCGATCATGCCGAGTACCTCGACCGCATCGGCAGCCAGCGCCTCCTGGAAGCGGTCGTGGACCCGGTCCACATGCTGGCACGAGGACGGGGCGAGTGGTGAACGGCGAATTCACGCGCGACGAGATGATGACCGTCGCCACCGGACGCTTCATCCAGGACGGCTGGAAGGCGTTCATCGGCACGGGCCTGCCCATGGTCGCGGCGTATCTCGCGAAGGCGACCCATGCGCCGAACATGACCCTCATGTTCGAATCCGGCGTGCTCGCCGCCGAGCCCCGCACCATCGCGCGGGCCGTCGGCGACCCGCGCCTGCAGTCCACCGCCCGGCGCGTCTCCGGCATGCTCGACGGCCTCCTGCTGCTGCACGGGGGCAACGTCGACTTCGGCGTGCTCGGCGGGGCGCAGGTCGACCGGTTCGGCAACATCAACTCGACCGCGGTCGGTGGGGACGGCTACTCCCGCCCCGCTACCCGGCTCGGCGGCAGCGGCGGCGCGAACGACATCGCGAGCGCGGCCAAGGAGTTCCTGATCGTCGTGCGGCACACCAGGCGGACCTTCGTCGAGCGGGTCGACCATCTGACCACGCCCGGGTACCTCACCGGCCCGGGCGCCCGCGAGGCGGCAGGACTGCGCGGCCGCGGGCCGATCGGCGTGGTGACGGACCTCGGGGTGTTCGGCTTCGACGAGACGACGAAGCACATGAACGCGAAGTCGCTCCATGCCGGGATCACCTGGTCGGATGTGGAGGCCGCGACCGGCTTCGACATCGACCGCCCGGACGACCTCCCCACCACCCCGCCGCCGAGCGAGCAGGAGTTGCACCTGTTGCGCACCGTGATCGATCCGCGCGGCGTGTACCTGAAGGATTCACCGACGACCGCAATCGGGGGTTCCCAGTGAGCGCGCTCATCCAGACGATCGCCGAGGCTATCGCGACGATCCCGCACGGTGCCCTCGTGGGCGTCGCCGGCGCAGGGGACGTCCGGCGACCCATGGCGCTCGCCCGCGAGCTCGCGCGGCAGGGTCGCACCGACATCCGCCTGGTCGGGTGGGCGAACGGACCGGAATCCGCGCTCATCGGGTGCGGTCCGCTCTCCGTCGTGCCACCGCAGGCATTCCAGGCGGCGGCCCTGGGAGTGGACTTCCTTCCCGGACCGTCGAGCGGCACGAGCTCGGCGAGCGTGGTATCGCCCGTCTCCGGCGAGGTGTACGACGTGATCGCCTCGGTGCGACCCGACGTCGTCCTCATCCACGCCGACGCGGCGGACGAGGAGGGCAACGTCCTGCTCTCGGACGACCCGGGCACCTGGCGCAACGACAGCGATCTCGTCGCTGCGGGTGTCACCGTGATCACATCGGTCGAGCGTCTCGTGAGCTCCCTCACGATCGCCGAGTCCCCTCGCGACCGGATCGTCGCACCGCCCGCGGTGAGTTCGATCGTCCATGCACCCTACGGCTCGCATCCGCTCGCCTACCCCGGCCACTACCCCGCCGATCCCGATGCTCCGGTCGTGAGTGCCGCGCCCGATCACTGGGCGTACCTCGACACCGTCGGCATCGCCCGACTCATCTATCGATCGACCTCACAGCAAGGAGAAACGCCATGACGCAGCCCTGGGTTCCCGGATCCACGAACATCGACCTCAGCGGCAAGGTGATCGTCGTCACCGGCGGCAGCCGCGGGATGGGCATCTCGATGGTGCACGGCATCGTCGCAGCCGGCGGACGCGTCGCCATCATCGCCCGTGACGCCGACCGGCTCGGAGGGATCGAGAAGGCCGCGACCGAGGCGGGCTCGGACATTCACACCTTCGCCGGCGACATCGCCGACCCCGATGACGTGAAGCGGGTGTTCGCCGACATCCAGTCCGCGTACGGTCGGATCGACGGGCTCGTCAACAATGCGGGCATCACGAAGGTCGGCCCGAGCATCGGTTACGACATCGCGGACCTCCAGCGCATCCTCGCGGTCAACGTCGCCGGCCTGTTCGCCTGCTCGCAGGCGGCTGCAGCGCTGATGACCGAGGGCGGTGCGATCGTCAACACCGCCTCGCTCTCGTCGTTCATCGGCCAGCCCGAGCGGGCGGCATACGTCGCCTCCAAGACGGCGGTGCTCGGGATGACGCGCGCCCTCGCCGTGGAGTGGGGACCGCTTGGCATCCGCGTGAACGCCATCGCTCCTGGCTACATCGAGACGGACCTCACCCGCGACCTCCTGGACCGCGGGGTCATCTCCCGGGAACTCATTGAGGGACGCACCCCGCTGCGCCGTTTCGGCCAGCCGGACGATGTCGTCGGGGCCGTCCTGTTCCTGCTCAGCCCGCTCTCGGCCTTCGTCACCGGCGCGACGCTGTCCATCGACGGGGGGTGGCTCGCGAATGGCTACATTCGCTGAGCCGTGGCCGCTCGCGACCCTTGCATCTCGCATCGGGGAGACGGTCGGGCCCAGCGAACCCGTGCTGGTCAGCCAGGCTAGGATCGACGCGTTCGCCGAGGCCACCGAGGACCGACAGTGGATCCACGTGGACCCGGACCGCGCGAAGGACTCGGCGTTCGGCGGCACGATCGCGCACGGCTTCCTGACGCTCTCCCTGCTGTCCCACTTCATGGATGAGCTGGTCGTCGTCAGTGGCACCGAGATGGCCATCAACTACGGCCTCGACCGCGTGAGATTCGCCGCGCCGGTGCCGGCGGGTTCCTCCCTACGCGCAACCGTCACCATCCTCAACGTCCAGCCGAAGGAGAACGGCGTGATGATGTGGGCGAGCATGACCATCACGGCCGACGTGGCCGATCGCCCCAGCTGCATCGCGGAGACCGTCACGCTGTATCGCCCGATCGAAGGAGAGACCTCATGACCGGCACACGCGTCGCATTGATCACGGGAGCCAGTTCCGGCATCGGTCGTGGCATCGCCGAACGACTGGCTGCGGACGGCATCACGGTGGTCGTGAACTCGCGCAACGCGCCGGAGACGCCGCTGGTGCTCGCGGACGGGACGAGTCCGCTGCACATCGCGGGCGACGTCGCCGACGAGGCCGACGTGATCCGCATGATCGCCGAGATCGAGGAGCGCTACGGCCGCCTCGACATCGTGGTCAACAGCGCGGGATACACGAAGTTCGTGGACCACGCCGACCTCGACGGCATCTCGGTCGACGACTGGCACCGGATCCTCGACGTCAACGTCATCGGCGCGTGGAACGTGGTGAAAGCGAGCGCGGCGCTGCTCGAGGCGTCCGGGGACGGCGTGGTCATCAGCGTCTCGTCGTCAGCCGGAATCCGCGTGGCAGGCAGCTCGCTGCCCTATTCCGTGTCCAAGGCCGCGCTCAACCAGCTCACCCGCACCCTCGCGCGGGCTCTCGGTCCGCGTGGCATCAGAGTCAACGCCGTCGCTCCCGGCTTCGTCGACACGCAATGGACGGCCGGCTACGGCGAGCGCCGCGAGGAGGTCGCCCGCATCGCCCCCCTGCGTCGCGTCGCCACACCCATGGATGTCGCGGATGCCGTGGCGCTGCTGCTCGGGGCGTCGTACGTCACCGGCGAGATTTTGCTGGTCGACGGGGGACTCACCCTCGTCGACTGAGGCGCCTACCGGTCGAGTCGCACGATGAGCGGCAGGCTGGGCACAGTGTGGCTCTGGGCCACTTCGATGGGCTCGTTGCTCGCCGAGAAGGACACACGTCGGATGCTGATCACCGGGCTGCCCTCGGACAGCCTCAGCAGTTCGGCGATGTCGCCGACCGCGAGAGCGGCCGTGACCGCCTGTTCGGCCCAGCGGATCTCGACACCCGCGCGTTCCCGCAGCGTCTTGTAGAGCGAGCCCTCGGTGAGCCCGTCGCGGGCGAGCCCGGGAACGAGCAGGTAGGGAATCCAGGACTCCTGCACGGCGATGGGTTGCTTGCCGAGCATGCGCAGGCGCACGAGATGCGTGGCGGTCTGCCCCGCAGCGAGCCGGAGGTCGGTCGCCACCGCATCGGGCGGCACCGCCACCTCCTGAGTGATCAGTCGCGTCTTGACGGCCTTTGAGTCCAGGCCCATCTCCTCGTGGAACGAACCGAGGTGGTTGACGCGGCGCTGGAGCGAACGAGGTTCGCTGACATAGGTACCGGAGCCGTGGCGCCTCACGACGAGCCCGTCGCTCTCGAGCTCGCCCAGGGCCTGGCGCACGGTCATCCGACTGACGCCGTATCGCTCGGCGAGCCTGAGTTCGCTGTCGAGGCGGTCGCCGGACTGCAGGGAGCCAGAAGAGATCTGGTCGGCGATGTCCCGATTGATCACCTGGTAAATGGGCCCGGCGTTCACCCGATGCACTCCTTCGCTCGCTCTTCGACCGCGGTCATGGAGCGCCGACGGGCTGAGCAAATGGTAGACCAGTCCGCATAGACTTCTAGGCCTATTTTACCCCGTAGGCGTGTCGATTACGGTAATCTCATAGTAGTCATCTAGATGTCTAGCTGACAACCGGATGGAGATCGTGAATACAGTCCTCGCCGACGCCCCTGCGTTCCTGCGCACGGTTCCCCACGAGCTTCTCATCGGCGGGCGCTGGCGGCCAGCCCAGGACGGACGCACCTTCACGGTGGAGGACCCCGCCACCGGCCAGCCCCTCCTGGCCGTCGCCGATGCGTCTGCCACCGATGGCCTCGCCGCGCTCGACGCGGCCGTCGCCGCCCAAGCCGATTGGGCCGCGACCGCACCTCGGGAGCGCGGGGAGATCCTGCGCCGGGCCTTCGAGATCGTCACCGAACGGACGGAGGATTTCGCCCTGCTGATGACGCTCGAGATGGGCAAGCCGCTCGCCGAAGCCCGTGGCGAGGTCGCCTACGGGGCGGAGTTTCTCCGCTGGTTCTCCGAAGAGGCCGTGCGGATCTCCGGTCGCTACTCGATCTCGCCCGATGGCAGGAGTCGGCACCTAGTGACGCACAAGCCGGTCGGGCCGTGTCTGCTCATCACGCCCTGGAACTTCCCACTCGCCATGGCGACACGCAAGATCGCACCCGCCATCGCCGCCGGCTGCACGATGGTGTTGAAGCCCGCGAACCTCACCCCGCTCACCTCGATGTTGCTGGCAAGCGTGCTCGTCGAGGCGGGCCTGCCCGATGGCGTGCTCAACGTCGTCGCCACCTCGAGCGCCGGCGCCGTGACCGGCCCCCTCCTCCGTGACCCGCGACTGCGCAAGGTCTCGTTCACAGGCTCCACCTCGGTTGGCAGGCAATTGATCAAGGACAGTGCGGACATGGTGCTCCGCACATCGATGGAGCTCGGCGGCAATGCGCCATTCATCGTCTTCGAGGATGCCGATCTCGACGCCGCCGTCACCGGCGCGATGCAGGCCAAGCTGCGCAACATGGGTGAGGCGTGCACCGCTGCGAACCGGTTCATCGTGCATGAGAGCATCGGTGCCGAGTTCGCGTCCCGACTCGCGGAGCGGATGTCCGCCCTCACCCTCGGGCATGGAACCGATGCCCGCACCGACATCGGCCCCCTCATCGACGCGAAGAGCGTCGCCAAGGTCGGGGAACTCGTCCGCGGAGCCGTCGAAGACGGAGCCGTCGTCATGGCCGGCGGCAGCCAGCGCGCCGGGGCAGGCCACTTCTTCGAACCGACCGTGCTGATGAATGTGCCGCTCGGCAGCAGCATCCTCTCCGAGGAGATCTTCGGTCCTGTCGCTACGATCACAACGTTCTCGACGGAGGCCGAGGCGATCACGGCGGCCAACGCGACCGAGTACGGCCTTGCCGCCTATCTCTTCACGAAAGATCTCAACCGCTCGCTGCGCGTCGCGCATCACATCCAGTCCGGGATGCTCGGGCTGAACACCGGCCTCATCTCCAGTGCCGCGGCTCCCTTCGGTGGCATCAAGCAGTCCGGGTTCGGTCGCGAGGGCGGAGCCGAGGGAATCAACGAGTACCTCTCGACGCAGTACATCGCGATCGCCGACCCGATGGTCGATTGAGGCGGATCAGGTGGCGGGCGTCGTCGCCGCCCGCCACCGCCCGTAGAGGTCCTCGTACCGGGAGGCGGCCCGCCGGTCGGGCTCCAGCACGGTCCAGCGCGCGTCCATCGCAGCTGCAGCCTCCTCCGCGGAGGAATGGATGCCGCTGCCGAGCAGCGCGAGCAGCGCGGCACCCATGAGGCTGACGTCGGGCTCCGCGCAGACGTGCACCGCCCTGCCGAGCACATCGGCGCGCAGCTGCGCCAGCAGCGGCGAACGGGCGGCACCGCCGGCCAGTACGACCTCGACGCCGGTGTCCGGCGCCAGCAGGTCGATGCCCTCACGCACCACGTAGGAGGCACCCTCGACGACGGCGCGGAGGAAGTGCGCGGGGCCGTGCGAGTCGAGCTGGCCGTCGACGAGTCCCACCTCGGCGGGGTTCCACCGGGGGAAGCGGCTGCCCGAGAGCGTGGGTCGGACGATGAGTCCATCGGCGCCGGGAGCCATTGAGGCGACACCGTCGCCGAACCGGTCGAGGGCGGCTGCGGCGTCTGCTTCGCCGAGCAGCACCGCCCAGCGGTTGAGTGCGCCACCGGTCATCCCGGTCGCTCCCCCGGCAGCCCAGTCACCCAGGATGTAGGGGTTGAGCATCGCCTCGGCGGGAGCGGCATCCGGCGCCGCGATCGGACGGACGAGCACGTCGGTCGTGCCGGCGACATCGGCGATGGCGTCTCTCCGGCCGGCGAGCACGTAGGCGGCTCCCATGCTCCCGTCCGGTCCGCCTGCCACCACGGGCAGGCCGGCGGGCAATCCGAGGAACTCGGCGATCGCGGTCGTCAGTCCGCCGACGATCGCCGTCGAGGCGACCTGGTTCGGCAGCAGGGCACGGTCGATGTCCAGCAACTCGAGCAGCCAGCCGGACCAGTCGCGTTGCCGCACGTCGCTGAGTCCCGAGTATGCCGCGCCGGTGTGGTCCGCGGCCGCGACGCCGGTGAGCCTGCCGACCAGGTAGTCCTTCGGGCTGAGGATGCGGCGTACCCCGGCGAAACCGTGGGCGTCCCGTTCACGCAGCGCGAGGGCGGCCGCTGCTGGCCCGCCAGTCAGAGCTGCCCTGCCAATCGCGGCGAGGGCCGTGCCTGTCGACTCCCCCAGCCGCGACGCGAGAAGGTCGACGCCGGACGAATCGGCCCAGCCGAGACCCTCGGCGACCGGTTCGAAGTCGACGTCCGTGAAGACGGTGCCAATGTGTGCCGCGATCGCCAGCCCGGCCGCCGACCGGCGCAGGTCGGCGGGAAGGGCCGTCACGGCATCCCGCACCTGCTCCCAGAGAAGGGAGGCATCGAAGGTGACGCCCGACAACGAGTCGGGTCGCGACTGCCGCTTCGACGCGAGCACCCGCCCGGTCGGGTCGACGATGGCGGCGCGGACGGCGGACGAACCGACGTCGATCGCGATTACCAACTCTGCCGCCACGTCAGATCGCCCCCTCGGCGCGCAACTGCGCGATCTGGTCCGCGGACATGCCGAGTATGCGCGAATACACGTCGTCGCTGTCTTCGCCGGCGAGCGACGGCGCTTTGCGCACCGTCGGCGGCGTGCGGTCCATCTTGATGGGCGAACTGGGGATGCGCAGTCGGCCGAGGGTCGGGTGATCGATCTCGGTCACCATCTCCCGCGCGGCGATCTGCGGCGACTCGGCGACCTCGGCAATCGAGGCGACCTTGGCGTACGGGATGCCCTCTGCCTCGAGGATGCGCGCGATGTCCGCGATCGGGAGCCCCGAGGCCCAGACGCCGACGAGGCCCTCGAGGTAGTCCCGGTGCGCGATGCGACCCTCGGCATGCTGGAAGCGCGGGTCGGTCGCGAGCTCGGGGTAACCGATGACCGCACATAGCTTCGGAAACAGCGATGGCGTGCCGCCCTGGATGTACACCGGGCCGTCCGCCGCCTCGTACAGGCTGACGGGGGCCGTGAGGGCGTCACGAGAACCGCTGCGGGGGATCTCCTGCCCGAGCATCAGATGCGAGATGAGCCGGATGCCCATGGTCGCGAACATCGAGTCCAGCGACGCGATGTCGACGTGCTGGCCCTCCCCCGTCCGGTTGCGGTGCAGGATGGCGCCGAGGGCGCCGATCGCCGCGACGTAGCCGGTCGTGTAGTCGGCGATGTACGTGCCGGTGAGGATCGGTTTGCCGTCGGGGTCGCCGGTCGCCGCCATCAGCCCGGACGACGCCTGCGAGATCGCATCGAAGAGCGTACGTTCGGAGTCCGGCCCCGTCTGCCCGAAACCCGAGATGGAGACGAGGATGACGTTGGGGTTGAGTTCCTTCAGGCGTGACCAGCCGAGCCCCATCTTGTCCATCGTGCCGGGCCTGAAGTTCTCGACCACGACATCCGCCCACCGAACGAGGTCCTCAAGCACCTCGAGGGCTCTCGGGTGGCGGGTGTCCAAGGTCGCGTTGTATTTGTTGCGGTGGTACAGCATCATGTAGATGCTTTCGCCCTTGAAGTACGGGCCGTGCTTGCGCGAGTCCTCCCCGCCGGGCCGCTCGATCTTGACGACCTCGGCACCGAAGTCGCCGAGGATCTGCGCGCACAGGGGACCGGCGATGAATCGGGAGAGGTCGAGCACTTTGACCCCGTCGAGGGGGCCGACCGGCTCGTTCTCTCCTGCAGCCACCTGTGTTACTCCTCGCTGGGCTCGTATGGCAGGAAGCCGCTGAAGGTCCACGCGTTCACGTCGCGGTCGATCGGCACGTCGAGCACGGCAGGCGTGTTCCCGGCGAATACCTCGGCGACCCGGCGCTTGAGCACCTCGAGTGAAGTGATGACCTCGCCGTCGACGCCCATGCCCCGGGCGACCATACCGAAGTCGACATTACCGAAGTCGACGCCGATGGTGCGGCCGTTGAAGTGCAGCACCTGCTCCTGGCGGATGTTGCCGTAGCTGGAGTCGTTCAGTACGACGATGCAGACCTTGCCACCGACACGTGCGAGCGTCTCGATCTCGCCGAGGCTCATGCCGAGTGAGCCATCGCCGATCAGGGCGAGCACCGGACGGTTGGGGTCGATCGCGGACGCGGCGATCGCCGACGGCAACGCGAAGCCCATGTTCCCAAATCCCACGGGCTTAATGTACGTGTTGGGCTGCCTGATCTGCCACAGGAACGACCAGACACCGGGGTTGCCCGCGTCGGGGATGAGCAGGGTGTCATCCGGCGAGACCTCGCGCAGCGCGCGAACCACGTCGGCCGGCGAGAGCACACCCTCGGGCGACGAGTCGGTGATGCCCGTGCTCGTCCACCACTCGGACTCCGCGGCCTGCAGTTCGGAGATCCAGGATGCTCGGCTCTCCTTCGACGCCGACGCCTGGTCGCCGATGCCGGCGACGACCCCGTCCGTGAACGCGACGATGTCTGACACGATGCCGGTGGTGATGTCCGCGTAGTAGCGGCCGATCATCTTCGGATCGACGTCCACCTGGATCACCTCGGGCAGCTGGCGCTTCCAGCGCGTGGTCGACACGGCGTTGAGGCTGTTGCCAAGCGCGAGCACGAGGTCGGCGTCGCCGAGCACGCGGGTGGAGAGCGTCGTGCCCATGCGGCTGACCGCCCCGAAAACCAGGGGGTGCGTCGTGGGCACGGAGCCGATCCCGTTGAACGTGGTCACGACCGGGATGTTCAGAGCTTCGGCGAGGGCGAGCACGCTCTCGCTCGCCTTGCCGCGGTTGCCGCCGTTGCCCAGCCAGATGACCGGGCGCTGTGCGGCGAGGATGCGCTCGATCGCCTCGGCCAGGGCCACCGCGTTCGGAGCAGCGCGCTCGACGACCCACTTGCGGGCCGGGTGGATCGCGGGTACGACGGGCGGGTTCGCCACGATGTTCTCGATGGTGTCGCGGGCGAAGTCGAGGTGCACCGGTCCGGGGTTACCGGTCATGGCGTTGATGTACGCCTCCTCCATCGCCTGCTTCAGGGAGGAGGCATGGGCCACGAGCCGGCTGTACTTCGTGAGGGGCTTGAAGAGCTCGACGTGATCGGCGTTCTGCGCGTCATCCTTGTGGATGTTCTCACCGTTGTTGTTGCAGGTGAGGATGAATGCCGGGCTGGAGTCGCGGAACGCTCCACCGACGCCGGTGAGCAGGTTGGTCGCGCCGGGGCCGGTCGTCGAGATGCAGGCGGCGGGCGTGCCGGTGAGGCGACCGTAGGCGTCCGCCATGACGGCGGCGGCATTCTCGTGGCGCGTGTGGATCATCTCGATACCGGGGGTGTCGATGATCGCATCGGTGATCGCGAGCGTCTGCCCACCGACCACTCCGAAGACGTACTTGACGCCGAACGACTTGAGAAGGTCTACGACGAGCTGGCCGCCGGTAATTGATTCGGTCATGTTCTCTATTTCGTCTCTGTGTGTGGGGCAGTGCGGAAGTCGGTGGCGGTCAGGATGCGGGCGTGGCGGGAACGGCGGCGGATGCCCAGCCGACCGTGACGAGGCGTCCGTCGGCGCGGCGGACCCAGACCTCGAGTCCAGCGCGTTCGACGCCCGCGTCATCCCGGCCCAGCTCGGTGATCACACCGGTGATCGTGAGCGGCTCGAAGACATCGACGGGAACGAGGAACTTGATCTGCATCCAGCCCGAAGTCAGGAACCCGGCACCGAAGCTGCGCACCAGTAACTGGGCGATGAGCCCGAACTGCTGCTGGCCCTGCACGATCGGCACGGCGAGCTTGCCCTCGCGAGCCGCGGCCAGGCTGTTGTGGGTGTTGGTGACGTACTCCCCGAGGCGTGAGAACACCGCGGCCTGCTCGAAGGTGATGGACTTCACGAGAGGCGCGATGACGTCGCCGACGCGGCTGTCCGAGTCGATGGTCTCGATCGTGCGGGCTCCCTCGGGCACCTCCCCGGTGACTCGCTTCTCCGGCACACCACTGCCGCGACCGCCGATCGCGCCGGGCACCGTCTTGAGGATCTCGACGCCACGGTGGCGGATGATGCTGCGCCCGTCTTCGCCGACGGCCTCGGCCTCCATCACCACGTAGCCCTCACCGCGCCTGACGTAGGACTCGACGTACGCGCCGGACAGGGTCACGACCTCTCCGACCTTCGCTGGGCTGTCGAACCACATCTGCTCCTCGGTGTGGAAGCCGACGACCTTGCTCGCTGCATAGACCGTCGTGAAGAGCTGGACGAGGTCGTTACCGAGCAGGGTCGCCTGCCCGATCCGGCCGCCGAAGGGGCTGTCGTCGAAGTACCAGGGTCCGTACTCGTCCTGGGTGAACGCGAATCGCTTGACCTTGTGGTCATCGATGAGCACGCGTACCGTACCGAGTTGCTCGGGGATGTCGAGGTTCTCGAACTCCGGCTCCTTGAGGCCGGCCTCGCGGTCGACCATGTCGATCGCCAGGCGCGGGTCGGTGAGATCACGCCAGGGCTTTGTCGCCGCGGTGTCGTCGGTCATGGTGTGTCTTTCGTGTCGAGGAGCGGATTTCGGTTTGGCGAATGCTTCACAATAAGACTAGTGGTCTATACCTTTTCTGAGCAAAAGCCGGCGGAACGATTGATGCCATCGGCGTCAGTGGATGCCGGCGCTCGCTAGCCTCCGGCTGAACCGCTGGGAGACGATGAACATGATCGCCATGGGGATCGCACCCACGATCGACGCAGCCGACAGCGGTCCGACAAGTTGCACGAAGTCCTGCGAGAACGACGTCACGTAGATCGGGAAGGTGTACGTGCTCGGCCCGGCCAGCGGCGAGACGATGATGTAGTCCACGTAAATGAACAAGGCGGTCAGGATGCCCGTGGCCGCGATCCCGGGGGCTGCGATGGGCAGCACGACCGAGGTAAACATCCGCCACTTGCCCGCGCCGTCCACGGCGCCCGCTTCCTCGACCTCCTTGGGGATCTGGTCGAAGGTCACTCGCAGCGTCCACACGCAGTACGGGAGCGCCAGCGGTGTGAGGGCGATGATCAGCCCGGGCAGTGTGTTGAGCATGCTCGACCTCGAGAAGATCAGGAAGAACGGCATGACGAGTGCGATCGGCGGGATTCCGCGCAACACGAAGAATGCGAGGTAGAGTCCCCGACCGAGCTTCTTGTGGCGCATGTGCGACAGTGCGTATGCGGCCGGGGTCGCGATCAGCAGGGCCAGGCCCGTCGAGGCCAGTGTCACGATGGTGCTGTTGAAGAGGGCCGTCCAGATCGCGTTGGCGCCGGTGAACACGCCGATGTAGTTCTCGAGTGTGATCGCGGTCGGGAGCACGAGGCCCGGGAGCAGGTCACCCTCGGCGCTGAACGATGTCACCACCAGGAAGTACATCGGCACGAGCACCCAGAGCAGGATCACGATCATGAGGATCGTGCGCGGGATGTTGCGAAGACCGCGGCGAACGAGTCGCATCACGCTTCCTTTCCGTAGAACCGCTGCCAGATGGATATGGCGAATATCGAGAGAGCGCCACTGATGACGAGCATGACGATGGCCATGGCCGATCCGTTGCCGTAGTCCAGCAGGGTGAACGCCTGTTGGTAGATGTACGTGCTGAGCACGTGGGTCGAGTTGCCCGGCCCGCCCATCGTCATGATCCAGACGAAGGGGAAGGCGAGGAACGAATCCAGTGCCTTGAAGCTCAGCGTCACGAAGATCACGGGCTTCATGAGGGGCAGGATGATCGTGCGCAGCCGCTGGAAGTAGCTGGCCCCATCCACCATGGAAGCTTCGAGGATCGACTTGTCGATCTGGTCGAGGCCGGCGGACAACAGAATGAACACCCACGGCGACCAGGCCCAGACGACCGTGATGATGATCGCCCAGAAGGCCAGCTGGGGGTCCCCGAGCGGAGGCGAAATGATGTCGGACAGCCCCAGCGTCTTGAGGAACTCGCCGTTGTGCGGCGCGTACATCACGTTGCGCCAGAAGACGGCGCTTGCTGTCGGGATGATGAGGATAGGCAGGATGAAGATGGCCCGCCAGAACTTGGCCCAGCCGGCGTGCATGCTGAACAGCAGCAGGGCCTGCGACATGGCCAGTACGAAGTCGACCGCGATGACGACGACCACGTAGACGAGCGTGCGCCCGAGTGCGGCGATGAAGTCCGCGTTGCGACCGGTCAGCAACCGTATGTAGTTGTCGATACCGGTGAAGCTGTCTGAACCGAGCTGCAGGTTGAAGTTCCGCAGGCTGAAGTAGAGGGTGAACCCGATCGGCACCGCGATGAGAGCAAACACTCCGATCATCGCGGGAACGAGGAACCACCAGTAGTTGACGCTGGCGATGCCGCGGCGCCGCGAGTCGGGCTTGCCGAGGGACTTCACGGCGCCAGGCGGAATCTGCGCTGTCGCTTCAGTCATGGTGTGAACCTTTCGTGGTGGTGTGGCCGGTGCCGCCTGGGTGATCCAGGCGGCACCGCCGTGCCGGACTCATCGGCCGGATCGTGCCGGCCGGTGAAGCGGCTTACTTCGTAATGCCTGCCGCGTTCGCCGCATCCTGCATCTGGTTGCCCAGCGCCTCCGCGTATTCCTTCGGAGTCAACTGCTTGCCGATCAGCTTTTCGTACGCCGGGATGCCGATGGACTGGCGGAGTTGGGCCGTGACCGGGGTCACCTTGTATGCCTGGGCGTGGGCGACGGAGTCAGCCACGCCTTGGGGCACGATGCCCTGGTCGACCGCCCACGCGAGCAGCTCGACGTTGGTCGGCACGTAGACGCCGACACCCTTGGTGAGCGCGTTCTTCTGGATATCGTCCGACATGACCCACTTCATGAACTCCCACGAGGCGGCCTTGTGCTGGCTGCACTCCGGGATGCCACGACCCCAGTAGAACGAGATTCCGCCGTTGCCCTTTTCGGCGCTGGGGAACTCGAACGAACCGATCTCACCGAGAGTCGCCTCCGCGGCGACCATCTGGTTCCACGCGAGGTACACGTGGTCGTAGTCCATCGCCGTGTTGCCAGCCAGGAAGTTCGCGGTGGTGTCCGCGGTCTGCATGGCTGCGATCGAGGCGGGTGTGTACCCGTTGGTGATGAAGTCGGTGAGGTAGGTCGCGGCCTCGGTGACCTTCTTGATGTTCTCCGGGTGAGCCGGGCCCCACTGCGCGTTGTTGTTCTCGTCCTGGAACCCATCGACGCCCTGGCGGAAGATCAGGTCGTCGATCGTGCTCTCACCGGGGTCGCCGGCTCCCGAGAACACGATTCCCGTTGTGGTCGGCGTGGTGAAGAACTCGGCGAGGTCCACGATCTGGTCCTGCGTGGTCGGGGGGTTCGGCAGATCGTACCCGTAAGCAGCCTTGAAGGCCGCCTGGTTGGCCGGATCTTCGAACCACGACTGGCGGTAGGCAACGCCCTTTGCCCCGGAATAGAACGGGTAGAAGGCGAGCTTGTCGTCGAAGGTGTAGGCCGTCTGGGCGAACCCGACCTGGCCCTTGAGCAGCTCATCAGCACTCGAGCCGTCAGCCTCGAGGAAAGTGCCGAGGTCCGCCATCCGCGGTGCCGCCGCAGCGGTGCCACCGTCAAGCATCTCGACGTTGTCGATCGTGCAGCCACCGACGGTGACGTCACGCAGGAACGTGCTCGAGATGTCGGTGGTGTTCACCTTGTCGAGCTCGACGGTGATACCCGTCTCGGCCTCGAACTTCGGGAGCTCGGTGAGCCACACGTCATTGAACTGCTGGTGGCCGGAACTCACCAGCACCTTGATCGTCTGGCCGCGGAGGTCTTCGGTCTCTGTGGCTTCGGGGGTGGGGGTTGCCCCGGAGCACGCGGTGACCGCGAATACCCCGGTTGTGGCGATTGCGAGGAGCAATCCGCGCTTGATGCGGTTTTTCAATGCTTCACCTTTCTTAGGCGCCGTTGCCTTAAGAGCGACTTCGATCGTCACGGCGTCGGAATGAATTCAGGAAGAGTCGCGTCGGACGCGAACGTCCGACGGGGGGTAACTCCGGGTGCCTCCTCTCCGTGAGTGCTCTTGATGCGAGGAAAGGACAGGAGTGAGGACGGTGTCAGGTGCACGGGTACTTCCTCGTCTCTGAGGACGCTGCAAAGGCTGGCGTCGGTAACTCGAAATTAGGTGACGGTCATGTCTGTGTCAAGCGTGATTCACAATGTCACGTCACCAATATTTTATTTCAGCGCCCCAGATGCCATGCTGGAGTTCGCGGGATTCTCACTTGAGAGCCGCGTCCGGCTTTTTATCTAGAGGACTAGACCAATAGTACGTCAATCACATCCCGATTGCACAAGCGGGAATCGAAGATGAGCGCCGCACCCAACCAGGCCGGCAGCGCGCTCGCGCTCCGGCGCTCGCGAAATTCCGCCATGACCCCCACCGAGCATAAGATCACGTCCACGGTGATC
>JAODAV010000005.1 GCA_025463605.1 Rhodoglobus sp. | reverse complement strand
CCTCCACCGGCCGCCGGGACCGGGGTTGTACACGGATCTCGTTTTGGGCACGCTACTTGTCAGTAGCGTGTGATCTGCTTGATTCATGGAACTCCTCGACGAGATGTACGACCCGACGCGTGCCGATGTACGCATCGAGTTCGCACTCGCGCGAGCCGAGTTCGAGCACCGCGAGGCGAATCGCGCGACCGCAGCGCAGTGGGCTGCGATCGCGGACATCCTCGGCGACGCGCGACGATCGCCCGAGGTGTTCGTCGATCCTCAGCTCGAGATGCCGTGGTCCCAGCGCATCGAGTTCGCCCAGCGTGCCGCCGTAGCCGACATCGCGGTGCGGCTCGCAATCTCCGAGACCACGGTGCGCGTTCAAGCCCACGACGCCGAGACTCTTCGGACTCGGTTGCCCAGGCTCTGGAGCGCATTCTGCGAGGGCGAGGTGTCGGCGGTGCACGCGCGCACGGCAGCAGAACTGGTTCGCAGCCTCCCCGACGAACCAGAGTCGGCAGTTCAGTTCGACGATGCCCTCGCCGGCATCGTGCACCTCGCGCCGGGTCGATTCCGTCAGCGCGCGCGGGTGCTGCGAGAGCGGATCCACTCGGTCTCTCTTATCGAGCGGGCGCAGGCGGCCCGCGAGACCCGCGCCGTCTGGATCGACAACGATGTCGACGGCATGGCCGATCTGACTCTGAGGCTGCCCGCCGAGGTCGCGCACCAGGCCTTCGCTCGACTGGATGCCGGGGCCCGGTCGGCCGCGAACGACGCTTCCGAGACGCGCACCCTTGCCCAGATCCGGGCGGACGCCGCAGGCGCCCTTCTCACGAGGGCAGAGCTTGCCGAAGGAGGGCTGCCGGCCGCCGGGGCGCCTGTCGGGGTACTCGTGCCGGTCATGACCCTGCTCGGCCACGGTGACGAGCCCGGCATCCTCGACGGCTACGGGCCGATCGACGCGCAGACCGCGCGCCGGCTCGCGGCACACGCGCCGTCGTTCACCCGGTTGCTCACGCATCCGGTGTCGGGCACGCTCCTCGATATCGACCGCACCTCGTACCGGCCACCAGCCGACCTCAAGCGCTGGCTCGGCATCGTCGATCAGACGTGCACGTTTCCCGGCTGCTGCCGCCTCGCCCGCAACAGCGACCTCGATCACACCGTCGACCGTCAATTCGGCGGGCCCACCAGCGCCGCGAACCTCAGTCATCTCTGCCGGCACCATCATCGCCTGAAACACATGACCCGGTGGAGCGTCGCCAGCGAACGCGTCGCACCAGGCCGGCGGCGGCTCGATTGGACCACTCCCACGGGGCATCGACGCGAAGGGGACCCACCGCCGTTCTGACCCACCGCCGTTCTGACGCAGCATGGCCATTCCGAGTCACCGTCTAGCCTGCCCACCCCGCACTAGCCTGCCCACCCCGCACGGGCCTAGATTCTGTGCGTGGACGAAGCCGAGCAGTACATCGCGTCCCTTCCTCCGGACGCGCAAGCGTGGGTCCGCGAGTTCACCGACTACGTCGCGACGCACTATCCGACAGTTCCGTACGTGATGTTCCGGGGACGCCCGATGTTCAAATTCGAGGGCACCTATCTGAAGGGCTACGTCATGTTCACGGCCGCCGCGAAGCACCTCACCGCCCACGCGATCGACTTCGACCTGATCGTCGACATGAAGCCGCGGTTCCCGCGCGCGAGCTTCGGCAGAGGCAGCATCAAGATCCCGTACGACGACGAGGCGGCCAAGCAGCCATTGCGCGAGTTCATCGACGAGGTAATGCGGCGCCACGGCGTGCCGCGCGTAGCGTGAGGCTGTGCAGGACCTGCTGACCGACGCCGTCTCACGCCTCGCGGCCGCCGTGGCTCGGGATGAACTGCTCGTCGATTACGTCCGTCCGACCTGGCTCGGGGTGAAACTCGCGGCGAAACTCGTTCCCGTCGAACGGGTCTGGCGGCTCGGAGTCCTCCTGCTCGGGCGGAGCGGAACCCTCTACGCGACCGGCACCACCCTGCGCGTGACCGAGCCGCGGCATCCGAATGCACAGTCCCGCCTCGCAGAAGACCGGCGCGAGTTGCGCGCGATCGCATTGCGGTCCGGCATCTCGGGCGGCGAGACGATCAACCTCGACGCCCACGACATCGTGCTCGGCGACCTCGGACCGGACAGCCGGCCGATCGCCGCCGGCGGCGACGGGTTCACGGTGGCATGGAGCGCCACCTCGGCGACCAGAACTCCCCTCGAGACGTACCTCGAAGAACGGGTGCAACTGCTGATCGACCCGCCAGAGGGTGCGTGACGGCTGCCTGTGCGATGCTCGACGCATGGCAGAGAGCACTCCTGAGACCTGGTGGCCCAAACTCGATCCCGAGATCCAGCACTGGCTGCAGCATCACGTCGGTGACGCGCTGACCGAAGAGGTCCTCGATGCGGTGGTCGCTGCCGGCGGCGAGCCCGAAGGCGAATTCACGCCGGGCAAACAGGACGCCCCCGACCGGTACGACCTCACCGGCGACGACTGGGATTGGATCGCGGTCCAGCCCCACGGGCACTAGACCGCCGTGAGCACCCTCCCGATGTTCCCTCTCGGATCGGTGCTGTTCCCGGCGATGCCTCTGCCGCTTCGCGTGTTCGAGGAGCGGTACCTGGCGATGCTCGCGCACGTGCTTCAGGATGAGCCGCCCGAGTTCGGCGTCGTGCTCATCGAGCGCGGCCAGGAGGTCGGCGGCGGAGATATCCGGTTCGAAGTCGGCACCGTCGCTCGCATCGCCGACCTGCAGGTGTCCGAAGACACGGTGGGGATGGTGGCGCTGGGCGGCCGGCGCTTCGAGGTCGAATCGTGGGGTGACGACGACCCGTTCCCGCAGGCCGAGGTGCGCCTGCTCGACGACCTGGAATGGGACGAGCAGCACCGCGCCCTGCTTCAGGATGCCGAGAAGGCCGTGCGCTCCGGGCTCGCCATCGCAAGCGAATACGTCGAACTCGCGTGGTCGCCGTCCG
Organism: Rhodoglobus sp.; assembly: GCA_025463605.1. GTDB lineage: Bacteria > Actinomycetota > Actinomycetes > Actinomycetales > Microbacteriaceae > Rhodoglobus. The sequence continues at coordinate 894 of JAODAV010000005.1, read as the reverse complement.
TCGAACTCGCGGAATCCCCGATGGACGCAGCCTGGCAACTCGCCGCGATCGCGCCCCTCGGGCCCCTCGATCAGATCGAGCTGCTGCGCTCCGCCAGCGTCGAAGCACTGCTGCACCGGGTCGTCGAACTGACCGCGGCATCCCTCGACTCGATACGGTTCTCGTGGACCGACCACGAGACCGACGACGAGACCGACCACGATCAGGAGCAGCAGTGACCCAGCCGGAAGCGCCAGCCAGCGTCATCCCACCCGCTGTCCCGCCGCTCGCAGTGCGCCATTCTCGCGCCCTGCTCATCGCGGTGGCCGTGATCGCCGTCGTCTGCGCGATTCTCACGGTGGTCGGCGGCATCATGTTCGCCGGCGGACCCGCGGAAGAGATCTACCGGTTCGGGCTCGTCGCCGACCTGATCGCGATGGGGGTCACCCTGGCGATCCTTGCCATCGCCGAAACCGCTCAGCGACAGACCACCCGGCGGCCGGACGCGCCGCTGAACACGCGTTCCTCGGTGTTCGCGATCATCGCGATCGTGATGAGCGCCATCGCTGTCGTGCTCTGGTGGACCAGCGGCGCGGAGCAGTTCGGTTACCTGCTGACCGGTGTTCGAGGCCGGTACATGTATCACACGGGTGGGCTGTTCCTCGCGGGCATCCCATGGACGCTCGGCATCGTCTTCGGCGCCTGGGGGTACCGGCCCCGAGCCCACCGCGTCACCAACGTGCTCGCCCTCGTCGCGGTAGTCGCCGGCCTCTTCCTCGCCGTCGTCACGACGATCGCGTCGGTCGTCTACGGACTCGGATTCAGCGACTGATGATCGCCCTCCCCATCCCGACCCCCGAGGGCGTCTCACCGCTGGTGAACATCGTCTTCGGCATCGTCGCGACCGTCGCCTTC
>JAODAV010000029.1 GCA_025463605.1 Rhodoglobus sp. | reverse complement strand
GGTGAGATCACGGATGCCGACCTCAAAGACCGCCGCATCCTCGCCGAAGAGGGCTTCATCTCCATCTTCGTCGCGGTAGACCCCCAGACCGGCAAGGTCATCGTGGGGCCGGAGATCCAGGCGCGCGGATTCGCGGAAGACGAGGGTGTGTTCGACGACGTGCTGCCGCAGATCATCCGGGCGCTCACGGATGCCGCGGAGAACGGCACGCGCGATACGCACGCATTCGCCCAGGTCATCCGTCGAACCGTCGGTCGCTGGGTCAACACGCAGCACCGCCGCCGGCCTATGATCATCCCCGTCGTGATCGAGGCGTAGCCCCGACGTTTTCGCGGGTCACAACGTTGGGCTATCGGAATCATCCCCGCGAGTGATTTCCTTGAGGTTCCCTCGCCCTTAGGGTTGGCAGGGCAATCCGCACCGACCTTGGGAGTCAGACGCAGTGGGAATCGCACGCAAATGGGTATTCCCCATCATCTGGATCGTCATCTTCGCTGTCATCAGCGCCGCCCTCGTCAAGATCGCATTCTTTCCGGACCAGAGCGGTGCGGCCGATCCCGCTTTTCCATCGGCCGAGATCGTCGAGCCGCAGTATGTCGTGGCGACCGGCACGGTGCGCAACGACGTGACCCTCGCGGGCACGGTCGCTGCCGATGAAGCGGTTCCGATCCCGGCCACTCTGACCGGGGAGGTGCGGGAGGTACTCGTGAGCCAGGGCCAGTCGGTCGCCGCCGGTCAGGAGCTGCTCACCCTGCGGGCCGAGGTCGCGAACCCCGACGGCACGAGCTACGTCGACTACGAGACGGTGCTCGCCCCGGTTGCGGGCATCCTCTCGAGTTTCACCGCACTTGTCGGGCAGCAGTTCTCGGTCGGCAACGCCGTCGGGCAGGTCGCACCCCCGAGCTTCCACGTGAGCGGCAGCATCCCGCCCGAGCAGCTCTACCGCCTCATCGTGCGCCCCGCGGATGCCCAGGTCACGATCAACGGTGGACCGGCGCCATTCACGTGCACAGGACTTTCGATCACGTCTCCCCTTGCAGGCCAGGGCAGTGGCTCGACCGATGGCAGCGGAAGCGGTTCGGGTTCAACGACGGGACCAGTCGTGCGCTGCGCCGTGCCCGCCGACGTCGTCGTGTTCGCGGGGCTCACCGCTGAACTCGTGATCGCGGGGGGTATTGCCGAGAACGTGCTCGTCGTTCCCGTCACGGCGGTTGAGGGCGGCGGCGGCACCGGCAACGTGTACTTCGTGATGCCCGATGGGTCCACCGAGATCCACGAGGTCACCCTCGGGCTCAACGACGGCATCATGGTAGAGGTCTCGGCCGGGCTCGAGGACGGCGACGTCATCCTGCAGTTCGTGCCGGGAGCGCCCGGCGACGGCACCGGAGGGGGATTCGGCGACCCGATCCGGGGAGAGAACTGCAAGCCCGTCGGCGGCGGCGGAGTGGTCTGCGGCGGATGACGCTCCTCAAGCTCGAGGGCGTCACCCGCACGGTCGAACTGCCGGACGGGGAGCGCCTCGACATTCTCAAAGGCGTGGACCTGCAGGTCGCCGTCGGCGACCACGTGAGCATCGTGGGCCGCTCTGGATCGGGCAAGTCGACGCTGCTCAATCTGCTCGGCCTGCTCGACACACCGACGACGGGCCGCATCCTCTTCGACGACGAACCACTCGAGCAGCTGTCGGGCCGTCGGCGCGACCGCAAGCGCGGGCGCGACATCGGCTTCATCTTCCAGCAGTTCAACCTGCTCGGGGGTCGCACCGCTCTCGAGAATGTGATGACGCCCCTCATGTACGCGACCGGCCGCCAGTTCTGGCGCCGATCGACCCTCGCGACCGAGATGCTCGAGCGCGTCGGTCTCGGGCACCGCCTCCATTCGACACCGGAGAAGCTGTCGGGCGGTGAGCAGCAGCGGGTCGCGATCGCGAGAGCACTCGTGCGCGGTCCACGGCTGATCCTCGCCGACGAGCCGACCGGAGCGCTCGACATCGATACCGGTGGCGCGGTCATGGCGCTGCTCGACGATGTCGCGGAGCAGTCCGGCGCGGCGCTCATCACGATCACTCACGACGCGAACGTTGCCGCCCTCGCCCGCCGCCATTACCGGCTCGACCGGGGAGTGCTCGCCCCCGTTGACGTCAATCGCGTTCTTGCGCTGTCCCTCCCGGAAGCGACCCTGTGAGCGGCGAGGTCGCAAGAAAGGACCGGCCGGCGAAGCGCCCGCGGGAGGGCAGTTCCTTCGCCAGCGGGTTCATCGGCGGCATCATCGAGGCGTGGGACGAGCTTCGCGTACACCGTACGCGAGTTCTTCTGAGCCTCATCGGGGTTGGCGTCGCGGTGTGTGCGCTCACGAGCGTCGTCGGTATCGGAGCGATCGCGCAGCAGTCCCAGATCGAGCAGTTGGAGCGCGGGTCCGGCCGTCCGGCGACACTCGTACTCGGGGCGCCGTACGATCCCGCGACGGGAACGCAGGCCGACAAGGCGACGTTCGAGGCCGCAGTCGCTACGGCGATCGACCGCTACAAGATCGACTACCACGGAACGATCAGCTTCGCCCAGCAGAACGTGCAATTCATCGATGGCGCCAGTCTCGTCGACACCCAGGCTGTCGATGTCGACTACGGCACCATGCATCGCATCCAGGTCGAGCACGGTCGCTGGTTCGGCGACAGGGACGAGCTGCGGCTCGCCCCTGCGCTCGTCGTCAACGCCGCCTTCTACGAGCGCCTGGGCTCCCCAGACCTGCGCACCAGCCCGACCGTGACCCTGCTCGGCGCCAGCGACGTCACCGCGGTCATCGTCGGCGTGACACCCGCGCAGCCCTTCGAGGAGGGGTACTTGCGCATGTTCATGCTCAACTCCGCCTACACCGCGATCGCGAGCCCGGATGCCCTCTCCAGCGCTGTGCCGCAGGTCGAGCTGTGGGTGCCGCCCGAGCTCGCCGAACAGCTGACCACGCTGCTGCAGCGGGACATCACGGCCGCCTTCGGTGACGGGTGGCAGGTCGACGTGTTCCGCCAGGACTACCTCTCCTGGCCCGGCGGTGGCGACCCACTGGGGCCGATCCGGCTCGTGCTCGCAGGCATCTCGGTGCTCATCCTCCTGCTGGGCGCCCTCGGCCTGGTAAACATCTCTCTCGTGACGGTGCGGCAGCGCATCCGGGAGATCGGAATCAGGCGCAGTTTCGGGGCGACGGCGAGGCGCGTCTTCTTCGCCGTCATGATGGAGAGCGTCGTCGCCACGGTCGTCGCCGGCGCTGCAGGAGTGCTGCTCGCGGTGCTCATCGTGCAGAATCCGATGGTGCGCGACTTCGTTGCCGCGGGACTCAACGATGTGCCGCCGTTCCCTGTGGAGGCCGCGATCATCGGTCTCGGCGCGGCCACCGCCGTGGGCGCGCTCGCGGGACTCCTTCCGGCTCTCGTGGCGGTGCGCGTGAAGGTGATCGACGCGATCCGCTACTGAGCGCTATTGTGCCGACGGGGCGCGGCTGCCTTAATGGCGGCATGCGCCTGACTCGCTCCTTCGCCGTACTCCTTCTGGTAGTTGTCGCGGTCACGGGATGCCGACCGGGTGCCGATCGCGCCGCGCCGACTCCCTCTGCCTCGGGCAGGTCCACCTCGAGCGCCACGGCGATCCCGCGGCCGACGCCGACTTCGACACCAGCGCCCGTGCCGACGAAACCCGCGGTGGCGGACCTGGTGCTCACGCCCGACGGTCTGGGCCCGCTCGTGCTCGGCGCCGTGCCGCCGACGACCGATCCGGCACTGGACATCCTCGTCTTAGACCCCGCGCATTGCGACGCCGCGTACGGCGATCCCGGCCTGTGGATCGCGAACTACACCGGCGACGCGCCGTTCACGGTCGGGGTCTCCGAGGGCGGCGAGATCTTCCGCATCGACACCTGGATGGGCCCCATTCCGACCGACACGGGCCTCACCGTGGGGAGCCCGCTGAGCGCCGTGCTGGCCGCGTACCCTGGCGGCTTCGACAACATCATCACGTCGGGCGGTCTCAGCGACGTCTACGTCGTCGATGGCACCCACGGGCGCCTGCTCATCGAAGTGGCGAAAGACGGTGATCTTCCGGGCTACTGGCCGCCCGGCGAGGTCGACACCGTGCGGTACCTGCTGGCGATCGGTCTCGCCGGATCCGGCGGCCCGATCGCTGCGAGCGACAACGTCGTGGGGGTCTGCACCGGCGGCATGTGAGCTGTCGCCGTCGAGTGTCGCTCCGCGGGCGGGACGGACCTCGCGGGTACCGTGGACCGCATGGCTACGAGCACCAGGTCGACCTCGCGCGCGCGCACGTCGACCTCGCGCGGCCGGGGCAATCAGCCGACCAAGCGGATGCCCCGGGCCAAGCAAGTCGTGATCGAAGAGCCAGGGCCTCTCACGAAAGCGTGGATGGCGCTGGCCCACGCCGCGGGAGCCGCGTTCCGCCTGCTCGGCAGGGAGACGCTCGAGAAAGAGGAACGGCGCGACGGCGTGCCATTCTTCATCTTCGTGCTCGCCATCGTCGGCGCGATCGTGGAGTGGTTCAATCCGAACGACCCCGTCGCCATCGCCCTCGACGCATACACGTTCGGCGGTCTCGTCGGCCGCGTCGCGTTCGCACTGCCCGTGATCATGCTCCTGTTCGCGATCTGGCTGTTCCGCCACCCGTCCAGCGTCCATGACAACGGCCGCATCGGCATCGGCACGACCCTCCTCATCATCACCATCAGCAGCCTGTGCCACATCTTCGGCGGACAACCGCAGCCCACCGGCGGCATGGAGGCGCTCGCCCAGGCTGGGGGGCTGCTCGGGTGGGTACTCGCGGCGCCGCTCATCGCGCTCGGCACGACCGCGCTCGCGACGCCCGTCGTCGTGGTCGTTCTCGTGCTGTCGCTCTTCATCATCACGAAGACACCGCCCAATCGCATCGGCGCGCGCTTGCGCGAGCTGTACTCCTACCTGTTCGGCGCGCAATTGCCCGACGACCAGGAGCGGGCGGCTGCCAAGACGGCGCGGAACGACTCGGTGCAGTTCGGCTCGCTCACCGACCTCAATCTGGCAGGAGTCGAAGAAGACACGGCCTCGATTCCGTGGTGGCGGCGCAACAAGGCGCAGCGCACTGACGAGCCCGCGTTCGACAGCCCCGTCATCTCGCGCGATCAGGTCACCGACGTCATCGACCGCACCGAGGCCGGCCGCAGCACGAACGTCAACGATGCACCGAGCGACTTCGGAATCGAACTGCTCGAAGACCTGCTCAAGGCCGAGGAGGCGGTCAAGCGCTTCACCGGCGAGGTTGAACCGGGCGCAACGGGCCTGCGCGAGGACGGCCCCGGGCTGCTTCCCGGCTTCACCACGAAGGCGAGCGAGAAGGGCGTGGCGGGGGAGTTCGACGTACCCGCTGCCAAGCCGCGGCCGACGCTGTACCGGCTGCCCGCGGCATCCTTGCTCACTCCCGGAACTCCGCCCAAATCGCGCTCGGCGGCCAACGACGAGGTCGTCGCAGCGATCACCGAAGTGCTCACGCAGTTCCAGGTCGACGCGAAGGTCACGGGGTTCAGTCGCGGTCCGTCGGTCACCCGCTACGAACTCGAACTCGGCCAGGGCGTGAAGGTCGAGCGTGTCACGGCCCTCGCGCGCAACATCAGCTACGCCGTCGCGAGCAATGAGGTCAACATCCTCTCGCCCATCCCGGGCAAGAGCGCGATCGGTGTCGAGATTCCCAACAAAGACCGGGAGATCGTGTCCCTCGGCGACGTGCTTCGCTCGAGCGCGAGCACCAAGAGCGTGCACCCCATGACGATCGGTCTCGGAAAAGACGTCGAGGGCGGGTTCGTCGTCGCCAACCTCGCCAAGATGCCGCACTTGCTGGTGGCGGGCTCCACCGGATCCGGCAAGTCGAGCTTCGTCAACTCGATGATCACGTCGATCCTCATGCGCGCCAAGCCGGCCGAAGTGCGCATGGTGCTCATCGATCCGAAGCGCGTCGAACTCTCCATCTACGCGGGCGTGCCGCACCTCATCACGCCGATCATCACGAACCCCAAGAAGGCGGCAGAGGCGCTGGCATGGGTCGTGAAGGAAATGGACATGCGGTACGACGACCTCGCCTCGTTCGGGTTCCGCCACATCGACGACTTCAACCGCGCCGTCGTCGCGGGGGAGATCGTGCTTCCGCCGGGGAGCGAACGGAAGCTGTCGCCGTACCCCTACCTGCTCGTGGTCGTCGACGAACTCGCCGACCTCATGATGGTCGCACCGCGAGACGTCGAGGACTCCATCGTGCGTATCACGCAGCTCGCGCGCGCATCCGGGATCCATCTCGTGCTCGCGACGCAGCGACCCTCCGTCGATGTCGTCACGGGCCTCATCAAGGCCAACGTGCCGTCGAGGCTCGCGTTCGCGGTGTCGAGCATGACCGACAGCCGAGTCATCCTCGACCAGCCGGGCGCCGACAAGCTCATCGGCCAGGGCGACGCGCTCTTCCTGCCGATGGGTGCCTCAAAGGCCATTCGGGTGCAGGGTGCATGGGTCACCGAGTCCGAGGTCGCGGCGGTCGTGCAGCACGTCATCTCTCAAGCGCGGCCGGAATACCGTGAGGATGTCGCGGCTCCCGTCGAGCGCAAGCAGATCGACGCCGACATCGGCGACGACCTCGAGCTTCTGCTCGCGGCCGCCGAACTCGTCGTGAGCACCCAGTTCGGCTCGACGTCGATGCTGCAGCGCAAGCTCAGGGTCGGCTTCGCGAAGGCCGGCCGGCTCATGGACCTGCTCGAGTCCCGCGAGATCGTCGGGCCTTCCGAGGGTTCGAAGGCACGGGACGTGCTCGTGACCGCGGAGCAGCTCCCTTCGGTGCTCGCGCGGCTTCGCGGGGGCGACGATTCGCCTCCCAGCAGGGACGCAGTCGCCGATTCGCTGGCCGGGTACGATGAGGTAGACGGGGACTCGGACGAGGATGCCTGGAAGTTGACCGATCGGGAGTGAACGCGTGGGCTCTGAGGCGTCTGACGGCGGGCACATCGGCAACCAGGCTCCCCAACCCCGACGCAGCAACCCGATGCAAGGCCGGGTGGTCAGTCACGGCGACACACCAGCGAGCAACGGCAACGTCGCCAACATCATCACCGTCATCCGCATCCTGCTCGCGCCAGTCTTCGTGTGGCTCGTGCTTCTCGACAACGGCGACTACGGCATCATCCGCTACGTGGCCGCGGCGCTGTTCATCCTCGCTATCGCGACGGACGGGCTCGACGGCAAACTCGCTCGCCGCCGCAACCTCGTCACCGATGTGGGGATCATCCTCGATCCCATCGCCGATAAGGTGCTCATCGGCGGTGCACTCGTCACCCTGTCCATCCTCGGCGAGCTGCCGTGGTGGATCACCATCGTGATTCTCGTGCGGGAGTTCGGCATCACGGCGTTCCGGTTCGCTGTGCTCGCGACGCGCGTCATCCCTGCCTCGCGCGGCGGCAAGCTGAAGACGGTCGTGCAGTCGATCGCAATCTCCCTCTTCCTCGTCGCGCCGTGGACGTTCCTGGGGCCCTGGGCCGGGTGGTTCAGCTGGGCGGTCATGGTCGTCGCACTTCTCCTTACTGTCCTCACGGGAGTCGACTACCTGTGGCAGGCCTGGCGCCAGAACCGACGCGCGACCGTTGCCTGACAGCGAGGCTCTCAGCGCCCGCGTGATCGGGCTGCTCGCCCAGCGTCACCAGACCCTCGCGGTGGCCGAATCGCTCACCGGCGGGATGCTCGTCGCGGAGCTCATTCGCACTCCCGGCGCGTCCGTGGTCGTATCCGGCGGCATCGTCGCCTACAACGCAGAGCTCAAGCACACTCTCCTGCGCGTGGATGCTGAGGTTCTCGCTGCGCACGGCGCCGTGCATCCGGATGTCGCCGCGCAAATGGCGGCCGGAGTACGCATGGCACTCGCCGTCGCCGGCGAGCCGGCGCACATCGGCATCTCCACGACGGGCGTTGCCGGTCCGAATCCGCAGGACGGCCAGCCGGTCGGCACGGTTTTTCTCGGGTTCGCGATCGGCGGCGACGTGCGCACCAAGCGGCTCGAGCTGTCGGGAAGCCGGGACCACATCCGATCGGCCGTCGTCTACGAATCACTTGCAGAGCTCGAAAGGCTCCTCGCGTGACGGTCGGGAATACCGCTGGTTTCGATCTCGTTACAAGTATTGGATTCACAAGCACCGTACAGATACGACTGGCTAGAGTTCCCGTAAGCTAGCCACACGGTCAGAAGAGAAGGAGGGTCGAAATGGTTCTGGTACGTCAAGAAATCGGTGACGTTCTCCGTGACTTCCGTCTGCAGAAGGGCCGTACCCTTCGCCAGGTCGCGAGCAAGGCGAGTGTCGCACTCGGCTACCTCAGTGAGGTGGAGCGCGGCCAGAAAGAGGCCAGCTCAGAGATCCTCGCTTCAGTGGCCGACGCACTCGAGACTCCGATCTCGGTTATCATGCGCGAGGTGGGCGACCGCCTCGCTGTCATTGAGGGTCTCAACCCCATCCCCGACACGCTGCCCGACGACCTCGTCCTCGAATTCGATGGCGACCTCGTCTCGCGGTAAGTCCACGAGCATCACAGCCGAACGCCCCCGTCACTCGACGGGGGCGTTTCGCACTGATCCGGCGCCTTTAGGCTGGGGGGATGCGGTTGAGTGAGTTCTGGGTGGCCGTTTCGGATGAGTTCGGACCGGAGTACGGTCGCGTGCTCACGCACGACCTCGTGCTGGGCGACGTCGGCGGGCTCACGGCACAGCAGGCCATCGCGAGGGGCGTGGCGACGCGGGAGATCTGGCTGGCCCTGTGCAAAGCCACGGATGTTCCCCCGAATCGCTGGTACGGCGTGGGGCAGCGGGAGCCGAAGAAGCGCTAGAAGGGCGGCGCGTCGCTATCGAACATTCGTTCGGATGTTGCTAGTCTCCTCCGTAACGTCTAATCGAAGACGGGTATTGACCACAACATGCACGTCGGTCCGGCCGAATGTCGGTCCGCGAGCGTAGCGTGGCGATAGCAACACAGCCTTTGTCGGGAGGCTGTGGCCCTTGCTCGACCGGGCCACAGAGCAGCGACAGCCTATGGGCAGCCACCTACGACCCGCGTGGTCAAGAAAACCGGAGAAGACAATGCCATCAGTAGCAGATCGCGAGAAGTCCCTCGAGACCGCCCTCGCCCAGATCGACCGCCAGTTCGGCAAGGGCTCAGTCATGCGCCTCGGCAGCGACGAGCGTGCTCCGGTCGAGGTGATCCCCACCGGTTCCATCGCGCTGGATGTTGCGCTCGGCATCGGCGGCCTGCCTCGTGGCCGCATCGTCGAGATTTACGGCCCAGAATCCTCGGGCAAGACCACGCTCACGCTCCATGCGATCGCCAACGCTCAGCGGGCCGGCGGCATCGCAGCATTCATCGACGCGGAACACGCGCTCGACCCGGAATACGCGGCCAAGCTGGGTGTCGACATCGACTCGCTGCTCGTCTCCCAGCCCGACACCGGTGAGCAGGCGCTCGAGATCGCCGACATGCTCGTGCGTTCCGGCTCCATCGATCTCATCGTCATCGACTCGGTTGCCGCGCTCGTGCCCCGCGCCGAGATCGAGGGCGAGATGGGCGACTCCCACGTCGGCCTGCAGGCGCGACTCATGTCCCAGGCGCTCCGCAAGCTCACCGGCGGACTGAGCTCGACGAACACCACGATGATCTTCATCAACCAGCTCCGCGAGAAGATCGGCGTGTTCTTCGGCAGCCCCGAGACTACTGCGGGCGGCAAGGCCCTGAAGTTCTACGCCTCGGTTCGACTCGACATCCGCCGCATCGAGACGCTCAAGGACGGCACGGATGCCGTGGGCAACCGCACCCGCGTCAAGGTGGTCAAGAACAAGATGGCACCGCCTTTCAAGCAGGCGGAATTCGACATCCTGTTCGGCGTCGGCATCTCGCGGGAGGGCAGCCTCATCGACTTCGGTGTCGAGCACGAGATCGTGCGCAAGTCGGGCGCCTGGTACACCTACGAGGGTGACCAGCTCGGCCAGGGCAAGGAGAACTCGCGCAACTTCCTGCTCGAGAACCCGACGATCGCCAGGGAGATCGAGCAGAAGATCATGAACAAGCTCGGCATCGGCGCTGAGGCCAAAGCGGCCCAGGCGAAGAGCGCAGCAGACGCAGTAATCGCGGAGGAGAAGGCGGCCAAGGCGGCGGTCACCAAGGCGGCTGCGCCCGTGATGGCCGTCGGGAAAGCCCCCGTCGAGGAGCCGCAGCTCCAGGCAGCCGTAGGCGAGTAATCGTGAGCACTGCCGACGGCGAGCGGATCGCACCCGTCACGTGGCTGTTCGGCGAGAAGCCGCAGCAGTCCGAGCCGGAGCGGCTCTCGCCGTCGGCCGTCTCTCCCACCATCGTGGGTCCCACCTTCCGTGAGAAGGAGCCGACGACCACCGAGCGCGGTCGATTCGATGCCATCAACAACGTGAGCATGCACGCGCTCGCGCGCCGCGGAATGTCCTCGCGCGAGATGCGCGACTATCTCGTGGGCCGCGAGTTCGAGGTCGACGCCGTGGATGCGGAGATCGAGCGACTTCAGGGTGTCGCACTGCTCGACGATGGAGAACTCGCCGAGACCCTTGTGCGCACGCTCCGCGATCGCAAGGGCCTGGGGCGCGCTGCGCTCACCGCCGAGCTCCGCCGACGACACCTCGAGGGCGATGCTATAGAGGGTGCGCTCGGCGCTCTCGACGACGACGAGCTCGAGCGCGCAGTCGAGATCGCCATCAAGCGCGCGCCCCAATTGCGTTCCCTCGACCAGACCACTGCCAAGCGGCGTCTCGGCGCGTTCCTCATGCGCAAGGGTTACTCCGGCTCCGTGGTGTCCAAGGCCGTCGCCAGGGCACTCGAGCCGAGCGGGCCCGTATTCCGCTGAGTACGGCCCTGTCCCGGCGGGTGGTTCGATCGGTCGCAGGCTCGATCGCTTGCTCGGCCTTAGGCTTGACCGCATGAGCGACGTGGAAACCCTCGAGATGGCGCGCCCGGTGCGCACCTACGAGGTGCGCACGTTCGGCTGCCAGATGAACGTGCACGACTCCGAGCGACTGAGCGGTTCGCTCGAAGCGGCGGGATACGTGCGCGCTACCGACGGGCAGGCCGACGTGGTTGTCATCAACACGTGCGCCGTGCGGGAGAACGCGGACAATAAGCTCTACGGCAACCTCGGGATCCTCGGCAACCTCAAGAAGAACAGCAGGCCCGACCTTCAGATCGCCGTGGGCGGATGCCTCGCCCAGAAGGACAAGGCGGTCATCCTCGAGAAGGCGCCCTGGGTCGACGTCGTGTTCGGCACTCATAACATGGGCTCTCTACCCACGCTGCTCGAGCGAGCCCGGCACAACGGCGAAGCCCAGCTCGAGATCCTCGAGTCGCTCGACGTCTTCCCGTCGACGCTGCCGACGCGACGCGAGTCCACGCACAGCGCGTGGGTCTCCATCTCCGTGGGATGCAACAACACGTGCACCTTCTGCATCGTGCCCGCACTGCGCGGCAAGGAGAAAGACAGGCGGCCGGGCGACATCCTCGCCGAAATCCAGGCGATCGTCGACGACGGCGCGATCGAAGTCACGCTCCTCGGACAGAACGTGAACTCCTACGGGGTTGAGTTCGGCGACCGACAGGCTTTCGGCAAGCTGCTGCGCGCCGCCGGCACGATCGCAGGGCTCGAACGCATCCGGTTCACGAGTCCGCATCCCGCCGCTTTCACCGACGACGTCATCGACGCCATGGCCGAGACTCCCTCCGTGATGCCGCAACTGCATATGCCACTGCAATCGGGATCCGATCGCATCCTGAAGGCGATGCGCCGGTCGTACCGGTCGGAGAAGTTCCTCGGGATCCTCGACCGGGTTCGGGAGCGCATCCCGCACGCCGCCATCAGCACCGACATCATCGTCGGATTCCCCGGTGAGACCGAAGAGGACTTCCAGGAGACCTTGCGTGTCGTCGAACTCGCGAGATTCGCCTCGGCCTTCACGTTCCAGTACTCCATCCGCGAGGGCACGCCCGCGGCGACGATGCCGGATCAGGTGCCCAAGGCGATAGTGCAAGAGCGGTACGAGCGGCTCGTCGCGCTGCAGGACCGCATTTCGCGCGAAGAGAACGAGAAGCAGGTCGGCCGCCGTGTCGAGGTCGTCGTCACTGCAGACGAAGGCCGTAAGCACGCCGAGACCAACCGGCTTTCCGGCCGCGCGAAGGACTCGCGGCTCGTGCACTTCGAAGTTCCGGAAGGCTCCCCGGTGCCGCGCCCCGGAGACGTCGTAACGCTTGAGATCACCCGCGCCGCCTCGTTCCACCTCATTGCCGACTCGATCGACGGCGCGCCCCTCGACATTCGCCGAACGCGCGCGGGCGACGCCTGGGATCGCGCCGAGGCTGAATCCTGTGCGGTGCCGACCGCGGTGCCCACGGCGGGCCCGTCGCGGGGTGTTTCGCTCGGGCTGCCGACGCTGCGCGTCGTGACCACTCCGGTCTACGACACCTCCGACGGGCTCCGCTGAGCGTCGTGCCGCTCATCGTCATCGTCGGGGCGACCGGCACCGGCAAGTCCGAGCTGTCGCTCGACCTGGCCGAAGGGCTGACGGCCGCGGGGATGCTCGCTGAAGTGGTCAACGCCGACGCGATGCAGCTCTACCGGGGCATGGATATCGGCACCGCCAAGCTCCCACAGAACGAGCGCCGCGGCATCCCGCACCACATGCTCGATGTGCTCGAACCGACGGACGAGGCGAGTGTCGCCGACTACCAACTGGATGCGCGCGCCGCCATAGAGCAGATCGAGAGTCGCGGCCACGTGCCGATCCTCGTGGGAGGTTCGGGCCTCTACGTGTCGAGCGTCATCCAGGATTTCCGCTTTCCGGGCACGGACGCCGAGATCCGAGCGCGCCTAGAGGCCGAACTCGAGGTGCATGGTGCCGGGGAGCTGCACCGCAGGCTCGCTTTGCTCGACGCGGGAGCCGCCGAGGCGATCGGGCCGCACAACGGCCGGCGACTCGTGCGTGCACTCGAAGTCATCGAACTTACGGGAGAGGACTTCGGGTCCGGTCTACCCGAGAACGAGAAGCCGTGGCGGGACCATGTAACGCTGGGGCTGAGTGCGCCTCGCGAACTCCTCGTAGCGCGACTCGGCGACCGGGTGCGGCGGATGTGGGCGGCCGGGATGCTCGACGAGGTGCGCGAGTTGCAGACCGGCGGGCTCGGGATCACGGCCAGTCGGGCGATCGGCTACGCACAGGCAATCGCCCAGCTCGCGGGCGAGGTCGACGAAGCCGAGGCGATCGAGCAGACCGCCGCACTGACTCGGCGGTACGCGCGGCGGCAGGTGGGCTGGTTCCGGCGCTACCGCGACGCGCATTGGCTGGAACACGACGACCCCGGCCTCGCGGCGACGGCCTTGGCCCTCGCCATGGGAGAGAATTGACGGATGGCAACGCTCCAGTTCACCAAGGGACACGGCACCGGTAACGACTTCGTGCTCTTTGCTGACCCCGACGGTGAGATCGAGCTGACCGCAGCCCAGATCGCTGTCATTTGCGACCGTCACTTCGGCGTCGGCGCCGATGGTGTGCTGCGGGCCGTGCGGTCGCGCAACATTCCGGAGGGCGCGGCAGCACTCGGCGAAGACGCAGCCGCCGAGTGGTTCATGGACTACCACAACGCCGACGGATCGATCGCAGAGATGTGCGGGAACGGCATCCGGGTGTTCACGCACTTTCTCATCGAGCGGGGTCTCGCGAGCCTCGAGCCCGGCGAGACACTCGCTATCGGCACCCGCAGCGGCGTGCGCGACGTGCAGCGCAACGCGACCGGGTTTCAGGCCGACCTGGGGCGCTGGTCGCTCGACGGCGGCGAGCCGACGGTGCGGGCGAAGGAGCTTCCCGTCGCGAGGCCGGGTCTCGGCATAAACGTGGGCAACCCGCACGTCGTCGTGGCTCTCGCGAGCGACGAGGAGCTCGATTCGGCTGACCTCTCCTACATCCCGATCGTCGACCCGGTGCCCGTCGACGGCGCCAATGTGGAGTTCGTTGTCGCGGCGGATCCGCTCGTGAACGACGGCATCGGTCGCATCCGGATGCGAGTGCACGAGCGCGGCAGCGGCGAGACGCTCTCCTGCGGCACGGGAGCCGTGGCCGCCGCACTCGCGACGAGGCACTGGGCGGGTGATGGGGCGCCGAACCAGTGGCGCGTCGACGTTGCCGGCGGCACGGTCGGGGTGCGGATGTTCCCGACGGAGGACGGCGAGCACGTGTCGCTCAGCGGTCCCGCTGAACTCGTTTTCGAGGGTGCCCTCGAGGTCTAGCGGCTAGCGCACGATATCGATGGGCGCTGTCGCACCCGTGCGGCGTCGGCACCGCAGCACGCGATAACCCTTGTTGGTGGCCGCGCGCACGAAGCTGAAGTCCTCGGGGAACGACGCCTGCAGCCACCGGTGCAACGAGTCCGAACCCAGGTTGCGCTGTACGACGAGCCAGGCGTCGCAGCCCTGCTCGAGCCGGGGGAGCCACCGTTCGAGAAGCCCGTGCAGTTCGTTCTTGCCGACCCGGATAGGCGGGTTCGACCAGATCGTCATGAATTTGATGTCGTCGGGAACATCGTCGGGGGTCACTGCGTTGATGTTGTGTATGGACATTTTTTCGGCGTTCGCCCGCACGAGATCGAGTGCGCGCTCGTTGACGTCCACTGCCCACACCGTCGCATGAGGTGACTCGAGTGCGAGCGTGAGGGCGACTGGGCCCCAGCCGCAGCCGAGATCGAGCAGGTTGCCGCCCGGAGGCGGCGTCGGCACACTCCCCAGCAGCACCTGGGTACCCGTGTCGATGCGATCTGGGCTGAACACACCCCCGGCGGTCACGAGTTCGTACTCGTTTCCGGCCAGACGGGCACGGATCTCGCGGAGTTTGAGTTCACTTCCCGGGGTCTCGGAGAAGTAATGCTCACTGGCCATCCTCAGAACTTACCGAAGAGTACAGAAGTAGGGTTAACCAAAATGACTGAAACCAGTACCGACAGAACAGACGCCCGAGACACGGAGCCCGAAGAGGCAGCGTCTCGCACCGCCGTCGACCGCGTGCTCGCCACCGAGGAGACCCGGTCAGCGGGCTACACGCTGTTCGGCTCCGGCAGCGCGCAGGCGCTCCAGTCCGACACGCAGTACGAGGGCGACCGGGATGGCGACCAGTTCGACCGCGAGGATCGGCAAGCGCTGCGCCGTGTCGCGGGGCTGTCGACCGAGCTCGAAGACGTCACCGAGGTCGAGTATCGCCAGCTGCGCATCGAGAACGTCGTGCTCATCGGCATCTATAACCAGGGCAACCTGCAGGAGGCGGAGAACTCGTTGCGCGAGCTCTTCGCCCTCGCGGAGACGGCCGGAGCCGTGGTGCTCGACGGCCTGCTGCAGAGGCGGGCGCATCCGGACCCCAGCACGTACTTCGGCAAGGGCAAGGCTCAGGAGCTGCGGGATGTCGTGGCCGCGACCGGTGCGGACACGGTGATCGCAGACACCGAACTCGCCCCCAGCCAGCGCCGCGCGCTCGAAGACATCGTGGGGGTGAAGGTCATCGACCGCACTGCCGTGATCCTCGACATCTTCAGCCAGCACGCGAAGAGCCGTGAGGGCAAGGCGCAGGTGGAACTCGCACAGCTCGAATACCTGCTTCCGCGACTGCGTGGTTGGGGTGAGTCGATGTCCCGCCAGGCCGGTGGCCAGGTGGGCGGCGCGGGTGCCGGCATGGGTAGCCGCGGACCGGGTGAGACGAAGATCGAACTCGACCGCCGCCGCATCCACACGCGCATGTCCAGGCTGCGCAAGCAGATCAAGGGATTCGCCCCGGCGCGCGAGGCCAAGCGGGCCAATCGAAGCCGCTTCGAAGTGCCGAGCGTCGCTATCGCGGGCTACACGAACGCGGGCAAGTCGAGCCTGCTCAACCGCATCACTCGGGCAGGCGTGCTCGTCGAGAATGCGCTGTTCGCGACCCTGGATGCCACGGTGCGCCGCTCGCAGACCCCTGACGGACGCCTGTTCACGCTCGCCGACACCGTGGGGTTCGTGCGCAACCTGCCGCATCAGCTCGTGGAGGCGTTCCGCTCCACGCTCGAGGAGGTCGGCGAGGCCGACGTCATCGTGCACGTCGTCGACGCCTCGCATCCCGACCCGGGAGCGCAGCTCGCAACGGTACGAGACGTCATCGGCGAGGTGGGCGCGCGCGACATCCCCGAGATCGTCGTGTTCAACAAGAGCGACCTCGCGGATGACGACCAGCGGCTGCTTATCCGCGGGCTCGAGCCGACGGGGATCTTCGTCTCCGCCCGCACGGGCGAGGGCGTCGATGAGCTCATGGAGCGGATCGCGGTACTGCTTCCCGCGCCGGAGGTCGAGCTCGAGCTGCTCGTTCCGTACGACCGCGGCGAGGTCATTTCGCGCCTGCACGTGCAGGGGCGAGTGCTGTCGACCGACTACCGGGAAGACGGCACGCTCGTGCGGGCGCTCGTGCACCCGGCGCGCGTGAGCGAGTTGCAGCCGTTCGTCGCCGCGAGCGCCTAGTGCCGTAATAGTGTGCAACCTGCGGGGCGGCATGCCTAGACTTGAGGGTCGGGGTGTTCGCCCCGCAGGAGCGAAAGCCGAGCCCGGCACCCGCCCGATCGGCTGATCATCGACCGAAGGGGCATCAGTGGCATCTGCCAGTACCGCGACCTTCTCGTTCGAGCTGTACCCGCCTCGCTCCGAGGCGGCCGAAGCTTCGCTCTTCGCTTCGCTCGAGCACCTCGCCGCCGCCGGTCCGGAGTTCATCTCCGTGACCTACGGCGCCAACGGCTCCTCGCGCGAGCATTCGCTCGCGGTGCTGCGGCATCTCATGAACAGCACGTCGGTGCATCCCATGGCCCACCTCACGTGCGTGGGTTCCTCGTACGAGGAGGCGAGCCGTCTCATCCGGGAGTTCCTGGATGCAGGGATCACGAGTTTTCTCGCCCTGCGCGGCGACCCGCCCAAAGGTGTCGAGGAGGGGGAGAACTTCCTCGGCGACATCGGCAGCGCAGGGGAGCTCGTGCAGCTCATCCACCGGGTACAGGCGGAACGCGTGCCGTTCACGTTCGGCGAGGTGCCGGGCTTTCCCGGGGCGAAGCGACTGAGGAGCGGCGAGAAGGTCACGATCGCGGTTGCGGCTTTTCCCAACGGGCATCCCCGGTCACGGTCCGTGGACCAGGACATCGACACCCTCCTCGCCAAAGAGGCTGCGGGCGCCAACCTCGCGATCAGCCAGTTGTTCTTCCGCGCCGACGACTACCTCGGTTTCGTGGAGCGGGCGCGGGCCGCCGGCCTCGGTATGCGCATCCTTCCCGGGATCATGCCGGTGCCGAGCCCGCGTCGACTCGACCGCATACTCGAACTCTCGGGCGAAGCCGATCCCACCGAATTGCGGGCGCGCCTCGAATCGGTCGCGAGCCCTGAGGAGCAGGCCCGAATCGGGGTAGAACACGCCAGTGAACTCGCGAGCGATCTACTCGCGGGCGGGGCTGACGGTATCCATCTCTACACTTTCAACCAGCACGAAGCAGTTCTCGACGTTCTCGGTAACGTCGGCCTGCTCGACACACGACAGAAGGAAACCGCATGACGAGCACGACCCCGTTCCCCACCGGCACGATCCTGGGCTACCCGCGGATCGGTCGGCGCCGCGAACTCAAGAAGGCAGTCGAGTCTTTCTGGGCCGGCCGGATCTCCGTTGAGGAACTTGAAGCGACTGCGGCCGACCTGCGTCGTGTCACGCGGGAGCGGCTCGCCTCGCTCGGACTCGGCCGCACGGACTCGTCGATCCCCGAAGCCTTCTCCTACTACGACCAGGTGCTGGATGCGGCCGTCACGGTCGGCGCGATTCCCACCCGGTTCCAGCGGCTCGTCAAGGCAGACGGAACCGTGGATCTCGCGGGGTACTTCACAGTCGCGCGCGGCGAGGGACAGGACACGCCCGCCGAGATGACCAAATGGTTCGACTCGAACTACCACTACCTCGTTCCCGAGATCGGGCCGGAGACGGACTTCCACCTCGCGTCCGACCGATTGGTACGCGAGGTCGCCGAGGCGACGACGAGCGGTTTCCGCACGCGTCCTGTCATCGTCGGTCCCGTCACGTTCCTCCTGCTGAGCAAGCCGTCGGAGGGTGCCCCCGAGGGCTACCAGCCGCTCGACCGCCTCGATGACCTGCTCCCCGTCTACGCCGAGCTTCTCGCGGCACTTCTCGCCGCCGGCGCCGAGTGGGTGCAGCTCGACGAGCCGGCCCTCGTGAGCGAGAGCATCGAGGTGCCCCGCGCGGCGGTGCTCGAAGCGACCAAGCACGCCTACGACCTTCTGGGCGCCGTGCCCGCTCGCCCGGCGATCTTCGTCTCCGCGCCCTACGGAAGCCTCGACGACGCGCTGCCCGTACTGCTCGACACCCCGGTGGAAGCGATCGGCATCGACCTCGTCAAGGGTGCCCTGCCCGGCCGGGTGAGCACCGACAAGGTGCTCGTTGGCGGCGTCATCGACGGCCACAACATCTGGCGCGGCGATCTCGAGGCGGCGTTCTCCTCGCTTGAGTCGCTGCGTGGGCTCAGCCCCAACGTAGCCGTCTCGAGCTCGACGAGCCTGTTCCACGTTCCCCACGACGTCGACGACGAGCCGCTGCTCGCCGACCAGCTCAAGGGCTGGCTGGCGTTCGCGGACCAGAAGGTCGGCCAGGTGGCGACGCTCGCCAAGGGCCTCACCGAGGGCAAGGCCGCGATCCAGGCTGACTTGGATGCTGCTTCCGCCGCCCTCGCCGACCGTCATGCGGCATCCGGAGTGCGTGACGGCGCCGTGCGCGCTCGCGCGGCCTCGCTCAGCGACGCGGACTTCTCGCGCGGCGACTACGCCGATCGCCTCTCCGCGCAGGAGGCCGCACTCAACCTGCCGTTCCTGCCGACGACGACCATCGGCTCGTTCCCCCAGACCGGGGACATCCGCAAGCACCGCGCGGCCGCCGCCAAGGGCGAGATCACCGAGGAGCAGTACAAGCAGGCCATGCGCGACGAGATCAAGCGCGTCGTGGAACTGCAGGAGAAGATCGGACTCGACGTACTCGTTCACGGCGAGCCCGAGCGCAACGACATGGTGCAGTACTTCGCTGAGAACCTCGACGGATTCGCGGTCACCCAGAACGGCTGGGTGCAGTCGTACGGTTCGCGCTGTACGCGTCCGTCGATCCTGTGGGGTGACGTCTCGCGCCCCGCTCCCATCACGGTCGAGTGGTCCACCTACACGCAGAGCCTCACCGAGAAGCCCGTCAAGGGCATGCTCACCGGTCCGGTGACGATTCTCGCCTGGTCGTTCGTGCGCGACGATCAGCCCTTGCGCGACACGGCAAACCAGGTCGCCCTTGCCCTCCGCGACGAGATCGAGGATCTCGAGGCGGCCGGCATCGGCATCATCCAGGTCGATGAGCCGGCCCTGCGCGAGTTGCTCCCGCTCAAGAAGAAGGACCAGCCCGACTACCTCGACTGGTCGGTCGGATCGTTCCGACTCGCGACCGCGGGAGTTGAGGACAAGACGCAGATCCACACCCACCTCTGCTACTCCGAGTTCAGCGTCGTGATCGACGCGATCGACCGACTGGATGCGGACGTCACCTCGATCGAGGCCGCCCGTTCCAAGATGGAGGTCGTGCCTGACATCAAGTCGAGCGGGTTCGGTCGCGGGATCGGTCCGGGCGTGTACGACATTCACTCGCCCCGCGTTCCCTCGGTCGAAGAGGTGAGCGAGCTGCTCGATATCGCGATCGGCTCAATCCCAGAGCGCCAGGTCTGGGTCAACCCGGACTGCGGCCTCAAGACGCGCGGCTACGACGAGACGGTTCAGTCGCTCACGAACATCCTCGAGGCGACCCGGGCAGCCCGGGCGCGCGTGGGGGCATAGGTCCCTCGGGCTCTTCGCAACCTGCGCGCAGGAGGTCGGGCTGCGAGGTAATCGTCGCGTGACTCGACACGCTCGTCGCAACTGTGACGCAAAAGAACGCCCCGGCCGATGGCCGGGGCGTTCTGTGGTTGTAGCTCCTAACGGGGCTCGGACCCGGGCGGAGACCTAAAGCGAGCGCAGCACCGTGACAACCTTGCCGAGAACCTCGGCATGGTCGCCGAGGATGGGCTCGAAGTTGGAGTTGCGGGGCAGCAGCCACGTGTGCCCGTCACGCTGGCGGAAGACCTTCACGGTCGCCTCGTTGTCGAGCATCGCGGCGACGATGTCGCCGTTCTCGGCGGTCTTCTGCTGCCGTACGACGACCCAGTCGCCGTCGCAGATGGCCGCGTCGATCATCGACTCACCGACGACCTTGAGCATGAAGAGTTCGCCCTTGCCGGTGAGTTGGCGGGGGAGCGGGAACACCTCGTCGACCTGCTGGTCGGCCGTGATCGGGATGCCGGCGGCAATGCGACCCACGAGCGGCACCATGACGGCGTCGCCCACCGCAGGAGCAGTGTCGGAGACGTCGTCACCGCCCTCGAGACCGGGAAGGTCGATGAGCACCTCCATCGCCCTGGGGCGGTTGGGGTCGCGCCGGAGGTAGCCGCTGAGTTCGAGCTGGTTGAGCTGATGGGTCACGCTCGAGAGCGAAGAGAGCCCCACGGCATCGCCGATCTCGCGCATGCTCGGCGGGTACCCACGCGCCGAGACCGAACGCTGGATCACATCGAGGATCGCGAGTTGCTTGTCACTCAGGCTCGTGCGTCGGCGCGTGCCGGGTCGCTCCTGGGATTGCATGTCGTCCACGTCGTCCTCGATTCCGCCTCTCGACGCCCGATGTCGGTGGCCCATTCGAAACTGTATCCGTACAAGAGACGAAAAACAAACACCTGTTCGAGTGTGTCGACGTCAATGTCGGTGGTTCATTCGAAGATTACCTTGAACTGGAGCCCATTCGAATGTATGTTCGGAACAGGCGTACTAACAAACTTCGTATCCGGCCCTCCCGGCCGAGGGCCGGATACGAAAACCCAGAGATACGTAAACCCAGAGATACGAAACCAGAGACTGAGGAGCGAAAGATGAGCACGGCAATCATCAACGGCGCAGCCATCGGTACCGCATTCGGATCGCCGCGCTCGGCCGCTCGGCCGATTCGCGCGGTTGTCGTGCGCCCCGCTGCGCCGAAACTTCGCCTCACCCAGCGTGGCCGCGCAGTGCTCACGGTACTCGCGGCCACACCACTCGTGGTCGCCGCCCTCCTCTTCGCCCTCAACGGCGGGGGAGCGACCGCTTCGCTCGAGGGCTCGAACGTGCCTTTCCAATACGTCACGGTCGAGAGCGGGCAGTCGCTGTGGCAGCTCGCCGAGGAGATCGCTCCCCGGGCCGATCCGCGCGACGTGATCGCCGAGTTCGTGAAGCTCAACGCGCTTACGTCGCCCGACGTATTCGCTGGTCAGGAGCTCGCCATCCCCGCGCAGTACGCGCACTGAGTGGCGCTCGGCACCATCGCGGCATGGCCCTTCCGGGCAGCGATGGCCTGCGCGACGGCCATAATTGGGGAGTGACTTCCCTCTCCGATCTCCCGATCCGCGACGACCTGCGCGGTCTCGAGCCGTACGGTGCGCCCCAGAAGCACGTGCGCGTGCAGCTCAACGTCAACGAGAACACGCATCCCATTCCCGAAGCCGTGGCAACCGATATCGTCACCGCACTCGCCCGAGCGGTCATGGGCGTCAACCGCTATCCCGATCGCGAATTCACCGAACTCCGCGATTCCCTGGCTGCCTACCTCGGGCACGGGCTCGATCGCGACAACATCTGGGCCGCAAACGGCTCCAACGAAGTACTGCAGCAGACGCTGCAGGCTTTCGGCGGTCCCGGCCGCAGCGTGCTCGGGTTTCCGCCCACCTATTCGATGCACTCCATCATCGCCTCCGGAACCGGCACGCGGTGGATCGAAGCGGAACGGGATGCCGGCTACGAGATCTCACCCGAGACCGCCGTGCGAGCCATCGAGCGGGAGAGTCCCGACATCGTGTTCCTGTGCTCGCCCAACAACCCCACGGGAACGCCACTGGGCCTCGAGACCATCGAGGCGGCGTACGAGGCGACCGAGGGCATCCTGCTCGTTGACGAGGCGTACGCCGAATTTGCGGACGGTGCGACGGCGCTCACCCTTCTCGAGGGCCGTCCGCGCCTTCTCGTGAGCCGCACCATGAGCAAGGCGTTCGCGTTTGCGGGCGCGAGACTCGGATACCTCGCAGCGGACCCCGCGGTCACCGACGCGCTGCGGCTCGTTCGCTTGCCGTACCACCTGTCGGCCCTCACCCAGGCGGCCGCGGTCGCCGCGCTCGCCCACGCGCCGGCGATGCTCGCGATGGTCGACGACATCAAGAGCCAGCGCGACCGCATGATCGCCGCGCTGCCCGAGCTCGGGTACACACCCGTGCCGAGCGCATCCAACTTCGTGTTATTCGGTGGCGTGGCTGAACCGCACTCCGTGTTCGAGGAGTTGCTCGCGCAAGGCATCCTCATTCGCGAAGTCGGTATCCCGAACCACCTTCGCGTAACGGCGGGCAGCGATGCCGAGACGACGATCTTCCTTGACGCCCTCGCCCGGCTCGAGGGCTCTGGCCCGCTCGATAGGATTGCGCAATGACCGCAAGCAGGACAGCTACGCTCACGCGTGCCACGAGTGAGTCGAGCATCGAGCTGAGCATCGACCTCGACGGCACGGGTACATCGTCGATCGATTCGAGCGTTCCTTTCTTCGACCACCTGCTCACCGCGTTCGCGAAGCACTCCCTCGTCGACCTCACCGTGACGGCGACCGGCGACACCGACATCGACGTGCACCACACCGTGGAGGACATCGGCATCACACTGGGCGCTGCGATCAAGCAGGCGCTTGGCGATAAGGCCGGCATCTCCCGCTTCGGTGACGCGCTCGTTCCGCTCGACGAGGCGCTCGTGCAAGCGGTGGTGGATGTCTCGGGCCGTCCCTATCTCGTGCACTCCGGCGAGCCCGCGGGCTTCGAGCACCACCTCATCGGCGGGCACTTCACCGGTTCGATGGTGCGCCACGTCTTCGAAGCGATCGCGTTCAACGCCGGGCTGACGGTGCACGTGACCGTTCTCGGCGGCAGGGATCCGCACCACATCGCCGAGGCCGAGTTCAAGGCGTTCGCGCGTGCCTTCCGTTTCGCCATCGAGCCGGATGCCCGGGTCAGCGGCATCCCGTCGACCAAGGGTGCGCTCTGAGCATGAGTTCCCCCTCCGTCGTTATCCTCGACTACGGCTCCGGCAACGTGCACTCGGCGGCCAAGGCCCTCGAGCTCGCGGGCGCGAGAGTGACGCTCAGCTCCGACAAGTCGGTTGCGGAAGCCGCCGACGGCCTCGTCGTGCCCGGAGTCGGCGCGTTCTCGGCCGTCATGGACGGCCTCAACGCCGTGCGCGGCGGTGCCGCGATCGAGAAGCGCCTCACAGGCGGCCGGCCTGTGCTCGGCATTTGCGTCGGTATGCAAGTGCTGTTCGAGCACGGCGTCGAACGCGGCAACGACACACCCGGCCTGGGGGAGTGGGAGGGCGTTGTGACCGAATTGGATGCCCCGATCCTTCCGCACATGGGCTGGAACACTGTCGACGCTCCCGCGGACTCGAGGCTGTTCGACGGCATCGGGGACGAGCGTTTTTACTTCGTGCACTCGTACGCGGCGCAGGTCTGGCCGCTCGAGGTGCATCCGCCATTCCCGCAGCCCATGCTCACGTGGGCGGAACACGGTAGCCGCTTTCTGGCCGCCGTCGAAAACGGGCCCCTGTCCGCCACCCAGTTCCATCCGGAGAAGTCGGGGCGGGCGGGCATCCGCCTGCTTGAGAACTGGCTGGGAACCCTGTGATCTGGCGCTGAGCGCCGTCGGCTAGTATCGAGTGTTTGTTCGCGGCATACCGCGGAGCGATTTGCAGAGAGAACGGCTATGAGCGAGTTCACTACAACACCCGGTCTGATCCTCCTACCCGCTGTCGACGTCGCTGGGGGTAAGGCCGTGCGCCTCACCCGGGGCGAGGCCGGCACGGAGACGAATTACGGCGATCCCGTCGACGCGGCGCAGGAGTGGATCGACCAAGGCGCCCAATGGATCCACCTCGTCGACCTCGATGCCGCCTTCGGCCGCGGCAACAACCACAGTGTGATCAAGAAGGTCATCAAGAACACGCCGCGGCGCGTGAACATCGAGCTCTCCGGCGGCATCAGGGATGACGCGACCCTCGAAGCCGCGCTCTCCACCGGCGCCAAGCGCATCAACCTCGGCACGGCCGCGCTCGAGAATCCCGAGTGGGCCGCTCACGTCATCGCCGAATACGGCGAGGCGATCGCCGTCGGTCTCGACGTGCGCGGCACGACGCTCGCCGCCCGTGGCTGGACCCAGGACGGGGGCGACCTGTGGGCGGTGCTCGATCGGCTCGAAGAGGCGGGATGCTGCCGCTACGTCGTCACGGACGTCACCAAGGATGGCACTCTCCAGGGCCCCAACCTCGACCTCCTGCGCCAGGTGATCGACTACACGGAGCGACCGGTGGTCGCCTCGGGCGGTGTCGCGACACTCGATGACATCGAGGCGCTCCGACAGCTCGTGCCGCACGGGCTCGAGGGCGCGATTGTGGGCAAGGCCCTGTACGCCGGGGCCTTCACTCTCGCCGAAGCTCTCGACGTCGCACAGGGCTGACTCGTGGCCGGGGGCGGCGACTCGGCCGGACAGCCGTGGCAGGGACGGCACTTCGAGTCCAACCCCGCAGCTCAGGACGACGGCAGCGCCCCCGAGCGACTCGTCGAGGCGATCAGGCGCTTCCGCAGCAATGAGCTCGGCGAGGCTGACGTCGTCGACGCGCTCCGCGACTCTCGACTGCTGATTCCACTCGTTGCGCAGCTCGGCGAGGCTGGAACCAACGAGCACGGTCACACCGTCGACAAGAGCCAGGAGCTCGCCATCGTCACGGTGGCGGGCCCGGATGGGCGCACGGTGCTCCCGGCGTTCACCTCCGTCGCTGCAATGGCGGCCTGGAATCCCGCCGCGCGCCCGGTTCCCGCCGCAGCGGCCCGCGTCGCGATCGCGGCGGCGGCCGAAGACACCGACCTCGTCGTGCTCGACCCGACGAGCGACACCGAGTTCGTCATCCGGCGTCCTGCTTTGTGGGCGATCGCGCAAGCGCGCCCCTGGACGCCCAGCTACCTCGATGAGGAGGTGCTGCGCGCGTTCATGTCGGGTGCCGAGCTCGAGGATGCGGTGATCGCGATCCAGCTCGCGCCCGGCGACCGGGGCGCGAGGCTCGCTGGCCCCGAGCTCATCGTGCAGCTTTCGTTGGCGGAAGCGCTCGACCGGGCAACCCTCGACGCCATCATCGCGAGGCTGAGCCAGCGCTGGTCGGAGTCGGAGATCATCGCCACGCGCGTCGACTCCCTCAAGGTGCAGCTCGTCTCTGCAGTCTAGAAAGGCAGGCAGTCCAGAAAGGCACCGCAGTCTAGAAAGGCACGGCGGTCCGGCCAGGCGCGGCCGCCGACTAGTTGACGGGGCCGGTGTACTTCTCTCCCGGGCCGGCGCCGGGCGGGTCGGGGAACCTCGAGTTCTCGCGGAACGCCAACTGGAGCGAGCGCAGGCCGTCTCGCAGCGGACGGGCGTGCTGATCGCCGATCTCGGGCGCCGCCGCAGTCACGAGCCCGGCGAGCGCGGTAATGAGTTTGCGCGCTTCGTCGAGGTCGACGTCGGCAGCGGCATCCTCGCCCTCTGAGAGACCGAGTTTCACGGCTGCGGCGCTCATGAGGTGCACGGCGACGGTGTTGATCACCTCGACGCCTGGCACTTCGGAGATGTCGCGGATCTCGGGATCCACGTCGGGAGCGTCGCTCATTGCCGTCCTCGTTTCCGGGCAATCGCCAAGCGAGATGGCGTCTGCTATCCTTGTGCAGGTTCCGGGCTCGCCCGGACTACGAAAGTGGAGTCTCTCCCACCTGTCGACCGCTTCTTCAAGGTTACCGGGTCGTTTCACCCCGTTCGTTCGGCCGTGAGGTCGTGCGGATAGCAGCAAGGGTGTTGTGCAGCGTTCGCGCTGCGGCGAAATTCCTCTCTCGTGCCTCGCGGCGACCGCCGCACATCACACGTAGAAAGAGGAGACACGCATCAGCGATCCCCGTACCAATGACCGAATCCGCGTCCCTGAGGTCCGACTTGTCGGGCCCGGCGGCGAGCAGGTGGGCGTCGTCTCCATCGACGTCGCACTCCGACTGGCCCAGGAGGCCGACCTGGATCTGGTTGAGGTAGCTCCCAACTCCAAGCCTCCCGTCGCCAAGATCATGGATTACGGCAAGTTCAAGTACGAAGAGGCCCAGAAGGCCAAGGAAGCGCGGCGCAACCAGGCGAACACGATCCTCAAGGAGGTTCGATTCCGCCTCAAGATCGACACGCACGACTATGAGACCAAGCGCAAGCGCGCGGAAGGTTTCCTCCAGGCGGGCGACAAGGTCAAGGCCATGATCCTCTTCCGGGGCCGGGAGCAGTCCCGACCGGAGCAGGGCGTGCGGCTTCTGCAGCGCTTCGCTGAAGATGTCGCGGAGTTCGGTTCGGTCGAATCGACTCCGATGATCGACGGCCGCAACATGGTCATGGTCATCGGACCCCACAAGACGAAGGCGACGGCGAAGGCCGAGGCCGAGGCCCGCAAGGCGGCGAGCAAGCCCGCCCGGGGAGCCGCAGCCGAGGAGCCACAGGATGTAGCCGCGGACAAGCCCGCAGCAGCAGAAAAAGCAGTAGCAGCACCGAAAGAGGCTGCGACAACGAAAGAGGATAAGGATGCCTAAGCAGAAGACGCACTCCGGTGCCAAGAAGCGCTTCAAGCTCACCGGTAGCGGCAAGGTCATGAAGCAGCAGGCAGGCATGCGCCACAACCTGGAGGTCAAGAGCGGCAAGCGCAAGCGCTCGCTGAACCAGGAACAGGTTCTTGCTCCGCAGGACGCCAAGGTCATCAAGAAGCTTCTGGGCAAGTAAGGGTCAAGGTACAGAGAAAATGGCAAGAGTAAAGCGGGCGGTCAACGCCCACAAGAAGCGCCGCGTCATCCTTGAGCGCGCGTCCGGCTACCGCGGCCAGCGTTCGCGCCTGTACCGCAAGGCGAAGGAGCAGGTCACCCACTCCCTCGTCTACGCATACCGTGACCGCCGCGCGCGCAAGGGCGACTTCCGTCGCCTGTGGATCCAGCGCATCAACGCTGCGGCCCGCGCCAACGGCCTCACGTACAACCGTTTCATCCAGGGTCTCAACCTGGCCGGCATCGAGGTCGACCGCCGCATCCTCGCGGATCTCGCGGTCACCGAGCCCGCCACGTTCGCGGCGATCGTCGCGACCGCCAAGGCAGCGCTTCCCGCGGACACCTCCGCGCCGAAAGTCGTTGCCTGACGACACCTTCAGTGACAGCCCCGGGAGTGATCCCGGGGCTGTTGTCGTTAACCGGCGACGAATTCTCCCTCGGCCCGGCATCGCGTCGCGATCCTCATAGCTCCAGCGCGCGCCTAGGCTTGATGGCATGATCGACAATCCGCGCTCGCCCCGCGTGCGCGCCGTGGCCAAACTCGCCAAGCGAGAAGCACGGGTCGAGACCGGCTTCTTCCTGCTCGAGGGTCCCCAGGCTGTTGCGGAGGCGCTGGCCTTCCGCCCCGAGCTGCTTGTCGACCTGTTCGCGACGCCGACCGCACTCGAGCGCTACGCGCACATCGGCAAGAAGGCGGGCGAGTCGCAAGTCGAGGTCGAGTTCGTGAGCGAGCAGGTTCTCGATGCGATGGCGGATACCGTCACACCGCAGGGCATCATCGCGGTCTGCCGACAGTTCCCCACCTCGGTGAAAGACATCCTCTCGGGCGATCCGGAGCTCATCGCGATTCTCGAAGAGGTTCGCGATCCGGGCAACGCGGGAACGATCATCCGGGCGGCCGACGCTGCGGGCGCCGATGCCGTTATCTTCACGGGACGCAGCGTCGACCTCTACAACCCGAAGCTCGTGCGTGCGACGACCGGTTCGCTATTCCACCTGCCGGTTGCCATGGGCGCCGAACTGGAGTCGGTTGTGGAGAAGGCGAAGGCAGCGGGACTGCAGGTGATCGCCGCCGACATCAAGGGGGCGGATCTCCTCGCGGCACGCAAGGCGGGAGCTCTCGCGGCCCCGACGGCGTGGTTGTTCGGCAACGAGGCGCGCGGTCTGAGTGACGAGCACTATGCCCTGGCGGACTGGGTGATCACGGTTCCGATCTACGGCAATGCCGAGTCGATGAACCTCGCGACAGCGGCATCGGTGTGCCTCTACGAGAGCGCGTTCGCCCACCGCTCCTGAGCATGTGAAGCGGGCAACACGTCTTGGTCACGAAGCTGCGCGTTCGTTGACCCCCGATTGGGGGTGTGGTTGTGTGGTCACATGGACCCCCTCGTTCAGATCGAGCATGTGAACAAACACTTCGGTGACCTGCACGTGCTGAAGGACATCACGACGACCATCCACCGCGGAGAGGTCGTCGTCGTCATTGGGCCCAGCGGTTCCGGCAAGTCGACCCTGTGCCGTGTCATCAACCGCCTCGAGACCATCGACGACGGGTCGATCACGATCGACGGCAAAGCGCTGCCCGCCGAGGGCGCCGGGCTGGCGAAGATGCGCGCCGATGTCGGCATGGTGTTCCAGTCCTTCAACCTCTTCGCGCACAAGACGGTTCTACAGAACGTCACGCTCGGCCAGATCAAGGTACGCAGGCGGTCGAAGGCTGATGCCGACAAGCGAGCCATGGAGATCCTCGACCGCGTGGGTGTCGCGAACCAGGCGGCGAAGATGCCCGCGCAGCTCTCGGGTGGCCAGCAGCAGCGCGTGGCGATCGCCCGCGCACTGGCAATGGATCCCAAGATCATGCTGTTCGACGAGCCGACGAGCGCCCTCGACCCGGAGATGATCAACGAAGTTCTCGATGTGATGGTCGAGCTCGCGCGCGACGGCATGACGATGGTCGTGGTCACCCATGAGATGGGCTTCGCCCGAAAGGCCGCGGGGCGCGTGCTGTTCATGGCGGATGGGGAGATCGTCGAGGAGGCGACTCCCGAGCAGTTCTTCACGGCCCCCACAAGCACGAGAGCGAAGGACTTCCTCTCGAAGGTACTCACTCACTAACCGGTGGGTGTGGTTCACAGCAAGGAGAAGAGAACGATGAGATTCAAGAGACCTCTGATGATCTCGGCGATTGCAGCCGCAGGAATGCTCACCCTCGCGGGCTGTGTGGATTCAGGTACACCCGCGCCCGAAGAGTCCGCGCCCACCCAGGAGGCAATCGAGTTCGAGGCCGGCACGACCATGGCCGCGCTCAACGAAGCCGGTGCGATCACCGTCGGCACCAAGTTCGACCAGCCGCTGTTCGGCCAGGTCGACGCGAGCGGCGACCCGCAGGGCTTCGACGTGGAGATCGCGAAGATCATCGCGGCCGAGCTCGGCATCCCTGAAAGCGGCATCACGTGGACCGAGACACAATCGGCGAACCGGGAGCCCTTCATCCAGTCGGGTGAGGTTGACATCGTGGTTGCGACCTACACGATCAACGACAAGCGCAAGGAAGTCATCTCCTTCGCCGGTCCGTACTACAACGCCGGGCAGGACATCCTGGTGCTCGCGGGCAACCCTGAGGGCATCGAGGGACCTGACGACGTTGCCGGCAAGCCGGTCTGCACTGTCGCCGGTTCGACATCCGAAACGAACATCGCTGCGTACACCGACCAGATCACCGCACTCGGCGGCTACTCGGAGTGCCTGCCGCTCCTGAGTTCCGGCCAGGTCGTGGCTGTGACGACGGACAACGTGATCCTCGCCGGCCTCGCTGCAGGTAGCAACGGGGAGTTCGAGGTCGTGGGCAACCCGTTTACGGAGGAGCCGTACGGCATCGGTCTCACCAAGGACGACACCGATTTCCGCATGTTCATCAACGATGTGCTCGAAGCGGCGTTCGAGGACGGCCGCTGGGCCGAGGCGTGGGAGTCGACGGCGGGCACCGAGCTGCCGCTGCCCGACCCGCCCACGGTCGACCGCTACTAGGCAATCCACTGACGGCCCCGCCCCTCGCGGCGGGGCCGTCACCCGCGTGACGAGCAAGGAGGCGTGATGGATGCGATCATCGAGAACCTGCCGCGCTTCATCGACGCCTTCTTAGTCACCGTGCGCCTGCTCGTTGTGTCGGGCATCGGCGCGCTCATCATCGGCACCCTCATCGCCGGGCTGCGGATCTCGCCGGTTCCGGCGCTGCGCGGTTTCGCGACCGTGTACACGGAGGTGATCAGGAACACGCCGCTGACCCTCGTGCTGTTCTTCTGCGCATTCGTGATGCCCCAACTGGGTGTGCGGCTCGACTACGTCGTTGCGGCGACGATCGGCCTCACGGTGTACACCTCGCCGTTCGTGGCCGAGGCGGTGCGCTCGGGCATCAACGGCGTCTCCGTCGGGCAGTCGGAGGCGGCTCGAGCGATCGGGCTCCGGTTCGGCCAGACGGTCGGGCTCGTGGTGCTGCCCCAGGCGATCCGAATGGTGATACCGCCGCTCATCAACGTGCTGATCGCGCTCACGAAGAACACCTCGGTCGCCGCCGGATTCGCCGTGCTCGAGCTGGTCGCGGTCTCGCGACAGGTGATCCAGTTCAATGGGGATGCCACCATCCCGATCCTTGTCGCAGTCGCCGCCTTCTACCTGCTCATCACCGTGCCGCTCGGCCAGGCCGCCAACTATCTCGAACGACGAGTACGGGTGCTGCGATGACGAGCGTGCTGTACGACGTTCCCGGGCCGAAGACGCGCAGGCTCTCCCTCCTGTTCTCGATCATCGGTGGAGCGCTCATTCTTGCCGGCCTCATCGGCATCGTCGTGTTCCTGTCGCTGCCGCGGCTGAACGCGGCCGGCGTCGAACAACCGGGAATGTTCGATCCGAGCCGGTGGGACATCCTCGCCGACCGGGCGATGTGGCGCTCCATCTGGCGAGGGCTCTCCGCGACCCTGCAGATGGCCGGCGTCGCCGCAGTGCTCGCGCTGGCGGTCGGCGTCGTGCTCTCGATGGCACGGACGGCCCGCTCGGCCTTCATCCGCATCCCGGCCATCGTCGTCGTCGAGTTCTTCCGCGGCATGCCCGTGCTGCTCATGATGCTGTTCATCCTGCTCGTGTTCTCCTCAGGCCAGTTCTGGGCAGGCGTCGGGGCCCTCGCGGTGTACAACGGCGCGGTCATCGGAGAGGCGCTGCGCTCCGGCATAGCGTCCCTTCCCAGGGGCCAGGGCGAGTCCGGTCTCGCGGTCGGACTTACTCCCTTGCAGGTGCGGTTCTCGATCGAGTACCCGCAGGCGTTCCGGCAGATGCTGCCGATCATCATCGCGCAGCTCGTCGTGCTGCTGAAGGACACGTCGCTCGCCTACATCCTCGGATACCAGGAACTGCTCAACATCGGGCTCAAGCAGGGCCCGACGACGTTCGGCCCCACCTACCTCTTCACGCTGTTCTTCGTGGTGTGGGCGGTCTACCTCGCTGTGAACCTCAGCCTGTCAGCGATCGCGCGCGTGGTCGCCAAGCGCACGGCATCCGGGCGCGGCGGCGGTCTGAAGGCGCGGCGAGCGGCACGGGTCGTCAGCCAACTCGCGGGCGCAGGGATGTCCGGTGCGAGTACACCGTTGCCCGTCACTGGGGTGCGCGCCGATCCCACTGCGGGCGGCCCGCCCAGTGCCGATGGTGACACGCACTAGCGCACTAAACTCGGACCTTGTGTCAGAACCCACCGAGATCACCGAGACGGCGGTGAACGTCGCCATGGAGGCAGCCGTCTCCGCGATAGCCGCGGCCGCGACGATGGCCGAATTGAAGGCAGTGCGTTCGGCGCACGTTGGCGAGAACTCGGAACTCGCACGATTCAACGCGAAGCTCAAAGACGTTGCGGCGAGCGACCGCGCCCAGGCCGGCAAACTCGTCGGCCAGGCCCGCGCTCGCGTCACCCAATCCCTCGCCGAGCGGGAGAGCGAACTCGCCGTTGCCGAAGAGGCCGCGCGCCTCGAGGCCGAAGCTGTGGATGTCACGGCCGTCGCCTCGCGCTGGCGAGCCGGCGCACGTCATCCGCTCAGCCTCCTCATGGAGCACATGAGCGACATCTTCGTGGGCATGGGCTGGGAGGTCGCGGAAGGTCCCGAACTCGAGAACGAGTGGTTCAACTTCGATGCGCTCAACTTCGACGAGGACCACCCCGCTCGCGCGATGCAGGACACGTTCTTCGTGGATCCGGTGGAGTCGCACCTCGTGCTGCGCACCCACACGAGTCCCGTGCAGATCCGGTCGCTGCTCGAGCGCCCGCTCCCGGTGTACGTCGTCGCGCCGGGTCGGGTCTTCCGCACCGATGAGCTCGATGCGACCCACACTCCCGTGTTCCACCAGATCGAGGGCATCGCAATCGACAAAGGTCTCACCATGGCGCACTTGCGCGGCACCCTCGAGCACCTCGCGCGTTCGCTGTTCGGTGAGGGCGCCGAGATCCGGCTGCGACCCAACTACTTCCCCTTCACGGAGCCGAGCGCGGAGATGGACGTCTGGCAGCCGAACGCCAAGGGCGGTGCGCGCTGGGTCGAGTGGGGCGGCTGCGGCATGGTGAACCGCAACGTGCTGCGCGCGGCAGGCATCGACCCAGACGAGTACCAGG
Organism: Rhodoglobus sp.; assembly: GCA_025463605.1. GTDB lineage: Bacteria > Actinomycetota > Actinomycetes > Actinomycetales > Microbacteriaceae > Rhodoglobus. Next base: position 16,152 of record JAODAV010000029.1, on the reverse strand, counting down.
GCTTCGCCTTCGGCATGGGCATCGAGCGCACGCTCCAGTTCCGCAACGACATGAACGACATGCGCGACATGGTCGAGGGCGATATTCGTTTCTCCCAGCAGTTCGGGATGGTCGTCTGATGCGCGCACCGATCAGTTGGCTGCGGGAGTTCGTGGATGTGCCCGCCGATGTGACATACGAGCAAGTGCATGCGGCGCTGGTTCGCGTCGGGCTCGAGGAGGAGGACGTGCACACGTTCGACCTCACGGGACCGATCGTCGTGGGGCAAGTGCTCGCCTTCGAGGACGAACCGCAGTCGAACGGCAAGACGATCCGCTGGTGCCAGGTCGACGTCGGGGAGGAGGAGCCGCGCGGAATCGTGTGCGGCGCCCACAACTTCGTCGTCGGCGACAAGGTCGTCGTCTCGCTGCCCGGTGCCGTGCTTCCCGGCCCGACTGCGCTTGAGCCATTCGCCATCGCGGCGCGCAAGACCTACGGGCACGTGTCCGACGGCATGATCGCGTCAGCCCGTGAGCTCGGCCTGGGGGAGGAGCACGACGGTATCCTCCGGCTCGCCGCCCTGGGGCTCGACCCGGAGGTCGGTGCCAACGCGATCTTGCTCCTCGGCCTCGACGATTTCGCGGTGGAGGTCAACGTCACGCCCGATCGCGGCTACGCCCTCTCGATCCGCGGTATCGCGCGCGAGTATGCGAACTCGACGGGCGCCGCCTTCCGTGACCCTGCTCTCGCCGTCACTCCCGTGGATGTGACCGGCTTCCCGGTGTCCATCGACGACGACGCTCCCATCCGCGGCCGTGCCGGCGCGAGCGTGTTCATGACGCGAGTGGTGCGCGGCGTGGATGCGACCCGGCCGACCCCGGCCTGGATGGTCGCGCGTCTCACGCTCGCGGGCATCCGTTCGATCTCGCTCGCCGTCGACATCACCAACTACGTGATGCTCGAACTCGGCCAGCCGCTGCACGCCTACGACCTCGACAAGCTCGCCGGGGGAATCTCGGTGCGCCGCGCGCGCGCGGGCGAGAAGATCACGACGCTCGACGACAAGGTTCGCGAGCTGAATGCGGAAGACCTGCTCATCACCGACGGCTCTGGGCCCATCGGAATCGCGGGCGTCATGGGCGGCGCGACCACCGAGATGGGCGAGGGCTCGACGAACGTGCTCATCGAGGCGGCGAACTTCGATCCCGTGTCGATCGCCCGCAGCGCACGCCGTCACAAGCTGCCGAGCGAGGCTTCTCGTCGATTCGAGCGCGGCGTCGACCCGAAGGTCGCGGCGCCGGCCGCGGCGCGGGCCGTTCAACTGCTCGTGGAACTCGGCGGCGGAACGGCCGACGACCTCGGGTCGATGCTCGATGACTCGGTCGCGCCCGAGTCCCTCGCGCTTTCCGAGGAATTCGTCACCCGGCTCATCGGCGTGGAGTTCTCCGCAGACGAGGTGACCGATTCGCTCACTGCCGTCGGCGCGGTCGTCGAGGCCGCCGATGACGGCTGGCTCGTCACGCCGCCGACCTGGCGGCCCGACCTCACCGACGCGGCGACGCTCGCAGAGGAGGTCGCCCGCATCGTCGGGTACGACCGAATCCCCAGCGTGCTGCCCGTCGCGCCTCCCGGTCGCGGCCTGTCCCGCGAGCAGCGCCTGCGCCGTGCCGCCGCCAGCAGCCTCGCCGCCGGCGGGCTCACCGAGGTTCTCGCATACCCGTTCGTTTCCCGTGAGCAGAACGACACCTTCGGCGCGCCGACATCCGGCGGAGTTGCCGCCGTCAAGCTCGCGAACCCGCTCGACCCGGATGCGGCATGGATGCGCACCTCGCTCTGGCCGGGTCTCATCGGCATCGCCCGGCGCAACCTCTCGCGCGGACTCAACGATCTTGCGCTCTTCGAAGTCGGCACGGTATTCCGTCCGGTCGCGGGGCGCGCCTACGGCAGCGGGCCGTTGCCGATCGGCAGTGAGCGCCCGTCCGACGAGGTGCTCGAGGCGCTTCGCGCGAGCATCCCGCCGCAGCCATGGCATGTCGGCGGACTGTTCGCGGGCGACGCGGTGACCAAGCAGCCCGGCCAGGCGGCCGTTCCGCACGGACTGGCAGACGCCATCGCGGCCGCGCGGCAGCTCGCGGCGACCGTCGCGGCCCCGCTCACGATCGTGACGGGTTCGCACCAGGCTCTTCACCCGGGTCGCACCGCCGAGCTGCGGGTTGGCGAGACGACGGTCGGCTTCGCGGGCGAGCTGCTGCCAACGCTTGCGGCCGAGCTCGACCTGCCGCGCGTCGTCGCGCTCTTCGAAGTCGACCTCGACCTGCTGCTGGAGCTCGCCGCCAAGGAAGTGGCGCCCGCCCCCATCGCGTCACTGCCCGCCGCGACTCAGGATGTGTCGCTCGTCGTGGCCGAGACCGTGCCCGCGGGCGACCTGCTCGCGTTACTCGTCGAAGGAGCGGGGGAGCTGCTCGAGCACGCGACCCTCGTCGACGATTACCGCGGTGCGGGCATCCCGCAGGGCAGCAAGTCGCTCACCTACGCGCTGCGCTTCCGCGCCCCCGACCGCACCTTGACGGCTGCCGAGGCGACCGAGGCCAAGAACGCCGCTGTCGCTCTCGCGGCGACCCGGGTGGGGGCGACCCTGCGCGAGTAGGACGGGGTGCGCCCGAGGCACCGAGCGCCCCGAACCGTCGCAAACGCACACAAGGTGCGCCGGTTTGGTGCTATCGCGACGGCTCGACGCCGCGGCTACTTCCTGCCGGCTCCGAGCAACCCGCCGAGCACGCCGCCGAAGCGGCCACGGCTAAGGGTAGCGATTCGCGGCAGCCAAGGGGAGTGCAGTACGCTACTGGTCGTGACCACGATCCGCTGCACCGTCGAGAGCCTTGCGCTCCGTTCCGTGCTGCGCCCGGTGCTTTCCGACAAGCGCCGCGGTCCTGCCGAGCGACGATAGGCGACGCTTCGCGAGCGGTTCACCGAACCGCGCGAGCCGCCGCCGCATCACTTCCTCGTCCCTCCTCTCAATAAGGTAGATCCATGTCCCTATCGGTCGCCGTGGCAGGCGCCAGCGGCTACGCGGGCGGCGAGCTGCTCAGGCTCCTGTCCGCCCATCCCGACCTCGAAGTGACGACTGTCACGGCGTTCCAGAACGCCGGCCAGTCGCTCATCTCACAACAGCCCCACTTGCGCTCGCTCGCTCATCTCGAGCTCGGCCCCACCGACGCGAAAACCCTGTCGGGTCACGATGTCGTGTTCCTCGCCCTGCCCCATGGCAAGTCGGGCGAGGTGACGGCCGCTCTTGCGGCCGGCACGCTCGTCGTGGATTGCGGCGCCGACCACCGGCTGACGAGCGAAGCCGACTGGGCCGCGTTCTACGGCGGCGACTACTTCGGAGCGTGGGACTACGGCCTTCCCGAGCTCGTGCTCGCGAACGGCGGCACCCAGCGCGAGAACCTGCGCGGCTCCAAGCGCGTGGCGGTGCCCGGATGCAACGTCACGGCAATCACGCTCGCTCTTGCCCCCGGCATCCGGTCAGGTCTCATCGAGGGTGAGGACATCGTCGCCGTGCTCGCGGTGGGGCCATCGGGTGCGGGCAAGAGCCTACGCACCGACCTGCTCGCCAGCGAGCTGCTCGGCTCGGCGTCCGCATACCAGGTGGGGGGCGTGCACCGCCACAATCCGGAGATTCGGCAGAACCTGCTCGCGGCCGGAGGGGGAGTGGTGAGCGTGTCGTTCACCCCTGTGCTCGTGCCCATGAGCCGTGGCATCCTCGCGACGTCGACTGCGAAGCTCAAGCCGGGCGTCACCGAGACGCAACTTCGTAATGCATGGCAGAGCGCCTACGCCGATGAGCCGTTCGTGCACGTGCTGCCCGCGGGGCAGTTCCCGCGCACGGCCGACGTGCTCGGCGCGAATACGGCGCTCATCGGGCTCGCTGTCGACGAGGCCGCGGGTCGCCTCGTGGTCGTCAGTGCGATCGACAATCTCGTGAAGGGCACTGCGGGCGCGGCGATCCAGGCGGCGAACATCGCGCTGGGCCTGCCGGAGACCACGGCCCTTCCGACGGACGGGGTGGCACCGTGAGCGTCACTGCTGCGAAAGGGTTCGACGCGGCTGCCGTTGCCGCGGGTCTCAAGTCGAGCGGCGCCCTCGATCTCGCTCTCGTCGTCAACCGCGGCCCGCTGCAGAATGCGGCGGTCGTGTTCACGAGCAATCGCGCGCAGGCGAACCCGATCATCTGGTCGAGGCAGGTCATCGCCGACGGCACGGTGAGCGCGATCGTGCTCAACTCGGGCGGCGCGAATTGCTTCACCGGACCGCAGGGATTCCAGGTGACGCATGCCACTGCCGAGGCCGTCGGGGAGGCACTCGGCGTCAGCGCGGGTGACGTGCTCGTGTGCTCGACGGGACTCATCGGTGACCAGTTGCCGCTCGACAAGATGCTTGCAGGAGTGACGGCGGCGGGCGCATCCCTCGGCCCCCATGGCGAGCAGGCGAGCCTCGCGATCATGACCACGGACTCGAAGCCCAAACGCTCGGTGCGCGAAGGCGAGGGCTACACGATCGGTGGCATGGCGAAGGGCGCCGGGATGCTCGCGCCCGGGCTCGCGACCATGCTCGTCGTCATCACGACCGATGCGGTCATCTCGAGCGCCGACCTCGATTCGGCGCTGCGAAACGCCACGCGAGTGAGCTTCGACCGGCTCGACTCGGACGGCTGCATGTCGACGAACGACCAGGTGTCCCTGCTCGCCTCGGGCGCCTCCGGTGCCGAGCCCGAGCTCGACGCCTTCACGAGCCTGCTCACACAAGTCTGCGGCGACCTCGCCGAGCAGCTGCAGGGCGACGCCGAGGGGGCGAGCCACGACATTCGCATCGAGGTCGTGAACGCCCTGACGGAAGACGACGCGGTCGAGGTGGGCCGCTCGGTCGCCCGCAACAATCTCTTCAAGGCGGCGGTCTTCGGCAACGACCCCAACTGGGGCCGGGTTCTCGCGGCGATCGGCACGACGGATGCGGCGTTCGATCCGTATGACGTCGACGTGAGCATGAACGGGGTTCGCGTGTGTCACGCCGGCGCACCCGACCGGCCACGCAGCGACGTGGACTTGTCGCCGCGCCGGGTGGATCTCCGGATCGACCTGAGAGCCGGCGCCGCGACCGCGACGATCCTCACCAATGACCTCACGCACGACTACGTGCATGAGAACAGCGCGTACTCCAGCTGATGGTCAGCCAAGACCAGGCGGCGGCCAAAGCAGCCGTACTCATCGAAGCCCTTCCGTGGCTCAAGCGATTCCACGACGAGATCATCGTGGTCAAATTCGGCGGCAACGCCATGATCGATGTCGAGCTCAAGCGCGCCTTCGCGGAGGACATGGTGTACTTGCGATACGCCGGAGTCAAACCCGTGGTTGTGCACGGCGGCGGGCCGCAGATCACGGCCGAGCTCACACGCCGTGGCATCCCCAGCGAATTCAGGGGCGGCTATCGCGTGACGACCGCGGAGTCGATTGGCGTCGTGCGGCAAGTGCTCGCGGAGCAGGTCGGTGGGGAGCTCGTCGCCCTCATCAACGAGCATGGCGACCTCGGTCGGGGAATCTCGGGCGATGAGCACGGACTGTTCACGGGAGAGCCGCGCGGCGCGATGGTCGACGGCGAGCTCGTCGATCTCGGACTGGTGGGGGATGTGACCTCGGTCGACCCCGCGAGCGTGCTCGCCGCGCTCGACGAGGGCCACATCCCGGTCATCTCGACGGTGGCGAACGGGCCCGCGAGCCTGCTCAACGTCAACGCGGACTCAGCGGCGGCATCCCTCGCGGTGGCGCTCGGTGCGGCGAAGCTCGTGATTCTCACGGATGTCGCGGGCCTGTACAGCGACTGGCCCAATCGCGATTCGCTCGTCTCTGTCATCACGACGGCGGAGCTCAAGGCGCTGCTCCCGAGCCTCGAATCGGGAATGATCCCCAAGATGGCAGCGTGCCTCGAGGCCGTCGCCGGCGGGGTAGCCAAGGCTGCGATCATTGATGGTCGCGAGAAGCATTCGATCCTGCTTGAGGTGTTCACGCAGAGCGGCATCGGCACGGAGGTTGTACCGGCATGACCCATTCGACAAGCTCAGCGCAAGCCTGGCAAGACGAATACTCGACGCGCATCATGAAGTCGGCCGCGTTGCCGCTCGCGGAGCTCGTGCGAGGGGAAGGCTGCTACGTCTGGGACTCGGAGGGCACGAAGTACCTCGACTTTCTCGCGGGCATCGCCGTGAACGCCCTCGGGCACGCGCACCCGGTGCTCGTGGATGCCGTGAGCCGCCAGATCGCGACCCTCGCGCACGTCTCCAATTACTTCGCGACCCCGCCGCAGCTCGAGTTGGCGGAGCGCCTCCTGCGGCTGAGCGGGGGCGACCGCGTGTTCTTCGGCAACTCGGGTGCCGAGGCGATCGAGGCGGCGATCAAGCTCGCACGCCGCACCGGGCGGCCGCGCATCCTCGCACTCCAAGACTCGTTCCACGGGCGCACGATGGGCTCGCTCTCCCTCACGGGAAAGCCCGCGCTTCGCGAGCCATTCGAACCTTTGCTGCCCAATGTCGAGCACATCGACTCGACGGTCGAAGCGCTCGAGGCCGCGCTCGGCTCGGACGTCGCCGCTCTTGTCGTCGAGCCGATCAAGGGCGAAGCCGGCGTCGTCGACCTGCCCGCCGGATACCTTGCTGCGGCGCGCGAACTCACGTCGCGCCACGGAACTCTGCTGATCATCGACGAGATCCAGACGGGAGCGGGTCGCACCGGGTCGTGGTTCGCGTTCCAGCAGCACGGGATCGTTCCCGACGCGATCGCGCTCGCCAAGGGAATCGGGGGCGGTGTTCCCATCGGTGCGCTCATCGCCTATGGCGCGGCGGCCGACTTGCTCACTGCGGGCCAGCACGGCAGCACCTTCGGAGGCAATCCACTCGCGACCGCAGCCGCGAACGCCGTGCTCGGCGAGATCGAGCGCGCGGGGCTCGTCGAGAACGCGAGGCGTCGCGGCGACGAACTGCGGCGCATCCTCGCCGGGTTGCCGCTCGTCGAAGAGGTGCGGGGGGCGGGCCTGCTCATCGGCGTCGGGCTGAGCGGCGCTCTCGCCCCGGCGGTGACGAGTGCGGCGATGGCGGCGGGACTCATCGTCAACGCGCCCAACGACACGAGCATCCGTATCGCACCCCCTTTGATCATCGGGGACACCGAGATTGCGGAGTTCACCGAGAAGTTCACGACGGCTCTCGAGGCCGTCGCTGCGAAAGGACCAGAATGACCCGGCACTTCCTGCGCGACGATGACCTGACCCAGGAGGAGCAGACCGCGATTCTCGATCTCGCGGAGCGAATCAAGGCCGACCGCTGGGGGCACAAGCCGCTCGCGGGCCCGCAGACGGTGGCAGTCATCTTCGACAAGTCCTCGACGCGCACGCGCGTCTCGTTCGCGGTGGGCATCGCCGACCTCGGGGGAGTGCCGCTCATCATCTCCACGGCGAACAGCCAGCTCGGCGGCAAGGAGAGCCCCTCCGACACCGCACGCGTGCTCGAGCGGCAGGTCGCCGCCATCGTGTGGCGCACCTACGGGCAGGCGGGTCTCGTCGAGATGGCGTCGGGCACGACGGTGCCGGTGATCAACGCGCTGAGCGACGAGTTCCATCCGTGCCAGCTGCTCGCCGACCTGCTGACGATCCGGGAGCACAAAGGCCGGCTCGCCGGGCTCACCGTCACGTTCCTCGGGGACGGCGCCGACAACATGGTGCACTCCTATCTCCTCGCGGGGGCGACCGCGGGCATGCACGTGCGGGTCGCGTGCCCGGCCGACTACTCGCCCGACGAGCGGGTGGTCGCGGATGCCGATGCCATCGCCGTGCAGACCGGCGGCTCGATCACCATCTACACCGATGCGGTCGAGGCGATGGCCGGCGCAGACGTCGTCGTCACCGACACGTGGGTCTCGATGGGCAAGGAGGAGGAGAAGGCCGAACGCGTCGCAGCCCTCGGCGGCTACAAGGTCGACGCCGACATGATGGCGCTCGCCAAACCCGACGCGATCTTCCTTCACTGCCTGCCCGCCGACCGCGGCTATGAGGTCGCGTCCGAGGTCATCGACGGACCGCAGAGCGTCATCTGGGATGAGGCGGAGAACCGCCTCCACGCCCAGAAGGCGCTGCTCGTGTGGCTGCTCGAGCAGGCCTAGGGACATGACCACGCCCGCCGTGCGGGAAGCAGCGTCGCCGCTGAGCCGGCTTCGCGCGTACGGCCGCTCACAGCGCATCGTCGGTGTGGACATCGCACGGGGGCTCGCCGTGCTCGGAATGTTCGGCGCCCACGTCGGCGTCATCACGCCCTTCGACTGGGCCGACTCCGGGAGCTGGTCGGGCGTCGTGAGCGGCCGTTCGGCCATCCTGTTCGCGCTGCTCGCAGGAGTGTCGATCGCGATCATCTCGGGCGGCTCGAAGCCGTTCAGTGGGCAGGACTTGTTTCGCGCGCGCATCCGCATTCTCGTGCGTGGGCTCGCGCTGTTCCTGCTCGGAGCGATCCTCGATGCGCTCGGCACCAATGTCGCCGTGATCCTCACCTACTACGCCGTGTACTTCGCGCTTGCACTTCCCTTCGTGCGCTGGAGGCCGTGGGCGCTGTTCTGCCTCGCCGGCGCCGTTGCGATCGCCATGCCGTTCGCGGTGTACGCCGCGAGGGACTCGTACGACTTCTCTCACCCCAACCTCGCGATGGATCTGCTTCTCACGGGGTACTACCCGGCCGCCCTCTGGATCTCGTTCGTGCTCGTGGGCATCGGCGTTGGTCGGCTGGATCTCCGTGCCGTCAGTGTGAGGGTATGGATGCTCGTGGCCGGCGCCGCGCTCGCCGTCGGCGGGTACGGGCTCGGCGCTGCGGCATCCGGGGCCCCCGATTCGGGCGGAGTGTGGGCCGCGCTCGCGACGACCAAACCGCACAGCGGCAGTCAGTTCGAGGTGATCGGATCCACGGGGGTCGGTCTCGGCGTGCTCGCGCTGTGCCTGCTCGCCCCCCGCGTCGTGCGGTGGATTCTGTTCCCGGTCGCTGCCGTCGGCTCGATGGCCCTCACCGCCTACTCAGCCCAGATCGTCGCGATTGCCGCACTGAGAATTCCGGTGCCAGGAACGACCGACAACACCGCCTGGGTGTGGTTCGTGATCGCGGCCCTCATCGCGTGCTCGCTGTGGTTGATCTTCGTCGGCAAAGGTCCGCTCGAGCGCGCGCTGACCTGGATGTCGCTGAGCGTCGCGGCCGTCGTGAGCCCGGAGGATCGGCCCCGGCCGTCCCCATAGACTTGAACTCGGCGCAACGAGAAGGGCTTGGCATGGCGGTCAGCGGCGGCGGCACGACGGGGGAGGGCGCGCTCTGGGGTGCCCGGTTCTCGAGCGGCCCGTCGCCCGAGCTCGAGCGCCTCAGCCGGTCGACCCACTTCGACTGGGCCCTCGCGCTCTACGACATCGCGGGGTCGCACGCCCACGCCAAGGCTCTCGCCGCAGGGGGCTATCTGTCGCCGGACGAAGAGGCCGCGATGCATGCGGGCCTCGACGAGGTGACCCGTCGGGTCACCGAGGGCGACCTCGTCGCGCAACCGAGCGACGAGGACGTGCACGGCGCACTCGAGGCCGCCCTCATCGCGGCGGTCGGGCCCGAACTCGGAGGCCGGTTGCGCGCGGGGCGCAGCCGCAACGACCAGATCGCCACGCTCATCCGGATGTACCTGCTCGACCACTCCGAGGCGATCGGCGCTCTCGTCGTCGACCTCATCGACGCGATCAACGCGCAGGCGGAGCGGCACGAGTCGGCGATCATGCCGGGGCGCACGCACCTGCAGCACGCGCAGCCCGTGCTGCTCGCCCATCATCTGCTCGCCCACGCCTGGCCGCTCGTGCGCGACCTCGAGCGCCTGCGGGACTGGAGGGTGCGGGCATCCACGTCGCCGTATGGTGCCGGAGCCCTCGCGGGATCCAGCCTGGGCCTCGATCCTGCGCTTGTTGCCGCTGAACTCGGGCTGGCCCGGCCGACCGAGAACTCGATCGACGCGACCGCGAGCCGGGATGTCGTCTCCGAGTTCCTGTTCTTCACGGCCCAGCTCGGCATCCACTTGTCCCGCTTCGCCGAGGAGATCATCCTGTGGAGCACTCGGGAGTTCGGGTTCGTGCGCCTCGACGACGCGTACTCGACCGGCTCGTCGATCATGCCGCAGAAGAAGAACCCCGACATCGCGGAGCTGGCTCGGGGCAAGTCCGGCCGTCTCATCGGCAACCTCACGGGTTTGCTTGCGACGCTCAAGGGCCTCCCGCTCGCGTACAACCGCGACCTGCAGGAGGACAAGGAACCCGTCTTCGATTCGATCGAGACGATCGAAACCCTGCTGCCGGCTTTCACGGGCATGGTTTCCACCCTGACTTTCAACACCGAGAGGATGGCCGAGCTGGCGCCGCAGGGGTTCTCGCTCGCGACCGACGTGGCCGACTGGCTGGTGCGACAGCGAGTGCCCTTCCGTGAGGCGCATGAGATCAGCGGCTCCCTCGTGCGGTTCTGCGAGGAGAACGGCCTCGACCTGAACGAGCCCTCCGACGAGCAGTACCTCGCCATCTCGCCGCACCTCACGCCGGAGGTGCGCGCCGTGCTCACGATCGAGGGCTCGGTCGCGAGCCGCACGGGGGCGGGGGGCACCGCGCCCGAGCGCGTAGCCGAGCAGCGAGCCGAACTCACCGAGCGTGTGCGACACCTCAAGACAAGGAGCCGCGCATGACGTCGTCGAATGACAGGGATCCTGGATGGTGGCACCGCGGCATGAGCCGCAGAGCCCAGATCATCGTCGTGGCGGTCGCGGTCGCCGTGCTCATCGTCGCGGGCATCGTCATCGCCGTGAACGGCATCGCGCTCTTCTAGTGTTCGACCGCGAGGTGCTCGAGGGGCCGTCGACGCACGTCGCCCCGCTGCTGCTCGGAGCGCTCGTGTCGGCGGGCGGCGTGACGGTGCGGCTCACCGAGGTCGAGGCTTACCTCGGCGAGGTCGATCCCGGTTCGCACGCGTTCCGCGGTCCCGGTCGTCGCAACGCCGTCATGTACGGGCCGCCCGGCCACCTCTACACATACTTCACGTACGGGATGCACGTGTGCGCGAACGTCGTGTGCTCGCCCGAGGGCATGGCGTCGGCGGTGCTGCTACGGGCCGGGGAGGTGGTCGACGGGATCGAGATCGCCCGGTCCCGGCGGACCAGCAGCCGTTCGGACGCCGACCTCGCGCGCGGACCCGCGCGGCTGTGCGTTGCGCTCGGGATCACTCTCGGCGACGGGGGCACCGACCTCGAGACGGGGCGCGTGCGGCTCGAGTTGCCCGCGGTGCCGTCGACGTTCGAGACCGGTGCACGCACCGGCGTCTCGGGCCCTGGGGGAGACGGCGGCGACTACCCGTGGCGTTTCTGGATTCCGGGTGACCGCACGGTGTCGCCCTACAAGCGGCACGTTCCGAAGAAGCGCTCCTAGACGAGGACTGCGGCCGCCGCGCACGCGCCGGCCCAGATGAGGCTCGTGAGGGTGCCGATGATGAACCGCTCGCGCGCTTCGCTGTCATCCAGTTCCGAGAAACGGCCGAGCCCCTTGATAGCGACGATCACGGCAACGGCACTGGCCTGGCCCGCCGCAATGGCACCGATGAGAGCGGCGCGCTCGAGGTAGCCGATCGTCGCTCCGCCCCGCAGGATCTCCCGCCGGGGCGCCGCGGCATTCCGCGGCGCGGGAGCCTCTGGATCTGCGACGACGATGCCGCCGTGGTCGCCGAGTTCGACGTTGCCCTGGGCGAAGCGCAGTACGAGTGCCACGACGGGGCTGCCTCCCAGCACACCGATGGCGCCGAATCCGATCGCGAGCACGACGGACGCGACGCGATCGTCGGCAAGCGGGAACGGCGCGAGAGCGAGCAGGAGGATGGCGAGGAGCACGACCACCGCCGCAGGCGCTACAAGCCAATGGCGCGAGCGGCCGCTCGCGACCGCGGTGAGAATGAGCGCGACGGCGACGACGACGATCGAGATGATCGTGATCATGAGTCCTCCGTTCCGATCCTGTGCAGGAGCCTAGCCAGCCCCTCCGTCACCGCGAATTCTGCCTTGAGTTCGGCCGCTTGGGCGCGATCGCTCGCCGCCTGGGGCGAAATACCCAATCGCTTGGCCGCGTCAGCCTGGGTCAGCCCGCTCATCCTCAGGTCGTAGAGCTGCCAGCCTTCCTCGGTGCGGCGACCCCGCAGCAGCAGGAGCAGGTCGATGAACGCCTCTGCATCCTTGACCTCGACACCGTCGGCATCGCGCTCGAGCGCGAACCTCGTCGACTTGTTCTTGGCGCGCTCGACGGCGGCGCGCGCAGCGACGAATGCCGGCCCGGTGGATTCCCGGATGCTCGCGCCGAGCGGGCGCCGAACGTCGCCGATCCCCAGACCCACGCTCCAGCCTCGCGTTCGCGTCAGCCGCAGGATCGCGTCGAGCGCCGTGCTGCCGTCGGCGGTGAGCAGTTGCACCTCGTCTCCCGCGCTGCGATCGGGGGGAAGGGTGAGGCCCTCGCCGATCGCCGAGTTGAGCGCTGCGATGGTCTCCGCGACGGCATCCTCGCTTTCACGACTGTTGACCTGGTCGGCTGTGATGACGAACATGCGACCTCCATCAAGGATGTGGACTTGTTTTCTTAAAATCAAGCCTATTGCCTTGATTCGGTAAAATCAAGGATGCAACCCTGATTAGAGAGTACCGGGTCAATCCCAGCCGAGTCACGGAATACTGGTCGGCATGCCCGCCGATGCCCCACCTCCGAGAGCGAGGTTCACTCCCGTCGAGCAGCGCATCGACGACTGGGCACACCGCAGGCTCGACGGAGCTCCCGCACGAGGGCCGCGATCAAGGCTCGTGGAGTTCCTCGTCTTCACCCTCAAGCAGGCGTGGGCGAGCGTCTTCGGCGCCGCCATGCTCGCGGTGCTCATCGCCACCCGGCTCTGGTATCCCGACGATGCGGCCCTCGCGCGCAACGACTTCCTCGTCATCGCGGCCGTCGTCATCCAAGTGCTCATGGTCGCCTTCCGGCTCGAGACGCTGCGGGAGTTGCGTGTCATCATCCTGTTCCACCTCGTGGGCACCGGCATGGAACTCTTCAAGACCGACGTCGGCTCGTGGAGCTACGAGGGCGGGGGCATCCTGCACATCGGAGCGGTGCCGCTCTACTCGGGCTTCATGTACGCGGCCGTCGGCTCGTACATGGTGCGCGTGTACCGACTCTTCGACCTGCGGTTCGAACGGTATCCGCGCCGCTGGCTCACCGCGATCATCGCCGTGCTCATCTACGTCAACTTCTTCACGCACCACTACATCACCGACGCGCGGTGGGTGCTCATCGTTGCCGTGATCGCCGTGTACGGACAGTGCTGGATGCACGTGCGCATCTTCCGCCTGCGGTTGCGCATGCCCGTGCTCCTGGCCTTCCTGCTCGTCGCCCTCTTCATCTGGATCGCCGAGAACCTCGCGACGTGGGCCAACGCCTGGATCTATCCGAACCAGGAGGACGGCTGGCAGCTCGTGTCGATCGCGAAGCTCGGTTCGTGGTTCCTGCTCATGATCATCTCGGTGGTGCTCGTCGCGTGGGTCTACCCGCCCCGGCCGCCCGCAGCCCTTGACCGTGTCGGTGGTGACCGCGAGGCTAGCTGAATGGCATTCGTTGAACACTTCGAGATCCCCGCTGACGACATCAATCGAGCTCAGGCGTTCTACAAGAACGTCCTGGAGTTCGACTACGAGCCTTGGGATGACGGCATGGGCATGCTCAACCAGCCCGAGGGTAAAGGCATCAACGGCGACCTGCACGAGCGCGGCGCCGCGCCTCACCCCACAGTGGTGTTCACCGTCGACCGGCTCGAAGATGTGCTCGACAAGGTCCTGGCCAACGGCGGCTCCCAGATCGGGGAGATCCAGCCGTTGAGCGACATGGGCCGCTGGGTGTACATCACCGACAGTGAGGGCAACATCGTCGGCCTCTACGACGAGCGCAACGGCCAGGGCTAGGCGGTCCCCGGCCCCACGTCGTCGTGGGCTTCGCGAATGAGGGGCATGACGGTCTCGAGTTCGTCGACCGACGTGACGTCGATGCGGTGCGTGATCACTTTCTTCGTGGTGTGAAAAGCCTGTCGAAGCAGCGGATGCTCGGCCTCGCGAAGCAGGTCGACCGCGAGCTGGAGGCGGTGGCTCTTCATATGGCCCGAGGTGAAGACGCGGTGGAGCGCGTACTGCACTTCCGTGCGGTGCACGCGCTCCTCGCAACCGGGCAGGGTCCGGCACCGGTCGCGATAGGCCGTGTACAGCTCGAGATCGGCGGGGGAGAGGCCGGCGGTGAGTTCGGCCCACGTCGAACGAACCATGGTTTCATCCTCCGCTACGGTTGATGTCGTGTCAGCCCCCGCATCCGAAGCTCTCGGTTCCCAGCGCAATGACGAGTCCTTCAGCGACATCTGGGACGAGATCGTCTGGCGTGGGCTCGTGCACGTCTCGACCGACGAGGAACAGCTCAAGACTCTTCTCGCCGGCCCCCCCGTCACCTACTACTGCGGGTTCGACCCCACGGCACCGAGCCTCCACCTCGGCAACCTCGTGCAACTGCTGCTCATGCGCCGCCTGCAGCTCGCTGGCCACAAACCGCTCGGGCTCGTGGGCGGGTCCACCGGTCTCATCGGGGACCCGCGGCCCACGGCGGAGCGCACACTCAACGATGCCGCGACGGTTGCCGAGTGGGTCGGGTACCTGCAAGCGCAGGTCTCGAAGTTCCTGAGCTTCGAGGGCGACAACGCGGCGCGCCTCGTCAACAACCTCGACTGGACGGCTCCGCTCACCGCGATCGACTTCCTTCGCGACGTGGGCAAGTACTTCCGTGTGGGCACGATGCTCAAGAAGGATGCGGTGAGCGCGCGCCTCAACAGCGACGCGGGCATCTCATACACCGAGTTCAGCTATCAGCTGCTACAGGGCCTGGACTACCGCGAGCTCTACCGCACCTACGGTTGCGTGCTGCAGACTGGCGGCAGCGACCAGTGGGGCAATCTCACGAGCGGCGTCGACCTCATCCACAAGTCGGAGGGGGCGGCCGTTCACGCCATCGGCACGCCGCTCATCACCAACTCCGACGGCACCAAGTTCGGCAAGAGCGAGGGCAACGCCGTGTGGCTGGATGCCGCGATGACGAGCCCGTACGCGTTCTACCAGTTCTGGCTCAACACCGACGACGCCGACGTGGTCGGGCGACTCAAGATCTTCACGTTCCTGACGCGAGTCGAGATCGAGGGGCTCGAGGCCGCGGTTGCGGCGGAGCCGTTCAAGCGCGAGGCGCAGCGTTCGCTCGCGTGGCATGTGACCACCCTCGTACACGGCGAGGCCGCGACGGTCGCGGCTATCGCGGCCGCCGAGGCGCTCTTCGGCCAGGGGGATCTCGCCGGGCTCGACGCGGCCACTCTCGAGTCGGCGATAGCCGAGCTGCCCCACGTCTCGGTCTCGCCGCAGACGACGGTCGCTGAGGCACTCGTCGAGACGGGACTCACCTCGAGCCTGGGGGAGTCGCGGCGCGCGATCGCGCAGGGCGGGGTCTACGTCAACAATTCGAAGGTCGAGGAGTCCGCCACGTTCGAGGGAACGGGTCTGGCGGGCGGTATCGCCGTGCTCAGGCGCGGAAAGAAGACGCTCGCGGGCGTGCGCCTGATCTGACTGCCGTTCACGCCGAGGGATACCGCAATCGTGGTAACGGCAACCTACGGCGCCGGCGACCTCGCGCCCTTCCTCTCGCGATGCGGCACTGCCGGCGGTGCCGTAATCCTCCTCGTGACGGCCGCGGCGGCCTTCGCAGCACGAGTGCTCGAGGCGCGACACGCCCGGGATGCGCCGCAATTTGCAGGGCAGTCGGCGTGCACGTAAAGTAATCCCTTGTCACCCCAAAGGTTCGGAACCGCCGCAGAGCGTTCTGGCCTCAAGAGGGACTAAATCCAACCAGTAAGTGTCGCTTCTCTTGTAGCAGCGTGCGAGCGGGAATAGGATGAAAAACCCAGCGGGAGAGTGCATCCGCGGTCTTCGGACTGCGGCCTGTCGTATTGACAGCAGCCCTCCTGGTGGTAGGTTAGAGCAGTTG
>JAODAV010000050.1 GCA_025463605.1 Rhodoglobus sp. | reverse complement strand
TGGTCCCGTTTGTGAGCTTTGGCTGGATGGCGGCTGGGACAAAAAACCGGAAGAATGGGGTATTGATCAGGTTTATAAACTGGTCAAAAAATACAGTCCAAATTGTGCTGTGAGCGTCAATCATACGATTGTCAATGAAGAAGGCCAGCGGAACTACACAAGGCCCGACAATATGACGGACGATAATAAATATTTCTTACAGTATTTCCCTTCGGATTTCCGTCTGTGGGATCATCAGATTATCACACGATTTGAAAAAAAACAATATCTCCATAAAGGACAATCCTATTATCTTCCGTTCGAACACACAATCTGTATCAGCCGGAACTGGAACTGGTTTCAAAAATCGAAACAGTTGCCTACGCGTGACCTGGATGAGCTGGAAGAATTGTTTTACTGGTGTACTTACAATGATAACTGTTTGGTGATGAACATACCGCCGGACCAGACGGGAAGAATTCGGGAATATGAAGCTAATACAGCCATTAGTTTAGGAAAAAGACTTGGCCTGAACCTGAACAAACCATTACCAAAAAATGGCCGTTTTATAAGTCTTTTGCATCCGGCCGTTGCATCCAGTACATTAACCGAAAAAGGAAGCAGCTTTGAAGCAAGCGCCGTTAATGATGGAAATCTGGAAAGCAGGTGGAGCTCTGCCGATACGCTGGCTACGTTAGAAATCAAGCTTGATCCGACGCAGTCTTTCAACAAACTTTCCATTTTCGAACATCAGGATGTCAAACAGTTACCGGATGGTTTTTCTCAAATAAGGGTTCCGAGAATTAAGGAATATAGTATTGAAATAATGCAAAATGATAATTGGCAGACGATCTACCTCGGCTACGAACCCATGGGCGACTGTAAGGTAATTCGCTTCCCGGCCAGTTATAAAACTTCTGCTTTACGTATACGGGTCTTCAAAGCATCGGGATTGCCGTCTATTAACGAGATTTGTGTAATAGATATGGATGGAAAAATTTGATTTAACAAAGAGATAAGATCCACCCTGCTTTCCGGTAACGTATCTCCGAAAAAATTGAGAATTTTAAGCAAACATAAAATTGCTGCCTGGCATTTTGTCCTCATCAGTTTGGCAATTCCAGATAATCAGGAGCGCATACATTGCAAGATTAATATTTTTATTTTTGAAGAATTGTGGCACATCATCATAAAAGTCTTAAACTACTTTATAATTTTGTCACATCACCAAGTTGGTAATATGAATTTAATATATATAATTCTAATGCTCACTGCTTAATACTTTGTAGTATTACAATTTATTTTATTTTTCTGATGCCTGCAAATAACCCTTTACAAAGATCATCCCTCATCAATTCTTCGGTTATTTAATGTTGAAACATTTATAATAATCGTTTTAAAACCCTGGTATTATTTGGGAATATGTTAGGGGTCAATCTTTTAATTAACTAAATAATAAAATTGTGTTTTTAGAGCGGAAATTCATTTTCATTACTACCCTATTTAGTGTTTTAATTTGTGTATTATTATTGCTGATTAAAGTATACGTATCGTTTAGCTTCTTACCTGATATCTCGGGTAGTGAAACCAGCACCATATTACCTATTCAAAGACTACTGGATGGCCTGCCCATCTATACCGATTCCGAAGAGCCTCCATTTTTAATGACCCAATACGCTCCAATTTATTTTGTCATAACCTCGACGCTTTTAAAAATAGTTGGTTTTCTACCCATAGAAGTGCATAAGGTTTTTATAATGAGCCGGTTGGTGTCCATAGGATTTACTTTGCTGACCATTTTGGTAATTTGGTTGATTCTGCGTAAAAATAAAAAGATACATAGTTTAACGGCTATCCTGGCATCCTGCTTTATTTTTCAAATACTAAGCTTTTGGTTCTTAACAAGTTCACGGCCTGACAGCTTACTTGTTTTATTAACTTCACTTTTTGTTTATGCTGTGTATGAGGCAATAGAAAGTAAAAATAATCATAGCATTTGGTGGATACTGGCGATATTAATATCTGTTACAGCATTTTTCGTGAAACAAAGTGGAGCAATCCACTCCATTGTACTCGGGATGTTTTGTATTGTACAAGGTCAATGGAAACTTGTTTTAAAATTAATCGGATTTGGAATTTTATTCTTCATTATATACCTGTTTATTCTTCCGATTTCAAGTCTTTCAATCTTCTTTATGAATATTGTTGGAGGGGTTGCCAATTCTGCAAGTTGGGGATGGTTTTACGACTGGACTTTGCAGAGATTACTATTACAGTTTGCTCCTCTATTGGCCATTAATGTGGCCGTTGTGGCCTTCATATTTAAAAGTAAGAAGTCGCCCTTTCTTCTCTTTTTATCAATTTCCAGCATAGCATTTTTCTTATTCGCCACCCTCACTGCACTTAAAATAGGAGCTGGCGTTGGCTATTATCAAGATTATCTTATTGTAGCGGTAATACTTCTGGTTACCTATTTTGCTGAAAATAACACCGATTTCAATCTGGAAAATTCTTTTAATATGTTGGTAACATGTATGTACCTCTGCTTTGTTTCAATACATTGCCTGTTGTATGTTTACATGAGTTACACCAACGTACCACTTAGTAATTTCAAAGGCAAGTACATCG
>JAODAV010000022.1 GCA_025463605.1 Rhodoglobus sp. | reverse complement strand
GCAAGTCGACGATCACCGCCCTCACGACCAGGATCTACGACGTGACGGGAGGCTCGATCACCGTCGACGCCGTCGACGTGCGCGCCCTCACGCTCTACGAGCTCCGAAGCCTGCTCGCGATGGCGTTCGAGGACGCGACCCTGTTCTCGGCGAGCGTGCGCGACAACGTGTTGTTGGGTCGGCCGGATGCCTCCGAGGAAGACCTCGCGGAAGCCATCGACATCGCGCAGGCCGCCTTCGTGCACGAGCTGCCCGATGGCCTCGACACGAAGGTCGGTGAGGAGGGCCTGAGCCTGTCCGGTGGACAGCGCCAGCGGCTCGCGCTCGCGCGCGCCGTCGCGGCGCGGCCCTCCGTGCTCGTGCTCGACGACCCGCTGTCGGCCCTTGACGTCGATACCGAGGCTCTCGTCGAGGCCGCCCTGAGGCGCGTGCTCGCCTCGACCACTGCGCTCATCGTGGCGCACCGCCCGTCGACCGTCATGCTCGCCGATCGCGTGGCGCTGCTTGAGGACGGTCGCGTGACGGCGGTCGGGAAGCACTCACACCTGCTCGCGACGAGCAAGCACTACCGGTTCGTCATCTCGAGCCTCGAGGCGCAAGACGAAGTCATGCGTGGAGGGGACTCACCGGGCCCTGAAGCGCATGGCGAGCGGGCGGGGGTGGGCGCGTGAGCGTCACTGGTGTCGCGGGCGAAGAGCGCAACGACTACACGAGAGGCGAGAGCCGGCAGATCCGCGATCGGTCGCTGAGGCTGCTGGGCTCGCTCATCCGACCGGTGCGCGCCAGGGTCATCCTCACGATGGCAGTCGTCGTGGTGAGCACCGCCGCTCAGGTGGCCGGCCCCGCGTTCATCGCGTTCGGCATCGACAACGGACTGCCTGCGCTGCTCGCCCAGGACTGGTTCCCGATCGCGGGCGCCGTGGTGGCATACCTGGTGACCGGGCTCATCGGCGCCGCCCTCATCGCCTGGTACACGGTGCTCACGGCGCGCATCAGCCAGGCCGTGCTGTTCGACCTGCGCAAGCGGGTCTTCCTGCACACCCAGAGGCTCTCGCTGGAGTTCCACGAGAGCTATACGTCCGGCCGCATCATCGCGCGCCAGACGAGTGACCTCGACGCGATCCGAGAGCTGCTCGACTCCGGCATCAATGGGCTGGTGCGAGGTGTGCTCTATATGGTGTTCATCGCGGTCGCGCTGTTCTCGCTCGATTGGGTCAGCGGCTTGGTGCTGTTCGGGGCTCTTGTGCCGCTCGCGGTGCTCACCCGCTGGTTCCAGGTGCGCTCGCAGTCCCTGTTCCGTGACACGAGGACGGCCTCGGCCAAGCTCATCGTGCAGTTCGTCGAGACCATGACGGGCATCCGTGCGGTTAAGGCATTCCGCAAGGAGAAGCGCAACGAGGTCGAGTTCGGCGGGCTGGTGGAGAACTATCGCTATTCGAACGGCCGAGTCATCCAACTGTTCGGCATCTTCGATCCGGGGCTTGTGCTCATCGGCAACGTGGCGCTCGCGATCGTGCTGCTGTTGGGTGGCCTCAGGGTCGCCGGTGGCGGTCTCGAGATCGGCGCGCTGCTCGCCGCACTGCTGTACACGCGGCAGTTCTTCGCGCCCGCCGAAGAGATGGCGATGTTCTACAACTCCTACCAGTCGGCTGCGGCCGCGCTCGAGAAAATCTCGGGCGTGCTCGAGGAGAAGCCGAGCGTGCCCGACCCCACCCGGCCCATCGACCTGCGCAAGGCGCAGGGGCGCGTGACGTTCGACGACGTGGAATTCGCATACAGGGCGGATCGGGTGGTGCTGCCGAGCTTCGACCTCGAGATCCCGGCCGGGCAGACGATCGCCCTCGTCGGCTCGACGGGAGCCGGCAAGTCCACGCTCGCCAAGCTCATCTCTCGGTTCTACGACCCGAGCACGGGAACAGTCTTACTCGACGGGGTGGACCTGCGCCGGTTGCATCCGAAGGATCTCAGGCGCGCCATCGTGATGGTCACGCAGGAGGCATACCTGTTCTCGGGGACCGTCGCCGACAACATCGCGCTCGGCAAGCCGGATGCCACGCGCGACGAGATCGTGCGTGCAGCTAAGGCCGTGGGGGCCCACGAGTTCATCGAGTCATTGCCGGCCGGGTACAACACAGACGTGAACAAGCGGGGCGGACGGGTCTCGGCGGGCCAGCGGCAGCTGCTGTCCTTCGCGCGCGCGTTCATCGCCGACCCGGTCGTGCTTATCCTCGACGAGGCGACCGCGTCGCTCGACATCCCGTCGGAGCGGCTGGTGCAGGAGGGCCTGCAGACGCTGCTCGCCGACCGTACGGCCGTGATCATCGCCCACCGCCTGTCGACCGTGGCGATCGCCGATCGCGTGCTCGTCATGGAGCATGGGCGCATCGTCGAGGACGGCACGCCGCGCGACCTCATCGCCGGCACCGGTCGATTCGCCCAGCTGCACGCGGCCTGGCGGGATTCGCTCGTCTGAGGCATGTCGAGAACGGGATGCGGGCTCCGACCCACTGGTGAACGATCCACTTCTGACAGGAGCACGACATGACCACCATCACGCCATACCTCTGGTTCGACAACAACGCCGAAGAGGCGATCGATTTCTACTCCGGGCTGTTCCCGGACGCGAAGAAGATCGACGAGGCCCGCTGGGCCGAGGGCGGACCGGTTCCGGCCGGCACGCTCATGAACGCGACCTTCGAGCTCGCTGGCCAGCGCTTCATCGCGCTCAACGGCGGCCCGCAGTTCACCTTCACCGAGGCGGTCTCATTCCTGGTCTCGGTCGAGACCCAGGACGAGGTCGATCGGTACTGGAACGCGCTCGTCGCCAACGGCGGAGAGCCGGGCCAGTGTGGGTGGCTCAAGGACAGGTTCGGCCTCTCCTGGCAGATCATCCCCACCGCGCTGCCCCGCTACTTCGCCGATGCCGACCCGGTCAAGGTGCAGCGGGTCGCGCAGGCGATGTTCCAGATGCAGAAGATCGTCGTCGCGGATCTCGACGCCGCATACAACGGCTGAGGGCTTGCGCCCGGCGGCTCGACCCCGCCCTACTCTTCCGAAATGACGGAGTTCCGGCCGTGGCATCCTGCCCCACCAGCCGTTTTGTGGCGGGATGACGCGAAACTCCGTCATTTCGGAAGGCGCGCGTCACCACTGGTGCTCGCCGCTGGCGACCACGGCCGCGATGGCGGCGGACACCTCGGGCCACCGCTGTTCCACCTGCCGGTAGCTGAACCGCAGGACCCGGTAGCCCAGGGCGGCCAGTACCGCGTCCCGCCGCCGGTCCTCCTCGAACGCCTCGCGGCTGGTATGGAACTCGGCACCGTCGACCTCGATCACGAGGCGCGCGCCGACCAGGAAATCGACGCGACCGACACCCGCTATCCGAACCTGTTGGCGGAAGGCGATCCGCCGCGTGAGCAGACGGAACTTCAGCAGGGACTCGCCTCCGCTCTCGCTGAGGCGACTGAGCGCCTTCGCATGCCGTGTCAGGCCCAGGGCGCGAGCTGTCTTCCGGTTGATGAGTCCCAACCGCAGGGCGGATTCGATTGCCGCGAAGGCGACGATCGGCGGTTGATCGCGCACGATCGCGCGAAGGCACTCGGCCACCTCGAGCACGGCGCGAGTACCGCGTGCGCCTCCGTCGGTCCAGCGCACGCGCACAGCGGGGTCGGGATGTGCGGAGAGCCGCGAGCGCGGGTCGCGCGCGGTGCGCAGGGCACGGGCATCCGTCGGCACTGACACCTCGAGGAGGGAGGCGCCGGGCGTCCAGATGCCGTGACTCCGTGCACCGGCGAGCCCGGTCAGGCGTCCTCCGATGCGCACGGCGCGCTGTTGCTCGTCGGCGAGCTCGGGGCAGGCGTAGTGCCCTTGGCGCACCCGGATCACCTCGCCGCAGCGCACTGCCGCCGTCAACCGGTGGGAGGTGTGCCCGTCACGGAGCAACTCATAGGTGCGCGCGATACCGCCGCGGCGTTGTACGTCGTAGTAAACGGAAGCCATGTCCCCGACGATCGCGCAGTGCCGGGGGAGGCTCGGTCGCGGTCATCGAACCGGTGGACAAGCCCGCCCTTCTTCCGAAATGACGGAGAAGTGGGCAGGTCCGCAGAAAAAGTGCCGGTCGGGCTGAGCCGCGCACCAGGAACTCCGTCATTTCGGAAGCGGCGGCGCCGATTCGGGCGGGCGGCCGCGACTACGGGGTGTGCCGCGCGGCGGTGAGGTCGACGCGGTACACCCCGTCGCGCGACCACTTGAGCGGCGTGCCCTCCGCCCTGAAGTGCTGCAGCGCCCTGGTCTCGTGATCGATCGCCGGATGCCCGCTCGCCCGCACCACGCGCCACCAGGGCACATCCGAGCCGTAGTGCGACATGACCGTGCCGACCGCCCGAGCGGCGCGCGAACCCAGGGCCGCAGCCACATCGCCGTATGCCATCGCCCGCCCCGAGGGAATCGACGCCACGACGTCGAGCACGCGGGAGACGAAGTCTTCCGACGGTGCTCGCATCAGAGGCCGAGCGCCCCGATGTTCTCGCCGTATTGGGTCTGCCCGACGATGGTGAATCCCACGCGCAGGAAGAACTGCTCCGGCCCCTCGTCGCCCGGCTCCCACAGCGCCGTGAGTCGCTCGAAGCCTCGATCGCGCGCCTCGGCCGCGAGCGCATGGACCGCGAACTTGCCGACACCGGTGCCCTGGGCGTCGGCGGCGACCGTCACGCGCCAGACGCAGCTGCGGAATTCTTCCTGCGTGGCTTCCGGGTCGAAGTTGCCGCGGATGAAGCCGACCACGGTGTCGCCGTCGAGCACGACGCGCGGCCATGAGGTGCTCGGGTTGATGTACGCGTCTGCGATCGCGTACGACGGCGGCGTGACGAACTGCTCCTGGCCGCGCCGCAGCGTGAGGTTGTTCGCGGCGACGATGGTCTTCGCGGACAGTTCTTCCAGTCGCAGTTCAGCCATGCTCACAGGCTAACCGTCGCAGTGGAGGTATGGCGAAAGTATCTCGATGTCGAGATAGTTCTGCAAACAGGTAAGCTGTTCTCGGCCCACCGACTAAGGAGTTTCGCTTGTCCAAGATCACAGTAGAAGGCACGGTTGTCGAGCTCGACGGCGACGAGATGACCCGCATCATCTGGCAGAAGATCAAGGACACGCTCATCCACCCGTACCTCGACTTGAAGCTCGAGTACTACGACCTCGGTATCGAAAACCGGGATGCCACCGACGACCAGGTCACGATCGATGCGGCCCACGCCATCCAGAAGTACGGTGTCGGAGTGAAGTGCGCGACGATCACGCCCGACGAGGCGCGCGTCGAGGAGTTCGGCCTCAAGCAGATGTGGAAGAGCCCGAACGGCACGATCCGCAACATCCTGGGTGGCGTGATCTTCCGCGAGCCCATCATCATCTCCAACATCCCGCGCCTCGTTCCGGGCTGGAACAAGCCCATCATCATCGGCCGCCACGCTTTCGGCGACCAGTACAAGGCGACCGACTTCGTGTTCAAGGGCAAGGGCACGCTCACGGTGCAGTTCACGCCGGAGGACGGCTCTGAGCCGCTCAAGTTCGAGGTGTTCCAGGCACCGGGCGACGGCATCGCACAAGTGCAGTACAACCTCGACGAGTCGATCCGCGACTTCGCGCGGGCGAGCCTCAACTACGGCCTCGCGCGCAACTACCCGGTGTACTTGTCGACGAAGAACACGATCCTGAAGGCGTACGACGGCCGGTTCAAGGACATCTTCGAGGAGATCTTCGAGGCCGAGTTCAAGGCCGACTTCGAGGCGAAGGGCCTCACCTACGAGCACCGCCTCATCGACGACATGGTCGCTTCGGCCATGAAGTGGGAGGGCGGCTACGTCTGGGCGTGCAAGAACTACGACGGCGACGTTCAGTCCGACACCGTGGCCCAGGGCTTCGGCTCGCTCGGTCTCATGACGAGCGTGCTTGCCACCCCCGACGGCAAGGTCGTCGAGGCGGAGGCAGCCCACGGAACGGTCACGCGGCACTACCGCCAGCACCAGGCGGGTAAGCCGACATCGACCAACCCGATCGCATCGATCTACGCGTGGACTCGCGGGCTCTCGCACCGCGCCAAGCTCGATGACAACCCGGCGCTCGCGACGTTCGCCGAGACGCTCGAGGATGTCGTGATCAAGTCGGTCGAGGCCGGCCACATGACGAAGGACCTGGCCCTGCTCGTCGGGCCGGACCAGAAGTGGGAGACGACCGAGGAGTTCCTCGACACTCTCGACAAGAATCTCGCGCTGCGCTTGTCATAAGCCCAGTCGCGCGCAAGCGCGCAGTTCGAAGGGCCGGGAGCGATTGCTCCCGGCCCTTTTTCGTGGGTTCTGCTGTTACTACTGCTGCTGTCCCTGCTCGATCTCGACTGGCGTCGAGGCGCCGTTCGAGGTGATTTCCACCTTGCGCGGCTTCGCCCTCTCGCTCACCGGGATCATCACGCTGAGCACGCCGTTGTTGTAATTCGCGCTGATGTTGTCCGTTGCGATGCCCTCGCCGAGGTTGAGCTGGCGCAGGAACGAGCCGCTCGGGCGCTCGTGCGCGAGCCACTTGACGCCCTCCTGACTGCGAGGCGTGCGCTCAGCCCTGATGGTGAGCACCTGACCGTCGACATCCACGTCGACCGAGCCCGGGTCGATGCCGGGGAGGTCGGCGTTGAGGATGTAGTGGTCACCGTCGCGGTAGAGGTCGATCGGCATCAGTCGCGGGCCCTGGCGAGCGTCCAGGAGATTCGCGGCGACGCGATCCAGTTCACGGAACGGGTCGAAAAGCATGGCCATTGTCATCAACTCCTTCACGTCGGGCCGCCGAAATGGCGGCTGCGGAAGTTGAGCCACCGTGGCTCAACACAAAAAATGTTAGCACTCTGCCATGGAGAGTGCCAAGGACTGGGTCACCGAAATCGCCGCTAAACGCCCCAAATGGGGGACATCTTTGTCAGCATTTGCGCCCACAAGTGGGGTACAAAGTGCTCTTCCCTTGCTGGCCGGTTACCGACAGCATTGAGCCATCGGTTCTCGTTCCACCCGAGCGGAATCGCACGTGAGGCCATTCGGCCATTTCTGGGGGATCGGGTTACTGGGGGCTTGACGTGGATACTTCACGACGACGTAATTGGCGTGCACTTGTTGCTTTCATCGCGGCGGCGGTGGTGGCCGCGGCATCCGTGGTTCTGCCCGGCGTCGCCGTACAGGCCGCGCCATCGGCGGTGACGCAGACCTTCTCGTACACCGGCGGGCTGCAGACGTTTACGGTGCCCGCGGGCATCACGCAATTGACGTTGACCGCGACAGGCGCCGAGGGCGGCCGTGGAGGCGTCGACGCAAGCGGCCCGGGCGCCGCAGGCGGCTACAAGGGCCAGGTCACGGGCACGATGGCCGTGACCCCGGGACAGGTGCTGAGCATCGCGGTGGGTGGTGGCGGGGCGACCGGCATCGGTGGCGCCGCCCAGACGCGCGCCGCGGGCGGCGTTGCACCACTCAGCGGATACGCCGGTGGCGCGGGCGGAATGCCCGGCAACCAGGGCAGCTCGGGCTCCGGCGGTGGCGGTGGCGCAGCGACCGTCATCACGGCGGGCTCGACGACGATCGTCGCCGGCGGCGCCGGTGGCGGTGGCGGCAGCGGTCAGTACGTGACTCTTATCGGCCGTCAGGCCGAGGCGACCCACTCCGCCCGCACGGACACCACCTCGGGCGTCGGCCAGAACGGCTACGACGTGATGGCGATCTGCTCCGGCAACTGCGACGGCGGCGGCGGCGGCGCCGGCGGCGGTGGCGCACAGGGCGGCAAGCAGGGCGGCGTGGAGTTCGGCATGGGTACCGCTACCGAGTGGCTCGGCTACGGCGGCTATCCCGGCGCGAACGCGACCGCGGGATTAGGCACCCTCAGTGCCACATACGTCTTCTTCGCGGGCAACGGCGGCAACGGCTCCGTGACCCTCTCCTACTCGACCGGTTCCGCGGATGCGCCCACGAGCGTCATCGGCACGAGCGGCGACGGCACCGTCGGGCTCGGCTGGACCGAGCCGGTCAACTCCGGCGGCGCGCCGATCACCGACTACGTCGTGGAGTACGCCGTATCCAGCGCGACCCCGTCGTGGCAGACCTTCGCCGACGGCACGTCCACCGACACGACCGCGACGGTCACCGGCCTTACCAACGGCGTGACCTACATCTTCCGCGTTTCCGCGGTCAACTCCTTCGGCACGGGTGCGGTCTCTGCTGCATCCGATGCGGTAACTCCCAGCGGCGTGCCTTCGGCGCCCGCCATCACGACGATCGTGCCCCGGGATGCCGGACTCTCGGTCGCGTTCACCGCGGCCACCTCGGGCAGCCCCATCCTGCGCTACGAGTATCAACTCGACAGCGGAGCCTGGGTCACCGCGTCGGGATCGACGTCGCCCATCCTCATCGGTGGCCTCACCAACGGCGCCACCTACTCGGTGAGCCTGCGTGCCGTGAGTGCCATCGGCACGGGTGCCGCCTCTGCGGCGATGAGCGGTTCGCCGCTCGCCGTGCCCGGTGCGCCCACGATCGACTCCGTCACACCCGGTGTGGGCAGCGCGACGATCGACTTCACGCCCGGCTTCGGTGGCGGTGGCGAGATCACCGGCTACGAGTACCGCGTCGGCTCCGGTTCCTGGGTTCCGGCGGGCGGCTCGAGCCCCATCGTCATCACGGGCCTCGGCGACGGCACGACTTCGCTCATCCAGTTGCGCGGCACCAACGCCGCCGGCGGCGGCACCGCTTCGGCACCCGTCACCGTGAAGACTCCGAGCGCGCCCGGCGCGCCGGTCATCTCGACCGTCACCGTGGGTGACCGCTCTCTCACGGTCGCGTTCGCGGTCGCGGACGACGGCGGTTCGGTCATCACCGGCTACGAGTACCAGCTCGCGGCGAGCGGTCCGTGGGTCGCGGCATCCTCGTCGTCGAGCCCCATCAGCATCACGGGCCTCGACAACGGAACCGCATACGACGTGCGCGTGCGGGCCAGCAACGCGGTCGGCACGAGTGCGGCATCCTCGTCGTCGACGGCAACGCCCGCGACGACTCCAGGCGCACCCGCGATCGTCGGCAGCACGATCGCCGGCTCCGACCAGACGCTCAGCGCGTCGTTCACCGCACCGACCTCCAACGGTGGTTCGCCCATTACGACCTACGAGTACTCCACCGACGCCGGTGCGACGTGGCTTCCGCGCGGCACAGGCACGACGGCGAGCCCGCTCGTCATCACGGCACTGTCGAGTGATGGCCTCACAGCGCTCACCAACGGTGTCACCTATTACGTCGAGGTGCGCGCCGTGAACTCGGTCGGTGCGGGAGCCGCGTCGAGCGTGGCATCCGGAATCGCCCGCACCACGCCTTCGGCGCCCGTCATTACATCGATCGCGCCCTCCTCGGGTGCGCTCAAGGTGCAGTTCTCCGTTCCCGCGAACGGCGGATCGGCGATCACTCGCTACGAGTACCGCATCGGCGCGGGCCCCTGGACGAACACGGCAAGCCTCGCGGGCGAAGTCTCGCTCACGGGCCTCGACAACGGAACCGCCTACAACGTGCAGGTGCGTGCCGTGAACTCCGTCGGCGAGGGGGACGCATCCGCGACCGCGACCGCGACTCCCGTCGCCGTTCCCGGCCAACCCACCATCGTGTCCTTCCGCCCCACCGATCGCACCCTTACGCTCACCGTCTCTCTCGCGAGCGACGGAGGCAGCGCGGTGAGCGGTTGGGAGTACTCGACCGACGGTGGCACGAGTTGGGCATCCGGCACCGCGACCGAAGGAAACCTCGTCATTTCGGCCCTGTCGACAAACGGCACCACGCCGCTGGTGAACGGCACCGACTACGTCGTCATGGTGCGCGCGAGCAGCGCGGCAGGAACGGGCGCCGCCTCGGCGGCGCGCATCCTGTCACCGCGTGCCGTGCCGGCCGAGCCGGTCATCGCGCTCACGCCTTTCGACGGTTCGCTCTCCGTTGCGTTCTCGGTGGCGGATGACGGCGGCTCGCCCATCACATCCATCGAGTACAGCCTCGACGGCGGGGAGTTCTTCTCGACCGGTTCGCTGTCGTCGCCCTTCGTCCTTGCGGGCCTCAGCAATGGCACGACCCACACGGTCGAGGTGCGCGCGGTCAACATCGCCGGCCCGAGTTCGGTCTCGCCGTCGCGATCGGGCACGCCCCGCACGACACCGGGCGCGCCGCAGTCGATCGCCGTCGCCTCCGGCAACGCCCAGGCCGACGTGTCGTGGGCGGCGCCGTCCTCCGACGGCGGTTCGGCGATCACCGGCTACACCGCCACGGCGTGGGCCACTGCGAGCTCGACGACACCGCTGGCCTCGTGCACGACGACGTCCACCTCGTGCTCGATCACTTCTCTCACGAACGGCACGGGCTACTTCGTCTCGGTGCGTGCCACCAATGATGCGGGCACGGGACAGTACTCGGGGCCTCGAGTCGCGGTCACGCCGCTCGCCAAGCCGAGCGCTCCGACGCTAACGGCGCTGACGCCCGCGAACACCTTCCTCACCGCGACCTTCACCGCGGGCGCGGCGGGCACGCGATCGATCACCGGCTACGAGTACCAGCTCAACGGCGGCACGTGGCTCGCCGCGACCGGCACGTCGAGCCCCATCACCATCTCGGGTCTCACCAACGGCACTGCCTACACGGTGGCGCTGCGCGCCGTGAGCTCCGCTGGGGCGGGTGCCGCGTCATCCACCATGACGGCGACGCCGTTCACCCTGCCGGACACGCCTTCCGCGACGACGATCGTAGCGGAGCCGGGCAACACGACCGCGACCGTCACGTGGGTGGCGCCGAACGCGAACGGATCGCCGATCACGAGCTACTCGATCGTCGCGTGGTCCGCCGCGTCGCAGGGCAGCCAGTTGAAGACGTGCGCGTGGACGTCGGGCCCGCTGACCTGCACGCTCACCGGCCTCACGAACGGCACGACCTACTACGTGACGATCGAGGCGGTCAACGCCGCCGGCACGAGCACGCGCTCGACGCCGCGCGTACCGGTGGTCTACACCGGTGCGCCGGGTTCGGTGTCGGGCGTCGCGGGCACCTCGGGCGACGCTCAGGTCTCGCTCACGTGGAACGCGGGAGCCGTCGGCCAGACTGCTGTCACCGACTACACGGTGTGGTTCAAGGCCGCCGCCAGTTCCAGCTACACGCAGTTCGCCGATGGCGTTTCCACGACGCGCGCGGCAACGGTGACGGGGCTCGCAAACGGCACCTCGTACACGTTCATCGTCTATGCGGTGAACGCGCAGGGCACCAGCTTCGCGAGCGCCGCTTCGGCGAGCGTCATGCCGATCGGGCCGGGCGTCGCGCCCGTGCTCGGCACGCCCTCGCGCCTCCTCGACGGATTCTCCTTCGACATCACCAACTACTCGAGCAACGTCACCTACTCGGCCGCCGCGACCAACGGCGCAACCGCCACGGTGTCCGGGTCGACGGTGACGGTAAGCGGCCTCGCCGCGAGTGCCGCATCGACGGTGACCGTCACGGCCACGCGCTTGGGCTACACGACCGTCTCCGCGACCGTGAGCGGTTCGGCACTGACGACCGGAACTGCTCCCGTACTGTCGACACCGGTGAGCGAGGAGGGCGGCTTCACCGTCGAACTCGAGAACCCCGATGCCGCCGCCGCGTACACGGTCACCGTTTCCGCGGGCAGCGCCACACTCTCGGGCACCACCCTCACCGTGAGCGGTCTCGCGCACGGCGAATCGGCTGATCTCACCGTCACCGCGGTGCGTTCCGGGCGCACGGATGCGTCGGTGTCGGTCGAGGGAAGCGCCAGGCCCGAGGCGCCCGCGCCGACCTTCTCGAGCACCTCGCGCGCGGCCGACGGCTTCACGTTCTCAGTCACGAACGCGGATTCCGCGTTCGACTACACCGCTACCGCTACCGGCGGCGCTGTGGTGACCGGTTCCGACGGCGACTTCGTGGTCTCCGGTCTCGCGGCCGGCGCTTCTGCTGACGTCACCGTGGCCGTCTCTCGAACCGGGTATGTGGGCTCCTCAGCGATGGTGAGCGGCACGGCCCTCGACACGGGTTCCGCGCCGACACTGTCGGCGGGCGTTCCCACGGCAGACGGCTTCACGTTCACGATCGACGACCTGTCGGCCTCGGTGGGCTACCTCATCTCGGCGACCGACGGAACGGTGATCCGCTCGGGCTCGGTCGTGACCGTGAGCGGCCTCGCTCCCGGTGCGGGGTCGACGGTCACCGTGACTGCGGTGCTCGACGGGTACACGGACGCGAGTTCGAGCATCCTCGGATCCTCGCTCCTGACGGGCGCAATCGACGTTGACAACGGCGTCGTGCCGAGTCTCGACGGGTTCTCGTTCGTGATCACCAACTTCGCGGTCGACGCGACGTATCAGCTCTCGACCACCGCGGGCTCCGCGTCGATGACCGGGGCGATCGTCACCGTGACGGGCCTCGCGCCCGGGGAATCGGCGACCGTGACCGTGCTGTACTCGCATGCGGGGGAGACGGACGCCACGTTCGACGTTCTCGGTACCGCGATCTCCACGGGCGTCGCCCCGCTGTTCTCCACCCCGGTGGCGACCGCGGACGGCTTCACGTTCACGATCACGAACTACTCGGCCCACGTGACCTACGCGTTCGTCGCCACCAACGGCGCGGCAGTCGGCCACTCGGCGGGAACGGTGACGGTCTCCGGACTCGATCCCGAAACGGAATCCGAGGTCACAGTGACCGCGAGCCGTGCCGCGTACACGGATGCTTCTGCCTCCGTCTCCGGAGTGTCGGCGGTCGCGCCGCCGGTGCCTCCGGTCACGCCGCCCACGCCGACGGCGCCTCCGGTCACGCCGACGGCACCACCGGTCGCGCCGACGGCGCCTCCGGTCACGCCGACGGCACCACCGGTCGCGCCGACCGCGCCTCCGGTCACCCCGACGGCACCACCGGCACCGCCCACGACTCCCGCCAACCAGGACGCGGCGGCTCCCGCAAGCGACGAGACATCATCCGCTCCTGCTGTGGACGAGCATGCTCCGGGCACGTCCTCGGCCACGCGCGGCGACCAGCAGGTTCCGACGACGGTCACCAGGAACGGCAGCGCATTCACCGTGACAAGCGGCACCAGCTCGCTCACCGTCTGGCCCGCCGACTCGGCCAAGCCGAGCGCTAACTCGACCCTCGTCGTGCACGTCGGAGGTGAACTGCAGGTCGAGGTCGAGGGCTTCCTCTCCGGTTCGCCGGTCGACGTCTGGGCATTCTCGACGCCCGTTCGCCTCACCTCGGTGATGGTGGGTGCCGACCTCTCGGCGCACACGAACTTCCGACTGCCGTCGACGCTCCTGCCCGGCGAGCACACGCTCACGGTGAGCGGAACGTCCTCGGACGGGCTGCCGGTCACCGTGTCGGTCGGATTCCTCGTGCTCGATGACGAGGCGTGGGCGTCGGCGATCGCGAACAGCCAGCCGTCCGCGGCTGCCGGGCTGCCGAAGGTGAAGGTCGCCGACCCGATTCCCGCGATGCCGATCCTCGGCGGCTCGCTGCTCGGACTCATCCTCGTGGCCGGGGTCGCATGGTTCCTCATCGCGGCGGCTCGCCGCCGTCGCGAGGACGAAGACGAGCGGGAGTGGACCACGGCATAGCCCGTATGGGGGCGGTGACGGCGGCGTAGTGTCTTACGTGTGATCGTCACCGTCACCGGCGCCGCCGGCCAGATCGGCTACGCGCTTCTGTTCCGGATCGCCTCGGGTGCCATGCTGGGCGCGGGCACGCCCGTGCGCTTGCGCCTGCTGGAGATCCCGCAGGCCCTGCGCGCGGCGGAAGGTGTTGCGATGGAGCTCGAGGACTCCGCGTTTCCGCTGCTCGAGTCGATCGACGTCGTTGACGACCCGGCAGCCGCATTCGATGGCGCGAACCTGGCGATGCTCGTCGGTTCGCGTCCGCGCACCGCGGGCATGGAGCGCGCCGATCTCCTCGCGGCGAACGGCGGAATCTTCGCACCTCAGGGACGCGCCATCAACGACCGGGCGGCGGACGACATCCGCGTGCTCGTCGTCGGCAACCCCGCCAACACCAACGCACTCATCGCGAGCACCCATGCCCCGGATGTGCCTGCCGCCCGGTTCACCGCGATGACCAGGCTCGACCACAACCGGGCCGTCGCGCAGCTCGCGCGCGGCACAGGTGCACCGGTCTCGGCCATCACGCGGCTCACCATCTGGGGAAACCACTCCTCGACGCAGTACCCGGATCTCACCCACGCGCTCGTCGACGGGGCGCCCGCCGAGGTCGACCCCGGTTGGGTGGAGACGCAGTTCATTCCGGTCGTAGCGAGGCGCGGAGCGGCGATCATCGACGCGAGAGGGTCGTCGTCGGCCGCCTCGGCCGCGAGCGCCGCGATCGACCACGTTCGCGATTGGGTGCTCGGCACACCCGAAGGAGACTGGACGTCGGCGGGGATCGTCTCTGACGGCTCCTACGGCGTGCCCGAAGGGCTCGTGAGCTCGTTCCCGGTGACCTCGACGGGAGGCGACTGGCAGGTGGTGCCCGCACTCGAGATCGACGCCTTCTCCCGAGCCCGAATCGATGCTTCGGTCAATGAGCTCATCGAGGAGCGCGACGCCGTGCAGGCGCTCGGGCTGCTCTAGTACCCCGAGAAGTAGTCCGAGTGCACGCGACGTGCGCCCTGTGATCGCAGCGCGCGACGGAGGTCGTTGACGAGCGCCGGGGGACCGGACACGAACACCCGGCGCTGGGCGACATCCGGAATCGCCTCGGCGAGCCGCTCGCCCGTGACGCGGCCCTCGCCGCCGTACGTCCAGCCGGCGGGGAGGGTGTCGGGCCTGGGGCCGTAGAGCACGACGCGAGCTCCGGATGCAGCCAGTTGCGAGGCGTAGGGGAGCTGGCCGGCGTTGCTCGTCGCGTAGGCGACCACGACATCCCGCTTCTCGCCGCGCGCGGTCGCGTGGGCGAGCTGGCTCGCGAACGGCGTGATGCCGATGCCGCCCGCGACGAGCAGTAGGGGCTCGTTCACGTCGGACGGCAGGGCGAAGTCACCGCCCACGCTCGTTCCGTGCACGGTTGCTCCGGGCTCGAGGTCGAGCAGAGCCCTCTTGAAGCTGCTCGACTTGCTCGGCAGCGTTATCGCGAACGTGATCGGGTCATCGTCGTTGGGGGCCGAGGAGATGCTGAAGTAGCGGCGGCTGCCGCGGAAGTCCGCCTTGCGATGCGGAATCGTGAGTTCCATGTACTGCCCGGGCTCGAAGCGCACCGGCCGGTCGGGCTGGAATCTCAGTTCCCACGTGGTCGGGCCGATCTGGGACTTGCCGAGGTACTCCATGCGGATCGCGCGCCGTTGGCCGAAGAAGAAGGCGAGCAGGTTGCCCACCAGGAGCGCGAACTGCGGGGTGTTGGACACGAGCCCGACGCTGAACGGCACGGTGAACAGGAGCGCCACAACCACAGCCTCCGCGAGCTGCTGCCAGCGGCGAGGCGGAAGGGTGAGGGGCTCGCTGAGCATGAAGCCGGCGAAGAAGATCAGGGGAGAGGAGAGCAGGGTGTTCTGCACCGCGAGCAGGGCCGAATCGCCCGTCAGGAGGTAGCGCGCGACGACGCTCGTGAGCGCCACGATGACGAAGACGACACCCATGGTGAGCCGTTGGGTGCGGTACAGCACGAGGAACGCGCCGATCGCCACGGGAATCAGGAGGAAGGGCGTGCCCACCCACCACTTCGCATAACTGAAGCCAGGGGCGCCAGCGAAAGTGATGAGCGTGACGACGAAGACACCGACGGCGGCCGGGTTGAAGATGTGGCGGCGCCGCACGGCGATGAGGTACTTCGAGACGCTCGCGATGACGCCTGCGAGAGCGATGCTCACCAGTCCCGGTGCGTCGAGCTTGGGGCCCATGACGAAGAAGATCAACAGCCCCGTGATGAACGAGGAGTCGAGGTGCGGTTCGACGCGGATGATCTTGGCGGCGAGCCAGCTGGAGGCACTCGTCGCCGCGATGGCGACAAGAGCCGAGGCGAGCAGATCCAGGGGGGCGTAGGCGAGCTGGCCGAGCAGCGACAGCACGAGCGCGACGGCGCCGATGGCCGACAGGAGCAGGATGACGAGCTTGTACATCGTGACGGCCCCCGTCACGCGATCGAGCCATTGCTTCACGTGAATATCTCCCCATCGAGGTGTGGCGAGAACTCTACCCGTCCGGTGGACAGCATCCTCACATAGTCGTACTCGAAGCGCTCGGCCAAGCGGGCGGGGTCCGTGAAGAACAGTGCCGTCGAGATGCCGTCGGCCTCGAGGGCAGTGGCCGCGACGGCCCAGGTCGCGATGATCCGCGTCGTCGGCAGGCCTGTCGTTGCATCGATGACGTGGTGGAGCCCGTCGCCCCACGTTCTGCGGTTGGTGGCAGACGAGCAGATCGCCCGGTTGTGGAGATTGGCGATGCCGATCGCCTTGGTGGTGTCCCTAGGATGCTCGAGGCCCACCCGGATCGAGGCGGCGCCGTGCTGGCGGATGTCGCCGCTCCCGTCCACGATGAACTCCTCGTGCCCGGCTTCTGCGAGCATGCCGCTCACGATGTCCACGAGGTAGCCCTTCCCGGCGGCCCCCACGTCGATGGACACCGGCCGCACTGTGGTGAGGGCGTGCCCGTCCCACGAGATCGCGTCGTCCCAAGCGGGCACAGTCGTCGAGCCGCCGTTCGGGCGCAGCGAGTATGCACGGTCGTAGCCCAGGTTCTCGAGGGCGCGACCCACGAGCGGACTCATGGCGCCATCCGTCACCTCGTACAACCGGCGGTACAGGTCGAAGAGCGGCGCAGCGTCATCCGGGAACTCCCACACGCCGGGCGTCGTCGCGATTCGCGCGACGAGCGAGTCGTGCCGGAACCTCGACCAGGTACGGTCGAACACCTCGATGCGCGCCATGATGGCGGCTTCGAGGTCTGCCTCGATGGGATCGGCGGTGTCGAGCTGCCAACCCGTGCCGATCGCGTCGAACCGGATGCTATTCGGCAGCGTCGGCCTTGATCGCGTCGATGGCTCGGTTGAAGCCGCCGCTGGTGAGCGAGGAGCCGCCGACCTTGTCGACCTGGATCTCGTCGATGTTCTTGCCGACGACGACACCCTGGATGCCGTCGATGAACTCGCCCTGATGGAGCCTGGCCTCCGGATCGGTGGCGTCACCGACGACATCGACTGCCGTGATGATGTTGTCCGCGAGGGTGATCGTGACTTCGACGGTTTCCGTGCCGCTCGGCGCGGAGTAGTCCCCGCTCTCTGTGTACGTTCCATCCGCGTAGTCGCGGGCGGGCGCATCCGGGGTGGATCCGGTGTCCGATCCCGTGTCGGCCGCGGGTGCGCTGCAGCCGGCGAGGGCACCCACGAGGGACAGGCCGGCGATCAGTGCGATGGAGTATTTGGTGGTGCTCGAGGTCGTGCCGGTCATAGCTGGTCTCGCTCTCGGTTGGAGGAAGTTCGTCACAAGCATGCCGGACGGATCAGCGTCGATGCTGCAAGGTGCCTGATACCTCCCTGAGTCGGATCGTGTTCTGAGCTGCCTGACGTCGCGGCAGGTAACGACTGGGTTAAGTCGAGGGGTAAATCTTGCGAATAGTTTGTTCGTAAGGTTTACTAACAAACATGACAACGGGGTTTGCGGCAGGACGGGCATTGCGTCCCACGACGAAAGTGCTTCCGGAGCACGCGCGCGGGCACAACCGTTCCCTCGTGCTGCAGACCCTCTATCGCGCCGGACAGCAGAGCCGCGCCGACATCGCGCGCGAGACCGGCCTCACTCGTGTGACGATCTCCGACCTCGTCGCCGAACTCATCGTCGAGGGCCTCGTGATCGAGACCGGACAGCGCGAGGATGCCCGTCCCGGCAAGCCCGCGACGTTGCTCGATCTCAACCGCAACGCCTTCCAGATCATCGGCATCGACCTCAGCGAGTACGCGATCTTCCGCGGCGCCGTGCTCGATCTCGACGGGCAGATACTGCACCGCGCGGAGCTTCCCCTCGCCGGAAGCACCGGGGCGGATGCGACGGCTCTGGTATCAGCGCTCGCCGAGTCGCTCATCGCCCAGGCCACGCTCCCGGTGCTCGGCCTCGGTGTCGGATCCCCCGGCGTCGTCGACCTCGCCGGCGTGGTGCTGAGCGCGCCGAACCTGGGCTGGGAGGGCGAGGAACTGCAGGCGACGCTCGCCGAGCGCTTCGGCATCCCCGTCGTCGTCGCGAACGACGCGAATGCGGCGGCGCTCGCCGAACACAGCTTCGGCAGCGCCGACAGCGACATGATGCTCATCAAGGTCGGCCACGGTGTCGGCGCGGGCCTGCTGCTCGGCGGTACGCCGCTGTTCGGCAGCCGCTTCGCCGCGGGTGAGATCGGCCACGTCGTGGTCGGTACCGACGGCGGTGCCGAGTGCGCGTGCGGCAAGCGGGGCTGCCTCGAGACGTGGCTCGCGACCCCGCGGCTGGAGCGGGCGATCGCGGCATCCCCCGATCGCGAACTGCAGATTCTCACGGAAGCAGGGCAGCGCCTCGGCATCGCCCTCGCTCCCGTCGTCGGAGCGCTCAACCTCGCCGAGGTCGTACTGAGCGGTCCGACGCGATTGCTTGATGGCCCGCTTGCCCAGGCGACCATCGAGACGCTCCGTAACCGGACGATGGCCGAGTTCCACGGCGATCTGACGCTGCGGATGACCACGCTCGGGGAGGACATAGTCATGCGCGGCGCAGCCGTCATGGTGCTCTCCGCGCAACTCGGGGTCTCATAGCGAACCCCAGCACCACGGGGTGTCCAGCTCCCGCTGACACCATCGCCCTAGGAAAGGTAAAACTAATGAGGAAACTCAGCATTGCGGCGCTCGGCGTCGCAGCGTCGCTGGCTCTCGCGGGTTGTGCAGCGGGTGGCGACACTGGCGGAGGAGAGGCCGAGACCGGAGACATCCGTGTCTGGCTCGTCGGAACCGACACTCCCCAGGCAGCGCGCGACTACCTGAAGGAGACCTTCGAGGAGGAGAACCCCGGTTCCACTCTCACCATCGAGGAGCAGGCGTGGGGCGGTCTCGTCGACCTGCTCACGACCAACCTCTCCGGCAGCGACAGCCCCGACGTCGTCGAGGTCGGCAACACGCAGGCGGCGGCGTTCACGTCATCGGGTGCGTTCCTCGACCTCACCGACGACTACGAGGCGCTCGGCGGTGACGACCTGCTCCCCGGTTTCGTGGAGGCGGGTTCGTACGACGGCCACTTCTATGCGGCTCCGCTGTACTCGGGCGCGCGTCTCGTGTTCTTCAAGAAGGATGCGCTCGCCGCAGCCGGACTCGAAGTTCCCACGACCCTCGACGAGTACATCTCCAACGCTGAGGCGCTCGCCTCTGCCAACCCCGGCAAGTCGGGTCTGTGGTGGCCCGGTCAGGACTGGTACAACGCTCTTCCCTACCTCTGGGAGAACGGCGGAGACATCGCCACGTTCGAAGACGGCGAGTGGAAGGCACAGTTCTCGTCCGACGGGTCGATCGCAGGTCTCGAACAAGTGCAGCAGGTCATGACCAACGCTTCGCTCGCGCCGAAGGACGCGAACGAGACGAACCCGCAGGTCGGGTTCTGCGAGGGAACCACCCTGCAGCTCTCCGCCCCCAGCTGGGTGAAGTGGTCGATCCTGGCCCCCCTCGACGCTGAGGCTCCGGGCTGCCCCGACCAGGAGGCCAACCTCGGCGTCTACGCCCTCCCGGGCATGGACGGCGGTGCGGCGCAGGTCTTCGCAGGCGGATCGAACATCGCCGTTTCGGCGAAGTCCGCTCATCCCGAGCTCGCGAAGAAGGCGCTCGCGATCATCCTGAGCGACGAGTTCCAGACCATCTACGGCGAGAACGGCCTCGTGCCGGCGAAGCTGTCGCTGGCCGACACGCTCGGCACCGACGAGGTCGCCCAGGCGATCGCGCAAGCGGCCGGCAACGCGCGCCTCACCCCGGCGTCGCCCAAGTGGGCCGACGTCGAGGCATCCGGTGTTCTCACGGACTTCTTCGTGCAGATCGCGCAGGGTGGCGACGTCAAGGAACTGGCCGCTGGTCTCGATGAGCGCATCAACGAGATTCTCAACGGCTAACTGAAGTAATGGGGATGCTCGGCTCCGCCGCGCATGGCTGAGCCGAGCATCCTTTTTCAATTGCCCATCGCCCTAGGAAAGGTCTCGGGGCACACCGCAATCGTAACGGGAGCAGTCATGACCACGATCGGAACGACGATCGACGTCGCGCCGAGCGGCATCGACGGGGAGCGTCTCGTCGCCCCCTCCCGCGGCACCCCGGCTGGTGGCCGCAAGGGCGTGCTGAAGGGCGGCTTCACCCCCTATGTGCTGCTTATCCCGGCCACGGCGATTCTGCTCGTGCTCGTGGGGTGGCCGCTCATCCAGTTGCTCATCATGTCGTTCCAGGAGTACGGCAGGGCGCAGGTATTCGGCGCCCCCGCTCCGTTCGTGTGGTTCGACAACTACGTGAAAGTGCTCACCGACCGGCAGTTCTGGCAGGTGCTGTTCCGCAGCTTCGCGTTCGCCACCGTCAACGTGGCGCTCACGATGGTGCTCGGCACTCTCGTGGCACTGCTCATGACCGCGCTCACCAAGACGTTCCGCCTCGTGCTCTCGGTCGGCCTTCTGCTGGCCTGGGCGATGCCCCCGCTCACCGCGACCGTGGTGTGGGGCTGGATGTTCGACACGGCATACGGGGTCGTCAACTTCGTGCTCACCAACTTCTTCGGCCTCGACTACCAGGGCCACTCGTGGCTCATCGAGCCCCTCAGTTTCTTTACCGTGCTCACCCTCATCGTCGTGTGGGGCGCCATCCCGTTCGTGGCCTTCACGGTCTACGCGGGGCTCACGCAAGTTCCGGACGAGATCATGGAGGCGGCCCAGCTCGACGGGGCCTCAGGGTCCCAGCGGTTCCGGCTCATCGTCTTCCCGTACCTGCGGTCGATCTTCCTCGTCGTGTTCATCCTCCAGGTGATTTGGGATCTGAAGGTCTTCACGCAGGTGTTCGCCCTGCAGGGTATCGGCGGCATCCGCGACCAGACGTCGACCCTCGGCGTCTACATCGTGCAAGTGGGTCTCGGTTCGGGCGAGTACGGGCTCGCGGGCGCGATCGCCGTGCTGACCGTGATCATCATGATGGCCATCTCGATCTACTGGGTGCGCCAGACTCTCAAGGAGGACCCGCTGTGACCGCCGTCACCGCCACCGCGCCGCCGACCGGTGCCCGCACCGGCCGAACTGCCCGGCGCATCCGAAGCGTGCTGTTCAGCGCGATCGCCGTCGTCATCACGATCGTCTCGGTCTTCCCCGTCTACTGGATGATCCAGACCTCGTTCAAGCCGAACAACGAGATCATCACGTCGCAGGTGACGTTCTGGCCCAAGAGTTTCACCCTGCGCAACTACCAGACGGTGTTCGACGCCTCCCGGTCGGAGTTCGTGCCCGCGCTCGGCAACTCGATCATGGTGACCCTGCTCACCGTGACGATCGCGCTCGTCTTCGCGTTCATGGCTTCGCTCGCCGTCACTCGCTTCCGCTTCAAGACCCGCAAGGCGTTCATCCTGACGATCCTCATCGTGCAGATGATCCCGGGGGAGGCGATGATCGTCTCCGTCTACCGAGTGCTCGACGGCTGGTCGTTGCTCAACACCATCGCGGGCCTCACGATCGTCTACGTGGCGACGGTGCTGCCGTTCACCATCTGGACTCTGCGCGGTTTCGTCAACGGCGTGCCCATCGACCTCGAGGAGGCCGGCATGATCGACGGCCTCTCACGCATGGGCGCGTTCTGGAAGATCACCTTCCCGCTGCTCGCGCCAGGCCTCGTCGCGACGGGGGTGTTCGGGTTCATCCAGGCCTGGAATGAGTTCCTCGTCTCGCTCGTCGTCAACTCCCGGCCCGAGATGATGACGCTGCCGGTGTGGCTGCGCACGTTCCAGATCGCGAACGGCACCACCAACTGGGCCGCGATCATGGCCGGCTCGACCCTCATGGCCATCCCCGTCGTCATCTTCTTCGTCATCGTGCAGGGGCGCATGACGAGCGGCCTCGTCGCGGGAGCGGTGAAGGGATGACGCAGCTCGACTCGACGCGCACCGGCGCGGCACCCGTTCGCGCGCTCATGCGCATAGGCATCGACATCGGCGGCACGAAGACGGATGCCGTGGCAGTGACGGCCGACGGCACGATCGTGCACCAGCTCAGGCTGCCCACGGGCTTCGGGCATGACGCGGTCGTCGAGACCGCAATCACCGCGGTCACTCGCCTCGCCGAACTCGCCCAGGTCGAGATCGGTGCCTTCGCTTCGATCGGCATCGGGATTCCCGGCGCCGTGGACGACACCGGCCGGGTTTCGCACGCCGTCAACCTCGGCCTCGACGGTCTGGATCTCGGCGCCGAGCTCTCCGAGCGGCTCGGCCGCGAGGTGCGCATCGACAACGACGTGAACGCCGCGGCCCTCGGCGCCTTCCACTTGCTCGAGAAACCCGACACCTACTCGATGGCGTACCTCAACCTCGGCACGGGCCTCGCCGCGGGCATCGTGCTCGGCGGCAGGCTGTGGCGCGGGTCCCGCGGCACGGCCGGCGAGATCGGCCACATCCCGGTCGACCCCAACGGTCCGGAGTGCCCGTGCGGGCAGCGAGGCTGCCTCGAGACGGTCGCATCCGGGTCCGCCATTGCGCGACAGTGGCCCAGCGACGATCCCAAGCCGGCGCGCGCACTGTTCGCGGCAGCGGCATCCGGCGACTCGCTCGCCCTCGAGGTGAAGCAGCGGCTCGTCGAGAACGTCGCGGCGGCGGTGCGCATCCTCGTGCTCACGGTCGACGTCGACAGCGTCATGATCGGCGGAGGGATCTCGTCGCTCGGGCCGGTGCTGCTCGACGACGTGCGCTCCGTGCTCGCGTCGTGGGAGGCGGCGTCGCCGTTCCTGGCGTCGATCCACTTGAGCGAGCGCGTGAACATCGTGCCCGCCGACTTTCCCGCGGCAGCCGTGGGAGCCGCGCTCGTCGGAGTCGCCTGACATGGACGAGCGGCAGGTGCACGAGCGCCAGGTGCACGAGCGCCAGATGCACGAGCGCCAGATGGACGAGCACTGAATGGCCGAAGTCGTCATCGTCGATTCGGCGGATGCCGCGGGCGAGCTGGCCGCCGACGCGATCGGGCACCTCGTCGTCGGCAATCCGGACGCCGTGCTCGGGCTCGCCACCGGATCCACGCCCCTCACGACATGGCGCGCCCTCGCCGCGCGTGACCTGGACCTCTCGCGCGTGCGGGGATTCGCACTCGATGAGTACGTGGGACTGCCGCCCGGGCATCCGCAGAGCTATCGCTCGGTCATCACGCGTGAAGTCGTCGAACCGCTCGGACTCACGCCGTCGCTCGTGCGGGTTCCCGGCGATGAGGGACCCATCGAGTTCGCGGGGGAGGACTATGAGCGGGCTCTTGTCGCCGCGGGCGGCGTCGACCTGCAGGTGCTCGGCATCGGCCGAACGGGTCACATCGGCTTCAACGAGCCGGGCTCGTCATTCGCGTCACGCACTCGCGTGAAAACCCTCACCGAGCAGACCCGGCGCGACAATGCGCGATTCTTCGACTCGATCGACGACGTGCCGATGCACTGCATCACGCAAGGGCTCGGCACGATCCTGCGTGCGCGGCATCTCGTGCTGCTCGCGTTCGGGGAGGCGAAGGCCGAGGCCCTCGCCGGCGCCGTCGAAGGCCCGGTGACGGCGTCGCTGCCAGCGTCGGCGGTGCAGCTGCATGCGCGGGTCACCGTCATCGTCGATGAGGCGGCGGCGTCCCGGCTCGCCCACGCCGACTACTACCGCTACGCGTGGGAGCACCGGCTGGACTGGGAGCGCCCCTAGAAGGCTAGAGCCGCACCCCGTCCGCCCAGACGGCGGTCACCCGCCACTCGTGGTCGAGCAGCACGGCGTCGGCGGCGTACCCGGCAGCGAGCATCCCGTGCCGGTGGTCGAGGCCGAGCGCTCGTGCGGGCGTCAGCGTGAGCGCGGCTATCGCCTCCGTCGGCGTGACGTGTGCGTCGCGCATCGCCTGCCGAAACGCCGAGTCCTGGGTGAGCGTCGACCCCGCGATCGTGTTGGTGCCGCGTAGCATGGCGAGTCCCTCATGCACGGTGACGTTGAGCGAGCCGAGGGTGTAGTCGCCGTCGACCGAACCGGCGGCAGCCATGGCGTCGGTCACGAGGGCGATGCGGCCGGGCGCGGCGCCGAACGCGAGATGGGCGACACTCGGATGCACGTGCTTGCCGTCGAGAATGAGCTCGAGTGTCACGCGCTCGTCGTCGAACGCGGCGACAACGGGCCCGGGATCGCGGTGGTGGATGCCCGGCATCGCGTTGAACGCGTGG
This sequence comes from Rhodoglobus sp., assembly GCA_025463605.1. Taxonomy (GTDB): domain Bacteria; phylum Actinomycetota; class Actinomycetes; order Actinomycetales; family Microbacteriaceae; genus Rhodoglobus. Next base: position 130,033 of record JAODAV010000022.1, on the reverse strand, counting down.
GTGAGGATTCGCGCGCCGCGGTCGAAGGCCTCGTGCGCGAGTCGCTCGTCGGCGCGAGTGTGCCCGATCGCCACCGCGATTCCGGCCTCGACGAGCACATCGATCGCCTCCATCGAGCCGGGCAGCTCGGGCGCGATGGTGAGCTGCCGCAGGGTTCCGCGGGCGGCGCCGATCAGTTCCTCGACCTCGTAGGGCTGGGGCTCGAGCAGGAACTCGAGGTTGTGTGCGCCGCGATTGTCGGGCGCGAGGAACGGCCCCTCGAGGTGCGAGCCGAGGATGAGCGGGTCGGAGGCCGCGAGGTCGGCGATCATGCCGAGGGATGCCCGCAGTGCCGCGATGGGGTTGGCGACGAGACTGACGACCGAGCGGGTAGTGCCGTGCGCGCGATGGGTGGCGAGGGCGGCGAGCAGCTCGTCGGGGCCGTCATCGAACGAGTGTCCGCCGCCACCGTGGCCGTGCAGGTCGATGAAGCCGGGAACGAGCCAGTGTCCGCCCACGTCGACCTCGGCGGGGGAGGGCCCAGGGGCGGGGCCGCTGCCGGTCGCGACGATCGTGTCACCGTCGGTGAGCATCCAGAAACCATCGACCTCGCCGGCGGCGTCGAGTTTGCGAGCTCCGTGGAAGAGGGTGGTCACGCGGCCAGCATAGCTACGCGCGGCGGCGCACTCGGGAGGCCACGACGATACGGAGGGAACGCCCCGGCTCGTCGAGCGGGTAGCTCAGTATATTGGCGCTACGGTCGCCGTAGCATCCCTTCGTCTGCGGGAAGCGACGACCAGCAGGAGGATGCCTGCGGCACCCGCCACTCCACCGACCAGCAGCGACCCGGTCGGGTCTGCTCCGGTTGCTGCGAGGGCGACCGCGGGTTGCACCTCAACGGCGCCGATGTCGATAACGCGCACGATCCGCGCTGCCGCACGCTGGTCGGTAGCCGGAGCGCCCGTGATTGCAGGATCGCCCGCGTCGACCGCGCGGCTCGACGCACTCGGCAGGTGCGTGAAGGTCAGCCCTCCGTTGTCGGCGAGCGGGCCGAGGTCGGCCCCGAAGCCGACGATGTTGCCCGTTCCCGCAGCGATCACGGGGGCGGTCGACGGGTCGGCGTCCTGGATGAGGCTGTAGTCGATCTCGAGGCTGCCGCCGAACAGCACGAGATCGTCTGCATCTGCGGCACCGCCCGTGTTTGCCGCGATGATCGTGTGCCCCACGGTTGCTTCAACCGAGTCCAGCACTACCGCCGGGTAGCCGTCGGTGCTCTCGTTGTCGGTGATCGTGCTGTGCGAGAGGAGGAACGGGGATCCGCCGTTCGGCGCGAACGCAAGCACCCCTCCGATGATCTCTGCGGTGTTGCCGGAGATAGTCGAGCTGACGATGGTCAGGGAATCGGTGGCCGCCTCCATCGAGGCGAAGATGCCGCCACCTGCCTCGGCCAGGTTGTTGGAGATCGTCGACCCGGTGACTGTAAGCGCAATAGCCGCATCCGACTCGAACTCGATGCCACCGCCCAACGCGGACGCGTTGCCGTTGCCGTCGATCGTCGAGTTGATCAGGTCGAATGTGCCGCTGCCCCCGTCATCATCGACGTACAGCCCGCCCTCGAGGTTGCGACGCAACTGGGCCTGCGTGAAGCTCATCGACGCGCCGCCTGCAGGCTGGGCGTCGACGCCGCGAGCGGCATTGTCGCTCGAGTTGAGGCGGAGGAACGTGATGGTCGAGCCGGTGTCGTCGCCGTCGGACTCGACGCCGTTGTCCCCGTTGAAGGTCACCGTGGCATCCGTGAAGCTCACCGAACCGCCGCCTCCTGCGTTGACGTCCAGCCCGTCGCCGCCGTTGTGGTCAGCGGACAGGGTTGCAAAGACGATCGAGGCGTCGTCGAAGGACGCGGCGTACGCGCCGTCGTTCGAGTTGTTTGAAGCGACCGTGTTGGTGAGAGTGGCGGTCGCCGAGAGCTCGGCATCGACATCGAGACCGTTGCCATTCGTCGTGCCGATGGCCGTCAGCCCGCTCGTGGTGAGGCTCGCCCGGTCGACCAGGAAGAAGTTGAATCCGTCATTGCCGTTCGCTTCGGCCGAGACATTCGTCAGCGTGCTGACGGTGTCGTCCCTGGCTTGCAGGTCCAGGCCGACGGTGGTGTTGGAGTCGAACGTGGTGTCCTGGATCACAACGGTCTGGCTGCCGTACACGAAGACGGTGGCGCCCGTGTCGTCGGACCCCGTGAACTCGGAACCGGCGATCGCGAGATCGCCGTCTTCATGACGGAGGCCGTCTGACCCGACTACGACGTCGGACAGGGAGAGGTTCGCGTGGAACGCCGAGATGCTGTCGTCGACCGTTCCGGCGATCGTCAGGCCGGAGATGCTCACGGTGACCAGCGCACCGGGAAGGCCTTCGATGTCGAACGCGTCGAACAAGGCGTTGCCCTGGATCGCGAACGTTGCCGAGCCGGGCGCGGCGATCGCAATATCCGTTGTGATCATGGGGAGGTCGGCCGTCAAGGTGAACCCGGCGCCGGTGAGCGTGATGGTGTCGGGGGCGGCATCCCCGTTCGCGGTGTTGATCGCGGTGGCGAGTTCCGCTTCCGTCGAAGCGGTGAGCGCCGCGGCCGCCGCGGGTGCGGCGAACGTTATCGTGCCCAGGGCGGAGAGGAGCAATACCGCCGCGGCTGCAGAGAGGCGGGCAAGAGCGTTTGACATGGAAACCTCGACACTGGCTCGCGCCTCTGCACCATTGTGTGACGAGGTCGTCAGCAGTATATCGAGATCTGTGAATCCCTCACTACTTGAAAATGATGGTGCGCGCGCCGTCGAGCAGAACGCGATGTTCGGCGAACCACTTCACGGCTTGCGTGAGGGTGCGGGACTCCTCATCCTGGCCGATTGCGACGAGCTCAGCGGGCGTACGCGAGTGGTCCACTCGAACGACGTTCTGCTCGATGATCGGGCCCTCGTCGAGATCGCTCGTGACGAAGTGGGCGGTCGCTCCGATGAGCTTGACGCCCCGGGCGTGCGCCTGCTTGTAGGGGTTGGCGCCCTTGAACCCCGGCAAAAACGAGTGGTGGATGTTGATGACCTTGCCGCTGAGCGCGTCGCACAGTGCGGGGGAGATTATTTGCATGTAGCGCGCGAGTACGACGAGTTCGATGTCGTGCGCCTCCACGACCTCCTGAACCCGGTCTTCGAAGGCGAGCTTCTGTCCGGCGCTCACAACGGGGTGTGACTCGAAGGGTACGTCGTAGAACTCGGCTAGTCCGGCGAGATCGTTGTGATTGCTCATCACGAGCGGGATCTCGACCGACAACTGGTCGGCGCGCTCCCGGTAGAGCAGATCGTTGAGGCAGTGTCCGGCCTTGGAGACCAGCACGAGTGTGCGGAGGGGGCGGCCGACGACATCCAGTTGCCACTCCATCGAGTACTTCGAGGTGACGGGCGCGAGGGCCGCTTCGAACCGCTCACGGGAGACGCTCGACTCGACCTGCAGTCGCATGAAGAACCGGCCGGTGTCGTCGCTCGAGAACTGTTGCGACTCGGTGATGTTGCCGGCCGCTTCGACGATGGCACCGGTGATGGCGTGCACGATGCCGGGCCTGTCCTCGCACACGAGGGTCAGGATCCAGTGGGTCGCAGCGAGAGTCACCCGTCAAGCGTAGGGCCTAGGGTTGAAGCGATGACTCGAGTGGACCAGCCCTTCCCCTGGGTGGGGCTCTTCACTCTCTCGGCACTCATCTTCACCTCGGTGACCAGCGAGTTCCTGCCGACCGGGCTGCTGCCCGACATGGCTCGCGAGCTTCAGGTCTCCGAGTCGCAAATCGGCCTGCTCGTGACCCTCTTCGCAGGCACCGTGGTCGTGACCGCTGCCCCTCTCACGGCCCTGACGCGCAACCACTCGCGCAAAGCACTCGTGATGATCGCGCTCCTCGTCTTCGTGTTCGGCAGCGTGCTCGCGGCCATCGCCCCGACCTACGAGGTGCTCGCCGTGGCGCGCATCATCGGCGGACTCGCCCACGGCCTGTTCTGGGCGGTGGTCGGGGCGTACACGGCGCACCTCGTTCCGGCCGATCGCATCGGCAGGGCCGTGGCCATCACGAGTAGTGGGGCCACCGCTGCCTTCGTGCTCGGCGTGCCGCTCGGCACGGCGCTCGGCCACGCCCTCGGCTGGCGCTTGGCCTTCGCGGTCATCGGCGGCATCATCGTCGTGCTGATGGTCGTCGCAGCGCGCTTCCTGCCGGCGGTGCAGCACATCGAGGTGCTCGCGACCGGGGAGATCGCGATTCCGCTGCGCAAAGACCGCTCCATTCCCGGGATCGTCGTCGTGTGCGTCGTCGTGCTGCTCGTGATCGTCGGGCACAACATCTTCTACACCTACATTGCGTCGTTCCTCATCTCACCGGTCGGGTTCGACGCCGGAGCGGTCGCCGTCATGCTCCTGGTCTACGGCGGCGCGGGTGCCTTCGGCCTCGTGCTCGCGGGCATGCTGACCGACCGGTTCCCGCGGTCGGCGCTCATCGTCGCCGTAGGCGGGGTAGCGCTCGCCGTGCTCGTGATCGGACTGTTCCCCGCCACACCGTGGGTCGTCGTCGTGATGTTCGTGCTGTGGGGTGCCGCTTTCGGCGGTGCTCCGGCCATGCTGCAGAGTCGCATGCTGCACACCGCGTCACCGCGGATGAGAGACACGGCCTCGGCCTACCTGACCACCTCGTTCAACGTCGGCATCGGGGGCGGAGCGCTCATCGGCGGCATCCTGCTCGACCGCTCCGACATCACCGTGCTGCCGTTCGTCGACGTCGCGGTCCTCGTGCTCGCCATCGTGGTCGCGATCATCGGTGACGCGTGGTTGCGCCGCCACGACGCCGCCCACCGCATGCACTAGTCGCGCCAGGGCACGTCCGGCGCCTTGTAATAGGTGATGCCCGCGGCCTCGAGCCGAGGCTGCAGGCCCGCGAGGCGGTCGCCGAAGTCGTCGAAGCGCGCTCCAGCCGTGCCCGAGTTCTGCGGCGACCAGGCGAGCTCGGCGATGGACACGATGCGCGGGAACGCGAAGTACTCGAGCTCCCCGATGGTGCGCAGCGTCTCCGTCCAGATGGGTGCCTCGATCCCGAGGATCTGCTGCTCGCTCAGACCCGGGATGACCTCCGTCGGCTCCCACAGGTACGACTCCGTCACCGAGGTGGGCCCGTTCGCCCACACGAGACCCTGGTCGGTGGTGGGGTCGTACTTCATGTCGAGGTATGCGACGTCGGCGGGAGACAGGATCACGCGACCGCCCTGCTCCACGAACGACAGCGTGTGCTCGGCCGCGCCGCTCTGCGGGCGCACGAAGCTCCAGTACTGGCCGATCGTGCCTGCCGGCAGTTCCGCGCTGCGACCCATCTCGTGCCACCCGATGATCGTCTTGCCCGTCGCGGCGCCGATCGCTGTGACCCGGGCGATGAAGGTGAGGAAGTCCTCGTCGCTCGTCGCGAGCGACTCGTCACCGCCCAAATGAAGGAACGGACCGGGTGTGAGGGCGGCGACCTCGCCGATGACGTCCTCGAGAAAGGCGTAGGTCTCGGCTTTGCCGATGCACAGCGAACTGAAGCCGACTTCGATTCCTTCATATGGCTGCGGGGCGATGCCGTCGCAGTTGAGCTCGGGGTAGGCGCTCAGGGCCGCGTTGGTATGTCCCGGCAGGTCGATCTCCGGCACGATCGTGATGAACCGGGATGCCGCATACTCGACGAGCTCGCGGTACTCGTCCTGCGTGTAGTAGAGAGGCGCCGTGTGGCCGCCCCCGTTGCCGTCGACTTGCGTGCTCGCGCCGATCTCGGTCAACGCGGGCCGGGATAGGATCTGCAGCCGCCAGCCCTGGTCGTCGGTCAGATGCAAATGCAGGTGGTTGAGCTTGAGCATCGCAATGTCGTCGATGTACTTCTTCACGTCGGCGACCGCGAAAAAGTGGCGGGCGACGTCGAGCATCGCCCCGCGGTACTCGAAGCGCGGGTAGTCCTCGATGCTGGTCGAGGCCACCGACCAGTCGGCTTGCGCCGGTTCGCGACCGAAGGCTGCTGGCGGCAGCAGCTGGCGCAGGGTCTGCACGCCCGCGAAAAGGCCCGCGGGGGCATCCGCTTCGATCCGGATGCCGCCCGGCTCGACATCGAGGGTGTAGCCGCCGGGCGCGGGGCTGGCCCCGATCACAAGCTGGATCTGACCGAGCGCGCCGACCGGGAGTTGGTAGCCGGTCGCGGGTCGCAGGGACTGCGCAAGGTACTCGGCCACCGCAGCGGCCTCGCCCTCGCCGCCGATGACGGTGTCGTGCCCGAGGGTGAATGCGCCCTCGCCGTCGGCCCGGGAGACGGGGGCGGGGATCACGGTGGTGGTCATGGCGGTTCCATTCTCGACGGGAGCGCACGCGGTGAGGGCGCCGAGCAGCGCGAGTAGCACCACTGCCGCTCGCCGCATGGCTCTCCGAGGGTTTGTCAGGAGTCCTAACTAACTCCCGCGGCAATTCTCGCAGAGATGCGCCCGACGCCGCTACACTTGACCCGTCGCGACTGGCGTTGAGATGGGCAACCATCGGGGAGCGACCGTCCCCACCCGGCACGGCCGGCCGATCCTGCGGATCGTCCGGAACCGGCGCGGCGGGGGCCCCAACGATTGGCCGTACGCCTGGGCCCGCCGGATACCTTTGTTATATCCGTCGAATGTCAGGAGTGCCAGTGTCTGCAACCTTCAACGCCCCCCTCGCAGAAGTCGATCCCGAGATCGCCGCCGTTCTCGCTCAAGAGCTCGGCCGCCAGCGCGAGACCCTCGAGATGATCGCGAGTGAGAACTTCGTGCCCCGCGCCGTGCTCGAAGCACAGGGCTCAGTGCTCACCAACAAGTACGCCGAGGGCTACCCCGGCCGTCGCTACTACGGCGGATGCGAGTTCGTCGACATCGCCGAGTCCCTCGCCATCTCGCGTGCCAAGTCGCTGTTCGGCGCCGCCTACGCGAACGTGCAGCCGCACTCCGGTGCTTCGGCCAATGCGGCGGTGCTGTCTGCGATAGCGACGCCAGGCGACCGCATCCTCGGCCTCGAACTCGCCCACGGCGGCCACCTCACGCATGGCATGAAGCTCAACTTCTCCGGCAAGCTCTACGAGGCGCACGCCTATGGCGTCGACCCAGACACCTTCCTCGTCGACATGGATGTCGTGCGCGAGAAAGCGCTCGAGGTGCGTCCGCAGGTGCTCATCGCCGGCTGGTCGGCGTACCCGCGCCAGCTCGACTTCGCCGCCTTCCGCGCCATCGCCGATGAGGTCGGCGCGATGCTGTGGGTCGACATGGCCCACTTCGCGGGGCTCGTGGCCGCGGGCCTGCACCCGTCACCCGTGCCGCACGCGCACGTCACGTCATCCACCGTTCACAAGACGATCGGCGGACCGCGGTCGGGCTTCATCCTGACCAACGACCTCGAGCTGCAGAAGAAACTCAACTCGAACGTGTTCCCCGGCCAGCAGGGCGGACCGCTCATGCACGTCATCGCCGCAAAGGCCACGGCGTTCAAGCTCGCGGCCGAGCCCGAATTCAAGGACCGCCAGGAGCGCACGGTGCGCGGCGCCCAGATTCTCGCCGAGCGCCTGACCTCGCCCGACGCGAAGGGCGCAGGCATCGACGTGCTCACGGGCGGAACCGACGTGCACCTCGTGCTCGTCGACCTGCGCAACTCGGCCATCCACGGTCAGGATGCCGAAGACGTGCTGCACTCCGTCGGCATCACCGTCAACCGCAACGCCGTGCCCTTCGACCCGCGCCCCCCGATGACCCCGTCCGGCGTGCGCATCGGCACCCCGGCGCTCGCGACCCGCGGTTTCGGCGACGCCGAGTTCACGGAGGTGGCCGACATCATCGCGACCGCCCTCAAGCCCGGCCCGGATGTCGCGTCCCTCCGCTCGCGCGTGCAGAAGCTCACCGACGGCTACCCGCTCTACCCGGGTCTCACCTCCCCCGGCAGCTGGGCGTGACGGCGGTAGTGCTCGACGGGGTCGCGACGGCGACCGCCGTCAAGAACGAGCTCGCCGGCCGTATTGCCGCGCTCAAGTCGCGCGGCATCGTGCCCGGGCTCGGCACGCTGCTCGTGGGTGACGACCCCGGGTCCCGTTCCTACGTGGCCGGCAAGCACCGGGACTGCGCCGAGGTGGGGATCGAATCGATCCGCGTCGACCTGCCGGCCGAGGCATCCGAGGAGGATGTCATGGCCGCGATTATCGCGCTCAACACGAATCCGGCGGTGACGGGGTACATCATCCAGTTGCCGTTGCCGACCGGGATCGACGAGAACGCGATGCTCGAGCTCATGGATCCGGACAAGGATGCGGACGGCCTGCATCCTACGAACCTCGGGCGCCTCGTGCTGGGGGTGGGCGGGCAGATCGACTCCCCGCTGCCGTGCACGCCCGCCGGAATCGTCGAGATGCTTCAGCGTTACGACGTGCCCATCTCGGGCAAGCACGTCGTGGTGGTGGGTCGCGGCCTCACGGTCGGTCGACCGCTCGGGCTGCTGCTCACGCGCAAGGGGCTCGACGCGACGGTGACGCTCACCCACTCCCGCACCCAGGACCTCGAGAGCTACGTGCGGCGTGCGGACATCCTCGTCGCCGCCGTGGGCGTCGCCGGGCTCGTCAAGCCGGAGTGGGTCAAGCCGGGCGCGGCCGTGCTCGACGTCGGCATCACACGAGTCGTCAACCCCGAGACCGGCAAGGCGCGGCTAGTAGGAGACGTCGATCCGGGCGTCGCCGAGGTCGCGGGGCACCTGTCGCCCGTGCCGGGCGGTGTCGGACCGATGACGCGCGCCATGCTGCTCAAGAACGTCGTGGACGCCGCCGAGCGCCTGGCTTAGTCCCGGCCCTAAACCCCCGGCGTATTCACCTCGCACAGGCCGGGACTGGCCTGCGGCGCGGCGAGCCATGCCTCGACGATGTCGCTTTCCGCGCGAGCCGCCGCTGTGAGGGTGATGCGGCAGTCGCTGAGCTGCGTGTACCGGCGGTCGGTCGCATCGGTTCCCGCCTCGGTGGCGATGCCGAATCCGTAAGTGAGGGTCGCCCATCCGCCGGGCGAGTCCGCGTCGCCGCCCGCCGGGACGGGTGTGACGCCACGCACCTCGCCCGGCACGAGCACCTGCACGCTCGTACAGAACGACTGGAACGTCTGCCAATCGCCGGCGAAGACGGGAGTGCCGGCCATGGTCACGACGACCTGGCCGCTCGGCGGCCACTTCTTGCCGCCGGTCGAGGTGTCTTCCGCGGTGATCATGCCGACGACGTAGTCCGCCGGGCCGATCGACTCACGCCAGCCGGTGCACTCGTCGTCGAGCTGCGTGGTGATCGCGTCGAGGTCGTCGAGGTCGGACTCGGGCTTGTAGACGACCTGCTCCACGTGCGCGGTCGCGCCGACAGGGGAGGTGAGCTTTGCGGAGATGGTGAAGAGCACCTCGCCGTCCGCGGTCGGTAGCGGGGTGGGGGTCGGAGACGGCGCGCTCACCGTGGGCGTCGGTGAGGCCGTCGACGTCGGGCTCGCGGACGGAACGGGGAAAGGTACCTGTCCGCACGCGGTGAGCACGAGGGCGCTCCCGACGAGCACTGCGGCAACGATTCGCGTCTTGGGCGTCATGGCACGAAGATACCGTGAGCTGGCCCTACCCTGTTGCTTATGAGTGCGCGCAGACGGTTCCCCTGGGCCAAGCTCTACGTGGGAATCGCCACGCTCGTCGCCATCGGCCTAGGCGTCTGGTTCGTACTCAAGAACTGGCTCTAGTCCCGACCCGCACCATCGGCAGCGGTCACGGTGAATGTCGTCGGCTGCCCGAATCCGTGCTCGGCGAACGCTCCGTCGATGGCGACCTGGATGCGCGACACCCCCTCCGAGGGAACGAGCGCGATCGCGGCACCCCCGAACCCGCCACCCGTCATGCGGGCGCCGATGGCTCCATTGGCCTGCGCGGTCTCGACGGCGAGGTCGAGTTCGGGCACGGAGATCTCGAAGTCGTCGCGCATGGAGACGTGGGAGGCATCCAGCAGCTCACCGATCGCGGTGGGTCCTTGCGATCGCAGCACGCGCACCGTGTCGAGCACGCGCTGGTTCTCGGTGACGACGTGTCGCACGCGGCGGAAGGTGACGTCGTCGAGCACCTCGCGGGCTCGCGCCAGGTCGTCGATCCCGACGTCGCGCAGGGACTCGACTCCGAGCGTGCGAGCGCCCGCCTCGCAGGATGCCCGCCGCTCGGCGTAACCGCCGGTGGCATGGTCGTGGGCGACCCCCGTGTCGATGATGAGCACTTCGAGGCCGGCGCGAGCGAACCCGAGGTCGACGAGTTCGGATTCGAGGGATCGGCAGTCGAGGAAGACGGCGTGGTCACGCCGCCCGAGCAGGGCGGCCGACTGGTCCATGATGCCGGTGGGCGCCCCCACCGCCTTGTTCTCGGCCAGCTGGCCGACGCGGGCGAGGGTCTGCGGGTCGAGTCCGAGCTGCCACACGTCGTTGAGCGCGACGGCGACGGCGCTTTCGATGGCGGCGGAGGAGGAGAGCCCGGCTCCGACGGGAACGGTGGACTCGATGTAGATGTCGACGCCGGGTACGGCGGCGAGGTCGGCGCCGAACTGGCCGAGCGCCCACGCTACCCCGAGCGGGTAGGCGGACCAGTCACGCAATCGCTCGGGCGCGAGCTGGTCGAGCGCGATCTCGGCGAGTTCGTCGGCGTACTCGCTCGCGACTCGCACGAGGGTGTCGTCGCGGGGGCCGAGGGCGACGACGGTGCGCCGGTTGATCGCGAACGGCAGCACGAAGCCCTCGTTGTAGTCGGTGTGCTCGCCGATGAGGTTGACGCGCCCCGGCGCCGACCAGATGCCGACGGGACCGCGGCCGTAAGCGGACTCGAATCCCGCAACTACGTCATCCCTGATGTCTGTCATGCCTTCGCGATCCCCTGTCGAATGAAGTCGGCTGCTCGTTCGGGCGGGATGTCGCCGATCCACGCGCCCATGGCGCTCTCCGAGCCCGCGAGGTATTTGAGTTTAGACTCCGCGCGTCGCGGTGACGTGACCTGAAGCATGAGCCGGATGTCGTCGCGCGCGACGGCGACGGGCGCCTGGTGCCACGCGGCAATGTAGGGCGTGGGAGTGTCGTAGAGCGCGTCGAGCCCGCGCAGCAGTCGCAAGTACAGGGGCGCGAGCTCGGTACGCTCGGCATCCGTTGTCGCCGAGAGGTCGGGAATCTGCCGGTGGGGCAGCATGTGCACTTCGAGGGGCCACCGCGCCGCGAAGGGCACGAAGGCGGTCCAGTGCTCGCCCGACAGCACCACCCGTTCCGAGCTCTGCTCGAAAGCGAGAATCGACTCGAACAGCCCCGGTCCGAATTCGGCGATGGATGCGATGAGCCGCTGAGTGCGCGGCGTCACGTAGGGGTAGGCGTAGATCTGCCCGTGCGGATGACGCAGAGTCACGCCGATGGCCTCGCCACGGTTCTCGAACGGGAAAACCTGCTGCACGCCCGGCAGCGCGGAGAGCAACTCGGTGCGATCGGCCCACGCCTCGATGACGGTGCGCGCTCGCGTCTCGCTGAGCGTGCCGAACGACCCCTCGTGCTCGGGGCTGAAGCACACGACTTCGCACCGCCCGAATGACGCGGAGGTGCGACCGAGCGCGAGGCCGTCGAGTTCGGCGACGCCGAGGTCGGGCCCGAACGACGGCGATCGGTTCTCGAACACCGCGACGTCGTAGTTGCTCGGCACCTCGGAGGGGTTGTGCGGTGTCGCCGGCGCAAGAGGATCCTGCTCGGCGGGAGGAAGGAACGCCCGGTTCTGGCGGGATGCGGCGATCGAGATCCATTCGCCCGTGAGCGGGTCCTGTCGCATGGTCGCCGTGACGGGTCGCGGGTCGAGGTGGCGGGCATCGGCTGCGCGCTCGCGCGGCAGGGTCGTGTTCGCGTCGTCGTAATAGGTGAGGTCGCGCCCGTCGGCGAGCGTGGTCTCGTGTTTTGTCACACCGGCCATGAGCATTCCATTACGATATCGAAAGTGAGGGTTTCGAATACGAAAGAATTCGCAAGCGCGGGTCCCCGCAGGCAGCAGCTCGCGCGCCTCGTCGTGACCCGCGGATTCCTGCGGGTCGCCGACGCGAGCCTCGAGCTCGGCGTAAGTGAGGTGACGATCCGCGCTGACCTCAGCGCCCTCGAGCTCACCGGTTCCGTCGTGCGCGTGCACGGCGGCGCCATGCCCACGAGCGCGATGGTCGACCCGGAGAGCCCGCTCGAGGCATCAGTCGACCGGGATGCCGCGGCGAAACTCGCGATCGGGCGCGAAGCGGCGGCGCTCGTCTCTTCGGGTGAGAGTGTCTACGTCGACGCCGGCAGCACCGCGATGGCCCTCGCGCGCGCCCTCGTCGATCGCCGCGAGCTGCACGACGTGGTCGTCGTCACGCCCGGCCTCACGATCGCCCTCGCCCTCGAGGCCGCACTTCCCCGCTTCACCGTCATCGTGACGGGAGGCACACTGCGACCGCTGCAGCACTCCCTCGTGAATCCCTTCGCGATGCCCATGGTCGACTCGCTCAACCTGGACTGGGCCTTCATCGGCTGCAACGGCATCCATGCACAACGGGGGGTGACGAACGTCAACCTGCCCGAAGCCGAGATCAAGACGCGGGTGCTCGCGCGGTCCCGACGACGGGTGCTCATCGCGGATGCCACGAAGCTCGGCCGCGCCGACCTCGCTGTCATCGCCCCCATCGTCGAGTTCGAGACGCTCGTCACGGCGGGCGACGCGGAGCCGGGCATCCTCGCCGAGCTCACGGCGGCGGGCCTGGGCATCATCCGTGGCTAGGCTTGTGGCCGTGATCGCACCAACCGGCACCCAGTACTCGTTGTCCCGACCGACCCCGCTCGGAGAGGCTCGCGCGACGATCGTGCAGGTGGCCGCCTCCCTGCGCGAGTTCAGCATCGGGGGCGTGAATCTCACGCAGCCCTACGCCGAGGATTCGGTCGCGCCGTTCGCGTGCGGCATCGTGCTGGTGCCCTGGCCCAACCGCATCGAAGATGGACTCTGGACGCTCGACGGCACGCAGCAGCAGCTCGATCTCACCGAGCCGGCGCGCAACAACGCGATCCACGGACTTCTGCGCAACACGCCCTATGACCTCGTGGAGCAGGCTCCCGATGCGGTCACCCTCGGTGCGACGGTGTTCCCGCAGCACGGGTATCCGTTCCACCTCGAGACCAGCGTGCGATACGCGCTCGTCGACGACGGTCTCGAGGTGACGCACGTCATCCGCAACATCGGGTCGACGAGGGCGCCCGTCGCGGTCGGCACGCATCCGTTCCTCACGATCGGCGATGTACCCGCCGAGCAGCTCGTGCTCACCGTGCACGCCTCCACCCGATTCGAGGTGGATGCGCGGCTCAACCCGGTGCGCGAGTCGCCCGTCGACGGCACGGAGTACGACTTCCGCGGCGGCCGCCCCCTCGCCGAGCTGGAGCTCGACGACGCCTTCGGCGGCGTGCAAACGGTCGACGGGGTCGCGGCGCGCCTCACGGCACCGGATGGGCGCGAAGTGCGACTGCGCCAGGACGAGAACCACCCCTACGTGCAGGTCTTCACGACCCGCGAGTTCCCCGGCGCGGACATTGCCGTGGCGATCGAGCCCATGACCGCGCCCGCGAATGCCTTCAACTCAGGACTGGGAGTGAAATGGCTCGAGCCGAGCGAGCAGTGGAGCGTCGCCTGGGGCATCCAGTACGCCGCATGAGCGCGCCCACGAAACCGCAGGTGCGCCGCTGGCGCCGGTACCTCGCCGCCGAACGCGCGGAGGCCGCGGTCTACCGTGATCTCGCGTCCCGCCGAACGGGTGAGGAGCGGGAGATCCTGCTCGCGCTCGCTGAGGCGGAGGGTCGTCACGAGCAGCACTGGATCGGTCTGCTCGGCGACCAGGCGGGCAGATCGCTGCGCGGTGACATCCGCACGCGGCTGCTGGGCTGGCTGGCGCGTCGGTTCGGTTCCGTGTTCGTGCTTGCCCTCGCGCAGCGCGCCGAGGCCCGCTCGCCCTACGAGGGCGACGACGACGCGACGGATGCCATGGCCGCCGACGAGCGCATCCACGAGGAAGTGGTGCGCGCCCTCGCCACTCGCGGCCGCCAGCGGCTCTCGGGCACGTTCCGCGCCGCCGTATTCGGCGCCAATGACGGCCTCGTCTCCAACCTCGCGCTCGTGCTCGGCATCAGCGCAGCGGGGGTGCCCAACCACGTCGTGCTGTTGAGCGGGGTCGCGGGCCTGCTCGCGGGTGCGCTGTCGATGGGTGCTGGCGAGTACGTGTCGGTGCGCTCGCAGCGAGAGCTGCACGAGGCATCGACGCCCGACCCGGCGGCCGCGGCATCCGTGCCCGACCTCGACGTGGATGCGAACGAGCTCGCCCTCGTCTACCGCGCCCGAGGCTTGTCACCGGCCGACGCCCAGGCCCACGCCGACGAGGTGCTCGCCGGTCGCGGATCGAGTGCGCCCTCCAAGGACGAGGGCCACGACACGATCGGCTCCGCCCTCGGCGCCGCCGTGTCGAGCTTCTGCTTCTTCGCTTCCGGGGCGATCATCCCGGTGCTGCCCTACCTGTTAGGCGCGCAGGGTCTCACGGCCGTCATCATCGCATCGGTGCTCGTCGGTCTCGCCCTCGTCGGCACCGGCTCGGTCGTGGGCCTGCTCTCGGGTGCGTCGCCGCTCAAACGTGCCATGCGCCAGCTCGCGATCGGTTTCGGTGCAGCGGGCGCGACGTATCTTCTCGGGCTCCTGTTCGGGGTCAGCACAGCCTGAGCGCGCATAATGTGCGCATGATCTCGACCGAACTCGCGCGGGCCCTCCGTGACTCGGGTCTCAAGTGGAACCCGAGCACGGGCGACGCCTTCCGCATCGATCGCGTCGAGGCCGACGAGGAGGTCTTCATCCTCAGTGACATGACGGTGGAAGCCCACGACTTCACGACGGGCACTGTGATCGGCTTCAACGGCACGACCGAGTGGGCACTCGACTCCGTCGCCAAGGAGGACACCCTCTGGCTGCCTCACGAGCACCAGTTGCGCGAACTGCTCGGTCCCGCCTTCCGCTCGCTCGAGGCGGGATACGCCGTCGAGGCGGTGATCGACGGGGTGACGGAACGATTCGAGTCGGATGCGCCCGCCAATGCCTACGGGCGTGCGCTGCTGCGACTGCTCGACTCGTTCGCCGTCGAGCCGGCCATCGAGGAGCCCTAGCCCAGGATCTTCTTCTTCTCCTGCGCGAACTCGGCGTCGGTGATCACGCCGCGGTCTTTGAGGGCGGCGAGTCGCTCGAGCTTCGACACGGAGTCGTCCGAGGCGGAGGCTGAGGAGGCGGCGGCAGCAGCTCCGAAGGCGTTCGCGATCGTCGCGCCGAGGTCTGTGCCGGTCGCGTCGATGGTGGTGAAATTCGCATCGACGTTCGAGCCGTTCTTCGCCGCGGCGATGAGCGCATCCGGGTCGATTCCGAACATCCTGAGCTTGGCTTTCTGGTCCTCGGTGAGGTGGCTCACGTCGCCGACGACCTGCACGTTCGCACCGCCGAGCAGTCCGCCGCCGACGAGCTTGCCGAGCGAACTCGGGTCGCCCTGGAGCGCCGCCGCGATACCCTCCGCATCGGTGCGCGCAACCGTGCGGTTGTCGGGGATGTCGCGCCACAGGATGGAGTAGCGGCTGGGATTCGTCGGGTCGACGGTGATCGGCAGCATGCTGCCCGGCCGCGGCCAGAGCTGACTGTGCACGAGCCCGGTGAACTCGACGGCCGTCGGGGTGACGTTCGGCGCGCTGATGACGAGGTTCATGTGGCACTGCTGGTAGACGCCGCGCCCGTTGTAGTTCGACACCGAGACCACTTGCGCAGAACCGGGCACGCCGTTCTCGATCGGCTTGTCCGCCGGCCTGAACATGTCGAAGATTCCCACGTGCTGCCTCCCGAAACGGTTCGCTTTATCGTGATTCTGACAGAAATCAAGTGGCTTGCTCCTCGAATCAGGGCCGTGCCAGCGTGGAAAGCATGACGAAGAAGCTGCCCGACGACCCCCGCAAGCGCTACTCCACGGAGGGGTTTCCGAAGCAGCACCAGAAACAGCCCGGCTTGACCGGCGAAACCACACCGACTCCCGACCACGGCGAAGACACCTATGTCGGCTCCGGCCGACTCGAGGGCAAGCGAGCGCTCATCACGGGGGGCGACTCGGGAATCGGCCGCGCGGTCGCGATCGCCTTCTCGCGTGAAGGCGCTGACGTCGCGATCGTGCACCTGCCCGAAGAGCAGGCCGACGCGGATGACACGGCGCAGCTCATCCGCGATGCCGGCCGGCAGGCGCTCCTGGTCTCGGGCGACGTTCGCGACGAGGAGTTCTGCCGCGCCGCCGTCACGCGCACCTCCGACGAGCTTGGCGGGCTGGACATCCTCGTGCTCAACGCTGCGTACCAGGAGAACCGCGACGGCATCGACGCGATTCCGACCGAGGAGTTCGACCGCGTCTTCCGCACCAACCTCTACTCGATGATGTGGTTCACGGCGGAGTCGCTGAAGCACCTGCAGCCCGGATCGTCGATCATCTCGACCACGTCGATCCAGGCGTACAACCCCTCGCCGGGGCTCATCGACTACGCGATGACGAAGGCCGCTCAGGTGGCGTTCACGAAGGCGCTCGCCGAAGAGCTCGGGCCGAAGGGCATCCGGGTGAACGCTGTCGCTCCAGGACCGATCTGGACTCCGCTGATTCCGGCGACGAGCTGGCCGGACAAGCTGCCGACCTTCGGACAGGACACCCCGCTCGGCCGGGCCGGGCAGCCCGCCGAACTCGCCTACGCCTACGTGCTGCTCGCTTCGCCGGAAGCGAGCTACATGTCCGGCGCCATCGTGCCCGTCACGGGAGGCAAAGCCCTGTGACGCGCGAGACGACGGATGACGCGGTCGAGGAGCTCGCCCGTCGCGTCACGTCGCGCGGGCTCACCGTCGCCGTCGCGGAGTCGCTCACGTGCGGCAAACTCTCCTCCACGCTCGGCGCAGCGGGGGAGGCCTCGGAGTGGTTCCGCGGCGGTGTGGTCGCGTACTCGAACGAGGTGAAGTTCGGGGTGCTCGGCGTCACCCCGGGACCGGTGATCAGCGAGCGCTGCGCGCGCGAGCTCGCCGCGGGCGCGCGGCGCCTGCTCGGAGCGGATCTCGCCCTCTCGGCAACGGGGGTCGGCGGGCCGGGCTCGGAGGAAGGCAAACCGCAGGGCACGGTGTACACGGCGGTCGCGCTCGGTGAGCACGTGGACGTGCGCGAGTGGCATTTCGCGGGCGAACCGGATGACGTGCTGCGCGAGACCGCTCGCGCGGCAGTCGAGCAGGCGCTGGCCGTGCTCGACGAGCACTAGCTCAGTTCGGACCACTCGCTCGCGATCGAGGGAGGCACGAGGGCGAGCTGCTTGCCCCTCGGTAGGGCGATCTTCACGGAGCTGAGGGCCTGCTTGCTCGGTGGACGTCTCGCATCGGCGAACAGTCGCAGCATGAAGTTCACGCGCTCGGTCTGGGCGCGAGCCTGCCGCAGGTAGCGCAATCGCAGTGCCTCCTTGTGGGCGAGCTCCGTACGGAGCTCCTCGATCTCGCGTAAGAGCGCTTCGCGCTCGTCGGCCAGCGATTGCGCGGCCGACACCTCAACGGGGTCAGGCTCGACCTCGAGCTCCGGCAGCGCCGTGAACGTCGGAGGCGCGATGATTGCCAGGGGTGCAGTCACGGGCGGCAGGTCGACGACCTCGAACTCGACCGCGGTCGCGTCCAGCTGCGGATCGTATGCGGGCTCGTCGTGTGTCAGCTCGTGCGCGATCTCCTCCCGGCGGGCGCGCTCGGAGAGTTGGCGCCTGGCCGACCGCGACGACCCCATGAGGTATCCGGTGAGGCCGACGAGCAGGATCGTAAGGGCGAGCAGCACGAAGGCATAAAGGGTAAGCGTGTCCATCTTCGGTCTCCTTGACTTCGGGTCGGATGACCGCTTCCGACGCTATGCGGCGATCGTCAATTGCGGCTACGGGTTGACAGCGCGAAGCGCTTCGGGCAGCAGCACATTTGTCGTCGTGCGGCATCGAAAAGGCGCTCCTCGCGGGGATGAAACCTTCATGGGACCAGAATGAGAAATTTCTCACTGCGATTCGAGGGGCGCTGCCCAGAACCGTTGAATCGCGAACTTCCGCGGAATTCCGGGGGAGAAGGCTCGTCTTACCACAACACGGGGCCCGCTCGAACACCCTTGTTCCGGCTTCGGGCGAGGCGTTAGGCATGAGGCAGGAGGTACCCGATGCCCGACGTGATCGATCCCGACGAGGCGCCACGCGTGGCCTCCGCGGATGAGCCGACCCAACCTATGGCGGTGGGGGATGTTGCGCAGCCCGCGGAGCCCGTCGTCGCCTCTCACGTTCCCTTCGTCGACGCCCCGGAGCCGCTCGTGGGCTCCACTGAACCACTCCCCGTGCCCGTCGCGACGACCGGAGCCACCGAGCCGCCCCCTCGCCGGTCGGGACTGGTTCCCTGGCTCGTCGTCGGTGCGGTGGGCCTCGCACTGGCAGTTCTTGCGGTGACCTTCCTGCCCCGCACCGTCGAGCCCGTGATGTCGCCGTCGAGCACGCCGACGCCGAGCAGCACGCCGGTAGCGGTAGTGCCACCGGACAGCGGAGAAACGGAAACCGGGGATGAGCCGACGACGGACCCCGTCGCCCCCGCCCCCGCGCCCGCTCCAGCGCCCCCGACGACGCCCGAGCCGACCCCTGAGCCGACGACGGAGCCGACCGCCGAGCCGACTCCAACGCCTGAACCCACACCCTGAACCTCGACAGGAGCACAGCGAAATGGACATGACACTGTTTGGAAGCGTGGCCTTCGGGCTCGCAATCCTCGGCGTCGTCGCGGCGACGATCATGGGGCTATCGGACGCCGTGGCCAGGCGGCGCGAAGAACGCTACCTGAAGCGCACGGGACGGAGTTGACGCGGGCCGCACATGGCTCGCGCCACAACCGGGAGCGCTACTGGGGCGGTCCCACTATTGAGAGGAAAAGCAAGATGAGCATCGCAACAGGCATCGTGCTGTTCGTAATTGGAGCCATCCTGACATTCGCGCTCAATTTCGAGACCGGCTGGGTCAACCTCGACCTCATCGGCTACATCCTGATGGGAGCAGGTGTGGTCGTGTTCGTGATCGGGCTCATCATGCTCACGCGCAATCGCACGGCCGTGACCTCGCGTCACGTCGCCGCGGATCCCGTGAGTGGTGAGCGTGTTTCGCGCACCGTTACCGAGACGGACGACCCGGTTCTCTGAGTCTCGGTAGTACTTGTCGCCCCGCGGCTGACTGGGAGCCGCGGGGCCTCATCGCGTTACGGGCTCTTCGCCGTCCAGAGTGCGTTCGATGCTCAACCGCTCCGCGAAGCTCGAGCGCACGAGGGGCAGCGCGCGGGTGATCGCCTTGTCGATGCGATCGGTGAGCTGCTGGTCGGAGATGCGGTAGTCGGTGAAGTCGGAGTCGTGCGCGTACACGCCCACCGGCAGCGCGAGCGACTGGAAGAAGCCGAACAGCGGTCGCAACTGGTGTTCGATGATGAGGGCGTGACGCTCGCTTCCGCCGGTGGCCGCGAGAAGCACAGGCGTATCGACGAGGGCGTACTGGTCGACGAAGTCGAAGAGGTGCTTGAACAGGCCGGTGAAGGATGCCCGGTACACGGGTGTCGCGACGATGAGCAGGTCCGCGGTCTCGATGCGCTCCAATTCCACGTCGGCCTCGGCGGGCAGGTCCTTGCGGGTCAGGGCACCTGCGAGGTGCGGACCCACGGAGTGCAGCGCGATGATGTGCGCCTCAGCCGGAATGACGCGGCTGAAGGCCTCGACGATCGCCTCGACGAGGGCGGTCGTGCGCGAAGGGTCTGTGAGGCTGCCAGACACCGCGACGATGCGAAACGGTCGGGGTGTGGTCATCCCGCAAGGCTAGGCATGGTGACGGGGAGGACGCCCGCGAATGACGAAGTATGAAGCGCGCGGAGCTCCGGCCGCCACCTGCGCAGCTAGCCCCTGCCGACCCTCAACCGGATCGCACGGTAGGCGATTCCCACCGCGAGCACACCCAACCCGACCCCGATCGACAGCAGCGGGAGGGTGGCCACGAGCACGAGGCATCCGAGCCCGCCGACGACGAAGAGCGCTCGGGGAAAGCGGCGCCTGTCGGACTTCTGCGTGAATGCCGACAGGTTTGCCACGAAGTAGTAGAGCAGCACGCCGAACGATGAGAAGCCGATGGCCCCCCGAAGGTCGACGGTCAGAACGACGACACTCACGATCGCGGCGAGCGCCACTTCGGCGCGGTGCGGAACGTGATAGCGCGGATGCACGGCGCTGAGCCACCGGGGGAGATCCGCCTCTCGAGCCATGGCAAGACTCGTACGACCGATTCCCGCGATGAGGGCGAGCAGCGCACCGAGGGATGCGAGCGCCGCGCCGATCGTGACGACGGGAGCTGTCCACGCCCAGTCGCTCGCGGCAGCCGCATCCCGCACCGGCGCCGCGGAACTCGCGAGCCCCTCCGGTCCGAGGGCGCCGAGCAGGGAAACACCGACGAGCGCGTAAACGGCGATGGTGATGGCGAGGGCGATCACGATCGCGCGAGGGACGACGCGCGCGGGCTCTCTGACCTCTTCGCCCATGGTCGCGATTCGCGCGTACCCGGCGAAGGCGAAGAACAGCAGCCCGGCGGACTGCAGCACGCCGTACGGACCCTTCGCGAGGAGCGACGATGCGTCGAAGTCGGCGAGCTGGGGGAGGCCGGATGCACCCGCGCTCGCGACCGCGATGGCGAGCGCAGCCAGCACGAGCACGACGATGATGCGGGTGAGTTGCGCCGTGCGGGTGACGCCTCGGTAGTTCACGGCGGCGAGCCCGATCACGGCGACGACCGCGACGGGCCGCTCCCATCCTGCCGGGGCGGCGTAGCTCGCGAACGTGAGCGCCATGGCCGCACAACTGGCCGTCTTTCCGATGACGAAACTCCACCCCGCGAGAAAGCCCCACCATGGCCCGAGCTGCTCCCGCCCGTAGACGTAGGTGCCGCCCGATGTGGGGAAGGCCGCCGCGAGCTGCGCGGACGCGAGCGCGTTGCACAGGGCGACGGCGGCGGCTACGACGAGGCCGATCAGGAGGCCGTTGCCCGCTGCCTGCGCTGCGGGCGTGAAGGCGGCGAAGACTCCGGCGCCGATCATCGACCCCAGCCCTATGAACACGGCATCCACCGTGCCGAGACGTCGCTGAAGTCGAGGAGTACTGGACACGGGGGCAGGATATGCCCTTCCGGTGTCGCGCCGGTGCGCAGCTATCGCGGTGTCGCCTCGGCATCTCGACCGCGTCGGCGGGCGTGGCGAATCAGGAGCCAGACGAACACGCCGCCGATCGCCGCGTACACGGCGTAGTTCAGGTACACCGAGTACCTCTCGATGAGCGCGTACTGCGTGCCGAGCGCCGCCCCGAGGCCCACGAGCACGCTGTTCCAGATGGCGCTTCCCGCGATCGTGAACACGCTGAACACGACGAGCGGAATGCGGGAGGCACCGGCCGGAAGCGAGATCACGCTGCGAACGCCGGGGATGAGCCGGCCGAAGAACAGCGCGGCCTTACCGTGGCGCACGAACCAGTCGGCCCCCCTCTCGAAATCCTTCCGGTCGACGAGCGGCAGCTTCGACAGCCACCGGATGGCTCGCTCCTGGCCGAGCACCGCGCCCAGCGCGTAGAGCGCAAGCGCGCCGATGTACGCGCCGAGGGTGCTCGCGACGATCACGAGAGCGATATTGAGCTCGCCCTGCTGGGACAGGAAGCCGGCGAGCGGCAGGATGACCTCGCTCGGGATGGGCGGGAAGACCGTCTCCAGGAGGGTGAACAATCCGACGCCCCACTCGCCGAAGGCGGTCATGAGGCTCGCGGCCCAGCCGACTAACCCGCCGAGGTCATCGCCGGCGGCAGATGGGACTGAGAGCATTGCCGCCCCCCATCCGATCGCTCGACTTTTTTCGAGCTTGCGGCGACCGGCTGGGTGTCGGCTGAGTGCGGGACGGGCATGCTTGCGGCAATGGCTGCGCGGAAGCCGGGTGTGGCGGCGAGCTGCCAGTCGCGGTCGACCGTGAGCACGTCGACATCCCAGCGCTCCGTCAAATCGTCGAGGGCATCCGGGCCGCCCGCGATCACGGCAGTCGCGAGCACGTCTGCCGTGACGATGTCATCCGCGATCACCGAAGCCTGGCGGAACTGGCTGGGCCTGCGCGAGCCGCCCAGCCAGATGTGATCCCCGCGTTGCGCGCTGCCCGAGGTGGCGATCGCGCGCCGGGATCCCCCGAGCGCGACCGAACACAGGAGCGACGATTCATCCATGGGGTCGGCGATGCCCGTCACCCAAGGCAGGAAGCGGTTGCGGCCGGCGGTGAGGAGGTCGCCGCCGACGTTGATGGACCAGTCGTCGCATCCGGCGTCGCGGAGCAGCGCGCCCGCTTCTTCGATGGCTTCCGCTTTCACGATGCCGTTGAGGTCGATGGCGCCGTCGGGGCGATGGGGGGAGAAGATCCCGCCGGTCGCGATGCGCCACTCCGTTGCTCGCGCGTACGTTCCGCGCAGGGTCGAGGTCGCGTCGACGAGACTCAGGCTGCCGTTGGCGACTCGGCTCAGTTCGGATGTGGCGCTGTACAGGCTGAATCGCGCCTCCAGCGTGCGGAAGATCGACTCGATCCGCGCAAGCTCGTCGACATGCGCTCGGGGAACGTCGATCGACGCCACCGTTCCCATTGTCTCGAAGACGTGACGCATCAGAACCCCGCTGCGTCGAGCGCCGACTGAACCGAAGACAAGTACGCCTGCGTCGTATAGGTTGCGCCACTCACGTTCGCGACGCGCGCCGACTGCGAGGCCAGCACCTCGTCGCGCAGCATCGGGGCAGCTCGGTTGCTGATCTGCACCGATCTGCCGTCGGCATCGGTGAGCTGGACGGCCGTCACGTCGGTGATGGTTCCGTTCGCCACCGTTACGGCGACCTGCACGTCACCGAATCGCGTCGCGACGCTCGAGCCCGTGTATGTGCCGTCGCTGGGGCCGCTCGCGACCGGCGTTTCGGTGGGGGTCGCGTCGGGACTGGTGGGCGACGTCGTGCCTGTGCCACCAGCCGTGCCGCCAGTCGTGTCCCCAGTCGTGCCGCTGGCCTGCGGCTCTGAGATGGTCGTGGAACTCGACGCCAGCACGGCCTCGCCCGCCTGCCATCCGATGACGAGTACGGCCACCGACCCGAAGATGCTGCCCAGTAGAGCTCTCGTTCTCACCAGTCGAACCTTTCTGCGTGAATCTGATGCGGATGGATGCCCGCAGCGCGCGCGTCCGCTACCACAAGGTCGAGCCATGCACTGGGCCCGCAGATGTAGAGATCGGAGTCGGCGAGGTCGGGGAACGTGGCTTTCAGTGTCACTCCGCGGCGGGCATCCTGGTCGGACATCCATCCCGGACCGGACCTGGCGCGCGGCCCGAACATCACGTAGCACTGCGCGCCTTTCGCCGCCGCGAGTTCGCCGATCTCGTCCCAGAGGTAAGCCTCTTGCGGGGTGCTCGCGCGGATGAGGATCGTCGCATCACCGGGCGCGACCTGTGCGTGCTCGAGCAGGGCTCGCACGGGAGTGATGCCGATGCCCGCCGCGATGATGGCGAGCTTCGGGGAGGTGCGTGCGGCATCCGAGAAGAGACCATACGGGCCCTCGAACGACACGCGGGTGCCAACCGGCACCGAGCTGATGCGGGCGCTGCCGGTGCCGAGATCTCGCACCGTGATGCGGGCTGAGGAGCCCGTGGGCATGGACGAGAGCGAGATGGGGTGTGAGTGCCACCAGGTCGCGCCGGTCCAGAACCGCCAGATGAAGAACTGGCCGCCGGAGGCACCGAGCGTGCGAAGGTTGCGGCCGGTGAGCTGGATGGAGGTGACACCCGGAGCGACGGTGCGCACGCCGGCGACGGTGATGCGGTGCCGCAGACTGGAGACGATCGGCTCGACGAAGCGAAATGTGATGATCGCGCCGAACGCGAGCACATACAGAGCGACCCAGTAGACCCTCTGCGCCGTGCCGTTGGCGAGAACGCCCCCGACAGTGAGCTGATGGGGAATCGCGAATGCCACGGCTACGTAGCTCAGCACGTGTATGAGGTGCCAGGCTTCGTAACTGAACCGGCGACGCACGGCGACGAGGGAAGTCGCGACCACGGCGATCATGAGCCCCATGGCCACGAAGGCGAGGGGCATGTCGGGGAGGGACAGCATGGGACCCAGTTCCGCTATCGGGTCGAGCCCCGAGCTCATGCCGTAGCCGATGAGTAGCAGCGCGCCATGACCCAGCAGTAGATAGAGGGCGGGCTTTCCGAGCGAGCGATGCACACCGACCGCACGGTCGTGCCCGATCGTGCGGTCGATCAGGGGCACTCGCGCGGCGAGCACGAGCATGACGAGGATGAAGTCGGTTCCGATGAGCCCCGCGATGATACCGAGGCTCGTGACGACCTCGGCCGGGGAAGCGAATTGCCCCGCTCCGCCCGACGCGAGGAAGAGCGCGGCCGCGGCAGCGCCGGAGGTCCACAATGTCATGACCAGCAGGTCGGCTCTTCGTGCCCGCCGGGCGAAATTGCGCCGCAATTGCGCTCGCGGTGCCGGCGTGAACTGCTGCGGCATCGCCGGACGCGACTGCAGCTGGGTGGTCATGCCCCCACTCTGGATTCGCTGGATTTGAGTTTGCTATGAGAAAGGAGACCGCACGATGAGAGTTCTCAAAAGTAGGCTCAAGCTCGTGATCGAGAATCCGCCGACCCTGTATGACGTCGCGCGCGAGGCCGGCGTGTCTCTCGCGACAGCGTCGAGAGTGCTCAACGGCAGCACTCGCACGGTCAACGAGGAGTTCGCAGAGCGTGTGCACGCCGCCGCCTCCCAGCTCGGTTACACACCCAACCTGTCCGCCCAGGCTGTCGCCCGCGGAGCGTCATCGAACGTCGCGCTTCTCGTCAGCGACATCGCGGACCCGTACTTCTCCTCGATAGCAGCCGGGGTCATCCGTGCGGCCGAACGCGAAGGTCTCGTCGTGACCATTGCCGTGACGGACCGCAAGGCCGCGCGCGAGATCCAGCTGGTCAAGCTGCTGCGCGGTCAGCGTCCCCGGGCGATCGTGCTCGCCGGCAGCCGATTCACGGATGATTCCGACCGAGCCACGCTCGTCGCCGAGCTCGACGCGTTCGTGGGCACCGGTGGCCGGGTCGCTCTCATCGGACAGGACGAGCTGCCCTTCGACACCGTGCCGATCGACAACTCGGGAGGCTCACGGTTGCTCGCCCAAGCGCTCGTCGAACTGGGATACCGGGGCTTCGCCGTGCTGGCCGGACCGGCCGACCTCATCACAGCGCGTGATCGAACCGAAGCCTTCGTGGGCGCACTGCCGCAGCATCCGGTCGCTGTCGTGTACGGGGACTTCTCACGAGCTGCCGGGTACGAGGCGATGAGCGCGCTCATCGATGCGGGCCTGGAGGGGATCGAGCTCGTGTTCGCGGTCAACGATGTCATGGCCGTCGGCGCCATGGCGGCACTGCGTGACCGCGGTATCGACGTTCCCGGTCGCGTGGCGGTTGCCGGCTACGACGACGTGTCGACGGCTCGGGATGTCACTCCGGCGCTCACCACCGTGCGCCTCGAACTCGAGGACGCCGGCGAGGCAGCGGTCGCCCTCGCGATCGGCGGACCGCACCGGCAGCTCGCCCCGGCGGCCGTCGTGCTGCGAGACAGCACTCCCCGCCTCTCGCACTGATTGCGACCTTTCGCGAAATGTCGTACAGTCGCCGGTGTATGGTAAGCGCTTTCCCGCGCGGAGTGACAGGCGAACAAGGAGCATCGTGGCCCAGCAGAGCATCGGAATCATCATGAACGGCGTCTCCGGACGGATGGGCTACCGGCAGCACCTCCTGCGGTCGATTCTCGCGATCCGCGACGAGGGCGGACTGCTGCTCTCCGACGGCAGCCGGGTGCAGCTCGAGCCGATGCTCGTGGGCCGGTCGAGGGCGAAGCTCGCGGAGCTCGCCACCAAGCACGGCATCGAGCATTACACCGACAGCCTCGACGAGGCACTCGCGAACCCGGACTTTCCGATCTACGCCGACTTCCTCGTGACAACCGCCCGGGTCGAGGCGATCCGCAAGGCCATCGCGGCGGGCAAGCACATCTACACCGAGAAGCCCACGGCCGAGAGCTTCGAAGACGCGCTCGACCTGGCCCGTCTCGCCACCGCCGCGGGAGTCAAGAACGGAGTCGTACACGACAAGCTCTACCTCCCCGGTTTCCAGAAACTGCGCCGCCTCATCGACTCCGGCTTCTTCGGGCGCATCCTCTCCGTGCGCGGCGAGTTCGGCTACTGGGTGTTCGAAGGCGACTGGCAGGCTGCCCAGCGCCCGAGCTGGAACTACCGCAGCGAAGACGGCGGCGGCATCGTGGGTGACATGTTCGCGCACTGGAACTACGTGATCGAGAACCTCTTCGGGCGAATCGAGAGCGTGTATGCGCGCGCGGTCACGCACATCCCGGAGCGCGTCGATGAGAGCGGCAATCGCTATGAAGCGACCGCGGATGACGCGGCCTACGGCATCTTCGAGGTCGAGAACGGCGTGCTCGTGCAGCTCAACTCAAGTTGGGCGGTGCGAGTCAACCGCAAGGAACTCGTCGAATTCCAGGTGGACGGCACGCTCGGCTCTGCCGTCGTTGGTCTGTTCGGCGCGCGCATCCAGCCCCGCAACGCGACGCCCAAACCCGTGTGGAACCCCGACCTGAGGCAGACGCACGACTACTTCGCCGACTGGATCGAAGTGCCCGACAACGACGTATTCGAGAACGGCTTCAAGGTGCAGTGGGAGCAGTTCCTCCGGCACGTTCTCGAAGACGCCCCGTACGAGTTCGACCTGCTCGCCGGCGCGCGCGGTGTGCGCTTGAGCGAGGCGGGCCTGCGCAGCTCCGCCGAGGGCCGCCGCATCGACCTGCCGCCAGTGACCCTCTAATGTCCGACGCTCTGATGCCCGACGCTCTGTTCCGCCTCGAGCCGGGGCCGGCGCCCTACTTCGCGAGGCCGACCTCGCCGCTGAAGTCACGCGTCGCCTACGCGGCCGCGCACGTCGTGCCGAAGACCGTCGCCGAGAACGTGCCGGGTGCCGCTGCCGACATCGACTGGGATGCGACGCTGAAGTTCCGGCACCACATCTGGTCGTGGGGCCTGGGAGTCGCGGACGCGATGGACACCGCCCAGCGCAACATGGGCCTGGACTGGGCGGCCTGCACCGAGCTCATCCGCCGCAGCGCAGCCGAGGCCGCGTCGGTGGGGGGCGCGCTCGTTGTGGGCGTGAATACCGACCAAGTCGTCGACGAATCGATCACGCTCGACGAGGTCATCGCCGCCTACCTCGAACAGCTCGAAGTAGCAGAGGATGCCGGCGCCGGCGTGGTCATGATGGCCTCGCGGCATCTCGCGCGGGCCGCCACCTCCGCCGCCGACTACGAGCGCGTGTACCGCGCGGTGCTGTCGCGGGCGGGAGCTCCCGTCGTGCTGCACTGGCTCGGAGAGGCGTTCGACGCGAACCTGGCCGGGTATTTCGGTTCACGCGACGTGGCGGCGGCGAGCGACACGGTCATCCGCATCATCGAAGAGAACCTGCCCCAGGTGCGCGGAATCAAGATGTCGCTGCTGAACGCGCAGTCCGAGATCGACGTGCGCCGGAGCCGGCCCGACGGCGCAACCCTGTTCACAGGCGACGACTTCAGCTACGTCTCGCTCATCGAGGGCGACGAGGTCGGCCACTCCGACGCGCTGCTGGGCGCCTTCGCCGCGGTCGCGCCCAACGCCTCCGCGGCGATCCAGGCCCTCGACCTGGGTGACACGGAGGGCTACCGGGCAATCCTCGGCCCGACGGAGGCCCTCGCACGGCAGGTCTTCGCGGCGCCGACCCAGTACTACAAGACGGGAATCGCGTTCCTGTCCTGGCTCAACGGGCACCAGCCCTCGTTCGCGATGGTCGGCGGCCTGCATTCGGCGCGCAGCCTGCCGCACCTGGCGGAGATCGTGCGGCTCGCAAGCGACGCCAACGCGCTCGAGCGCCCCGAACTCGCCGCCGCCCGGTGGAACACGCTTCTGGCGGTGAACGGGCTGTGACGTCGCCCATACTCAACCCGGCCCGCCGCCTCCCTGCGCATAACTCCTGCAATTCCTGGGGTCGCGCAGCGAGGGTGGCGCAACCGCGGGCTTCGGCACCTTCGATCCAGAAATTTGCAGGAGTTATGCGCAGTAGGCGCGGGACGGAGGCGACCCGATGAACCGGTTCTCACTCAACCAGGCGTCGATCAAGTACGCGACTATGACGGAGGCCGTGGCGGCGACGGTGGATGCCGGCATCCCGTCGATCGGACTCTGGCGCGAGCCTGTGGCCGAGTTCGGCCTCGCCGCGAGTGCCGCTCTCGTGCGCGACGCGGGCCTGCGGGTCTCGAGCCTGTGCCGCGGGGGGTTCTTCACCGCGCAGGAGGGGCCCGCACGGCGCGCGACGATCGACGACAACCGCCGCGCGATCGAGGAGACGGCGGCCCTCGGCGCTCCCACGCTCGTGCTTGTCGCGGGCGGACTGCCCGTCGGCTCCCGGGATCTCGTCGGCGCGCGCGAACGCGTGCGTGATGCGATCGGTGAACTCGAGGGCGACGCGCTCGCGGCAGGGGTGTCCCTCGCGATCGAGCCGCTGCATCCCATGTACGTGACCGACCGGGCGGTCGTGTCGACGCTCGGGCAGGCGCTCGACCTGGCGGAGCAGTTCGATGCGCGCGCGGTGGGAGTGGTCGTCGATACGTTCCACATCTTCTGGGACCCTGCCGTGCTCGAGCAGATCGCACGTGCCGGCGCCGGGGGCCGCATCGCGACCTACCAGGTCTGCGACTGGAACATGCCGATCGCGGCGGACCCGCTGCTGAGCCGCGGCTACCCGGGCGACGGGTACATCGACTTCGAGTCGCTCGCGCGCGCGGTCGCGGCCACCGGCTACGCCGGAGACATCGAGTGCGAGATCTTCAACCAGCAGATCTGGGACACCGACTACGCGACCGTCGCTGCCACCGCCGCCACGCGGTATGCCGATCTCGTGGAGCCGTACGTCACGCAGCTGCAGTGAAAG
The DNA here is from genome assembly GCA_025463605.1 of Rhodoglobus sp. Lineage (GTDB taxonomy): Bacteria > Actinomycetota > Actinomycetes > Actinomycetales > Microbacteriaceae > Rhodoglobus. The sequence continues at coordinate 100,800 of JAODAV010000022.1, read as the reverse complement.
CGACAACTCCCGTCGCGACGAGGGAGATCGCGGCGATCGCGAGCAACCCGGCGGCCATCAGGCCCAACCGTCGTCGGCCCGGCGGCACAGTGGCTCTGACGACGAGCATCCCGATGTAGAGCACAGCCACGGCGACGGCCGCAACGAGCGCGACACCAGCCGGGGGCAACGCCGTCATCGGTACCAGGACTCCGAGCGAGATCCCGGTGAACAGCGCGCCGATGATCAGCCAGCTCCGGCCCGTCGAGGTGGTGAGCGCGGGCTGGTTGGTGATCCTGGTCTGATCGTCGGCCACGGCTGTGAAACTACGCCCGAAACCCACGGCGGCCAAGGGCCTTGCGCCGCGCGTACGGGGAGCGTAGGCAGAACACCATGGACTGGCTCGGCGACAACGACTACGAGTTCGCACGCGAGATCCTGCAGCGCGGCACGGCTGCGATCTACCTGATCGCGTTCCTGTCCACGGCGGCCCAGTTTCCGGCGCTGCTCGGCGAGCGCGGCCTGCTGCCGGTGACGCATTTTCTTCGCTCGCCGTACGGCCGCCGCCAGCCCACGATCTTCCGCTGGCGATATTCCGACCGGATGCTTCGCCTCATCGCCTGGGGCGGGGCACTCGTCTCGGCATCCCTCGTCGCGGGCCTGCCGCAGCTGGGCCCCGCCTGGGTGCCCATGGTGCTCTTCCTGCTCATCTGGGCCGCCTACCTCTCCATCGTCACCGTAGGCCAGACGTTCTATGGATTCGGCTGGGAGAGCCTCCTGCTCGAGGCCGGATTCATGGTCGCCCTGCTCGGTTCGAGCCAGGTGGCGCCGCCGGTGACGATCATCTGGCTCACGAGGTGGTTGGTGTTCCGGCTGGAGTTCGGCGCCGGAATGATCAAGATGCGCGGCGACAAGTCGTGGCGCGATCTCACCGCGCTCAACTACCACCACGAGACCCAGCCGATGCCGAACCCTCTGAGCCGGTTCGCTCACCTCATGCCACGGTGGTTCCATCGCATCGAGGTGCTGGGCAACCATTTCGCGCAACTGATCGTGCCGTTCTACTTGTTCGCGCCGCAGCCCGTGGCGAGCATCGCCGCGGCCGTCGTGGTGCTCACCCAGTTGTGGCTCGTGGTTACCGGCAATTTCGCGTGGTTGAACGTCCTCACGATCGTTCTCGCGTTCTCGGCGGTCAGCGACCCGGTCATCCATCGCCTCATTCCCGCGATTTCCGCGGACGGGGGCACGACCGAGGTGCCGCTGTGGTTCGGCGTGATCGTGCTCGCGGTGACGGCATTCATCGCGGTGCTGAGCTGGTGGCCGCTTCGCAACCTGTTCTCCCGCCATCAGCTCATGAACGCGAGCTTCAACCGCTGGCACCTGGTGAACGCGTACGGGGCATTCGGCAGCGTCACGAAGGAGCGGTACGAGGTGATCGTCGAGGGCACCCAAGCCGAGAGTCCCGACGACGACGCCGAGTGGCTCGCCTACGAGTTCAAGGGCAAACCGGGTGATCCCGCGCGCATCCCGCGCCAATATGCCCCGTACCACTTGCGGCTCGACTGGCTGATGTGGTTCCTCGCGCTCGGATTCCGTGACACTCTCTGGTTCAGGGTGTTCCTCGTGCGGCTGCTCGAAGCCGATGCCGGAACGCTGAAGCTGCTGCGTAGAGACCCATTCTCCGGAACGCCGCCCCGCTGGGTTCGAGCCCGGGTGTTCCTCTATCGTTTCGCGACCCGCCGGGAGCGTCGAAGTAACCACCTATGGTGGATGCGAGAAGAGGTCGGGATGCTCGTACCGCCAGTGTCCGGCTCGGGCAGAGCACCGGCAAGCGAACGCCCGTGATCGACGCAACCGTTGTGGGCAGCGGACCGAACGGCCTCGCCGCCGCGGTCACGCTCGCTCGCGCCGGCCTCGGGGTGCGACTCATCGAACGCGCCTCGACCGTCGGTGGTGGCCTGCGCACGGCCGAGCTGACCCTGCCCGGATTCCGGCACGACGTGTGTTCGGCCGTGCATCCGGCCGCACTCGCCTCACCATTCTTCCGCGCGTTCGCACTCACGGAGCGGGTGCCGTTCGTCATCCCCGAGGTCTCGTATGCGCATCCGCTCGATGGAGGTCTGGCCGGTCTGGCGTACCGCAACCTGCACCGCACCGCGGCGGCCCTCGGCCGGGACGGCCACGCCTGGCTGACGCTCTTCGCGCCGCTCGCCGAGCACATCGCGGGACTGACCTCGGTGACGGGGTCGCAACTGCTGCAGTTTCCCTCGGACCCCGGCGTTGCGCTGTCCTTCGCGCTTCGAGTGCTCGAGCAGGGCACCCCGGCCTGGAACGCGCGGTTCCGCGACCACGTCGCTCCGGCTCTGCTCACGGGAGTTGCATCCCACTCGATCGGCACCCCGCCGTCACTGGCGACCGCGGGAACCGCGCTGGTTCTCGGCGCCCACGCTCACGCGGCCGGGTGGGGGTTTCCCGTCGGTGGCTCGCAATCCATCGCGGATGCGCTCGCGGACGACTTTCGTGCCCACGGGGGCGAGATCGTGCTCGATCAGGATGTCCGGAGCCCGGCCGACCTCGAATCCTCTCGGGTCACGCTGCTCGACACGTCGCCGGAGTTCCTCGCCGACTTCGCGGGGGACGCCCTGCCCGCGGGATACCTCCGTGCACTGCGGCGATTCCGACACGGCGACGGCGTCGCAAAGGTGGACTTCGCGCTCTCGGCTCCCGTTCCGTGGGCCAACCCGGCAGTCGCCGAAGCCCCCACCGTGCACCTCGGCGGCGGCCGCGAGGAGATCGCGGCGGCCGAGCGTGACGTCGCGCGGGGCCGCCACCCCGACGCGCCGTTCGTGCTGACGACCCAGTTGAGCATCCTCGACCCGAGCCGTGCTCCCGCGGGCAAGCACACGCTGTGGGCGTACTCCCACGTTCCGCGCGGGTCCACGCTCGACCAGACCGAGGTGATCACCCGGCAGATCGAGCGGTTCGCGCCCGGCTTCGGCGACACCATCCTCGCGAGCGCCTCGCGCACGGCCGCGGAACTCGGTCAGTACAACCCCAACGACATCGGGGGAGACATCCTGGGCGGGGCCGTCACCGTGCGACAGCTGCTGAAGCGGCCGGTCGTCTCGACGAAACCGTGGCAGACGCCGGTCGAAGGCCTCTACTTGTGCTCGGCGTCGACCCCGCCCGGCCCGGCGGTGCACGGCATGAACGGATGGTTCGCGGCGAGGCTCGCGCTCGAACGGCACTTCGGCATCCGGGCCTCGCTCGCGAACCTCGGCCCCGAACCGCCGCACTAGTCGCCCCATCTCTGTGAAACGTCCCAATGGGCGCAAACGCAGCCCGCGGGGTGCCCTATAGGTGTCTTTGCGACCGTTCGGCGAGTTGCAGGTGCGGCATGGGCGCCTCCGTCAGCGAGTGCTCGCCGCAGCGATGCGTACGACGACGTACAGCGGGCTCGGTAGTCCGCCGCGCTGACCGTGCTCGCGTGAACTCGGATGAGCACGTCGTCGGGGCCAAGGGCGGGCTGGGGAACCTCTTCGAGGTGGATGACCTCCGGGGGGCCGAAACACTCGTGGACCGCGGCCCGCATCACCGCGGCGCCTGGTGGGCAGCGTCATTTGGGCGTCTTCCGGGGTGACGGCCCCGTGAAGTACCGTCGAGGGATGACCGTCACGGACTGGCTGCTCGACTCCGAACCCGCGATCCGCTGGCAGGTGATGCGGGACCTCACGGGCGAACCGGATGCCGAAATTGCCGCCGAACGGGCGAGAGTCGCCCACGAGGGGTGGGGCGCCCGCCTTCTCGCACTGCAGGGCGGCGACGGCCAATGGGCGGGCGGTACGCACTTTCCTGCTGTAACCGTTCTGAAGGGTTATCAGCCGTGGACGGCTACGTCGTTCAGCCTCATGCTGCTGCGCCAACTCGGGGTGCTCCCCTCCGATGAACGGGTGCGGGGAGCGATTGCGCTCGTCCGCGAGAACAGCAAGTGGGAGCACGACGGACAGGACTTCTTCGATGGCGAGGTCGAGCCGTGCATCAACGGAATGGCCGTCGCGATCGGCGCCTACTTCGGCGAAGACGTTCGCGGCATCGTCGATCGCCTACTGACCGAGCAACTCGAGGACGGCGGATGGAACTGCGAGGCCGAGAACGGGTCGACTCGCGGATCGTTCAACAGCACGATCGCCGTGCTGGAGGGTCTGCTCGAGTACGAGCGGGCGGTCGGCGCGGTGCCCGAGGTCACTGCCGTACGCGAGCGTGCACACGAGTACCTGCTCGAACGGCACCTCATGCGCAGGCTTTCCGACGGCGATATTGCCAACAACCACTGGCTGCAGTTCTCCTTTCCGACCCGGTGGCACTACGACGTGCTCCGGGCGCTCGACTACCTGCGGGCGGCGCGTGTAACACCCGACGACCGCATGGCGGAGGCCATCCAGCTCGTCGAGAGCAAGCGCGGGGAAGACGGCCGGTGGGCGCTCGAGAACACGCACCTCGGCGACGTGCACTTCGACATGGAAGATGGTGACGGTGAGCCGAGCCGGTGGAACACCCTTCGAGCCATGCGGGTGCTGAACTGGTATCGCGGCTGAGGCGGCCGCGACTACACCCGTTCGGGCTTGCGCAGGCCGATCGAGCGCCGGCGATGGGTAAGTGTACTGCGTACACCGTTCTCCCCGCGAGTAATGTGTACGGTGTACTCCTGTCCACATCACGGGGCGCAAGAAGCGGGAGGTATCGGATGACTCCACAGGTCGAAGTCGAACGGCGAGTGCGCCTGAACCGGGATCGCGTGCTGCAGGCGGCCGTATCCCTCGCCGACGAGGTGGGAATCGAGGCGCTCAGTATGCGAAGGCTCGCGCAGGAACTCGACGTGGTGCCGATGGCCCTCTACAAGCACGTCGAGAACAAAGAGGAACTACTCGACGGCATGGTCGAGGTCATCGTCGAAGAGATCGACCCGCCGATACGCGATACCGACTGGAAGAGCGCGGTGCGGCAGAGAGTGCTCTCGGCGAGACGCGCGCTCCAGCGTCATCCGTGGGCTCGCCAGGCCATCGAGTCGCGCACCAACAAAACCCCAGCCGTGCTCGGCTTCATGGATTCGTTCGCCGGCATGTTGCTCGCCGGCGGCTTCTCCGTCGATCTCACTCATCACGTCATGCACGCCATCGGTGGTCGCATGTGGGGGTTCACGCAGGAGCTGTTCGACGACGCGGCCCCAGTGAAGGGCGAGGCGCCCGTCGAGGTCCCGGCTGAGGTGCGGGCCGCCACGGTGCAGCAGATGCAGCAGCGGTATCCGAATATCGTCGCGATTGCCACCTCGCGCAACCACGACGACGGTTCCGTCGTCGGCCACGGCTGCGACGACGAGTTCGAATTCGAGTTCGCTCTCGACCTCCTCCTCGACGGGTTCGAGCGGCTCCATGAACGGGGATGGAGCAGCCGATGACGGCGTGGACCGCCGACGAACTCGACCGGGTCGGCGGCGCAGAGGAGTTGCAGCTCGCGTCTCAGCGCTCCGACGGAACGCTACGGCCATACGTGAGGATGTGGGTCGTTCGGGCGGGCCATGACGTGTACGTGCGTTCGGCGTACGGCAAGGACAACCCTTGGTATCTGCGGGCACTGGCAAGTGGCGTCGGTCGTATCCGGGCGGGGGGCATCGAGCGTGACGTCACATTCGCTCCGGCGAACCCCACCGCCGATGATGCCATCGACGCCGCCTACCACGCCAAGTACGATCGCTACGGTGCGAGGATCGTCGGCACCGTTGTGGGCCCGCACGCGCACGAGGTCACCATTCGACTGCTCGCACGGGGCTGAGCCGCGTCCCTCGCTCGGCTCAGGCCGAAGCACTCTCCCACTGGAAGCCGACTGCTCCTCGAGGCGCGCGATAAGGGCTCCGGTTGGTCGGTAACCGCACGGTGACCGGGGCGCGTTTGAAGTGACCGGTTATCAAAGTGTACACCAGTAACTATGAGTAACCATGATCCTGACGAATTCGAGTTTGGACTCGACACCCCGCTTTATCTGACTGCCGACGAAGACGGGAACGACCTTCCCGGGGACCAGGTGATCCGCAACGCGATCGAGGAGGCCGTGCTCGCCGAGCAGGTGGGCGTGGACTCCTTCAACGTCAGTGAGCACTACCGCGAGAAGTTCATGGATTCCGCCGGAGCCGTCGTTCTCGCTGGCATCGCCTCGCGTACTCAGCGAATCCGTCTCGGCACGGCGGTCACCGTGCTGAGCACGCAGGACCCGGTGCGCCTGTTCACCGAATTCTCCACACTCGACGCGATCTCGAACGGACGCGCCCAGATCGCCGTGGGACGCGGCTCTCTCACCGAATCGTTCCCGCTGTTCGGCTACGACCTGACCGACTACGAACGACTGTTCGACGAGAAGCTCGACTTGTTCACGAAGCTCATCCGGGAGCAGCCGGTCACCTGGCAGGGCACGGTGCGGTGTCCGTTGCAGGATCAGCGCGTCTACCCCCCGCTCCCGGCCGGACACCTACCTACCTGGGTCGCCGTGGGCGGGAGCCCTCAGTCGGTTGTGCGCGCCGCCCGCTTCGGGCTGCCGCTCATTCTCGCAGTCATCGCGGGTGACCCCGCGCGATTCGTGCCCTACGTCGAGCTGTACCACCGGGCTTTGCAGGAGTTCGGGCACGATCTGCAGCCGGTCGGGATGCACTCGCACGGGTACATCGCACGCACCGACGAGGAGGCCAAGGCGATCCAGTTCCCCTACAGCCGGGAGATGTGGGCGAGCGACGAACGCCGTCCTACGCCGTCGATGAGCTTCTTCGAGAACGAGGCGGATCACGGTGCGCACTTCGTCGGCTCGCCTGAGACGGTAGCGACAAAGCTCGCTACCTACATCCGCCTTCTCAAGCTGCAGCGCTTCGACCTCGCCTACGCGACCGGGCGGGTGCCATTCGAGCAGCGGCTGGCGACCATCGAGCTGTACGGCCGCGAGGTCATCCCCATGGTGCGGGAACTGCTACGCGCGGAGCCTGTGGACCTGAGCGCATGACCCCTTAGGTGTCGCGCATTGAAACTTCTTCGTGTCTAGCCCGTTGCCCCAATAGCCCGCGAGGAGTAGCTTTCGCGAAGGTGGGGCGGGCCGCTGGCTTCAGCCGACGCCACACGGGCCGTCCTTGATGACAGGAGGACACATGAAACACATGACAATCGGGTGCATCGTCGCACTCGGGCTCGTCTTCGCCGGAGCCACTTCAGCTCAGGCTGGCGAGACCAACGGTAACGGGGAGCCGATTCCCGGCGCAGAGAACGCCACTTCGGCTTGCGCCTTCTCCGGTCAGGACCTCCCCGACGCCGAGGAGATCCAGCCGCCCGAGTTCAACGACGACTTCGTCACGGACGGGCACGTGCAGAGTTACGGACGGTTCGTGAGCCACGGCTTCAAGGATGTAGTGCCAAGCCCGGGCGAAGCCTGCCGCGGCAACGTGGAGTTTGAGGGATAAGCTCCGGCCCGTCAACACCAAGGCATCTGAGCGCCGCCCCGCAAGGGATTGCGGCGCTCACTGTGTTGTTCGGGGCTTCCTCAGTCCGTCGCCGACGCCGTGGCGCGCAATTCCACGATCGCCGTCGACGACGTGGATGCCCGGCCCACGATCGTGACTCGATCGGGATCGGTGTCGGGAGGGCGTGGCGGCAAGGTGATCGAATCACCATCGTGGGCCCGGCGGGGCTCGAACCCGCGACCCGCGGATTATGGGTCCGACGGTTCACGCGTGACTCTGCTCTCTGACGCCCGCGCGCGTAAGACTGCGGGCACCCGATGATCGAGTTCAGCATCCTCATCGGCATAGCCGTCGCACTCCTGTTCGAGCGGGTCGAGCGAGCCAGGAGGGCCGAGTAATGGCGACGAGCGAGACGGCCACAGCGTGCCTCACCACAGACCACGCGGAACTCATCAAGTCGCTGCATGCGGCATCCAACCACCTCGCGAACGCGGCGTACTTTCTGGAACACCCGGAGATCCATTCGGACGATGCGAAGACACTCTCGTCCGTGTACTACCGCGCAAAGGCGGGGCTCAGCGTGGCCGACTACTTCGTGCGCGAGCAGATCGAGGCGCTGCGGCCCGCAGAGGAGGCGAGCACATCGTGAACGCCGTCGAACTCCACGCAATCATCGCCCCGATCGCGACCAACGGACGCGGAACCAAGGTGCCAGTGCTCGTCATCTGTGACGGCCGGGAACGCGAGGTCACCGCGGTCCAAGTACGCGCCATCCAGCACCCGAAGCGCCGCCCCCGCGACGTCATCGTGATCCTCGTCGCCGACCCCCAAGCCGCCTAACCCGCGCCTTCCGAAGTTTTCCCACCTTCGGCACGCCGCTCACCTTCCGTAATCCCACAAACTCCCGGAGCCAGAGTTGACTCACACACTCCAAGTGCAGAACCCTTCGTCTACGGCATCAACCACGCCGTCGAATCTGGGGGATTCATCATCATGGGGCAAACGATGGCCCTGTACCTAGTCGGTAAGGGACTCGACTGGGAACAGGCACTGCACGCATTCAAGAACTACCAGGTCTCGGGGAACCTGTCAGCGAAGACCATCCTCAACCGTGAGGAATGCCTCCTCCTACTCGCGCGCAGCAGCGGAAAGCAGCCACTCGACATCACCCTAGAAGACCTGCAGGCCCAACTCTCCCGCCCCCACCCACGCACCGGGAAACATCTCGCGCAAGGCACCATGCAGTCTGAGCGCTCCTACTTCCAGACCTTCTACGGCTGGCTCAAAGACGAGGGCTACATGCGCGGCATGAAGAACCCGTCGAAGCGCCTTAGGAAGATCAAGATGACCCGTCGGCTGCCGCGGCCACTACGCGCCGAACAGATCGACGCGATGCTGGACACCGGCGCCTACTCGCGCACCCGCGACATCATCACAATCGCCGCGCTCACCGGCCTGCGAATCGGAGAAGTAGTCAGGATCAGAGGCGAAGACATCGACCGCGAGGGCATGATGATCAGTGCAGTGCGCAAAGGCAACCTCCTCTGGCGTGGGGCGATTCCCGAAGGCCTGCTCCCGATCCTCGACAAGTACCCCACCCGCGGGTGGTGGTTCCCATCGCCGTACATAAGCAAGCTGTTCCCGAACGGCGGCGGCCACATCCTCATGACGTCCGCTAGCGACGCTGTATCGAAAGCAATGCGGCGCGCGGGCATCACAGACCGCAATCTCACGGCCCACTCGTTGCGGCACTACCTCGCCACCACCATGCTTCGTAATGGCGCATCCCTCCGAGTCGTGCAGGAGACACTAGGTCACGCCTCGCTGGCGACCACCCAGCTCTACACCGGAGTCACGGAGGAAGAGATGAGCGAGGGCATCAACGTCGTCCCACCGATCGCGCTTCGCAAGCACTCCGGCCGGCGTGGGAAGATAGCTGCATAGGGCCTGTAGCTCAGTCGGTAGAGCATCTGACTTTTAATCAGCGGGTCGCGGGTTCGAGCCCCGCCGGGCCCACTTCGCAACTATGATCTAGCCACAATGATGGATACAACGAAGTCAGACGGCCTCTGGTTGCTCACCGTCGCAGGTTTGGTGATCGGGGGCGTAGTGACAATCGCGGGCATGTTCCTGCTGGACTCAGGCGGCCCTGCGGTGCTCATTGTGGGTGTCATTCTGCTCGCATTCGGTGGCGGGTCGCTGTTTACACTCGCACGCCGCTAGCCATCGCCTTGACGGTGCTCTCTCGTTAGAATGATGCTCTGCATGGGCCGGATGCTTCACGGAAGGAAGCACATTGGCCGATTGGCATCCCATCATGGATGCCCAGGAGTACGAGCCCGGGCGATGGGTCATCTTCGATGTCCGCGAGCGACCGTACGCGTTGGTCGATTTCGTGCGCCGAGGTCCCGAGCTTGGCTACCGCGCCACCCGGTGGGCTCAAGACGGTGACGGGGCACTGATCGGCTACTACCGCACCCTCCGGGCCGCGTGTGCCGCCGTCAACCTCGCGAAGAACAATGAGGGCGTCCCGCACGGGCACCCGACAGATGCGTACATGAAGGCACCAGCGAAGGCGAACACACCTGCTAGGACGGAACGGGACTAGCGGAGGTAATCGAGAAGGCTGTCGAGGGTGGACTGCCAATCCTCAGTGCGGTACTCGTCGGCTGGTTCATCGCCGGGTGCGTAGGCCAGCCATCCGGCAGCATTGTGGGTGAGGGTTCCGTGGTGCTCCCGATCCTCAAGGATCGCCCACTCAGTGTCGGACTCCTGCCTGAGTTGGTAGGTGCGGCCGTTGGATTCGTACTCTTCGGGAACGTCCATGAACGCAGAATAGCGCCGCCCCCATCCGTGAGGACAGGGGCGGCGCGGGAATCAGGTTTGCTATTGCGGGGTCACTCCGCAGCCAAGTAGTCAGCGGGGACGCCCTTGGCGAGGATGCTCAGGAACGAGGCACTCCCTGCGAGCAGCGGCGACACCACGGCGACACCAGCGGTCACGGCGAGCGCAACCCAGTCCGGCTGACCACCCTGAATCGTGGTGATGATGACGGCAGCCGAGATGCCGCCTGCGAGAGCGGTTGAGTACGACTGAGCGGTGGTGCGGATGAATCCACGCTTGGCGGCCTTCAAGACGCTGGGCGGGATGGTGGGGTCGGACATCAGTTCTCCTTCGGTTTGGTGGGGCGTTTACGGGCGGGTGCGTGCGGGCGTGTCTCTTCGAGGTCTTCGCGGAGTTCGCGCCGGTCCTGGTCTGCGGTGTCGAGTCGGGTATAGATGCCCTTCACGCCTTCCTCGACCCGGCCGATGGCGTCTTTCACGCTCGATCCGTTGTTGTAGTGGACCTCGTGATGGATGTCCGCGATCTTCGCGTCCTGCGCAGTGAGGGTCTCGTCGGTGCGCTTGATAAACGCCGGAAGACCCGACACCGCGTTGACGATCGTCACGGCCTTGCTGAGGATCGGCCAGACCTTGATGATCGCTCCGATGAGCGCAGCGAGAGCAACAACCCAGAACACGAGTTGCAGGGCGGTAGTGTCGGCGAGAATCGCGGTCAGCCAGTCAGGCATGGTGTCCCATTTCCGGGGTATCGGAGCGGTCTACTTGCCGGTGAGGCGGTCGGCCTGCTCGTCGACCACTGCATCGGGGACCTTGCCAATCAGGGCTTCGATACGCTCCTGGTAGTCGTCTGCCTGCTCGTCGAGCGCAGCCAGCTTCGCGAGGATCGCGGCCGTGTCGCCGCCCGTGCCGGAGGTGGCACTGCCCCCGCCCGGTGTACGTGGGTTCATCCAGTCTTCGAAGATGAGGCGCCCGGTGAGTCTGGGGATGTTGTCTGCGGGGAGCACTGGGAAGCCCTCCCACTCGGCGAGCCCGATCGAGCGGGTGAGATCGCGGATGTCGTTGCCAGGCCAGTCGGTGAACCGCACGGGGAAGCCGCGGGTCGACCAGAACACGTACGAGTCGTACTCCTTTTGGGAGAGCGGCCGGACGGGGCCGTTGTCGGGCAGCATGAAGCTCATGCCGGGGGCAGGGATCACCCAGTCGTCGGAGCGGCTTTGTGAGCGCAGAATCTGTGACATGGTCTCTTCTTTCGGTTCTAGGAGCGGTGTCGAGCCGCCGCCTGCAGCGGATGCCCAGTCGATGAGTGATGCGTGATCGAAGCGGCGCCCGGCAGAGTCGAATGCCGCGTTGTGGATGTGCGGGCCGTAGTAGAAGTCCTCGCCGAACCCGGACCCGGCTGAGATCCCTATCTGGTCGCCTTTCGCGACGCGCTGGCCGCGCACGGCCGTGATGAGCAGCGCGTGCGCCTGCGTGATCTCATCGCCGCGTCCGTCATAGCGGATGTACACCTGACGGCCCTCGGCCCCAGATGGGTTGTTGTCGACCGCCGTGACGACGCCGGCTTCCTGCGCGCGCATCATCGTGCCGCGGTTGTCGCGGAAGTCGATCGCACCCAACCCGGTCGCGGCCACATGCTCAGCGAAGCTCTGGGTGACGACGAAGCTTTCACCCGGTATCCGGTACACGCGTCAGTCCCGCTCGTGTGAGGCGCGGAGCTGCGCGGCGTGCGCGATCGCCTCGGCCGAGTCGGCGGGCAGGTACCCGGTGCTCGCCCCGTTCGACTCGACGACTTGCACGACAACGAGACCGAAGTCGCTCTCGTGCATCCGCTCGAGCTGACGTTGCGCGTCGGCCGCGGTCGGCGCGAGGACGGTCGTGAACTCGAAGCGAGGGTTACCCTCGTTGTCGAGGTACTGGTAGAGAACTCGAAAATCGAACATCTGTCGCTGTGCCCTTCGGTCGACGTGCCTGGTTAGGTCGGTAAGCCCGCGATCGCTCGCGCCTCTTCCTCGGTCAAGCCCGCGCGCTCGATCAGCTTGGTGATGCCCGACTCGAGAGGGTCTGCCGTCTCCTCCTCGATGAGCGACACCGAGAGGATGTCGTAGCCGTGCGGACCGGCCCACTCCGCCGCGGCTTGAGCTGCCGCCGCGAGGTCGTCGGCCTCTACGGTGTTGTTCTCGTCTGTGGTGACCACGAGCCATTGCATGACGTCTCCTACAGATCCGCTGAAAAGTCGAGGTATGAGGTCGTGCTGTTCGCCGTCTTGATCCCACCGGGGCGGTTGGCCGCCCCGTTCGCGGCGAATGTCGCGGTCAACGAGACCTTGCTCGTGCCGCCCAGGGCAGCGAACGTCGTCGCAAACGCGCTGATTGCGGCGTTGAACCCGAGGAAGTCGGACCACACCAGTCCCGAGAATCCCACGGTCGGCTTGGCGCGCAACGGTACGGGCAGGTCGACGAGACACCACGCCAGAACCGTGTTCTGCTGCGCGCCCAAGCCCAGAATGCTGTCGGTCACATCCGGCTCGAACCGCGCGTAGTACCGCTGACACCGGAGCAGCTCGAGAGCGATCGGAGTCTCCTCGAACCGGGTCGCGATGCTGCCTGCTTCGAGTTGCACGAGGCCCAGAGTCTTCGTCGCGCCCACCGCCGTGAACTCCACGGTCACGTCCGCGGTGCCGTCGAGCGTGACGAGGACGGGACTTGCCGCATAGGCCGGGACGGAGGCGCCTACGTTGTAAACCCGCCCGGTCGCCGTTCCCGACCACGAGAGCACGTAGGAGCCCGCGGGAACGTCGGCGCGTTCGATGATCTCCTGCAACCCCTTCCCGCTGGCAAGCGTGACCAGCTGGCCCTGCGGGGCTGCCGTGAAGGTGTAGCTGGTCGTCGCGGCGTTCGCCTTCCACCCGTCGTGACCGAACGCGCCCGACGCCAGCGACCCGCCTGATGCGTACCCGCGCTGGTTGATCGCGAACGCCCCATTGCGGACCTTGTTGCGGACGCGTGCGGCCAACCCCAGGAACGCCAACCCACCGGGAGTTGCCGCTCGGGTGATGTCCGCCATCGCGGCGCTCTCGGCCACCGTGGCCAACTCGACCGGGCCCATCGCCGATGTCGTCGCGGCAACAGCCGACTGCACCGGTTCGCCGTTGTTCTGGTACATCTGATCGAACGCGTCGACCGTCCCCGGCCCGTGCTGAGAGTACATGCCGAATCCGGCACCCTCGGTCGGCCCACCCAGATGGAACGGAATCCCGGATGTTCCGACCGTGAGCACGAGCGGCGCAGCAGCCACCCCAAGCTTGTCGAGCACCTCGATGAGAACCTCGTGCGCTTGGTTCACCGGGTAGGTGCCAACCTCAGCATGCGAGTTGTAGGTGATGACCGTCCCAGTCGGCCCGATCGTCGTCTTTAACGTCCACGTCGACGTGCCCCGCAGGCGTGTGCTGATCTTCGTAGTGATCTGGTTCTTCTGCACAGCAGCGACGGTCAGCGACTGGACGGCCGCGTTGATATCCGCGCGAATGTAGGTACCGTCGTCGTCGACCGTGCCACCCGACAGCGCACGGCGAACCTGCGCAGCGATGATCACTGGCTGGCTGTATGGCAGGACGGTGACGTTGACCGTCTCCGAGTGCGTTCGGTTGCGGGAGTCTGTGACCGTGCCCACCACCGCGACCGTGCCGCTTCCGACGATCGGGGCGGGCATGGTGCCCGATACAGCGCCAGCCCCGCTGAGGACGAGCACGCCGCCGACAGTAACCGTCGAGCTGACGACCGTCGCCCCGTACGGCGCGGTTGCGCTGGTGATCGCCAGCGCCAGCTTGCTGATGCTCTGCACATACGCGCCGATCGCGGCCGCGACACCCGCAGTACCCTCGCTGTTCGTGATCGTCCCGAAGTCGGGTTCGTAGCTCGAGCCGGTCGGGACGGTGATCGCCAACGTGCTGGTAGTCGTGCCGATCAGGGTCGCGCCACTGTAGGTCGTCGTCCGCAGCGTGAGTACCCCGGAGAGGTTGTTCGGGATCGAGTTCAGCAGCGCCAACGGCGGGGTGAACGTCGTCGACGCGCCGACTCCACTCGATGCCCCAAGCCCACTCGTCTGGTTCGTGAGCGCCGTCGGGTTGCTCGCCGGTCCGAAGTCGTAACTGAGGGTGTGGGTGAACCCCGAGCTTGCCCGGTTCATGTCCAACGTCAGGGCCGTGCCGGCGTCAACCGATGACTGCGGCACGCTACTGATCTCGAAGGTCGCAGTCGACGCGCGCGGGATCGTCGTCAGCGCGAATGATCCTGAGGCGGTGCCCGAGCCGATGCCGCCAGGAGACTCGGAGAACGAAGCCGAAACCGAGATGGTCTTGGTGCCATCCGCGTTGTGGTTGATGACCGTCGTACCGGAGGTAAGCGGCAACACGTCGATCACCGTGAAGTCGTACCCTGCGATCGACCCGTTGTTCGGCTGCCCGTCGATGTTGATCGCCCAGTCGCCCGGGTCCCCCGACGCGTACCCTGAGCCCGAGAGCTGGCGGATCTGCTCCGAGTAGGAGACCGTCGACTGGTTCGCGCCGATGTTCTGGCTGATCTGGTCGACGGTCCACTCAAGCCGGTAGTTCGCCGACAGCGCAGCGAAGAAGGTAGGCACTAGACATGCCTCCAAACGACTCCGGTCACGCCCGCCTCAACTTTGAACGCGTCACCAATAATCAGCTCATCAACGACCACCCGCGGAATCGTCGCGATCCCGTTGGTCAACTCCATGACGACGCTCAAGCCATCGCGAAACTGGATGCTGTCGTTATCCAGCGCGAGAGTCTTGTCGCTCCCCGGCTGACTGATCCGCATCTCGACGGCGTCCCAGTCGTAGTGCTGACGCTGTTCGGCGAGAGCCGCATTCGTGTCGGTCAGGTCGGTGGCTACCCCGTCGATGTCGGAGCCGAGTCCGATGATCCTCACGTTGCCGTCGAGCACGATCAGCTCGCCAATGTTCGGCTCGAGACGATCCACGGTGAGCGTGCCCACCTTCACCCGGTTGCCCTCGAGTGAGTCAACGAGGATGTCCCCGCCGTCGATTCCCTCGACAACGACCATCGTCGGAGTGCTGGGAGCGGAACGGCGACCGAGGCGGTCGACCGCCACGTGCCGGAACCACCAAGTAGACCCGGTCTGCAACGTCAGGTTCAGACGCGCCTCGGCGGTGAACAGAGTCCCGACGATCGAATACTCGCCGTCCTCGCTGGGGTCGTACTCCACATCTATCTGCCGGAAGTTCGCGGGCGGCGCGGACGGCGGATCAGTGTCGAACAGCCCATCCCAAATGTCCTGCACAGCACCGTTGCTCGTCAGCAGGAGTGGCGGGGTGGGTGCCTCAAGTTCGAAGTCGGGCTGCGCCATGGTGACGGGCTCTTCGGCGGAGAACTCGCCCCAGACACCGTCCTTCGACTGCGCCCGGACCTTGAGCAGCCAGTCGGTTCCCGGCTCGAACGGCGACCACGCCGCGAATGCCGTGTCGCTGGCGGTGATCACGTTTGCTTCGGTCGCGCCATCATCAGGCCGACCCCACAGCTCGTACAGCGTGATGTCGATCGCAACGTCGTTCTCGCCCTGCGTGACGGGGCTCCACTCAGCAGCTACCTGCGAGAGCGGCACCCCCTCGGACCAGTAACCCTCCGACGCCACAACCAGACCCACAGGCGCCTTCGGGCGGCGGCGATCCTCGCTTGAGGGCATGGCCCCAGTGCCCCCGGCGAGAGCCCCGCCGACGATCCCAATCGTGCGCTTGGCGAGCTTGGCAAGGAGGTCGAGGAACCGATCGTTCAACACCGGAGACACGGCGACCACACCGCTCTGATCCTTCGCGAGCACAAGCTCGGCGACGCGCAACGGCGCCCACTCGCCACGGAACCACGCCTGCACCTTGTCGCCGACCTGGTAGTCGATGCCGGGCAACGCGGCGGCCACGGCCGCGAACTCCGTCGCGGTCACCTGCTCTCGGATGCTCTCGCCCTTGTCGAGTTCTGCCTGCGCCAGCAGCGTGCCAGTACCGGGATCGGAGACGCCGCCCTGCTGAATCGCGGCAACGAGCCGACCGAGGGTAGCGACGGCGGACGGGTTGTTCACGGCGAGGCGGAAGTCGCCTTCTCCGAACAAGGCAACGTCGGTGATCAAGTCATCGATCGAGCGCTTCACCGGCATCGTGTCGGACTCATGACCGACGCGAACCGGTGCGCCCCCGGTCGAGAGGTCGACGCCGTGCTCGGGGTTGTAGAGGTGGAGGGTGCGGCCCTCGGTCACCTTCTCAACGACGCCCTGCGCTAGCAGGTTCGACACGATCGTGAGCAGAGTCGTTCCCGGCTGGTATGCGATCGTCAGTTCACTCGCCCACGGGACACCATCCGAGTCGTGCGTGGCCGTGAAGTCGTACGACAGGTACGGCGCCCACCCGAGCGCCTGTTCCTCGTCGATGACCGTCTTGACGATCGCGCCGGGGGTTGCAGAGTTGAACGGGCGGTGGCCATCCACGAGGTCGTCGAGGTCAGGCGGGTCTTCGACAATCGCCTTGCGCATCAGCCAGGACCACAGCTCGATCCCGACGAGACTGTGGATGCCTGCCACGTCGCGAGCGTCGTCGTCGTCGCCCTTGAGGAGCATCCGACCGCCGAGGAACTCGACCCACGCGCTGCCGTTCCAGAATTCGACGGCGGCCTCGACGATATCCGGCAGCTCACCGTAGACGGCGGTGGAGACGCTGCACCGCACCGTGGAGGGGTCGTCGATGGGCAGGGTGATCTCGAGATCCTGCGTGGCGAGCACGTCGGCACGGTCGCCCGCAGCGACGTAGCGGCGCAGCCGCAGATCAAACCCGGTGAGCACGTTTGCCCCTCACTTCGATCGTCGGCGAGCCCGAGCGCCCCGCGGTCTCGACGGTCAGCCGCGCGGTGCGTACGGCGAGGTCCGTGAAGTACGGGGAGAGCTGCAGGTAGTAGGCGCCGGCTCCGTTGTCGATCGAGCCGGTGACTTCGGTGCCGCCCGCCCACACGTCCGTCGCAGTCGTGAACGCGCGCCCCGTGTCGGACTCGAACCGCAGCCACGACGTGTTCGGCAGCGCGAGCCCTGCGTGGAAGAAGCTCCCGCGCGAGTCGATGACCTTGAGGTCGGTGAAGCCGCCCTTCACCCGCACGATGGCATCGCGCACCGGAGCGGTGAGGCCAGCCATGACCGACACGACCACGGAGTCCGCCGCGAGTGCGGCCGCGACCGATGTTGCGACCGCAGGGTCGCGCCAGAACATCTCGTTGAACCGGAACAGGCAGGAGAACTCGGTGAAGTCGAACCCGTGCGCCGGGCTCGCGTCGATCAGCTCCACGACGGCCTCCTGCGAGTCGTGGCCGAGGATCAGCACCTCGGCGTCGATGAACGCCTCGAACATCTGTACGCCCGAGTCCGGCACTCGAACCGTCAGCCGCACGATGGGCGAGTCCTCGGAGGCCGGCAGCGGGGTGTTGCCGTCACGCTGCCCGCCACGCTGGCCGAGGGACCGTTTCTTGATCCCCGGGTGCGGTTCGGACGACGACTGGATCGACCAGCCGTACGCGTTGTCGTCGAGGTCGACACCGTTGAGGATGTAGGTCGAGATCACAGGAACACCGACACGATCTGCCCGGCCTCGCGGATGGTCTCCGACTCGGACTTACGCACCGGGTTGTGGGTGGTCAGGCTCACGTTCACATCGCCTCTCCCTCTCGACTCCGTTGCGTACTGCGGCGGAGCTGAGAACGTGTGGTGCGCATACATCGGCTTCACCGGGCCGCCGTCGGCGAGACCCTGGTACAGCGACCTGCGGATCGCGAAGACGGCGTCGTGGCCACCTGCGGCCTGCACATCCCTCGCCGACCACATGTGCTCGCCCGCCGAGGCCATGATCGGAATGTTGTCCTGACGGGGACCGCCTATTCCGGTTATCGGGCCCCCGTCGGCGAAGTTGCGAGAGTTCGCCACGTTGATGGCGATGGTGCGCCCGGTGTTGTCATTCACGAAGCTGTCGATTTGCTGCTGAGCGTTCGCCTTGTCCACGAGGAGCTTCGTCTCGCGCTGAGTCGGCATCGCGTACACCTTGTCGATGAGCTTCTGTACTTCCTCGGCGCTGTACCCGTTCGCGAGGGCCTGGTCGATGAGCGACTGACGGCTCGTGCCGAGCGTCAGGATGTACTTGTCCGTTGCGTCCTTCGCGCTCATCGTCGTCTTGTCGACCTCGTACTGGGCGAGGGCCGCGGACTGCGCATCCGCCGCGACCTGCGACAGCATCGCCGCATTCGCCGACCCCGCGGCGGTGCTCTCGTCGAGCGACAGGGAGAAGCCGTCGAGGGTTCCGACGAACCCCTCGAGTGTGCCGTTGGCAGCCTCGTAGCCGTCCTTCTGCAACTGAATGAAGGCGTCCTTTTGGCTCTGCACTTCCGCCGAAATCCCGGCTAGCGATTCTTGGTAGGCGGCGTTCTGTGACACTGCATCCTGCCCGATGCCATTCGCTTCATTGATCGCGTCCATGAGTGAACGCATCTGGTCGTTGAGGCCGCTGGCTTCATCGGCTGCCGCGAGGTAGGCATCTGCCGCATCGAGCGCTGTCGGCGTTGCGTTTCCAAACGCGAGCTTGAGCAGCGCGGCCTTGTTCGCGGCCTCGTTCGTCGATGTGACGTTGATACCCAGAGCGCCTGCCTGCTCGATCAGCGCATCCTTGTACCCCGGCATCGTGGAGAGCAACTGCCACAGCCGACGGTCGGTTCCGTCCGTCTCGTCGGCGAGCAACCGGAACGATCTTTGAGCAGCGGGAAGATCAGAGCCCGCGAGCGCACCAAGCTCGGTGCCGATGTCGGCGAGTGCCTCGATGGTGGCGTTTTGCTCGGTGTCGTTGTTGAACCGCGCCCACAGGTTTCCGGCCTCTTCGGCCGAGAGCTGCAGGTGCTTGTCGAGGTTGGCGAGCGCGTTCTCCGTGTTCGCCCACCACTTCACGTCCTTGCCCTTGAGAGCGACGTGGAACAGGTCCGCGGCGGAGGTTGCGGTCGTCAGGGAGTTGGTGATCTCGGCGCTAGATGCCTGCAGGTCGTCCAAGTACTTGCTAAGTAGGGCGACCCCGATGGACGCGGCAGCGAGTGCGAGACCCCACGGTCCACTGAGGAACGCGGCGGACTTGCTCATCGCGCCGCTCATCACGGTGATGGCTGCACCCGCCCGCAGGGCCGCTGTGCGCACGGCAGGGATAGGTGATGTCGAGAGCGTTATGAGCGCCGTGGTGAACTCAGCGATGCGCGGAACCGCGAGCAGGAACGTGCCCGCGGTGAGACCGCCGACGGCCACCAGCGCACCAAGAGCAAGAGTGGCCTGCTGCACGATCGGCGGCGCACCGTTGAAGATGTCGACGAGTTCGGTCGCAGTCTGAACAAGCAGCCGCAGGGTCCCGTCGGCCGCCGAACCTGACTTGATCAGGGCGGTGTCGAACGATCCGGATAGCTTCTCGACGTCACCGTTCAGGTTGTCAAG
Source organism: Rhodoglobus sp. (assembly GCA_025463605.1). Classification (GTDB taxonomy): domain Bacteria; phylum Actinomycetota; class Actinomycetes; order Actinomycetales; family Microbacteriaceae; genus Rhodoglobus. The sequence continues at coordinate 80,959 of JAODAV010000022.1, read as the reverse complement.
CCGGATGCGGGCGGTCTCGGCTGCATAGCCAGCGTCGTTGACCTTCTCGCTCCAATCACGGATACCATCGGAGCCCTCGGAGTAGAGGACGGTGGCGGCGCGCACGGCATCGGAGCCGAAGATCGTCGCGAGGGCCGAGTTCCGCTGCTCGGCCGTGAGGTCCTCGAGCCCTGCGCGGAGGATGCCCGCGAACTTCTCAAGCCCCACGAATTTGCCCTGTTGGTCGTACGCAGAGATACCCAGATCCTTCATCCGGGCAGCGGCCTCCGTCGACTGCGGGGTCAGGCGCTGCAGCATCGACTTGAATGACGTACCCGCATCCGAGCCGAGCAACCCCTGTGAGGCGAACGCAGCAAGCGCGGTCGTTGTCTCGTCGATCGTCAGCCCGGTGCTCTTCGCGACCTGCGCGGCCTGGGAGAGCGCCTGCCCCATTTCGGTGACGCCGCCCATCGCCTTCCCCGCGGCCGCAGCCATCAGGTCGGCGACATGGGACATGTCCTTGCCCTCGAGCTTGAACACCTTGAGCGCCGTCGCCGCGATCCCCGCAGCCTCGGCCACGCCGATGCCGGATGCGGCCGCCAGATCGAGGGCCGCATCGAGCCCGCCCGCGAGGATTTCGGTTGCGGTCAGCCCAGCCTTCGCAAGTTCCTCGATCGCGTTCGCTGACTCGATGGCGGAGAACACGGTGCGGGCGCCGGCCTCGAGCGCCGCGGCACGCAGGCGATCCATCTCGTTGGCGCTTCCGTGCGTCGCGGCCTCCACCTTGGAGATCGCCGCGTCGAAATCCGCGAACGTCTTGATCGCCAGTCCGACTCCGACCGCCGCGAGCGCGCCGACCGCGACCAGCCCGGTACCCACCCGGGTCATCGCCTGGTTCTGCTCCTCGAACTTCGCGCGAGCCCGCTCGGCGGACGACATCATGGTGAGGTTCGAGCGACGTACTTGCTCGGCACCTGCGATGTAGTTCGCCACCTGCATGGTGAGACTTACGGCTACGACGCGATCGTTCATGGCGCAACCTCGCTTCGTTCGATGTGGAGTTGTGGCTGCTGCTCTTACGCCGGTCAGTCCTCAGTGCGATCGATGACCCAATACATGCCGTTCAGATTCGGCGGGGCGTCTTTCGGGAACTGCGCCCGGTACGCATCCACCGCGTCGAGGCGAGCCTTCTCAGCCCAATCGGTGAACGGACCTCGAGCACCGAAGCGCATCCACCCCGGCCCGTAGTAGTTCGGGTTGGCATGCTCCGACGTCGTCTCCGAGAGGAGGTGCCCGTGTCCGCCAGTGTCGTTGCGGAGGGCGACCGCGGCGAGCATGAGGTCGACCTGCTCCTCGTCGAACTCCGCCTCGGGTGTCGAGATCGTGCGCAAGACCCGCCGCCACGTCCACGGCTTCCACCACACGACATCCGCGTACACCGGAGTCAAGATGGTCGATGGTTCCCAGCCCCACAGCCGCCGCGGCGCGATGCCGCGCTCGGCCGCGAGAGCCAGCTCGTCTCTTAGGCGGGGCGAGTCGCCAATTCTTTTTTCAGCGACGACACCTGCATGGCCGGGTCCCACGCGTTGAGGTCGTAGATCGCGTCGATGATCAACACCATCTCGTGACCCGAGATCGTGTTGAACAGGTCGCTCCACTCATCGACCGCGGGCACGCCTTCGCTCGCTGGAGTGACGAGGAGAGGCACGAGGTCCTCGCCGTCCACGCGGGCACCGGAGATGGGTGCCGCGAGCTTGCAGACGGCATGCATGTTGTAGCCGTACTGTCGATCGATCGGCGCATCGGGACGCACCGGGCAGCGCGCTGTGATCTCCGACCAGGCATCACCCGACAGGCGGGCGAAGCGGAGCGTGATCAGCGACTCTGCCGAGTCCGCGAGGAGCTTGTCGAGCTGCTCCTGCAGCAACACCTCGGCGGGATGCGTGCCGCCCGAAAGGCGCTGGTCGGCGTCCGCGATCGCGCGCACTCGCCCGATCTGGTCGCGGAGCGCTTCACGCTGCTCGGCAAGATCGGTGTCGAGGAGGATCGAGACATCCTTGGTCTTGCGGGGTGCGACCTTGGCGGCCGCGAGTCGTTCCGAAAATGTGCTCATGATTGTCCACCGTTCATCCACCGGTATGAGTGACCTGCCGCCGCGCCCGGTGGAGACGCGGCGGCAGGGATCGGTTACGCGGCTACCGCGACCAGAGCGCTGACGCTCTCCACGGCTGCGGCCTGCAACAGCGTGAACTTGCCGCTGCCGTCGGTCGGTCCGGGCACCTGAACGCCGAGGGTGCACTTGATCACGCGCACCTTCTGCGCGGCGGCGATGAGGGTGTCTTGCGAGAGGTTGCGGCGCTCAACGAAGTGCCCCGCACCTCCCGACGCGAGAACCACCGCAGCGGAACCCGCCGCCACCGAGTCGACGTAGCCGAGGTCGGCGAGGCTCGGAGTGGTCTTGCCCAGCGACTGACGGTCCTGCGGGGAAGTCAGTCGCAGGTCGGGGAGCTTCTCCTGCGGAATGGTGAGAGCCCACCCGCCCGGCGTGAAGCTGTAGGTGAGTCGGAACGCCGTGGCGTGCCCGATCTCGGCGACCGTCGGGGCGTTCGGGTTCACGATTGTCGGAACCCACCAGATGGTGAGGTTTCCGCTCTGGTCGACGGCGGGGGGCCCGCCGAAGGATTCGGCTACATCAGCCATTGGAGTACTCCTATTCGTTTCCCCCGGTGGCCGAGGGGTTGAGTTCCGGGCGTGCCGGATTCACCGACGGGATGCCGGTGAAGGTCGAGGAGCGCGCTCTAGGCGCGGTCGGACTTGAGGACGAAGCTCGCGTTGATGAAGTACAGGGGTGGAGTGACCGTGAGGTCGACCTCGACGCTCGGCGTCTTCTCGACCATGTGCATGGGGTAGCAGCGGCGACCCGCGACCACGAGCACGCACCCGACGAGTTGGCCCATGACCTTCTGGAACGTCAGGCGGGCGCCCTCGGCCGTAACAGAGACCGTCCGGGTGGGGTAGATGTAAACCGCATCCGAGGTGGCCGCCTGCGGGGACGCGAGTCGCTCGTCGCCCAGTTCGTCGGGTGGGCCACCGAACAGGATCACGTACTGCTCACGCAGCAACGCGCCCGTCGTCGGGTTCCGGCGTGCCGACTCCGACACCTTGCCCGCGAGCGCAGCTTGTGCCTCGAGGCGCGCCTTCACAGCGTCATACTCGGCGATCATTTGAGCGCATCCACGCCGGCCTGCTCGGCGCCCTTGATGAAGTCCTTGACGTTCGCGGCGACCGCTGCCTCGTCATCGTGACGGGCGTACCCGCCGACGCCGCCGCTCGCATCCTCGACGATGCCGAAGCTGCCCTGGCTCTTGCCGAGGTTCGGGCCGATCTCTGCGCCGATCACGCCGTCAGTGTCGAGCTTCATGTCGTAATCGATCGAGCGCGAGTAGAGCGCGAGCGACCCGTCGATGTTGTGCTCGCGGGAGTACCTCTGCCAGTCGTCCTTGATGCCGTGCGCGGTGACCTCGACGGCCTTGCGTGCGAACGGAATCACCTTGGTGCTCGCCTGGCCGAGATCGGCGGTGAGGCTCGTGAGCTGACTGATGTCTAAGGTCATCATTCCTCCACAACGGGATAGCGGTGCGAGGTGACATTGCCTGACTGCGGGGCGGCCTTCACCCGGTACTTCCGGCCGACGAGCGAAGCGTCGGAGGTAGATGCCGTCACGAGGATGATCGTGCCCTCGGGAATGATCGCCTCAGCGACGGGCACCTTCACGATCAGGTCGGTGGAGCTGTACTGCTGGCCCACCGCGGTCCGCTCGTCGACCGAGAGGTCGGGGTACTTCACGAGCGCCGGACCTGCGTAGCCTCCGGCGAACGTCGTGATTGTCTCGAGCGTCTCGGGGTCGACGCTCTCGGTCCACGTTCCGGCCTCGATCTGTTCCGTGAACGACTTCTCTTGGAACGCCCGGCCGCGAGCGATGAGCGACTCGCGACTCACCAGCCCGACCCCGGATCGAAAGTCTGGACATCGCGGAACTCAGGCTCCGTGATCGTCGGGCCGGCATAGTCCGGCTTGATGCTGAACGCCGTCTCCGACACCGAGTCACCCGCGCCGAGCAGCGCAATCTCGCCCTCAGTGATGTACACGGCGCCCGTCGAAGTGGCCGAGTCGCGGCGGTACTCGTAGTCGTCGCCCTTCTCCTCGAGCAACCCGTCGGGGTTGTTGAGGAACCGCAGCACCATGTCGCACTGAGTGTCGATCACGAGGTCGCGGAGGATCTCGGCGGGCGACTGCTCCTCCTCGGGGAGATCCTCGGGGCGGGGCTCGTCGAGGCGCGAGGAGATGGACGGGACGAACTGCAGGATGATGCCCCACGCTTTGCGGAGCTTGCGCGTCCCGACCGTCTGCTCTTGAGCGGTGAGGGTGCGCAACGCGTTGGCGTTCAGGTCATCGACCGTTGCCGGGTTGGTAGCCATTGCGCACCCTCTCCTGTTACGGCTTGGCGGCGCGCGCGGCCGTGATAGCTGCGCGACGCTCGTCGTTGTTTTTCGCCGATGCGATGTCGACGCCCTCGTTGCCCGCGAGGGTGATCAGCTCGTCCTTGCCCAGCTTCTCGAACGCCGCCAGAGCGGCGGCCTCCTCTGCGGCGACCTTGGCGGCGGCGGCGACCTTCTCGGCCTCCTCCTCCTCGGGTGTCTTCGATGCCGCGGGCACGGGCGGCTCGGTCACGGCCGGAGCCGCAACCTCTCCCACCGTGTAGCCCTGGCGCTCGAAGTACGCGATCGCGTTCTCGTCGTCGGTCTCGCCGACGCCATCGGTGAACTGCGTGCCCGCCGAGATACCGTTGAAGCCCTCGACGGGGGCGGTGATTTTTGCCATGCTGTCGACCGTCCTTACTTGATCTTGATGTTGCGGAACACGGCGGCCGCCTTGGTTGCGCGGAGGGCGACGGAGACCGGGCCCAGCTCGACTTCGCCGCGCTTCACAGCGCCGGCCTCCTCGAACTTCGGCAGGAACGCCTTGACGATCGTTCCGCCCTCGGCAGAGACGCCGTGGAAACCATCCATGCCGATGCGGATGGCGTAGATGTCGGTCAGGAACGTCGTCGAGACCGTCGCCACCGTGCGGGTCGCCACGGGGATGATCGGCGTCGAGGCACCGGCGATGTCGCCCGGGTCCGCGAAGACGATTCCGCCGTACGACTCCCGCGTGATCGGGCGTCCGTCCTGACCGACGAGACCCTCGATCGGGTCACGGGTGTACATCCCCGTGCGGCGGACGATCGCGCGCACCTTGGCGAGCGCGCTCTTGTTGCCGAGGATCAGCGTCGGCGTGCCATCGAGGAACGACAGGAACTCGTCGAGCGCGTCGAGCGCCTTGAACTTGACCGACTGGTCGGTGTCGAGATCCGACCAGTTCGACACCACCGCTGCGTTGTACTCCGTGGTGGAGCCGATGAGTGCCTTGTCGAGACCGTCGAAGCCGTTGGCATCGACCGCCGTGTCGCCGTTGATGACGAGATCCTGAAACTTCGTGCGCGCGGCCTTGATCTTCTGGCTCATGTTGAGCGCGATCGCGCCCGAGCCTGCCGCTCCGAGTGCCGCCGAAACGCGGTCGACCGAGAACGAACCACCCATGACCGCGAGGTCGGTGGTGTACTTCTGGGTCGTGACGTTCTGGTCGGCGTACTCGCTGTTGATCGCGCGAGTCGCGGCGGTCGGCTGGGTGATCTGGCGACGGTAGCCGTACGTCAGCGTGTCGCCGCCACCGGTCGGGTTGACCGATGCGTCGAACACGAGGCTGTCGAGGATCACGGACTCCTTGCGGAACTCGTCGATCACCGCCAGGTCGAGATCAGCCGAGGTGTTGTTCTTCGCCTCGGCCAGAGTGATTGCTGCCATGTGGTTTTACTCCTTGTTCGTTACTGGGCCTCGTAGGTGGCCGCGATCGCACCGGCGAGGCCGGTGGGAGCTGCGGGCGCCTTCGGCCCGATGGACGGATCAGGTTTCGGAACAGCGGGCGGTGCGGGCGGTGTGGCGCCCAGATCGATCAGGAGCTGGTCGGCGTCGGCCAGCAGCTCCTCGCGAGTGCTTCCGACCAGGCGCTTCTCCTGTGCAGGAGTCAGCCCCTTGTCGAGCGCAACGCGGGCGCGCAACGCGTCAGTCTTCGCGTCGGCCGCGTCCTTCTCGGCTGCCTTGGCTCTCGCCTCGGCCTGCTCTTGCGCCGTGAGCTGTGACAGCTTGAGCGCTGCGAGCTCGTCGGCCGCAGCCTTGTGCTCCTTCGCGCGTGCCTCGTGCTTGCGCGCCTCGGCTTTCCAGTCCGTCTTGTCGTCCTCTGCAGGATCGGTCGGAGCGGGTGGTGCAGGAGGGGCGGGCGTGGGAGTTGGCGTCGGCGTCGGAGCGGGAGGCGCGGCGGGGGCCGGCTCGGGCTCCACATCAAAGCGGAATCCGCGGAGTGCGAGACGCTTGTAGTGATCGTTCAGGTTGAACATGGGTGTGCTGTTCCTCTCCCGTGCGGGAATGCCGAGTAGCGGCCGTGCGGCCTTCGGCGTTGGTGTTTCTGGTGATCCATGACCCGTGCGGGTCAGGAAGACTGGGCCCGCAAAATGGGCATGAAAAAAGCCCCGACGTTTCGGTCGGGGCTTTCGGCTATATGCGCGGGATTAGGCGGGGACGCGGCCCAGTTGCCGCAGGTACAGGTCGCCGGAGTGGTCGGGCAAGCTCGCCGCCCACCGCTCGAGGTCGGCCACGAGGTTCGCCGGAAGGGTGATGCCCGCGTGATCGAGGCACAGGGCGATCGCTTCGCCTTCCTCACCCACGAACAGGAACTCGTTGACCATATCGAGGGCGCTACCCAGCGACGGCGCGGCGGCGTCGCGGAGACGCTGTGCCAGGTCGTGAAGTGCGACGTGATCGGTCATGGCGACCATCCTACTCTCGACGGTCTTTAGACCACAGCGGTACAGAGTCAGCGCCAGTCGGTGTGTTGCGGATCACACCGTCGCCGCGCAGGGGGTACACGGCATCGATGCGGATGCCTGTCGGGGCTTCCTTGATGACCACCCGGACGACGACGTTGCTTACGATCCCCTCGTACACCCCCGCGGTGATCGCTTCCCCGCGCGCAATGAACGGGCGCTGCACCGCCTGGATCGCGTCGGCGATCGTGGCCTTGGTCCAACTCGCCGGAAACTCCGTTTTGCCGGGCATGGCGCGCCCTGAGAGGTGGCCGCCACCCTTGTCGTCTCCCATGAGGATGTGCACCCACGTGTTCTCGTCGGGTTCGAATTCCCCCGAGCCACCGACCCGATTCACCGGTGGTATCCGGCCGCCCGACCCGCCGACGCCGGCCACCGCATCCCGCAGCGGCTTGCGTGTCACATTGCGAGCGAACAGGCCGAGGTCCTCGGCGAGGCGACGCACCTGATCAGGCGCATCCCCAAGCTTGTCGACTTCGTTGCGCAGGGCGTCCTCGAGCGTGCGCATCTCAGCCGCGGTGATTGGCTGCGGCCGCGTGTAGAGGTCGGCCGCGTTCGTGCCAATGGATCTCGGCAAGTTGCCGGTGCGCCGCGCCTCATCGAGGCGGTACTTCGCGTCGAACAGTCGCCGCTCGCCCTCGGTCATCGTGTACCGGTTGAGCGGGTCACGCATGCCAGTTGCGCGGGCCTCGAGCACCGCCTCCGAAGCCGCCCGCGCGCGACCACCGCGACCGAGGGCGCCAAAGCCCTCCCGCTGGCCGATCACGTTTCCGCCGCGCACCTGCGGGCCAGTGATGAAGCCTTCCTGCTCCATCATGCGGATCGCGTTCGTGCGGTTGCCCGCCGTGCGGTAGATGTCGTCGAGGGTGGTGCGCGACGGGGTGCCGTAGCGTGCCGCCGACTTCGCGGTGCCGAGGCCGCGCGCTTCAAGGTTGACGATGCGGTAGATGTCGCCGCCGTCGCGGACGGCCCGGGCATTCACCCGCCCCCACACCCGGTCCTGCTCGGCCTCCGACTGAGAGAAGAAGTACTCGTACGGGTCGGTGCGAAGATCACCCGTCGCGTCCTCGGAGCCCGGGATGTGTCGGCAGTCGCAGCGCGGATGCCGCTGAAAGCCTTCGTTCCATCGGAACCACTTGCCCGCGAGGATCACACAACGGGGACACGACGGCGCGTTGAGCATGCGCACGTATCCGGTGATGCTCTTGCGCTGCGCGATGTCCGCACCAACGACTGAGCGTCCCGTGTCGGCGAGCATCGTGAGCACGACGCCCGTGAGCCACTTCGACGAGTTCTCGAGCGCGATTGCAGAACTCGCGCCGTCTCGCACCGCGACCTTCGCGTGCGTGACCGCGCCGCCGAGCACGTCGGCGACTGGCTGTCCGTTGGGTGCCGCGACGAGAAACCGTTGAGGGTTCAACGTGCCGAACGGGGCAGCGGCTTGTCCTGTCTCGGCGAGCACGGCCGCGGTCTGATCGAGCGAGGTTGTGACGGCGGCCGCGCGGGCGAGATTCACGGTCTCGAGGATCGTCGGTGCGACCTTCGCCCAGGAGGAATCGAACTCGTTGGACATCCGCCCGAACATCTTGCGGACGGTCAGCGCCGCCGAGACTGCGATCGCCTGCTGCGCCTCGTAGTAGCTAAGGGACGACCGGAGGGGCTGCAAGCTCCGCCAGCTTCCGGTTCGCCGCCGTAATCTGCGGGTCCTGGTCCTCGGCCTCGAAGTAGCCGCGCTCGCGATCCTTGCGCGCTTCACTCCACCCGAGTTCATCCCACGCACCCTCGCGAGAGATCAGCGGCTTGCCTCCCGCGAGCTTCTGCAGAGCGTCCGCGCGCTGCGAGAACGTCGGGGTTCCAGCGTCGTACCAGAGCGTCGAGACACGGTTGCCGTCGACCCACTCGCCCGTCTTGAATCGCAACCACAGCGCCATGAGCAGGCCGTGCTGCGAGCCGGCGTCGGACATCTTCCGCTCGGTGTTCTTGATCAGGCGTGACTCGTCGGCGCGGATCGCGCCCTCGGTCGCGGGGTTGGCCGGGTTGTCGCCGAAGTAACGGGTCGGAAGCCCAGAGACGCTCGACGCGAGCTTGCCGTAAAACATCACGGTGTCGTGGAAGTTGGAGAGGTCCGCCTGGTCGAGCTGGCCGATCTTGGCATCCTTGTTCGCGGTCGCCATGAACCGGTCGTAGTACGCCTCCCATGCGGGGAGTTGCTTACCGTCCTTGTCGACGAAGTCGCCCTTGGTGATGCCGAGGACATACCGCGGCGGGACAGCGTGCGTTTCCTGCGCGAGCTGGAGGTTCGTCAGGGAACGGGCAGCCGCGTCGGTGATCGGCATGAGATCCGTCATCTCCGACTCGCCGAGCCAGTCGCCGATCTCGCGGCGGTTGAGGTAGATGACGATGGCGACGCGGCCGAGGTTGTGGTCGTCGCGGTCGACGACCTTCCACCCGCCCGGGCCTCCGGTCTCGAGCCAGAGAGTGGTGTTCGGCAGGTACAGGGTGGCGCGGTTGAACATGACGAACGCGCCGTCAGACTTGTAGAGCCGCAGCGCCGCCGTGATGGTGCGGGTGCGCGTGTCGACGGTCACGGCGATCTCGCGAGAGGACTCGACCGTGATGTGGGGCATGTCCTTGTCGTCAGGATTCGTCGAGACCGACGCGAATCCGCGGCCGAGCTTGAGTGTCTGGCGGTGCAGCAGCGGGAACTCAGAGTCGAGGTTGTTCGCCTCGGCGGCCTCACGCAGTTCCTCGTCGGCCTTGTCGTTGCCCGGACGCACGAACGCGCGCACGTCCATGCGGTGCTCGATCTCGTCGACACCGACGCGCGGCCAGTTCACGACCGTCTCGAACCCCGCCAGCTCGGGCGGCACCGCGATGCCGAGCAGCGCGAGACGCTGGCGCCCTTGGTAGTAGCGCTCGTGCTTGATGTCCTTCGGCCGCGACGCGAATACCCTGCGTTGCAGCTCGCCGAGCACGGCGCGCTCGTCGTCGGTGAGACGGAGCAAAGTCAGGGCAGATGCAGCCATGAAGGGCTCCTAACGTCCGAAGAACATGAGCGAGTTAGTGGGGGCGTCCACGTTGGTGCGGGTGTGGGCGAAGAACGCGAGCGTCACGGAGACGAGAGCGCTGATGTCGGTCGAGTCACGGCGGTGCCAACCCCAGCCGCCCGCGTCGCGAATCTCGCGCTTGCGGCCGACCTCCGCTGCGTTGGTGAGCGGCGACTGGTTGATGTGCACGAGTTGCGCGGGAAGCGTCTTCGGCTTCCCGTCGGGTCCGTGTACCGGCAACCCGTCACCGTCGAAGATCACCTTCGGCTCGGTCGCGGCAACAAACCCCATGCACGCCTGTGCGTATTCGACGGCCGTGATGACAGTGATGTCCACGCCTGCGACCTTGAAGTCCGGCAGCAGAGCGCCGACCGGGCCGATGGCGTCGAGCACGATCTGTGCCGGGTTCCACTTGTCGTTCAGCTCTTGCACGCGATCGACCACCCAGCCGGTCCCGCGACGACGGTCGATGACTTCGACGTGTGTGAGTCCGTCGGCTCGTCGACCCGCGATCGAGATCGAGGTGAACGCCTCACCCGGAGACGTGTCGATCGCCATCGCGACGCGTGCGTTCAGCGGGATCGTGGACTCTGAGTCGCCGATCGCTTCCCACTGCGCCATGTTGATGACGGCGGCGACCTTGCTGTCATCCCAGACGCCGAGTCGCTCGCGCATGAAGTCGACTTCGCTGAGTGTCTTTCGCTCAACGTCGATGAACGAATCGAAGATGCGCACGTTGTACGCCGGGTTCGCCTCGGCCCTTGAGAGGATCGAGTCGGGGTCCGCTGTGCGCGGGTCGGCCGAGTACGAGATCCAGATCAGCGAGCGATCGGGCGCGCCCTCGGTCGGGTCGCCGCGCTGCTTGAGCCCGCGGAACACATCCGACTCCGACGTGTCCTTGCCCGTCGATGAGAAATAGTAGATGTGCGGATTGGGCCGCGACGAGAGCGTGGGCAGCACCGCGGCGAGCGACGACTGCGTGAGATTGAACGCCTCGTCGAAAATGATCACGTCGCCCGTGAACCCGCGGCCGCCATCCTTCGACCTGGTGAGGAACCGGAGGCGCTGCCCCGTCTTCAACTTGATCGAGGTGTCCTCGTTCGAGTTGTGGTAGTACTCGACCTTCTTGTGCAGCGCCGGGGTGTTTCGGATCAGCGCATAGATTTTCAGGTACGACTCTTTGGCCGTCTTGAACTCGTGCGCCGAGTAGATCGTCGTCTGCGTGCCGAGCACGAACAGGTGCAGCAGCATCAGGGCGTTGATGATCTCGCCCTTGCCGTTTTGGCGGGGCACTTCCTCAGCCGACTCGAGCGTCAGCCACCGACCGTCGTCGCGCTCGGCGCAATGGTCGTCGAGAGATGTCTTTTGCCAGAGGTCGAGTTCACGACCGGTCGATTCGTAGATCGCGACGGCATCAGGGCCAGACGTGAAGCGGTAGTCGGGGCAGCTACGAACCCGTGGAGTCTGCCGCCCGGTTACTAGCACGGGCGGCGAGGTCACGCTTGCGTTTTTCCGCGAGGTCGTCACTGACATCCCCCTCGCCCTTGGCCGCCTCGCCCGACTCGACATTCAGCGCGGTCGCCAGTCGCTGGAATGCGAGCTGCAGTTGCCGACCCTCCGCGAGCACGGCGTCGATGGTGACCTTGATGACGACTTCGCCCTCCTCCTCGCCGAAGTCATCCATGCGCCGGAGGTGCAGCAGGTTCGCCAGCCCCTTGCCCACGACCAGCTCGTTGATCGCCTCGAGCCGGTCGGCCATCCGGCACATCTCCTCGACCATCACCGTCTCGGCCGGGTTGAACGTCTTGAGCGAGTCGAGTGCCTTTTGGAGCTTGGACCCGCGCGGCCCGAGCTGGGTAGGTTGCGCGGTCGCAGTCCGTGGTCGGCGGGGGCGAACGGGCGGCTTCGGTGTGGCGATCGGGGGCTTCGCGACTCGAGCGCGACGCGCCTTTGGAGCCGGCTCGGGTGGCTCGGTGAACTTCGGCTGGCGAGGGGCCATGCGGTGCCTCCCGGAAATGCCTCGTTTCGAGTGGGGAGAGAAGGATTGCCTCCCCGGGGGTACTCCGGCTATGCGCCTATAGGGGCACCCCCGTGGGGGTATCTGGCCGCTCGCGTCCGTTCACGGCGAGGCCGGTCGCAAGGCTCAGGTTCACGTCTGACGTTGTCCGCTTAGGCGGGCGCACACGGCGAGCTACTCCGATTGCCACCCGGCAATCGCGTTGTGCGCGGGAGGTGGCTAGTTGTACGCCACGATCGGGTCGCCGGGGACCGTCGAGGTGTTGAAGCACGGCATCAGATCAGCCAGGAACCGGTCGCCCTGCTCCACCACCACGGTCGCGGGCACGTACGCCGCATCCAGTGAGTACCCGCGCCCGCTCGAACGGTGGCTCGTGAAGATGACTCTCCCGCCCCCTATGAACTCGACTCTCTCCCCACCTACCGAGGAGATAACACGGTGTGCATCCGGGGCCAGTGCGCGAGCCTCGCGGAACAGATCAAGAGCGTCCACTTGGTTGCGGCCCATGAATGCGACCGTTTGCCCCTCGCGTGCGCGGTCCAGCGCCTCGTTCAGCGTTGCGTTCATGGTCACCACTTCCTTGATGTGGGCAGCTCAGCCCTACGTGTCCCGTTGCCCCTGCTGCTGTTGCAGTGCGCGTGAGCCGGCGCCCAGTTGCTGCGCTGCATCTTGTCGCCGCCGAGCGAGGTCGGGTTCTTGTGATCCGTCGTGTACCGGGCTGGCTGGTAGTTGTCGGGGTCGTACTTCGACAGGTAGTCGATCGGGATACCACCGAGCTGGCAGTTCCAACACGGGGCATTCCGCTTGCGGCACTCCTCTTTGAACAGCGCGGTCTCACGCGTCCACGGGCGCCCCTTGGCGGGCATCAGCGTGCGATGTCGAACCAGGTGCGACGCTGCGGCCACCGGAAGACGCCCGCCCTGCATCCACGGAGGATGAAGGCGGACGTGATCACGCAGAACACCACGGCGAAGATCATCGCCGTGTCTTCGCCCTGCGGTGCGCCTTGGTCTGCTGCGCGCGACCCCGAGCCTTCTTGGAAGGTCCGCTTCGCACGCTCCCGAACCCGAACGGGCCGACGATCATTTCGACGGACCCTCCGCGAAGATGCCGCGGTTGGCCCGCATCTGCACATCCTCGAGCGACGTCAGCGCGAGCGACTGGTTGCGGCCGCTCGGCACGAATGCGTGGATATGGGAGGCGACCTGCACTATCGCCTCTTGAAGCTTCGCGACTGCGTGCTTCTGGTCGTCCGTCGGCGGCTTGCCGCCTACGGCGGTCATGAACCGCTCCTCGAGCGGGGTCGTGGACTCTGCCATGATGACTACTCCTTGCCGTGACGGGGATTCCGAACTCATCGACGGATGTGCACGCTCGCAGCGGCTATTGGGTTGCCCGTGTGGTCGGAAATCAGTGGGAAAACACGAATGCCCCGACCTGCCAGTGGGCAGAGTTCGGGGCATGTGCGTGCACTATAAGCAGAACTATCTCGAAGCGTCGCCAGTCTTGCCTTCGGCGTGTCGTCGTCGTCGCTCCTCGGCTTCCTTGGCGCGCCTGGCCGCCTCCGCACGTTTGCGGGCGGCCTTGTCGGCCGCGAGCACCTGCCGCACCACGTCCCGCAACTCGTCGGCCTTCGCCGGGTTGAGTTGCCCGAGGAGTGCGAGGAGGCTACTGACCGACTTCATGTTGCGCTCCTTGAGCGCCGCCGCCATCCCCATCGTGATCTGGTGCGCGGTGAGCCCTTCGATCGTCGCGACTCCCACTGCGGGCTCGTTCTCGATCGCCCACCGCATATTCCGCAACCCGGAGCTTCCCTCCCACACCGTGTAGCACGAGCGGCACAGGCCAGTCGCGTGCTCCATCGTCTCTGCGCCTAGATTGCGGTACTCGATGATCAGCGCGGTGATGCGATCCCCGGTGCGCTCGTCGATCGCGTACCGGCCGCCGCACAGCGGGCAGGGCGCAGGCACCTCGTCGTCGGTGACCTCGAAGACGTTGGGAGGGTCGAACATCGCCTCTATCGATCTCACCCAACCCTCCACCATCCTCGTGGTGTCGTTCTCCTCCGTGGCATGCAACTTCCCTGCCCGACGCCGGTTCTCGAAGTCCGTGAACCAGTCGCGCAGGCGGTCGTGGATGTGTCGCTCCTCCCGAGCGTTCGGCAGCACGATGTACCACGCGTTGATCTGTCGAGCGATCGGGTCGAACAGCGCCTGCGCTGCCGGGTTGAACGGGATGCGAGCGGCTCCATCCGAACTCGCCCCCTTCGAACCCGTGCTGCTCCCAATCGCGTCACGGAGCTGGATGAGCAGCGGGTCGTGGTCGATGACCGACACGCATGCGACCTCAATCGTGTCGAGCAGCTCGCCCTCAGCGTCGCGATGCTCCACGGTCTTCGACTGCATCACCCGCGTTAGGTGCTTCTGTGACAGCTTGTCCACCGCGGTCAGCAGGTAGTTCTCCTCATGCGTCTTCACTGGTCCCCCTCGTCGTCGAGCCGCACGATCGTGTAGTGCACAGTGCCGTCGGCCACTCGCTCAGCCTGCGCGAGTGTCTCCGACCCGTCCGGCGCGAGATCGACCCCGAATGCGAACCCGCTCATCGCTTCCTCCTCGCGGCCGCTCGGCGCGCGGCACGGTTCATGAACGGCGGCGGGACCGTCGTCGGGATCGGGTGGTTCATCGTCTTCATGAGCTGCTCGAGCGCCGCCACGGCGCTCATGGCGCTCGACTCGGCCAACTTGCGTGCCGACGCTGCGAGCGCCTCGAGCTTCTCGTCAGTCAGTCGATATGCGGCCGCGATCCGTACGAGGGTCTCGTCGAAGCGCGCAGCCTCGGCCACCGCAACCGAGTTGGCGGCGAGCGCTCCGTTCACTGCTGGGCCTCGAGCCAGTCGATCGGCTTGTCGACCGACTCGGCGTAGGCGAGTTCGCTGCGCGTGCTGTCTCCGATGTACCCGCCCACATTGAGCACGAGCACCCGGTCGGCGAGGTCGATCTTTCGCTTGTGCAACTCGTCGAGGGCCACCTTCTCGATCGAGTCGTGCCCGACTCCCTCGCCGTGGCCGTGGAGCGCTTTCGCGTGCGGGTAGAACCCGACCGAAAGCACGATCTTCCCTGCCATCGTGAGTTCGTAGTTTGCCTGTTGGAACTCGTCGTAGAACCGGGTCGAGCCGCAAAGCACGACGACCTCGGGAACGTGCGGCGTCACGCGGAACTTCTTTACGAAGTCGTCGGCGGCCATCCGGTAGCTGGTGCGCTCGTGCAGTGGCGCGGCGTCGTCGGTCCACTCGGACCAGAAGTGGGCGATGCGCTCGGCGGTGGTGGTCATGACTTCTCCTTCGGGTTGGTGACGACTCGCACCCGGTCGATACGGCGCTGGATGCGCTTCACCGGGCACGCCGGATCGTCAGGTGTCAGGCGAACGATGTCGGACATGCCCGCAGCAGCAGGCACCGCCTCGACTCGCCACCGCGGGAACCCGGTCGGGAACTCGTCAGGCACAACAAGATCGTCGACCTTCGGTGCGACGCGCAGCTTCGGCACACCACGGTGCGACACATCGAGGCGCGGGCTCACAGGGTCACATCCCGTTTGCGAAAGCCGACGTACCAGATGAGCGCCGCGACCCACACGGGCCAGGTGAGCACGAGGCCGACGAAGGCGAGCGCTTGCAACGGCCACTGCCAGAGGCGTTTCATCACTCCTGACCTGCATCCTGTGATTCTGAGGGGTGGTGGTTCATCGCTCACTCCACGCGTCTGCGAAGTCGGCAGTGACGCGCCCGACCGCCTCCGTGATTTCCTCCTCGGTCACCTCATCGCGGTCCACCAGATCCTCTGTCCTGCTTACGAAGTCGTAGAGCACGTCCTCAGCGATCTGGTCAAGCTCCCTCTCGATGCGCTCGGCACGGGTCGGGTTGGTCCCGCGTCCCCGGTGAGACTTGCCCGCCTTGTACGTCTCCGACAAGTGGGCCGACATATCCGCCCTGTCCGCGAACACCTCCTCACAGTCCATGCAGTTTCCGTAGGGCTTGTCGGGGTCAGGGTCAAAGCGGCTCACGGCGTGTCTCCTTCTGTGCGTAAATCTCGGGATTCAGAGATAGCTGCGTCCCACTGGGCAGCCGGAATCAGTGGTGCAATGACATGCGCGCCCGCGTGACCTGCTTCACGCTCACACCACCCGCCCGCCGCGTCGAGGCAAACCGGCACCCCACCCACCTCTGCATAGCTGATCTGTGCGCCGCTCACTGTTCGCTCCCTGTAGTCGAAGCGCGGCGGAAAGATGCGCGGATGCTGTCGAAGCTTGCCGAGATCCGGTCAAGCCGTTCCTTGTCATGCTCGGGGCACCAGAGCGGACCCCACCACGTCCCTGCCGGGTTCGGGCAGGGCCACTCGATGCAGGGTCGGCCCGAGGGGTCCTGACAGATGTGCTCGCCCGCAGTCATGCATTTCGCGTGGGCGGTGCCTGTGTTGAGGTCGCTCATAATTCGCTCCCTGTGCTGCTGGAATCTGATGTTTCGCTTCCCAGCGGCGCAATACCGTCGAGGCGGTCGTAGTAGCAGCGCCGACACCCTGCCCAGTAGTCACCGTCTGCAACATGGATGTGCTCGACATCGAAGCGGCCTCCGCTCGGCTGGCGGTCGGCCAAGAACCCCGAGATGACCTCGGCCCGGTGCATCGCCCACATCTCCCCGAAGCCCGGGTCGCCCTCGTGCTCTCCGGCCCACCATTCGGCGGCACACGAGCAGTGGAGCCCCGATCGGTAGTAGCCCAAGTTGTCGTTCTGAATGATCCGGTGGGAATCGAGCACTGCGATCAAAGCCAGCTCCGAGGCGAAGTTGACCTTCGCCTGCTCGAGCTTGGCCATCGTCTCGGCTCGCACGTCTTCGGTGATCATTTCGGCTCCTGCCCCTCGGTATCGGCTGTAGATGGCTTTGTTTCTTCGACGTGATTCCACACGTTGCTCATCAGTCCGCAGCCGTCCACGTCAGCCACGCACCCGTCACCTGGACCTGCGCCTCGTACTCGATCGTCGGCTCGATCACGACCCCGAGCGTGGACCCCCGCTGCTTCATCACCGCGATCAAGTTCCATGCCTCCACCAGACCGGGTGCTCGCGCAGGTGGAACTGCCGGACGGCTGTCACGGCCACGTCGGCGGTGATGCCGAGCTTCGCCAGTTCGAGCGCACCCCGGCGGATGCCTTCACGTTCGTCCCTCGACACCGTTAGCACCCGCAGCTCGGTCTCGAACTCGTCAGCCGCAACGGCCTCCACGAGCGCGACACCCGTCCTGATCTCAGCAATGCGCATCTCGAACTCACCGACCAACGTCGCGACGAAGCGACCCAGTAGGCGCATCACTGCCGCACCTCTATCTGCTCGGTGTGCCCGACAGTCAGCCCCTGATCAAGGGACGGACCGAGGATGCTCTGCGTCGCGAATGAGGTGCCCCGGAAGAACATCGTCGTCGACACGACAGCCTCAACCTTCCGGTGCATGACCGCGGTGAGCACCTCGGTAAGCGTGGTGCGGCGATTGGGCGGGCCGTAGGTGACGACGACGGTCTTCCCGATCGCATCCGAGGTCAAGTCGCCCGCGTAGCAAGTGCGCTGGTCGGCCATCAGGAGACCACCTCGGTGATCCGGTACACGGTCATGCAGTCCTTCTCCGCCTCGAACAGCAGCTTCGCCGCCTTCGCCGTGGCGCGACTCGAGTACTTGAACGGTGTGCCGTCGCGCATCAGCTTCGGCTTGCCGCGGTGGTCGGTGAGAGTGAACGTCATGACTGCTTTCCTTCGATCTGGAGCAAGGCCGTGACCTTGCCCGACTGGTATGCCTGCTCGATCGAGCCGACGACGTTCTCGTACACGGTCCGGCCGCCAGGAAGCACGATGTTGGCGAGGAACTCTTCCTCGAACACGGAGATGCCCGACTCGACGGCTTCGAGCTTCGCCTTGACGACGAGCGCGAGCGCCCGCCACTTCTGTCTGACCGCCTTCTCGTAAAGGTCGCGCTGCACGTTTTCCGCACGGAGGTACGTCGAGTTGCCCTGCCTGTACTCGGTGAACTTCGGATCGTCACGCGCCGGGAGCGGGATGACGAAGCGCACATTCCGGCCCTTCATCTCGAAGCCGACGATCGCCCGCTCCGACTGGCTCCCGTACATGAACGCCGTCGCGCCGTAGCGCTCCAACGTGCGCTCGATCTCGGCACGCGACTTCGCGCTATCGACGGTGGTGTTCTCTGCGTAGGCCATCAGGCTGTTCTCCGTTCGGGATGCTCTTGCGGTTTCGCACCGAGGGCGATCGCCAGAGCCCTGTCCTCGGTGATGGCTAACGGTCCGTGGTGGACCTTGGGCACCGAGAGGCTCGTGAAGCGGACGGCCAGCGCCCGCCTTGGCCGCTCGGCGTACGGAATTCCGTAGCGGCGGCACAACCTCTCCCACCGACGTTCGGCAGCGAGTCTCTCGTCGGGTGTGCGGTGTGCGAGGAGCCAGTCTGCACGGTCCACGAAGGCCACCAACCCGGTGTCGTCGAGCTGCGCTCCCAGTTCCTCCTGCCGCTGCGCGAGTTCGGCCAGCACCTGGCGGGTGCGCTCGAGATCCTCTGCGGTCACATGCTTGGTCATCGGTCCTCCCTGAATTCCCCGTTGGCTTGATCGAGTTGCTCGTCCTGCCACCTCTCGTGACGTTCCCGGGCAGTGGCGCATGGTCCGCATCTGTTGAAAGTTCCGTGCGGACGGTGCTTCGGGCAGTAGCGAGATGGTGGGTATCCCGGAAGCGTTCCGGAGAGACCCTCGTCCTCGCGGCCCTCCCTCTCTCCCTCTTCCTCCCCAGCCGGGAAGGTTTCCGGACGCTCTCCGGAAGGCGGTCCCGGGAACCTGCACCGGTCGTCCGACTTGTGCGATACCGGAGGCCAGTCGGCCATCTGGTACACCCACCGCTCGCCGTCCTCGTATAGCTGGATGTACCCGAGGTCTCGGAGCAGGACGAGGTGATCGAACACGTCGTCGACCGTGATGTCGTGACGCAGAGCCCAGAACGCCGCCTTCACCAAGGCCGGGTTTGCCGACCCTCGCCCCCAGTTG
This sequence comes from Rhodoglobus sp., assembly GCA_025463605.1. GTDB lineage: Bacteria > Actinomycetota > Actinomycetes > Actinomycetales > Microbacteriaceae > Rhodoglobus. The sequence continues at coordinate 61,851 of JAODAV010000022.1, read as the reverse complement.
TCTGCGTCCGCCCTCAGCCCGATCGCGGTCCGGAACACCGGGTCCGGCATCGTCAGGCGCTCGTCGAACAGAATCTCCGGTGGCAGTTCCCTGCGTCTGCTCATGACCATGTCGTGCTATCCCTCTGAAAATTGTTCGAACTGCAAGCGCGATGTCGGCGGCTGCGACCGTGAAGCACTCGGTGAACCCGCGCCCACGCGGGATGAGATCGCGGGCATCGTCTTCCTCGGCGAACGCTTGCGGGAACACCGCCCGCATTTCGCGGAGCGCCGCAGCTTCCTCGCGCGGGTCGCGATCCCGAAGCTCGATGAGCACATGGGCACCGCTCGCCTCGAGGGCTCGCAGGCGTGCCCACTCCTTCGCGCGTCCGACCTTGAGCACGCCCCGCTCCGGCCAGTACACCGCGTACACGATCGCCGTCGCCCCGCTCACAGGTCGCACGCTCCATCGGGGTGCATGAGCCAGCACTTCGGGCAGGCCGGCACCACGGTCTCGACGCGCGCCTCCGGGCAGGTGACGTGGGCCAGCACCCGGTCGTCGCCCTCCCCGCGGTACTGCACTTCCTCGCCGGGGTTCACGCCGTCGTCGCAGTCAACGCAGGCGCCTCGGTACTTCGCTAGGAACGTCATGTGTCGGCACCGAAGTCCCACACTGGCTGCGCCATGCGGATCTCGAGGTCGGTCAGCTCACGAACGCCCGTGGCCCAGTACGACGCCTTGAGTTCGATCCCCAGCGCGCGGCGGCCGTTCTTCACTGCGACGTACATCTCTGACCCGACGCCGCCGAATGCGGTGAAGACCAGCTCGCCGGGGTTCGAGTAGAGGCGCACGCACCGCTCGATGAAATCGAGCTGCAGCGGAGTCAGGTGGCGCTCGTCGTCGTTGTCGCGGGCCACCTTCGCGTTCAGCGTGTTGCCTTCGCGGATGTCCAGCCACACCGGGCGTGCCCACTCGATCCACTCCTCGTTCGACACGTCCGTCTTGACGCGCACCGCGTTGTCGCCGGGCTTCTTGAACATGAGCAGGTAGTCGGCCATTGCGGGGCGGACGATCGTCGAGTCCTTGTTCTTCGACACGAACATGAGCTGCTGCGCCTTGGTGCGGATCGCCTGCGCCTGCGGGTCTTTGTCGACGGTCGCCTCGCCCCAATAGATCCAGCCCGCCTCCTGGTACGCCTTGATCACGTCGCCACGAAAGTCGGTCAAACCCACGTAGCCATCGCGCGACTTGAGGAGCGCTGTCTGCGAGACGTGCACGCATGCGAGGCGTCCGGGCTTCGTGATGCGCAGCTTCTCGCGAATGATGTAGCCGAACTGCGCGAAAAAGTCGGGGCGGTCGAGCGCGTTGCCCATGTCGCGGGGGCTGTTGCTGTAGGTGTACAGCGACTCGAACGGCGGGGAGTCGATCGACAGGTCGACCGTGCACTCGGCAATCTCAGCCATGCGCTCGCCCGAGTCGCCGAGCCAAAACTCCCAGTTCAGACCCTTGGCCTCATCGGTGACATATGCGTCGGTGCTCATGCGGTATCCCTCAGCTTCTCGTTCAAATAACGGATCATCCCGACGACGATGCGGTTTGCCTGCGACTCCTTGCGTTGCACGTTCTCGGCGATCTGCTGCTCAATCTCGGAGAGCACGATCCACACGTTCACGACGCGCGCCTGGCCGTAGCGGTAGCAACGCCGGATGCACTGGTAGTACGCCTCGTACGAGTCCGACAGGCCGACGAAGATCATTCGGGCGCAGTGCTGCCAGTTGAGGCCGAGCGCGCCGATCTTTGGCTTCGTGATGAGCACGCGAATCTCGCCGTCCGCGAACGCCCGCAAGATGCGCGCCTTCTCCTCGACGGCGAGCGACCCGCACAGGTTCACCGCGCCGGGGAGGGCGGCGGCAAGCGCGTCGGCTTCGTCGTTCAGCCCGCACCACAGCAGCCACGGTTCGTCGGGCTCGGCGGTCACCAGAGCCACTGCCCGGTCGACGCGGGCGGCGAGCGAGGCGCGGCGCACGGTCGAGCGTCCGGAGACTCCGCCGATAGAGACGGCGAACAGTTCATCGGGTGCGGCCTCCACCTCGACGTCTACCAGCGCGGGCGTGACGGTCAGGCCGGGCAGGTCGTACCCGTCATCCTCGTAGCCGAGATCGGACGGGCGTCGAATCGCGACCGCCCACGAGCACATCCACTCGATCATCGGCGCGTAGGCGTGACCCTTCATCCGCCACCCGTCCTGATCGTGAACGAAGTACGCCGCGAGCATGTTGTTGCGGTCCATCTGTCCGAGGAACTCGGCTTGCGAGGTGAGTTCCTCGGGGTCGTTCGGAGCCGGCGTCGCCGAGCACGCGAGCCGGAACGGCACATCCCGGAAATGCTCGATCAGCAGGGTTCGTGTCTTGCCATCCGATTGCTTGAGAATCGATGACTCATCGAGCACAACCGCGCCGAACAGCTCGGCAGGAAAGTGCTCGACCATCTCGAAGTTCGTCACGTAGATGCCGGGTCCAGCCACCTCCGAGGCCGACCGCACGTATCGCGCTTCGATCCCGATCGCGCGGGCTTCGCTCACTGTCTGGTCCGCCACTGCGAGGGGGGCAATGATCAGCGCGGTGTCAGTCACGCTGCGCGCCCACTCGAGCTGCATGCGGGTCTTCCCGAGCCCGGTGTCGGCCCACAGGGCGAAGCGACCGACTCGCGCCGCGCGGACCACGAGGTCGCGCTGAAAGGGCTTGAGCGACGGGTGCAAGGATTGCGGATCTACGACTGGGCCGCGCACGACGACCGCGGCCTTGCGGCGGGCAATGAACTCCGCGTACGAAAGCTCGTTCATCATGCCGCCTTCCGGGCACCGATGTGCACCAGGCGGGCGACCGCCTCCGCCGCGGTGATCGTCTTGCGGCCGCCGAGGTCGTCGAACAGTGCCCACCGCTCGACGAAGTCGACGACGATGAGCTTCGGGACGAAGAGGGGCTCGTGGCCGGAGCGGATCGACCAACCGAGTTCCTCACCCTTCATGCCGTCGTGAGCGACACCGTGGCATCCGCTGGTGTTGCCCCACCCGCACAGGTGGAGGGCGTTGCCCGCCGTGCTCGGCCCGAGGCGGGAACGGTACTGGCAGTGGTGCATATCCGCCGCTGGAGCCAGCCCGCAACCCTCGCAAATGCCACGCGACCGGTTGCGGACGAGACGCCGCACCGCGGCCGGGAAGTCGCTCATGCGGCACGCTCCACGAGCACACCGTTGAGAGCCTCAGCGACGGCCATGCCGAGGTCGCGGGCGGCGGGTGGTGTGACCGCGTTCCCCGCTTGCTTGACCTGCTCCCGCTTCGTGCCCAGCAGGAGATAGTCGTGAGCGAAGGCCATGCCGACTTTGATCTCGTTCGGGGTGAGCATGCGGAAGATGCAGTCCTCGACATCGACCGAGACGCCAGCGCCGACGAGGCCGTACCGGTCGGTCGTGGTGAGGGTGCCGTGGGGTTCGCTCGTGAGCTTCGCGGCCTCCGACGCCCCGTAGTACGGCACGAGGAGCGACTGGTGTCCCGCGGTCGTCAGGGTGCGGAATGCTTCCGATGCAGGAGTTGTCATCTGCCCCTGATCGCCGCGCGCGGTGTTGTTCCGCATGATCAGGGCGTGGTGATTCCCGTTGGCCGACACCGTGTCGATTGGCGAGCTGGCGGGCTTCGCGACGCCGTGATTGCGTAGCGGCACCACGATCGCGCCTTGATGCCTGGTCGTTTGCGTGCGGAGTGGGTCGCTGCCGAGGGTGGCTTCCTTCCCGTCATGACCTTCGACCGGGACCACGAGGAACTGCGAGCCCGCGGCCGTGAAGGCGCCGAATGCGTCGCTCGTCGGCTTGGCGGGCGACTCGTTGCCTTCGCCGCGCACGATGAGCGGGTCGTAGAACACGCCCTTGGTCTGTGCCGTCGTCTGGGTGAGCAAAGCGTCGGTGCCCGACTGGACCGTGCCCTCGCCCCGGATGCCGTCCGTGATGAGCGGCGGGAGCGCGAGGCCGTGCTGTGCGCTCGTGGTCTGCGTCGGGAGGGCGTCGGTGATCGGCCACGCCCGCAGGTAGTCGCTGCCCGTCGTCACACCGTCGTAGGTGTTCCCAGCCGCGGCGAGGGTGATCGGCTTCCAGTGGCGCTCGATTCCCTTCTCGATACGGGTCATCGTCTTCGGACTCAGCGGCTTGTCGCGGTCCCCGATGCGAGTGCCTTCGATCGACCAGTCGATCGCCGACGAAGCGGGCAACCATGCGGGCTCGACCACGGCGGCGCACTTGGGGCAACGGTAGACGTACTGGGCGCGGTAGCGACCCCAGCGCTCGGACTTCTTGAACACCTGCTGCGCGAGCACCATGCCGTCGCGGGCGCACATCGCGTACGGGCGTGTCCACTTCTGCATGTCGGGCTTCTGCTCGCCGGAGCGCCAGAACACGATGTACATGCGGTCTCGGGACTGCGGGGCGGGGAGGCCGGCGCCCTGCGCGTGCATCGAGTTGAGCCACACGATCTCGTGTTCGTAGCCGAGCAGCTCCATCGTCTGCAGCCAGGCGGGGAACGGAATCCACCGGTAGGCGTCGACGACGTTCTCGATGATGATCGCCCGGTACTGGTGGTACTCCGCGAAGCGGGGCACATCCCACATGGTGGCGCGCGAGCGGTTCGCGGCTTCGTCGGGCAGCGGGCGGGTGCCGTCGAGGTCGAACAGCGCATCGTTAGTGGCACGCTGCCGCTTGACGCCCTTCGCGACCGAGTGATTCGTGCACTCCGGCGACGCCCACAGCACATCCGTCGTGGGGAAGTACGACGGTGTGACCTGCGAGATGTCGGCCGACGAGTGCTGCGTCTCCGGATGATTGATCTGGTGGGAATCGATCGCCTGCTGCCAGTGATTGGCCGCGATGACGACCTTGAACCCGGCCGCGACGAGCCCGGAAGAAGAGCCGCCCGCACCGCAGAACAGATCGGTGACCGTCAGCCCGTTCCACTGCACGTCCGGGTGCAGATAGCCACGGACTGCCTCCACGGCCCCCCGCATCGCGAGCGCCTGGCTCGGGCCGCCAAACTGCGCGAGTGCGCGCGCCGTCGTGTCGAGCGACGACCCGCTCATGCGAGTTCCTTACCCGGTGCGTTCAACTCGTGCAGCGCTCGTGCTGTAGCCATGTGGATTGACTCCGGGATGCCGCGGCGGGCCGCACGCTTGAGCGCTGCGACCTCTGCCTTGTACTTCTTGACTTCGCGGTGCGCGCGGTTCAGCGGGGAGTTCTCACGGTTGTTGCGCGTCGAGGTGATCGCCGCGATGATCTCGGTCGCGGCGAGCAGCAGGATCGGCATCGCGGCTTTCACGTACGGTGCGGCAGCGGATGCCGGGTCCGCGGTCATATCCGTCGTCGAGACCATGTACGTGTAGTTGCAGTAGGCGGAGAAGGAGACCAGCGCAATGGTGAAGGCGCTCGTGAGCCACGCAGCCAGGTACGCGCGTCGTTTCCGCAGGGCGAGGGTCGCGAGCGCGGTGGCGACGAGGAACACGTCCACGGCGACAGGGAGCACCCACTGCTTCTCAGGCGCATCGACGATGTACTGCGCGTAGTGCAGCAGCCCGTCGATCGAGCCGACGCCGGCCGCGGCGACCGCCGCGAACAGCAGCCCCACGGTGAGCCAGTAGGTGACGATGTTGTCGGGATTCCACGTCGCCGCGGCTCCGGTCTTACGGGTCATGCGCTGTGTCCTTCGTGCTCGATGGGTAGTACAGTGCGGCCGACTGCCTCGTCGTGCGGGCAGGGGGCAGGCTCGGTGTTCGCGATCTCGGTCGAGGTGGCGGGGCGCACGGTCCAGCCCTTGCGCGCCTCCGCGTCCCGGGTGCGCTTGAGGGGGCTGAACGTTGCCCACGCGGCTTCGGGGGTCGCATGGCGGTTGCTGCCGTGCAGGAACCCGTCGATGCGCCCGCAGGGCATCACGAGCACCCACGCCTTCGGGATCGTCATGATGATCACGGGCACCTCGCCACCGACGACGGTGGCGTGCTCGACCACTACAGCGCCGAGCTGGTCGAACGGGCCGAGGCCGATGCCGCTCACGGGGCCACCTCGAACAGCGGTACGTCCGACTCGGTGAGCTCACGGGCACGGATCGCCAATCCTGCTGCAGTGACCACGAGTCGCGGGCACTTCTCGCAGTGGTGCTTGCCCTCGCCGTCGGTCGTCCAGTCGTCGGCATACTCGGCGTGGAGCGATACGTCGGCCTCGGCAAGCTCCGCGGTCTCGAACAGAATGCGAGCGGCGTCGTCGTAGTACTCGGGCTCGGCCTTGCACGAATCGCAGGTGACGAAGAACATGACGGCGGATTGGATGCTCATGCGCGGGCCGCCTCGGATGTCATCGCGGCGACGTGGGCGCGGATCGCGACCGTGGTCGGGTTGTCCTTGCCGAGAGTCACTGCGGCCGCGGCGAGCACCCGGTTCGCCGTCGCGAGGTCGGGTGCCTGGCGGGCGTCGGTCAGCCAGTCGCGCACGATCGTCTCCTCGGCAATGACCTCGACGCGGGGCGCGTCGTGTGTGCGCTCACCGATCGGACCGTCGGCGAGCCCGAGGGTGCGCCAGAACTCATCCATCGAGAAGTCGGGCAGGGCGGTGCGCTCGGGGAGCTGCCACCGCACGGACCGCACGCCGGTCGCGAATGCTTCGCCGCGGGCGGGCAGCTCGATGACTGCCGACACGTCGAACGGGAGCGAACTGTCGGCGGCGATCCGGTTCTGGCGTACACCGGTCGGGTTCCCTGCCTCGTCGAGCACCATTGCCGGGTACAGGCGGGCGGTGAGGATGACGGGCCCGTGGTGAGCGCGGATGGCATCCATGAAGGCTGCCCACTCGGCGCGAACCTGCGACCAGTCGGCGTCGGAGAACTTCGCGTCGACGGTCGGGGCGTCGCTGCCGGTGCGCTTCGCAGCCGCTACGGCTCTGGCGTTCGCACGCGCCTGCTGGTTGTCGAGGATGAGGCGGTAGACCTTCGACACCGAGTCGACGACCAGCAGCGTCGCGGGCTCACCGTCGGCGGGCGCCGGCTCAGCGGCGACCTCGAGGATGTTAGCGAGGATCTCGCGGTAGCTGCCGTCGTGCTTGATGATGTCGAAGTCGGCGACCTGCCCGTACTCGTCGGGGGTGTCCTCGCCGAGCCCGACCCAGTACGTCCGCTTGATGAGGTCCGACGTTGCAGCCATCGCGGCGATCCACGTCTTACCCGCCTTCTCCGCTCCCGCCACGAGTGTGATCGGCCAGGTGGGCAGACCAGTCGGCTTGCGTGTTGCGATCACCATCAGAGACCCAGCCCTTCGCGGATGCGGCGGAAGGACTCGCCGATTTTGGCGTGCCTGATGAGGATGCCGTCGGCGTTCGGGTGGTCGCCACGAATCGTCTGGACTATCTCGCCGCGAAGCTCCCCTTGAATGCGGTCCTCGTCATGCGTCGCCACAGCGATGAGGTTGGCGATGCTCTGTTGCTCGGCGAGCGCGAGGGTCGCGTGGATGCCTGCGAGCTGCAGACGCAGGTAGCGGGCGTCGCCGCTCTGACCGTGCACTTCGATGGTGCTCAGCTCGATCGACTTGAGGAGGTCAATGGCCTGCTCGACGTGGTGGGAGGCGCTCATGCGTTCACTGCTGCCGTAAAGCGTGCCTCGAACGTGACTGCGGGCATCGGCTCCAGGTCGCCAGCCGGACCCTTGACGAGGTACTGGCCGAAGCTGACCTGCCTGCCGAACGCGGCGACATCGTTGCCCTCGCCTTGGCCGACGAACAGCACGGGCTCGGCGGTCCGGAACGTGAGGATGCGCACCTGCCCGTCGTGCCAGTCCGACAGCGAGCGCGCGGTGCGCACGTCATCGGCGGTGAGAATGTGCAGCGCCTCGACTTCGACGCCCTCCTCATCGCGATAACGGACTGGGGCGGTCTGCTGAATAGTGCTCATGCGCTCACTGCTTTCTTCTGGCGGGGCTTCGGTTCGGACTTCGGCTTCTCGATAACGGCGAAGGGAGTACGGGAGGTGCGGTCCTGCGTTACGCAGTCCACACAGTCGGGGTGCTGCTCGGCATGGGTGGCGACCTTCACGCGCTGCTGCCCACGACGGGAGCCCATGCGCATGATCGGATTGCCGTTCGCGTCCACCGCGAGTTCGGCATCCTCGAACCACAGGCCAAACCAGAACGCGAGCGCCTCCACGTCGTCGTCGGCCTGCGACTGCCGCGCCTTCGCGTCGATCCACCGCGGGCGCATCTCCTCGATGAGCATCGAGTCGGCCTCACGCTCCTTCTTCGGAGTGATGGGCCAGAGCGCGGCCAGGTCGTCGCCGAGGATCGGTGCCGGCGCGATGCGCTTGACGACGTTGTGGTTCCAGAAGTCGCCGCCGACGCCGATGAGCTTCTCGTCGATGAACGCCTGCGAGCGGGGCACCCAGATGACGTGCAGGTCGTTGCCGTCGAACAGCACCGCGACGTATCCGCCCGCGGCGTCATTCTGGATGAATGCCTGCTGCAACACCTGCACCCGGTACTTCGGGGGCACGTCGATCTCACAGTCGAGGTGCGCGATGCAGCGGGTGGAGCCCTCACGAATCCAATCGCGTTTCTGGTGGGCGGATACGTTCTTCGCCTCGAGAGGCACGCGGCCGTGGTCCACAGAGTCGAGCTGAGCATCGAGGGTGCCGATCAGCCAGGGGAACTCGACGCACTGCAGCAACCCCTCGGACGCGACCACCTGCCCAACCTCGGGGTGATCCCATGTCACGGCGGCGAGAATGACCGACTCGAGGCGGTGCCCCCACTCCATCCGCTTCGTGCCGATGTCGACGACATCCTTCGCGGTCTTCTCCTGCCACACGCTCAGTGGCGTGCCCCATGAGGTGTCGCCGAGAATGGCGGCCATCTCCGAGGCGCCGATGCCACTGAGCTTCCGCAGTCGCCGCCACTTGAGCGTGTTCGATCGCTTCGTGAGGATGCGGTACGTCACTCGACACCTCGCGCCAGCAGGTCGTCGAGCGCGGCGAGGCCGAGCGCGACGCTCTTGACCGTGGTGCGGGTAAGCGCTCCCGGCGTCCAGTTGCTCTCGCCCCACGCAGGCGGCCAGCACTCGACCTCCTCGACGGTGAGCAGCAGGCCGAAGCGATCGGCGGCACTCACGTAATGGGCGTACGACGCTGATGCGTCGAGCATCTCGGGCGCATGCTCGGCGTCATGCGCCGAGTCGTACCCGAGACTCGCGTGTCGCGCGCGCTCGGTGGCGGCGAGCACGACGGCCGGGGTGAGCAGGCGCAGCGCCTTCTCTACGACATCGAGATCCTCGTACACGGGAGCGTGGTCGTCGCTGTGCGGCATCCGGTCGATCACGGACTGCGCGAGGCGCTGCACGGCCTCGATCGCTTCGGCGGTAGTGGTCATGGTGCCTTCCGTTACTTCGTGGGCAATTGCATTGGGGTGAACGTGGGAGCCGGTTGCGGCGTGAGGGCTTCGAGCGCGAACATGCCGCCCGCGACCATGCCGAACAGGAGGAGAAATGCGAGGGTGTAAACCTGCCAATCGCGCAGCCACTTCGGGAGCTTCATGCCGCCACCTCGATTCGCCAGAGCGAGTCAGGTTCGCCAGTCAGTCCGGTCCCCGATGGGTGCGGGTCATGCACGAGATGCCCGTGCTGCCACAGCACGACGTGGCGGAAGCCGCGCGCCGCCATACCGCCCGCGAGCATGAGTACGTCGTCCGGTGCCGCGGCCAACGGTGCGGTCGCGAGGTATCCGCCCGCATAGCTCGCCTCGACATTGAAGCGCTCCTCGAACATCGTCAGGCGCAAGCCGGACGCCCGCACCCATGCAATGACGGCGCCCCACCAGTCCTCCTCGGCCACGAAGTGGGGCACCGCCTCAACCGGGAGGTCGAGCAGTGACGCGACCGCGGTCTGCAGGCAGTTCCCGGGTGTCGACCCATCGCTCCCGTCGCCGAAGATCGTCTGAATGTGGGCGATCATGCGATGGCTTTCAACAAGGCTTCGCTGATTCCCGCACCGAGTTCCCCGATACCGAGGAACCCCCTGTAGGGGAACACCTGGTGCGACGCGAGCAGCCGCGGGCTGCCGAGCACCCAGTGCTGCATCGGACGCGGCGCGGAGAGCCGCGTGCAGCGCGCCCAGCCACCATGCGACTCGAGAACGCAGTCGCACTCAGCGGTGAACTGCTGGTGAATGTTGAGCAGCTCGACGACGCCGACGATCGCGCCAACGCGAAGCGCCGGACGCGGCGACACGAGGCGCCACGCGAGATCGGCTTCGGGTGTGGTGTCGGGTTGTGTGCCTGCCACGATTGCCAGCGGGCCACGGTAAGCGGTCTTCCACGTCCGGTTCTCGATGGTCTTCGGCGCCTCGTCGAGGAACATCGCGGCCGCCCACGGGTTGCGTACGGTGATGGCCTTCATGACTTCACCGCCAGCAGCATCGACGTGACTGTGATGGCACCGCAGAGTGCACCGACGGCAGCCCAGATGAAGGCGCGCTGGATGGCGAAGCGGCGTTCCGCGGCCGCCGCCGTGTTGCTCTTGCGGTGGCGCATCATGCACCGCCGAGCAGGGCCAGCGCCGCAGCGAACACAGCTACGATCGCCGCGCCGATCGAGAGTCCGAGCCAGAACAGAGACTGGCCCCCGCCTCCCCCTGAATACTCGCCTCTGTATGGCGTCGGCTCAATTGACGGTTGGGGGCCAGCGGCGTGCACCTGCGCCTGTTCGCGGGCAATCTCGTATGCGAGCTCCTCGGTGACACCGAACAGGCAGCGCCACACACGCTCGCCCCCGAAGTAGACAGCGGTTTCGTACCTGCCGTCAACGAACACCAGCGGAGTCATGGTGTAGCCGTCTGGCCCGAACGGGATGGGTATTACCTCGGGCATCATCATGCACCGCCGAACAAGCCGACGGCGATGGCCACCAGGCCGATGAGAGTGCCGATGACGGCGACGTGGCCGGGGATTGGACGGCGGAGGCCGCGCTCGCCCGCGGTCACCGTCGCGCCTCTCGGGTGACGTGCGCCATCAGGCCGCGGTCGAGGGCCATGTACGACTTCGACTTCCAGCCGCACACGCACCATCCCGGGACGTCGGAGCGCCCGTGGGCGGGTGCTTCCGGCCGCACCAAACCGAGGGCCTCGAGCACGTCGAGGTTGTCGCCGGGACGAAGCCCGACGCGCACGAGCACGATCGCCCGGTCGCGGATGTCTTGTCTCGTCTGCACTGTCGTCGCCGTGGCCACCATGTGAGTGCCTGCGGCGACGAGGTCGCGGCGGCCGCTCTGGTAGATGTTGCGCTTGCCCTTCGCGACGCGTGCGGGCAGTTCGGCGATCACGCTTCGACCGCCAGCATCTCGATCGTCTTGCGGCCCGCGTCCGTGATCAGGAACTCACGCTCAAGCGAGTCGTAGACGCCGCGGTGGGCGCCGGCATCCTCGAGCAGCCCGGCGTCCTCCAGCTCGCCAGCCCGTTTACGTGGAGAGTCCCACGCCTTGAACGGCCAGCCACGGGCGGCTTGCTCATCCGAGTAGAACTGGTTGATCTCGGTGCCCACGGACAGGGGGTTCTCGTGCACGATCTTGAGCACGGCGACCTCAACGTCGGTCATGTCGATTTGCGAGGTGTCGCCCGCCAGGTGGGAGGTGAGGCGGTCGGTGCGGCGCGTTCGCGCCCGGTCCCCGTTCATCGCAAGGATGTCGGGTACTCTGTTCTCAGCGGTCATGGTCATGTACGGACCTTTCTGCTCGGCCCCGGTTGCACCCGGGGCTCTTTCTTTTGGTGGGAATGACGGGTCGCGAGCTACGCGACCAACGACGAAACGCCCGCCGACTCGGCGTGGGGGGACGCGGAGTCGGCGGGCGTGGAATCGATGTCGGGTGTCACGTCGCCGCGGTGATAGCGGCGGTGTCCCGAAGGGAGGCGGATCGAGCGAATGTCTCCGCTGTCGGCCATCCGGGCGAGAGTCTTGGTGCTTACAAAGGCGAGCCTCGATGCCTCCGCGGGGGAGACGTAGGCTGCATTGCCCTGATCCGTCGGTTTTGCCATGACCCAGAACGTACAGGACAAAACGGACTAATCAAGCACATTCGCCCGAATATTTGTATATCTGTCCGTTCTGGCTGTATTGTCTGAATATGAGCGAATCGCAAACACACATCAGCCCGGACTCTGCTGATGCCCTCGACTGGGATGCAATCGTGGGCCGGCGCGTCTTCCACATCATGTGGGACAAGAAGATCACCCAGACGGCGCTCGGCCGTAGCGTCGGTATCGACCAGAGCTCGTTAGGCAAGCGCCTTCGCGGGGAGCGTGGATGGTCCCTCAGCGACCTCAAAGTCGTCGCGGCCGCAATCGGCACGACCGCCGAGGAACTCTTGCGGGAAGGCCCAGACATGACTCCGACGGTGCCGGAGGAGCAGACCAAGGATTAAAAGTCCGATGCTCTACCAACTGAGCTACAGGCCCTACCCCCCAAATCTATCGTGAATCGCGTTGGTGCCCGACGCGCGGTGATCGGACCAGAATCCCGATGCCCGAAGTCCGCAGCGGCGCTGTGAGATCGAAGTCGTCGAACCGCCGCAAAGACACCACAACTGTATTCCGGGGATGTGTTTGCGACGGTTCGGCGGCGTCTGGGCGCATTGGGGTGGCGATACGGCTCGCGGGATGCCCGGCGCACCCAAAGCGGATCACAATGTGGACGAGATGGAGACCCGCGACCACGCTGCGGAATGTGTGACCCATCGTGTCGTCAAAGCTTTGACACCCGTCGACGGATCGCGCTACGGTCTGCGAGGTAGCGGCACTCACCGCACCGTGGCTTACGGAAGGGCCCATCATGACCTCGATCGCACAGCCTGCCCAGGGCGGCACTCTCCTCGACGCGTTCATTCCTCGCACCGCCGTCGTCAACATCGTCTCCGTGGTGCTCGGTGCCGGCCTGGTCGGCGCCCTCGCCCAGGTGAGCATCCCGCTTTGGCCCGTGCCGATCACGGGGCAGACGCTCGGCGTGCTCGTCGTAGCAAGCCTTCTTGGCCTCTGGCGCGGCGTTTCCGCGATGGTGCTGTACGCGGCGGCGGGAGCAGCGGGCCTCCCGTGGTTCAGCGACGCGTCGAGCGGCGTCTCGGTCATCCTCGGACCGACCGGCGGCTACATCCTCGGGTTCATCGTCGCGGCAGCGCTCACCGGTTGGCTCGCCCAGCGCAACTGGGACCGCAAGATCCTCGGCGGCATCGTCGCCTTCCTCGCCGGCAGCGTGAGCGTCTTCGCTCTCGGCCTGCCCTGGCTGGCCGCGGTCCTCGGCCTCACGCTCGAGCAGACTCTCGAGTTCGGTCTCTACCCGTTCATCATCGGTGGAGTCATCAAGGCCGTTGTCGCTGCCGGTCTCATCCGAGGGGGCTGGGAGATCGCGGGCCGCGTCAAGCGCCGGGGCGACGTGGACTGACCCGTGTCCGACGTCACCGAGTTCGGCAGCGCGACCCTCTCCCGCGAGGGGGTCGTCGCCACCCTCGTGATCTCGCGGCCGGAGGCGCTCAACGCGCTCTCGAGTTCCGTGCTCGGTGACCTCAGAGACGCGCTCGAGGTCGTCGTTGGGTGGGGCAGTTCCGTGCGCGGACTCATCCTCACCGGCGATGGCGACCGGGCCTTCGTGGCCGGGGGCGACATCCGGGAGATGGCGGCCCTGAGCCCTGAGCAGGCTGCGGCCTACGGTCGGGTCGGTCAGGACGTCTGCCAGCAGCTCGAAGCACTGCCCGTTCCCGTGATCGCGTGTGTCAACGGCTACGCGTTCGGTGGTGGTACAGAACTCGCGCTCGCGTGCGACTACATCTACGCAACCGAGTCCGCACAGTTCGGGCAGCCCGAGGTCAAACTCGGACTCATCCCCGGCTTTGGCGGCACAGTTCGGCTGCCGAGGATTGTCGGCCCGGCACGCGCGAAGCAGCTCATCTACACGGGTCGCGCCGTGGCGGCGGACGAGGCGATGCGCATCGGTCTGGTCAGCGGCGTCTTCCCCACGGTCGAGAGGATGCTCGCCGCCGCGACCGCGGACATCCACCTCATCTCCACCAACTCCTACACCGCCGTCGCTACCGCAAAGTCCGTGATCGTGGAGAGCGCGGGGGTCGACACGTACGCCGCGATCGCCAACGAGCTCGCCGGCTTCGAGCACGTCTTCCACACGGAGGACAAGACGGAGGGCGTCGCCGCCTTTCTCGAGAAGCGCAAGCCGGAGTTCCCGGGTCGGTGACGCGAACCGAGGCTTAGGCTTGAGCCGATGGCCGACGATTTTCACAAGCCCACCCAGTACTCGGGTGACAAGTTCGACACCTACGAGGGCGGCGAAGACCCAGCGCAGATCCTGCGGGTCGCGCACGACACCGCTCACGCTCTCGTGAATCGCGCGCGCGAGACCGACGACCCGGCTGTGATCGAGCGCCTCGTCGCCTACACCGACGCGAACGGCATCGACGCCCTCGCCGAACTATGGGCGCGGTCGAGTCCGCGCAGCTTGCCCGGCGCGCTGTGGCGCATCTACCTGTTGCGTGTCGTGATTCGACAGGATGCCGCGGGCACGAGCTACCTCTTCCAGCGGGGCACCGAGGTGCTCACCACGATCGACGCGGCGGTCGCCGGGGCGCCCATGCCTGCGGGACCGGACGAGATCACCCAGCTCGCCGACCAGATTCTTCGAGGACTGTTCCGGGGCGACTTCGCGATCGCGCTCGACCGGGCTGCATCCTTCAGCCGGATTCTGGCAGCCGGGTGCACGAGCATCGCGGATGACTCGGAGTCGATCAACCCCGACCGCGCCACTGAACTGACCACTCGCGCCGCCCGCCTCGCGCAAACCGCCGAGGAGCTGACGGCCGCCGCGCGCCTGCACCGCTCGGGGAACCTAGAGTAAAATAGCTGCAGCCGGGCCGCAGTAACCCCGGGCTCCACTAATAGCCGCTTCGAGCGGCCTCGCGCCGAGAGGCGTTCTGCGGCCCGGCACCATCATGTGGTTCGCCCTGCCATGCTTCGCGTCCCTCCATGATCGCGAACGCGGCGATAACGAATCCTGCGACCGCGTCGAGCCAGGTCCAGCCGAGGATGGCGTAGAGAGCCAGGCCGAGGAACGTCGAGACCGAAAGCCATGCGCACAGCGCGGTTTCAGCGGCATCGGCGAGCACAAGACGCGACCCCATCTTCCTGCCGACACGCCGCTTCATGAAGGCGAGGAGCGGCATGATGACGATGGAGACACCGGTGAGCACGATACCGACCAGGGAGGTGTCGGGCCGCTCCCCGGTGATCAGGTCGCGCACACCCTCGAAGAGCAGGTACGCCGCGAGCACGAAGAAGGTCACCGCGATGAAACGCAGTGCCAGCTTCTCCTTCCGCTCGTCTGGTTCGTCACCACGAAGCTCCGCGCGAAGTCGCACCAGCACCACGATGGCGGCGGCGACCTCGATGCCGGAGTCGATGCCGAATCCGATGAGCGAGACAGCGGATGCGACGACGCCCGCGGCGACGGCGACGATGCCCTCGACGAGGTTGTAGACGATCGTGAACCATGCGAAGCCGACAGCTGCGCGGGCAAGATTGGCACGAGTGGTCTCAGTCACTCGTTGAGGTTACCGCCCCGGCAGACGCAGACGCAGACGCAGACGCAGACGCAGACGCAGACGCAGACGCAGACGCAGGCGCGGCCCGAGACAGCGAACAGTCGTTACCCGAACTTGCCGGAGACGTAATCCTCGGTCGCCTGCACGCTCGGCTTCGAGAACATCGTTGTGGTGTCGTCGTATTCGATGAGCTTTCCGGGCTTACCGGATCCCGCGATGTTGAAGAACGCGGTGCGGTCCGAGACGCGTGACGCCTGCTGCATGTTGTGGGTCACGATCACGATCGTGTACTCCTGCTTGAGCTCCTCGATGAGGTCCTCGATCGCGAGAGTCGAAATGGGGTCGAGGGCCGAACACGGCTCGTCCATGAGGATGACCTCGGGCGAGACCGCGATCGCGCGCGCGATACAGAGGCGCTGCTGCTGGCCACCCGAGAGTCCGGAGCCGGGCAGTGCGAGGCGATCCTTGACCTCGTTCCACAGGTTCGCGCCCTTGAGGGACTGCTCGACCAGGTCATCCTGATCGCTCTTCGACATGCGGTTGTTGTTGAGCTTTACGCCGGCGAGCACATTGTCGCGGATCGACATCGTCGGGAACGGGTTGGGCCGCTGGAACACCATGCCCACCTGGCGGCGCACGAGCACGGGGTCGACGCCCGCACCGTAGAGGTTGTTGCCATCGATGAGCACTTCGCCCTCGACGTAGGCACCGGGAGTGACCTCGTGCATGCGGTTGAGGGTACGCAGGAATGTCGTCTTGCCGCAGCCCGATGGTCCGATGAACGCGGTCACGGTGCGGGGCTCGATCGTAAGCGTGACGTCTTCCACGGCCTTGAACTTGCCGTAGTAGACGTTGAGGTCGTTGACTTCGATGCGCTTGGACACGGTTGCTGCTTTCTGGGGTTACGGCTCAGCGGCCGAGCTTGGGGGAGAAGATGCGGGCGATGAGTCGCGCGATGAGGTTGAGCGCCATGACGATAAGGATGAGGGTGAGCGCCCCGGCCCACGCGCGGTCGAGGTAGGGCTGCACGTCCGATCCGGGGTTCGCGTATTGCGTGTAGACGAACACGGGGATTGTCATCATGCGGTCGTTGAAGAGGTCGTAGTTCATGCTCGCCGTGAACCCCGAGATGATGAGCAGCGGCGCGGTCTCGCCGATCACGCGCGCAATCGCGAGGGTGATTCCCGTCGTGATGCCCGCGATCGCCGTGGGGATGACGATCTTGATGATCGTGAGCCACTTGGGAACACCCAGCGCATAGGATGCCTCGCGCAGCTCGTTCGGCACGAGCTTGAGCATCTCTTCGCTCGAGCGCACCACCACGGGGATCATGAGCAGCGAGAGAGCGACCGATCCACCGAACCCGAACCGGATGCCCGGATCCTGCAGGATGAGCGCAAAGAACGCGAACGCGAACAGGCCGGCGACGATCGACGGGATGCCCGTCATGACGTCCACGAAGAACGTTATCGCGCGAGACAGCGGACCGCGCCCGTACTCGACGAGGTAGATCGCGGTCAGGAGGCCGATCGGAACCGAGATGAGCGTCGCCATCCCGGTGATCAGAAGCGTGCCGGTGATGGCGTGAAGTCCGCCGCCGCCCTCGCCGACGACGTTGCGCATCGAGTTGAGGAAGAAGGCGATGTCGAAGCGGTGCAGGCCCTGGGCGATCACCGTGAACAGCAGCGAGATGAGGGGCAGCAGCGCGACGATGAACGCGGTCGCCACGAGCGACGTGACAAGACGGTCCTTCGCCTGGCGCACGCCCTCCACGAGGTAGGCGATCACGAAGATGGCCAGGTCGAACAGGATCGTGCCGAGGAAGATCGCGAGCGCAATGTTGAAATCGCCGCCGCCGGCTGCCTGCAGAAAGGCGAAGACGGCACTGACGACGACCCAGCTGCCAACGAGCAGCGCCCACGGAGCCCACTTCGGCAGCCGTCCCGTCGTGAGGGAGTTGACGATCCCTTGTGAGGTCGAGGGTGAGGTCGGGGGTGATGGCATCGTGGCGGTCATCAGTTGGCTCCGGAGAACGCCTTGCGGCGGTTGATGACGAAGCGCGCGATCGAGTTGATCACGAGCGTGATGACGAAGAGGATGAGCCCGGTCGCGATGAGCCCGTTGACGTCGATTCCGTGCGCCTCCGGAAAGTTGAGCGCGATGTTGCCGGCGATGGTCGAGGAGTTCTGCGATCCGGTGAGCACGAACGTGATGAGTCCGGGTGAAGGGGAGAGCACCATGGCGACGACCATCGTCTCGCCGAGCGCGCGGCCGAGGCCGAGCATCGCCGCCGAGATCATGCCGGGGCGACCGAACGGGATGACCGCGACCTGGATCATCTCCCAGCGCGTGGCGCCGAGTGCGAGAGCCGCTTCCTCGTGGAGTCGGGGCGTCTGCAGGAAGACCTCGCGGGAGACGGCGGTGATGATGGGGATGATCATCACCGCGAGCACAATGGCGACCGTGAGAATCGTGCGCCCGGTGCCGGACACCGGCGGGGTGAACAGCGGGAACCAGCCGACGTTGTCCACGAGCCAGTTGTAGAGCGGTGTCACCGCGGGCGCGAGCACTTTGATGCCCCACAGGCCGAACACCACGGAAGGCACAGCAGCCAGCAAGTCGATGATGTAGCCGAGGCCCTGGGCGACGCGACGTGGCGCGTAGTGCGAGATGAAGAGCGCGATGCCGTAGGCGATGGGAAGCGCGATGATGAGCGCGAGGAAGGCGGCCCACACCGACCCGAAGGCGAGCGGACCGACGTATGCCCAGAAACTCGCCGGCGAGCCCTTGAGGTCGGCCGGATCGGCGACGAGGGCAGGGATGCTCTGGGCGATGAGGAAGATCGCGACGGCGGCGAGTGCGGCGAGGATGATGCTTCCGGCGAGAAGGGTGCTGCCGGAGAAGATGCGGTCTGCGGGGCGGAGCTTTGCTCTCGGCGACGCGGAGGCTGTCGTCATTCCTGTCTTCCTGCGAGACCTGCGGGTGGGGAGTGGCTTGCGAAGTTCTTGGGGGAGAGCGTGACGGTCGTGTCGCTCAAGTCTGTCGGGCTGCGACTCTGCGTGCAATGCACGCGAGCCGCAGCCCGACAGGTGCTACCCGGTCAGTTGACCGGCTACTACTTGATCGCCTCGAGGGCGGTGAGCACCTTCGCCGAGAGGTCGGCGGAGAGCGGCGCTGCACCAGCGGAAGCGGCGGCCTCGGCCTGGCCCTCTTCGCTCGCGAGGTAGCTCACGAATGCCTTCACCAGCGGGCCGAGCTCAGCGTCCGTGTACTCGATGCAGGCGTCGATGTAGCTGACGAGCACGAGCGGGTAGTGGCTCGGGTCGGTCGTGCTGCGGTCGATCTTGATCGAGAGGTCGGTGGCCGAAGCGGTGTCACCAGCGGGCGACTCCGCGACGACGGCCGCGGCTCCCTCGGCGGTGTAGTCCACGAACTCGTCGCCGACCTTGATGGCGGCAACTCCGAGGTCGCCGGCCTTCGACGCGTCGGCGTAGCCGATCGTGTTGGTGCCGTTGGTTACGGCGTCAACAACACCCGAGGTGCCCTGTGCGGCCTCACCGACCTGGTAGGGGAACGGGTCGGCAGCGGGTGCGTCCCAGATCTCCGGAGCGACCTTGTTGAGGTAGTCCGTGAAGTTCTTGGTCGTGCCCGAGTCATCCGAGCGGTGAACGGCGGTGATGTCGGCCGACGGGAACGTGGTGCCCTCGTTGAGCGCGGCAATGGCCGGGTCATCCCACTTGGTGATCTCGCCCTTGAAGATCTTGGCGAGCGTCACGGCGTCGAGGTTGAGCGTGTCGACGCCCTCGACGTTGAAGATCACGGCGATCGGGGAGATGTACACGGGAACCTGCACGTA
This sequence comes from Rhodoglobus sp., assembly GCA_025463605.1. Classification (GTDB taxonomy): domain Bacteria; phylum Actinomycetota; class Actinomycetes; order Actinomycetales; family Microbacteriaceae; genus Rhodoglobus. Next base: position 42,370 of record JAODAV010000022.1, on the reverse strand, counting down.
GCCCGTGTCCGCAACGCAGCCAGCGAAACCGCCGTCGATCTCCTCCTGCTTGAGGGCGGAGTCAGAACCCGCGAACGCAACGCCGCCGGCGATGAACGCCTCACGACCGGCACCCGAGCCCGAGGGGTCGTAGTTGATCGTGACATCGGGGTTCGCGGTCTGGAACGCGGCGATCCACGCTTCCTGGGCGGAGCCCTGCGCGGACGAGCCCGCACCGTCGATCGTGCCGGCGAGGTCGCTGGGCGCCTCGGTCTCGGCGGTGCCGCCCTCGTTTGCTGCGCACGAGGAGAGCAGGATGGTACCTGCGATTGCAATGGCACCGATGGTGCCAAGGCGCGCGTATTTTGAACGAACTTCGTTCACAGTGTTCCTTCCGGAAGTGATGTACAGGATGGGCCGGTGCGGCCCAATCAAAGACGATAGGCACAGCGGTTAACCACGCTCGGCCCTCAAGGTGAACGGGAGGTTAACGAACAGAGAAACTCAGGCGGGGAAGCTGCACCCGGGTTCACGCCGGGCTGTGCGTCTCAACGGCCACGATGCCGCTCTTCGGATGCTCCCTCGATACGTGCACCACTGTGAAGTCTCCCGTGCCGAGCGACGCTGCCCTGCGCAGCGCGGCATCCGGTGGGGTGTCGGTGTGCACCCCCAGCTGCTCGATGATGAGCGGGAGCACGGGACCGTGGCTGCACAGCACCGCGCCGCGTTTCTTCTTCAGCCGCCGCGCCACGACGTCCGGCACTTCGGACTGGCCGTACTCGTAGGCATCCTGACTGATGTCGGGGGTCGTCTTGATCGGCAGTCCCAGCAGGCGCGACAGCGGCTCGACCGTCGCGATGCATCGGGTGGCCGTGCTGCTGACGATCTTCTCCGGCCCGAACGCCGCGATACCCGGCGCGATCGAGACGGCCTGGGCTGTTCCGCGGTGCATGAGCGGGCGGGTGGAGTCCGGCCCGTCCCAGGCTTGCGGCGCAACGGCCTTGCCGTGCCGTACCGCGATGATCGCGAACGTACGCGCGCGGCCCGCATTGAGAAGTTCGGCGAAACGCTCCACCACATCCAGATCGTGCGGGTAGGTGAGCTTCTTGCGCGCCCGAGCCAGCGGCAGCCATTCGAGGCCCGAGATCTCGCCGTTCGGGGTGAACTTCGCGAGTTCGAGGGAGTGGTCGTCGACCTCCGCCGACCAGTAGTACACGGTCTTGTCGCGTCCACCCGGAAGCGTGTACTCGACGGTGCCGAGCGGGGCGCCGAGCGTGATCGTCAGCCCCGTCTCCTCGCGAATCTCCCGCACAGCGGTCTCCGGCAGCGTCTCGCCCGGGTCCACTTTGCCCTTCGGCAGTGACACGTCCGCCCGCGCCTCGCGATGCACCACCAGGATGCGCGGCTTGCCGTCGACGATGCGCCAGCAGACGGCGCCGGCAGCAAGCACCGCACCCGAGGCCGTCGGGCCCGTCACCGCAGAACCCCGACGCGCTTCCTCTGCGAAATTTCGGCCATCAGCACATTCTGCAGGTCCTGAAGCGGTTTGCCGTGCGAACCCACGTTGTGGCGCGTCCACGAGCCATCCGGCTCCAGCCACCACGAACTCGTCTCATCCGACATCGCAAGGTCGATGATGTAGTCGAGTTCCCCCACGTGGTCCGGGCTGGTGATGCGCACGAGGGCCTCGACCCTGCGGTCGAGGTTGCGGTGCATCATGTCTGAGCTGCCGATGTAGACCTGCGGGTCGCCGTCATTGTGGAACGAGAAGATCCGCGCGTGCTCGAGGTACCGGCCGAGAACCGACCGCACCCGGATGTTCTCGCTCAGGCCTTCCACGCCCGGCCTGACCGAGCAGATGCCGCGAACCACCAGATCGACGGGAACGCCCGCGTTGCTCGCTCGGTACAGCGCGTCGATGATCGCCTCGTCGACTATCGAGTTGACTTTGATCCGGATGCCCGACGGCAGGCCCCGCTTCGCGTTCTCGGTCTCGGTGCTGATGCGCTTGAGCAGTCCCTTGCGCAAGTGCAGCGGAGCCACGAGCAGCCGCTTGAACTTCTTCTCGATCGCGTAGCCCGACAGTTCGTTGAAGAGTCTCGTGAGGTCTTTGCCGACCTGGTCGTCAGCGGTCAGCAGCCCGAGGTCTTCGTAGATGCGACTCGTCTTGGGGTTGTAGTTGCCCGTGCCGATGTGGCTGTAGTGCCGCAGCACCCCGCCCTCCTGGCGCACGACGAGCGCGAGCTTGCAGTGGGTCTTGAGCCCCACCATCCCGTAGACGACGTGGACTCCGGCCTTCTCGAGCTTGCGCGCCCAGCTGATGTTCGCGGTCTCGTCGAAGCGTGCTTTGATCTCCACGAGCGCGAGCACCGACTTGCCCGACTCCGCCGCGTCGATCAGGGCCTCGACGATGGGGCTGTCGCCGCTCGTGCGGTAGAGGGTCTGCTTGATGGCGAGCACATTGGGGTCGGCGGCGGCCTGCTCGAGGAATGCCTGCACACTCGTCGAGAACGATTCGTACGGGTGGTGCAGAAGCACGTCCTGTTTGGCGATCGAGGCGAAGATGTCGGGCGCCGCATTCGGTTCGCTCGGCAGAAGTGCCACGCTCGTCGCGGGCACGTGGCGCGGGTACTTCAGCGACGGCCGGTCGATGCGGTACAGCTGGAACAGCCCGCCGAGGTCGAGCGGCGCGGGCAGTCGGTACACCTCCTGCTCGGTGATGTCGAGCTCGCTCATGAGCAGGCCGAGAGTTACGGCATCCATGTCGTCGGTGATTTCGAGGCGGATGGGCGGGCCGAAACGCCGGTTGAGAATCTGCTTCTCGAGCGACTGGATGAGGTTCTCGGACTCGTCTTCGTCGACTTCCACATCTTCGTTGCGAGTAACCCGGAACTCGTGGTGCTCGAGAATCTGCATGCCCGGGAACAGGTCGCCGAGGTGGTTGGAGATGAGGTCTTCGAGTGGGATGAACCGAAGCAGACCGCTCTGGTCGTCGGGGAGTTGCACGAACCGCGGCAGCATCGGCGGCACTTTGAGGCGCGCGAACTCGGTCTTGCCGGTCTTGGGGCTGCGCACGCGAATCGACAGGTTGAGCGAGAGGCCCGAGATGTAGGGGAACGGATGCGCCGGGTCGACCGCGAGCGGCATGAGCACGGGGAAGATCTGGCTGGAAAAGATCTCGTCGATGCGCACCCGATCCGCGTCGCCGAGGTCGGCCCAGGTCTCGATGTGGATGCCCGCCTCATCCAGTGCCGGCTTGACGCGGTTGCGGAACGCGAGCGCATGCCGCTCCTGCAGTTCGTGCGCTTTCGCGCTCACGTCGGCGAGCACATCCGTGGGGGCGGTGCCGATGTTGGTGGGGACTGCAAGACCGGTCGCGATGCGGCGCTTGAGGCCGGCAACGCGCACCATGAAGAACTCGTCGAGGTTGCTCGCGAAGATCGCCAGGAAGTTCGCGCGCTCCAGCAGGGGCAGCGACTCGTCTTCGGCGAGTTCGATCACGCGCTGGTTGAACGCGAGCCAGCTCAGTTCGCGGTCGAGATAGCGATCGGGTGCGAGTGTTCCGTCGTCGACGCTCGACGACTCCTCGAGGTCGTACTCGTCGAGGGAGTCGGTGGCGGCTCCCGTGTCGGCGAGACTCTGGCTTTCCATTAGTTCATCCTGCCACTGAGTGATGAACTGCAGATTAACTGGCCATCCCCTTTACTGGGGCAGGCGCCACCGGTACTGCACGTCGATCGAGTGCTCGCGGAACCCGAACGACCGGTAGAGCCTCAACGCGGGTGCATTCTCGGCCTCGACATAGAGGAGGGATTCCCGGATGCCTTCCTCCGCCAAGCGCGCCAGCCCTGCCTCCACGAGGCGGCGGCCCAGCCCCGCACCCTGTCGGTCGGGGTGGACTCCGACCACGTAGAACTCGCCCGTGGCTCCGTCGATCTTGAGCCAGCTGTAGCCGACCAGGTCATTGCCCTCCCACAACATCAGGAAGTCGTCGGCGTGGAACCACGGCTCAGCCATCAGCGTCTCGAGGTCTTCGCGCGTGACCGCACCCTGCTCCGGATGCTGCGCGAACGCACGTGCGTTGAGCTCGAGCCAGGCGTCTTCGTCCGTGCCGACCCGGAACGCGCTCACTGTGGTGCTCGCGCTCGCTAAGGCACTCTCCGAAATTTCTTGCACCGGCGCCCGCAGCTGCAGCAACTCGCGCACGGGCTCCAGCCCGTGGCTGCGGGCGAGAGCACGTGCGGCGGGGTGGTTGCCGTGCGCCCAGAACAATTTCTCCCGCGGTTCTTCACCGCGTGATCGCGACGTGAGAAGTTCGAGCATGCGCGTGCCCTGGCCGCGGCGGCGGGCATCCGGATCGACGACGAATTCGGCGGACGTGTCGGTCGCGAGCGCCGTCGCATCCTCGAGCCGGACCAGCTGCCGTTCTCCTCGCTCGAGCTCGACGAGTGCACCGTCGGAGAAGGGGGGAGTGCCGTCGAACGCGCGAGCTCGCTCGATGAGGTCGCTGAGCCCGGCATCCATGAGTGAATCCTAGGCAGGCCAGATGCTGACAGCCGTGGCGCGCTCTAGCCGACGGCGGGAGAGTTGACGCGCTCGACGTCGTCGTCGTACACGTTGAAGCGGTAGCCGACGTTGCGCACCGTGCCGATAAGCGACTCGAGGTCGCCGAGTTTCGCGCGCAAGCGGCGCACGTGCACGTCGACGGTGCGGGTTCCGCCGAAGTAGTCGTACCCCCAGACCTCGCTCAGTAGTTGCTCACGGGTGAAGACGCGCGACGGGTGGGTCGCGAGAAAGCGCAGCAGCTCGAACTCCTTGAACGTGAGGTCGAGCGGTTTGCCGTGCACCTTCGCCGAATACGACGCTTCGTCGATTACGACGCCCGAGGCTTGGATCTTGTTGCTCGAGCTATCGAGTGCCTGACGGCCGAGCGCGAGCCGGATGCGCGCATCCGCTTCGGCCGGACCCGCCGACACGAGGATCACGTCATCCACGCCCCAGTCGGCGGACACCGCAGTGAGGCCGCCCTCGGTGAGGATGAGGATGAGCGGAACCGTCACACCCGTCGTCGTGAGGATCTTGCACAGCGACTTCGCCGCGGCCAGATCCTGACGGGCATCCACGAAGATGAGGTCGCACGTGGGGGCCGAAATGAGTGACGCCGGGGACGCAGGAATCTGCTTTGTGGTGTGGCTCAAAAGCCCCAAAGCGGGAAAGACCTCAGTGTCGACCGCAGAGGTCAGGATCAACAGCTGCGCCACATGTCCTCCAAAGTGCGTGGAGACAGTCTAAGCCAGCCCATAAGCTCGCTATATGACCGGTGCTGTCGCCCTCGCGCCGCTCACGCCGCGCGCGCGGGCGTTGAGCGTGATCCTCGTGTGGTTGCTCACTGTGGCCGGGGCCGTGGTCGTCGGCATCGCCACCGTCGGTGACGACTACTTCACGTGGTTGCCGATCGTGCTCGCGGGGGCAGTCGTCATCACGTTCCTCCTGCAGCTCGCCACCCGCCGCACCGAAGGCTTCGTGACTCGAGGCATGGCGAGCATCGGCGGCTCCATCGTCATACTCGGGTTGGCCACCGGGCTGCTCGCGCTGCTGCGATAGGCGCCGCGGCATCGGCAGCGTGCTCGCCGGGCTCCGATAAGCTTGGCCCTATGCTTCTCGCCCTTGAGCTCTTCTTCGTCGGCCTCCTGGGCCTCGCGACGCTCGCGATCGGCTTCGTCTCGGTCGTCGTGCTCTACAACCTCTTTCGCGGCCAGCGCTAGTCGCGCTGCCGGTTTCGCAGCTAGCCCCGGAGGCGCACTCCTATGATCGAGCTGGACGCCAACGTTCCCGCCGAACTGGTGCCGCTCTCGTGGCTCGTCGGGCTGTGGGAGGGCACCGGTGTCGTCAACTATCTGGTTGGTGACGAGACCCGCAACATCGAGTTCGGGCAGCGCCTCAGCTTCACCCACGACGGGCTGCCGCACCTCAACTACACCTCGTACACATGGTTGCTCGACGACGAACTCACCCCCCATGTGACCGAGACCGGGTACTGGCGGCTGAGCCGGCCCGCGGCCGACGGCGACCCCGGTCCCGGGATGCTGCCGGGTATCGGCGTTCAGCCTTTCACCACGGCGCGCGCGGTCGAAACCCTCCGGAACGCGGATGACGCGTTCGACATCGAGGTTTCGCTGGTGCATCCGGGTGGTGTCAGTGAGCTTTACGTCGGGCAGGTGAAGGGTGCGCGTATCGATCTGGCGACGGATGCTGTGCTCCGCACCGCGACCGCCAAGGAGTACGCCGCAGCGACGCGCATCTACGGGCTCGTCGAAGGTCACCTACTGTGGGCATGGGACATCGCCGCGCTCGGGCAGGATCTGCGCACTCACGCTTCGGGAAGGCTCGCTCGTGTCGAGTAAATCTGTCCCTGCTGGTGGGCACGCCTCCCGTTCTGGCCCCGCGTCCTTCGCGGCGCGCCCCGGTGCCGTTGGCGACCCGCCCCTCCACTACGGCAACCCCCTCGGTGAGCAGAAGGCCCTCGAGGCCGGCGAGGCCGTTGTCGATCTCTCCGATCGCGCCGTCATCACGGTCACCGGACCGGACCGGCTGACCTGGCTCGACTCACTCACCTCGCAAGCGCTGACCGCGCTCCAGCCGGGTGACTCCGCTGAGACGTTGCTTCTCGACCCCACCGGACGACTTGAGCACGCGATGCGCGTCATCGACGACGGGGTGACGACGTGGCTGCTGGTTGACGGGGCAGAGGGTGAGGCGCTCGCGGCATGGCTGGACCGCATGCGATTCATGCTTCGTGTCGAGGTCGCCGATCGCTCGGCCGACTTCGCGACCGTCGGTACGCTCGGGCTCGACGTTCCGGCGGCCGCGCCCAATGGAGTCCCGCTTGTGTGGGTGGACCCGTGGAACGAGGTCGTTGCGGGTGGGCACCAGTACGCCGCATCCCACCCGTCCGCGCCGTGGACTTATCGCGAGGCGCTCGTGCCCCGCGAAGCCGACCTCGGCGCGCTTTCCGCTGCCGGGACGCTCGCACTCGAGGCACTGCGTATCGCGGCGTGGCGCCCGCGCCTGGCGACCGAGGTCGATGAGAAGTCGATTCCGCATGAGCTGGACTGGTTGCGTTCCGCCGTTCATCTCAGTAAGGGCTGCTACCGGGGGCAGGAGACGGTCGCGAAGGTTCACAACCTCGGGCATCCGCCGCGGCGCCTCGTGATGCTGCACCTCGACGGTTCTGAGGGTGTCGTTCCGGGGGCTGGTGCTGAGGTGTTGCTGCCCGGGTCGACCGATGCCCACGTCGCGTCCGACAGCTCCCTTACCCCGCCTCCCGCCGTCGCGCCCGACAGCACCCTCACCCCACCTCCCGCCACGCCCGACACAGTCGTGGGGCGGGTGACATCCTCTGCGCTCCACCACGAGCTCGGTCCGATCGCGCTCGCAGTGATCAAGCGCAACGTCGATCCGGCCCTCGACCTGGTCGTGCTCGCGGACGGGGTGCGCGTTGCAGCCGCACAGGAGGTCATCGTGCCAACGGATGCGGGCGCCGAGGCCAACGTCCCCCGCCTTCCGCGGCTCGGGGCCGTCACTCGACCGCACGCGTCGTAGCCGCGCCATGACTGCGCGCTCGTGACCGATTCCGCGCCGCTCCGCCGTCTCGCGCGCAGGGTGCAGGTGCGGGCGCAGTTGAGGTCCGCCTGGCGTCGTGCCGCGGAGTCGCTGCCGGCCGCGCTGCAGATCACGATCGCGGCGATCGCCTCGTACTCGATCGCTCACTATGTACTCGGGCATCCGACGCCGTTCATCGCAGTCGCGGTAACGATCACCGCTCTCGGTATCACGCGCGACGCTCGCCCGCGTCGCGTGCTCGACACTGCGCTTGGTGTGACGATCGGCATCGCGCTCAGCGAGTTCATCGTGCTGTTCATCGGCAAGGGGGTGTGGCAGGTCGCGCTCGTGCTGTTCGTGACGCTTGTCGTGGCGCGGGCTTTCTCACCCAACCCGGCGTTCGCGATTGCGGCGGCGGTGCAATCGGCGATTGTGGTGATCGTTCCGGGCCCCACGGATGCTGCCTTCACCCGCAGTATCGACGCGGTCGTCGCGGGTGTGATGGCGCTGCTGGTGACGGCGCTGATTCCGCGTGACCCGCGGCGTGCGGCGGCTCGGGATGCTCGGCTGCTGTTCTCCGTATTCGGCGAAGCCCTCGAGGGAGCCGTCGAGGCGCTCTCGCACGGCAATCAGCCGGCTGCGGAGCTGGCGCTGGACCGGCTGCGTCGCACCCAGACTCTTGTGGACGACTGGCGTACGTCTCTCGACTCGGCGATGGCGATCGCGCGTCTTTCCCCGTGGTTGCGCCGGCAGCTGCCCGAGTTGCGGGTTCAGGAACGGGTGCTCGGCGGTGCCGATCTGGCTTCCCGCCACTTGCGCACGATCACCCGCCGCATCGCGGTGGTGACGGGTGACGGGGAGCCGCATCCCGAGTTGGCGGCGCTCATGGGGGAGCTGGCGAACGGCATTTCGCTGCTCGGACGGGAACTCGATGATCGTTCGATCGCGGGTGCTTCCCGTTCCGCTCTTGCGGATCTGGCGCGGCGGCTCGACCCCGCGACTATTGCGCCCGATGGTGCTTTGCGGGAGACCCTCATCGTGGTGCTCGTGCGGCCGCTCGTTGTCGACTTGCTGGTCGCCGCGGGTATGCCCTATGACCAGGCGCGGGCGTTGTTACCGGTCGTGTAGTCGGGTCTGGAGTTCTAGTCGGCGCTCGGGATGCCGGTGACGGGCTTCTCGCCCGGTTCGGCTCCGGCGTCGGTTCCGCCGTACTCCTCGGATGACTCACCCTCAGGGATGCCAGCAGGGTCGGGGATCGACTCGGCGCCTCCCTGCTTGGCGTCGTCGCGGTCCTGGTCGCCGCGGTCTTCTTTTCGGTCTTCGGTGTCGCTCATGTCTCCAGCCTGTCGTTGGGCGAGCGGTCCCGCCAGCGCTGGACTTGCGCGTGGGTTGCGGCTAGACCCGGCACCCGCCCGCCGGGCACCGCACACCTGCTCACCCCGCGACCCGCTCGCGGAGACGTTCGTGCTTGGTGGGCATGAGTTGCGGGTGCTGAACTCGGTCGGGGTGCGCTGGTGGGTGCAGCCAATATTCGGCGCGGTCACGGGTTATCCGCCACGAGTTGTTGTGGATCAGCAGATGATGGTGCCGGCACAGCAGGATGCCGTCGGCTATGTCGGTGCGCCCGCCGTTTTGCCACTCGTTGACGTGGTGCGCTTCCGTCCAGGAAGGTGGTCGTTCACAGCCGGGGAAGCGGCAACCACCATCTCGAGCGGCGAGAGCGATGCGCTGGCGGATGCTGAAGGTGCGTTGCGTTCGTGCGAAGTTCATCGTCTGCCCATCGCGGTCGAAGACGACCGGCAGCACGCCCGATTCGCACGCGTGCCGTTGCGCGGTCGCCAGGGACACTGCATCAGTCTGCCCCTCAATGAATGCCGGACCGGCGGCGTGTCGCAGGTCGCGCTCGGCAACATGCACTCGCACGGCGACCCGCTTGGCTCCCAAGACCTTTCCGGTGTCGGCGAGGGTGGCGATTCGTACGAGGTCGACGAGCGCGTCGAGCATGAGCTGCGGGACGGTGCGCTCGTCTTCCGTCGCGGCCGACGCGGGGGCCTCAGCAGGGTCGACGAAGCGAGGACCGCCGCGTCGCGGCGAGGTAATCGCGTCCACTGCGCCGGAAACGATCGCCGCCGACTCGGGGTCGAGGAGTCCGCTGACTCTCGTCATTCCGTCGGGACGCGGAGTGAGCGTGAGGTATCGGCGGTCACGCCGTTCCTGCTCGCGGAGGGCGATGCCGTTCTCGTCGAGTTCATCACGCACCCGCCGGGCTCGACTCGCGAGCCGTTCCAAGGTGAGCGAGGTGGCCAGTTGCACGAGCTCTGACGCCGCCGTCGCGAGGGCCGAGGAGGGAACGTGATCGCTCGGTTCGCCGAGCCCGGCGCGGATGACGTCGGCCGCCTCGATCCCGAGTGCACCGCTGTGGACGGCGAGTGCTACCGGCGCCAGCCACGGCACTGGGTTCGTACCCGACGCCGACTGCCCGGAGAGCATCGAGCCGACGCGGACGAGGGAGCGGGCATCCGATGCGCTCAGGCCTGTCTGTTGCTGCACGAGGGCCTCCGGAGTGCGCACGCCGCGGCTTTGGGCTAGTCCGGCATAGCCGAGTTCTCGCCGGGATCGTCGAGCGATCTCGCCCGCGACGAGAGCAGACCGAGAGTCGATCTGTCGTCGCTCTTCGGCTAGACGACGCTGTTCAGCCAGGAGTTCGTCGTCGGTGAGTCTCTCGATGTTCGTGGAGCCGCCCGAAGACACCGCGACCCGCGGCGCAATGAGCGCGCTGGGAGGGGCGAGATTTTTGGGCATGTACCTACTTTTCTAGAGGGGCCAGGCGCGCGGCGGGTGGGCGAGCGATCGGTGCGAAGGAGGGCCGGATGCAGCGCGGGGAGGAGCGGTGGGACGCAACCCGGGAGGAGAGGCGGAACCCAACCGGGAGGATAGGGCGGGCGACTACCACTCGAACCCCTCCGGCGCCACCGCCTCCCACGCGACGGTCAGCTCGCCCAGCCGCCACCGCGCGCGCCCGCCGAGCACCGGCCAACCCGCCTCCCGCAGAGCCGACGCGACGGCAACCCACCGCTGCGATGGCCCGTACACGCCGAGCGGCGCGTGCACCTGCCACTGGCGATCGAGGTCGGCGAGGTAGCGGTGGATGCGCTCGCCCGGCACATTGCGATGAATCAGTACTTTCGGCAGGCGTTCAGCCACTACGGAGGGCGCGGTGAGATCGGCGAGCCGCAGCGATACCGTGAAGCACGCGGGGCCGGCGGCCGTTGCATCCACCCAGCTGGCGACCCGCCCCACCTCGTTGCACGTGCCTTCGACGAGCACGCCGCCCGGTTGTAGGCGCGAGATCATGAGGCGCCACGCATCCGTGACGGACGCTTCGTCGTACTGCCGCAGCACATTGAGCGCCCGGATGACCGTCGCCGTGCGCCCGGCCGGCAACGGCACCTCGAACCCACCGAGGGAGAACGACACTCCCGGGCGAGCGGACTGCGCCGCAAGCGACACCCGGGACGGCTCGATCTCGATTCCCACAACCTCGACATCGGGGCGCACGCGAGCCAGTCGCGAGTGCAGTTCGAGTGTGGTGGTCGCGGATGCCCCGTACCCGAGGTCCACGACGAGCGGGTCGGTCGCGCGGCGCAGGGCGGGCAATTGCGCGATCCACCGGTCGATGCGGCGGAGCCGGTTGGTGCCGGTGGTGCCGCGGGTGACCTGGCCGATGGGCATGGTGCCATTCTGCCTCGCTAGGCTTTCAACCATGACTCACACCCTCGTGCTCCTCCGTCACGGCCAGTCCGATTGGAATCTGAAGAACCTGTTCACCGGCTGGGTCGACGTGAAGCTGACACCGCAGGGCGAGGCCGAGGCGAAGCGCGCCGGCGAGCTGATCACGCAGGCGGGCATCAAGCCGCAGGTCAGCTACACGAGCCTTCTGACCCGCGCGATCCAGACCGCGAACATCGCCCTCGACGCCGCCGACCGCGCGTGGCTGCCGGTGAAGCGCAGCTGGCGCCTCAACGAGCGTCACTACGGAGCCCTGCAGGGTCTCGACAAAGCGGAGACCCTCGAGAAGTACGGCGAGGAACAGTTCATGCAGTGGCGCCGCAGCTTCGACGTTCCGCCGCCCCCGCTCGACGACGACTCCAAGTGGTCACAGATCGGCGACGAGCGCTACGCCGGCATTGACGGCGAGGTTCCCCGCACCGAGTCCCTGAAGATCGTGATCGACCGGATGCTCCCCTACTGGTTCTCCGACATCACCCAGGATCTCGCCGCCGACAAGACCGTGCTGGTCACCGCGCACGGCAACTCGCTGCGCGCGCTGGTCAAGCACCTGGACGGCATCTCGGATGACGCGATCGCCGAGCTCAACATCCCGACCGGCATCCCGCTCGTGTATGAGCTGGACGACGCGTTCATGCCGATTCGACCGGGCGAGTACCTGGATCCGGAGGCTGCGGCAGCGGGCGCGGCGGCTGTTGCGGCGCAGGGGGCGAAGAAGTAGTCACGCCGGGGGTGAAAGCCCACCCCGGGCAGACCGCCCGGCTCCGAGGAGCGCACCACTACTACCGCCCCACCGGCACCCCAACAACCTCCGGGAACAACAGCGAAACCGCGAACGACGCCACGACCACCAGCATGCTGTTCACCGCGAAGAGCACTAGTGGCCCCGCACCCTTCCCGTTGTTGCGGTGGGTGCTCACGGTTCGCGCAATCAGGTAGGCCAACGGGGGCGCCAAGAGTATCCACCAGGTGCTCGCGGGCCGGTCGTGTCCGAGTTCCTGCAGGCGGCGGCGGTCACGCACGACGAGGGAGACCGTCAGAAGCACGATGATGCCGAGCGCGGCGAAAGGCACGAACAGCGAGTTGGGGGAGAAGCCCATCCCGATGCCGGCGACGAATGCGACGACCTGCGTGATCCACGGCAGGAAAGCGAGCGCCCAGGCACCGGGTGTTCCCGAGCGCGGCGGGCGCCATTGATCGTACAAGGGAGCGCGCGCGACGGGTGTGTACCCGAGCTTGTTTTCGTCCGGAATCGTGAACTCGGGCGTTTCGGCACCAGACTCCAACCGTGGATGCACGTCCCGGCGAGACCTCGGCGCGCCATCGACCGCGGCGGCTGCGGGCGCGTCGACGAGCACCGGCGCCTCAGGCGTCGTAGTTCGTTCGGTCCATCCGGCGCCGTCCCACCAGCGCAATTGCGCTTCCGCCATAGGATCCGGATACCATCCGGCCGCAGGCGCAGCGCTCAACAGGTCGCTCACGACTTCCCCCTTCGCGTGACCTCCCTACAGTCTAGGAAGGCACGCGGCAGGGGCGCTGGCCCCACTTCGGGACGAAGGCCAACGCCTACTCGTTCGGCTCGATCCCGGGTGCCGGGTCCCGTACAGCTTCCGAGGGGGTGAGTTCGGCGTCCGCGGCCGTGAGTTCGGCATCCGACGCCGCAATCTCGGCCGTGAGGTCGTCGTCGCCGATCGAACCGGCGCCGGGAACCGAGTTCATGGTGAGCGTGTCCGGCGGCATGTCACCCTCGCGACCCGGGTTGTCGCCGGGCGCGATCGGGTTCGAGGCGTCGGTCACCGGTCGGCTCCGCCCTGAAGCTCATCGTTGGCCTCGATGGTGCCCTCGCCGCCCATCTCCATGTCGTCGGGCATCGGGTTGGGCTCGACCGGCGGCTCAGAGGAGGGCTCGGCGCCGGGGTCCTCGGGGTCGCCCGCGGGACGATCATCCATCTCATGTCCTGGCGTGCCCGGTGCCGTGGGGTCGGGCACGGACTCCGCACCACCACCGACCGGCTCGGTCGTGTACTCGTCGTCGGCCATGCCGCCGCCTTCTGTGTCGCTCATGACAATCTCCATTCGGCCGGCCGGTACCGGCATCCATCCCAGTCCACTCCGGCACGCGCCGAGAAGCACGGGCTTGACACGGGCCGCGCGCGCGGCAAAGCACTTGACAGCAACGGACGACAGGCGTGGGCTGAACGGATGACCGTGAAACTGAATCGCGATGCCCTCGAGCATGCTCGTTCCCTCGTCAAGCAAGGCAAGGTTGTGCGTGATGAACGGGACGACTGGAGCGAGCACGCGCCGAGCGCCGCAGAAGAGAACACGTTCGTCGAGAAGAACGGCTGGCGCGACTACGCCAAGTGGTACCTGGGCATCGACCGGGAGGAGTCGGATGAGACGAAGGGGCGCTTCAGCTTCCCCTTCGGCGACTTCAGCAAGGTGCACCGCTGCGGGGTGATCTCGCTCGAGAGTCGCGCCGCGCAACACGACCACGACGACATCGCGAAGGCGGCCAAGGAACTGCTGGAGCTCATCGATAAGGAGTAACTCTCCACAGCCCCGCTCCTCCACAGAATGCAGCGCGCGCCCGCGACGAGCTCGACGTGCGCGGCACCATCGAAGCATGCCGCTTCCGCACTACGACAACGTTCGCGACACCCCGCTCCCCACCGACCGCGAACTCGTTCCGCTGCTGCAAAAACTGCTCGAACGCGCCAACCGCCGACAGGCGTGGGTCATGCTCCTCGACGAGGAGTCACGCCCGCTGCCCGAGATCATTCCGACCGACCTGCCCGAGGAGCCCGAACCGGATGACGTCGTCGGCGTCCGCGACTTCCTCACCTGCATCGCGCTCGACTTCGCTCTCAGCACCCTCGTCGTCACGTTCGAGAGACCCGGCCCGTCCGAAATCATGGACCGCGATCGGCGCTGGCTGCGGGTGCTGCGCGAGGGATGCATGAGCGCGGGATTCCCGTTCCGCGGGCCATACCTCCTGCTCGGCAACCAGGTGCGCCAGGTGGCACCAGACGAGTATCTGGGCACACCGGTCCTCGATCCCGACGAAGACGAGTACGACTAGAGGGCATAGGTGGCCGTGGTAACCTAGCCACATACCTAGCCAGAATAGAGTCGATGATGCAACCGGTGAACGTGCTCGATGCTCGCAACCAGCTTTCGCAACTCATCGCCGCAGCCGGAAATGGGGAGGATGTCGTGATCGCGAAGCGCGGGCGACCGGTCGTGCGCATCGTCGCCATTCGGGACGCGTCCCACGCATCAGGTGACGCCGCGCTGTGGCTGACGAATAACCCCGTGCCTGCTCGATCCGCTCGGTCGACGGCTGAGCTGGATGCCCAGATCGCGGGGGAGCGCGAGGGCTGGGAGTGATCTACCTCGACTCGTGCATCCTCATCTATGCCGTCGAGGACGACGGCCCGCGGGGGTTACGAATCCGTGAGCGGCTGGCTGGCGCGGGGGACGAGGTCGCCGCCATCTCGCCGCTGGTGGCGCTCGAATGCCTCGTCAGCCCGTTGCGCGCCGATGATCTCGGCCTGCACGACCACTATCTGAGGGCAATGGAGCGATTCCGGATGCTCGACGCCAGCCTCGAAGTGCACGTGCGTGCCGCTAACCTCCGAGCGCGCCACAACCTGCGCACCCCGGATGCCCTACACCTCGCCACCGCCCAGCTGACTGGGTGTCGCGAGTTGTGGACCAACGACACCCGCTTAGCGAAGGTGTCGCACGGGCTCGCGGTCGACGTCGTCGGGAGCTAGCGCCGCGAGCCTCAGTGGTGCGAGCTGTCCGCCGGAATCCAGTCACCCGTCGCGAGGTACTGCACCTTCTTCGCGATCGAAACCGCGTGGTCTGCGAAACGCTCGTGGTAGCGGGAGGCGAGGGTGGCATCCACGGTGTCGACTGCGGCGCCCTTCCAGGTCTCGCCGAGCACCTTGTCGAACACGGAGAGGTGCAGCGCGTCGATCCTGTCGTCGTCGTTGCGGATCTCCTCCGCGAGTTTCACGTCTTCGGTCTTCAGCAGTTCGACGAGCTTCTTCGCGATCGCGACATCGAGCGTGCCGAGTTCGGCGAAGGTGCCGCGCAAGCTCTTCGGAACGACCTTGTCGGGAAAGCGGTAGCGCGCGAGCTGCGCGATGTGCTCGGCCATGTCGCCCATGCGCTCGAGCGACGAGGAGATGCGCAGCGCCGAGACGACGATGCGAAGGTCGCGGGCAACCGGCTGCTGGCGGGCGAGAATGTTGATGGCGAGCTCGTCGAGCTCGCGAGCCTCGGTGTCGATCTTGTCATCGTCGGCGATGACAGTCTCGGCAAGGGTCACGTTGGAATCATTGAAAGCCTGAGTCGCATTCTCGATCGACACCGCCACGAGGGTGGAGATCTCGACAAGGCGGTCCTGCACCTCGCGCAACTCCTGCTGGAATACTTCGCGCACTACGGTCCCTTCATCGCGGGCAACCCGCACGGCTCAGGCCCCTACCTTGCCCGCGCCAGGTTAACAACGGGTGCCGGGAGCCTGAACATCGCCCGAAGTGCGCGGGGCGGCGGCGAACGCCGACCAGTACACCCGGCTGATGTAACTAATCTAGTCGCTATGGACTCCTCGTGGCTGGTGCCAGCCGCCTTGGCGTTCGGCGTGCTCGTCGGCGCCGGCGTCTTCGCGATAGTCCTCATCGCCGCCCGGCGGGGGCAGCGCGCCCACGCTGTCGTCAGTTCCGGAGTGCCTGACGGCGTCGACCAGGTTATCGATGCGCTCGAATCCGCCGGAGTCGTGCTCGACCCCTCGAACAACGTCGTCAAGGCATCCCCGGGTGCCCTGGCGTTCGGCTTGGTGTGGAACCAGGCGCTCGTGCATCCGGAGCTCGTCAAGATGGTCGACCTGGTGCGCCGCACTGGAGAGCCCGTCACGGAAGAACTGCACCTGTCGCGCGGCCCGTTCGGCGACGCCAACATCTACCTCTTCGTGCGGGTCGCCCGGCTCGGCGCGCGCTACATCCTGCTGCTCGCGGAGGACCGCACCGAGTCATACCGGCTCGAGGAGGTGCGGCGCGACTTCGTCGCCAACATCAGCCACGAGCTCAAGACCCCGATCGGCGCCGTGAGCCTCCTCGCCGAAGCGCTCGTGAGCGCATCCGACGAGCCCGACCAGGTGAGGCGATTCGCGAAGCGCCTCACCCAGGAGTCGGAACGCCTCGCCCGCATCACGCAGGAGATCATCGAACTTTCGCGTCTTCAGGCGACGGATGCCCTCACCAAGGCCGACCTCGTCGACATCGACCACGTGGTCGCCCTCGGCATTGACCAGAATCGCGTCGCAGCGGACTCTCACAAGGTGCAGCTCGTGAGCGGAGGTGACGCGGGAGCCGAGGTCTACGGCGACGAGACCCTGCTCGCAGTGGCGCTGCACAACCTCATCGCCAACGCGATCCAGTACTCGCCGAAAGGCTCGCGCGTGGGCATTGGCGTGAGTCTCAATGAGGGCATCGTCGAGATCGCGGTCACCGACCAGGGTGTCGGCATTCCGGAGGATGAGCTCGACCGCGTGTTCGAGCGGTTCTTCCGCAGCGACCCGGCGCGCAGCCGCAATACGGGCGGCTCTGGTCTCGGCCTGAGTATCGTCAAGCACGTCGTGCAGAACCACGGCGGCGACATCCGCGTGTGGTCGCAGCCGGGCAACGGCTCCACGTTCACGATCCGACTTCCCGAGGCGTCTCACGCCGCGGCGACATCTCTGGGAGCGCACACATGACCCGAATCCTCATCGTCGAAGACGAGCAGTCGCTCAGCGAACCGCTCGCGTTCCTGCTCGGTCGCGAAGGCTACGAGACCTCGATCGCCGCCGACGGTCTCACCGCGGTCAGCGAGTTCGAACGCAACGGTGCCGACCTCGTGCTGCTCGACCTCATGCTTCCGGGGTTGTCGGGCACGGAAGTGTGCCGGGAGCTGCGCACGCGCTCGTCCGTTCCGATCATCATGCTCACGGCGAAAGACAGCGAGGTCGACATCGTGGTCGGGCTCGAGCTGGGTGCCGACGACTACGTCACCAAGCCTTACTCGACTCGGGAACTGCTCGCGCGCATCCGGGCCGTGCTTCGCCGCCGGGTGGAGACCGACGACGATTCGATGGCGATTCTCGAGGCCGGTTCGGTGCGCATGGACGTCGAGCGCCACACCGTGTCGGTGGATGGGCGGGAGACCGCAATGCCCCTCAAAGAGTTCGAGTTGCTCGAACTGCTGCTGCGCAACGCGGGCCGGGTGCTGACGCGTGGCCAGCTCATCGACCGGGTGTGGGGCGCCGATTACTTCGGGGACACGAAGACCCTCGACGTGCACATCAAGCGCATCCGCTCGAAAATTGAGAAGGTGCCGTCGGAGCCGACGATGCTCGTGACGGTGCGCGGTCTCGGGTACCGGTTCGAAGCGTAGGGCCGCGGCTCGTTCGCTCCGCGCGTTCCGCGGGGGGCGCTGCCAGCCGGGCGAGCGAGTCGATATGCCGCGCGACTTCCGCGGCGGCTCCCGTCTCAACAGACTCCCGTAAGTACGGACATCGGTAAGGACACCTTACGAACGTCCGTATCCACGGGAGTCTGTGACGGGGGCGCGGGGAACTATGCCGTGATGCCCCGGCTCGTGCGGGTAGCGGGCGGGTGGCCGGCGGGACGGCCCGCCAAGCGCGGGCGAAGCGACCTAGCGCTCGATCTCCGGCGGTGCGAGCTCTTCGTAGTCGCCCGTTGACTCGAGGATCGGAACCATGAGCTGCTTGCCCTCGTGGTCGCCGTACTGCACGTAGACGGGCAGCAGTTGGCCGGCCTTGACGCCGGGGTTGAGAATGATGATCTGGTCTTCGTCGGGGGTGGTGCCGTAGGTGGCGACCGAGTTCGCGTTCACCGGTTTCGTGACGGTGGACTTCTCGCCGTCGGTCTCGTACTGGAGCTTCACCGATGCACTGCGCGAGCCCGAGTTCACGAGCGTCACGACGAGGCTCACCGCGCGCCCGTCTTCACCGATGAGACCGAACACGTTGCGCACCTGAACGTTGCCGATGTTGGCGCCGACACCGTCGCTGGGGTCGTACTGGATGAGGGTCGCCTGAGTCGAGATGAATGTGCAGCCCGAGGTTGCCAGGAGCAGGGCGCCGGCCAGAATGACGGATGCTGCGGCTCGCGCGGTGAATGTGCGTCTCACGGTGACATCCTATCCAGCCCGCCGACCGCCGGCGGACTAAGGCAAGCCTTACCGCGAAACCGCTGTGGTAAACTAGGTGTCTTCGAAAGGACCCCCATTCATGTTGTTTGAGGTCGGCGAGACTGTCGTTTATCCCCATCACGGTGCAGCAACCATCTCCGAGGTGAAGACCAGAATCGTCAAGGGCGAGGAGAAGCTGTACCTCAAACTGCGGGTCACTCAGGGCGATCTGACCATCGAGGTGCCGGCTGAGAATGTCGACCTCGTGGGTGTTCGCGACGTGATCGGCAAAGAGGGCCTCGACAAGGTCTTCGAGGTGCTGCGCGCCCCCTTCACGGAAGAGCCCACCAACTGGAGCCGCCGCTACAAGGCCAACCTCGAGAAGCTCGCGTCGGGCGATGTCATCAAGGTTTCCGAAGTCGTTCGCGACCTGTGGCGCCGCGACCAGGATCGCGGTCTCTCCGCCGGCGAGAAGCGCATGCTCGCCAAGGCGCGCCAGATCCTCATCTCCGAGCTCGCGCTTGCAGAGAAGACTGACGAAGAGAAGGCCTCAACCGTCCTCGACGAGGTTCTGGCTTCCTAGCGACCGCCGGTCATCGAGCCCGTGACCGAGCCCGAGGGCCGGCTGCCTGAGCGCCCGACCGTTGCGGTGATCATCGTCGCCGCGGGAAGCGGCGCGCGCCTCGGCGAAAACGGGCCGAAAGCGTTCGTGCCGTTGCGCGGCAAGACGATCCTCGAACACTCGATCGAGGGCGCTCTTGGCGCTATCGAAGAGGCGCAGGTCGTGATCGTTGCGCCCGCTTCGCACCTGGCGCAGGCGACCTCGATCGGCCAGCGCCTCGCTCCGCAGTACGTGACCGTCGTTGCCGGCGGAGACACCCGGCAGAAGTCGGTCGCGGCCGGGCTCGCGGCACTCGAGCCGGGCATCCTCACCGTTCTCGTTCACGATGCCGCGCGCGCGCTCACGCCGTTCGAGCTCTTCGACCGCATCACCCGCGAGGTCACGCGCACGGGTGGTGGCGTCATCCCGGCCCTGCCCGTGAGCGACACCATCAAGCGGGTGGATGCCGCAACCGTCGTCGAGACGGTCGACCGCAGTGATCTCGTGCACGTGCAGACGCCGCAGGGTTTTCCGCGACAGCACCTCGTTGAGGCATATGCCGCAGCGACCAGCGGGGCCGTGCCCGTCGAGTACACCGACGACGCCGCACTGTTCTCCGCGGCCGGGCACACCGTGACGGTCGTCGACGGTGAGGCTCGCGCCTTCAAGATCACGACGCCGTGGGATCTGCGCCGAGCCGAGAAACTGCTCACCCTGGGCGCGAGCACGCGCACCGGCTTCGGCGTCGACGTGCACGCATACGACGCCGCCGAACCGCTCTGGCTCGGCGGCCTCTACTGGCCCGACGAGGTGGGGCTCGCGGGGCACTCCGACGGCGACGCCATGTGCCACGCGATTTGCGATGCGCTGCTGTCCGCCGCCGGGCTCGGCGACCTCGGCGGGCGGTTCGGCACGGACGATCCTCGGTTCGAGGGCGCCCACGGGGATGTCTTCATCGCGGAGACGATCGCGCTCGTGAACGGGGCGGGGTACGCGGTGGGCAACGTGTCCGTGCAGCTCGTGGCGAAGCATCCGAGGCTCGGCGAACGCCGCATGGAGCTCGAGAGCCATCTCACGTCCCTCGTCGGAGCCCCGGTCACCGTGTCGGCGACGACGACCGACGGCCTCGGATTCACCGGTCGCGGCGAAGGTGTGGCCGTCATGGCAACCGCTCTCGTGCACGCCGATCGCTAAACTTGCCCGGTGACAGTCCGGCTCTATGACTCTAAGGCGCAGGCCGTAGCCGATTTCGTTCCGCTCGAAGCGGGCAAAGTCGGCATGTACGTCTGCGGACCCACCGTGCAGTCATCGCCGCACATCGGCCACTTGCGCTCCGCCCTCGTCTACGACCTGTGGCGCCGCTGGCTCACCTACCGCGGATTCGACGTCACGCTCGTGCGCAACGTCACCGACATCGACGACAAGATCCTCGCTGCCTCCGCCTCCGAGGGTGCCACGTCGGAGCAGTGGTGGGCCCTCGCCTACCGGTTCGAGCTCGAGTTCACGTCGGGGTACACGCGGCTGGGCATCCTGTCCCCCACCTACGAACCGCGCGCGACCGCGAGCATCGCCGAGATGCGGGAGCTCATCGAGCGCCTCATCGAATCCGGGCACGCCTATCCTGCGCCGGATGCCTCGGGCGATGTGTACTTCGGCACGGGCTCGTGGCCTTCGTACGGAGAGCTGACCCGGCAGAGGCCCGACAACATGGAAGCCGCCAGCGACGCCGACCCGCGCGCCAAACGCGACCCACGCGACTTCGCGCTGTGGAAGGGGCACAAGCCCGACGAGCCAGAGTCGGCGGCGTGGCCGTCGCCGTGGGGAGACGGGCGGCCCGGATGGCACATCGAGTGCTCGGCGATGTCGCGCCGCTACCTCGGTGCGGCCTTCGATATTCACGGCGGCGGACTCGACTTGCGCTTCCCGCACCACGAGAACGAACTCGCGCAGTCAACCGCGGCCGGCGACCCTTTCGCGACGTACTGGGTGCACAACGGGCTGGTGAACGTGAACGGCCAGAAGATGTCGAAGTCGCTGGGCAACTCGATCTACGCGGCCGAATTCCTCGAGCAGGCTCGGCCCATCGTCGTGCGCTACTACCTGGGCGCCGCTCACTACCGTTCAACGATCGACTACCACGACGGCTCCCTCCTCGAGGCGGAGGCGGCGCTCGATCGCATCGAGACGTTCCTGCGTCGCGCGGTCGATCGCGCGGGCGGCGTGCCGACGGGGTCGGTTCCGCCCACCGAATTCGCCGACGCGATGGATGACGACCTCAATGTGCCGCGCGCGCTCGCGGTACTGCACGACGCGGTGCGGGCCGGCAACGCGGAGCTCGATCGTGGCGGACTGGCCGAAGACATCGCCGCAAGCGTGTGGGCGATGACGGAAGTGCTGGGCTTCAACCCGCTCGCTCCCGAGTGGCGCACCGCCGCATCCGCCCCCACCGAACGAGCGCTCGCATCCCTCGTCGAGACCCTCATCTCCGACCGCAACGCCGCGCGTGCGGCGAAGGACTTCGCGACGGCGGACCGGATCCGTGATGAACTTGCTGCTGCAGGAATCACGGTCGAAGACGGCCCGACCGGATCACATTGGAGCGTCACATGAAAAGCCCAGGCAACAAGCCCCGTGCGGGCGCGGTGCGCAAGACGCGCAAAGGACCGCAAGTCGGTTCCGGCGGGCAGGGGCGGCAGGCGCTCGAGGGCAAGAAGCCCACGCCCAAGGCCGAAGACCGTCCGTACCATCCCGCGGGCAAGCGCAAGGCCGCGGCCGAGCGCTACGACAACTCGGCGGGCGGGCGCAAGAAGTCGAACAACTCCGCCGACCCGTCGGCGCAGCGGCCGCAGCGTCGCGCCAAGTCGTCGGACGACAGCGAAATGGTCACCGGCCGCAACTCGGTGCTCGAGGCGCTGCGCGCCAAGATTCCCGCGACGACCCTCTACATGGCGGCTCGCATCGAGTTCGACGACCGCGTGAAAGAGATCCTGCAGCTCGCCACGAGCCGTGGCATCCCCATCCTCGAAGTCATGCGTCCCGAGCTCGACCGCCTCGCGGGTTTCGACTCGGTGCACCAGGGCGTCGCGCTGAAGGTTCCGCCGTACGAGTACGCGCACCCCATCGAGTTGCTCGACAAGGTGATCTCGCGAGGGCAGGTACCCCTGCTCGTCGCGCTCGACGGGGTCACCGATCCGCGCAACCTCGGCGCGATCATCCGGTCGGTCGCCGCGTTCGGAGGCCAGGGCGTGATCGTGCCGCAGCGGCGCTCGGTCGGGCTCACGGCATCCGCATGGAAGACCTCGGCCGGTGCCGCGGCACGCACGCCCGTCGCCATGGCGACCAACCTCACGCAGACCATCAAGGCGTTCAAAGAGCGGGGTGTTTTCGTGCTCGGGCTCGACGGGGGAGGCGACGTGTCGCTGCCTGACCTGCAGCTCGCGAAAGAACCCGTGCTCGTGGTGGTGGGCAGCGAGGGCAAGGGCCTGTCGCGGCTCGTCACCGAGAACTGCGACGCGGTCGTCTCGATCCCCATCAACTCCGGAACCGAGTCGCTCAACGCGGGCATCGCGGCGAGCGTGACCCTGTACGAGATCTCCAGGTTGCGCGCCGCAAAGAAGTAACGGTGCACATTTCGTTCAGTCACGCTATACACTTGAGGCGGTAGAACGGCAGCTCACGGGGTATTCCGGTGCGAACTGTTCAGCCACGACGTCGTTGTTGTCGAACGGAGCCCCTCGCATGACCTCACCCCGCCCCCTCTCCGCGCCCGGTCATATGGGGGTCGACTACGAGGAGCGGGTCGACTTCGACCGGCTGCGCAACTACCGCCTCGACCGGGCGAAGGCGGCGCTCGAAGCGAGCGAATGCGGCGCGTTCCTGCTGTTCGACTTCTACAACATCCGCTACACGACCTCCACCTGGATCGGTGGCGCGCTGGGCGACAAGATGATCCGCTACGCGTTGCTGACTCGCGACCGTGAGCCGGTGCTGTGGGACTTCGGCTCGGCGGTCAAGCACCACAAGCTGTACTCGAAGTGGCTACCCGACGAGAACTGGCGTGCCGGGTTCCTCGGCTTCCGCGGCGCAGTTGCCCCGGATGCCGGACTCATGCGCGCGGCCGTCACCGAGATCAAGTCGCTCCTCGTGGAGGCCGGGGTCGCCGACGCTCCTGTCGGCATCGACATCGTCGAGCCGCCGTTCCTGTTCGAGATGCAGGCCCAGGGCCTGACCGTGGTCGACGCTCAGCAGCCGATGCTGGATGCCCGGGTGATCAAGTCGCAGGACGAGATCATCCTGCTCAACCAGGCGGCAGCCATGGTGGACGGCGTGTACCAGGACATCGTGGATGTGCTCAAGCCGGGCATCCGGGAGAACGAGATCGTGGCGCTGGCCAACAAGCGGCTCTACGAGCTGGGCTCCGACCAGGTCGAAGCCGTCAACGCGATCTCGGGGGAGCGGTGCAACCCGCACCCGCACAACTTCACCGACCGCATCATCCGCCCTGGCGACCAAGCCTTCTTCGACATCATCCATTCCTTCAACGGCTACCGCACGTGCTACTACCGCACCTTCGGGGTCGGCAGTGCCACCACGATCCAGCGCGACGCCTACAAGCAGGCGCGCGAATGGATGGATCGAGGTATCCAGGCAATCCGCCCTGGAGTGGGCACCGACCAGATCGCCGCCCTGCTGCCGAAAGCCACCGAGTTCGGGTTCGAGAACGAGATGGAGGCGTTCGGCCTGCAGTTCGCCCACGGCCTCGGCCTCGGCCTGCACGAGCGGCCCATCATCTCCCGCCTCAACAGCATGGAGAACCCGGTCGAGCTCCAGGCCGGCATGGTGTTCGCCCTCGAGACCTACTGCCCGGCATCCGACGGCATCTCGGCGGCGCGCATCGAGGAGGAGATCGTCGTCACCGACGACGGTCCCGTCGTGCTCACCAAGTTCCCGGCGCAGGAACTGTTCGTCGCCAACGAGTACTAGTCAGCCCTTCCAGACCGTCTTGAGGTTGCAGAACTCGCGGATGCCCGGGGCTGCAAGCTCGCGACCGTAGCCGGAGTCCTTGATGCCGCCGAACGGCAGCTCGGGGTAGGAGACCGTCATGCCGTTGATGAAGACGGCGCCCGCGTCGAGCGACTTCACGAAGAAGGCCTCGTCGTCGGCGTCGTTGGTCCACACCGCGGAACTCAATCCGAACGTGGTCTGGTTGGCGATCTTGAGTGCCTCCTCGCGGTCGGCCACGCGGTAGAGCGTCGCGACCGGTCCGAAGGCCTCCTCCATGACGAGACGCATGTCGTCGGTGAGTCCCGAGACGACTGTGGGCTCGTAGAAGAAACCGGGGCGGTCGGGGGCCGTTCCGCCGGTGAGCACCGTAGCGCCCTTGGCGACGGCGTCGTCGACGAGCTCGGCCAGCTCATCGCGCCCGGACTCGGTGGCAAGCGGACCGACCTCGGTCGCATCATCCAGCGGGTCGCCAACTTTCAACGCCGCCATCTTCTCGGCGAACAGGCGAGCGAACTCGTCGTAGATGTCCGTGTGGGCAAGGAACCTCTTGCCGGCGATGCACGACTGTCCGTTGTTGGAGGTGCGCGCTTTGACGGCAGTCTCGGCGGCCTTCTCCAGGTCGGCGCTGGGCATGACGATGAACGGGTCTGAGCCGCCGAGCTCGAGCACGGCCTTCTTGATGGCTGCGCCGGCGATGGATGCGACCGACCGGCCCGCAGGCTCAGAACCGGTGAGCGTCACGGCCTTGACCCTCGAGTCCTCGATGACCGCCGCGACCTCGCGCGAGCCGATGAGGAGGGTGCGGAACGAGCCGACGGGGAAGCCGCCGCGCTCGAAGACCGTGTCGAGGTACAGCGCCGACTGTGGCACGTTTGACGCGTGCTTGAGAAGACCCGTGTTGCCGGCCATGAGCGCGGGGGCCGCGAAACGCACGACCTGCCAGAGCGGGTAGTTCCAGGGCATGACCGCGAGCACGACGCCGAGGGGCTCGTACCGGGTCCAGGCGCTCGACGCGTTGACCGAGGAGGGGTCATCGAGCTTCTCATCGGCGAGGAACTCCTCGGCGTGGTCGGCGTAGAAGCGCATGTTCTTGGCGCATTTGAGAACTTCGCCCTTCGACTGCCCGAGCGGCTTGCCCATCTCGATCGTGACCATTCGGGCGACGTCGTCGACTTCCGCCTCGAGGATCTCGGCTGTCGCGCGCATCCACTCACCGCGCTGCGCGTAGGTCGTCGACTTGAGGGCGACGAATGCCGCCTGCGCCTCGGCGATACGGCGCTCCACCTCGGCTGCGTCGTGAGCCTCGAAGGTCTGCTCGGTGGAGCCGGTGGTGGGGTTGATCGTGGCTATAGCCATGGCGGTGCCTTTCGTCTGCAGTATGGCGTCGTGGTGGTCTGTGGGTGGTTCAGTCGGTCAGGTCGAAGACCTCGGGGTGCCGGGACAGGCCCAGCCGCGTGCGGCGGATGTGACCGGCCAGCACGCTCTCGGCGCCGGTGCCGTCGCCGTCGCGGAGCGCAGTGACGAGCATGTGGTGCTCGTCGTGCACGACCCTCGCCGAGTGCTCGTCGAGCAGCAACGTGAACGCGCGGCGGTAGTGCTGTGTCGTGTTCCAGAGCCGGTGCACGAGATCGCCGAGCACCGTCGTGCGGGCCGACGCGTACGAACCCAGGTGGAACTGGCGATCGAGACGCAAGAACTCCTCGACGTCATCTGTCTGGCGCATCTCCTGCACAAGCTCGTCGAGGCGATCGAGGGTCGCGGCATCGATGCCGGGCATGGCGTAGCGCAGCAGGAGGGGCTCCACGCGCTCGCGCGTCTGGTAGACCTCGTCGCATTCCGCGGGGCTCAATTGCGACACCCAGGCGCCGGCATTGGCCACGAGCGTGACGAGGCCGTCTGCCTCGAGGGTGCGAAGCGCTTCACGAACAGGAACGCGGCTTGCGCCGAACCTCTGCGCGACATCCTCTTGCCGGATTCGCGCTCCCGGGCGGTATTCGCCCCTGAGGATCGCATCGCGAATGAGTTCAGCGATGCGGGAACTGGAGTTACCGTCGCGAGTCTGAGAAACTGGTGCGGGTTCGGCACCGATCGGCGCGACAATGGGGTGGGCGCCTGACATGGCCCTCCCTCGGGTTCGAATCTCAGTCGCGCACGCGCGCGTCATTTCCCATCATGGCAGATTGCATGCAATTTGGCGAGTATTCGCGCGGATACGTCCCAAATTGCGGCACCATGGGGAGTATTGAATTCACTTGTCTCTACGGCGGCGCTGGTCGCGGGTCAAATGCGAACCCCGTGTGAGGCGTTTCGTTCATCAGTGGTGCACGGTTGATCCCCGGGATGCCGCCAATCTCGCTCTTGCGACCCCAGAACGTTTACGTATACTAAACACCGCGATCTCCTTAGCGGGACGCACAGAGCCGTGATCGTTGAGCAGAAGGGATTCCCATGGGCATCGCCACGTTCGGTTCCATGAACGTCGACTGGGAGCGGCGCATCGATGTCGACCGGCTGCGCTCCGAGCGCCTGGCCAGTCTTCGGGCCCAGCTCGAGAAGTCCGAGGTCGGTGCACTGCTCGCGTTCGACTTCGGCAACATCCGCTACATGACGGCCACCCACATCGGCACGTGGGCGATGGACAAGCTCATCCGCTTCTCGCTCATCACCCGCAACTCCGACCCGATCTCCTGGGACTTCGGCTCTGCCGCCAAGCACCATCAGCTCTACAACCCGTGGCTCGGCGAGACGCACATGGAGGCCGACGCCGATCCGCACGCTCCCCACCACGGCGCCGTCGCGCCTCGCGCCGAGAACGGCGCTCGAGCCGGTATCTCCATCCTGCGCGGCGCGTTCCACCCCGACTCGGGTATCGCCGAGGGCGTTGCCGCCAAGGTGAAGCGCGAGCTGGAGAAGTTCGGCGTGGCCAATGAGCCCCTCGGCATCGACGTGGTCGAGCTTCCCATCCTCTTCGCGCTGCAGGCGCAGGGCATCCGGGTGATCGACGGCCAGCAGATCTTCCTCGAAGCGCGCCGAGTGAAGACTCGCGACGAGATCAGCCTGCTCACCCACGCCGCATCGATGGTGGATGCCGCATACGACGAGTTGTACGAATTCCTGCGGCCCGGCGTGCGCGAGAACGAGGCCGTGGGTCTCGTCTCCAAGAAGCTCTACGACCTGGGATCCGAGTATGTGGAGGGTGTCAATGCGATCTCGGGCGAGCGCTGCTCGCCGCACCCGCACGTCTACTCCGACCGGATCATCAGGCCGGGCGACCCGGCGTTCTTCGACATCCTGCACAGCTACAACGGCTACCGCACGTGCTACTACCGCACGTTCGCCGTCGGATCCGCGAGCTCGGCGCAGCACGATGCCTACACGAAGGCCCGCGAGATCATGGACCGCTCGATCGCCATGGTGCGCCCGGGCGTGACGACCGCCGACATCGTGGCGCTGTGGCCCAAGGCGGAGGAGTTCGGGTTTGCCGATGAGGAAGCCGCTTTCGCCCTTCAGTACGGCCACGGCGTCGGCCTGTCGATCTGGGAGAAGCCGATCTTCTCCCGCCTGGTCTCCTTCGACAATCCCGAAACCCTCGAAGTCGGCATGGTCTTCGCTCTCGAGACCTACTGGCCCTCCAAGGACGGCATCGGCGCGGCCCGGATCGAGGAAGAGCTCGTCGTCACCGAGACGGGCTGTGAAGTCATCACCAAGTTCCCAGCGGAAGACCTCATGGTTGCGGGCGCGCAGCGGTACTTCACCATCAACGGGCCCATGAACCTCATCCGCGACTCGCAGTCGCACCTCAACACCCCGGCCGGCCGCGGCGAACTCGCGTGAGTCGCCGAGCCCACGAGAGGACACGAGCATGACCGAGCAGCCCACCGCCGCTCCCTTGGCGGACGTGACCATCGGCTGGGTCGGGCTGGGCCGCATGGGCACCGCCATGGCGACCCGGCTGGTCGAGAGCGGCGCGGATGTCGCGGTCTGGAACCGCACGGCCGCCAAAGCCGATCCGCTCCTCGACCTGGGTGCCGAGCTCCTGCCCGATCTGATCGACGCCGCGGGCCGCGATGTGGTGTTCTCGATGGTGCTCGACGACGCGGCCCTCGACGCCCTGCACGATCCGGAGCACGGCCTGCTTGCCGGGGATGGGGCATCCCGTCGGATGTCGGTGTGGATCGACGGCTCGACCGTGTCGTCGACTGCTGCCCAACGCGCGGCGGACGCTGCGGCTGCGGCTGGAGTCGCCTTCGTCTCTGCGCCGATCAGCGGCAACCCGGGAGTCGTCGCCGCGGGCAACGCGATCTTCGCGATCTCGGGCGACGAGCGGGGCCTCGGGGTAGCGGAAGCGATCTGCCTGGCGATCGGGCGTGCTGTGCACCGCGTGGGCGGGAGCACCGAGGCCAACGTCATCAAGCTGTGTACCAACGCACTCCTGGCCGTCACGATGCAGAGCGTCGCGGAGATCGCCGTTCTCGCCGACAAGGCGGGAGTCTCCCGTGCCGCCCTCATGTCGTTCATCAACGACAGCGCCGTCGGCTCGCCGTTCACCCGGTATAAGACCGCCAACGTGGTCACCCTCGACTTTCCTCCCACCTTCACGCCGGAGGGCCAGCGCAAGGACATCCGGCTGGCACTCGAACTCGCGCACGAGCTCGAGACACCCATGCCGGTGCTGAACACGACCGAAGTCGCGTTCTCCCGTCTCGTATCCGGCGGCCTCGGGGAGGGTCGCGACTTCGCGGCACTCGTGCTCGAAGTCGCCCGGGATGC
Source organism: Rhodoglobus sp. (assembly GCA_025463605.1). Classification (GTDB taxonomy): domain Bacteria; phylum Actinomycetota; class Actinomycetes; order Actinomycetales; family Microbacteriaceae; genus Rhodoglobus. The sequence goes on along the minus strand of JAODAV010000022.1, from coordinate 13,423 downwards.
CGGGCACACCCTCGAGCCGGAAGAGCTGTCGTGAGCGCCGAGCCGCAGACGATGAACGCCGCTGTCTACTACGGTTCCGGCGACATCAGATTCGAGAGGATGCCCGTGCCTGCGCCCGCAGCGGGCGAGCTCCTCCTCGAAGTGGGGACGGTCGGAGTCTGCGGCTCGGATGTGGGCGAGTGGACGCACGGTCCTCACCAGCATCCCTTCGTCACGCCTCACGTCGCGACCGGTCACATCGGCCCCATCATCCCGGGCCACGAGTTCTCCGGAACCGTCGTTGGTGTCGGGGAGGGGGTTGACGAGTCCTGGCTGAGCAAGCGGGTGGCCTCGGTGGGATCCGTGGCGTGCGGCACGTGCGATGCGTGCCGTCGGGGACAGTCCAACCAGTGCCGCCTCTACGCTGGCGTCGGGCTGCATCGCCATGGCGCGCTCGCGGACTACGTCGCGACGCCGGCGGCCAATTGCCTCCCCATCGACGACCTCGGCATCTCGCTCGACGAGGCGGCGCTCTGCCAGCCGATGTCGATCGCGGTGCACAACGTGTCCCGTGCAGGCGACGTGGCCGGGCAGACGGTGCTCGTGCAGGGCGTCGGAGGCATCGGTGCATTCCTCGTCTACGCGCTCGTCGAGGCTGGCGCTCGTGTGGTTGCGACAGACATGGACGCCGACCGACTCGAGATCGCGACCGAGCTCGGCGCCGACCGTACGGTGCTCGTGACCAGGTCTACCGACGATCGGCAGGCGATCCTCGACGCACTCGGGAGTGACGAACTGCGTGTGGTCTTCGAGGTCAGCGGGTCCCGCGCCGGCGTGATCGCTGCCTTGGACCTCGCGCCCCGCGGATGCCGCGTAGTTCTCGTCGGCATCCAGAAGCAGCCGGTCGAGGTGGATCTCGCCGCGATCACGCTCGAGGAGAAGGTGCTCATCGGCACGAATGCCCTCGTGCGTGAGATCGACTTCCCGCGGGCCGTCGAGCTCATCGCGAAGCGGCGCGGCCGATGGTCGATGATCGCTCCGCGAGTCGTGCCCATCTCAGGGCTCGTGGAGGAGGCCCTGCGCCCGATGAGTCTCGGCCGGTCGAAAGCGATCAAGACCCTCATCGACCCGCGCGGCGATACGGTGCGCCCGCTCAGATCAGAAAATGCATGAAGCTCTGTACCGCTGCACAGCACTGTGTACAGTGAATTTGCCCTGAAATCTCGGGAGTTTCCCCGAATTATTCGACATCACTGCACAGTTAGTGTAGTAATGATGAACAGTGTCAACGAGGACGAACCGAGTTGATGCGGACCCAGCGCCTGAGTGTCAGGCATTTCAATCACAACAACTTGGAGTTGCAATGAGGCAAACGAAATCGCGGTTCTCGCGCTTCGCGCGGATCGCGTCGGCACTCGGACTGACGGCTGTGCTCGGGATGGGCCTCGCCGCCTGTGCCGCGGACACCGCTACCCCGGAGCCCGGCGAGACCAGCAGCAGCGGTTCGCTGGACGGCAACGGCCAGACGATCGTCATGTTCATGCCGTCGACCGCGACGATCTACCAGTCCGACGAGGCGGCCTCCATCAAGGAGGAGACGGCCAAGCTCGGATTCGAGGTCAAGATCTTCGAGAACAAGACCGACCAGACCGAGCAGGACCAGCAGGTGCAGCAGTTCATCGCCACCGGCGAAGTTCCCGCCGCGTTCATCTGGTGGCCGTCGAACTCGAAGGCCGGCATCAACTCGAGCCGCCTGCTCTCGCAGATCGCTCCGGTATTCCAGGTGAACCAGTCGGTTCTCCCGGAGGGCGAGGAGTACATCACCGCTTACGCCGGTGTTCGTGCGTTCGGAATCGGCGAGTCCGCGGGTGAAATGCTCAAGGCCGCGCGTGAAGAGGCGATCGCCTCGGGCGCCGAGCTGCACTCGGAGGAGGGCAACCTCATCGAGATCACCTTCCCCGCCGGATACCAGTCGGGAATCGACCGTCACGACGGCATGGTCAAGGCCACCGGAGACGAGCCCTTCAACCTCCTCGCGAGCGAGCCGACCGCAGCGGGCTTCGACTCGCAGGCCGCATTCGACATCGCGAGCCAGGTCATCCCGAAGTACCTCGACGAGGGTGTCGACTTCGTCTTCGCTCAGAACCTCTCGATGGCCGCCGGTGTTGTCACGGCGCTCGAGCAGAACGGGCTCACCCCGGGCAAGGATGTCTGGGTGATCGCCGGTAACGACGCGGGAGACAAGACCCCGCTGCTCAACGGCAAGGTCTACAGCGCCGTCATCCAGTCGCCCGTCATCGAAGGCAAGCTCATCATCCAGACGGTCGCGAAGTACCTCGCTTCCGGCGAGGTGACCGATGATGTCGTCAACCTCGAGCTCGACGCTGAAGAGCCCGAGCTCACCGCCGACGCGCCTGCGAAGACCACGTACATGCCGAACCCGCCGATCCGCGTCGCGGACATCGATGGCTTCACGTTCTGGGGCCTGACCTACGAGCAGCTCGGTAGCCAGTAACCAGCCGAGTTAGTCTGCAACAAACTGCACGCCGGGGCTCACAAGCCCCGGCGTGCAGAGCCACAAGAAAAGGGACCAGACGATGACCGAAGAGAACGGCCAATCCGACTTCCGGCTCCGCGCGACGGGACTGAGCAAGCGGTACGGCGCGGTGCAGGCGCTCGCCGATGTCGATTTCGACCTCAAGAGCGGCGAAGTGGTCGCCCTGCTCGGGGAGAACGGTGCGGGCAAGAGCACGCTCGTGAAGGTGCTCTCGGGACTCGTCTCTCCCGACAGCGGCACGATCGAGATCGGCGGGCAGCCCGTCAACATCTCGTCGAGCTCCCGATCGCAGGCCGCAGGGATCGCCGTCGTTCAGCAGGAGTACAGCACGATCGGTGCCCTGTCGGTCGCCGAGAACCTCGTGCTCGGCAAAGCGAACTCCCCATTCCTCTGGACCCGGGCGAAGCTGCACGCGCAGGCGCGGACTCTGCTCGCCGAGGTCGGACTAGAGCACATCAGCCCCGGCACGAAGGTCGAGGAGTTGTCGGTTGCCGAGATGCAGCTGCTCGAAGTAGCTCGCGTGCTGTCCCGTGACGCGAAGATCGTCATCTTCGATGAGCCCACAGCGGCTCTCTCCGCCAGGGAGACCGAGAAGGTGCTCTCCGTCGTCAAGAACCTCGCGGTCAAGGGAATCAGCGTCATCTACGTTACGCACCGCCTCCCCGAAGTCTTCGCGATCGCCGATCGTGTCAGCATCTTCCGCAACGGCCGCAGCCTTCCGTCGGTGAACGTCAGGGACGTGGACGTCGCCACGGTCATCCAGATGATGCTCGGCCGCAAGCTCGAGAGCATGTACCCGGAGCGAATCGCGGTAGCTGGCGACGAAAACCTCGTGCTCGACGACGTGGTCATCTCCGGACTTTCATCGCCCGTGACCCTGCGAGCCAGGAAGGGCGAGATCCTCGGACTCACCGGCCAGCTCGGCTCGGGAGCCGATCTCGTCGTCAAGGCCCTCGCGAGCGAAACGCCGATTCTCGGAGGATCGGTCACGATCGACGGTTCCCCGATGAGCGCGCCCGATCGTGCGACGGGACTCGCGTCGGGAATCACCTACTGTTCGCCGGACCGCAAGCGCAGCGGCATCTTCGCCGGGCTCTCGATCGTGCGCAATCTCTCGTCATCGTGGCTGTCCTCCGTCGCTACCGCCGGCGTCGTGAGCCCGCGTCGCGAACGCGCGACCGCCGCATCCTTCGCCGCCTCCTTTGCGATCGACAGCTCCCGGCTCGGTTCCAGCGTCGGCAAGCTCAGTGGCGGCAACCAGCAGAAGGTCGCACTCGCGAGATGGCTGGGCAACGATCCGAAGCTCTTCCTCGTGGAGGAGCCCACGCGGGGCGTCGACGTCGGTGCCCGCTCGGACATCTACGCGAAGCTCCGCGGCTTGTGCGAGCAAGGGATGACGGTCGTCGTGTCGAGTTCGGACACGAACGAGATCCACGGGCTGTGTGACACAATCGCGACTTTCTACCACGGCGACATGGTGGGCGTGCGGCCCGCCGAGGACTGGACCGAGGACGCCCTCGTGGCGGCAGTGATGAATCGGAGTGAGAAGTGAGTACACAGTTCGACACCTCCACGGTTGCCACCGCGAGCGCGCCGGCACCGCGCTCGCGTCGCGTAGCCGAGTTCGTCATCACCTGGTCGCTGCCGCTGTTGCTGCTGCTCACCCTCATCATCGCCACGGCGACGACGCCCGGCTTCCTCGCCTTCGCGAACCTGCGCGGCATCCTCATCAACACCGCAGTCATCGGCATCGCCGCCGTCGGCCTCACGCCTGTCACCCTGTCGGGCAACCTCGTGTCCCTCGCGGTGACGCAGCAGGCGATGCTTGCGGCAGTCGTGTTCTTCCCGCTGCTGGCTGTCGGTGTTCCACTGCCGCTGGCCATCCTGCTCGTGATCGTCATCCTCGCCGCCGTCGGGGTGGCGCAGGGTGTCTTCGTCGCGGTGGGACTGAACCCGATGATCACGACCCTCGCCGCCGGCGCGATAATCTTCGGGCTCGCGACACTCGTCACGGGTGGCCGCGTGGTGTCGGCTCCTGCCGTCGATACGCGGTGGCTCGCGCTCTCGAGTCCACTGGGTCTTCCGCTGCCGATCTACATCTTCATCGGGTTCACGATCCTCACCACCCTCTTCATCGACCGGACCGTCACCGGCCGAAAGATCTCCCTCGCGGGAGCGAACCGCGAGACTGCCCGGTTGAGCGGCGTCTCGTTCCGGTCTGCGACGATCGCCTCGTTCGTGGTGCTGGGCATCGGTACCGCGATCTCGGGCATCGTCGTCGCCGCCCAGGCAGGGCAGGCGACGACACTCGACCTGCCGACTCTGACGTCCAATGTGATCGCGGCCGTACTCGTCGGAGGCACGGCCATTCAGGGCGGCTTCGGTTCGCCCTTGCGATCGGCGCTCGGCGCGCTCATGATCGCGATCTTCAGCCAGGTCATGCTGCTGCATGACTTCTCGCACGGTGTGCGACTCGCTGCTGTAGGAGCGCTTGTCGTCGTGATGGTATCCGTGCTCCACGTCATCCGGAAGAAGGCAGTCTGATGCGCGGCAACCTCATCGCCGTCGGCCGCGACTACGGTCTGCGGCTCGTCATCCTCATCGCGGTTCTGGCGACATTCCTCGTGCTCTCGAAGGGATTCCGCGGACCGTCGTCGCTCTACGCGATCCTCGAGTCGTTCGCGTTCGTCGGCATCGTCGCCCTCGGTCTCGCCGTCACCATGATCGCCGGCGAGCTCGACCTGTCGGTCGCGTCCATGGCGGCGCTCATGGGTGTCATCGCGATCGAGATGGCGCAATTCGGTCTCGTCGTCGCGATCCTCTCCGCCACGGTCGGGGGTTTTCTGCTCGGTGCGCTGCAGGGCTGGGCGATCGCGAAACTCGGCATCAACTCGCTCGTCTTCACCGCGGGAAGTCTCATCCTGATCCGCGGGCTCGCCTATGTGGTGAGCAACAACGCTCCCGTCGTGCTCACCGACTTCGAGATCTCGGACCCGCTGCACGTGCGGTTCGCCACGTACTTCTCTCCGTCGAGCGTGATCGCGATACTGCTGTTCATCGTGGTCGGGATCTTCCTGGCCCTCACCCGGCCGGGCCGCCACATTTACGCGGTCGGCGGCGCCCGCTCCGAGGCGATCGCGGCCGGTGTGCCGGTGCAGCGGTCGCTGACTCTCGCGTTCGGTATCTCGGGCGGCGCGGCCGGACTCGCCGGTGCCATCGCCTGCCTCAAGGGAGGCAGTGCGGCCCCCGAGGGCTTCCCCGACCTTCTCCTGCTGGCGGTGGCCGCAGCGCTGATCGGCGGCATCGGCCTGTACGGCGGCGTCGGCAACATCTGGCACGTCGTTATCGGTGTTGCGATCACGGGTGCGCTCACGGCCGGAATGGCGACGCTCGCTGCGCCTTCCTATCTCAACAACCTCGTTCTCGGTATTCTTCTGGTCGTATTGCTCGTCGCGGACTTCGTCATCATGCAAGCGGCGCGTCGGCGCAGGCTCGCGCGACTTCGGCAGATCGTCGCCGAGGAGGGCGAGATTCCCGCAGATGCGCTTCCGGTCGGCGAACGTGTGGGAACCTCATAGGCAGGCCGTCGCCGATGACGAGCCTGGAGCACATCGATCGCAATGATGGAGCGGTTATGAAGAGCGATCTGGGACACCAGTTGCGCGTGGTGCGCGAGGGCAAGCGCCTGAGCCTGCGCGCCGTCGCGTCCGCCGTGGGCATCTCGCCGAGCCTGCTGTCGCAGGTCGAGACGGGCAAGACCCATCCCTCCGTGAGCACTCTCTACTCGCTCGTGACCTACCTCGGCGTCTCCATCGATGACCTCCTGGGCAACTCGCCCGCTCCTCCTGATCCGGTGGATGCCCGGGGCAACCAGTTCCCGGTCGCTCGGCCCGGCTCGAGCGCGATTCAGCGCCGGGAGGACAATCCCATCATCGAGATGGAGAACGGTGTCACCTGGGAGCGGCTTGCGGTCGGCGGTTACGGCATCGTCGACCCGCTGATCACGACGTACGCGCCGGGCGGCTCGAGTTCGATCGAGGGCAGGCTCATGCGCCACTCTGGCATCGAGTACGGCTACATCATTGAGGGCGAGCTCACCGTCAAGCTCGACTTCGACACCTACGTGCTCAAGGCCGGGGACTCGCTGTGCTTCGATTCCATCCGTCCGCACCTGTACATCAACCACACCGCGGGCATCACGAAGGGATTGTGGTTCGTGCTCGGGCGGCATGAATCGGGCGACGGTAGCGATGTGCTCGCCGAGCACGGCATGGCCCGTGCCGGCGATCGCCCCATGAAGTCGGCCGTCGATGTGCTCGCCGCGATGCGCGGCCTGCCCGAATCGGGCGTCGTCTAAAGCTCGAAGTCGACGACGGCCCGCTTGTCGACGACGGACGACACGTACCCGAGCACGTCCTTGTGGGCGGGGTGCGCCTGGTAGCCCTCGAGCGCGGCGTTGTCGTCGTGGTCGGAGACCAGCGCGAGGTCGAAATGACCCTCGACCGTGCCGAGGTCACGTGAGACCGTCAGCGTGCGGAGCCCCGGAATCTGCCCCACGAGTCCCTCCAGGCGCTGCTTCATGCCCGCCGCGTCTGAAGCGCGCTGCGCCTCGTCGGTGGCCGCCAGGGTGAACAGGACTATGTGACGGATCATGGAGCTCCTCTTTCTTGACTGTGCGCTGACTCGCGATAGTGTTCACTCTAAATGAACAGAAGTGGACGGCGGTAGCCGGTTGGAACGAAGGGGTCGCACGTGCCTGAAAAGAAGATAGCGGTACTCGGCGCCGGAGCCAATGGCGCATCGATCGGTGCGGACCTGACTCGGGCGGGACTCGACGTCACCCTCATCGAGCAGTGGCCGGCGCACGTCGAGGCCATGCGCGAGACCGGCGTCGTCATCAACCTGGCGGGGGAGACCCTCGTGCAACCCGTGAACACCATGCACTTGTGCGAGGTCGCGACACTGCGAGAGCAGTTCGACATCGTGCTCATGCTCGTCAAGGCCTACGACTCCCGCTGGGCCGCGGAACTGATCAAACCCCACCTCAAGGCCGATGGCCTGCTCGTGGGCGTGCAGAACGGCATGACGGTCGACACCATCGCCGACGTCGTGGGCCCGGAACGCACGCTCGGTTGCGTCATCGAGATCACCTCGATGATGTTCGAACCCGGGGTAGTGGAACGGCACTCGGCGCACGACCGCTCGTGGTTCGCGCTCGGCAGCATCCATCCCTCCACGGCGGGCCGGGTGGAGGAGGTGGCGCAATTGCTCCGACTCGTCGGCGCGGTCGACATCGTCGACGACATCCGTGCCGCGAAGTGGATGAAGCTCGTCAGCAACGCGACGACGCTCGTGACCACCGGCATCCTCGGGCTGCCGATGATCGAAGCCGCGGCGATCCCCGAGATGCGTGCACTCATGCTGCGCTCCGGCCAGGAGGCTCTCGATGCCACCGTTGGGCTCGGCAACCCGGTGCTGCCCATCTTCGGGCTGACTCCGGATGCGGTGGCAGAGCCCACGACGGTCGTCGAGACCCTGCTTGACACCCTGCTCTCGGGCTTCGTGATGCCGAACTCGAAGACCACGGTGCTGCAGGACTGGATGAAGGGCCGCCACAGCGAGGTGGACGACCTCAACGGCCTGGTTGTCGAGACCCACCGCGGTCTCGGCGGTCGGGCACCCGTCAACGAGGCCGTCGTGCAACTGGCTCACCGCATCGAACGCGGGGAGCTCGAGCCGGGCATCGAGAACCTGGCTGTGCTTCTCGAACTCGCGGGCGAGCCCGCGCGCTAGCGAACCGCCGCGTACGCCTCCACGAGCAGTCGCGCGTTCGACGGGTCGGGCAGCAGCTCGCCCTGTTCGATGCGCTCGGCGATGCGGAGGATCGCCTCGTTCACCGGGGCGCTCGTGCCGAGCTTGTCCTGCTGCGCGACGATGTAGCCGCTGAACGCGTCGAGTTCGGCCCGGCGCCCCTTGTCCCAGTCCTGCAGCACGGCAACTCGCGTGTCCGGCAGGGAGTAGTGCTCGAGCACGGCGTCGAGCAGGTCGAGGGCGTACTGGTCCGAGTCGGGCACGTCCGCAGCGGTCTTGCCGAAGATCGGCACCATGGTGATGCCGAGGTCGATGGCGGTGCGGTAGGCCTCGCGGGACGCGGCATCCATGACCGGGCGCATTCCCTCGATGCCGACCGCAGTGAGCAGCGGCACATTCAGGATGGCCGAGGGCAGCATCTCGGGGATGTTAGCGAGGAGCTTCATCCACTTGGAGGAGCGGATGTCGTCCGACACCTCGGTGACGCCCGCGTGACCCAGCGCCTCGGCGACGCTCTCGAGCGCGGGGGTGCGAGCGCCATCGAGCGTGCCGACCGTGAACCACGTGCCGGACGGCGCCACCTGGCGCACAACCACACCGGGGTTGAACATGTTGGCTGCGATGCCCAGCACTGCCCCGATGGTGCGCTGCTCGCCGACGATGTCGGCCACGTCGTCGATCGTCATGCCGTTCTGCAGACCCACGACGACCGAGGTCTCGTGCAGCAGCGGCTTGATGAGTTCCGTGACCCAGCGGGTGTCGTAGGTCTTCACCGAGATGAAGACGATGTCGAATCTGTCGCGCAGCTCGGCGACCTGACAGAAGTGGTATACCGTCACCGGGGTCACTTGCGTCTCGGCGGGCAGGTGCACGGTGAGCCCGTGTGCCCGCATCGCTTCCACGTGCGCAGGCCACTGCTCGATGAACGTCACGTCCAGCCCCGCGCGCACCATGTCAGCCCCGAGCGAGGCGCCGTTGGCTCCCGTACCCACTACTGCGATCTTCACGTTCTCCATACCTGTGACAACTCCTTCGGTGTTCATCTTCATCGACTCGGTGGTTGTGGTTACTCGGCCGGCCGCGCCGGATGCCAGAGCAGCACCGGCGCGTCCTTCTCGTAGGCCTTGCCGTCGGGGTAGCTGACGAGCTCGAACTGCATGCCCCACGGGCTGCGGAAGTACACCCAGCGCTGCCCGAAGCTCGCGTTCGCGCTCACGGTGGGGTCAGACATGATCTCGACGCCCTCGGCTTTCAGGTAGTCGAGCGCGACGTCGAAGTCGTCGACGTAGAAGGCGAGGTGATGGCCGCCGATGTCGCTATTGCGCGGCTGGGGCGCCTGACCGTCGGCCGGCTCGTATTCGAACACCTCGAAGTTGGATCCGTTGCCGCAGCGGTAGAAGTTGAGCTTGCGCATCACGGTTCGAGGATGCACGCCGAGGTGATCCAGCATCCACGCGCCCTCATCGTGTGCGAACGGGCCGAGCGAGTAGACACGCTGGCAGCCGAGCACTCGAACGAAGAAGTCATCCGCCTGCTCGAGGTCGGGAACGGTGAAACCGATGTGGTCGGTGCCTTGCAGGCCGGGCAGCGCCATGCATCCTCCTTGATGATTGAATCCAGTTATCCCTCAATAGTGCCTCATCTGACGGAATTTCGGGGCACTGATCTTGCGATTGAATACAATTCTGAGTTAGCCTGAGTTGGAAGTCGTCCGCACCACGCGATAGCGACACCCGTCAACGGAGAGGGACGATGCCGAAATCGCGCCGACTGGAGCCCACAGCACCCTGGGTTCAGGTCACGACCACAGCAGCCGACTGGAAGGCCGCCGATCCGCAGCTGCTCGCAGCGATGCTCGCCGAACTCCACCTCATCCGCGCGTTCGAGGAGACCGTTCTCGAACTCGCCGGCGAAGGCCTGGTTCACGGACCCGCGCACTCCAGCATCGGCCAGGAAGGCGGCGCGGTCGGCTCGATCGTGGGCATGCGCTCGACGGATGCCGTCAACGGCTCCCACCGCGGTCATCACCAGTTCCTCGCCAAGGCCCTCACTCACGTCTCCGACGGAAAGTTCGACCTCAGCGCTGTCGTCACCGCTGACGTTCAGACCGTGCTCCAGCGCACCCTCGCGGAGATCCTCGGACTCGCGCAGGGGTACTGCAGCGGCCGCGGCGGCTCGATGCACCTCCAGTGGTTCGAAGCCGGAGCCCTCGGCACCAACGCGATCGTCGGCGGCGGCGCCCCCCTCGCGACGGGCAATGCGTGGTCGCAGAAGCGCGCGGGCACGAGCGACATCACGGTCAACTACTTCGGAGACGGCGCCAGCCAGATCGGCTCCGTGCTCGAGTCGATGAACCTAGCGGCGGCGTGGAAGCTACCCGTGTGCTTCTTCATCGAGAACAACCTCTATGCGGTCGCCACGAGGATCGAGGAGAGCGTCGCAGACACCCGGCTCTCGGTGCGCGGCCAGGGGTTCGGAATCCCTGCTTGGCGCGTGGACGGCATGGACCCCCTTGCGGTGCACATCGCGATGACCCAGGCGGAGGAGGTCATGCGCGCAGGCGGCGGACCGGCGGTCATCGAAGCCGAGGTCTACCGCTTCTTCCACCAGAACGGGCCATACCCCGGCAGCGCATTCGGCTACCGCACCAAGGAGGAGGAGGCGTCGTGGCGCGCCCGCGACCCGCTGCTGCGCGTCGCGAAAGAGATGATCGCCCGCGGTCTCATCGACCAGGCGGGCGTCGACTCGGTGCGCGAGCAAGCGCAGTCCGCCATGAGAGACGCGGCAGGCGAGCTCGTCGAAGCCGACCCGGACGCCGCCGGCAAGCGCCGCATCCGCCCCGCCCTCTGGCCCGACACCGACTTCGTGAACGTGGGCGTGCGCGGAGACGCGAGCGAACTCGCGGGTGCTCGCACCCTTGAGCCCCTCGACTACACGGGCGAGCTCGAGCAGTCCAAGTTCGTCGAGGCCGTCGCGGGCGTGATGAGTCGTCGCATGGAGCAGGACGAGCGCATCGTCATCCTCGGCGAGGACATCCACCGGCTCAGCGGCGGAACGAACGGCGCGACGAAAGGTCTCGCGGCCAAGTACCCCGATCGCGTGCTTGGCACCCCGATCAGCGAGAACGCGTTCGCGGGCCTCGGTGGCGGTATGGCCCTTGACGGCCGCTACCGTCCCGTCGTCGAGTTCATGTACCCCGACTTCATGTGGGTCGCCGCCGACCAGGTCTTCAACCAGATCGGCAAGGCGCGGCACATGTTCGGCGGGGTCAATCCCGTGCCACTCGTGCTGCGCACCAAGGTGGCGATGGGCTCAGGCTACGGTTCCCAGCACCTCATGGATCCCGCGGGAATCTTCGCGACGAGCCCCGGATGGCGCATCATCGCGCCCTCGACTGCAGCCGACTACATCGGCCTCATGAACACGGCACTCGCGCTGCAGGATCCCGTGCTCGTCATCGAACACGTCGACCTCTACGGCCAGGCCGAGGAGATCCCGGCGGGCGACCTGGACTACCAGCTGCCGTTCGGCAAGGCGGGCATCCGCCGCGTCGGCAACGACGTGACCGTCATCAGCTACCTCTCGATGGTGCGCCACGCGCTCGAGGCCGTGGAGCAGACCGGCATCGACGCCGAGGTCATCGACCTGCGGTGGCTCGACCGGGCATCCCTCGACTTCGAGACCATCGGCGAGAGCATCCGCAAGACCAACAGCGTGCTCATCGTCGAACAGGGCGCGCAGGGCACCTCCTACGGCGGATGGCTCGCCGACGAGTTGCAGCGCAGGTTCTTCGACTACCTCGACCAGCCGATCGAGCGTGTCACCGGTGGTGAGGCGAGCCCGAGCATCTCCCGCGTGCTCGAGCGCGCAGCGATCGCCCGCACCGAGGAGGTCGTTGCCGGCCTCGAGCGCGTGCGTCAGGGCTGGGGCGGACGCTGATGGCAACCATCATCAGGATGCCCGAGGTGCTTGCCAACAGCAGCGAGGCCGCCATCCAGACCTGGCTGGTGAAGCTCGGGGAGGACGTCGCCATCGGAGTTCCTCTCGCCGAAGTGGAGACGGAGAAGGCAATCGTCGAGTACGCGGCCGAGACCGCGGGCACCGTGCTCAAGCTCCTCGTCGAGGAAGGGGTGTCGGTCAGGGTCGGCGTGCCCATCGCCGTCATCGGCGCCCAGGGCGAGAACATCGACGGCCTGGTCGCGGATGATTCGGGGCCGGCCCAGCCCGCCGCCACACCCGCGTCGCCGCCCGCCGCTGCCGTGCCTGCCGCCGCCCCCTCCGCCCCGCCGGAGCCGGAGACCGCGCCCGAAACCGCACCGTCTCCTGTTGCCTCGGCGCCAACGGAACTTCCGCCCAGCGGCACGCCGTCGGAGTCGACGGGCTCGCGCCAGTTCGTGAGCCCGCTCGTTCGCCGCCTCGTAAGAGACCGCGGGCTCGACCTATCGGGCGTGCAGGGCAGCGGCCCCGGCGGGCGCATCGTGCGCCGCGACATCGACGGGCTCGCCGCCGCGCCCGTACCCGCCACCGTTCCCGCTGCGACGACGCCTGTGCCCGCTCCCGTCGCGACGACCGACGACGGTGGCGTCGACATCCCGCACACGGCGATGCGGCGCGCGATCGCGCGTCGCCTCACCGAGAGCAAGTCGACGGTGCCGCACTTCTACCTCGTCGCGGACTGCCGCGTCGACAAGCTCCTCGCCCTGCGCGCAACCGTCAATGAGGCCGCGGCCGTGAAGGTGTCGCTCAACGACTTCGTGCTCAAGGCGGCCGCTGCAGCGTTCCTCGATGTACCGGAAGCGAACGCCACCTGGGGCGAGTCGGCGATCCGTCGCCACGGCACCGTCGACATGTCGGTCGCCGTCGCGATCGAAGGCGGACTCGTGACACCCGTGCTGCGTTCGGTCGAGAAGCTCACGCTCACCGAGGTGAGCCGCTCCGTCGCCGACCTCGCCGAGCGCGCCCGAGCCGGCAAACTGCGCCAACACGAGCTCGAGGGCGGCAGCTTCGCCGTCTCCAACCTCGGCATGTTCGGCGTCACCGAGTTCTCCGCGATCATCAACCCGCCCCAGTCCGCCA
>JAODAV010000065.1 GCA_025463605.1 Rhodoglobus sp. | reverse complement strand
ATATCTTTGACGCGCAGAAGGCGCTGTTCGCCTCGGGCGCCACCCGCACCTACGAGTGGCGGGTCGACCAGCTCGATCGTATGGCCCGCATGATCCGTGACAACGAGGCCCGCTTCCAGGAGGCAATGGCCAAGGAGTTCAAGACCGCCTCCCAGGAATACATCTTCGAGACCCAGGCCTCGGCGGGCGAGTCCGAGGTGCAGAAGATGCAGCTCAAGGGATGGATGACGCCGGAGGAAGCGCCGGTGCCGAAGTTTCTGGCCAAGACCGGCCACAAGGGGATGGTCTATCGCGAGCCCTACGGCGTCGCGCTGATCATTGGTCCGTTCAATGGACCCCTGCTGCTGCTGATCCGTCCTGCGCTGGCGGCGCTGGCGGCGGGGAACACTTGCATCCTCACCCTTAGTGAGGCGCTGCCGGCGACGACCGCCGTGCTGGTCGATCTGGTGCCGAAGTATTTCGACCCCGCGGCCGTCACCGTGGTGCCTGGCGGCAAGGAGACGAACACCGAACTCCTGAAGCTGCCGAACGACTTCATCTTCTTCACCGGCAGCACGTTCGTCGGCAAGATCGTCGCCCGCGCGGCCGCCGAAACCCTGACGCCGGTGCTGCTGGAGCTCGGCGGCATGAATCCGGCCGTGGTCGACGAAACCGCCAACGTGGCCGATGCGGCCAAGAAGATCGTCTGGGGCGCGATGGCTTGGGGCGGACAATGGTGTACCTCGCCCGGTTACGCGTATGTCCACGATTCGGTGGCAGAGCTGTTAGTTGCCGAGGCCAAGAATGCGCTCACCGAGCTCTTCGGCGACGACCCGAAATCCAACCCCGACTATTCGCGCATCATCAATGAGCGGGCGGTCGATCGTCTGGCCCGCCTCATCGACCCCAGCAAGGTGATCGCCGGCGGCAAGTCCGACCGTGACGCGCACTACCTCGATCCGACATTGCTCTATCCCATCACCTGGGACGACAAGATCATGGAGGATGAGATCTTCGGGCCGATCCTGCCGATCCTGACCTATAAGTCCTTCGACGAGGCGATGGCGCGTATGGCGAAGCCAGGCCGCCCGCTGGCGGGGTTCATCTTCAGCAAGGACCAGAAGACGATCGACCGCTTCATCGGCCAGCTCTCGTTCGGCGGCGGCGGTGTGAATCTCGTCAATGTGCACCTGTTCGTGGAGACCATGCCTTTCGGTGGGACCGGGACCGCGGGTATGGGCCACTATTATGGAAAGTACGGCTTTGACGCGCTCTCCCACGCCAAGTCGATCCTGATCTCTCCGCCCGACGTCGCGATCGATCACCTCTACTCGCCCTTTACCGAGGCGAAGAATCGAGAGCTCGCGGGGTGGTTCGACTATTGAGGCGACCATGGGAGCAACCCCGCCTAATGCAGCGACTGACTACGATGTGGTGGTGATCGGCAGCGGCGTGGGCGGCTACACCGCTGCCAACCGTGCCGGACAACTTGGTCTGAAGACGGCGTGCGTCGAGGGCGCAGCCGTGCTGGGCGGCACCTGCTTGAACGTCGGTTGCATTCCCTCGAAAGCCCTGTTACACGCCTCGGAGCTGTTCGACCTGGCCAGAACAAAGTTCGCCGGCTTCGGCATAAAGGTGAGTCCTGAACTCGATCTACCGACCATGATGGTCCAGAAACAGGCCAGCGTGGACGCACTCGGCCACGGCATCGAGTTCCTCTTCCGTAAGAACAAGGTCGATCGGATCGATGGCTGGGCCCGGCTTGCCGGACCGGGCAATGTTCAGGTGCGCAAACCTGACGGCTCGGATATCCAGCTGACGACGCGGCACGTGGTGATCGCCACCGGGTCCATTCCAACCCCGCTGGCGGGTGTGACCGTCGATCAAGTACGGATCGTCGATTCGACCGGTGCGCTCGCGTTGCGCGAGGTCCCTAAGAAGCTGCTGGCGATCGGCGCCGGCAGCATTGGCCTGGAGCTTGCGTCTGTCTGGCGCCGCCTGGGCGCTGAGGTCGAGGTCGTCGAATTCCTCGACCACATCATTCCCGGCGCCGACTCGGCGATCGCTTCAGCGTGTCAGAAAATACTCGAGAAACAGGGCTTCGCTTTCCGGCTGTCCACCAAAGTGCTCAGGGCGACCGCGAATGACGCCACCGTATCCGTCGATTTGGAGGGCCTCAAGGACGGCACCAAGGAAGCGGTCAACGCGGATGTAGTGCTTGTTTCAGTCGGCCGACGGCCGTTCGTCGGTGACCTTGGCCTGGAGACAGTGAACCTGGCGCTCGACGACCGTGGTTTCATTCCGACCCGGAACTTCGCGACATCTGCGCCAGGGGTCTGGGCAATTGGCGACGTCACCGCTGGTCCCATGCTGGCCCACAAGGCCGAAGACGAAGGAGTCGCGTGCGTCGAAGTGCTGTCCGGCCTGCCCGGCAGCGTGGACTACCGCATCATCCCTAGCGTGATCTACACGAGTCCTGAAGTCGCCTGGGTCGGGCTGACCGAGGACCAAGTGAAGTCGGGCGGCCAGCCGTACAGACTCGGGCGCTTCCCCTTTTCTGCCAACAGCCGCGCCAAGCTACAGCACGAGGGCGAGGGCTTCGTGAAGGTCATATCCAGCACCGACGATTACCGCATTCTCGGTGTGCACATGATCGGTCCGCAGGTGAGCGAGTTTATTGCCGAGGCGTGCCTTGCGATGGAATTTCATGCCGACTGCGAGGATGTCGCCCTAACCTGCCATCCCCATCCCACACGGTCGGAGGCGCTCCGGCAGGCTGCGATGGGCGTCGATGGGTGGATGACGCAGGCCTAGCTAGAAGAGGA
>JAODAV010000059.1 GCA_025463605.1 Rhodoglobus sp. | reverse complement strand
TTCGCCCGGCGTCGACCAATGACCCAATGACCAATCACCATTATGCCGCGCGCATGAAGAAGTAAGGAATTGTAAATGTCCGGGCTTGAACCGAACACCGCACATATAGTGAAACTGTTTCCATCTTATCTCTCCCTCCCATCTGCCCGATGGGTTTGCCCACTTTACGAAAGTATCGTGGGCATTTTTATGGCGATATTATACTTGACGTACCCAATTCTGTTTCCTATACTTGATTTCATAGGAGATAGTCATGAGCATTCTTTCACAAGCCCACTTTCACAACGAAGAAGCAGCCTACGCATTTGTCGAGAAGCGCATCTGGCCGCGCGGCCCGGTATGCCCACATTGCGGCGACTGTGAGCGCAATTCCAAGATGGGTGGCGCATCAACCCGCATCGGAACCTACAAGTGCTATTCCTGCCGCAAGCCTTTTACCGTCAAGGTCGGAACCATCTTTGAGGCAAGCCACATCAAAATGCATCTGTGGTTGCAAGCTATTTTCCTGATCGCATCGAGCAAGAAGGGCATCAGCTCGAACCAACTACACCGCACCTTAGGCATCACCCTCAAAAGCGCATGGTTCATGTCGCATCGCATCCGCGAAGCAATGCGTAATGACGGCTTGACCGTGTTTGGTGAGGATGGCGGCACCGTGGAAGTGGACGAAACCTTTATCGGCCGGGATTTCAACAAGAAGCCAAAGGGCGAGAAAAAGGGGCGCGGCTACGACCACAAGAACAAAGTGCTTTCCCTGGTTGACCGCACTACCGGCCAAGCGCGCAGCATCGTTGTGGACGATCTGAAGAAATCTACCTTGTTGCCTATCCTATACGCGAACATTGCGCGGGAAGCCAAGGTCATGACCGACGAAGCTGCGCAGTATCAGCAGCTTGGCAAGGACTTTGCGGAACACGGCTTTACCCGCCACGGCCAAGGCCAGTACGTTTGCAGCGTGAACCCATCGGTTCATACCAACACCATCGAGGGATTTTTCTCGATCTTCAAGCGCGGCATGAAAGGCGTGTACCAGCACTGCGGACACAACCACTTGAACCGCTATCTGGCTGAGTTCGATTTTCGCTACAATAACCGCGTCGCCCTTGGCGTCAACGACACCGACCGCGCCGACAATCTACTGCGCGGTGTAGTCGGCAAGCGGTTGACCTACCAAACGATTAATTAACGAGGAATCGCACCGAAAGCGAAAGAAGCATGCCAAGAAAACCAAAGCCAGATCCAAGGCATAAACCGGATGATGAGGTGCAGTCGCAGCGCTTCATCGATACTGCAAAAGAACTTGAGGCCGATAAGAACCCCAAGGCGTTTGAACGCGCCATGGAGTCCATCAAGGAAAAGAAACCGGAAAAACCGGATTAATTTCTACAGTTTCTCTCTTCAATCCTTTCGTATTTCGATTACCTGATCCGGTACCTTGCGCATTTTCGGGCGCTGCAGCTCCCTGTCTCCCTCCGACAAGCACATAAATTGAATTTCAGCCTCCGGATGACGGAATCCCATAATCCCGCCTTTATCGTTTGAATTCACAAGCTGCATTTGCTTGTTCTGCGCAACACAAAAAGTATTCGCCTCTTTCATAATGTCGGCTCTCAAACTCCCGACAGATGCATATCCAGGACCTCGCTCAGAAATCATGTAGGTATCTCTTCCCATCGGGACTGGGCCGGTCGAGGTCGCGCATCCGATCAATAGCATCGGGAATAAAAACAATATTACCTTCTTCATGAATTCTCCTGTCGGTGGGGGGGAGGTCCCAACACCCAAGAGGGTGGCGGGCACAAGACAGGGTTGGCGAACCGGAACTACCAGCAACCGGCACACCCGAAGGTGTCCCCACCTAGGCCCGCCATGGAGGCGCGCAAAGGTGAACGAACGATGGAGCGTCGTCCGCTGGTAGTTATCAGGTCGCCAAACCCGTTCACGTCTTTATTCCGTGAAGCGAACAGTTTAACCCTGATAGATTGGTTGCTCAATGAGAAACGCCCCGGTCGGTTGAGCGGGGCGTTATTTTCTTCAATTGGTTTGTAACTATATTTTAGATTTCACGAAAGCATCGAATTTTGAATGACGAGACGGAATTCGTTTATAGCAGCAAGATCAAAGTGCATATAAAAATGAGGTTTCTCTAAAAGGCTTTTTAGGTCGGCCCTCATTTTATCCTTTCCATCCATTTGATCTTTAACCCTCTTCGCCCATTGCCAAGCAAGGATATCTGCACACTGCAAGGCGCCGGCACTTTCTTTTTTTATGAAAGAGTGAGATCCGTAGCAATAATGTGATCTCATTTCAGGAACAGAAAATATCTCGTTCATGATGTGGTTTGCCTGAGTCTGATTTTTGTGACCAGACTCGAACCAATACGACACATCTCCTGAAAAGTTTTCTTTCTTCATCCATTCCCTAATCTGCATAAGAGCAAAATAACAGCAAAGGTAATAAGGAGAGACGATGTCTATTCCGTGCAATTTTGCACTAGGGCATAAATGTGCGTGACTTAGATCATAAGTAATGGATACACCGACTTCGATATGATCCTTCAATAAATTCATCAACTCGGTCTGAATTGCAATACACCTTGTCTCATCAAATCCTTTAAAAGTCTTATTCTGATGGGCGCACTCGACCATATGGAAGTAAGGGAGTCCTTCCCGCTTCAGTACCTCCGACCATTTCCCCTCTAAAATCTCACAACGTTCTTTTTTGAAGATATAACCAGACACACACAATAAGTTGTGTTTATCGGATTCACTCTCGTCGAAATACATCTCCGCAAAGGACATAACGCAGCCACCAAAAGGCAAAGTGATATTGAGCAATCTTTTTATGAAGCTCATGTTACATCACCCAAACCATTTTGGGTATGCGAAGTATAATATCGCCATTTTTATGGCTGCTCGAAAAACGCGGATCAAGCCTCGCGCAGAGTCTGCAGAGGCGGTTGGTTCAATACATTGCGCAATCCCAGCCAACCGCCTGCCACAGCGCAGGCCGCTCCTGCGGTCAACCCGGCAACCCAGACCATCGGGTGGAACACCCATTCGAAATTAAAGACGAATCTGGCCAAAGCCCAACCCACGGCAGCGGCGCCGCTTGCGGCAAGAAAACCGGCCAGGCCGCCGATCAACGTGTACTCGATCCACTGCGCGCGCGACAGCTGCTTGCGCGTAGCGCCGAGCGCCCGCAGCAAGCCGGCTTCGCGCGTGCGCTCGTCCTGTGACCCGAGCAGGGCCGCATACAGGACCAGCACTCCGGACGCGAGCGTGAATAGAAACAGGAATTCGACAGCGGCGATGACCTGCTCCACCACTGCCTGCATCTGCTTCAACATGCTTCCCACATCGACTACGGTCAGGTTCGGGAAATCACGCGTCAATTCGTTGGCGAAACTGCGCTGCTGCTCCGGCAAATGGAATGCCGTAATCCAGGTTTGCGGCATGTCGACCATCGCCTTCGGACTGATGATCACGAAAAAATTCACGCGCATCGAGCCCCAGTCGAGCTTGCGCAAACTGGTCACCGTGGCGTCCAGGGTCTGGCCGGCTACGTCGAAGGCAATCCTGTCGCCCAAACGGATGTTGAGCGTTTTCGCAACGCCGGTTTCAAGCGATGCCTCCGCGCCATTGGCACCATACCAACGCCCTGCGGTGATCTGGTTGTAAGGCGGCAGGTCCTTCATATAGGACAAGTTGAATTCCCGGTCGGCCAATCGTTTGGCGCGATCTTCCCGGTAATTGTCGGCGGAAACAGGCTGGCCGTTCACTTTGATCAAGCGCCCCCGTATCATCGGAAACAGTTGCGCATCGGCGATCTTCCCCTTTGCCAGGCGCGCCTGTATATCCGCTTTCTGGTCGGGCTGGATATTGATGATGAAACGATTCGGCGCATCGGCCGGCGTCGATTGCCGCCAGGCGCTCACCAGGTCGCCGCGTATCACGGTCAACAGCAGCAGCGCCATCAAACCCAGGGCCAGGGCAACGATTTGCACCACTGTCGTTCCGGGCCGGCGCTGCAACGAGGTCAGCGCGAAGCGCCAGCTGGCAAGATTGATCGCTCCCCGCAAGGTGCGCAGCGATTTGAGCCCGAGCCAGGCAAGCAGCCCGAAGGCGATAAACCCGCCCAGAAAACCGGCCGCAGTCAACAAACCCAGTTTCGGATCGCCGGCCTGCCACAGCAGCAGCAGGACGAAAGCCATCGTGCCCAGC
>JAODAV010000058.1 GCA_025463605.1 Rhodoglobus sp. | reverse complement strand
TACTTTTTTTTAGCGATGACTGGGTGTGTTTTTTGAGCCAGATTTGCGTGTGTTGCTAGAGGGTATATCATTGGTTGCTGCGTAACCAGCCTGAATTATTGGCTGTCTATCATTCTTACAATTCCGAATGATATCATGATGTGGTAGTGTTTAATTTGTCGAGAGCGTTGAACGGATCGAATTAAAAATAAAAAACGGAATTGATTGACACTATTAGAACGTATTTAAAGCTAATCTTATAATAAATGACATATTTAGTTTGCGCGAAAAGATCGTTGTAGCTAGAATGCTTTTTTTTGAAATCCAAAACAGTTTGACCTGAAGGCTTGTTCAAACTCGTCGTAATCCTAATTCAGCTGCTACATACGGCTTCACTAGGATTTTTGCTATAACCAATAGCATCTCCATTTTGCGTTACTGCTGCTAAACATACCTCTTCACTAGGATTTTCGATATAACCAATAGCATATGGATTTTTCGTTACAGCTGCTAAACATACGGCTTCACTAGGATTTTTGATATATTGGATAGCCCTTCCGTTTTCCGTTACAGCTGCCAAACATACGATTTCGCTAGCATTTTTGATATATTCAATAGCATATCCGGTTTGCGTGACAGCCGCTAAACATACGGCTTCACTAGGACTTGAGATATATCGAATAGCAGCTCCATTTTGCGCTACAGCTGCTAAACATAAGGCTTCATTAGGATTTTTGATATAATCAATAGCATATCCAAATTGCGCTATTGCTGCTAAACATACGGCTTCACTAGGATTTTCGATAAATTGTATAGCCAGACCATCTTGAGTTACAGCCGCTAAATATACGATTTCACTGGGATTTGAGATATAATCAATAGCATTTCCGTTCTGCGTTACTGCCTGTAAACATACGGCTTCACTAGGATTTGAGATGTATTTGATAGTGTATCCATTTTGCGTTACTGCTGCTAAACATAAGGTTTCACACGGATCTGTGATATATCGAATAGCGTCCGGATTGGTGCAATTTTTGCAAAATTCCTCGTCACTCCAACAATCTAAATCTTCTATCTTTCTACAATTGCTCAGCACAACTGCAGAACATTTGATTTTGTTGTCGAATTCTTTTACCAAAGCATCTGCAGGTATTTCCGCATCCCAAATCCAGTACATAATTTTATCATTATAGCTTAGCCATGTTGGAAAATCGGCCAAACGACAAATATAAATTCCTCCGGCCACACAAGGCTCTTCATTCCACTCTTGGTTATCTTCGTTGAGTCCTTCGTGGAATATGAATCCGTTGTGGTTATTGTTCTTAACTGTTAGCTTTACTAATTTTTGGTTGGTATTTGACATTTTTGTGAAGTTTTAAATAATGTGGTTGAGGAAGAGAAACAAAATCAATGTGAGTAATTTTTATTATTGGACAAGTTGGAAACTGTTTCCAAAATCGTGACTCGAGGATCCTCTTTCTTTCGTCCTACAGTCATAAGGGTCAGCAAGTCAGGCTTGTCAAAGAAACAAAAACCACGGCATATTTCACTTTCAATTTGCGCTGATCACAATTCAAGGTATGTCTTGCTTAATTAACCCCACACCAGAAAGTGCCATCTTGGATAGAATATGCGATAAAGTAGAGGTATTATTGCACGACTCTAAAGTTTCTGAAGCCTATGCTATGTTAGAACCTTACAAAGAGCTACCTATGGTAAACGATATCGATGTTCGTAGGGTTTCCTTGACTTTTCGATGCTTTTTTGCTTTAAATGACCCTTATGGATTTTATTATATGGCAAAAGCAGTCAATAAAGGTAGTAAATCTGTTTATTTTCCTGTAGCTGCTATTTATACAGCTTTGGCTCTCCTGCCACTAAACCCGAAGAATTAGCGAGACAGTTGGCAGATATGCAAATAAAATCTGCCGAATATATTAATGATTTCGGTCATCCTTGTTTTGGTTCTGCCCCGGTGTGGTTTCAAATACTACACTACCTCCATAATGATAGATCATGAACAGGCAGAAGCTAAGGTATTAAAAAGAAGTCGTTACAAAACGACAACAATCGAATCCCATTGATAGTGATCGCTTATTGAAACTATTGCCCATTCGAGAATTGTATCAACAAATCTTTGGTAAACCTTGCGAGGTCGTCGCAACCATTGCATGATTATAGTGATAATTGTCAATGCCCAATTCGTAAATGCAGTTTAACAATGGTTGAATTAATTCCTATTATCGATCACCATTGTGTTACTGAAGAAAAATCTAATCAACCTCCATGGATTCCGTTATTCAACCAATGTCTCAAACAATTTACGAAATGGAAACAAGCAGAAATTCCTCTGTATCCTCAATTGATTGAAAGACACTATTCTCATTTATTGCGATTGGTCAAAGAAAAGTATCCTCAATTCAATCCAGTTAATCCATAATTTTATTCATCAGATTCGTAATCATCATCGCTGACCAATTTTACAAATTTTAATGCAGTTGCTGTTTCAACAATCAGAAAATCATTATTATTTGGCGATTCTTCCTGCTTTATTTCTTCACTGTTTTCTGCAATATTTATTGCTTTCTCTTCATCGCTTCTATATGTATAATAAATTTCAAAATCATTTTGATCACTTTCCGAAAATCCTATCCTTGTGTACATCAGGTGATAAGCTTCTCTGCTTTTCGCGTCGATGGCCAGCCAACACTCAAAT
>JAODAV010000021.1 GCA_025463605.1 Rhodoglobus sp. | reverse complement strand
TCGAGGCGGCGAAGCTTGACGGCGCCGGCTACTTCCGCATCTACTGGAGCATCTTCCTGCCGCTGTGCAAGCCGGCGATCGCCGCCAACGTGATCATCGTGTTCATGGCCACCTGGAACGACTACCTGGGGCCGCTCATCTTCACCAGCTCCCCCGAGAACTCCACCGTTCAACTGGTGATCGCCTCGCTCAACTCGTACTACGCCGAGCAGACCGACTTCCCGATCATCATGGCCGCATCGATCGTCGCCGTGCTGCCGGTCGTCATCTTGTTCACCATCACGCAGAAGTACTTCGTCGACTCGTTCGCGTTCACCGGAATCAAGGGCTGACGGTGGCGACGTACCGCAATCCCATCCAGCGCGCGGGCGACTTCGCCGACCCCTTCGTGCTGCGCCACGACGGCCGGTACTACCTGTACTGCACCAACCCCGATGTGCGGTGCTGGAGCTCGCGGGACCTGCTCGACTGGCGGCTCGAGGGCCCCACGATCGAGCCGGATGCCTTCCCCGGCCTGGTTCCGTTCGCCCCCGAGGTCGTGTACTCCGACGGCGCTTTCTACATGTACACCTCGCCGTCAGGGCACGGGCACTTCGTGCTTCGGTCCGATTCGCCGACCGGCCCGTTCCGACCGGTCTCGGGCAATGTCGGGCACGCCATCGACGGCAACGTCTTCATCGACGACGACGGCAGCTGGTACTTCTACTGGGCAGGCGATGAGGGAATCTGGGGATGTGAGATGCCGTCGCCCACCGAGTTCGGCGAGCCGGTGTTCACCGGCATCCACATGAACGGATGGACGGAGGGGCCGTTCGTCAGCAAGCGGGACGGCTTCTACCTCATGACGCTCACGGGCAACCACTACCTGAGCTCCGGCTACCGGATCGATGCGGCGGTGAGCACCTACCCGCTGCGGGGGTATCAGGCGGATCCGCTGAATCCGATCCTGATCGGGGCGGACGGGCCGGCGGTGGGGCTCGGGCACAGCAGCAGCGTGCAGGGTCCCGATCTCGTGTCGACCTGGATGATCTACCACAACATCAATCCCGACGCATCGCGCGACCTCGACATCGACCGGCAGGCATGGAACGGCAGGAGCCTGCAGGTGCTCGGGCCGACGACCTCCGCACCCGCGCCGGTCGCACCCGACGTCGAGGGGGAGGGCAGCACCGGCGCGCTCATCACGTCCGAGCTGTTCACCGCGGAGCTGAACCTGACGGCGATGGCGACGGAGCACGGTGCCGGATACGGACTCCTGCTCGGTGACGCGCTGACGCTGCGGGTGGATCGCGGCACCGGCACCGTGAGCGCGGTCGTTGAGGATGCCGTGGTCGCCTCGGGCGAATTGCCGCGGCGTTTCGTCCACGACGCGCTCCATTGCTGGCGCGTCGTCTACGACCACGGCGACCTACGGCTCTTCCTCGACGGCAGACTCCAACTCGCGCTGCGCCACGACATGCCGGCGGGGTCCCCGATCGGCACGCATGGCGACCTCCGCCTCGGCCACTGCGCGCTGACGCATTCCACAGCCGAGGAGGCCGACCGGGTCGCGGTCAAACCGGTTCCGGGCCGCTTCTGGGCATCTTCCGACGGATTCTACGAGCTGCACGTGCAGCAGCCCGGGCCTTGCACGGTATACGTCGCCGGTGAATTCGCCGCCGGTGATGTGCTCGCCCTCGTTCTCGACGACGGCGACGCGCACGAGGTGCGCGTCGAGCGCGCCTCCCACCAGGTGTCCTTCTCCATCGACCTCGACACGGCGAGTCGAAGCCTCACGCTGCGGGCGGCGGCCGGAACCCCGGTCGCCGACTTGATCACGATCTCACCGGTGGCCGATGGCCGCACAGCGACGTTCGCCGACGAAGCGAGGTCCGGGGTGGGCAAGAGGATCCTCGGAGATGCCCGCTGGGACGACGTCACCGCGATGGCGACGCTCACCTTCGCGCTGAATACCCCGGACGCGCACGCTGATCTGCTCTTCCGGGCGAGCCAGCTCTCCGAGGGCGGCGAGGGTGACGACACCCGGCTGGGCATCGACTTCTTCCTCGGCTACTCGGTGCAGCTGCACCGTGACCGCGTGGTGGTCGCCCGCCACGGCTATGACGAGCGCGTGCTCGCGCAACGAGCGCTTCCGCTCGATCAGACCCGACCGCACGTCGTGAACGTGCGCGCACACGGGAGTTCGTTCGCCGTCGATGTCGACGGTGTGGAGGCCATCCGCCTCGACGACGCACTCCCGCACCCTGCCGGCCACGTCGGCATCCGCACATCCGACGCCGACCTACGGGTCGAGTCACTCACCATTACAAAGGAGTAAGGCAATGATCGTTTCAATCGATTCGCGCCGACGGTTGCTCGTGGGAGCAGTCGTGCTGACGGTGCTGCTGCTCGTGTTGCAGATGCTCAGTCCCGCCCCTGCATCCGCTTCCACAGGCACTGTCGTCGCGGCACCGACGTCGGGCACGGGCGTCGAGAACAACGACTATCCCCGCATCATCCGTCTCGCGGCGAGCGCGGACACCAGCAAGCGCGGCAATCTGCTTGTCATGTACAGCGTCAACGACACCGGGGTGCGCACGCATTCGGTGGTCAAGCGCAGCACCGACGGCGGCCAGACCTGGACCGCCATCAGCACGCTCTATTCTCCGACCGCGGGCTGGGGCATCTACTTCGGATCAATGTACGAGCTGCCGGTTGCCAGCGGCGGTCTCGCCGCCGGCACGATCATCGCCGCGGGCAACGCCTGGGACAACGTGAACTGGGGATTCCAGGAGGTGCAGACCTTCATCAGCACGGACTACGGGGTGACCTGGTCCCCGCGCGGCAACTGCGTGACGAAATCCGGCAGCCCCAGTGCGGTATCGACCGGGCTGTGGGAGCCGGAGATCATCCTCAACGCCGACGGCAAGCTGGCCTGCCACTTCTCCGACGAGCGGCTGCGTTCGTCCGGCTTCAGCCAGAAGCTGGTGATGGTCACCTCGTCCGACGGCGGCGCGACCTGGGCCGGGGCTGTGGATGTCGTGGCGATCGGCGACAGCAGCTCGCGACCCGGCATGCCCGTGGTCCGCAAACTGGGCAACGGCACCTACGCGCTGGCGTACGAGCTGTGCCGCGACTCGGTCGGCAACGCCGATCAGACCTGCCGGGTCTACCTCAAGACTTCCGCCGACGGCGCGAACTGGGGCACCCCGTCGAGCACCGGCACGCTGGTGCAGACGGCGGACGGCCGCCAGCTGCTACACACGCCGGGACTCACCTGGACGCCGGGCGGCGGAGCCAACGGCACGCTGATCATCGCGGGCCAGCGCGTGGTGACCGGATCCGACGGCCCGACGACCGTCGTCAAGCCCGAATCGGGACGGGTCGTCTTCACCAACACCAACAACGGCGCTGGCTCCTGGCAGGCCGTCTCGGCGCCCGTCACCATTTCGCCGACCGGCGACTACAACAACGGCCCCGGCAAGCATTGCGCCAACTACAGCCCGAGCATGGTGCCGACCGCGAGCGGCTCGGCCGTAATGATGGTGACGCCACGCTTCCTCACCGGGTCGAGCACCCGCTGCGACATCCGGTTCGGCATCGGCCCGATCGGCACGCTGCCGCTCTACGCGCCGTTCGACTCGGGCAACGACATGGGCTGGTCCACCTACGGGGGCACCTGGTCGGTCAGCGGAGGGATCTATTCGCAGGCCGGCGCCTCATCCGGGCCCAAGGCGCTCGTGGGGTCCACCGGTTGGACCGATGTGACGGTCACGACCGACCTGCGTCTCGACAGCTCCGGGCAGGCCGGCGTGTTGCTGCGCACGACTGCTCCCGATGTCGGCGCCGACAGCCACAACGGCTACTACATCGGTATCGAGACGCTCGGCAACCTGTTCATCGGCAAGCAGACCTACGGTTGGACGGGGCTGGCGTCGTCGGCGGTCTCCGGCGGGGTCGCCGCCGGTGTCTGGTACAACCTGCAAGCCAGCGTCGTCGGATGCACGATCACCGCGACGCTGAAACGGGACAACAGCACTACGGTCACCACTGCGACCGCGACGAACCCCGGATGCCTGGCAACAGGGCAGGCGGGGGTGCGAAGTCACCTGACGTCGGCGTCGTTCCGCAACTTCCACGTGACGCCGGCCGCGGCATCCACCGCATCGACGTACAGCGACAGCTGGGCCTCGGGGGCCTCGACCGGCTGGGCCACGTACGGCGGCACCTGGTCGACGGTGGGCGCGACCGGCACCCAGCGGCAGACGGGGACGGGCTCCAACGGCCCGAAGCAGACGTCGCCAGCGTCGGGTGATGCCTACACGGTGTCGTCGGACGTGAAGGTCACCAGCCTGAGCGCTCCGAGTGGCAACGGCGGGGTCATGGCACGCGTCGGCTCGCCTGGCACGGGTCCCGATGCCTACGTGGGCTACTTCGTGGGTGTGGACGCCAGCACTTCGCAGCTGTCGCTCGGCCGTGCCAACTCGGGCACCTGGACGCCGTTGGCGAACACCACGGTTCCGGGTGGAGTCGCGCTCAACTCGTGGTACCACCTGACCCTGCGGGCGACAGGGTGCGTCATCACGGCGACCGGCCAGTCGACCTCATCGTGGGATCAGGCGACGGTCGGCGTGACGGATGCCGGGTGCCCGGCGACCGGATCGACCGGTATCCGCGGGATGGTGGCGGCGACGGACTTCAAGGAGTTCGCCGTCACGAAGGGCTGAGAGTGAGGGCGCGCCGACCCAGAGTTACCGGATCGGCGCGCCCTTATCGGCATCTACGCGGACACCGACGGCGACGCGTCCTCCTCGCTCGTTGCGGCATCGGCTGGAGCGTGCTGCTTGCGGCTCAGGGCGATGAACGGCACGGCGACCGCGCTGATCACTCCGCCGACGACGAGCGAGAACGCGTACCCGCTGAGGTCGGCCACCCGGCCGAGCGCCGGCTGGATGCCGATCCCGCCTACGTTGCCCATGAGCGACTCGAACGAGAGCACCGTCGCGCGCTGGTTCGATGGGATGAGGCCGTTGAGATAGGCACGGCGGATCGGGTCATCGATCGACGACGCGACGCCCCACACGGTAAGGATCACGAGCGCGATCCAGAAGTTCGTGGTGAAGCCGAGCGCCAGCAGCAGGCACACGCCGACGATGCCCGCGATGATCAGCACCGTCGTCCGCTTCTTGAACAGCCGGCGGGCGAGGGGCGCCAGGAAGCCGCCCACGATCTGCGAGCCGGCCACAATGGCGGCGGCGAGTCCGGCGATCGAATACGCCTTCGGGTCACCCCACAGCTCGAGCAGATACGGTTGCAGGGCGTAGAACACGTAGATCCCCACCCCCGCGGTGAAGGGCGCCGCGAGCATCAGATATCGCACTGGCGGATTGCCGAGCCCATGCCGCAATGAACCCTTCAAGACCGTGCGCACCGCTTTGAGGGGTCCCTCCGATCGATCGGGTGTGAACCCGATGTCCCGCATCGCGAAGAAGGCGACGACGAGCATGAGCGCGAGGATGCCCGCACGCAGCAGGAACGGCACGCCCAGGTTGGTGAACTGCGCGACGACGCCGCCCAGCACCGAACCGGCCAGCATAGCGATGCCGCCCACGATCATTCCCTTCGAGAACACCGGTTCGAGCTCGCCCTTGTAGTTGCTCGCGCGCAAGGCATCCACGAGCCACGCCTCGACCGCACCGGAGAAGAACGTGAAGCCCAGCCCGAGCAGCACGGACGCCAGCGCCCACGCCCAAAACGGGGCGCTCCACACCCACATCAGCCAATACAGCACCGTCGCGGCGGAGAGCACCAGGGTGCCGAGCAGGTAGGACGCACGACGACCGACCGTGTCGGCGATGACACCGGTCGGCACCTCGAATACCACCATCCCCAGGGTGAAGAAGGCATTCGCGGCGAACGCCTCCAGGTTGGTCAGGCCCGCGTCGAGCAGGAAGAGGGTGTTCACCCCCCAGATGAACGACGCCGCGAGGGTGTTGCCGAGCAACAGGATCAAGTAGACCCGCTGGATGCGGCGAGCCGCTGGGATCTGCGCAATGGTAGTAGCCACGCAGTCACCATAGAACTTGTCGGGACGACGCGCAGATGGTCGCCCTGCGACCAATGCGTGACCGAAAGTCCAGTACCAGCAATTCGACCGAAGTCCTTAGCGCGAGGAGGTCGAGTTCGTCCCGGGATCTCCGGCACGCGCCAGCGCCTGCTCAAGATCGGCGGTCAAATCACCAACACTCTCGATGCCCACAGACAATCGCAACAGATCAACCGGCACCGGGGTGCCCGCGCCCTCCACGCTCGCGCGGTGCTCGATCAGGCTCTCGACACCGCCGAGGGAGGTCGCTCGCTTCCACAGCCGCGTGTGCGCGGCGACCGCGATTGCTGCGGCCTCGCCACCCGCCACACGAATTGAGAGCATCCCGCCGAATCCGCCCACCATCTGTCGCGTTGCGACCTCGTGCCCCGACGAAAACGGTAGGCCGGGGTACAGCACTTCAGCGACGAGCGGATGCCCGTCGAAGTGCTCGGCGATGCGCAGCGCCGAGGCGCTCGCGGCCCGTACGCGCAAGTACAGCGTGCGCATCCCTCGAAGCAGCAGCCACGCCTCGAACGAGCCCAAGGTGCCGCCGATCTGTGCCCGTACGCGGCGCAGCCGCTGCCAGTGTTCGTTGTCGGCTCGCGTTGTCACCGTGCCGGCCGTGAGATCGGAGTGTCCGTTGAGGTACTTCGTCGCGGAGTGCATGACGAGGTCGGCGCCGAGCGCGAGCGGCTGGGTCAGTACGGGCGTGGCCGACGTCGAATCCACCGCCAGCAGGGCATCCGCCGCATGTACCAGTGCGGCCGTCCCCGCGATGTCGGTGACGGTCCACAGCGGGTTGGCCGGCGTCTCGATCCACACCAGCTTCGTCTGGCCGGGGCGGAGCGCCGCCCGCACGACGGACGGATCCGTCATATCGATGAGCTCGACATCCAGCCCCCACTCCGTCGCAAAGGTCATCAGCCAGTTGCGCAGGCTCCAATACATGACCTTCGGTGCGAGCACGTGATCGCCAGGGTGGAGGGCTTGGAAAACCGAGGTCGCCGCCGCCATGCCACTCGCGAAGAGCAGTGTTTGGTGCCCGCCCTCGAGGGTGTTGATTACGGCCTCCGCTTGGTCGAACGCCGGATTGTGGTCGCGCATGTAGACACGACCCGAGCTGTATTCGTTATCCGCGTCGCGAAGGTAAGTGCTCGAGATGTGGATGGGGGGCGTGATCGCGCGAGTCCGCTCGTCCACCCAGCCGAGGGCCTGCGCGACAACGCTCTCGGGGGCGACGTCGTCTTCCATACCTCGATGGTAGGTGCGAGAGCAACCTCGCATTGGAGCAGCGTAGGTTCCGGCCCGCTGAAGGCGGCGAATATCGGTTTCCGTGCTGTCGTCAACCCTTGGCGCAACCTGTGAACGCGTCGCTAGCATCTGTGGGATGAGGGCTGGTAGGGGCGATTCAGCGCGTCCGGGTCGTTTCAGCGACATCCACGCGCGATTCATCGTGGAGGAACGCGTCGTTCCCGCGCGCACTGAGCGAGGCCTCTACGCGTGGGGGGCGGGACTTGTCGGCGTCGGCGCCACCTCGTTCTTCGTCATCCTCGCGGATGTGCTGCGCCGCGGCAGGACCGAGGGCGAGGTGAGCTCGGTGGACCGCCCTTACGCGCGGCTCATGGAGAGCATCCGCTCGCCGCGCCTCACGAAGATCATGATCTTCTTGGCCGTCTTCTTCGGGCCGGTCATGCTGCCGATCGTCATCGTTGCGGTGGTCGTATCGTGGTCGCTGTTCGCGCGGCACGCCTGGCGCCCGCTGCTGCTCGCCGGCGGAATGGGCGCCGGGGTCGTGATCGTGCGCAGCGTCAGCCGACTCGTGGGCCGGAGGCGGCCCCCGACCGATGCGATGCTCTATGGCACCGACGCCAGTCCGTCCTTCCCGTCGGGGCACGTGATGGGGGCCTCTGACTTCGCGCTCCTGATCGCGTACCTTGTGTTCTCGCGGCGCGAGAAGCCCGCGGTTGCGGCAGCGGGTTACGCGGCGGCCGGCGGCGTGATCGCCGCGACCGCGGTCAGCCGGCTCTACCTCGGGTACCACTGGCTGAGCGATGCGCTCGCGTCAATCTCGCTGTCCCTATTCGTGCTCGGCGGCGTCATTCTCGTCGACACCAAGCGCACCGTGCGGTCGGCGTTCCAGCGCTGAGCCCGGGCCGCACTCGGGCTCCCCAAAAGTCGAAGAGCCGGCAAACGTCACCTTCAGGCAGCCGATTCTTCGGCCAGTCCCCGCCGTACGCGAGGCGCGCCGGGCCGAAGGTGGCGAGAGCCACATCCCAGGTCGGCTGGAGGGAGCGGGCCGTGAACCCTTGCAGTCCGGAGAGCTTCGCGACCGTGTTCGGATGCGCCGCGACATTCCGGCGGATCTAAGCGCGCTCGCTGAGCGCCGCGCGCGCGCGCTTCATCGATCCGCTCAGCCCCCACTGCGTCGTGAGGCGGTCCAGGTCGGATGCCCGCTCCGGGGTGGCCGCACGGATGCGCGCGTCGAACTGGGGCAGTTCGAGATCGCGCACCACGTTCACGACCGACGGGGCCACGTTCAGGTAGGCGGCAGCGGCGAGGATCTTGGCGCGCACGGGTGGCGCCATCCCGGATGCGGCGTCGGCGGCCGCGGCGATGATGCCGTCGAGGCTCCCGTACGTCGACAGCAGCGCAACCGCGGTCTTCTCTCCGACGCCGGCCACGCCCGGCAGCCCGTCGGAGGCGTCCCCGCGCATCGCCGCGAAGTCGGCGTATTGCGCCGGGGTCACGCCGTACTTTGCCTGCAGGGTGGCATCCGTCAAAATCTCCAGCCGCGACATCCCGCGACCCGTGTAGATCACTCGCACGTCGCGGGAGTCGTCGACCAGCTGAAAGAGATCGCGGTCGCCCGTGACGACGTCTACCGGCATTGGCGCATGCGACGCGAGGGTGCCGATCACGTCGTCCGCTTCGTGATGCTCAGCACCGA
The DNA here is from genome assembly GCA_025463605.1 of Rhodoglobus sp. Classification (GTDB taxonomy): domain Bacteria; phylum Actinomycetota; class Actinomycetes; order Actinomycetales; family Microbacteriaceae; genus Rhodoglobus. The sequence continues at coordinate 46,462 of JAODAV010000021.1, read as the reverse complement.
TCACAGGCACCCCGAGCGCGCCAAGCACCTCGCGAATGATCGCGACCTGAGGGGTGAGCAGGTCCGGCACTTCCTCGATCGCGGTACCGACGGGCGGCACTTCGGCGACCCTGTGGGTCTTGTATGTCGGGATGAGATCGACTCGCCACTGCGGTCGCCAATCGTCGTCCCAACACGCCACGAGCTCTGTCGGCGCGAACTCGGTGACCAACCGGGCGATGATGTCGAGCAGTCCGCGAACGGCGTTCACCGGCATTCCGTTCGGTGCCCGTACTGTGTCGGGCACGGCGTAGAACGCGCGGAAGTACAGCGCGGCGGTGTCGAGGAGCATCCGGCGCTCGCGTTGATCGGTCACGGCGGCATCCTCCCACATGCCAGCGCCCAAAGAGGATCACAACCTGGGCTGAGGGGCGTGTGATGGCGCTCGCGCACGTGAGCTGACACCCCCTACCTCTCGAGGGCTGAGCCCTTCTTCTGCGTCTTGACGCGGCGTATGAGAAGTACGAGCTTGACGACTGAACTGGCAATGTTTATGCTCGGGTTCGCAAACTAGTTTGCATACTCTTGGTCGCGGATCCTCAAGATCTTCGCTCGAACATCAACCACAACGAGGTGAACCGGTTTGGCGAACGACATAGACAAAGATGCTGCTGGTAGCAGCGCGACTTCGCGCACTGCACCGCTGAACATCCAGGACGTGGCCGAGGCGGCCGGTGTGAGCAAGACCACTGTGTCGCACGTGCTCTCGGGCAACCGTCCGGTTTCCCCGGCCACCCGTCGCAAGGTCGAGCGCATCATGGACGAACTGGGTTTCAAGCCGAACTTCTTCGCGCAAGCACTCAATTCAAAGAAGAGTCACACGGTCGCCCTCATCGCGCAGGACATCACAAACCCCTTCTACCCGGCCCTCGCCCGCGGCCTGCAGAATGCGGTTGCCTCGGCCAACCAGGTCGTAATGCTGTTCGACGCAGGTGCGGGCCACAGCCTCACCCGCGTTTTCGTCGACGATGTCATCCAGCGGCGCGTCGACGGTGTTGTCGTTGCGGTGAGCAACGTTGAAGACGAACTTCTCGAGCTGCAGCGCGCGGGCATCGCGGTCGTGGCAGTCGGTTCAGGGTTGAGCGGATTCCCGATCGATTGGGTTTCCGCAGACGACGAGCGCATCGCTTCGGATGCCACGATGCATCTGCACCTCAAGGGCCATCGTCGCATCGCGACGATAAGCGGTCCCCCGTCGGCCGAGCCCGGCGGTGGCCGGCTCGCCGGTTACGTCAAGGCGATGGGGGAGCTCGGCCTCGAGACCGACGCGAACCTCTGCGCCGTCGGCGACTGGACCAGGGAGGGGGGCGCAGCGGCGCTCTACCGCCTGCTGGACCAGGACGTTGCGCCCACCGCGGTGTTTTGCGCGAACGACCTCATGGCGATCGGCGCGATGGATGCCGCACTCGAGTCAGGTCTCGACGTTCCCGGTGACATCGCCATAGTCGGCGTCGACGACATCGACGCCGCGGGGCTCGTGCGGCCCGCCCTCACGACCATGCGCGTTCCCGCGCAGGAGATCGGACGCGCGGCGGGCGACCTCCTGCTCCATCGCATCGCCGAGGGGACCAGCAGCTCTCACCGTCATGTGCTTGTTCAGCACACCCTCATCGCCCGACAGTCTGCGTAGGAACCCATGCACGATGTACTCGACGACCGCGACCTCGTCCCTGACGAGGCGGAGCAACTGCTTCACAGCGGATACGCCGTCTCAGCCCAACTCGACCGGGCACGCGCGGCGGCCGCCGACGGGGACTACGCCCGACTCGGCACGATCGCGTCGGAGCTCGCGGCCGCCGTGCGCGCGCAGGACTGGCCGTACTCCGAGCCCGACGACGACGAAACGCTGCTCGGGCTGGCTCGCGCCCTGCCAAGGCTCGCGGTCGACGCGTCGTCGCTCGAGTCTCGCGTTCAGGGCGCGTGGCTTGGCCGCTGCGTCGGCAACACGATGGGCAAGCCGGTCGAAGGGCTGACCAGGGAGGAGGTGCGGCTCGTTCTGACCGCCACCGGCCAGTGGCCGCAAACCGGCTATGTCCGGCCTCTTCAGGCGCTGCCCGAGGGCGTTAGTCACCTGCACGAATCGGCACCGTTCTCGTCGGCTGGCACGTTCGCCGACGTGCCGCGCGACGACGACCTCGACTGGACGATCCTCGGTCTTGCGATGCTGGAGGAACACGGCGGGGCACTCACCACCGCGCAGATAGCGCACACCTGGCTCGACCGCCTTCCGTTCACGCAGACCTTCACCGCTGAACGGGCCGCATACCGAAACCTCATCCGTGGCATCACCCCGGAGCGGGCGGCAATGGTGGGCAACCCTTACCGCGAATGGATCGGAGCCCTCATCCGGGCCGATGTCTTCGGCTACGTGCATCCGGGGGATCCTGCCTCGGCAGCGGCAGCCGCCCTGGTGGATGCCCGGCTCACGCACGTCGCCAACGGCGTCTTCGGCGAGCTCTGGGCGGCCGCGCTCGTGGCCTTGGCGTTTGCGACGGATTCGGCAGCACTGGCCCTGCGTGGGGCGCTCGGTGTCGTCCCGCCGGGCTCGCGGCTCGCGGCGGCGCTCGGCGGCATCCTCGAGCTGCACTCGAACGGCGGATCCGCGGATGACGCGCTCGCATGGGTCGACCGGGAGCTCGGGCACTACAACTGGGTGCATACGATCAACAACGCCGCGCTCATCTCGATCGGCCTGTTGTGGGGCACCGACTTCACGACGTCCGTCGCGATCACGATATCGGGCGGCCGTGACACGGACTCATCAGCCGCGACGGTCGGCAGCGTCTACGGCGCATTGCACGGGGTCGAGTCGATCCCGCAGAACCTCGTCGGCACGACCCACGTCCGTGTTCGCAGTGCGGTTCGCGGATTCGACCACATGGAGATCGCTGAACTCGCTCGCCGGACGCTTGAGCTGAGAAGGGTACTGTCGTGACCGTCATCCCGGTCGTCATCGACACCGACCCGGGTCTCGGCAAGCCAGGTAGCGACATCGACGACGGGCTCGCGATCGCCCTCGCGCTGCGATCGCGCGAACTCGACGTGCTCGGCCTGACGATCGTCAACGGCAACGTCGACGCACTGACGGGAACCGATGTCGCTCGTCGCCTGGTCGCACGCCTCGGTCATCCCGAACTGCCGGTGCTGCTTGGTGCGACCGAACCGCTTGTGCGGGATATGGCGCCGGTGCGCGCCCTATTCGACGCCGTGCTAGGCGGCGCGCCGACGACACCGACGGAAGACCGCCTCGGTGCGACGAGCGAGGAGCACGCGGCTGACTTCCTGGTGCGGATGGCCGCGGAACGCCCGGGCGAGATCGTCGTGATCGCGATTGGGCCCATGACCAACCTCGCGCTCGCAGTGCAGCGCGACCCGTCGTTCGCGACCAATGTGCGCGAACTCGTGCTCATGGCGGGCAGCGCGACGACGTACGCGCAGAACATCACCGTCGTCGGTGACTTCAACGCGTACGTGGATCCCGAAGCGCTCGACATCGTGTTGCGTAGCGGTGCCGCGATCAGGATGGTCGGACTCGACCAGACCTCGCAAGTGATGCTCACGCGCGACGACGCGGCCGAACTGCGCCGCACGGGCGACAATTTCGGTCGGTGGGCCGCGGATTGCGCGGATGCCTGGATCGACTTCCTCGGTCGCGCCTTCCCCAACCGGCCCGAGCACCGAAACGCCTGCTTCCTGCACGATCCTCTCGTGATCGTCGCAGTCACGCATCCCGACCTCCTCACCTGGCAGCCGGCCAGTGTGCAGGCAGAAACCGAGAGCGAGCTCGCCCGCGGGCTCGTTATCGCAAACCGCGGGCTCGCTCTCGAGCCCGCGGGTCCTCCCAACGCGACGGTCGCCATCGAAACCGGTGTCGATGGATTCCGTCGCCTGTTCCTCGAGCGCATCAGCGCCGGGGTCCCGGTCAATCCCGACCACCTGAGCACCTCATCTAAGGAGTAACCCATGGCTGTTCACAAGGGAGTGACGCGCTGGCTTGTCGCCGGAGTGATCATCTCGACAGCATCCATCGCGCTCACCGCCTGCGGCGGCGCGAGCGGCACGCCCGACACCATCGCCGGCGTCGGACCGGCGGAGCTCGTCGAGCCCACCGAACCCATCACGATCACCTACGCGGGTGCCGCCTACGCGGTCGACCAGATCCAGCCCGTCATCGATGCGTTCGAGGCGGAGCACCCGAACATCACCGTTGAGTACGAGTCGGTGCCGTTCGATGACTTCAACAGCGTGCTCGCCGCACGGCTCACTAACGCGAGCGATGCGATCGACGTGTTCGATGTCGACATGCCTCGCACCGACGCCTACGTCGCACGCGGCTGGCTCGCCGACCTCACGCAGACGTTCCCTGAGCTCGTCGACTCCGTCGACCCCGGAAGTCTGGAGGCCGCGACAGTCGATGACAAGGTCGTCACCATGCCGTACCAGACGTCAACCAACATCATGTACTACAACAAGACCCTGCTTGACGCAGCAGGAATCGCGACGCCGTCGGCCGACCCGGCTGACCGCCTCACGTGGGAGACGGTTGTGGAGGACGCGACCAGGGCGCAAGCCGCCGGGGCGCAGTATGGCCTCATCTTTGACCAGATCGACCGCTACTACCAGCTGGAGCCTCTCGCGATCAGCGCGGGCGGGGGGCCGGGCGCGTCCGGGGACGGCAACCTCGACCCCGAGGTCGCCAACGACGGCTGGGTGAAGGCGTTCGAGTGGTACGGCTCCCTCTTCGAGAACGGCCTCTCACCACGAGGTGTCGCGGTCGCCGAGACCCCGAACATGTTCGCTGCGGGGCAGACCGCGTACTACGTAGGTGGCCCCTGGTGGGGTGGCCAGTTCATCGCCGAGGCTGGTCTCGACTTCGGCGTGACGGCTTTCCCCGCATTCGAAGGCGGTGAGGCATCCACCCCGACCGGCGGCTGGTCGCTCGGACTCAACCCGCAGGCCACCCCCGACAAGGCCAATGCCGGCGCGATCTTCATGAAGTTCATGGGGCTCGACAACGGCGGGTACGCGCAGTACTTGTCGGCACTCGCGGTTCCCCCATCGAACTTGGATGGCGGCGTGAAATTCTACGATTCCGACGTGTTCAAGGACCCGCGTTTCGCAGGGGTCGTCGACCTCATGAAGTCAGAGCTGGCGAACACCTCGACCCTGCGCCTGCAGACCGTGGGTTACGTCGAGTTCGAAGATGTCATGACAAAGACCTTCAGCGACATCATCAACGGTACGGATACCGCGGAAGCGCTGAAGTCTGCCGCTGCGGATCTGACCGAAGCCTGGGCGAAGTTCAAGTAACCGATCCGCAACCTCCGGTGGCGGGAGCCCAGCTTCCGCCACCGGCAACGGGGAGAGTGATGAGCACCACGATGCAACGCGCGCAGCGCCACACTTCCGTGGCCCGTCGCAATACGCTCGCCGCCATCGCCTTTCTGGCGCCCACCGCAATTCTCATCATCGTGCTGAGAATTGTGCCGGCCATCAGTGCCGTGCGCGATTCGACGCACTCGGGGCTTCCTGGCAGCCTCGCTGAGCCGGAGTTCGTCGGTTTCGATGTCTTCGCGAGGCTGTTTGCGAGCGACTCGTTCTGGCAGTCCGTGCGGCAGACCCTGTTTTTCAACGTGCTCGTCAACCCAATCCAGATTTTCCTCGCGCTCGTGCTTGCCGTGCTTCTCACGCGCAACCTCCCTGCGAGCGGGCTGTGGCGCACCCTCATCTTTTTGCCATCCGCCGTTCCTCTCGCGGGGTCCACGATCGTCTGGGGAATAGCACTGCGACCAGACGGACCGGTGAACGGGATGCTCGAGCTCCTCGACATCCCGAGACAACCATGGTTCACCAGTCCTGACCAGGTGATCCTGGCGCTCATCGTGCTCGCGAGCTGGATCGGCATCGGCTACTGGATGATGTTCCTCATCGCAGGTCTCAACGACATCCCCACCGTGTACTACGAGGCCGCGCGTATCGACGGCGCCGGCGCTCTGCGCACCTTCTTCTCCGTGACCCTGCCGATGCTTCGCCGTCCGCTGCTGTTCGTGCTCGTCGCCGACACGGTCGCCAACTTCGTGCTGTTCGCGCCCATCCAGATCCTCACCAACGGCGGCCCCGAGAAGCAGTCGAACCTGCTCATGTACGACATCTTCCACACCAGCTACGAACTGAGCGACCCGTACACGGCGTCCGCCGAACTGGTCGTGCTGCTCCTCATCATGATTGCCATCGTGGTCGTGCAGTTTCGTCTGCTGGGCTCAAGCGACGGGGAGGAGTGAGCGTGATCATCCGTCGTGTAGGCCGCGGTCTGCTCACCGTGGTGGCCATACTCGTCTCTCTGCTGTTTCTGCTGCCGGTGTTGTGGCTCGTCGCGAGCACATTCCGCTCGAGCACTGAGACTTTTGCGAGCAGTTCGCCGCTGAACTGGAATGTGCTGTGGCCGAAGGAGTTCACACTCGTCAACCTCGAGTCGGCGGTGAATTCGGGGTTCATGACCGCGCTAAGCAACAGCCTGCTCGTCGCGGTGGTCACGGTGATCGTGGGTCTCGGCATCAGCGCGGCTGCGGCGTTTGCCCTGGCCGTCATCCCGTTTCGCGGCCGCACCGTCACGTTCTCGATTGTCGTGCTGAGTTTCCTCGTGCCTTTCGAGGCAATCGCGATCCCGCTCTCGCGTAGCTTCAGCGACTGGGGGCTGACCAACACCCTTATCGCGCTCATCCTGCCCGGACTCGGTAACGGCCTCGCGGTGTTCACCATGAGGCAGTTCTTCCTCGGCGTCCCGCATTCCCTCTCGGAGGCCGCCCACCTCGACGGGGCAAACTGGTTCCGCGTGTTCTGGTCGGTATACCTACCGCTCACCAGACCTGCGCTCATCGGCGCTGGTCTGATCCTCTTCCTCTTCCAGTGGCAGGCCTACCTGTGGCCGATCCTTGTGACGTCCCGGCAGGAACTCGACCTCGCCCCGGTAGCCATCGCCAAGGCTTTCGGAGCATTCACGACCGACTACGGGAGGGTGTTCGCCGAGACAGCGATTCTCGCAATCATTCCCGCAATCGTGCTGCTCGCTCTTCAGCGCTACTTCGTGACTTCCGTCGCAAGCACGGGGAGCAAGGAATGACCGCCCTCATTGCGGTCGTGGGCTCAGCCAACCTCGACGTTGTGCTATCCGTGGCTCGCCGCCCGGCTGCGGGCGAGACTGTCATGGGCTCCGGCTACCTAGAGACCGCGGGGGGCAAGGGCGCCAATCAGGCGACCGCGGCCGCGCGAATCGCCTCGTGTGCCTTCATCGGCAGCGTTGGGCACGATTCGGCCGGAAGGCGAATCGCCACCGCCCTGAGGGAGGCGGGCGTCGCGATCGATCATCTCCACCGCGGCGAGATGCCCACGGGACGCGCATTCATCTCGCTGACACCCGACGGCGAGAACAGCATCGTCGTGCTCCCGCTCGCCAACTCGGACCTTCGACCGTCCGATGTCGTGCGCTCGCTCGATGCAAGCCGACCCGCCGTCGTGCTCACCCAGCTCGAGGTGCCCACCGCGGTCACAGCCGCCGTCGTCGAGTGGTGCACCCGCAACGACGCGAGACTTGTTCTCAACCCGAGCCCGGTGCAGCACCTGCCGTCGGCGGTGCTCGCGATCGCGGATCCGCTCATCGCCAATGCCGGCGAGGCCCGCGCCCTGGTCGACCTCGCCTCGGACACGCCCGTAACCGATGCGACACTCGCGGCGGCGCTCGCGCTGCGCTGTCGCTCGGCAGTGCTCACGGCCGGACCACGCGGCGCCTTCGTCGCGGCGGACGACTCGATCCACCACATCGAAGGCTTGCCCGTCACCGTTGCGGACACAACGGGAGCCGGCGACGCGTTCGCGGGTACGGTTGCTGCCCACCTCGCGCTAGGCGCGGAACTGGTCGCCGCAGCATCCATCGCCAATCGCGAGGCGGCACGAGTCATACAACTGAACAGGACTGATCGGTAGAGACGCACCCGTGGGGTGTCATCCGAGTCTTCATCGACCGCAAGAGGTCCCCTTCCGGGGACCAATCGAACCAGATTCGATCATCACGAATGCGATCAATGAAAGCAGGAGGAGCAATGACGCTCAGCTCGGTAAACACACGATGGCGCAAACGCGCGCTCGGGATGCTGGCGGCCTCGGCCGCGCTCGCAAGTCTCGTCATAGCGGCGCCGCAGGTTGCACACGCCGATCCGCTGTCCCCTAACACGGGCGCGCGGGTCACAACATCAGGTACGCCGAGTGCGGGCGCCGGAGGGGACGTCTTCTATGTGAACGCTTCGACCGGCAACGACTCGAACACGGGTCTCACGACCGGCCAGGCGTGGCGAACGCTCTCGAAGGTCAACTCGACCGCCTTCGGTCCGGGGGACGTGATCGCGTTCCAACGCGGGCAGACCTTCACCGGGAGCGCGTGGCTCAACGACGCTGGCGCCTCGAACAACCCGATCGTGGTCACCGCCTACGGTTCGGGCGCGCAGCCGATCCTCACCAACCCGGGACAGTGGAACATGCTCGTGCTCGACGCCGCATACCTGCAGGTGAAGAACCTCGCATTCGATGATGGCGCCGTCTTCGACAACGCGAACCTCGCGGGCATTACCGGCCCAAAATATGAGCAGAGCGGGGCGGTTGCGATCACGGGGAACGGTAGTAACGCGCTCGTACAGGACAGCACGTTCACTGATGTCGGCGTGGGCGTGAAGACTTACGGAGCCAACAGTGTGGTTGAGCACAACACCTTCAAAGATTTGCGTATCGCGTTCCGCGGGATGGACAGTGGGAGCGAGACCTCATATGGCGCGCTTGGCGTGAGTGTCAACAACAGCGGGGTTCGGGTCTCCTACAACGACTTCATCAATTGCCGCAGCACGGACAGCCCCTACGGGGCGGACGGCGGCGCGGTGGAGATCGAGGGGTTCCTCTACAACAAGGACAACATCACGATCGACCACAACTACTCGCGCGGATCGCAAGGCTTTCTCGAGGTCACAGAGACGTCGTCATCACACGTCGACGTGATCTATAACGTCAGCGACGACTACCAGCAGATGGTGGCGTGGGACACCACGACGGATCCCACGGACTACTACGTCGCCAACAACACGATCGTGCGTCGCAACAATTCGAGCAACAGCAAGATGTTCGACTGGTGGTATTACCGCGAGTGGGGACCGGCGCCGGCGGACGATTGGGCGACGATCACCAACAACATCTTCTACCTTCCGTATACGACGGTCTTCGGCAACTATGTGTTCCCACACGATCACAACCTGTACGGCGGCACGGGTGCGCCCGTTGGCTCGACACTGGGCGTCGGTGACATGATCGCGGCGCCGCAATTCGTCAACTACGGCACGGGCGACCTCCGCCTACCGGTCACGAGCCCAGCGGTGGACAACGGCACGACCGCCGCGTCTGTCACCGACCTCGACGGCGCTACGACCAACGTCGGACAGGGTGTCGACATCGGCGCGTTCGAGCATCACACGCCCGCGGGCGGCGCCGCGTCGATCGTGAACGACGGCAGTTTCGAGACCCAGACCTCGATAACCACATCGAGCTCGCCGTGGTACAAAGCTGGCCCCCTCAGCTACGGAGTTGACGTAGCGGCGGGCAAGTCCCACACCGGCTCGGATAATGGATGGATCGCCAGCACGACCAGCACGAGCTGGGGCGCATTGCACCAGACCGTTGCGGTGACGACCAATTCGACATATCGCCTTACGGTGTGGGTGCGCAATTCCGGCAACATCGACAACGCCTGGCTCGGCGTGAAGACCCCTGGTGGGACGGTTATCAGCGAGATCCGCTCCGGCAAGGCGCCGACGACCTATAGCCGATACGTGGTGACATTCACGACGGGAGCGAACACCTCGGTGGTCATACACGTCGGGTACTGGGCTCCCGGCGCCACCGCCTGGGTGCAGGTCGACGACGTGGGCCTGCAGAAGCTCTAGAGACCGACGCCGGTCGCCCATCGGATGGGGCGGCCGGCGTCCTCGCCTTACCGCGCGAAACGGAGCGAACGGGGTCGCGTCGGGACTCGCTTCGGAACTCGTTTCGGTTTGGCCCGCCCGCCACTTACACCCTCCGGCGAGCAATGGGGAGCCCTTGCTCGCGACGCCGCTCCGCTCCTAGCGTCGGGGATGTGGGAGCCCGGAGGGTGTGGCGCGTTGTCGCTGCGGTAGCGACGATCGTCGGTCTCGCGGGCTGCGCATCAACGACGACGACGGTAGGCGACGCGCTGGATTCTGCCCTGTCGGCGACGGGAAGTGCCTCCCTTGCCGTCGAGTTGGGGGAGTCGGGCAACGCCCTCCCGACTCTCGTCGACACCGCTCTGTCGGATGCGCTCCGGCAACTCGAGGCGGCGACGACCACACTCGAGCAAGGGGTGCCGCCAGCGGATGGGTCTGCCGAGGACCGCGCACTGTGGAGCGACGGCCTTCAGCTCGTGAGGGCCGCCACGGACGCTGTGCTCGAGGCGAGATCAGGGCTGGCGGCCGGTCGCAGTCTGGATGAATCGAGCGCGGCACTCGACGAGGCCCTCGATGCACTCCGCGAAGCACGGGAGCGGCTGCAGTGAAGCGGCTCTTCGCCGTCGCGCTGGGCGTGCTCACGGCGATCGGCGGCTTCGTGGACATCGGCGACATGGTGACCAACGCCGTCGTCGGCTCGCGCTTCGGCATGTCGCTGGCCTGGGTCGTGGTTGTGGGCGTGATCGGCATCTGCGTCTTCGCCAACATGTCCGGACGGGTCGCGGCGGTGAGCGGCCGCGCGACATTCGAGATCATCCGCGAGCGCCTCGGGTCGAGAGCGGGCCTCGCGAACCTCGGGGCGAGCTTTCTGATCAACCTCATGACGATGGCCGCAGAGATCGGGGGTATCGCGCTCGTTCTCCAGCTGATCACGGGCATCGGACCGCTCTTGTGGGTTCCGCTCGCAGCGTTCGGAGTGTGGATCGTCGTGTGGCGCGCCAAGTTCTCGCACCTCGAGAACGCGACGGGGATGCTCGGCTTGAGCCTCATCGTGTTCGTGGTCGCCGTCATCATGCTCGGGCCCGACTGGGGTGCGCTCGCCCGGCAGGCGCTCGTGCCCGCCGTGCCGTCCGACGAGGCTCCGGCCACGTACTGGTACTACGCGATCGCACTCTTCGGCGCCGCGATGACGCCATACGAGGTCTTCTTCTTCTCCTCCGGAGCAGTCGAGGAGGGCTGGCGGCGACGGGATCTGGGGCAGGCCCGCCTCAACGTGCTCGTCGGATTCCCGCTCGGCGGCTTCCTCTCCATCGCGATCGCCGCATCCGCCGCGATCGTGCTGCTTCCGCAGGCGATCGACGTCACCTCCCTCTCACAGGTCGCCCTGCCGGTGGTGCAAGCGGGCGGCACCATAGCGTTCTGCTTTCTCATCGTCGGGATGCTCGCCGCCTTCTTCGGGGCAGCCCTCGAGACCACGCTCTCGAGCGGCTACACGATCGCCCAGTACTTCGGCTGGTCGTGGGGCAAGTTCCGTGCTCCCGCCGCCGCGTCTCGATTCCACGTGGTGATGATCGTCGGGCTGCTCGCGGCGATCGGGATCCTCCTCACCGGCGTCGACCCGATCCTCGTCACCGAGTACTCCGTGGTCTTCTCCGCTGTGGCACTGCCACTCACGTACATCCCGATCCTCATCGTCGCGAACGATCGCGACTACATGGGGCGGGACGTGAACGGGCCGGTCGCGAACGCCTTCGGACTCGTCTATCTGGTCATCATCCTCGTCGCGTCGATCGCGGCGATCCCACTCATGATCGTGACGGGGGCTGGCGCATGACCAAGCACGCCAGTGTTCGGGCCGGCCGCATCCTGGATGCCCAACTGCACCTCCTCGACCGACAGGTGCTCGACGCCGACAGGGTGCCGATCGCGGCCGTCGACGACATCGAGCTGACCGACATTGCCTCCGGGGACATCGCAGTGGGCACTGAGGGTCCCATCATCGAGAACCTGCTGAGCGGGCCCGTGTTGGCGACTCGCATCTTCGGAGGCAGGCCGCCCGCCAGCCGCTGGCACCGGGTGCCCTGGGGGCTCATCACCGAATTGGGCACTGCCATCCGGATCTCTGCGCCCGGCAGCGATCTCGATGTGACCTGGGTGGAGCGGTGGATGCGGGACCATGTCATCGGCCGCATCCCGGGAGGTCGCCATGCTCCTGAGTGACATCCTCGGCAGCGCAGCGTTCGACGGCGACGGGAATCGTCTCGGCGCAGTGGTCGATGCGCGGTTCAGGCTCGAGGGTCGCACGTCGCCTGCCCAAGCCCGCATGGTCGCTCTCATCATCAGCCCGCGTTCGACATCGTCATACCTGGGCTACGAGCGGAAAGCGGCGAGCCGGCCCGTGATACTCGATCGCTTGCTGCGCTGGATGCACCGCGGGTCATACCTCGTCAATTGGGAGGATGTCGCCCACATCGAGCTACACCGCGTCGTACTGCGACCCGGTTTCGAGCGGCGGGATGCTGCGCTCGAGGAGTAGTCGGGGTGTTGCATGGGTGATCGGTGTTATGCGCGTCCCCGCACCGCCCAGGCAACGGCCTCAACATCGAAGGCACCCGGCGGCAGCAGTTCGGCGCAGCGGGCTTTGAGTCTCTCGCGCTGCGCGTCGTCGAGGCGACGGGTGTAGGCACCCGCCGGCCCGACGCCGAGGGTGTAGGGCTCCCACCATTCATCGAAGTCCGCGAACGACACGACGACGCGCAAAGCGCCCGGCTCGATGTCGGTCAGCTCGGCGCGTTGGAACAGCTCCGCGAGATGACCCTCGCGTGTCCCCGCCAGACCCGACTCGTCGTGCACGGCCGGATCGATATCGCGCGCGGCGTTCCAGAATGTCGTGAGGGGCCCGCGGCCTCCCGCGTGGTCCCACACGCACGCGGCCACTACACCTCCCGGTATCGTCACTCGCGCCATCTCACGAATTCCGGCCACGGGGTCGGACATGAAGTGCACGACGAGTTGCGCCATGGTGAGATCGACCGAATCGTCCTCCCACGGCAGGTTCTCGGCGATGCCCACTTCGACGCGAACACCCGGAAGGCGCTGCCTCGTCGCTTCGACGAAGGACTCCGATGGGTCGATCGCAGCGACGGACGCATCACCGAGACGGGTGACGAGTTGAGCGGTCAGGGCGCCGGTGCCGCATCCGACGTCCAAGGCGGTCTGGCCCGGCGTCGCGCCGGCGAAGTCGACGAAGTGCGCGGCAAGGGGCTCCGAGTACTGGCCCATGAATCGGCCGTAGGCACTCGCCGGAACGTTGAAGCTCACGGTGCCCATATTCCGACTCCACGCCCTCGTTGTCCAGCCCTTGATCGCGCATCGCCCGAAGTTTGACGATTACTATCGTGAGCGATTCTCTGAGTGAACTGAGACGCCAGGTCGAACGCATCAGTTCGAGCGGCACGATTTGGTTTGCGGCGACTCTGCTCGGCGCCGCGATCCCACTAGCCGGCCTGCTCGACAGCGGATGGCGTCCCGGTGATCTGCCGGCAACGAACGCCATCGCGTGGTGGGTCGGCGCCGCCCTGGTCGTCGCGGCCATCGGTAGCATCGCCTGGGCCGGATGCCCGGTGTGGGTCTACGAGATCGAGACCGAGCACCGTCTGAAGGCGAGGGCGATTCGCGGCGGACTTCTCGTGTTCGCGGCTGGGTCGATCATTTCTCTGGTCGCGGTGCTGGCCGCGCCGGCCTGATGCGCGCTAACGCGGCCGTCTAGGGGCCGAGCCGCACGAGCTGTGCGGTGTAGCGACCGACACCGTCGAGCGGGTAGATCGTCGTCGCGTCCTCGCGCGGCGGGAAGGCCGCCCCCACGGCTTGGTGAGCGGTGTCGCTTGACAGGCTTAGAACAAGACTTATACTAAATCTTGAAATAAGCTCTCGACAGGAACGATCGACGATGACCGAGTCCCAACCCGCCGCGCCACAGCAGGCACTGCTCCCTGCGGCTGACGTGCATTCGTTCCCCGCCGACTTCCGATGGGGCCTCGCCACCGCCGCATATCAGATCGAGGGTGCCGCGCGTGAGGGTGGGCGCGGGCCAAGCATCTGGGACACGTTTGCGCACACGCCCGGCCTGAGCCACCACGGCGACACTGGCGACATCGCGTGCGACCACTACCATCGCTGGAACGCAGATTTCGATCTTCTCGCAGACTTGGGCGTTCGCGACTACCGCCTCTCGGTGTCGTGGTCGCGGCTTCAACCCAGCGGCACCGGCGCACTCAACGAGCATGCAGTCGCGTTCTATTCCGGCGTTCTCGCCGGCCTGCGCGATCGGGGAATCACGCCCCTCGTCACTCTCTACCACTGGGATCTTCCCCAGCCCCTCGAGGATGCCGGAGGCTGGCCGGCACGCGCGACCGCTGAGCGTTTTGCCGAATTCGCCCGACTCGTCGTTGAGCAGCTCGGTCACCTGGCCGACGAGTGGATAACGCTCAACGAACCGTGGTGCAGTGCGTTCCTCGGGTATGGCACGGGGGCTCACGCGCCCGGTAGGACGAACTACCGGGATGCCGTGGCCGCGGCCCACCATCTCAATCTGGCTCATGGGCTCGCGGTGGCCGCCATCCGCCAGGTGAGCCCGGATGCGCGAGTCGGAATCACGAACATCGTGCAGGACTTCCTGCCCGCCACCGAATCTGACTCGGACATAGCGGCCACGAGTCGACTTGACGCCGTCTGCAATCGCGTTTTCCTCGACCCCGTGTACCTCGGCGACTACTCTGCCGCGGTGCGCGAAGCGCTCGAGCCGTGGGGACTGCGGGAGGTCATCCGTGACGGGGACCTCGAAGTCATTGCGGGGGGAACCGACTTCGCCGGGGTCAATCACTACCAGCGACTCATCGTTCGGCACGATGACGCGGCAGCGCCGTTCGCCGCCGCCGAGAGCCCCGCCCAACCGGCGACGACCTCGTTCGGGTGGTCGATCGTGCCGGCCTCGCTCACAAGCGTGCTTGTCAGGGTTGCCACCGAGTTCACCTCGCTGCCTCTTCTCGTGACCGAGAACGGCGCGAGCTTTCACGACTACGTGGATCCGAATGGCGAGGTGCTCGACATCGAGCGAGTCGACTACCTGCGCGGATACCTCTCTGCGGCGGCGGACGCGATCAGGGCCGGTGTGGACCTCCGCGGTTACTACGCCTGGTCGTTTCTCGACAACTTCGAGTGGGCCGAGGGGTACAGCAAGCGATTCGGCCTGGTCTATGTCGACTACCGCACCCAGGAGCGGATTCCCAAGTTGAGCGCGCACTGGTACCGGCGGCTCATCACCGAGCATCGGGGCGCCGCGGCAAACGCTGCGGCCTGACCCCGAAAGGTGCGAGTCTGGATGACCCGCACCTGGAGCACCACCCGCAATGCACCGACTAATGAGAAAAGGAAGCTCAATGAAGAGAACAGCAACCTCCGTGCTGGCGACCCTTGCGGTCGCCGGCCTGACCCTGGGTGTCGCGGGCTGCTCCTCGACCGCACCCGAAGGCGACGCCGAGGGTCCTGTGACCGTATGGGTGATGGGCGACTCGGGCGAGAACTTCGAGACCCTCGTCGCCGACAGCGGCATCGAGGTCGAGGTCGTCGCAATTCCCTGGGACAGCATCGACGAGAAGCTCACGACCGCGGTCGCTTCGGGCTCCGGCCCGGACATCCTGCAGATCGGGCTTTCCAAACTCGCCACGTTCGCCGAAGCGGGAGCGCTTCTCCCGCTGGATGACCTGATCGGCGACTATCCGGGCCTTGCCGCAGACAACTTCCCTGTCGGCGTCGCCGGCCTGTCGACCGCGGTCGACGGCCAGACCGTGAGCATCCCCTGGGTGAGCGACACCCGGGTGCTGTTCACTCGAACGGACATCCTCGCGGAGAACGGCATCGACTCCCCTCCCTCGACGTGGGACGAACTCCGTGACGCCGCGAAGACTCTCGCGGCTCGCGGCGAAGGGCAGTACGGCTACTACATTCCCCAGTGGGATGCGCCGCTTCCGGTGGAGATGACATGGAGCATGGGCGGAGACGTCATCGACGCCGACGGCAACGTCGACTTCGACACCCCCGAGTTCGCTGCGGCAGTCGACCTCTACACGGGTCTGTACGCCGACGGCAGCGTTCCCGTGAACGGCGACTTCGACCAGACGCAGGGCTTCATTTCCGGCGTCGCCCCGATGCTCGTGAGCGGACCCTACCTGGGTAAGGGAATCGCAGACAGCGCCCCCGAGCTCGACGGCAAGTGGCAGGCTAGCCCGCTGCCCGCCGGTGACGGTGGCTCGGTCTCGCTGTTCGCGGGATCGAACCTGGGCGTCTGGTACAACACCGACCAGAAAGACGCATCGCTGAAGCTCCTCGAATACGTGTCGCAGCCCGAGCAGCAGCTCGCCTGGTACGAGCTCACGGGTGAACTGCCCACGGTCAACGCCGCGCTCGAGGATGCTTCGCTCAACTCAGACCCGAACGTCAAGGTCTACACCGAGCAGCTCGCAACCGCCAAGGTGCTGCCCATCGTCGCCGGTTGGGACGGCATCGTCGGCACCGAGCTGCTCAACGCGCTCAACTCGATCGTGCTGACGGGTGCCGATCGTGACACCGCTCTCGCTGCGTTCTACGCTGCGACCGAGGGTCTCGCGATCAAGTAAGCCCACGCGGGGGCCTTCGGGCCGAGGGCCCCCACTTCCGCCCGCGCGCGAAAGGAACACGGTGCGCAACCGCCTCATCCCGTACCTGTTCGTGTCGCCGGCAATGCTCCTCCTCCTGACATTCGGCATCTTCCCGATCTTCGTCGCAGCGGTCATCAGCACGACGAACATGAACATCTCAGCCTTCGCCAACTGGGGCAACGTCGACTTCATCGGGATCGACAACTACACACGGCTGTTCGCCGACAAGGACTTCTGGCAGGCCATCGGCAACACGGGACTTTTCGCCGTCGTCGGAGTTCCCGCGATCGTTGTGCTCTCCCTGGCCGTCGCGCTTCTGCTCAATCGCAGCCAGAAGCGATTCTTCCGTTCCCTCCGGGCGTTCTACTTCATCCCGGCGATCACAGCAATCGTGGCCGTCTCCCTCGTCTGGAGCTACCTCTACAACACCCAGTTCGGCTTGCTCAACTATCTGCTCTCGCTCGTCGGCGTCGATCAGGTGCAATGGTTGTCCGACCCGTGGCTCGCCAAGTTCTCGGTGGGACTCGTCGCGGTGTGGCGCGGAACGGGCCTCAACATCATCATCTTCCTGGCGGCACTGCAGGGCGTGCCGAAGGAGTACCTCGAGGCCGCATCCCTCGACGGCGCCGGAGAGTGGAAGAAGACCTTCTCGATCACGATCCCGCTGCTGCGATTCGCGATCTTCTTCGTGTCGGTGACGACCACGATCGCGTGGCTGCAGTTCTTCGACGAGCCGTTCGTGCTCACTGACGGCGGTCCGCTCGGGGCCACCACCTCGGCGTCGATCTTCCTCTACAAAGAAGGCTTCCGGCTCAACCAGTTCGGCTACGCGAGCGCCGGCTCGATCGTGCTGTTCGCGATCATCGCCGTCGTCACTCTCGTGCAATTGAGACTGCGGAGGGCCGACGATGACTACTAGGCCTGTTCGCAGCGGCAAGAGCGACCGCTCCATAGCGGCGCGCAGCAGGGCGCTGACGCTGTGGATCGGAGTCGGGCTCGGCATCGGGGCGCTGATCACGGCATTCCCGTTCATCTGGATGCTCGCGACCTCCCTCAAGCCGCAGCGCGAGTCGACCGACTATCCGCCGACGATCCTGCCGCAGGAGCCGACTCTCGAGTGGTACGCGCACCTGTTCACCGAGCTCGACTTCGGCCGGTACCTCGCCAACACCATCATCGTCGTGCTCATCGGATTCATCGGCTTGCTGCTCATGGCGATGGCGGGCTACGCATTCGCCAAGTTCGACTTCCGCGGACGCAAGTGGATGTTCTTCCTCGTGCTCGCGACGATGATGATCCCGGTGCAGGTCACGATGATCCCCACCTACCTGATCCTCAACGGGATGAAGCTCACCAACACCCTGGTGGGCATCGCGCTGCCGACACTCGTGTCAGGTTTCAGCATCTTCCTGTTCCGGCAGTTCATGACCACGATCCCTAGCGAAATGCTGGAGGCCGCGAGGCTGGATGGCGCAGGGGAGTTCCGCACCTTCTGGCAGATCGTTCTGCCGATGTCGCGACCGATCCTTGCCGTGCAGGTCGTGCTCACGTTCATCTCGGGGTGGAACAGCTTCCTCTGGCCCCTCATCATCGCAAGCGACCAGAAGCTTTACACGCTCTCGGTCGGCCTCGCGCTGCTCAACCAGCAGCTCGCCGTCAACCCGTCGCTGCAGATGGCGGCAGCGTCGGTGATGGTCATCCCCATCCTCATCGTGTTCATCGTCTTCCAGCGCTACGTCATGCAGGGCTTCGCCCTGTCAGGTCTCAAATGAAAGCCAGAACCCAGTGACAGATCTCATTCCCGCCACGTCCGCGTTCGAGCGGCGCCCCGCATCATTCGACGGCTTCGTTCGAGCCAAGGATGCGCGACTCGTCGACGGCGCCGGTCGAGAGGTGCTCCTGCGCGGCGTGGGCCTGGGCAACTGGATGCTGCCCGAGGGGTACATGTGGCGGTTCGGCCCGGGTGCGGAGTCGCCGCGCGAGATCGAGCGGCTCACCGAGCGGCTCCTCGGTGTGGAGGCGGCAGAGGTCTTCTGGGCGGGCTTCCGGGAGAGCTTCATCACCGAGGCGGACATCGAGCGGATCGCGGCATCCGGGTTCGATCATGTTCGCCTGCCGATCAACGCGCGCATGATCCAGCACGACGATGGCGAACCGATCGAGGCCGGCTACGCGATGATCGACCGGCTCATCGGGTGGTGTCGCGAACACCGCCTCTGGGTGCTGCTCGACCTCCACGGCGCTCCGGGCGGGCAGACCGGCACCAATATCGATGATTCGCCGCGAAACCTGCCAGAGCTGTTCATGGAGCCCCGCTATCGCGAGCTGACGATCCGGCTATGGCGTGACCTTGCCTCCCGCTACCGGCACGAGACAGTCGTGCTCGGGTACGACCTCCTCAACGAGCCGCTGCCCAACGAGTGGCAGCACACATACGCGGACTCCCTCTCAGAGCTCTACCAGGAGCTGACGCGGGACATTCGCGCCATCGATCCCGATCACCTCATCGTGTACGAGGGGTCGCACTGGGCCACGAACTGGAGCATCTTCACCGAGGTGTGGGACGACAACTCCATGCTCCAGTTCCACAAGTACTGGTCGTCTCCCGACCGCGCGAGCATTGCGCAATTCCTCGAGGCGCGCGAGCGACTGGGCCTGCCGATCTACATGGGCGAGGGCGGCGAGAACACCCTCGAATGGATCTACGCCGCATTCCGGCTGTACGAGGCGCACGACATCGGCTGGAACTTCTGGCCGTGGAAGAAGATCGATACCCTCACATCGCCCGTGTCGATCACACCTCCGGAGGGCTGGGATCGAGTGATCGCGAGCATCGCGGATCCGGCCGCGATCACCCCGGCTGAAGCGCGACTCGCGTTCGCCGGGCTGCTCGAGGCCATGCGGTTGCCTGCTTGCCGGTGGCAGCCCGACGTGGTCGCCGCAATGCTGGGTGAGCACCCGGCGGTAATACCGGCGTGGGGTTTCGGCTACCGCGGAGCGGGCGAGTCGTACTCGGTTGCGTCCCCTGTGCCGATCGCGGGCATCCGGGAGGATGACGCGGTCACCATCGCCTGGACCGCGCCCGGCGACAATCCCGGCAATCCCTTCGAGCAGTCCGACGGCAGGCCGTACGAGCCGTCCGAACGATTACACGTGGAACTGCAGGCGGGCGATTGGCTCGAGTACGAGGTGGGCGGTTCGGGCCCGGTGCGAGTGCTCGACGGGTCGGGTCGGGATGCCTCGGTGCGCCTCGAGCGCACGGCGCGAGGCATCCGGGTCACCGCAACGGAGGCGACGACGATCTCGCGGCTCATCCCGCAGGGCGAGACTTGGTAGGTTCATCAGAAATGACTGCGCGCACCGCTGCGACCCGTGTGACCGGTAGTGCTGCGCCCGCGACCGTGAGCGACGTGCGGCAGCGCAATCGCACGCAGGCGCTGCGAAGCATCATCCTCTCGGGGCAGACCTCGCGCGCGGCGCTCGCGCGGGAATCCGGCCTGTCGGTGGCGTCGGTCACCAACCTGGTCGCGGAGCTGATCTCGGAAGGCCTTGTCGTCGAAGCGGGTTCCGTTGCGTCGAGCGGGGGCCGGCCCGTGACGCTACTCGCGCCCAACCCCTCGGGGGCATACTTCCTCGGGGCGGACGTGGGCGAGCGAGGCGTCGCGGTGGAGCTGTTCGACCTGTCGATGACTCGCGTCGACCGGGAGTTCCGGGGCGGGCGCGAGGGCGAGCCGATCGAAGCGATCGCGAGAGACCTCGACGAGGCGCTCGACGCCTTGCGGCAGCGCAATCCGCTGGCATGGGAACGGATGATGGGGCTCGGTCTGGGCCTGCCCGGCATCGTGGAGTCGGAACCCGGCGGGAGGCAAGTGCTCTACGCCCAGAGCCTCGGCTGGCCGGCCATACCGGTTGCCGACCTCGTCTCGCACCCTGTCACGATCTTCGCCGAGAACGGCGCGAAGACCCAAGCTATGGCGGAACTGTGGGACGGCGCGGCGCGTGGTGTCGGCGAGGCGCTCGTCGTGCTACTCGGCCGCGGTGTCGGTCTGGGGATCGTCAGCCGTGGGCAACTCGCTGGGGGTCTGACGAGCAGCGCGGGTGAGTGGGGGCACGTCAAGATCGTGCGCGGTGGCAAGCTCTGCCGGTGCGGAGGCCACGGATGCGTCGAGGCCTATCTCGGTGCCGACGCGATTCTCGAATCGTGGCGCCAGGCGGGCGGCGAGTTCGAGGGCTCGGGGTGGCGCGCCATCGGTTCGCTTCTCGATGCCGATGCCGCCGGTGACCCCGTCGCCGTAGACGTCGTCAACGAACTCGTGGCGACGCTGGGGTCTGCGCTCGGCGGCCTCGTGAACCTCACCAACCCGGAGCGCGTGATCATCGGCGGCTGGGTGGGACTTCGCCTCATGGAAACTCTCGCCGAGCGAATCGAGGCGGCGACCCGCGAGGAGGCCCTGGCGCGCCCCGGCGCGCAATTCGATCTGCTGGCCTGTCATTTCGGTGGCGACACGGTAGCCCTCGGTGCCGCCATGATGCCGCTCCAGGCGCTTCTCAACGAGCCCCCCAGCCAGAGGCGCTTCGAATCCGCCTGAGCCGGCTCCCCGGCGACAGAGGGCGCAGGAATAGTCTTTCCCCTAGGCCCACCGCGGAAGGAACGTCATGGCAGAGGGAACGAAAGACGACCCCTGGGAGCTCGCGACGGCTCCCGGCAGTTCGCAGTACACCATGTACAAAGACGGCGACGAGCTCGTCTGCCAGGTCGGGTCGACGACCCTCAAGTACCACGCTCGAGCGATCGAGGATCTGCACGCCTGGCTCAAGGAACAGGGCGACTGGGTTCCGCTGGGCGCTGCGGATGAGCTGAAACCGGCGGCAGACGGCACCGTCGAGGGGTGGGGACGCTCGGAGAGCAATCCCGTCGGAGGCTGGTACGGCCTCCGCAAGGGGTATCGCGGCCGGTTCGGCATGTACCTTCCGCCGCTGCTCGAGCAACTGGGACTCGTCGAGCTCACTCATGACGCGAGGAACAACTCGGTGCGCGCACTGTGATGGGTTCGCCAAACTAGTCGGCGCACCGTCGAGGGTCAACCACTGTCCCGGTCGCTCGAGCACAGCGTAAACCGGAAGCATGAGAGCTCTTACGTGGCAGGCCCCGCTCAAAGTCGCGATCGAGGATGTGCCGGAGCCGGTCATCCTCGAGGCCACGGACGCCATCATCAGCATCACGTCGACGGCGATCTGCGGGTCGGACCTGCACCTGCTCGACGTACTGGGACCCTTCCTCCACAAGTCGGACGTGCTGGGACACGAACCCATGGGCATCGTCGTCGAGGTCGGTGACGAGGTGCAGAATCTGCGGCCCGGTGATCGGGTTGTCATCCCTTTCGTGATCGCATGCGGGCATTGCTACATGTGCCGACGCGGTCTCACGACCCAGTGCGAGACCACCCAGAATCGCGATCAGCGGGCCGGCGCGTCCCTCTACGGCTACACGGAACTGTACGGATCGGTGCCCGGTGGCCAGGCCGAGATGCTGCGCGTGCCGCTCGCCGACTTCAACGCGATCAAGATCACCTCCGACCTGCCCGACGAGCGCTACCTCTTTCTCAGCGACATCCTGCCGACCGCCTGGCAGGGCGTGAAGTACGCGAACGTGCCCGAGGGTGGCACTCTCGTGGTGCTGGGCCTGGGCCCCGTGGGACAGTTCGCGAGCCGCATAGGAAGGCACCTGGGGTACCGCGTGATCGGCGTCGACCTGGTGCCCGAGCGCCGGGCGATGGCCGAGCGCCACGGAGTCGAAACGCTCGACCTGACCTCCGACGTGCTCGATCAGTTGCGTGACCGCACCGACGGCCGCGGCGCCCACTCGGTCATCGATGCGGTCGGCATGGAGGCCCACGGCAACCCGGTCGCCGCGTTCGCCCAGACGGCCGTGGGGCTGCTCCCGAGTGCCGCGTCGAAGCGACTCGCGAAGAGCGTCGGGCTCGACCGGCTGGCTGCTCTCATGCTCGCCATCGAAGCCGTGCAGCGGGGCGGCACGGTATCGCTGAGCGGTGTGTACGGGGGTGTCGCCGACCCCATGCCGATGCTCACGATGTTCGACAAGGGCCTGACCATACGGATGGGCCAGTGCAACGTGCACCGCTGGGTCCCCCAGCTCTGGCCGCTCGTCGAAGACCCAGCGGACCCCTTGGGGATCATGGATCTGGTGACCCACCGCGTACCGCTCGAGCAGGCGCCCGAGATGTACGAGCTGTTCAAGAAGAAGGAAGACGGCTGTATCAAGGTGGTGCTGCAACCATGAACCAGTACCCGGATGCCTCGTGCTGCGGCCCCGCGAGCGACGCGCTGCTGGTCACGCCGGCATGCCCGCCACCTTCATGAGCATCTTCTGCAATTCCTCGCTCGTGTGGGTCTCCTGGTCGAGGTTGGTGCGCAGGAGGGCGGCGACGTCGGATGCTCCCATCGCTTCGACGGGCACGAGAAGAGCCTGGTACGCGGCCATTTCGTAGTGTTCCGTGCCGAGGGCCGCAGACAGCACCACGGTGTCTCGGAGCTTCGGATCGCTGCGTCTGATGAGCGCCTCACCCTGCCGCGCGAGCCCCTTCGTCGTGGGAGAGGCGGCGGTGGTCTGCTTGAGCTCCAGCAGCTTGAAGACCTTGGTGAGGTTCGCGATCTGCTCCTTGGTCTCTTGGGCGTGATGGGTGAACATCTTCTTCACCTCGGGGCTTCGGGCCGCTTTGCCGAGTTCCCTGAGCATCGCTAGCGAGTCGTTCTCCATCGTGACGGCCGTGCGCAGTTGGTACTGCAGCAGGTCTGCGGGCGCCTGAAGCTGTAGTTGGGCCATGGGTAAACCTTTCTCTTTCGTTTCTTCCATGCAACGCAATCGGGCAGCGGTGCGTCGAGTGGTTGCGGGTTGGCGGCCGACACGATAGAGGCGCGTTGCGTCTGAGCACCCCCGCGTCAAGCCCTGTGACGGCACCGGGCTTGCCCCGTAGCGTGACCACATGAGCAGTGTTCCCGAGAGATTCGAGCATTTGGGTGCCACCTACGACCTCGTCGACCGTTCGAGTCTGGTTTGGGGTGTGCAGCGCGACGCCGTGCACCTCGGCACCCTCGAGCGCCGCATGCCCGAAGACCCGGCTGGCACGAGCGCGTGGGTGAATAGCCCCGCGGACACACGCGACAGTGTCACGAGCGAACCGTTCGACACGTGGGAGGAAGCTCTTATCGACCTCGTCGAGGAGCGCTGACCGAGCGGTCGGCGCCCCGCCTCAGGGCCCGTACTAGTACTGGAGGTTGGGCGATGGGCAGGTTGATCTACGGAAACCCGTCGTGGTCGATCGAATTCGACGACCGCGTCCTGGCGCATCTGCGGGCCGTGATCATCGCGAAGATGCGCCGGGATGAGCGATTCAGCTTGTCGTGGGACCACGGGATGTCCCGTGGCAGCGGCCACAGCTCGATCTGGATGCATCCGTCCATACCCATGCAGTTCGAGTTCGACGGCAGTCGCGAACCGGCTCTCAATCGAGAGTGGATCGATCAGCTCATGAATTCGGCCAACAGCGCAGGGGGGTTGCACATCATCCCTGAGCCCCGCAAAGGATGACGAGCACTCACGCGCCGGTTTCGGCGTGCGGCGCCGCGACCGGCTTCGACTCGGCCGACCCGCGCTGGCGCAGGTAGACCGATCCGAGCACGATCACGGCGACCGCGAGAAACTCGCTCTGCCAGTTCTGGAACGACTCGAACCAGAACTGGGATGTCGCCACGTACTCGAGCGGAGCCACAGGAGTGCCGCCGTGCTCGACCTGTTCCTCGCTGTATGCGGCCGCACCGGTGAACGCGTGCAGCACGATCGACGCGGCGAACAGTACGAAGAACAGCAGCGAGAGGGAGTTCTCGTAGAGCGCGAGAACCCAGCCGCCGCGGCGCACTGGCCACGGCGCGTTCTTGCTTCGAGTCGCTTTGCGCGGGTCGGCGTCTTGCGGAGCCGGCTTGTCGAGGGGCTTCGACTCGGATGAGCCTTTCTGGAAAAGGAAGGCGGTGAGAACGACGTACATCCCCATTTGCAGGAACTCGCTCTCCCAGTTCTCGAACACCGCCTCGCCGAAGTCACCCGACGCCAAGTACTGGCTGAGGGGCACGATCGCGAGACCGTGGTCGAGCTGTTCTTCGTTGTACGTGTTCCAGCCGGTGAGAGTCATTCCGACGAGAAAGATCGCGAAGAGAGCGAGATTGACGATGAGAAGTCCGTGATTCTTGAGCCACCCGGTCATGCTTCGACGATATTCCTCCGTGGCACGGGCCGTGCGGGCTTGACTTTGGTACCGTTGTGTCACGCCGGGAGCGAACGTCGCGCGGGGGTCGAGGAGAGGATTGCCGTGGGCACGCTTTATTACGGGGATGCCCGGCATCCGATCGCCATCGACGACCGTTCCCTCGCCCACGTCAAGATCGTCATCATCAACAAGCTGCGCCGCAACGAGTCGTTCTCCTTCTCGTGGGCTCACCCCGACCGCAACGGGCGCTCGACCATCTGGCTGAGCCCGCCCATTTCCCTGCACTTCGAGTTCGAGGGCGGTCGCGCGCCCGCGCTCAACCGACAGTGGCTCGAGGAGCTCGCTCAGGTGGCGTCGAGCACCGCGGGCCTCGTGCTCTCGGATGAGCCGGCGGACTCCTCGCCCGACCAATAGCTCGCACGTACCCGCAATCGCTTCGTGTCAACCCAGTGGCAGCGCTCTCTGCGCATACCTACGGTTGAGGCATGAAGCAGGTCACGTACGCGCAGAAGTCGCTGCTGGTCGGTGACGAAGCGGCCGACGTGCTGCTCGAATATGCCGCAGTGGTCGCTCGCACCGGTGAGGCCGATACCGTCAACGTGATGGCGCTCGGAGCGGAGGGGAACGACGTCGTGGCGACGGTTCTACTCGGAACGGGCACTGTACTCATGGCCGAGACGACCAACACCACCGTCGCGGAACCGGACAACACTGCGATTGTCGCCTACATGCGCGAGCGCATCGCCGCGCTCTCCACCCCGCCCCCCGCTCGACCTTATGGCGACGACGACCTGGACCGGATCGACCGCTCAGCCCTGGGCTGACTCCGACGCAGGCAACGGCTCCTCGGTGAGGAATAGGCCGGAGGTCGTGGATGCACCTTGCGCGAGCTCCTCGAGCCATAGGCGATTGAGGGCAGGGGGCCGTCCGCCGTCGTACTCGAAGTGCAGTGGAACGGACGGGGAGATCCAGACCGTGGACCTCCCATGACCCTCATCCGATCCATGAACCCACGAGAATGTGAACGACTCGTTGCGGCGCAGTTTGTTGACGATCACGATCTGAAGGTGGGCAAGCGCCCGGTCTTCCAGGGAGACTTGGAAACGGGCATCCCCGTAGAAGAGCTTGCCCAAGTGGTCCCTTTCATGCGCGCGGGGGAGAGTGGGTTTCACGGTATCAACCGTTGCCCTCCGACGCGAAACCGGGTCCCCCACTTGACGGTCTTGGCATCGCCCACTAAGCGACCGCGAGTTGAGCCCCAGAATGTCAAGCGCTGGTCAGGAGTGACTCGATCTGCCTACCGTGAACAGGTGAAGCAAATCACTTATTCGGACAGTTCTTGGCTGGTGGGGGATGACGCAGCGGATGCGATCATCGAATACGCAGTGCTGCTCGCCCGCATCGAGTCGGCAGACTCCGTGCGCGTTGCGGCACTCGGGGCGAACGGGCGGGAGCAGGATGTGACGTTCCTCATCGGCCCCGCGACGATGATGACGGCGGAGACGACGGAGTCGGGGCTCGCCGAACCGGACAACAGCGAAGCAATCGCCGACATGCACAGGCGTATGGGTCGTATCACCTCGCCGCCCCACGCTCGGCCGTATCACTTGGACGACATCCCCAGTGCGGACGCCACGAGTTTCGGTACGGACGCCACAAGTTTCGATTGAGGCAGAACGCACCGTGTGGGCGAGGCTCAGAGATCCTCTGGATCGACGCCGACGTACGCTTCGCGTATGGCTCTCACCTGCGCGGCGCTGAACGGTACGCCCGGCGGCACTTCAGGTCTCTTGACTAGCAGAAACTCTTCGCCGTCCGCCACTCTGCCCGCCGGGGCTCGAACGATGATCCTGGTTGCAACCCACTCCATGATGCTCCCTCGCGTGAGATTCTCGCCGGGGTCCAGGGCTCTGTTCAAGCCTAGGCCTACAAACTGAGTACGCGCCGAACCACCTGTTCGGCGACGTCGCGCAATGGCACGCCGTGGTTGCGCGAGTAGTCGCGCAAAAGGCGGAACGAGGCATCCATGTCGACCGAGTGGAGTTGGGCGAGCACACCCTTGGCCTGCTCGATGATCACGCGGCTGTTGAGCGCTCGCTGAAGTTCTTCGCGCGCGATGTCGTTCTCGCGCACGGCCCGCTCGTGAAGGATGCCGATGGTCGCGATATCGGCGAGACCGCGGGCGACCGACGTGTCATCGTCGCCCAACTCCCCCGGTTCGCTGCGGAACAGGTTGAGCGTTCCGATGACAGTCGCGCGCAATCGCATGGGAATCGCGTGCAGCGACCGGAAGCCCTGCCCCCGTGCGGCCGCATTGAAGTCCGGCCACCGATCGTCGCTGTCGATGTCGGTGACCGTCACGAACTCACCGGACACGTAAGCCTCAACGCACGGCCCCAGCCCGGAATGCAGCTGCATGAGTTCGACGAGTCGGCTCTCCTCGCTCGTTGAAGCGAGCACGGCGAGCTCGCCGGATTCATCGGCGAGCAGGAGGCCTGCGGCCGAGGCATCGAGCACGTCCGCGCTCGTGTCGACGAGGCGCTGCAAGAGGTCGACGGTGTCGTAACCGGCCACGAGGGTGTCGGCGAGACTGACGAACGCCTCCGTCAGGCGCCGTTCACGGGACTCCTCCGCCATGGCCACGACATTACTCCGGGGTTGTTGAAGACGGCTGCGGAGTGAAGTCGAGCGTTCGTTCGACGACGTCGTTGGCGACGTCCCGAAGGCTCCGCCCGCTTGAGAAGGCGTGGGCCCGCAGCAGCAGTTCCGCGTCTTCCGGGGAGACCCCGAGTTGCACGATCACCATGCCCGTCGCCTGGTGCACCTCGCGGCGGGCATAGCCGAGCGATTCGGTGTCGTAGAGCTGATCGTGATCGTCGAGGATGCGGCGCAACACCTGCCAGGCTGCGAGGCTCGCGAGGGCGGATGCTTCGGCGACCTCGGTCGGTGCCAAGCCGCGGTACTCGGTTCCGTAGAGGTCGATAGCGCCGATGTCGAGCGCGCCCACCATGAGCGGGAATGCGAAGATCGAGGAGACCCCTCCGGTGATCGCGTCGTTGAGCACCGCTTCCGTGAATGCCGGCCAGTCGGTGTTTCCGTCTGAGCGGATGTTGCTCCGCAGCACCGGCGTGCGCTCGGCGATGGCCGTCCAGCACGGACCCTCACCGAGGTCGAACTGCAACTCATCGAGCCGGTCCGCGATGCGGTCGCTCGAATACATCGTGGACTGGCCCCGCGGGCCCGCCATCACCGAGACCGCCGCACCCGCGATGGGGAAGGCCGAGATGAATGGGGCGGACAGGTTCACCCCGCTCTCGTGGGAGTTCAGGATGGCGTTCCTCGCATCGCTGAACGCTCGCCGCGGGATTCAGTCCCTCCGGGGAATCGTGATTGGACCGGTGAGGGGAAGCGCGGTCACGTCAACTCGGAGGTTGTCGGGGTCGGGCATCGGTTCCTCGTCCACTTCGATAGTGGAACCGGAGGTCTCGGATTCATGTTTGCCGCTCATGAGCGTTCCTTCCATGCCAGGCTGCGGGAAGGCAGTCACGTTGCCACGATCGATTCCACTCCTTTGCGGGCCCGTCATCAAGGGGTTGACGGCAATTGCTCGCGATTTCCCAGTTATCGCGCCTTCGGGCAACGGGCAACCCCTAGATATCGCACGGGCAGGATGCTTACCGTCGAGGCAGCGCAGCGCAGCACAGCACCTGATGAGCGGATGACACATGACCGAAACCTGGCCCGGGTCCGCCTATCCCCTCGGTGCCACCTTCGACGGCAGCGGAACGAATTTCGCGCTGTTCAGCGAGGCGGCCGAGAAGGTCGAGCTGAGCCTGTTCGACGATGCCGGGGTCGAAACGCGCGTGCCGCTCGCCGAGGTCGACGCGTCGGTCTGGCATGGGTATCTCCCGGGCGTCGAGGCGGGGCAGCGCTACGGCTACCGTGTGCACGGCGAGTACGACCCCTCTGCGGGCAAGCGCGCGAACCCCTCGAAGCTGCTGCTCGACCCGTACGCGAAGGCGATAAGTGGCGAGATCGACTGGCATCCGTCGCTGTTCTCGTACGACTTCGACGACCCGGAGTCGCGCAATGACGACGACTCGGCCAGCCACATGATGCTGGGCGTCGTCGTGAATCCGTTCTTCGACTGGGCGGGTGATCGCACTCCCCACACGCCCTACAACGAGAGCGTCATCTACGAGGCGCACGTCAAGGGACTCACGATGACGCACCCGGCCGTGCCCGAGAACCAGCGCGGTACGTTCGCGGGGGTCGGGCATCCTGCCGTCATAGAGCACCTCGTGCGGCTCGGGGTCACGGCGATCGAGCTCATGCCCGTTCACCAGTTCGTCAACGACTCGGTGCTGCAGGAGCAGGGCCTCTCCAACTACTGGGGCTACAACACGATCGGATTCTTCGCTCCGCACGCCGCGTACGCCTCGACGGGGGACCGCGGCCAGCAGGTGCAGGAGTTCAAAGCCATGGTGCGGTCGCTGCATGAGGTGGGAATCGAAGTGGTCCTCGACGTCGTCTACAACCACACGGCGGAGGGCAATCACCTCGGGCCGACACTGTGCTTTCGCGGGATAGACAACATGGCGTACTACCGGCTGATGGAGGACGACCCGGCGTACTACCGCGACTACACCGGAACCGGAAACTCCCTCAACGTGCGGAATCCGCACTCGCTGCAACTCATCATGGACTCACTGCGCTACTGGGTGACCGAGATGCACGTCGACGGGTTCCGCTTCGATCTCGCCGCGACGCTCGCGCGCGAGTTCTACGAAGTCGATCGGCTCGCGACCTTCTTCGAGCTCGTGCAGCAGGATCCCGTCGTGTCTCAAGTCAAACTCATCGCAGAACCGTGGGACCTCGGCCCCGGCGGCTATCAGGTCGGCAACTTTCCGCCCCAGTGGACGGAGTGGAACGGCAAGTATCGGGATACCGTCCGCGACTTCTGGCGAGGGGAGCCGGCGACCCTGGGCGAGTTTGCGAGCCGGCTCAGCGGGTCGCCAGAACTGTACGAGACGTCGGGACGGCGGCCCGTGGCATCCATCAACTTCATAACTGCACACGACGGGTTCACCCTGCGCGACCTCGTCTCCTATGACGAGAAGCACAACGAGGCGAACGGGGAAGACGGCAACGACGGCGAGTCTCACAACCGCTCGTGGAACAGCGGTGTGGAGGGGGAGACCGACGACCCCGGGGTGCTCCAGTTGCGGGCGCGTCGGCAGCGCAACTTTCTCGCGACCCTCTTTCTGTCGCAAGGGGTGCCGATGCTGCTGCACGGCGACGAACTCGGTCGCACCCAGCGCGGCAACAACAACGTGTACGCGCAGGACTCCCAGCTCAGCTGGATCGACTGGGAGAGCGCGGATGACGCGCTGCTCGAGTTCACATCACGGGTCTCAAGACTGCGGCGCGAGCATCCTGTTTTCCGCCGCGCGAGGTTCTTCACCGGGCGAACCGTGCGCTCCGGACCGGGCGAGGGGCTGCCCGATGTGGAGTGGCTGTCGACTGATGCCTCGGCGATGGCCGACGCGGACTGGGACAGCGACTCCGTGCGTTCGGTGGGGGTCTTCATCAACGGCAACGGCATCCGCGCCCGCGACCGCCGCGGGCAGCGCATCACCGATGACCACTTCGTGCTCTACTTCAACGCGGACGAGGGGGCCGTGCAGTTCAGGCTGCCGCCCCCCGATTACGCGCCCACCTGGCATGTCGAGCTGGATACGGCACAGGAGGCGCACCCCGACAGCGGCTACGACGCCGGCGAGTCCGTGGAACTGCCCGCCCGTTCGGTGCTCGTACTGAGGGCGGCAGCAGCATGACCGTTCCCCGCTCCACGTACCGGCTGCAGGTTCGCGCCGGCTTCGACCTCTTCGCCGCCGCCGACATGGTGGAGTACCTTCACGACCTCGGAGTCGACTGGGTCTACTTGTCGCCCATTCTCTCGGCCATGCCGGGCTCCGACCACGGGTATGACGTGGTCGACCACTCGCGCATCGATCGGGCTCGCGGTGGCCCGGCCGGGCTTAAGGCGCTGTCGGGCGCGGCGCGCGAGAACGGCATGGGGGTGCTCGTGGACATCGTGCCCAACCACATGGGCGTCGGCCTGCCGTCGGCCAATGCGTGGTGGTGGGACCTGCTCGAGAACGGCATTCACTCCCGATTCGCCGAGGCGTTCGACGTCGACTGGGAGTTCGGTGGCGGAAAGTTGCGCATCCCGGTACTCGGGGACGAACCCGAGCCGCGGCTCGAGGTCGTCGAGGGCGAGTTGCGGTACCAGGGACTGAGCTTTCCGATCGCACCCGGTACGGCGAACGACGGCGCCGATGCGCTCGAGATCCATGCTCGGCAGAACTACGAGCTCATCCACTGGCGCCGCGCGAACGAGGAACTCAACTACCGCCGGTTCTTCGCCGTGAGCTCGCTCGCGGGCATCCGGGTCGAGGAGCCGTGGGTCTTCGACGAGTCGCACGCCGAGATCGCGCGATGGTTCGCCGAGGGCCTCGTCGACGGGCTGCGGGTAGACCACCCCGACGGTCTGCTCGACCCCGGCGGCTACCTCGATGCCCTCGCGCGTACGACGGGATCGGCGTATGTGCTGGTCGAGAAGATCCTCGAAGGCGACGAGAGGATGCCCGCCCACTGGCAGGCCGCCGGTACGACCGGTTACGACGCTCTTGCCGACATCGACCGGGTTCTCGTCGATCCGCGCGGTCGCCCGACGCTCGAGCGGGTGGACGGCGACGTGCCGCCCTGGCCCGACCTCATCCACGACACCCGACGCGCCATAGCCGACGGCATCCTGAGGTCGGAGATCCTTCGGATCGCTCGCTCCCTCCCCGGCATCGATCGAGCGGATGAAGTGATCGCCGAGCTCGCGGCGAGTTTCCCGGTGTATCGCAGCTACCTGCCGCATGGTCGCGAGCACCTCGAACAGGCGGCCGACGCGGCGGCCCGGCGTCGCCCTGATCTGGCGAGCACAATCGACGACGTGCTCGTGCACCTCACCGACCCCAGGTCTCCCGCAGCGCAGCGGATGCAGCAGACGACGGGCATGGTGATGGCGAAAGGCGTCGAGGACACGGCCTTCTACCGGTACACCCGGCTCAGCTCACTGACCGAGGTCGGGGCAGACCCTTCGGAGTTCTCGATCGGCGTCGGTGAGTTCCATCGGCGGCAGGAGGCGCGCCACGCGGTGTTCCCGGCGTCACTCACGACCCTTTCGACGCACGACACCAAGCGCGGAGAGGATGTGCGCGCGCGCATCGACGTGCTCTCGGAAGTACCGGAGGAGTGGGAGCGCGCGATGGAGGCGTTCCGCCGGGCGGCGTCGCTCGATGACGCTCCCCTCGAGAACCTGTTGTGGGAGTCGATCGTGGGGGCGTGGCCGGCATCGCGCGAGCGATTGCACGCCTACGCCGAGAAGGCTGCCCGGGAGGCGGGCAATTCGACGGGGTGGGCCGACCCCGACGAGGGGTTCGAGTCGCGCATGCACGCGCTCGTCGACAGTGCGTTCGACGACCCAGAGGTCTCCGCCACTCTCGCGTCCGTCGTCGACCTCGTTGCCGCACCGGGGTGGTCGAACTCGCTGTCGGCCAAGGTCATCCAGCTCACCGCGCCGGGGGTGCCGGATGTCTACCAGGGCAGCGAACTGTGGGAGACCTCGCTCGTCGACCCCGATAACCGCCGGGAGGTCGACTTCGATCTGCGCAGGCTGCTGCTCGCCGCGGTCGACGCGGGCGCGCATCCGCCCATCGATGAGACGGGAGCCGCCAAGCTGCTCGTCACTGCGCGAGCCCTGCGCCTGCGACGCGATCGACAGGAGCTGTTCACGCGGTACGCCGCCCTCAGCGTCGTGGGTGAGGCTGCCGAGCACGCGATCGCGTTCGACCGTGGCGGCGCCGTGACCATCGCCACCAGGCTGCCGGTGCGACTCGCCGCGCGGGGCGGCTGGGGAGACACGCGCGTGCTGCTCCCGAACCGGCCGGTCATCGACGTGCTCACCGACCGCACCTACGACGGCGGGGAGTTGCGTCTCGGCGAGGCGCTCGAGCGCTATCCCGTCGCCCTGCTCGCGACGACGCGATGACCGGCTCCTTCGAGGTCTGGGCACCGCACCCCGATCGCCTCGGCGCGGTGATCGACGGGCAAGCGGTCGAGTTCGCGCGTGGGGACGGTGCGTGGTGGTCACCCGTCGAGCCCGTGGAGTGGCTCCCCCATGTCGACTACGGTTACCTGCTCGACGACGACACGACGCCGCTGCCCGATCCCCGATCGAGGCGCCAGCCCGACGGAGTGCACGGTCTGTCGCGCACCTACGATCCGGCGCTCCACGAATGGGCCGACTCGGGATGGCGCGGGCGCGAATTGCGCGACGGCGTCATCTACGAA
Organism: Rhodoglobus sp.; assembly: GCA_025463605.1. Taxonomy (GTDB): domain Bacteria; phylum Actinomycetota; class Actinomycetes; order Actinomycetales; family Microbacteriaceae; genus Rhodoglobus. The sequence continues at coordinate 13,045 of JAODAV010000021.1, read as the reverse complement.
CTCCACATCGGCACGTTCACCGAGCTCGGAACCCTGGATTCTGCGCTCGAGCGGCTCGATCACCTCGTGCGGTTGGGCGTGAGCTTCGTCGAGCTGCTGCCCGTCAACGCGTTCAACGGCACTCACAACTGGGGCTATGACGGCGTGCTGTGGTACGCCGTGCACGAGCAGTACGGTGGGCCGCCCGCCTACCAGCGCTTCGTCGACGCGTGCCACGCGCGCGGGCTCGCCGTCATCCAGGATGTCGTCTACAACCACCTCGGGCCGAGCGGCAACTACCTGCCCCGATTCGGCCCATACCTCGACGAGTCGAGCGCCAACACGTGGGGCGCTACCGTCAATCTCGCAGAGGCCGAAGTGCGCGAGTACATCATCGGCAACGCCCTCATGTGGCTGCGCGACTACCACGCCGACGGCTTGCGCCTCGACGCTGTGCACGCACTTCGCGACCCCACCGAGAAACACGTGCTGCACGAGCTCGCCGAGCGAGTGGATGCCCTCGCCGCAGAACTCGGCCGGCCGCTGACCCTCATCGCCGAGTCCGACCTCAACGACCCGAAGCTCATCACGCCGAGGGCGGAGGGCGGCTACGGCCTCACCGCGCAGTGGAGCGACGACTACCATCACGCCGCGCATGTGAACCTCACCGGCGAGACGTCGGGCTACTACGCCGACTTCGACTCGCTCGCTGCCCTCGGCAAGGTCACCGGTCGCGGCTTCTTCCACGACGGTACCTACTCCTCCTTTCGGGAGCGCAACCACGGCACGCCCATCGACCTCCAGTCGACGCCGACCTGGCGACTCGTGACTTTCACACAAGACCACGACCAGATCGGCAACCGCGCGGCAGGCGATCGCCTGCCGACGACGCTCGACGAGCGCGGGCTTCAGCTCGCCGCCGTGCTCACGATGCTCGGCCCGTTCACGCCCATGATCTTCATGGGGGAGGAGTGGGGCGCGTCAACGCCGTGGCAGTTCTTCACATCGCATCCGGAACCCGAACTGGGACGAGTGACGGCAGAAGGCCGCATCGCCGAGTTCGAGAAAATGGGCTGGGACCCCGCAACCGTGCCCGACCCGCAAGACCCACAGACGTTCGAGCGCTCCAAGCTGGACTGGTCGGAGCTCGAGCGACCCGAGCATGCCCGACTGCTCGACCTGTACCGGTCGCTCGCGTCATTGCGGTCGACGGTGCCGGGCTTTCGTGACGAGTCGTTCGGCACGGTGCATTGCGAATGGAGCGAGAGCGAGAAGTGGTTCCGGCTTGACCGCCCAGGGGCGAGTGTCGTGCTCAACTTCAGCGAAGAGAAGCGCGAGGTGGCGGTGCCGGGGAGTACGGGCATCCTGCTCGCGACATCGGGCTCGCCCCGCCTCGGGGACGATTCGGTGCGCCTGCCTGCTCGCAGTGCCGCAGTCGTCGCGACCGCGACGCCTCACCGCTCGCGGTTCGCGGCTCGCGGCTCGCGGGGCTCGGCGGAGTTGCCCCGCGGGAGCGCGATTGCGGAGTCTGCGGGTGGGGTGCACACAAATGGGGAGGCGAGACAGCACCGCGCTGCCGGTCGCGAGCGGTCTGCAGACGACGAAGAGCGGCCTCTCGGCGCCCGGGCTAAAGTTTGCGCATGACCACCATCACTCGGGCGCCGGCGAAACCCGGGCGCATTTGGGGCATTCTCGCGCTCATCGCCGTCGCGATTCCCCTGCCGTTCCTCTTCACTCTCAACGTGCTGTCCGCCGTCGTGCAGAACCAGGCAGCTCAGAACGGCGCAAACCCGACGGTCGAGGCTTGGGCCTATGGGCTCATCGCCTTCGGTGGGCTGCTGTTCTTTCCGGTGTTCTTCCTCGTCGGTCTCGCCTTCGCCATCGCGGCGGTCACGAGGCCGCGCCCCGTCGGGAGGGTCATGGGATGGATCGCGATCGCCGTTGTCCTGCTTGCGATCCCGCTCATCTGGTTCGGCTACCTCGTCTGGATCATCAACTCCTGATCGCCCGGTGAGCGTCGGTGCTACCGTGAAACCATGAGCGCCGACGACGACCGCTTCGACCCCCGGTTCGACCCCGCCTTCCAGCGCGGTTACGACGGTCCGGTGCCGACGAGCGCTCCGGCAACCAACGCCAAGCCTCGTGTGGAGACGCCCGTGCAGCACCGCGTCTCCGAGCAGGAACAGCCGGCCCGCCGGGTCGAGCACGATGACCGCGTCGACGAGTTCGACGACGCCGACGATGTGCCGGCGCGGCGCGCCAATCCGTTCCTCATCGCGCTCGGCGTCGTCGCTCTCGCGCTCGTCGGAGGCGGTCTCTACCTCATCTCGCGCATGCGCGACCTGTTCGCGAGCACCCAGAACCAAGCCGACTTCGACTTCGTCACCATGCAGGTGCTCATGGGTCTCGCTCCGATCATCGTGTGCCTCGGGCTCGCGACGGCGATCGGTGTGCTGTTCATCTACGCGGTGCGCTGGGGACGCCCCGCGGGATCATCCCGCGCTCGCCGCTAGCGGTTCTCGCGCCGCCACACGAGCTTCAGCGCCGACCAGTCCGCGTCGAGCGCGGCGACCTTCACGTCGACCAATCCGAGCGGAAGCGCCACGTCGCGCAGCAGGTTCTCGGTCACTTCGCCCACGTGTCCCCCGGCCTTGCGCGGCCACGCGATCCACAGTGCACCAGATGGCCGGATGCGCTCGCCCTGGCTCACGATCACCCCGCGCACGTCGTCCGCCGTGCGAGCGAAAGCCAGCACGACGTCGGCGGCGGAGTCCCCGGGCGCCGGCACCGAGGCATCCGGCTCGCTTTCGAACGTCCACCCGGGGGGAGCGCCCACGACGGCGAGGCGCACGCCGGGGATGATTCCGAGTTTCTTGAGCTGGGGGGTTCCCGAGTAGCCGGCGTCCACGACGGTATTCTCCCACTCGCGCCGCGGGCGGTCGGCTGATACGTTCGGCTCACCGAACCGTGAGTGCGGCTCTCTTTCGTGTCGTTCCTGCGGCTGAGTGAGGAGGCGACGACTATGGCACGCGCCGGATCCGCCTCGCGCTGGGTGTCGTGGCTCGGCGGTGCCGTAGGGTTCGGAGTGCTCCTGTTTCTCGCAGGGCTCGCGGGCATGCTCGGCCGGCCCGACCCGCTTGCCGTCGACCTCGGCCTCGTGGGTGCAGTCGCCGGGGGAACCCCTGCCCTCGACTGCCCCGGCGGCGAGCCCGTGGCGCAGTTCACGCCGAGCGAGCGCGTGTTCGTGACGGCGCGCACCGCTGACGGCGCGTACCTCGCGGTGCGCATCCCGGGCAAGCAGTACGAGACGGTCTGGGTTTCCGCTGTCGCACTCACCTCCGACGACGCGACCGCAATCGACAGGCTGCCGATCGACGAATGCATCGTGCCCGTGGTCGAAGGGCCTGTGCCCTGATGACGCGGGCGTGGGTGCGGCCCGTCGTCGCGGTATCTCTCGCGGTGGTGCTCGCAAGCGTCGGCGGTATCGCGGGTCGGTCGCTCGCGACCCCGCGCGAGGCAGCCGAGCCGGTCGTCGTGCAGGCCCAGATCTCTCAGCCGCTGCCGGCCCGCGATGTTGCATCCCAGATCGACTTCGTGCCCACGGGCTCGCGCGAGGTACCGATCGGGGTGACCGCCGACACCATCCGGGCCGACGTGGCCGCATTCGTGACCGCCGTGGGCGCGGCGCTCGACCCCCAGTCGGCGGCCGCCGACCTCGCACCGCGCTACGGCCTCATCGCGGGGGTCGACGCCTGCGGAATCGGTGCGGTCGACGGATGCCCGGTCGGCGCTCCCGCGACTGTCGGCTCCGCGCTGCCGCCCGTGCGCATCCGCTCGGCCCTCATCTCGCCGTCTAGCGACCAGTGCGATTCGACCGTCGCACCCGTGCTCGCGGTCGTCACCAACCAACCGGTCACCGTGACCGTCGACTACTGGGCGGCAACCGAGAGCGCCGTCAGGGTCGTCGATGAGACGGATGCCGCCGAGCGCGCCAACTGGGATCGCGAGCTACCCATGGCGGCGGCCTCCGGCTTTCAGGGGCAGTGGGCGACCATCCTCAATTGCGTGCCCCTGCCTCCTTTGGCGGAGTCGAGCGTTCACACAGCGCACGTTCACGTTGTGGGGGTGAACGGCACACGCGACTCCCGGCAACTCGCATTCGATCCGAGCGGTGCGGCGGTGCGGCCCCCGGCCGTGGTGTTCGCGCCCACGCCCGACCTGATCGCCGTTACGGTGCCGCACCGGCAGGGTGAAACCGTCGTCGTCTCCACCAACGTGCTCAACGCCGATGACGATCCGGCGTGCGATCCTGTGGTCGCGGGATACGACCTGTTCGTGCGCCAGCTCGTCACTGTCACGTCGACGATGGGCGCCGAGGATCTCGCGGCCGCCAATTACGACCCCGCCTTCGCCGAGCGCACGACCATCGCCCTCGACGTCAACGAGGGCATCACGATGTCGTTGTGCGTCGACGTGCGGCCGGTCGGCTTCGGCGCGGTGCAGTACCACGCCGAGACGATCGTCGAGACGGCCGACCGGCTGCTGCCGTCGGTGAGCGTCGACAGCGTGGCAGGTCTCCTGCTCCCCGACTGGAGTGTGCGCGGGTACCTTCCCGGGGGCCAGCGGTGCGGGGAATTCCGAGTTCCGGGGTTCGCGCTCTACTCGAGGGTCGCGCAGGAGTTCCGGCCTTCGCGCGTGCTGTGCGACACGACGGATGTGCTGGGCTCGGGGGCAGCCGCGGTCTCCCCTGGCCGCGGCGTTCTGCCGCTGAGCTTCGGGGACCGCAGTGCGTTCACGGTCGAAATCGCCTACGGACAGGCCCCGGTGACGCGCACGTCGCTCGACCTGGGGCGAGCCGCAGAGTGCAGGGGCTCGTGTCTCACGCCGCTCGACTCCTACTACCCCGTGCAGGGTTCTCGCGGCTCGGCCGTCGTGCGAGTGGTGTGGTCGCAGGGCAACCGCAACGGAGCGACCTCGACCACGGTGGCGCCCGTGGTCGACACGGTAGCCCCGCGCCAGCCCGGTGTGCAGCTGGACGTCGGAACGGCACTTCTGCGGCAGAGCGCCTTCGCGGTCGATACGCGATCCGCGCAGGCTCTGCTGCGGTTCCGCGCTGACGAGGGGTCCGCTTACGTCGCGCGACTCGTCGCGCCGGACGGGGGCGTGCCCTGCACTCGACCGGGCGCCGTGCTCGAGCGCACGGGCATCCTTTCCGGCGAGATCGAAACCGACTGGACGGGCGCCGCGGCCGTCACCTTCGACGGGCTCTGCGCGGGCGCCGAGTACCAGGCCGTGATCGAGCTGACGGATGGCATGGGCCGGGTCACCACCTGGGGGCCACCCGGCTCGCCCATGTTGTGGGGCGCGGCGTCTCGTGTGGTCATCCGGCCAATGGTCGTGCCGCTGCTTATCACCTATCGGCTCAACAGCGACGCCTACTTCAGCGGCGAATCCAACCAGGCCGCGTTCCTCACGCTCCGGGCGGGGGAGCTGACCGTCGTGGGCCCGCACGCGGGGGGATGCTTCGGTGGCGAGCCGATCATCTTCGGTGAGGAGGCGCTGCCGGCGCTGCGCCTCGACGAGAGCATCCGGCTGTCGGGCAGTGTGCAGGCCGCGCCCGCAAGCCTCACCTTCGAGGGAGGATGCGAAGTCGACTGGGCGTCGTCGAAACTCGCGCTGACCTTCGAGGTGGAGTTCACGCTCGACGAGCTGCTCGCGAGCCCCGAGGGGATCGTCGTTCGCGTCGACCAGCCGCTCGATGCCGACCCGTCGGTGCGCGCTGCGGCGAGCGCGATCATCCGCATTGAGCCCGCTTCATGACTGCTGTCAACCCGCACGGGCCTCCGGTACGTCGGGAAGACATGAGCGCGAGTGTGAAGGAGCGGGTCCAGCTGGACCTCGACGCCTTCGTCGCGAACGAGTACCCCAAGGTGGTTGCTGCCGTCGGGCTCATCACGGGCAACCGGCAGGATGCGGCCGATGCGGTGCAGGACGCGATCGTGGGATTCCTCGCGAAGCCGCCAGCGCATCCGGTCACCAATCTCGCGGCCTGGTTCACGGTCGTCGCGAGCAATCGCGTGCGCGACGGGTACCGCAGCAGCGCGGCACGCAACCGGGCACTCGCGAAACTCGGCACGCCCGCCGACGGTATGGATGACGCGGTAGAACTGCTCGACATCGACGTGGTGAACGCGCTCAAATCGCTGCCCCTGCAGCAAAGGCAGGTGTGCGCCCTCCACTACCTCATGGACCAGTCGATCGAGACGATCGCGGAAGGCCTCGGCGTGAGCACCGGGACCGTGAAGACCCAGCTGCACCGGGCGCGGAAGGCACTCGCTGCACGTCTGAGGAAGGAGGATCACCATGGCTGAGATCGACGAGCTGCTGAGCTCGACGCTCAAGCGCGTTGCGCAACCGGGTGACCCCGCCGGTGTCGCCGATGCCATCCGTTCGCGGGTGGACGCCGGTGACACCGGCACTCCTGCAGCTTCGAGCGGTTTCGGTGCTGGCGGTGTGGCGGGCTGGTTGCCGTGGATCGGGCTCGTCGTCGTCGCCGGGCTCGTGGGCGGGGCGATTGGTGCGACCGGGGTGCTCGGCGCGAGCGGCACAGCTGATGCCGCCGACCGCGAGTCGATTCTCACGTCCGGCTCGATCGACAACACCACCGAGGCACTCGGCTGCCCCGGCGGCGTCGCAGTGAGCAGGCTCGAACCCGGCCAGCGCGTGCTGATCGTCGCGCGCAGCGATGACTCGCACTGGCTCGGCGTGCGCGACCCGCTCGACCTGGGCCGCACGGTGTGGCTTCCCATCGGAGTCGTCGCCGTCGATGCGGGCCAGGACGGGGTCGGCACACTGCCGGTGGGCGGATGCCCGGCGCCGCTAGTCGCGCAGGAGACTCCGGTGCCCGTTCCGCCTGCGCCCGAACCCGCGCCCGAGCCGGAACCTGAGCCCGAGCCCCTGCCGGAACCGGTGCCGGTGCCAGCTGATACAACGGGACCCGTGCTCGGCCAGTCGAGCGCAAGTCCCAACCCCATTTCGATGGAGGGATACCCGGAATGCGGCCCGACCCTATCCACCGTGTCGGTCTTCGCTACCGATCCCAGCGGGGTTGCCTCGGTCTCCGCCTCCTGGTCGGGCGGCGGCGCGGCCCTCGTGCCCTCAGGCACCATGTGGTCATTCCCGTTCTCCGAAGGGACGATCGGCTTCGCGAATACCGTCTATACGATCACCCTCACGGCGGTCGACGCGCTGGGCAATGCCACTTCCACCGCCGTGAACGTCACCGTTCTCTATTGCCTGATCTGAGGAGGACCCAGTGACCGTCCCCCGCTGGTTGATCCCCGTCCTCTCCGTGATCACCGCGGTCGCGCTCGCCGTGGCCGCGGCCTTCATCGCGAGTTCGCTCACCACCGATCCCGCCGAATCCGATGTGCCCGCCGCCCAGGCCCAGACCGAAATGGTGCCCGTGCTCGAGCCGGTTCCGGTTGGCGGCGACGGCCTTCCCCTGCCCGACAGCGACGGCGACCCCGAGACGATCGACTCGAGCCCGAGCAACGGTGCCACCGAGATCGTCTCCCCCGGAACAGGCGACGAAAGCGATCTCGGCGCCCGCACGGAGGCGCGCATCGACGCTCTCGACGCCAGCGAGGGCCTCGACGACCTGGGCGCCCGTGACGTGCTCGACTCTGCTGGCGAGGGTTCGCCGTCAGCGCCCAGTGATCCGTGTGCGCCCGAGGATGGTGCATCCGTCGAAGGATGCCCGGATGGCCTGCACGGCGCCCTCTTCGCGCTCACCGAACCGGAGGCCCTGCGAGTGTTCCCGCGCGCCGATCCACCCGTCGCGCTGGCCGGTTCGGGTGGACTAGTCGCGTGCCCCGCCGCCGAGGGCGCCGACGGGCAACTCTCGTTCGGCGTCGCCTCGACGACGCCCTCCGTGGTGACACTGCGGTTCTGGCCGGCTGACGATCCGTCCGCCGAGCAGTCGGTGACGATCATGGGAGATCCGGCCGAGGAGGCGGCGTGGGACGCGGAGATCGCCCGCTACGGCGGATACCCGCCCGGCTACGGTCTCTTTCAGCACTGCGGCGTTCTCACTGGACTGCGCCCCAACACGAGCTACGAGTCATCCGCACTCGCCATCGACATCTTCGACCGCATCGCAAGCGCGAGTCTCGAGTTCGACTCCCGCGGCGCCGCCGTTCGCCCGCCGATGACGATCGTGCCGCTCGGCCCGAGCCTCGTGTACGTGTCGGTTCCGACCACCGGCACCGGTCCCGTGCCGTGGCTGCGCGGATGGGTCGTGCCGCACGGCGAGCCGGCCGATTGCTCGGCCTTCGACTCGCACGCCGAAGTGCGCAGAGTGCTCGACGAGAACCTGGTGGACGTGGATGCCGCGTGGAGTGCAGCGCGCAACTACGAGCCCTCGTACAACCGCCGCGTGACCAACGTCTTCTCGGTGCCGGAAGGCTCGACGGTCGTGTTCTGCGCCCGTTGGTACGACGCGACCGCACCATCGTGGAGTCGCGACCTGCCGCGCGATCAGGTGAGCGCCGTGGTGCACAGCCCTGATGCCTGGTCGCCGGCCGTCACCGTCACGGGGCTGTCTCTTGCCAAGCCGGTGGATGCCCGCGCCGTGCGTCTTTCGGCGAGCACACAACTCGGGGTCGAGTGTGGTCCCCGGGCCCTCCTGCCCGAAACCGCCGCGGGACCGGGTGCGCCGCTGACCCTGGATGCGCTGATCTGCGCGCCCGGCCGCAGCGACAGCGCAACCGCTGCTCCGCTGGGCAGCGGGGGCAACATCGTCGTCACGAGCAGGGTGGGCGCCGTCACGAGGTCGACGCTCCTTCCGCTCAGTCGCTACGGATGCCTCGGCGATTGCCCCGCGCCGCCCATGCTCACCTTCCAGGTGCTGCTGCCGACGGTCACGATCGGCACGGGACTGTGCGGCTCCAGCTTCGGCGAATCGTGCACACCCCCGACGAGCGAGGTCGCTCTCGGCACGGCGACCGTGACCGTGACGTGGGAACAGGGCTCAGATTCGGGCCAGCGCGAATGGGAAGTGGGGGAGTCCTCGTACGTGGTTCCGGATGCGCCGGTGAGCGACCACCCGCAACTCGACACATTCCAGTACGTGAGCGCGGCACTCTCGGCGGACGGCTTTGAGGGCAGCGCGAGCATCCCGATCCGCACCGATCGCCATGCGACGTACCGCGTACTCATCGAGGGCGATTGCTTCACGGGTGCCGTGCCGGAACCCGTCGACGGCGAGACGTTTGCCCTCGCATCCGGGGCACAGGGCGCCGACGTCAGCGTCGCGGGGCTGTGCCCGGGCGAGCAGTACCGCGTCGCGGTCGAGCTGACGGATGACGCGGGCAACCGGGCCACCTACGGCTACAGCGAACCGCATCCCCGGGCCTGGTACGGCGCGCAAGTCGACGTACCGCGCAACGAGCTCGAGTTCAGCGGAACGGTGGAGATCCGCAACATCTCCGAAGGCCCGCGGCCGTGGTGGACGACCGGCGCGATCGTCGCGGTGGGTGGCACCGGGGCGTGGGACCACTATCCGGAGTTCCCGGACGACACCTGCTTCGCGCGCACCGAGCTGTCCACGCTGGGCACCTTCGAAGGCGTGGTAGCTCAGGATCGCACCGTGCACATCTCGTTCCGCGCCTTCGCAATCACCGAAGGCATGTACTCGGGGGTCGACCGCGATGCGACGTGCGCGTGGCGCGACCAGACGTGGAACGAGCTCCGGCTGGAGGCCGACGTCGGCTACGCGGACTTCCTGCGCGGCGTGAGCTTCACGGGCGACCTCGTGCCCACGTGGGTCGCGCCGGGCGCACCCTACGATGCCGAGTTCGAGGCAGTGCTGACGATTCGCGGCTCGGCGCCCTGATCGTTCCGTCAGCCGGCGATCGGACGGATGGGCGGCTTGGGCGCCGAGAGCAGCACGAAGAGCAGGCTCCCGCCGCCGACGAACACCGCAACGATGAGCGAGAAGATCAGATCCTCGGGAGTGCCGTATCCGAAGTAGTAGTTGCTCGTGAACGACCCGAACAGCACTTCGGTGAAGCTCTCGCCTTGCGTGTAGTACTCGTCGAAGACTCGCCGCGCGAGGAATAGCACGCTCGCGACGCTCGTCGCGATGAGCGCGAGGGCGACGACACCACCGAAGACGGGCTTGCCGACCACGAGATAGCCCCCGGATGCCCGGGTGTAGAGCCATCGCGCGAGGAAAGGCAGCGCGGTGACCACTACCGCGCCGTAAAGACCGAGCCAGTCGAGAGGAACGGGAACGGCACTGAGCCCGACCCCGACCGGAACGGAGATGAGAGAAGTCAGTGCGCCGCCGCCCACCGACTCGGCCCGATCAACGGCCATCTACTTCTTGCCGGGGTCGAGGGGCTCGCCGTTGAGGATGACTCCCGGTGAGGGAGCAGTGGGCGCAGGGGGTGCGGTCGACACGGGCGGCTCGAGATCCGGTGCCGCGCTCTCGGTCGATACCGGCGGAATCTTGCGCCCCAACGTGCCACCCCGAAGCACCTTGACGAGGCCGAAGATTCCGAGCCCCAATCCGATGACGACCGGGATGCCCACGTTCTCGAAGTTGTTGGCGAACTGGTTTCGCATGGTCGTCCAGAACACGGGGGAGAGTATCCCGCCGTCCCCACCGACACGGATGTAGGCGATGAAGGTGCTGACGATGATGCCCGTCAACGTGCTGAGGGCGATGGCGATCACCGAGACGACGGTGAATGCGAGACGTCCTCTCGCGAGCGGCCCTCCCGCGCCTTTCACATAGAGCCAGGCGCCGACGAAGGGAATGACGTAAGCGGCGATGCCCGCGACGAATACGAGATAACTGTCGACGAACGAGAAGATGGCCGCGACGATCGCGAAGAGCACGATGCCCGCGACGATCGAGAGAAGGGAGAAGGCGGTGCCGCGGCCGACGTTCTCGGTCGGCTGGGTGCTGTCGTCAGTCATACGCACACCCTAGCGACGTGCCGCTAGTGGCCGCACTCGCCCCAGATGCCCCACAATCGGGCAACCGCGGCGGCCTGCCCCGCTTCGATCGCCTTCCACCTCGCGGTGTTGGGCGGCATGGGGCTCGCCTCGACGAAACCGTCCACGGCGAGCTCGTAGTTCACGAACCTGCCGTCGCTCGTCCAGAGGTACGACAGCCACCGGCCGCCGTCGTCCCTGGGCTCTTCGTCGAGGGCGAGCCAGACCACGGATCCTTCCGGGAGCAGCTCCGTCAAACGGGCCTCGGCCTCCACCGCGTAGCACTCGTCGGTGGTTCCGAAATTGGGCGAGTCGATGCCCAGAAGCCGTGCCGTTATCCTCCCCCAGTCCTGCACTTGCCTGCCCGGTCGTTCGACGACGAGCACGACCGTGTCACCCGAGAGAACTTCCCACACGACCATCGGTTGGGCATCCGCGGGCAGGTCGGTGGACCATGACTGCGTGTCGCCGTCGCGCGGCTGGAACGCGAACAGAGCACCGAAACCGAGCGCTCCGGCGAGTGCGCCGGAGGCGACAAGCCCGCCCAGCATCGCGCGCCACCTCACGCAACGAAACCTACTCTCACACCTGGCAATGGGAACACCAGTAGACATCCCGCAATTGCAGCGCGGTGTCGCCCAGTTCGCCACGCTCGATGGTCGTGCCGCAGCGGAAGCACGGCCGACCCTCCCGCCCGTAGACCCAGGCGGTGTCCCCGCGCAGCTTGCCGGTTGTGGTGCGGACGGGGCGATCCTTGTTCGCCTCCATGAGGCGCTTCGCGAGCTCGACCGTCTTCTCGAGTTCCTTCACCTCGCCCACCGGCCGGGTCGGGAGCACGCCGCGGAGAAAGCACAGTTCCGCCCGGTACTCGTTGCCGAGCCCGGCGAGGTTGCGCTGGTCGAGCAGCGCGAGCCCGATCTCGCGCTGGGGCTCGCGGCGCAGATTGGCGAGGGCGAGCTCGGGGTCCCAGTCGGGTCCGAGCAGGTCAGGCCCGAGATATCCGACGAGGGAGTCTTCGTCGGCTCGCTTCACGACGTTGAGCGTGCCGAGCTGGAACCCGACCGTCTCGTATCGCTCGTTTGCGAGGATGGCCCGCGCCTCCCACTCGGGCCGATACCAGCGGGAGCCGGCGCGATAGATGTGCCATGTCCCCTCCATCTTGAGGTGACTGTGAATCGTATATTCCCCGACGCGCATAAGGAGGTGCTTGCCCCGGCTGACAACCTCGTCGACGGTCTCGCCGGTGAGGTCTACAGTCGAGAAAGCCGGCACCCGGATGTCGCAGCGAGTGAGCACCGTACCCGCGAGCACCGAGTTGAGGTTCTTCGCCGAGCGGTAGATGGTGTCGCCCTCAGGCACGCAGCCTCAGCCCCTGTGGTGTCGGGGAGAATCCCGCCTCGACGAGCGCTGCACCCAGCAGGGAGCCGACCGAGAACTCGCCGTCCACCCGTTCGACCCGCAGACGCCCTACGCGCTCGCGCACGGCGCGCGCCAGTGACACGGCCGCGACTGCGAGGGTGCGCCCGTCGGAGTCGAAGGTGAGCACAGTCTTGCCGCCGCGCTCCACGTAGAGCACGAGCGCGCCATCCACGAGCACCACCATGGCACCCGCCTTGCGGCCCGGCCGGTGCCCGCGCTTCTCTCCGGCCTCGGTCTCGGGCTCTTTCGGCCAGGGCAGAGCGGCGCCGTAGGGATTCGCGGGATCGGTCGCAGCGAGCGTCAGTGCGTCGCGCTTCGGCTCCTCCTCGCGGTCGATCACGAAGCTCCGAAGCCGGTCGATCGTCGCGCCGGTCGCGAACTGGGCCGCCCCGAGCCCCTCGACGAAGTAGCCGCGGCGCGCGCGCCCGCTCTCCTCGAAGCCGCTCAGCACCTTGTACGCGAGAGCGAAGCCGCCCCGGATGCCCTCGCTCACGACCGCGCCGCGAGTGACCACACCGTGCCGTTCGAGCAGCAGCTCGCCCATGGCTTTCGCGCGCACCGTGGTATCTCCCTCCGCGAGCGGAAGCAGCGACCACCGCCCGCCGCCCGCAGGCGGCCCGGACTGCGCGACCGCGAGCGAGCG
>JAODAV010000019.1 GCA_025463605.1 Rhodoglobus sp. | reverse complement strand
GCGCCGCTCACCCCGCCCGCGCCGCTGACACCGCCCGCGCCGCTCACCCGTCCGCGCCGCTCACCCCGCCCGCGCCACCTCCGCTCGCGGCGCCGCTGACCCCCACCCCCGCACGCGTATTGGCACCGAGCCGTCGCAAACGCAGGCATCGGCGCAACGATCGCTGCGTTTGCGGCGGTTCGACCTTGTGGATGCGCCGCGCAGCTCCAGGTGGCGACCATCCACGATGGGCGGATGCCTCGCCGCCTGCCTCTGGATCCGCGGTTCGCCGCACGCCCATTCTCGATCGCGGAAGCGCGCGCCGCCGGACTCGGACGCGGCCGACTCGCCGGCTCCGACCTCATCCGACCCTTTCACGGCGTCCGGGCACTGGGAGACCATCACCCATCACGCGCCTACGCGCCGCTGCTGCGCCCGGGCGATCGCTTCAGCCACACGACCGCGGCGGTGCTCTGGGGGGCGCCCGTCCCCGAAAGGTTTCGAGATCTTGTGCATGTGACCGCTGCGGCCGGTACCAATCGCCCCCGCGGGCGAGGAGTGATCGGGCACGAGTCCTCGTCGGTGCGCAGCGTTGAGCGCTTCGGCCTGCCGGTCTCGGATGCAGCCACAACTTTCGTCGAGTTGGGAGCGCTTCTCGAACTGCACGAACTCGTGGGCGATCGGGGACTACTTCGTTCTCGACCCGCGAGTACTTGACCCGACCGATCCGCGGCCGCACGCCACTGTCGACCAGTTGTGCGAGGCCATCGAACGCGGGCCGGTCCGCGGAGTTGCACAGGCACGCCGGGCGCTTGCTCGGGTACGCGCCGGGGTGGAGTCTGCGATGGAGACCCGCCTGCGCATCCTCTTGGAGGATGCCGGCCTGCCACGGCCGGAGTGCGGGTTCGAGTTGCTGGACGATTGCGGCCGAGCGATCGGATGGTTCGACCTCGCCTGGCCGGACTTCCGCGTGATCGCGGAATACGACGGCGACCAGCACCGCACTTCGACCCGGCAGTACGAGAGGGATATCTCGCGGTTCGATGCCGCGGCCGACGCGGACTGGCGGGTCATTCGGGTGCGCGGCTCGGGCATCCTCGTCTCGCCGGACACAACCGTCGACCGCGTGCGGCGAGCCCTCGAGCGCGCCGGATGGCGCTCGAACCGCCGCAAACGCAGGTAACGTCACGCCGGACGCTGCGTTTGCGGCGGCTCGGCGTGAGGCGACGGGGGATGCGCGGGACGGCGCGCGGCGGGACGGGCCAGGCGGGACGGGCCAGGCGGGAGGCGGCGCGCGCTACGGCGAGATCAGGAAGAACGGGATGACCCCGTCGTTGCGCGCGTGCACGATCACGAGGAACACCACCGCGTCGAACAGCAGGTGCACGGTCAGCACGTAGACGATTGACTTGGTGCTCGAGTAGATCCAGCCCTGCAGGAGCGCGAACGGAACGGTGAGCAGCGGTCCCCACGCCTGGTAGCCGAGCTCCCACAGGAACGACACGAAGATCACCGCCTGCAAGATGTTCGCCTGCCACACCGGGAAGTGCCGCTTGAACAGCACGAAGACGGTGATGATGAAGAACAGCTCGTCCCACGTTCCGACCGCATTGACGCCGACGAAGAGTCGGGCGACCTCGTGCCACTCGTGCACTTCGGGCCAGTTGAGGTAGACGCCCGAGGTGATGAAGTAGAACGGCAGGATGAGCCAGCCGAGGAACAGCACGAGCAACAGGTAGCTCCACTGCACCTTCGTCCACGGCCACCCTCCGCGCCAGCGGAACCGGATGACACGGTCTTTGAAAACGAATCGCGAGATGAGGTACGGCACCGCAACGGCGGAGGCGAGCACGAATCCGAGCAGGAAGAAATTGCCCCACGCGATGTCCGCCTCGACAGAGACCGTCGAGACGATGACCATGCCGACGGCGATGAGCAGCAGATCCTTGAAGAGGTCGATAGTGCGGCCGGAGCGATCGAAGAGCCACGCTACGAAAATCGCGAGCAGCAGCATCCCGTAGCCCAGAAGTGTGAGCGCGAGGGAGGTGCCGCGCAGAGCGAATAGGAAGGGCGCCGAAGCGCTGAGCAGGAGCGCGGGAGCGAGAGCCCATGAGAGCCCCGAGCGAGGCGGGGCGTCGAGCGTCACGACGGTCACCTGCCCAGCTTAGGCGGGCTGGCGGCGCAAGGTGCGGGCGGGCCGACGGTGCCGGATGCTGCCAAGGCTGACGGCGCAGGGCGGCGCCACGGCTGGGTAGAATCGAGGCATCCGGCCGCCCTCTTCCTGGAGCCTTGTGACCCCCACCTCCCTCGGTGCTGACACCGTCTCGAACGCCGCCGCAACCCCCGAGAAGGAGCAGCCGTACGCGGCGCTCGGCCTCAAGCACGACGAGTATCTCAAGATTCGGGAGATCCTCGGCCGCCGCCCCACGAGCGGCGAGCTCGCCATGTACTCGGTCATGTGGAGCGAGCACTGCTCGTACAAGAGCTCGAAGATCTACCTGCGCCAGTTCGGTCAGAAGGTGTCCGACAAGATGAAGAAGAACCTCATGGTCGGCATGGGCGAGAACGCGGGCGTCGTGGATGTCGGCCAGGGCTGGGCGGTCACCTTCAAGATCGAGAGCCACAATCACCCGAGCTACATCGAGCCGTTCCAGGGCGCCGCGACGGGCGTCGGGGGCATCGTGCGCGACATCATCTCGATGGGCGCGCGGCCGGTTGCGGTGATGGATGCTCTCCGCTTCGGTCGAATCGATGATCCGGACACGGCTCGAGTCGTGCACGGCGTCGTGTCGGGCATCTCGTTCTACGGCAACTGCCTCGGCCTACCCAACATCGGTGGCGAGACCTACTTCGACTCGGTGTACCAGGCCAACCCGCTCGTCAACGCGCTGGCGGTCGGCGTGCTGCGGCACGAGGACCTGCACCTCGCCAACGCGCGCGGCGTGGGTAACAAGGTGGTGCTCTTCGGGGCGCGCACCGGCGGGGACGGCATCGGCGGGGCATCCATTCTCGCCAGCGACAGCTTTTCCGAGGGCGGTCCGACGAAGCGGCCAGCAGTGCAGGTCGGTGACCCGTTCGCGGAGAAGGTGCTCATCGAGTGCTGCCTCGAGCTCTTCCAGCAGGAGCTCGTCGAGGGCATCCAGGATCTGGGCGCCGCAGGCATCTCATGCGCCACCAGCGAACTGGCAAGCAACGGCGACGGCGGCATGTTCATCGAGCTCGAGAAGGTACTGCTGCGGGACCCGACCCTCACCGCCGAGGAGATCCTCATGTCGGAGAGCCAGGAGCGCATGATGGCGATCGTCACGCCGGAGAAGCTCGAGGGTTTCCTCAAGGTCACCGAGAAGTGGGACGTCGAAACGAGTGTGCTCGGTGAAGTGACCGACACCGGGCGCTTGATCATCAACTGGCACGGCGAGGAGATCGTCAATGTCGAGCCGCGCACGGTCGCGGTCGACGGTCCCGTTTACGAGCGACCCGTCGCCTACCCGACCTGGCTCGACGCCCTGCAGGCAGACTCAGCCTCGAGCCTGCCCCGCGACGGCGACCTCAGGGAACAGTTCCTGCGGCTGCTCGGCTCGCCCAACCTCGCCGACAAGGCATGGGTCACCAACCAGTACGACCGCTACGTCATGGGCAACACCGCGCTGAGCTTTCCGGATGACGGCGGCATGGTGCGCATCGATGAGGAGTCGGGCCTCGGTTTCGCGGTCGCCACGGATGCCAACGGCCGCTACTGCCAGCTCGACCCCTACCGCGGCGCGCAGCTCGCCCTCGCGGAGGCGTTCCGCAACGTGGCGGCCACGGGTGCGACCCCGGTTGCGGTCAGCGATTGCCTCAACTTCGGAAGCCCGGAGAACCCCGAGGTGATGTGGCAGTTCTCTAAAGCGGTCGAGGGCCTGGCCGACGGATGCCTCGAGCTCCAGATCCCGGTGACGGGCGGCAATGTGAGCTTCTACAACCAGACGGGTGACGTGCCCATCCACCCGACCCCCGTCGTCGCCGTGCTCGGCGTGATCGACGACGTCGCCAAGCGCATCCCGAGCGGCTGGCAAGACGAGGGCAACAACATCTACCTGCTCGGCGTCACGCGCGAGGAGCTCGACGGGTCGGCGTGGGCCGGCACCATCCACGGCCACCTCGGCGGGATGCCCCCCGCCGTCGATCTCGCGGCGGAGCAGAAGCTCGCGGCCGTGGTGGCCGCCGCCAACGAGCAGAACATCATCGCCTCGGCGCACGACCTCGCCGACGGCGGGCTCGCCCAGGCACTCGCGGAGGCCGTCATGCGGTTCGGCATCGGCGCTCGCGTCTGGCTCAGCGAGATCACCGAGCGCGACGGCGTCGACACCGCCACGGCCCTGTTCAGCGAGTCGACGGCGAGGATGCTCGTGAGCGTGCCGCGCGAAGACGACGTGCGTTTTCAGGGGCTGTGCACGGGTCGCGGCTACCCGTTCCTGCGCATCGGGGTTACGGACGACAGCGGAACCCTCGAAGTGCAGGACCTTTTCACCGTCTCGGTGGACGAGCTACGCGGCACCCACCGCGCGACGCTCGCAGCGGCGTTCGGCCCGGTGGTGGGGTAGTAGCGGCTCTACTGAGTCTCGACCGCGCCCGTGGAGGCGATCTGCTCGTGGTGGTGGATGACCTCGGCGACGATGAAGTTGAGGAACTTCTCCGCGAAGGCGGGGTCGAGGTGGGACTCCTCGGCGAGCGCCCTCAAGTGTGCGATCTGAACCTTCTCGCGGTCGGGGTCTGAGGCGGGCATTCCGGTGGCCGCCTTGAGCCGCCCCACCTGCTGCGTGAACTTGAACCGCTCCGCGAGCAGGTGCACGAGAGCCGCGTCGATGTTGTCGATGCTCTCGCGCAGGCCGATGAGTTCGCGGGTGGCATCGTTCTCGCTCATGGGCCAAATCTACCTGCCCAGAGTGACCGCTTCGCCGCCGAAGGCCGCGAGTCGGGCCACGAGCCCCGCCCGCACCGCGGGCCACTCGTCGACGAGCACGGAGTACATCGCCGTGTCGCGCCACGTTCCGTCCGCACGCAGGCTGTCCCGGCGCACGATGCCCTCGAACTTCGCCCCGAGCTTCAGGATGGCCGCGCGCGACCGGTCGTTGAGGGCATCCGCCTGCAATTTGACCCGCCCGAACCCGTGGTCGAAGGCAAGCCCAAGCATGAGCAGCTTCGCCTCGGGATTGACCGCCGTTGCCCAGACGGCGGGATGCCACGCGGTCCAGCCGATGTGAGCGTGCTGCCGGGTCTCGTCGAAGTCACCGAGTGTCGATGTGCCCACGAGGGTGCCATCGTCAGGTCCCCCGACGATGCGCACGCCATAGACGTTGCCCTTCTCCCACGAGTAGTAGCCGCGAGCGAACTCGACGAACGCCTCCTCGGTGTCGCGGTACCCGGCCGGCCCGCCACCGTATCCGCCCGCGAACACCTCGGGGGTGCCGATGGCGCGGAACAGCTCGGGCAACTGCTGCTGCTCGAGGGGCTCGACGCGGATGTATCGACCCTCAAGCACTCGCCGGGGCGGTCGTATTGCGGGCATCCCGTCAGTCTGCCATCGTTGCGTCGTGACCTACCCCATAGCGGCATCTCCCGCGGCATCCTGGCGTGACTCGGCGCTCTCACGAGTACTCGGGTCGGCGGCATCCTGGTTTCTCTTCACCCTGTGCTTCACGCTGCTGTTCCTCGTGAGCACCGTCGTCATGGGCCTCGGCGGCTCCTGCGCGAGCGGCGGCCCGTACGAGATCGCGGTCGAGTGCCCCGACAACGTCGCCGCGTTCGCGCCCCTCAGCATCTACGGCGGACTGCTCGCCGTCGGCATCTCCCTCTTCCTCGCCCGCGGTTTCGGCACCCCCCTGACGACGTGGGGCTGGCCGGTGCTGTTCATCGGCCTGGGCCTCGCGTTCCTGCTCGCCAATGAACTGACCGGGTACATCATCGGCGGCCTGTTCGTGGTGATGGGTGCCGCGCCGCTTCTGCTCGAGCTGCGCGGCAGCCCCCAGCGGGTGTTCCTCGGGCAGCGCGCCGCCAACGGGGTGCAGTTCTACGAGGGCGAGAGGGCGCGGCGCTCACTGCTTTCGCCTACTGCGCCCAACCCCGAGAACGCCATCCAGCCGACGACCGCCCACTGGCTGGTCGCGCTCGCGATGCCTGTGCTGTTCGGTGGGCTCGGGATCTACGTCGCGCGGCTCTGGTTCGGCGTGTGAGCTGAACCCTCGACCGAGGGTCTATCGCTGGCGCGATTCTTTTAGCTCCAGCGTGCCCAGCAGGTTGTGCCGCGAGATGATCGCCTCGCGGTCCGGACCCACGCCGATCGCGGAAATACGCGAACCGCTCATGGCCTCGAGGGCGAGCACGTAGTCGCGCGCGTTGGCCGGCAGGTCTTCGAACTCGCGCACGCCCGTGATGTCTTCGGTCCACCCGGGGAACTCCTGGTAGATGGGAGTCGCGTGGTGGAAATCGGATTGCGACACGGGCACCTCGTCCACCCGCACGCCATCGACCTCGTACGCGACGCACACCGGGATCGTCTCGAGTCCCGTGAGCACGTCGAGCTTGGTGAGCACGAAATCGGTGACGCCGTTGATGCGGGCCGAGTAGCGCGCGATGGGCGCGTCGTACCAGCCTGTGCGACGCGGGCGGCCCGTCGTGGTTCCGAACTCGAAGCCCTTCGATCGCAGGAACTCACCCGACTCGTCGTGCAACTCCGTCGGGAACGGACCTGAGCCCACCCGAGTCGTGTAGGCCTTCACGATGCCGATTACCCTGTCGATGCGGTTTGGCGCGACGCCGGAACCGGTCGAGGCGCCCCCGCTCGTCGAATTGGATGACGTCACGAACGGGTAGGTGCCGTGGTCCACGTCGAGCATCGTGGCCTGTCCGCCCTCGAACACAACCGTCTTGCCCGCATCGAGGGCCTGGTTGAGCAGTAGGCCCGTGTCGGCGACCATGGGGCGCAATCGGTCCGCGTACGACAGCAGGTCATCCACGATCTCATCGACGGCGATCGCACGCCGGTTGTAGATCTTCACGAGCAGGTGGTTCTTCTGGTGCAGGGCACCCTCCACCTTTTGGCGCAGGATGTTCTCGTCGAACAGATCCTGAATCCGGATGCCCACCCGGTTGATCTTGTCGGCGTAGGCCGGTCCGATGCCGCGCCCGGTCGTGCCGATCTGTCGCTTGCCGAGGAACCGCTCCGTCACCTTGTCGAGCGTGCGGTGGTACTGGGTGATGACATGGGCATTGGCGCTGACGACGAGCTTCGAGACGTCGACACCGCGGCTCGCGAGCGCGGTCAACTCGTCGAAGAGCACCTCGATGTCGATGACGACGCCGTTCGCGATCACCGGAATGACGCCTTCGGTGAGGATGCCGGACGGCAGCAGGTGCAACGCGTACTTCTGGTCTCCGACGACGACCGTGTGTCCGGCGTTGTTGCCGCCGTTGAACTTGACCACGAAATCGATGCGATCGGAGAGCAGATCGGTGGCTTTGCCCTTGCCTTCGTCGCCCCACTGGGCGCCGACGATCACGATTGCTGGCATGGACTTCTCCCTGTCTCGATAGCGGGGATTACACCCCAGTCTATCCAGAGGGGCCGTCAGAACCGCAGCCGCACCACCCAGCCTCCGCTCACGATGAGGGCTGACGCCGGCGAATCGCCGCCACGAGCAGCAATGTAGCCCCGGAGAAGAGCGCGAGTAGCGCCACGAGCCAGGCCCAGCCCACCGTCGATCCCGTCCACGCCAAGGCGGTTATCAGCACGGTCGCGCATGAAGCCATGCCGTTGTCGCACGGAAGGGCGAGGGTCGGGGGTTCCCATGGGCCGGGGGGCTGCTGCACTGTCGCAAGGTTCACGTACTGGCCCGGCTGGTCGTACGCCAAGACCAACTGCAGCGAACGGCTGTCGCCCGCCCGGAGCTCGTCGATCTCCCAGGTCACGACGCCGTTCAGGAGAACTCCCCCGTCACTGGCAGTCACCACGGTGCCGCCCTTCGGAAGTTCATCCGAGACCGTGAAATCAAGGGCGTCGATCTGCCCGTCGTTCGTGACCGTGATCGTATAGGGCACGCCCGAGCCCTGCTCGACGACGAATGCACGCGCCGTCTTCTCGAGGGAGAGGTGTCCGACATCGAATTGGTTAGTGATCACCACGGTTGCCGGTGTGCTGGCTACTGCAGGATCGAGAATCGTCACAGTACCGTCGATCGGAAGCAACGTCGTCGATGTCGCGAGTCCGGCGTCGGTCTCCTCGACCACGCAGCTCGCGCCGACGAGGAGATCCTGGATCGAGGCGGTGTACCCACCCGCCGCCGTGAGCTCGAGGAGCCCGCCGTCAACAAGTGGGATGGTCATGGTCACGCCGTCCCGGTCCCACGTGCAGGTCACGTGGACTTGGAAGGGACCCGCTCCGAATTGCGCGACGCCATCGCCAGTGCGCACCTTCTCGACCTCGAGCGAGCCAACGAAGAAGTAGTTCGTCACGTCGGCGGTGACGGAACCGATCGTCTCGCCAGCCGCTGGTCCGGTGATGATCACGGCCGGAGGGTCGACGTGGCTGTTGGCGCCACCGGTGTCGACCTCATTGACGGAGCACTCGGTGCCGACGGGGAACACCTCGCTTACGAGGGTGGCGACGCCCGGAACGATAGCAACCGCGTCGTCGTACAGGACTTGCTCCGGAACGCCATAGACGCATCGCACGGCGGCGGTGAAGGGCCCCGTGCCGTAGCCGCCTGTTCCCGGGCCGGACAGCACCTTGAGCACGGAGAGCGTGCCCGCCTCGAAGGCGTTGTCGACCGCTATGGCGCTCGCCGCTCCGACGGTGACCGTTGCGGTGCCGTCACCGTTGTCGCTGACTCCCGCGCCCGAGATCGTCACGGCGTCCGCGCCATCTGAGTCGATTTCCGTGAGTAGACACTCGGCCCCGATGGGGACGGTGTTCGCCAGAACTGTGTGTGTCGCGCCGGCGACCAATTCGAATTGCTCGTCCGAGGCATCCAGGGAGACCGGGTCTGCCAGCGCGCTCTCGCAGCTGAGCTCGAACTGGAAGGGCCCGAAACCTCCTACGGTTGCTTCGGTCGTAACCGTCTTGCTGACGCTGAGGCCGCCGTAGGCGTAGTCGTTGGTGATGGAAACCTGTTGGCTTGCTGGCACTGGGTCGGTGTTCCCCGCCGAGGTCGTGACATCGACGCTCGCGGGCGAACCCGAGCGACCGCTCTCGCCGAACGCGCCGAGAGCGCCCTGCTCCGTGACCACACAATTGGCGCCGAGCGGGATGCCGTCGATCCGCGCGGTGTAGAGGGTCGCCGAGCTCAGCTCGAGCACGCCATCAACGCCCAGGTCGAGCGTCGTTGCGTCGATCGTGCATGCGACATCGACGAGGAACTCATCGGGGGCGAATGCGGCCGCGGCACCCGAGATGGTCTTGGTGACCTCAAGAGGCCCACCGGCCAGGGTGACTCCGGCTTTGGTGGGTGCGCGCTGGATGGGCGCTCCCGAGGTGAGGGTCGCGAGCGCCCCGAACTGGTTCCAGGCGAAGTTTCCGGTCACCGGCACCTCGCTCGGCGCCCGGTCGGGCATGGCCGCAGTCTCGACGGTGTTGATCGTCTGGTACTTGATCGCCACCTGTTCACCGGGAGCGAGGGAGGTCGCCGCGGACGTTGTGAAGTCGAGCACGATGCGCAGTCCTGTGACGTCGGCCCACTCGCCGGCGTACGAGCCGATGTTCGCCCACGTCGCCGTCGAGCAGCTCGGGTCGGTTGGCCATGCCGATGCTCCCGAGCCGATGCAGACGTCGGCTGTGGTGCTGACCTGCACCGTCTGCGTTGTCCCTGCGGGCGCACCCGAGATCTGCAGCCCGGCGTCGCCCTCGAAAACGGGTCGGAAAGTGGAGCCGCGAGCCGAGCCCGTCGCGAGCATCCGGTCACCAGGCGTGGGAAGCGGGTCGACGAAGGTGAGCGAGGTGTAGGAGGTGGTGCCGCTGTTCACGGCCTCCAGCTTCCACTCGTCCGTTCCGCCGATGACGCTGTTCGCCGCGCACGGGCTTCGGTAGAAGCCCTCGGCGTCGGGCAGGCAGTTTGCTTGCGGATTCGACACGTTCACTGCGGACGGGGCAAGCCCGCCGGTGATGTCGCCGCGCACGCCCTTCATCGTGACAAGCGAGGCGCCCGCGATGGGGGACACGTAGTTGGTCGTGCCGCAGTCGTTGGCGGCAAGACCCGACATGACGCCCTGAGCGTTACCTGACGTGTTGGTGCACGCCGTAAGTGCCTGGGCGGTCGTGACAACCATCTGGTTGGTGGCCCGATCGGCCGGTGTGAGTCCGGGAGCCAGGATGAGTCCGAGCGTGATGGTGAAGGTCTCGTCGGGCGACATGCGGTCAGCGCCGTCGGGCCACGCGAATGTCAGCGTGCGCGCGAGGGGGTCGTAGGTGTATGCCACGTCGGTGGACAGCGTGCCTCCCGCGCTCGTGGCGAAGACCGGAGGCTCCGCGTCGAAGATGAGTTCGGCAGGGAGCGTGTCGACGAGATCATCGATCGTGAGATAGCCGGTGCCCTCGTTGGAGAAAGTCAGGGTCCACGGTATCGAGTCGCCCGGAAACACGGTGTGCTGGTTGTTGCGGGGAGACTTCGACACGTCGAGTTGGAAGCTGCCGGGATCGAGCACGATGTTGTCGGTTGCGTCCGCCGTCGCGGGCGCGTAGAACGCCGGAACGTCGTACCGCTCGGACCGCGTCGTCACTTTGTTGTCGACCGTGCTGGGGAACGGAACCGGCGTCGAGGTGCCACGCAGGTCGTCGAGGAGCATGACCTGGAGCACTGCCTGCGCGCTCCAGCCTGCCGGCGGCGCGGAGTGCGAGAAGACCCCGGCGTCGATCCGATTGAAGACGAAGCGGATGCCCGTGACCGTGGCCAGGTCGATCGCGGGCAGCGCAGCCGCGGATCCCGTGACGCCGGTCTCCCAGGTCGGGGAGCCATTGATCTGCACGTCGACTCGCACCTGGTCGGAGCCAGCCGGAGGGGTGACTGCACCGAGGCCCGTCAGCCTGAAGCTGGACCAGAACTCGGGGTCCGAGTCCTCGAGGGTTACTTCGTTGGTCGCCACGGTGGATGCACCTTGCGTTGCGCCGATGGTCACCGCGACGGGAGTGGTGCGATCCTTCTCGATGAGCGTGGTCGGCGAGATCGTCTTGCTCGCCGTGACGCCGAGAACGCCGTCGACGAGTGCCACGTCATCGTCGGCCCCGTCGCGGGGAGTGCTCTGGGCGCCGGAAGCGAAGAGCACGGGGTCGTAGCTCTGGGCGAAGACGTTGTTGTCGACCGTGAACGGGGTCACCAGAGCTGAAGGGTCGCTGCGGAGGTTCTTGCGCACCTGCGCCGTGAGAGTCATGACCTGGGTGGAGCCGCTCGCGATGGAGCCGCCGTCGTTCGCGGGGTCGGCGCCCTGGTAGACGACGCTCACGCCGACGACGTCGACAAGATCGGCGGCCGCGTAGGCTGCCGCGACCTGCAGGCTCACGTTCTGGGTCGTAAGTGTTCCCGCGGAGTCGCGCAGCCAGACAGTCACACGCGACGCCGCGCTGCTGATCTCGGATGCGTTGAACGTGAAAGCGATGTCCGTGAGCGTCAGCCGCTCGAACGGGTTCTCGGTGTCGTAGCCCGCGACGAACGGATCGATTGCCCAGCTGCCGGGGGCGCTCAGGCAATCGGCCTCCGAATCAGGCGCACACGGCTGCGGGTCGGTGACCCGGAGGTACGACGCCCGTGAGGATGAGGTATTGCTCGAACTGATCGAGAACGTAACCGATGGGTAGTCCCCCGGGGCCACGTCATCGTTGTTCGGTATGGGGATACTCGTGGCGCTCGATACCTTCGAGACGTCCACTCCCGGGGGCTGGTCGATCAGCATGATCGAGTCGGAATCGACGACGGGCCCAACAGCGGCTGCGTTCTGCACGCCGGCGACTCCAACGGTGTTGTACACGGTATTCGTGCTGCTCATCGGATCGTTGTACCCGTGGCCGGCGGTGACCCAGTCGACGGTCAGCGGCGGGGTGGGGACCCGAACGACATTGCGAAGGGTCCAGAGCAGGTCGATCGTGCGCAGCTGCCCGCTCGCGCTGGTGGCCACGCCTGATCCGACTGGCGGGGTCACGGCGTTGGTGGACGCCGCTCGCGCTGCATCGTTCGGGACAATGGTGATGCGCACACCGGTCGTCAGTCCAGACTCCGTCGCGGAGAGGTCGTATCCCTTGAAACCGGAGCCGTTCATCCAGCTTCCACCGGGAGCGACCACCGCGTTCCAGGCGCCGCCGTAGTACAGCTCGACGCTTGACACAATGTCCCACCGCAATAGGGGGTCGGCCGTGAACGAGATCGCGGGGATGCGGTCGAGGTCGAAAGCCTGGAACACGGTGTTCTGCGGGTTGGCCTCGTCGTTTGCCGAATCGGTGATCGTGACGGAGCTGTACCCGGTGCTCAGCACGCCCCACCCGAGCCTGGTTCCTGCCTGCTCGCCCGACTGAGAGTTGATGGTGTCCTTGGACTGGGCGAAGGTCGGGGTGCGCCAGGTCTTGTCGACCATGAGCGAGCCCGCGCCGCTGAACGAGATGATCGAGGCATCCGCGAAGTCCTCGACGGGGGCGCTCGTGATCGTCGTGGGCCCCTCGACTTCTCCCGTACTCGTAGCGAAGCCGCGGTTCTCATACTCGCTTGCGGCCGCGTCCGGTACCGATGTGGCTGTGCCGGGATCGCTGCGGAGGGTGGACCTCGCTTCGAAGACGATATTCGGGGCGACGGTAGCTCCGCGCGGGAATTCATCGGGATTGGAGAACGTGAACCGCAGTCCCTCGATGACAGGAACCAACCCGGGATCGATCGCGGACTGGTACACGCTCGCGATGGCAGAGGGGGCTACCGAGGCCAAAGTGACCCAGGTCGTTCCGTCGGTCGTGTACTCGACCAGAAGCGCCACCCCTGAAGAGACTTGGGTAGGCGCGATCGCGATGGGATTGAAAGCATTCCAAAAGTCGCCGCTACCTGCGCGCAGGCTGTCTTCGACTGTGATGGAGGTGGGAGTGACGCTAGCGGAGTCGCTGCTGGTCACAGTGGGGAGCTGCACGACGACCGTTCCGCCCGCCTGCACGGCGCCTGCCGGTGAGATCGTCTTGTCGATGGCCAACGCGATCTCTGGTTGAAACACGTCGAGTGGCGCGCTTGCCGCATCGGTCGACGTACCGGCAGGGTTGACCGCAGTCGCATCCACGGTATTCGTGACGCGGCGCGGGCTCTCGGCCTGCGCGAAATCTTGGGAAGGAGAAACGGCGAAGTTCAGGGTGGCGGTCGCGTTGACAGCGACCGCACCGGTGAAGGTTAGGGCGAACCCCGTGAGGTGGCCTCCCGCGGGCGCACCGGGTGCGGTTGGGGTCGAGCCAGCAGGCAGTGCCGCGGATTCGATCTCGCCTCCGCTGTAGAACCACTGGATGCTCGCTCCGGTTGCCCCGGTGGGATAGGTCACCGGCGAAGTAAAGCCGCCGAAGGCGAGCTCTTCGGTGAAGAAGTCGGTGTCAGCCAGCGAAAGCGACGCCAGCGGGCCGTTGGACGCATTGCGCCCTGTGATGGTGGCGACTGCCGACGTGCCGGCGGGAATCCGGTTGGGCGTGATCTGCTTGCCCGCATCCACCGCGACCGTAAGACCCCCGATTGCATACGGGGCGGTGGCCGACCTGTTGACCGGCGGCTGCCCTGGCACGGTGACCGTGCCGGTGACGCTGTTGGTGACCGAGCTGCCCAGTACCAGACTGGCGCCGGTTTGCCGGTTCGTGGATCGCTGCACCACGGTGACAGGCACGCTTCCTGCCGACCCACCCGCGATGATCATCGCTCCGCTCGTCGAGTCGCTGAATGTCACCCGGATTCCGCCGACTTCTGCGGCGTCAACCCCGACAGGCAGGGCGATCGTGGCGATCGTCGACGGCGACCCGCTCACCCAGGTCCACGTACCGGCGACGAGCACGTACGCGTCCACCTGAACCCGGTCGGCGCCCTGAGGTGCGACTACGGTGCCGAAACCGTCGAAGTCGACGAGTGCGAACGGGTTTGCGGCGGCGAGAGCGACGGCACCTTCGACGGCGATACTCGGGTCCTGCAGCGAGAGTGACGAAGCAGCCACGTTCGACGTGTTCGCTGTAGTGAGACTGAGGGTGGATGCGACTCCCGGCGAGTACTGCTGGCTCGCCGGCGACCATGCTTTGGTCACCGCCGTGTCGACGACGATGGGGATCGTGACGGTCACATCAGCCGAGTCGGAGACGGTGGGTGCGTTATCTGCGGTCGCTGTCGCGGTATTGGTCACCGCGATGCCATTGCTCGACCACGCCGGACTGAGGCCGGCCGGCACCTTGAGTGTCACGGCGATGCTGTAGGTTTCCCCCGCGTTGATGCCGGTAAGAGTCCCCTCGCCGTTCAGTTGCTGGTCGAAGCTCACGGTCAGCTCGCACGCTGTCGTGACCACCGTGCTGCAGCCGTCGTACGAGGTTGTGCTCGGGAAACTAGCCGGGGAGACCTGCGTACCGAGGATGGCGAAGCCGTCGAATTGCGCCGGCAGGGTGTCGATCATGGTTGCGTTCTCGCAGCCTGAATCGCTGCAGCCCACCTGAACGGTGTAGGTGAACTCCTGATCCGCCACAACCTGGACAGACTCCTCGCCGTTGACGACCTTGCTCAGCGTCAGGTTGGCGGGTGCAGCGTAGGCGGGAGCGGCTACGAGGGATCCGATGAGGAGGGCGAAGATCGTGGCGGCGGTGACCGCTATGCCGCGGCCGCGGCGTAACCGAGTTCTTTGCGCGCGCGTCGATACAGATTGGCTGGCGTAGTGCAAGAGCGTCCCCCGGATGAATCACAACGGCCAACCAGTCCACTCCCGAACGGAGCTAGACCTAATTGACCGGCCAAAATACTGCGTGTGCCTCGCTCCAGTTCCCAGCCTGAAATGACGCAAACTCAATCATGCACGCTCTCGCGCACAGGGCAAAGTCCCCAATGGGCGGGGCATCCGAACGCGCGTGCACTGCCGCCTGTCGCCTGCGAGCGGAACCCCTAGCGGGACCGGCTCAGCGATCCACGGCGCACGAGGAGCGCGCCGGCGACCGCCAGCAGTGCCGCGATCCACACGAGTGGCGTCGGATCCGTACCGGTGGCGGCGAGCGCAGGCGCAGCAGCGGGCCCAGCCGGGGTCGCAGCCGTGATGTCGAGACCGCGAGCGAAGATGTCGGTGTGGCTGTCGACGTCGAGGGCGGTGAGATCCACGGCGCTCGAGGCGAACGCAGCGATGGAACCGTCGCCTGACAGCGTCACGCCGTACGACCCGTTGTTGCCACCGGAGGTTCCCGCCGTGTTGACGCTCACGAGGGAGGTCGTCGCGGCGGCGAGCGAACGCACGTACACATCGCCGTTGCCGGTCGTCGGGGTGTCGACGAGATTCGTCGAGTCCGACTCGAACGCGACGAAACGTCCGTCGCCCGAGATAGAGGGGCGATACGCGTCGCGCAGGGTTCCGCCGCCCGAACTCCTCGGAACGCTCACCAGCGCTGTCACGCCGGTCGTGACGGAGCGAACGAACACATCGTCCACTCCCGCCGCGTCGCCCGCGGCGAGGTCGGTCGCATCCGAGGAGAAGGCGACCATGCTGCCATCCGCCGAAACGGACTGGTAGGTGGAGAAGCCGTTCGCGGTTCCGGTGCCTGCGGCGTTCGCGCTGACAAGTATGGTGTCGCCGGATTGGATGTCACGCCGATACACCTGCTCGAGGCTCGCCCCGCTCGTCAAGTTGGTCGCGAACGAGTCGAACACCACGTATCGCCCGTCGGCCGACATCGGAGACTCGCTGTATCCGGAGTCATCGTCAGCCTGCAGGAGCGCGGTGCTCACGCTCACCAGTCCGGTCGACGGCACAGCGGCGCCCACGGTGCGGTAGAACACGTCGATGTGACCGTTGTTGTCGGTCGGCACGAGGTCGGTGGCCGGCGACGCGAATGTCACGGTCGAGCCATCCGCGGAGATCGAGGGATTGGTCGAATAGTCGTTGCCCCCCGCCGTGCCGGCCGTGTTCACGCTCACGAGCGTCGTCGTCGCAAGCACGGTGTCACGAAGGAAGATGTCGTCGTCGGTGCTGGTGTCCTCCGGAACCAGGTTGGTCGCCGTGGAGCTGAAGACGACATACCGACCGTCGCCGGAGATGCTGGGCTGGCCCGCGCCGGCGTTGGCAGGGAATCCGAGAGAGCTGCTGCTGATGGTGATGGTCTGTCCGGTGACGAGGTCACGGCGGAATACGTCGTAGTTGCCCGGATTGCCGTCGAGGAGCACCACGTCGGAATCCAGGGTGGAGAACGCCACGTACCGTCCGTCGGCCGACACCTGCGCCGTGCTCGCGTCAGCACTCCCGCCCGAGGTTCCGAGCAGGTTCACGCTGACGAGCTGCGTCTCACCTGACGCGGGCAGAACGGCCAGTGCGGGAGCGGCGGACGCCAGGGCGACACACCCGGAAAGCGCCACGACGGCGAGGACACGGAGACCGAAAGGACGGCTGCGGACAGGCATGGAAAGCCGTTCTCTAGGGAAAGGTACGCCGCGACACTATCGCATTACTCCAGTGCAGGTGAAAGAAACTCAAAACACGACGTGCTGGGTCACCCAGACGTGCATGGCGACGGCAGCGGCCGCCGACGCGTTGATGCTGCGAGTGGACCCGAACTGGGTGATCTCGACGATGACATCGGCGGCCGCGAGGGCCTCGCGGCTGAGCCCGGGGCCCTCTTGCCCGAACAGCAGCACGCACCGCTCCGGCAGCCGGTACGACTCGACTGCAACGCTGCCGGGCACATTGTCCACGGCGACGATCGGGAGCCCCTGCTCTCGTGTCCAGGTGACGAAGGCGGCGACATCCACATGATTCACCACGTGCTGGTAGCGATCGGTGACCATCGCACCGCGCTTGTTCCAGCGTCGGCGGCCGATGATGTGCACGGTGTCGGACCCGAACGCATTGGCGCTGCGCACGATGGAGCCGATGTTCATGTCGTGCTGCCAGTTCTCGATGGCGACGTGGAACGGATGCCTGTGCTCATCGAGGTCGTGCTTGATCGCCTCGATCGTCCAGTACCGGTAGCGGTCGATGACGTTGCGGCTGTCGCCTCGCTCGAGCAGGTCGCGGTCGTATCGCGGGTCATCCGGCAGTTCGCCACGCCACGGGCCGACACCGTTGGTCGAGAGCTCGACGCTCGGGTTCGGCAGTTCGTCGGTCACGAGTTCAGGGTACGGCGCGGCACTCGACCGCGCGAACCGTCGCAAACGCATGCGTGCGAGTGCTCATGGATGCGTTTGCGGCGGTTCGATGGGAGCACACGAAGGCGGGGCGCACGGGTGGGCCCGCTGCTGCTGTTAATGTCAGGGCATGGAGTGGACGAACGACGGCCCCGACCGCGTCATCCTCGGCGACAACCTGCCCGCGATCGCCGCGCTGCCCGACTCGAGCTTCCGGCTTATCTACCTCGACCCGCCGTTCAACACGGGGCGCACGCAGGCGCGCACGAGCATCACTACGAAGCGCTCCGCGACGGGTGACCGCACGGGTTTCAAGGGGCAGACCTACGAGACCGTCAAGGGGGTGCTCTACTCCTATGACGACGCATTCGCCGACTATTGGGACTTTCTCGAGCCGCGCCTTATCGAGGCCTGGCGACTGCTCGACGAGCGCGGCACGCTGTACCTGCACCTCGACTACCGCGAAGCGCACTACGCGAAGGTCGTGCTCGACGCCCTCTTCGGGCGAGAGTGCTTTCTCAACGAGATCGTCTGGGCGTACGACTATGGAGCCCGGGCGACCCGGCGCTGGCCGGCCAAGCACGACACGATCCTCGTCTACGTGAAAGACCCCAAGCAGTACTACTTCGACAACGAGGCAGTCGACCGGGAGCCGTACATGGCACCGGGGCTCGTGACCGCGGAGAAGGCGGAGCGGGGCAAGCTCCCGACGGATGTCTGGTGGCACACCATCGTGTCCCCCACCGGTAGGGAGAAGACGGGGTACGCGACGCAGAAGCCGGAGGGAATCCTGCGCCGCATCATCCAGGCGTCGAGCGCTCCCGGCGATTGGGTGCTCGACTTCTTCGCGGGCAGCGGCACGGCCGGCGCGGTCGCGGCCCAGCTCGGCCGTCGCTTCGTGCTCGTCGACTCGAACCCAGACGCGGTGGGCGTAATGCGCGCGCGGCTTCCCGGCAACACGCTGTTCACATAGCCCCGGGTACCATGGCGGCATGAGCAATCGGGGCGATATCGAGTGCTGGCTCACCGACATGGACGGCGTTCTCGTACATGAGAATCACCCCCTGCCGGGCGCCTCGGCCCTGTTGCAGCAGTGGCGCGACCAGGACAAGCCCTACCTCGTGCTCACCAACAACTCGATCTTCACGCCGCGCGATCTCAGTGCCCGGCTGCGGGCATCCGGGCTCATCGTTCCCGAGGAGGCGATCTGGACTTCGGCGCTCGCGACCGCCGACTTCCTGCACTCGCAGATCCCTGGCGGCAGCGCGTTCGTCATCGGCGAGGCGGGCATGACAACCGCTCTGCACGAGGTCGGATTCATCATGACCGAGAGCGCTCCCGACTACGTCGTGATCGGCGAGACGCGCAACTACTCCTTCGAGGCCATCACCAAGGCCATCCGGCTCATCGGGGACGGATCGCGATTCATCGTCACCAACCCGGATGCCACCGGCCCGAGCGCCGACGGACCTCTCCCGGCCACCGGGGCCGTCGCCGCCCTCATCTCGAAGGCGACGGGCAAGGACCCGTACGTGGTGGGCAAGCCCAACCCGATGATGTTCCGCTCGGCGATGAACAAGATCGGCGCCCACAGCGAGAACACCGGCATGATCGGCGACCGCATGGACACCGACATCGTCGCGGGCATCGAGGCTGGCCTCCACACGATTCTCGTGCTCACCGGCATCAGCGACCAGGCCGAGATCGAGCGCTACCCCTTCCGACCTGACGAGGTGCTCAACAGCGTCGCCGACTTGCTCGAGGAAGGCCCGATCGAGTCCGAGATCGCCTAGGGCGCGGCGGGTGTCGGCGCCGGAACCGGTACGGCCGGCCCGGTCTGGGGCACGGCGATCGACACGGTGAGCGGTTCCCCGCTCGAGCGGGCAACGAAGCAGAAGAAGCTGCGGTTGCCAGCGGCCCAATCCGCAGCGTCGGCCGCGAAGCTCGTCGTGACCTGGATGTCGTTCGTCCCGGCGGCGGCCGCGTAGTCGATCGCGGTGGGCGCTGCGCACGGCAGGCTCACGCGCAGCTGAAGGGCCTCCACGCCCGGGTACTCGGTGTCGAGGGCGTCGGCGAACAGGCCGCGGTATACGAGTTGGGCGGCATGCGGTTCGGTGCAGCCGATCACGGTGTAGCGATCCTGCCAAGCGGATTCGAACGGCTGGAGGCACTCGCCACCCAGCAACTGATCCCACTGGTAGTCGCCCGGCGCGACGGGCCCGATTCCGAGGGGGGCGGCGCTCGCCGACGGCGTAGGGCTCGCCTCCACGACGACCGCAGGCGCCGGTCCGAACACGGACGAGAGGCGAGTGCCGAGTGCGAAGAGAGCCACGAGCGCGAGAGCCGCGACGAGACCGCCCGCCACCCACATGAGTATCTTCTGCGTGCGGGGGATGGGCGTGCGCGACGTGCGCGGCGGCCGCGGGGTCTCGACGCGTACGAGTTCGCTGGACTGGCGGGGGGCAGGCGGAGCGATGAGCGGCTCGTCCACGTAATCGCGGAACTGCGTGTCACCGAAGAGGGCATCGATGGCGGATGGCTCCAGGCCCTCGTCAACCGGATCCGGCAGGCCGATCGGGTGGGCGTGGATCGCCTCGGTGACCCCGTCGATCGCGGAGTCGAGTGGCGCGGCGTGGGGGGCGACGTTCTCGAGTTCGTCGAAGGAGAAGGGTGCGGTCGGCGGCAGATTGGCCGACGGTTGCGCGGGGAGCGACGACAGGGGCGTCGGGTGCTCGGGCGGCACCTCCACGGGAGGAATAGGCGGCTCCGGCTCCGGATTGCCGCTCGGAGTCAGCCCCCACTGGAACGGGGCCTGGAACGGGGCGTCGTCGTCCCGATCGGTCACTTCGGCAGTCCGAGATCGGCGAGGCCTATCGCCGCGAGGTAGGGGTAGCCCGCCGCCTCGATGCGCTCGCGCGCGCCCGTGTCACGATCGACCACGACCGCGACGGCGGCGATCTCCGCGCCGACCTTGAGGAGCGCATCGATCGCGGCGAGCGGGGATCCGCCCGTTGTGGAGGTGTCTTCGATGACGATGACGCGCTGTCCCTCGAGATCGGGCCCCTCCACCTGGCGCCCGCGACCGTGGTCCTTGGGCTCCTTGCGCACGACGAACGCGTCGTAGGCGAGCCCGCGAACGGCGCCCTGGTGCAGGATCGCGGCAGCAACGGGATCGGCGCCCATCGTCATCCCGCCGACGGCACGCACGTCTGCGATGGGCGAGATCAGGTCGAGCATCACCTGGCCGATGAGCGGTGCCACGCGGTGGTCGAGGCTGACCTTGCGCAGGTCGACGTAATAGCTCGCCTGCTTGCCGCTGGTGAGGGTGAATTCGCCGTGGAACACAGCCTCGGCGGAGATGTACTCGATGAGCTGCTGCTTGGCGTCGGTCACCCGTCAAGCCTACTGAGGCGTCGCGGGTCAGGACGAAATACCGCTGACCACCACGAGCAGGCTCGCGACCACGACTGTTGCCAGGCCGACGGCGGTGATCACGGCCGCGCGAACGATATCCCGACGGTTGGCGGCGGCCGAGTCGGCATCCATGAAGTCGTCCGGTTCGGGCACGTTTGCACCCTATGCGCGCGGATGCCCGGCTGTCGCCGCCCAGTTAGGGGGAGAGACGCCCGTGGTTCCTCCGGGGTCGCCCGTGTGGTCGGCGGAAGCTACTAGCGTTGGACCATGCGTGTAGCAACCTGGAACGTCAACTCGATCCGCAGCCGGGTCACCCGTACCGTGGACTGGCTCGTGCGGGCTGACGTCGACGTTCTCGCCATGCAGGAGATCAAATGCACGGAGGCGCAGTTTCCCTTCGAGGCGTTCCGTGAGGCCGGATACGAGGTGGAACTCCACGGCCTCAATCAGTGGAACGGCGTCGCGTTCGCGAGTCGACTTCCCATCGAGGATGTCTCGATCGGCTTCGAGACGGCGCCCGGCTTCGGCAAGCCGCTCGAAGACGGCACCCTGCCCACGGAGGCCAGGGCACTCGGCGCCACCGTCAACGGGGTGCGGCTGTGGAGCCTCTACGTACCCAACGGCCGGGAGCTCGAGAATCCCCATTACCCGTACAAGCTCGACTGGCTCGCGAAGCTCGCGGCGCAGACGCGCGGGTGGATCGCGAGCAACCCCGACCAGCCGCTCGCTCTCATGGGCGACTTCAACATCGCACCCCTCGACACTGACGTCTGGAACATCGAGCTCTTCGAGGGTCACACGCACGTGAGCCCACCCGAGCGCGAGGCGTTCGCTGCACTCGAGTCGGCGGGTCTCATCGACGCACTGCGCAGCCGCGGGGTCGAGGGCTACACCTACTGGGACTACCAGCAATTGCGGTTCCCGAGGAACGAAGGCATGCGCATCGACTTCATCCTCGGTTCGGGCCCCTTCAACGAGCTCGTCACCGACGCGAAGATCCACCGCGAGGAGCGTAAGGGCACCGCACCGAGCGACCACGTGCCGCTCACGGTCGACCTCGCCCTCGACGCCCAAGACGAAGACGACCGCCCGATGTTCCTCTAGCCGGGGGCGAGCAGGGCCGCGATCACCACGAGTACAGGCACCGCGAGAATCGTGGTGACGAGCACCGCGTCGCGCGCGAGCACTTCGCCCCGGTCGTAGCGCTGAGCGTAGTTGAACACGTTCTGCGCGCTCGGCAGCGCCGCGAGCACCACCACGGCGAATAGAGCCGGCCCGTCGAGGCCCACCACGAAATGGGCGAATGCCCACGACACCAGGGGCATGATGACGAGCTTCAAGCCGGTTGCGATGAGCACGTCGATGCGCGCGGATCCCGCCGCGAGCGGGCGCTGCCCGTGCAAAGACATACCAAATGAGATGAGCATGACGGGAACCGCCGCCGCACCGATGATGCGGAACGGTTCCATGGCTTCCGCGGGAATCGGTATCCGCAGCACTGCGACGAGAACACCGAGTACCGACGCGATGATGATGGGACTCGAGAGAGGCTGGAGGGCTATGCGACGAAGGGACACGGCGCCGCGTTCCTGCACGTCGAGAATGGTGAGCGCGACGGGAGCGAACACGAGCAACTGCAACAGCACGATGGGCGCCGAGTATGCGGCATCCCCGAGCACATAGAAGGCGACCGGGATGCCGATGTTGTTGGCGTTGACGTAGCTCGAGGCGAGCGTGCCGATGACGGTTTCGGCAACCGGACGCCGCAGAAGGAGCCGCGCGACTATCGCGAACAGGAGTCCCGTTGCGACAGCGGCGACGAGCGCGACAACGAGGATCGACGAGAAGAGAACGTGCACGTCGGCATCCGCGAGCACCGTGAAGAGCAGGCACGGCGAGAGCACGTAGAACACGATCCGGCCGAGCACGAAGCGGCCATGTTCGCCGAGAATCCCCGTTCGGCCGACGACGTAACCGATCGCGATGACGGCGCCGATGATCGCGAACCCCACGAGCACACCGACCATCCCACCAGTCTGCCGCCTAGGATCGGTTTCGTGAGCGACACCCCCGCGGCACCCGACGACGCCTCCAAGGTCGCAACGAGCAAAGTCGTCACGACCGTTTTCGAGCAGATCCTCGGGGCGGTGCATGACGGCACTCTCCTCCCGGGGCAGCGCATCAGCGACGCAGAGCTCGCGAAGCAGTTCGGCATCTCGCGCACCCCAGTACGGGAGGCGCTGCAGAGGCTGCGCGAGATCGGAATCATCGAGGCATCCCCGAGCCGGTTCACGCGCGTGGCAGACGTCACACCGCTGCAGACGGCGCAGGCCTTCGTGGTGTGGCTGGCTCTGTACTCGGCGCTCCTCGAGGAGGTCGTACCGACGGCCTCGGCCGAGACGGTAGCGGCGATGGAACAGGATCACGCCGAATTCCTCTCACATCTGCCCGCGCTCGACTCTCAAGCACTCGCAACCGCGAACTTCCTCTTCTTCAGCCGCCTGCCGCAGGAGTCGCGCAACCCGACGCTGCAGCGGGCGATCGTCTCGGTCGTGCACATCGTGCGGCTCGGCAGCCTGCACTTGCCCGCGTACATCGATGTGGCGGCGCTCAACGAAGCCCAGGAACTCGTGCTGGCCGCGGTGCGGGACCACGACATCAACAAGGCACGCGATGCGATCAGGATGCTGCGGCGCATCGAAGTGCCTCTGAACTGAGCCGCACGCACGAATCCATGCGTGCAAGGCGCGTGGGGCGCACGTTTCCGCCACAAGGCGCAACCAAACGCCGCGAATCCGCGGCTAGCCTCGATTGAGAGTTTCTCTAGAGGATCGGAGGTGAACCATGTCCCGAGTCACCGTGCCAGCACGTGACGCGATCATAGGAGAGCCCGAGGTCGTCGAGCGCAGTGCTGAGACCGTCGAGGCGGATATCGCGACCCTTCCGGCCTGGCTCGACCTGAAGGCAGCGGCCGCCGCCTTCCACCCCCTCCAGGTGCACGACGGCAGCGTTCCCGACGAGGGCGATCACGCACGGGCGCGCGCCCTCATCGAGCGCATGCGCGCGGCGATCCTCGAGCTGGCGCCCCTCTTCCCCCACGACGCCGCATACCTGCACGCCCTCGACGGGGACCTGTCCCGGTGGGCGGAGGGCGGCTTCGCCGAGCCCGACTTCCTCGATTCGCTCACGGCCTTCCAGCCGCAGCTCGAACGTGTGAACGGGCGGCGCCACCTCGTGCTGTTCCCGATGTACACGCAGAACGGCAGCACCGACCGATTGGTGGAGGCGGTGCTCATCGAGGTGATCTGGCCGGAGTTCGTGGCGGCCCTCGAAGCCGGCGACTACTCGAACACACTATTCGTACCGATCAGGTTCATCGATTTCACGGCGGGGTACGACTCCAACTCCGCTGTTTTGTTCCCCGAGACCGTGGCGATGCGGGAGATCCCGCGATTCACGTGGGGTGCGATCTTCGCCGACCGGGAAGCCGCCCGGTTCCGTCGAGTCGTGCGTGCGGCATCCGAGATCACGAAACTTGATCTACCCGACGGTGCCGCACGCCTCCTCGACGACCAGGCGCTCACGGAGGAGACCTTCGTGATGTGGGACCTCATCCACGACCGCACGCACATGCGAGGCGACCTGCCCTTCGATCCGTTTATGATCAAGCAGCGGATGCCCTTCTTCCTGTACTCCCTCGAGGAGCTGCGGTGCGACCTCACGGCATACCGCGAATCCGTTCGACTCGAGCACGCGCACGACACGGAGGACACGACGCGCGAGCACGCCAAACTCGTGCAGTACGCGGTGATCTTCGACCGCATCTTCCGCTTCGCGATCACGGGTTCGCGCGTTCGCAACTACGACGGGCTCGGCGGCCAGCTGCTGTTCGCGTGGCTGCACCAGCACCACGTGCTGCATTGGACCGACACGCAGCTCACCATCGACTGGCACGAGGTGCCGGATGTCGTGGTCGCGCTCTCCGACGCCATCAACGACCTCTACTGGCATTCGATCGATCGCCCGAAGGTAGCCCACTGGCTCGCGGCGTACGACCTCGTGGCGTCGACGCTCACGCCGCATCCCGCCTCGAAGTGGGCGATGCGCGACCTTCCCCTCGAAGGGCCGCCGAAGGGTCTCACCGACGAAGTGATGGACGACGAGTTCCCGCTGTCGATGTTCTACGAGGCGCTCTCGAAGAAGATGTCCGGTGTCATCGAGTCCACCGCGGGGATAACCTCGGAACGTGCTTAGAGTCGTCATCGCGGGCGCCGGAGGCGAGTCGGGTCGCGCCGTCTCGGGGGCTCTGC
This sequence comes from Rhodoglobus sp., assembly GCA_025463605.1. Classification (GTDB taxonomy): domain Bacteria; phylum Actinomycetota; class Actinomycetes; order Actinomycetales; family Microbacteriaceae; genus Rhodoglobus. The sequence continues at coordinate 15,697 of JAODAV010000019.1, read as the reverse complement.
GCAAGGCGGGTCACGAGGTCATCGGGATCGGACACGACACCGAACGTGACATCGACCTCGCGAATGCCGCCGCCGTGAACGCGCTCGCCGCCGAGCTCGGCCCCGTCGACGGTCTCGTGCACCTCGCGGGCGGCTGGCGAGGTGGACGCGATGACGCCGACTGGCAGTGGCTGCTCGAGCGCAACGTGGAGTCGTTCCGCAACACGACGCGGGCCTTCTTCGACGCCCTCGCCGCGTCCCCGTCGGGGCGCATCGCGATGGTCTCCAGCACTGCGGTGGACGTGCCCACGTGGGGCGGCGCGAATTATGCCGTCGCCAAGGCAGCCACCGAAGCGTGGTCGCGCAGCGCGGCCGCGGGGTTCGCGAAAGGCGGCACCGCGGCATCCGTCGTGTTCGTCGTGAAGTCCCTCGGAGCCGACGGCACACCCTTCGACGTGCTCGGGGAGCGGGTCACCGCCCTGTGGGACTCGCCCGCGAGCGAGCTCAACGGCGCGCGCATCCGGCTCTACTGACAGACTTGGCACCGTGACTCGACTGCACGACCCTGGCTACCGCGGATTCGCCAGCGACAATTACGCCGGCGTGCACCCGGAAGTGCTCGCCGCGATCACTGAGGCGAACGGCGGTCACCAGGTCGCCTACGGCGAAGACGTCTACACGGCGAAGCTCCAGGAGGTCGTGCGCGAGCACTTCGGGGCGCAGGCGGAGGCGTTCCCGGTGTTCAACGGCACCGGCGCGAACGTCACCGCGCTCACGAGCGTGCTGCCGCGCTGGGGCGCCGTCGTGACGACCACGACCGCGCACATCCACACCGACGAGAACGCGGCGCCGGAGCGGGTGAGCGGTCTCAAGCTGCTCACCGTGCCGACGCCCGACGGCAAGCTCAGCCCCGCCCTCATCGACGAGGAAGCCTGGGGCTGGGGTGATGAGCATCGCGCCCAGCCGCTTGCGGTGAGCATGACCCAGACCACTGAACTCGGCACGCTCTACTCGATCGACGAGATCAAGGCGATCACCGCGCACGCCCACGAACGCGGCATGGCCGTGCACATGGACGGCGCGCGGGTCTCCAACGCGGCCGCAGCCCTGGGCGTCGGGTTCCGCGAGTTCACGACCGATGCCGGTGTCGACATCCTGAGCTTCGGCGGCACCAAGAACGGGCTGCTGTACGGCGAGGCGGTGGTCGTGCTCAACCCTGAGGTGTCGGAGGGGCTCGTCTTCCTGCGCAAGCTCACGATGCAGCTCGCATCGAAGATGCGGTTCGTGTCGGCGCAACTCATCGCGATCCTCTCGGATGACCTGTGGCTGCGATCCGCCTCGCACGCCAACGCCATGGCCACTCGCCTTCGAGGGGCTCTCGAGGGAATCGACGGCCTCGAGTTCACGCAAGCGACCCAGGCCAACGCGGTATTCGCGATCCTCCCGTCCGGCATCGCCGATCGGCTGCGCGAGCGGTTCCGCTTCTACGACTGGAACCCGGGAACCCGCGAGGTGCGCTGGATGACCGCGTTCGACACCACCGAGGCCGACATCGACGCGTTCGTCGCGGCGATACGCAAGGAGCTCAGCGCATGACCGACGAAATCCTCATCGAAGACACCGCGGAAGGGCGGCCCCCGCGCAGCTGGGACTTCTTCCTCACCATCTTCTTCATCTTCATGGTGCTGCTGCTGACGGGAATCTTCGTCGTGCTCGGCTTCGGGTTCGGTGTTGCGACCCTAGGATGCGGCGACTCGGGCGGGCAGTGCAACCAGACGGTCGTCGGCGCAGGCTCCCTTCTCGTCATCCTCGGAACGCCCCTGGTGGCCCTCGCGGGCATCGTCGTCTCGGTGGTGTGGATCGCGCGACGCAGGCTCTCGTTCTGGGTGCCGCTCGCGGCGGCCGTGCTCGTCATCGCGATCTTCGTGCTCGGCTCGTTCCTCGTCGACCTGGCGGTTCCTGCGAGCTGACGCCGGCGCACAGATCTCTTACGCCAACGCGGGTTCGAAACGCGCAACCGTGAGCCCGTCGCCGTCTCCGGCCACCCCCACGAGCACAGTGTCGCCGTCGCGAATCTCTCCCGCGAGCAGTGATTTGGCGAGACGGTCGTCGATCTCGCGCTGCATGAGCCTGCGCAGCGGTCGCGCCCCGTACACCGGGTCGTAGCCGCGCTCGGCGAGCCAGCTTCGCGCATCCGGGGTCACCGCGAGTTCGAGGCGGCGGTCGGCAAGCCGTTTCGCCAGGCGATCGATGTAGAGCTCGACGATCTGGCTGAGGTCGTCGGTCGTGAGCGGCGAGAACACGACGATGTCATCGAGGCGGTTGATGAACTCCGGCTTGAACGCCTGCCGCACGAGCTCGTTGACCGCGTGCTTGCGATCCTCCCACGGCAGGTTCTGATCGGTGATGAATTGGCTGCCGAGATTGCTCGTGAGAATGAGGATGACGTTGCGGAAGTCGACCGTGCGACCCTGGCCGTCGGTGAGGCGCCCGTCGTCGAGCACCTGCAGCAGCACGTCGAACACCTCCGGGTGCGCCTTCTCGACCTCGTCAAGAAGGATCACGGAGTACGGCCTGCGGCGCACCGCTTCGGTCAGCTGCCCGCCCTGCTCGTAACCGATGTAACCGGGGGGCGCTCCGACGAGACGCGAGACCGAGAACTTCTCCCCGTACTCGCTCATATCGATGCGCACGAGGGCTTTCTCGTCGTCGAACAGGTACTCGGCGAGCGCCTTGGCGAGCTCGGTCTTGCCGACACCGGTCGGCCCGAGGAAGAGGAACGAGCCGGTCGGCCGGTCGGGATCGGAGATCCCCGCGCGCGTGCGACGCACCGCCTCCGACACCGCCTGCACGGCCTCCTTCTGACCGATGAGCCGCTTGCCCAGTTCCGACTCGAGATGCAGCAGCTTCTCGGTCTCACCCTGTGTGAGCCTGTCGACCGGGATGCCCGTCCACGCTGCCACGACGGCAGCGATGTCTTCCTCGGTCACTTGGTCGTTGACCATGCGGGGTCCTGTCGGCTCGTCGGATTCGGCGGCGCGCAGGGCCTCCTCGATGCCGGGGATGGTCTCGTAGTTGAGCTTCGACGCAGTCTGGTAGTCACCCTCGCGCATCGCGCGGTCGAGCTGGATGCGGGCGTCGTTGAGGCGGGTCTTCAAGTCGCCGACGCCCGTGAGCGAGGCCTTCTCGGTCTTCCAGCGCTTCTCGAGTGCGTCGAGTTCCTTCTGACGAGCCGCCAGATCCTCGCGCAGCTTCTCCAACCGCGCTTTGGATGCCTCGTCCTTCTCCTTCTTGAGCGCGAGCTCCTCGATGCGCAGCCGATCGACGGCGCGCTTGAGCTGGTCGATCTCGACCGGGCTCGAGTCGATCTCCATCTTGAGTCGCGACGCTGCCTCGTCGATGAGGTCGATCGCCTTGTCGGGCAGTTTGCGGCCGGTGATGTAGCGATTGCTCAGGGATGCAGCCGCCACGAGGGCCGAGTCGGCGATCGCGACCTTGTGGTGCGCTTCGTACCGCTCCTTGAGTCCACGCAGGATCGCGACAGTGTCCTCCACCGACGGCTCCCCGACGAACACCTGCTGAAAGCGACGCTCGAGTGCGGCATCCTTCTCGATGTATTGGCGGTACTCGTCGAGGGTCGTCGCCCCGATGAGTCGCAGCTCGCCTCGCGCGAGCATGGGCTTGAGCATGTTGGAGGCCGCGACCGAGCCTTCGCCGCCGCCCGCGCCCATGAGCGTGTGAAGTTCGTCGATGAAGGTGATGATCTGGCCGTCTGACTCGTTGATCTCCTTGAGCACGGCCTTGAGCCGCTCCTCGAACTCGCCGCGGTACTTGGCACCGGCCACGAGGGCCGCGAGGTCGAGCGCGACGAGCTGCTTGTCTTTGAGCGAGTCGGCGACGTCACCGGCGACGATGCGCTGCGCGAGTCCTTCGACGACGGCCGTCTTGCCGACGCCGGGCTCGCCGATGAGCACGGGGTTGTTCTTGGTGCGCCGCGTGAGAACCTGGCTCACCCGGCGAATCTCGGCGTCACGCCCGATCACGGGGTCGAGTTTGCCGGCGCGGGCGATGTCAGTGAGGTTGACGCCGTACTGCTCGAGCGCGGTCTTCTGTTCTTCGTCGGTGCCGGGGGCACCCTGCATGTTCGCCACTGAGGCATGCCTTTCAAAGTTGAGTTGTTTCGACTCAAGTTTATCGATGAGGCCCCCGCGACGCCAGAGAGGGGCCCTCGCCCAACGCGAACTAGGGTGCGCTAGAGGCCGGAGTTGCGGGTCGCATAAGGTGCGCCATCCACCACCACGACAACCAGCCAACGACGGCCGCCGCCGCGAGGTTGAGCACCATCGATACGATGCCGATGACGATCGCCGCGCCCCAGTCGCCCCGCCCGTCGAAGCCGGCACCCCAGCTCAGCGCTTGCGTCACGAGCCCGAGCAGTCCCGACACCACCCAGCTGCCGACGATCGCGACTCCCGCGCCCGCCCAGGTGACCGGCCACGGCTTGTTCACGTCGTGCGACCTGAGGATGCGCGCGCTGAGCAACAGGGCGGCCGCCATGATCGCGAGCCCGAGCAGCGAGACGAGCACGAGCGGTAGCACCCACGCCGTCGGATTGAACTGCTCGAAGAAGTCGACGAAGCGCTGGAAGTCGGCATTGCGGGCGGTGTCCGAACGGGTGATCACTCCGATGATCGTGGTGAACAGAGCGCCGAACAGGAGCACGGCGAGGGGCACCCCGAACAGGGTGAATCCGAGGCTGAGCAACAGAAAGCCGACGGCACCGGCGAGCGCCGCTCCGGCCCTGTGACGTTGGCTGAGGGGCGGGCGCACTGCGGGCGGTTGCCACGCGGGTTGTGGAATTTGGGGGTTGGTCATCACGTCCTCCTGTCTCGTGCACCGAAGCGGTGACCGTGAACTGTGCGTTACGTGCTACCTCTCGAGTCTGCCCCACGATCGACCTGAATGCGGGTTTTGCCGAGAACCGACCTACGCCGATTGCACCTCAGGAGACGACGGCCAGGGATTCCCGCGGCGCATCGAGATTCGCGCCGCCGCGATAGCGCGCGGCGAAGTGGCGGTCGGGGAGGCGCGCGTTGCCCTCGCCGAAGAGCCGCTCGCGCAGAGCGAGCGGGCGATCTCCACGTTCGAACAGGCGACCGCGGCGCCGGAGCTCGGGCACCACCAACTCGGCGAAGTCCTGCGCGGTGCCAAAGGAGTGGTACTGGCGCAGGTTGATGCCGTCGATGCCGTCCTCGTCGAGCCACCGCTCAATCGCGTCGGCAACGACCTTCGGCGTTCCGACGACATGAAAGCGGCCCTCGCGACCGTTGTGCACGAAGTCCAGCGCCTGCCCGACGGTGATCGACGGCGGGAGGAACGAGGTCCGCTCCTGCACGACGCCCGCTCGCGCGAAGGCCTCGCTGACCGTGATCTCCGGCGGGAAAGCAGTCAGGTCGATCGGGAGGCTCATGTGAGCGAGAGCTCCGTCAACGCTCGCGTTCTGCTGGTAGAGCCGCCACTTGTCCTCGGCCTCTTCCTGCGTGCGGCCGACAATGACTCCCGCCATGACGATGAACTTGATGTCATCCGGTTGGCGGCCATTCGCCGCCGCGGCTGCGCGCATGGTCGCCGCGTTCTTCTGGAACTCGTCCACCGTGCGGCCGCCCGTGAACACGACCTCGGCGTGCCGCCCAGCGAACGCTGTGCCCGCTGGCGACCCCGTCGCCTGGAAGAGCACCGGCGTGCGCTGCGGTGACGGATGCACGATGTGCGGCCCCACCACGCGATGCTGCTCACCGACGTGGTCGATGTAGCGCACGCGCGACGGATCGGTAAATACCTTCCGCTCCCGGTCGTTGATGACGGCGTCGTCGTCCCACGAGCCCTCCCACAGCTTGTAGAGCACGTCGAGGTACTCGTCAGCGAGCTCGTAGCGTCGATCGTGCGGGATCTCGCCGTCCAGGCCGAAGTTGCGGGCGGCGTTGGGCAGGTAGGAGGTGACGATGTTCCAGCCGAACCGCCCCTTGGTGAGGTGATCGAGGGTGGATGCCCGGCGCGCGAACGCGAAGGGCGGTTCGTACGTCGTTGAGAATGTCGCACCGAAGCCGAGGTGCTTGGTGACGGCCGCCATCGCCGGGATCACGAGTAGCGGATCCAGGTTCGGGCTCTGCAGTCCCTCCCGGAGGGCCGTCTCCGGCCCGCCGCGGAAGACGTCGTATGCGCCGATAACGTCCGCGAGGAACACGCCATCGAATCCGCCATCCTCGAGGATCTCGGCGAGCTCGGTCCAGTACTCGATCTCGTCGAAGCGGTGCCGATTGTTGCCCGGCAGGGGCCACAGCCCATGCGTGATATGGCTCACGCATGCCATCTCGAACAGGTTGAGGAACAGCTTCTTCGGTTCGTGCGGGGTGGTCATGAGATGCCCTTCGGATCGAAATCGGGAATGGAGGCCACCAGTTCCTGGGTGTACGGGTGCCGCGGTCGCAGGAAGATGTCGTCGGGCGGACCGCTTTCCACAACGACGCCATCCTTCATGACCAGGACACGGTCGCTGAGATGGCTGATGACGCCGAGGTCGTGGGAGATGAAGAGGTAGCTCAGCCCCTCGCTGCGCTGCAGCGCCACGAGCAGGTCGAGGATCTGTGCCTGGATCGTGACGTCGAGTGCCGAGACGGCCTCGTCGAGCACGATCACGGCCGGACGAGGAGCGAGGGCTCGCGCAATCGCGACGCGCTGCCGCTGGCCGCCCGAGAGGGTAAGCGGGAATCGCGACAGTGCCTCCTCCCCCAAACCGACTTGGGCGAGCAGTTCCCGCACTCGCGGTAGCCGGGCAGCCCGGGCAGTATCGGCTGGCAGAGCGTCGAGAAGGATGCGCTCGACCGTCCACCGCGGATCGAATGAACTCAGCGGGTCCTGATAGACGACCGAGATCCGGCGGCGCAACCGGCGGCGCTTGCGCTCGGGGATCGCGCTCCACGGCTGCCCGAGCAAGCGCACCTCGCCACCGTCGAGCTCGCTCAGGGCAAGTGCGAGCCGAGCGGTCGTGCTCTTGCCCGACCCGGACTCGCCGACGATACCGAGGGTCTCGCCCGCGACCAGATCGAACGAGACGTCGTCGACCGCGACGGTCGAGAGGCCGTCAGGGGTGAGGAATCGCTTGACGAGACCGCGAGCCTCGAGAACTGTGCCGCGGGCTGCCGGGGCAGCGATCTGCTCCGGGAGGGCGACGCCGCTCAGCGACGTCCCCCTGGTGCGGTCACTCGGTACGGCCGCGATGAGAGTTCGGGTGTACTCGTGCCGCGGGGCCCCGAGCACTTGGGCGGCGGGACCCTGCTCAAGCACCTCGCCGTCGCGCATCACCAGAATGTGGTCGGCGAGACGCGCAACCACCGCTAGGTCGTGGCTGATGAGGATGACGGACGCGCCGCGCTCCTTCATCGCCTCGAGCTGGTCGAGCACTTGCGCCTGCACGGTCACGTCGAGGGCAGTCGTCGGCTCGTCTGCGATGACCACGTCGGGATCGAGCGCTATCGCCGACGCGATCAGCGCCCGCTGGCGCAGACCCCCGGACAGCTGGTCAGGACGCTGGCGCGCGCGGAGTCCGGGCAGGGGCACGCCGACTCGAGTGAGCAGTTCGAGCACCCGTGTGGCGCGCGAGGCGCGGTTTCCCCAGCCGTGCAGGCGGAGTGCCTCTGAGATCTCGACGCCGACCGCACGCAGCGGGTCAAGGGAAACGAGCGCATCCTGCAGGATGAATCCGACTTCCTTGCCGCGCAGGTGCCGCCACTGGCGTGGGCTGAGGGTGCGGGTGTCGCGACCGTGCAGCTCGAGGCGGTCCGCCTCGACGACGGCGTCACGGCCCGTCAGCCCGACGAGGGATCGCGCCGTCACGCTCTTGCCTGACCCTGACTCCCCGACGATGGCCACGCACTCCCCCCGCGCGAGGTCGAATGAGACCCCGCCCACGACCTGATGCGGTCCGGCGCGATTCGGAAACGCGACTCGCAGGTTCTCAACGCGCAGGCGTGGGGCCGGCCGAGACTCGGCGTCGACGATGTCGAGAACATCCAGTTCGTCGAGCGTCGTCGAGGTCTCCATTACGGTCATGTTCTGCGTCCCTTCTCGAGATAGAACTGCAAATGGCGCCCGATGCTCGTCGCGGAGAGAGCGAGGGCAACGATTACCAGGCCCGGGAACAGCAGGAGCCAGCTGGCCTGCGTCACATACGCTCGCCCCGCATCCAGGAGCGCACCCCACTCGGGTGAGGGCGGGGCCACGCCGAGCCCGAGGAACGACAGGCCGGAAGCCCACACGATGGACTGCCCGATCGAGAGCGCGAAGACCGCGACGAGTGGACGCAACGCGTTCGGCAGGATGTGCTCGTGCAGGATTCGACCCCGCGAGTGCCCCAGGGCGGTCGCGGCCTCGACGTAGCCGGAGTTCTTGGCGGCGAGGATCTGTCCACGGACCATGCGGGCGTAGCCGGGCGCTGTGCCGAGACCGACCGCGAACACCTGCGTCCACGCCGACGGTCCGGTGATCGCGATGAGCAGCAACGCGAGAAGAAGGGCGGGAAACGCGAACAGGATCTCGACGCTGCGGTCAACCAGTATTGCGACGGGTTTGACCGAGAGGGCAGCGAGAGCTCCGAGAATCACGGCCAGAACGAGGCTCACGAACGCGGCCCCGATGCCGATGAGGAGGGACTGGCTCGTGCCGTGGATCACGCGGCTGTACAAGTCGCGGCCCGACTCGTCTGTGCCGAACAGATGCAGGAATGACGGCGGCTGCAGGGCACTGTCGTAATCGATCGCGGTGGGTCCGTAGGGCGCGAGGAGGTTCGGTGCCACGGCCGCGACGGCGAGGAACGCGAGCAGCCCGATCGAGAGGTACAGGCTCCACGGCCGCTTCGTGAGCGCCACGCGGGGAGCGTCGATGACGGACGGACGGAGCGCGGTCACGATGCCGCCCCTTTGAGCCGCGGGTCGACGATCGTGTAGGCGATGTCGACGAGGAGGTTGGCGAGCACGTAGAACGCCGAGATGAGCACGACGATGCCCACCACGATCGGCAGGTCCTGGGAGTTGACGGCAGTCACAAGCACCTGGCCGATTCCGGGTCGGGAGAAGATCGACTCGACGACTACCGCACCGGACAGGGTCGCCCCGAGTGCCCAGCCCGTGAGCGTGATCGCGGGCAGGATGGCGTGCCGAAGGACGTGGCCGAGGCGCACACCGAGGTCGCCTTGGCCGCGCATCCGGGCGGAGATGACAAAGGGCTGGTCCAGCGCGCGCTCGAACTCGGTGCGCGTCGCCTGCGCGAGGAAGCCGGCGAGCGGGATCGCGAGTGTGAGGGCCGGAAGCACGAGACCCGCGGGGCCCGTACCGCCGATCACCGGGAACAGTCGCAACCCGAGCGCGAATACGAGGAGAAGGATGATGCCGAGCCAGTAGGCGGGCAATGCCGCAGCCGTGACATCCACAAGCGAGCCGATCGCGCCGACGCGCGGTCCTCGGCCGGCGGTGAGGGTGACCCAGACGACCATGAGGATCCAGGCGATGACGATGGCGGTGAGTGCGAGCACCACGGTCGCCCCAAGCTGCTCGCCAATTATCTCGGCCACCGGGCGGTACTGCTGGTAGGAGTGCCCGAAGTCGCCGCGCAGTGCGCCCACGAGATAGTCGAGGTACTGAACGACGAGCGGGCGTTCGAGACCGTATTGCTGATTGATCTGCGCCAATTCCTCGGGCGTCCGCTGCACGGCCTGGCCGGCACGGATGTTGAGGATCGCGGTGGCGCGGTTGCCCGGAAGGGCCGTCTGGGCGAAGAAGGCCACGGTGACCGCGCCGATCAGCACGCTCAGCGCGGTTCCGAGCTTGTGCAGCACCTGCAGCGCGATCGCTCGCGGCGTACTACTCGGTGAGGTAGGCGTCATAGAACGTCGGTCCCCCCTGGGCGTGCTCTTGCCACACATCGTGCAGGTTGGGCGCGACCGCGAGGGTGCTGAGCCGCGCGTAGACGCCGATCGCGAGAGCGTGATCCGCGATGTACTCCTGGGCCTGCTGGTAGAGCTCGTTCTGGGTGTCGAGATCGGCGGCTGAGTTGGCATCAAGGATGAGCTGCCCGAGTTCCTCGTCGTCGTAGAACGCCTGGTTCGAGTAATTCGGCGATTCCGGCGTGCTCGGCCGCCAGTTGATGTAGAGGATGCCGGAGGTGACGGCGGTCCAGTAGCCGACCGCGATGTCCCTCTCCTCAGCGGTGGAGTATGCACCCGCGAACAACTCGGCCTGCGGAACCGGGATCAGGTCCACGACGAACCCGACCTGCTCGGCCTGCTCCTTGACGCCCTGGAGGATCGCGGCGCCGTCAGCGTTGACGATCGAGCCCGCGCCGTACGGCAGCACGACTTCGAGCGTTTCGCCATCCTTCTCACGGACCCCGTCGGCGTTGAGCTGCCAGCCCGCCTCGTCCAGCAGTTCGGCGGCCTTCTCCGGGTCGTAGGTGTACCGGTCCGCAGCCGCCTGGCTGTATCCGGGCGTCGACTGGCTCACGCCGCCATTGCCCTCGAACGGGATGACGCCCTGCCCGATTGTCTCGACGATCTGCTCGCGGTCGAGGCTGTATGCGAATGCCTGCCGTACGCGCTCGTCGGTGAACGGACCGATCTGGGTGTTGAAGCTCAACTGCTGGGGACGACCCGCAGTGACGTACCGCTCCAATTCGTAGCCGCCGTCGTCGAGAGTCTTCCACTGCACGGCCGGCACGTCGTAGATCGCGTCGACCTCGCTGCTCTGCAGCGCTGCTACCCGCGTCGTCGCGTCGGCCACGAAGCGCCAGTCGACCTTCTCGACGTAGGCAGGCCCTTCGTGGAGCGCGTTGGCCGGCCACGAGGTGTAATTCTCGTTGCGCACGAGCACGAGGTTCTGGCCGCGGTTCCACTCCTCGACGATGAAGGCTCCCGATCCGATCGGGGCGGAGCAGTTGTCCTCGTCGCTGCGGGTCTCGAGTGCGTCTTTCGACTGGATGCCGAAGTAGCCCTGGGTGAGGTTGTCGGCAAGTCTCGGATACGGCGCCGAAAGGTTGATGCGCACCGTGAGGTCGTCGACGACCTCGGCCGATTCGTAGTAGCCGAACAGCCACACCCGCGCCGTGCTGTTTCCGCCCGTCACCCAGTAGTCGAAGTTATAGGCGACCGCCTCGGCATTGACCGGAGTGCCGTCGGTGAACCCGACGCCGTCCTTGAGCGTGAAGGTCCAGCTCAAGCCGTCGTCGGACTCCTCCCACTTCTCAGCGAGCCACGGCACCACCTGGGAGTTCTCGTCGAGCGAGACGAGCGAGTCGAGCACGTTGTAGGAGATATAGGCCTGCTCGATCCAGCCACCGAAAACGCACGCCGGCTCCTGCTGGGGCGCGTAGACGATCGTCCCACCGTCGATACGTTGACCCTCGCCGGATCCGGCAGCGGGACTTGCGCACGCGGCAAGCGACGCGGCGATGACTATCGCGAGGGGTGCCACAAGGCGGGCGGAACGGGGGAGCGACATATCGGAGCCTCCGGTTGGTACAAGGGGATCGCACGAGTATGCGCAGGATTCTGCGGTCCCGCCACCGGCGAGGACACGTCGGGTAAGAGAGCAACACTCATCGTCACGAACCGTCACAGGGCGTAGCGAAATTGGCCCGAAAGGTCAGGATCTGGCTAGAGACCGGGTCACCGTGAACTTGGGACCCCGGGAGATCTCGCTCGTGGCGCCGACAACGCGCTCGAGTTCGGCGCGGTAGGCGAGGTGGGAGTTGTACACCGTCCAGAGCTCCCCTCCGGGTTTCAGCACGCGAGCGGCCGCGGCGATGAGCCTGGAGGCCGCACCCGTGTGCACCGTTGAGCCGAGATGGAACGGCGGATTGAGCAGCACGAGGTCGGCACTGTCGTCAGGTTGGTCGGAGAGCGCATCGTCCCGCGTGACGGTCACGTTGCCGAGTCGGTTGGCTTCCATGGTGGCGGTCGCGGATGCCACGGCGCCCGCCGACGCGTCCGACGCGAGCACCGAGATGCCGGGCCGTGACTTCGCGAGTACGGCGGCGACGACGCCCGTACCGCACCCCAAATCTACGGCGGTGGAGGCATCCGGCGCCGCTCTGTCGAGAACCGCGAGCAGCGCGCGCGTGCCGATGTCGATACGCGTTCCCGCGAACGCCGCCCCGGTCGCGCATACCCATATTCCGAAATCGGCATGGAACTCGCGGTGGAGCTCTGGCACGTGTCCGCGGATCGGCCCGGAGGCGACAAGAACGCGTGACTTCTGCCTCGCGTGCCGCACATCGAGTCTCTCGAAGTGCCGAGAGAGCACCTCGTTCATGGTTACGGTCATGTGCTTGATGCGGCCGCCGGCATAGACGACCACGTCGTTCGCTGCGTGAGCAGCGATCGTGGCCGCCAGCTCGTCGAGCTCATCGAGCCCGCGCGGCAATTGCAGTAGCACGACCCGGGCTCCACTCACGAGCTCGGCACCGAGCGGCAGGGTCTCGAACGAACCCGCGTCACGCGCGTTGGCGGCGAGCGCCCGCTCCCCGACGATCGAGTCCTGGAACACGCGGATGCCGCGCGCCCCGTGCAGCGCGGATGCACCGAGAGTCACAGCGCCGTACGAGTCCCCGATGACAACGACCTCGCCGGGCGCCGCCGAAGTGATCGCCTCGGATGCCTCGACAAGGAGCAGCCGATCAGTGGCGTCGACCGCGAACAGGTTCGGCGCCTCGACGTCGGGCCAGCGGCGCAGGTCGTCGAACGAGAAAGTCACTCGCTGCTTCGCCGCAGCGGACGCCACACCACGACCTGGTTGGAGCGCTCGGCCCGGGCGCCGGCCCTGAGCGACACCACTTCGCCGGCGGGCCCGGCCGCGAACACTCGGCGGCCGGGCCGCGCGAGCAACTCGTCGGCGAGGGCGTGCTCGAGTTCGCGCACGCGAGAGCCCAGTTCGGCAACGCGATTCTCGAGTTCGAGGATGCGCTTGATGCCGACGAGGTTGAGCCCCTCAGCGCTGAGCGCCGCGATCTCTCTCAGCTGGGCGACATCACGCAGGGAGTAGCGGCGCGAGTGGCCCGCCGTGCGGCCAGGGCTGACGAGGCCGAGCCGGTCGTACTGCCGAAGGGTCTGCGGGTGCATGCCCGCCAGCTCGGCCGCAGCGGCGATCGCGAACACCGGCGTCTCGGCGTCCATCACCCCGGCCTCGACCATCAGTGCATGCTCCTCGCCTTGTCGAGCAGTGCCTCACGCGGGTTCTCGGAGGGCATCGCTTTGTCGAACGCCTCGAGGAGCTTGAGTGCTTCGTCCGTGAGCCGACTGGGCACCGCGACCTGGATCTCAGCGAGCAGGTCCCCGGTACCCTTCGCCGACGTGACCCCGCGATCCTTCACACGAAGGATGCGCCCGCTCGGAGTTCCCGGGGCGACGCGCAGTTTCACGGGCTCGCCGCCCAGAGTGGGCACCTCGATGGTCGCGCCGAGCGTCGCCTCCGCGAATGTGACGGGAACGACCACGCGCAGGTTCTGGCCGTCGCGCTCGAACACGGGATGCTTGCGCACCGCGACCGTGAGCACGAGGTCGCCAGGCGATCCGCCATCCGGGCTCGGCTCGCCTTTGCCCTTGAGCCGGATCTTCTGCCCGTCGCTCACGCCTGCAGGAACCTTGACGTTGATCGGCTTGCCCTGCGCGGGCTGGAGCTTGATCGTCTCGCCCTTGATCGCAGTGACGAAGTCGAGCGTCGTGTTCGCCGCGACATCCCGGCCCTTCGTCGGTCCCTGGGCGCCCCGGAATCCACCGCCGCCGCCGAACATGCCGCCGAGCAGATCCTCGAAGCTCGCGCTCGACTGGTACCGCTGGTTGCCGCCGCCGAACATGCCGCCGAAGACATCCTCGAAGCCGCCGTTCTGCCCGCTGGCAGTGAAGCGAGCACCGGAGCCCATCGCGCGGATCTGGTCATACTCCTTGCGAAGCTCTGGATCGGAGAGCACCGAGTGCGCCTCGCTGATCTCCTTGAACTTCGCCTCCGCCTTGGCGTCGCCCGGGTTCGAGTCCGGGTGATACTGCCGCGCGAGCTTTCGGTAGGTCTTCTTCAGGTCGGCTTCGGACACGTCTTTGGAGACGCCCAGTACCGCATAGAAGTCCTTGTCGAACCAGTCCTGGCTGGCCACGTGGCTTCCTTCCTGCCCTACTCGGCGGGAACGAACACGGCGACCTTCGCGGCACGCACGAGGCGGTCGCCGAGAATGTAGCCGGGCTCGATGACGTCGGCGATGGTGTTGATCGTGACGTCCTCGGAGGGAAGCTGCACGACGGCCTCATGGAAAGCCGGATCGAAGGGCTCGCCCTTCTCGCCGACCTGCTTGAGGCCGTACTTCTCGAATGCCGAACGCAGTTTCTGCGCGACGAGCGTGAGAGGCGCACCCTCGACGAGGTCGCCGTGGGCTTCCGCCCGAGCGAGGTCGTCCATTGCCGGAAGCAGGGAACGGATGACCTCCGCGATGACCGCGTCGCGATTGGCAGCGCGATCCCGCTCGACCCGCTGCCGGAAGTTCACGAGCTCGGCCTGCGCGCGCAGCATGTCGGTGCGCATCTCGGCAACGAGATCCCGGCTCGCCTGTTCGAGCAAGGCCTGGTCCTCGTCGCTCAGCTCGTCGACCTCTTCCTCCTTCTCGGGTGCAGTCCCGTCCGGGGAGTCGTCGGGGGCGGGAGCGTCGGCGCCCGCCCCTTCCGAAGGCTCGCGAACATCGCCCGTCTCAGGGTCGACTCTCCGCTTGTCGCGGATCACGGGTTCCTGGTTGTCGTCGTTGTTCTTCTCGTCAGCCATTGTTACTTCTTGGGCTCTTCCTCGTCGTCTACGACCTCGGCATCGACGATGTCCTCGTCGTCGTCCGCGGCGGTCGACTGCTCAGTGGACTCGCTGTCAGCAGCGGGCTGCTCCTGCGCGGCGGAGTAGATGGCCTGGCCGAGCTTCTGCTGGCTCTCGCTCAGCTTGTCGAACGCGGTCTTCACGGCCGCCTCGTCGTCGCCGGCGAGGGCGGACTTGAGGGCATCGACATCCGCCTGCACGTCGCTCTTCACGTCGTCGGGGAGCTTGTCCTCGTTGTCCTTGATGAGCTTGTCGGTGGAGTACGCGAGCTGCTCGGCAGTGTTGCGGATTTCGGCTGCCTCGCGGCGCGCCTTGTCCTCTGCTGCGTGCTCCTCGCCCTCGCGCACCATGCGCTCGATGTCATCCTTCGAGAGGCTCGAGCCACCCGTGATGGTCATCGACTGCTCCTTGCCCGTGCCCTTGTCCTTTGCGGACACGTGCACGATGCCGTTCGCGTCGATGTCGAAGGTCACCTCGATCTGCGGGATGCCGCGTGGCGCCGGTGCGATTCCGGTGAGCTCGAACGTTCCGAGGTTCTTGTTGTCCCTCGTGAACTCCCGCTCGCCCTGGAAGACCTGGATCGCGACGGACGGCTGGTTGTCGTCCGCCGTCGTGAAGGTCTCGCTGCGCTTGGTGGGGATGGCGGTGTTGCGCTCGATGAGCTTCGTCATGATTCCGCCCTTGGTCTCGATACCGAGGCTCAGGGGGGTCA
Organism: Rhodoglobus sp.; assembly: GCA_025463605.1. GTDB lineage: Bacteria > Actinomycetota > Actinomycetes > Actinomycetales > Microbacteriaceae > Rhodoglobus. The sequence goes on along the minus strand of JAODAV010000019.1, from coordinate 115 downwards.
CGTCGATGAGCAGCACATCCTTGCGCTCACCCTTCAGCACGCCGGCCTGGAGGGCGGCGCCCACGGCGACCACCTCATCCGGGTTGACGCCCTTGTTCGGGTCCTTGCCGCCGGT
>JAODAV010000035.1 GCA_025463605.1 Rhodoglobus sp. | reverse complement strand
TGGTCGCGTCGCGTCCGAGCACCATCGCGCTCGCGGACAGGGTCGTGTTCTTGAACGATGCACGGATCGAGGCGACGGGCACGCACGTCGAGCTGCTGGTGGCCAACGAGACCTACCGGTCGATCATGGAGGCCTTCGAGTTGGACCGCACCACGCCGGAGGGCGTCTGATGCCGGGTCTGCTCGAGGACGAAGAGCTCGGCGGTCGGCTCGGCACCACGCACATCCTCAGTCGGGGCGTGCAGGAAGCGCCCCGCCTGCGCCAGGGCTTCGCGCTCACGTTGTCGTACGCGCTGATCGGCGCTGCCGGCCGGGTGGTGATCCCGATCACGGTGCAGCAGGCGATCGACCACGGCTTCACCGACGATGGGGTGCGGATGCGCTTCATCGCCGTCCTGTGTGCGATCGCCGGTACCGCCGTGGTGATCGGCACGCTCGGCCAACGCGCTGCAGTGCTGCGCCTCGGCCGGCGCAGCGAGGGTGCTCTGTACGACCTGCGCGTGCGTGTCATCGCGCACATCCACCGGCTCAGCCTCGCCGACCACAGCGACGAGCGTCGCGGCGCGTTGGTGGCCCGGGTGACCTCGGACGTCGAGACCCTGGCCGAGTTCTTCCAGTGGGGTGGGTTGGCCTGGCTGCTGGACGGAGCGTTGATGCTGATCGTCGCAGGCGTGATGCTCTCGTACGACTGGCTGCTCGCGCTGATCGCGTTCGCGGTCGCGTTGCCTCTCGTGTGGGTGCTGCGCATGGTGCAGTCGCACCTGGGCGCGGCGTACGACCGGGCCCGCTCCCGCAACGCGGATCTGCTCGGTGCCGTCACCGAGGTCGTCACCGGCGCGGAGACGCTGCGCGCCTACGGGGCAGGGCCCGTGATGGCCGCCCGGACGCGAGTGGTGGCCAAGCAGCGTGCGGATGCCTTCGTGCGCGCCGGCACGATCGGTGCGTTCCTGTTCCCCTCCGGCGAGGTGTTCAGCGCCCTCACCGTCGCGGCGGTCGTGGGGGTCGGCGTGGCCCGTGGCACCGCAGGCGGGCTGACCGCCGGCGCACTCGTCGGCTTCGTGTTCCTCACCTACCGCTTCCTCGAACCGATCGCCGAGTTCACCGAAGTCCTCGACCAGACCCAGACCGCCGTCGCGGGGCTCCGCCGGCTGATCGGAATCCTCGACCTGCCGATCGGCCCGCCGCGGCCGACCTCACCGCGACCACTGCCCGAGGGTCCGCTCTCGATCCACGTCAACGACGTCACCTTCCGGTACCGCAGCCGGGGCGAGGTCGACGACGACGAACCGGTGCTGACCGGCGTGTCGGTGATGATCCCGGCCGGGCAGCAGGTGGCGCTCGTCGGTTCCACCGGGTCCGGCAAGACCACTCTCGGACGGTTGCTCGCCCGCTTGGCCGACCCCCTGGCAGGACAGATCGCGCTGGGTGGTGTGCCGCTGACGTTCGTCGCCAACGAGGAGCTCCGCCGCCGACTCGTCGTCGTGCCGCAGGAGCCATTCCTGTTCGACGACACCATCGCCTCCAACCTCGGCTTCGCCCGGCCGGGCAGTTCGCTGGGTGATCTGGAGCGCGCCGTCGCCGCGCTGGACCTCGACGAATGGCTCGCGACGATGCCCGAGGGTCTGCAGACGATGGTCGGTGAGCGCGGTTCGCAGCTGTCGGCGGGAGAGCGTCAGCTCGTCGCGCTCCTCCGCGCTTCGGTGGCCGATCCTGACGTGCTGATCCTCGACGAGGCGACGTCGTCGGTGGACGCGCTGACCGAGGTCCGCATGGCACGCGCGTTGGAGCGGTTGGCAGAAGGGCGGACGACGATCGCGATCGCCCATCGGCTGTCGACGGCGATGCGCGCGGACCGGGTCCTGGTGCTCGAGCGCGGCCGCCTCGTCGAGGACGGCGCGCACGGCGACCTCGTCGCTGCCGACGGCCGCTACGCCGAGCTGTTCGCCGCGTGGGTCAGCTCGACCTCCACCGACGCCGACTGACGGCACGGCGGCACGGCGCCGCGTCCTTGGCACACTGTGGGCCATGCTCATACCCGTGCTCTCGGCCGAAGTCGCCGACACCCTCGCCTCCGGCGGATCGGTCGTCGCGATGGAGTCGACCATCTTCTCCAACCTCGGTCTGCCGGCTCCGTTCAACGCGGAAGCCCTCCAGCGGTGCATCACTGCGGTTCGTACGGCGGGTGCCGTCCCCGCGGTGACAGCCGTGCTCGACGGCGTGGCTCGCGTCGGGCTGGAAGCGACTGAGCACGAGCGGATCCTGGGCGCGGGACGGAAGCTGGCCGAGCGCGATCTCGCCGTCGCGATCGGTCAGGGTTGGGATTTCGGCGCGACGACGGTGTCCGCTTCGGTGGCGCTCGCGGCGGCCGCAGGCGTGTCGGTGTTCGCGACTGGTGGCATCGGCGGTGTGCACCGCGGTTCGGAGCTCACGGGCGACATCTCGGCCGACCTCGATGCGCTGGCACACCAGTCGGTGATCACCGTGTGCGCCGGGGCCAAGGCCTTCCTCGACCTCGCCCGCACCCTCGAGTACCTCGAGACGGTGGGCGTGCCGGTGATCGGCTGGCAGCACGACTGGTGGCCCGCCTTCTACACGCGCAGCTCGGGACTGAAGGTGCCACACCGGGTGGACCTCGCCGGCGAGGTCGC